>NZ_JASXTA010000008.1:80000-313337 GCF_032290525.1 Bradyrhizobium cosmicum | reverse complement strand
TCGACGCTTTCACACCCGAGGAATGCGCCAACTATCTCAAAAATTCAGGCTATCGAACTTAATGCCATCACGCTTTAGGTACCTCGCTCTCACAACGACCGCCGCGGCGTACTGGATGCCCCGGTCAAGCCGGGGCATGACAGTTGAGGCTACGGCGCCTCCACCACCGTCGGCACGCCGGGCTCCAGCAATCGCAACCTTGTGCCGAATCCCAGCACGTCGAAGGTCTTGCGCAGATCCTCGCTGTTCTGGCGGAAATGCGCCCAGCCTTCGGTATGCACCGGCACAATCATCGCATCGGGAAACGCGCGCGCGGTCTCGATGGTGTCGTTGGTGTCCATGGTGAGGTGGAACGGTCCGCGGGTCTGCGCGGCGCCCGCGAACGGCATCACCACGCCGCATTTGAAGCGGCGCGCGACCTCGGCGACGCCGTCGAACCAGGTGGTGTCGCCGGTGATGTAGACCGACGTGGTGTCTTTCCGGCTCGACGATACCACGAAACCGATGACGTCGCCCGACAGCGGTTCGATACCGGCCGGGCCGTGACGGGCCGGCGTCGCGGTGATCGTCAGCATGTTGCCGTCGCCGTCCTTCAGATGCGTTGTGCCCCACGGCGCGAGACCTTCGACCTGGCCGCCGAGGCGTTTTGCTCCGGCCTCCGTCGTCAGCGCGCGCTTGGCGTTGAGCAGATATTCGCGGCCGGAATTGTCGAGATTGTCGGAATGCTGGTCATGGCTGAGCAGGACCGCATCGACGGGACCGATCGCGTCGGACCTCACGGCGGGACCGATGGTCTTTTCCAGCTTCACATGCGGGAGCTGATAGGCGCCGGGCGCATCGAAAGTCGGGTCGGTGAGCAGGCGGAAGCCGTCGATCTCGATCAGCGCGGTAGGGCCGCCGATCAGGGTGATGGAAATGGGCATGATGAACTCCTCTTACGCGACCGGCTTTGCGGGGCGCGTCACCAGATAGATGCCGAGCGCGACCGGAATGATGCCGAGCAGGTCCCGCCCCTCGACATGCTCGCCAAGCACGATGTAGGCGAACAGCATGCCGAGCGGCGGCATCAGGAAATGATAGGCACTGGCAGCGGTCGCGCCACACACTTTCAGGAGATGAAACCAGAGCCAGTAGGCGAGGATCGAGCCGCCGAGCACGAGGAAGGCGAAGGCGCCGATCAGGCTCGCCGTGACATCGATGGCGTGGACGTCGGCGAAGGTGAACGCGATCGGCGCCAACACGATGCCGGCGGCGAGATTCTGCACGCCATTGCCGATCCACAGAGAGCCCCTCGGGGCGAGCAGCTTGAACAAAATGGTGCCGGCGACGATGGAGGCGAGCGAGGCCAGCGTGAAGATGATGCCGTGGAGAGAGTCCGTGCCGACCGACAGGCGGTGCCAGACGATCGCGGTCACGCCGATGATGCCGAGCAACAGGCCGCCCGCCTTGCGCCAGGTCATGCCTTCGCTGAGCAGCAGGGTCGCTAACGCGGCGGTGAAGACCGGATTGGCCGAGACGACCAGGCCGCCGAGGCCGGCGGAGACCGATTGCAGGCCGGTGTAGCCGAGCCCGAGATAGAGCGCGTTGTTGGCGATGCCGAGCACGGCGAAGATCGCTGCGTCGCGCCAGGACAGGGACCAGCCACCGCGAATCATCGTCGCGCCGAGGATCAGGATGCCGGCGAGCGAGAAGCGCGCGGCGAGCAGGATCAGCGGCGGGCAATGGGTGACACCGATCTTGCCGGCGACAAAGGCGTAGCTCCAGAGCAGACAGAACAGGCCGATGGCGAGTGGCAAGGTGTTGAAGCGGCTTGGTGCTGCGGGAAGCGAGGTGGCGAGCGACATGAGGGCATTCTCCTGAGCCCTCGATCTAGGAACGTGGGTTGTCATTTGGAAATTAAATGATTAACCTCTGATCAGTGGATTTTTAAATGGAGGCGGCGATGCTCGATCTGGAGCTCCTGCGCAGCTTCGTTTCGGTGGTCGAGGCCGGCGGCTTCACCCGCGCCGGCGAGCGCGTTCACCGCACGCAATCGACCGTGAGTCAGCAGATCAAGCGGCTGGAGGAGGACGTCGGCCAGGTGCTCTTGCATCGCGACGGCAAGGACGTGCGGCCGACGGAGGCCGGCGAGCGGCTGCTGTCCTATGCGCGGCGGCTGCTCTCGCTCGCCGAGGAAGCGCGCGACGTGCTGCGCGAGCCTGATGGCGAAGGCGCGATCCGGCTCGGCATCCCCGAGGATTTTGCGGCGTATCGGCTGGCGAAATTGCTGGGCACGTTCTCGCGCTCGCATCCCGGGCTGCGGCTCGATGTGCGCGCCGACCAGAGCAAGAATCTCGCGCGCGACCTCGATCGCGGCGAGCTCGACCTTGCGCTGTTCAAGCGCGAGGCCGGCGCGAAGGGCGCCATCGCGGTGTGGCCGGAGCGGGTGCATTGGGTCACCAGCAAGAGCCATCCGGTCGACGTCAAGGCGTCCTCGGTGCCGCTGATCGGCTTTCCGACCGGCTGCCTCTATCGCGCCGGCGCCATCCACGCGCTGGAGAGCGCCGGCCGCGCTTGGCACATGTCCTATTCGTCGTCGAGCCTTGCCGGCATCCAGGCCGCGGTCGCCGCCGGCATGGGCCTCAGCATCCTGTCGGAGATGTCGATCCAGTCCGATCACCGCGTGCTGACGGCCAAGGACGGCTTTGAACCGATCAACCGGACCGAGGTGGCGCTGATGGCTTCACCCGGCGCCAGCTCCGCAATGCTGCGGCTGGCGGATCGGCTCGCGGAGTTCTGCGACAACGTGCAGGCGAAGGCGGCGTGATCAGACGGAGTTCGTAGGGTGCGGCAAAGGCGTGTAGCGCCGCGCCCACCATCCTTCCGCGACTCCGTTCGCGAATGGTGGGCACGCTTCGCTTTGCCCGCCCCACGCAGCGCATTCCGCGGCTACTATGACGAGCTTGCGTCGAACGCTGCACGCGCCGCCTTCGAGGCGAGGCCGCGCCAGCGCCGGCGCAAATACGGCTCGATGATCGCGCGCTTGGCCTGGGACAGGCGGATCAGCACGATCGGATAGTCGGCGTAGTGGTCGGTGAAATAGAAGGTCTCTGGCCGGCTCTCGATCAGCATCGTGCGCTCGTCGATCGGGATGTCCGGCATCACCAGGCTGTCGCCGTCCTCCTTCAGACGTGTCAGTAACTTTTTGCGCACTTTCAGCGCTGGCGTGCCGTAGGAAGTGCCGTCCTCGACCTCCGGCCACGTCAGCGCGAAATTTCTGACGTCGTCGAAGTCATGAGATCGGCTCAGTGCACGGCGGTGAAGAACCGCGCGAGCCGGAAACCGGAGAGCCATGTCCATACCGGCTGGCCGCGGATGCCGAGGTCCCAGGAGCCGAGCACGGCATCGGCGCGTCCGACCAGATTGTCGATCGGCAGCAAGCCGACCCCGCCGGAGCGCAGCGGCACGCGGCTGTCCGCGGAATTGTCGCGGTTGTCGCCGAGCACGAAGAGGTGACCGGCGGGCACCGTGACTTCTTGCGTGTTGTCGAGCGGGCCGTTGTCGCGCATCTTGAAGATCAGATGCGAGACGCCGTTCGGCAGCGTCTCGACGTAGCGATAGGCGGGCTCGGTTCTGCCATTGTCGTCCTCGGCCGCGCCGACGCCATCGGGCTTCAGCTCGGCGGGACGGTCGTTGACGAAGAGCTGTCCCTGCCGGATCTGGATGCGGTCGCCGGGCAGTCCCACGACACGCTTGACCCAGGCCTGCGAGCGATCGCCGGGCCAGCGGAACACCACGACGTCGCCCTGCTTCGGCGTCTCCGCGAACACGCGGCCGCTCTCGGGCAGGTTGATCTGGATCGGCAGCGACGAGGTGCCGTAGCCATAGGGGAATTTCGAGGCGAGCAGCGCGTCGCCGATCAGCAGCGTCGGCTCCATCGAGCCCGACGGCACGTAGAACGGCTCGGCCAGCGCGCCCTTGGCGATGAACACGGCGACGACGATGCCGGCGAGCTGCATGAGCTGGCCGGCCCAGCCACTGCTTTTCCGCTTGGCGGGGACAGTTACTTTCTCAACGCTCATGCGCCCGTTCCACCCACCGTGATGCGTTCCATCAGCAGCGACGGCTGGCCGACGCCGACGGGCACGCCCTGGCCGTTCTTGCCGCAGGTGCCGATGCCGGTATCGAGCGCGAGATCGTTGCCGATCATGCGGATGCGATGCAGGTCGGTGGGCCCGTTGCCGATCAGCATGGCGCCCTTCAGCGGCGCCCCCAGCTTGCCGTTCTCGATCTTGTAGGCCTCGGTGCACTGGAAGACGTATTTGCCCGAGGTGATGTCGACCTGACCGCCACCGAAATTCGCGGCAAACACGCCGTTCTTGACCGAAGCGAGAATCTCGGCCGGATCGCGGTCGCCTGCGAGCATGTAGGTGTTGGTCATGCGCGGCATCGGCACATGGGCATAGCCCTGGCGGCGGCCGTTGCCGGTCGGCTTCATGTTCATCAGCCGTGCGTTCTGGCGGTCCTGCATGTAGCCGACCAGGATGCCGTCCTCGATCAGCACGGTGCGGTTGGTCGGCGTGCCCTCGTCGTCGATCGACAGCGAGCCACGGCGCGAGGCGATGGTGCCGTCGTCGACGACAGTGACGCCCTTGGCCGCGACCTGCTGGCCCATCAGGCCGGCGAACGCGGAGGTCTTCTTGCGGTTGAAGTCGCCCTCGAGGCCGTGGCCGACCGCTTCATGCAGCATCACGCCGGGCCAGCCGGCGCCGAGCACGACGTCCATCTCGCCGGCGGGGGCGGGAATCGATTCCAGATTGACGAGGGCCTCGCGCAGCGCGCCGTCGGCGGCCTCGCGCCAGTTCTTGCTTTCGATGAATTCGGCATAGCCAGCGCGGCCGCCATAGCCCTTGCTGCCGCTCTCCTGGCGGTCGCCTTGGCCTGCGACGACGGAGACGTTGACACGCACGAGCGGGCGGATGTCGCGATAGCTCTCGCCGTCGGGACGCAGGATCTCGACGACCTGCCAAGTCGCGCCCAAGCTGACACTGACCTGTCGCACCCGCGGATCCTTGTCGCGCAGATAGGCGTCGATCTCGGCGAGCAGTTTTACTTTCGTCTCGAAGCCGGGGGCATCGAGCGGATTGTCGTCACTATAGAGCCGCACGTTGGTATGCGCCGGCGGGGCGGCAAAGCTGCCGGAATAGCCGCCGCGCACGGCCGCCACGGCGTCCGCGGCGCGAATCAGCGCCGGCAGCGACACGTCGGAGGAATGCGCATAGCCGACGGCATCGTCCTTGACGGCGCGCAGTCCAAAACCCTGGGAAGTGTCGTAGGTCGCCTGCTTCAGCCGCCCATTGTCGAACATCAGCGCTTCGGTCTGGCTGTATTCGAGGAACAATTCGCCGTCGTCGGCGCCGGCAAGCCCGCGCGCGAGCTCGCTGCGAACCTGGTCGCGGTCGAGATTGGCGCGGTCGAGCAGGGAGGTTGTGGCAGGGTTGGTCATCTGGCTTCCGTTCTCGGAGGGATGTGCGGCAAGATAATGGTTTCGGACCGGTTCCGCGAGGGCACGAAGCCTCACATTACGGAAACAATAGGTCTGGCCGCGATACGTCCGGCTGCGTTACGGCAGCTTGTCATAGCCCTCGCCGAGCCCGTTCAGGCTGAGCGGGAAGCCGATGCCTTCTTCCGGCGTCTCGAAGATGATGAAGGTGGCGGTCTTGGCGGTGCGGAGCTGGCCGAGCAGCTTGTCGTCCATGACGACCTCGGCGACGCAGCCATTGGGCAGGCAGCGAACGAAGCCGGCACGGCCGACATCCTGGTTGTCGAGCTTGAGGCCCAGGCCGGACGGCAGGAGAACGCCGAGCGGGGCGACCACGCGCATCAGGCGGCTCTTCTGGTCGGCGGTCTTGAGCACGATCACGGTCAGGCCGGCATTGGAGCGATCTTCGGCCACCACGCTTTGGATCAGGGCGCATTGCTCGGTCTGGGCGCCCGGCGGGGTGTCGCAGCGGATCTGCCAGTCGCCATGGACGGAGCGCACCGCGCCCTGCGCATGGGCGAGGCCCGGAAGCGCCAGGACGACCACCCCCGCCAACAGCGCGGCCAGCATCGTGAGGCTGCCAGCCTGCCTTTTAGCCTGCCATTTAGGCTGCCTTGCCATGCCTCTCGGAAACCCCATCGGGTCGGTCCCTCTGCTCGCCTGGGCCGCTCGCGCCTGGCGGACTGATACGGGGAATGACGGCGTCTTGAAGGCGATTCGCAAGCAAATTCCGCGCCGGCCACGCCGCCATCGCCCGCACGAATCAGGTTCCTGCGCGGCTATCTCCCAGTGCCTACCGCGGGCAATTCCGCTGTCAAGCCGCAGCATCCCGGGAAACGGTATTTTTGTCTGATGTTACTGGGAAATATCTTGCGGGTGATGGCTGACAGAAGGGTTCAAGACTGCATTGCGATAGATCAAGAATTATGGTTTGAGAGGCTTGATTTCGGCGTTCTCGCGATCTGGCCCCAATTCCTCTTAGAGGTATTCTTGCGCGGCGGTTTGACGGACGGGCGGATCGAATAAGCGTTTCCCGGAAATAGGGGGATGCACTTGGGGTGATTTCGTTAGGGGAGCGCGAACGGCATGAGGATGTCGATGGGCCAGGTTGGCCGGCACTTGCTGGGATTGGCCGTGGCGGGTCTGACGCTGGCGACGGGCGGTGCGGCATTCGCCGAGCTCGGGCAACCGGCGCCGTGGGAGTGGACGCTCCAGCAATCCGCGTCTCCGGTGATGGACAATATCGTCTGGTTCCACAACTTCCTGTTCGTGCTGATCACCCTGATTACGCTGTTCGTTCTGGCGTTGCTGGTGATCGTGGTCATCAAGTTCAACGCGCGGGCCAATCCGGTGCCGTCGCGGACCACCCACAACACACTGATCGAGGTGGCCTGGACGCTGGTTCCGGTGCTGATCCTGGTTGGTATCTCGGTGCCGTCGTTCCGCCTGCTGTTCCTCGAGCTCGACGTGCCGAAGGCGGACCTGACGATCAAGGCGACCGGCAAGCAGTGGTATTGGTCCTATGCCTATCCTGACAACGGCAAGTTCGAGTTCGACTCGCTGATGGCCCAGGACAAGCAGCCCCGCCTGCTCGGCGTCGACAACGAGATGGTGGTGCCGGTCAACAAGGTGGTCCGTGTCCAGGTCACCGGTGCGGATGTCATCCACGCCTTCGCGCTGCCGGCTTTCGGCGTCAAGATCGATGCCATTCCGGGGCGGCTGAACGAGACCTGGTTCAAGGCCAGCAAGACCGGCATGTTCTACGGCCAGTGCTCGGAGCTCTGCGGCAAGGATCACGCCTTCATGCCGATCGCGATTCGCGTCGTGGAGGACAAGGATTTCGCCTCCTGGGTCGAGGCGGCGAAGAAGAAATATGCGAGCGGCGGCGCCAGCACCTACGCCTCCGCGGCCGGCCCGACGCAGTAAGCGCCGGGCGAAGGCGCGAGGGGACCGAAAGCGACATAAAGGGCGGGACCGCATCAGGTCCGCATGGGACGCAAGGCAGGATTTGAAAATGGCAACGAGCGCAGCGGCACACGGCGATCACGCGCAAGACCACGGACATGACGAGCATGCCCATCCGACCGGATGGCGGCGCTACGTCTATTCGACCAACCACAAGGACATCGGCACGATGTACCTGATTTTCGCGGTCATCGCCGGCGTCATCGGCGCCGCGATGTCGATCGCGATCCGTGCCGAGCTGATGTATCCGGGCGTGCAGATCTTCCACGAGACGCACACCTACAATGTGTTCGTGACCTCTCACGGCCTGATCATGATCTTCTTCATGGTCATGCCCGCGATGATCGGCGGTTTCGGCAATTGGTTCGTGCCGCTGATGATCGGCGCGCCCGACATGGCGTTCCCGCGCATGAACAACATCTCGTTCTGGCTGCTGCCGGCCTCCTTCGCCCTGCTGCTGATGTCGACCTTCGTCGAGGGCGAGCCCGGCGCCAACGGCGTCGGCGCCGGCTGGACCATGTACGTGCCGTTGTCGAGCTCGGGCCATCCGGGTCCGGCCGTCGATTTCGCGATCCTGTCGCTGCATCTGGCGGGCGCCTCGTCGATCCTCGGCGCCATCAACTTCATCACCACGATCTTCAACATGCGTGCACCGGGCATGACCCTGCACAAGATGCCGCTGTTCGTGTGGTCGATCCTGGTGACGGTGTTCCTGTTGCTGTTGTCGCTGCCTGTGCTCGCGGGCGCGATCACCATGCTGCTCACCGACCGCAATTTCGGCACGACGTTCTTCGCGCCCGACGGCGGCGGCGACCCCGTGCTGTTCCAGCACCTGTTCTGGTTCTTCGGTCACCCCGAGGTGTACATCCTGATCCTTCCCGCCTTCGGCATGGTCAGCCAGATCGTCTCGACCTTCTCGCGCAAGCCGGTGTTCGGCTATCTCGGCATGGCCTACGCCATGGTCGCGATCGGCGGCATCGGCTTCGTGGTGTGGGCGCACCACATGTATACGGTCGGCATGTCCTCGGCGACGCAGGCCTATTTCGTCGCCGCCACGATGGTCATCGCGGTCCCGACCGGCGTGAAGATCTTCTCGTGGATCGCAACGATGTGGGGCGGCTCCATCGAGTTCCGCGCCCCGATGATCTGGGCGGTGGGTTTCATTTTCCTGTTCACCGTCGGCGGCGTCACCGGCGTCGTGTTGGCGAATGCGGGCGTCGACCGCGTGCTCCAGGAGACCTACTACGTCGTCGCGCACTTCCACTACGTGCTGTCGCTCGGTGCGGTGTTCGGGATCTTTGCCGGCTGGTACTACTGGTTCCCGAAGATGTCGGGCTACATGTACAATGAAGGGCTCGCGAAGGCGCACTTCTGGGTTACCTTCATCGGCGTGAACCTGGTGTTCTTCCCGCAGCACTTCCTCGGCCTGTCGGGCATGCCGCGCCGCTATGTCGATTATCCCGACGCGTTCGCGGGCTGGAACCTGATCTCGTCGCTCGGCTCTTACATCTCCGGCTTCGGCGTTTTGATCTTCCTCTATTGCGTGATCGAGGCTTTCGCCCGCAAGGTGCCGGCTGGCGACAATCCTTGGGGTGCGGGTGCGACCACGCTGGAGTGGACGCTGCCCTCGCCGCCGCCCTTCCACCAGTTCGAAGTGCTGCCCCGCGTGCAGTGATCAATCTCTCGCGGCGCCCCTGACGGGCGCCGCGGCTCTATAGCGAAGCGAGTTGAATTAGTGTCCGTCCTCGACCAGAACGCCATCGACATCAATCCCCGCATCTCCGAAGCGGAGGTTGGCGACTATCTCGCGCTGCTCAAGCCGCGGGTGATGTCGCTGGTGATCTTCACCGCGCTGGTTGGAATGGCGATGGCGCCCGGCCATTTCCACTGGGTTCTTGCGATCACCTCGCTGCTCTGCATCGCGGTCGGTGCCGGCGCTTCCGGGGCGCTCAACATGGCGCTCGAAGGCGACATCGACTCCAAGATGTCGCGCACGGCGAACCGGCCGATTCCGCGCGGTCGTATCACCCGTCCCGAGGCGATGGCGTTCGGCATGACGCTGGCCTTCTTCTCGGTGATGACGCTCGGCATCCTGGTCAACTGGATCGCGGGCGCGTTGCTCGCCTTCACCATCTTCTTCTACGTCGTGATCTACACGATCGGCCTGAAGCGCTGGACCGCGCAGAACATCGTGATAGGCGGTGCCGCCGGCGCGTTGCCGCCGGTTGTGGCGTGGGCCGCGGTCACAGGCACGGTCGACGTCGAGCCGCTGCTGCTGTTCGCGATCATCTTCTTCTGGACCCCGCCGCACTTCTGGGCGCTGGCGCTGTTCCGCTCCGACGATTACGCCCGCGCCGGCATTCCGATGCTGCCCAACGTCGCCGGTCCCGACGCGACGCGGCTTCAGATCCTGCTCTACACCATCGTGCTGATCGCGGTTGCCGCAGCGCCCTGGGCGCTCGGCTATTTCGACGCCGTCTACGGTGTCGTCTCGCTGATCCTCGGCGCGGGCATGCTGGTGCTCGCGATCAACGTCTATCTACGCCGCGAGCGATCTGCCTCGCTGCGCGCGACCCGCAAGCTGTTTGCTTTCTCCGTCCTGTATCTGTTCGCGCTGTTCGCGACCCTGCTGGCCGAGGTCGTGTACCGGGCGCTTGCTCCGATGGTTGGGGGCGCATGATCGCTGGGATGGCCGACAAACCCGAGCCAGATGGAATCGTCCTCACCGAGGCGCAGAAGAAGAGCCGTCGTCAGCGCTCGATCGCGATCGCGCTCGCGCTCGGCGTGCTCGTTGTGCTGTTCTTCGCCGTCACCATGGTCAAGGGGCCGGCGGTGCTAGTCCGGCCGATGTAGGAAACATGGATCACGAGCCGACCATAGCGCAGGATCAGAGCCTGACGGCCACCAAGGGGCGTCAGTCTCTTAAGGGACGTGGGCCTGTGAAGGGTCTTGGCCGCGATGCGCTGGTCGCCTCGATCTGCGGCGGTGTGGTCGCGCTGATGATCGGCGCATCCTACGCGGCGGTTCCGTTCTACAATTGGTTTTGCCGCGCTACCGGCTTCAATGGCACGACTCAGGTCGCGACTGCGGCACCGGCAGCCGGCCCGATCGCGCGCAAGATCGCGGTGCGTTTCGATTCCAATGTCGCGCCCGGCCTGCCCTGGAAATTCGAGCCGGAGCAGAGCCAGATCGAGGTCAATATCGGCCAGGTCGTGACGGTTTTTTACACGGTGACCAACCAGGCCGCGCGCACCACCGCAGGCCAGGCGGCCTACAATGTCGCGCCGCTGACGGTCGGCTCCTACTTCCAGAAGATCAACTGCTTCTGCTTCACCGAGCAGACCATGGCGCCCGGCGAGAAGCGCGAGATGCCGGTCGTGTTCTATGTCGATCCGTCGGTCGCCGACGATCACGAGAACGATGGGCTGAACACGATCACGTTGTCCTATACGTTCTATCCGGTGCGTGATCCCGTGGTGAAGCCGCTGGCATCGGGCGAAGGCGACAAACGCAAGGGAAATCTCTGATCGCCGGGCTGACGCCCAAGGGATTGGACACAAGGGGATAAGTGCCGGACAGGCACGGGATTGAGGAGAGAGACCGCAAATGGCTACGGCGCACACCAAGCATCACGACTACCACCTGGTCGATCCCTCCCCGTGGCCCGTCGTCGGCTCCATCTCGGCCTTTATCATGGCAGTCGGCGCGATCACCTGGATGCACCACATGTTCTCGGCCGCGCCGATCGTCTTCGGCGTCGGCACCGTCGGCGTGCTCTACACCATGGCGAGCTGGTGGGCCGACGTGATCAAGGAAGCCCAGTACAAGGGCGACCACACCCGCGTCGTGCAGCTCCATCACCGGTACGGCATGATCCTGTTCATCGCCTCCGAGGTGATGTTCTTCGTCGCCTGGTTCTGGGCCTATTTCAACGCGGCGCTGTTCCCGGCCGACGCTGTCCACGCCACCCGGGATGCGGTGTTCGGCTGTGGCCTTGGCACCCAGGCCGGCGCCTGCTCCGTGCCGGGCACCTGGCCGCCGCACGGCATCGAGACCTTCGATCCCTGGCACCTGCCGCTCCTGAACACGTTGATTCTTCTCACCTCCGGCACCACGGTAACCTGGGCGCATCATGCGCTGCTCGAGAACGATCGCCAGGGCCTGAAATACGGCTTGATCCTCACCGTCGTGCTCGGCGCGCTCTTCACCTGCGTGCAGGCTTATGAATACAGCCACGCGGCGTTCTCGTTCGGCGGCAACGTCTATGGCGCGACCTTCTTCATGGCGACCGGCTTCCACGGCTTCCATGTGCTGGTCGGCACCATCTTCCTGCTGGTCTGCCTGTTGCGTGCCTATGCGGGCCATTTCACGCCGACCCAGCACCTCGGCTTCGAGTTCGCCGCCTGGTACTGGCACTTCGTCGACGTGGTCTGGCTGTTCCTGTTCCTCTGCATCTATGTCTGGGGACACGGCGCCGAGACCATGGCCCACGGCGCGCACTGAGCGGCCCTGGATCGATCAGAAAGGGCGGCCGCACGGCCGCCCTTTCGCTTTGCGGCCGCCGCAAGCTCCGCCGGAAACCGTGCTAAAGCGTTTTCGAGCGAAGTGGATACCGGTTCGCGTGAAGAAAATGCGTCAAAACAAGAATCTAGAGCTTCGGTTCTGATTCAATCAGAACCGATAATGCTCTAGAGTCCGTCATCATGAACGACACCGCCGGCACATCCGGGCCCAAGACCACCGTCCTGCAAAGCGCGATGCGCGGACTTGCCTGCAAATGCCCCCGCTGCGGGCAAGGCAAGCTCTACGCGGGCTTTCTGACACTCGCGCCTTCTTGTGACCGCTGCGGCCTCGACTACGCCTTCATCGACAGCGGCGATGGCCCGGCGATCTTCATCATCATGCTGGCCGGCGGAATCGTCGTTGCGTGCGCGCTCGTCGTCGAGGTGAAGTATCAGCCGCCGTATTGGCTGCATGCCGTGCTGTGGCTGCCGTTGATTCTCGCGACCACGCTGGTGCCGTTGCGCGTCATGAAGTCGCTGCTGATCGCGCTGCAATTCCATCATAAGGCGGCACCGGGCCGGCTGGTCGACCGCGCGAAATGAACGAGACGGTCCGCAAGCCCCGCCTGGCCGGCTTCGCGCTGTTCACGCTGTTCCTGACCGCCGTCTTCGTGGCGCTCGGCCTCTGGCAATTGCAGCGCCGGGCCGCCAAGCATGAGCTGGTCGCAGCACTCACGGAGCGTCTCGCCGAGACACCCGTCGCATTACCGCCGCCCTCGCAATGGGCTGCGCTCAATCCCGCGCGCGACGAATTCCGCCGCGTCAGCTTTACCGCGACCTACGCGGCCTCGCCCGATGCGATGGTCTATTCGTCCGGCTCGGCCGTGCGCAAGGACGCCTCAAGCCCCGGCACCTGGGCGTTTCTGCCGGCGCGGCTCCCGAGCGGCGAGACGGTCGTCATCGATGCGGGCTACGTCGAGAACACGATGCAGGACCGCAACGTAGAGGATCGTGCGGTGAAGAAGCTCGTGACCGGGCGACCCGTCATGCTCACCGGCTATCTTCGCTTTCCCGAAGCGCGGGGCTGGCTGACGCCGGCGGAGAGCCGCGACAAGCGGCTCTGGTTCGTGCGCGATCATCTGACGATCGCAGCCACACTCGGCTGGGGCACGGTTGCACCGTTCTACGTCGATCTCGAGCAACCCGTGCCCGAGAACGGCATCCCGCGTCCGGGCCCACTCGACGTGCATCTCAAGGACGATCATTTGCAATACGCCATCACCTGGTTCGCACTCGCAGGCGCGGTGCTGATCGCGTTCGGCGTCTGGGTGAGGGGACGGCACCCGGCTTGAATTGTGCGCAGGTTCCCAGGGAACCCGGTATCGCCCGGGGTTTATTGTTCAGCGCATATTCACGAGGGTGGTCCTAAGCCGCCCGCAAATTTTCGCGGCCAGACAGGATTTTGATGTGAGCGACTTCGACCCGATGGGAATTGTCGTCGACTGGGTGGACGCCTGCCGCAAGGGCGACCTGGCGACGCTGCTCGACCTCCATGCGGACGACGCCCAAGTCGAATGCATGTGTAACGGCTCGCGACACCATCGCGGTCGGCGCGAGCTCGAAACCTACTGGGGACCACGGCTCAGCACCTTCTCGTCGGCGGGCTTTGGCCTGGAGGAGATCCATCCGGTGCCGCATGGCATCGATCTCGAATATTCCGTCGCGAGCTCGCTGCGTATCCGCGTTTCATTTCGCTTCAGTCCGGAAGGCAAGATCTACAGCACCCTGTGCGAGCCGGCGCGACAGACCTCCCATGCCGATGGTGCCTGCTAGCCGGTTGCCGGCTCGCCTCGCGCCGTCGCGACCGGCAGGCGGCAGCGCACATAGGTTCGATCATTCGCGCGCAACAGTGACAGCGACCCACTGAGCGCGCGCACGCGCTCATGCATGCCGGTCAGGCCTCGGCCGAAGACGTTGCCCTCGGGAAAGCCGCCGCCGTCGTCGGAAATCTCCAGACTGAGCACCTCGCCGGCAATCGTCGCCTGCACATGGGCATTGTTCGCCCCGGCGTGGCGCAGCACGTTGGTCAGCGCCTCCTGGATCAGGCGATAAATGGTCTGGGCCAGCGGTCCGTCGATTGCGTTCAGATCAGGATCGATCGTGGCCGTCAGGCCGACATGCGGGGCCTGCCTGCGAAAGTTCTGGAGCAGCGTCTGCACGCTGGTCGCGAGTCCCAATTCCTCGATGTAAAGCGGCCGCAGCCGGTCGAGGATGCGGCGGTTGGTCTGCTGGAGCGCCTCGACTGATCGCATCACCTCCTGCGCCGGCTTGCCAAGATTTCCCTGCGAGGCCTCGCTCAGCGCGATCGTGCCGGCGCGGATGCCGAACAGCAGCGGTCCGAGCTCGTCATGCAGCTCGCGCGCGAGGTCGCGCCGCTCGTCGTCCTGGAGCGACACCAGGCGATGCAACAGGTCGCGATTGTCCTGGCTCAGTTGCGCCAGCGTGGTGGCGAGCGCATTGGCCTCTTCGCAACTTTGCCGGATTTCCGGCGGTCCTGCGACCGGGATCGGCGTTGCGTAGTCGCCGCCCCGTAACCGCGTGAGCCCGTCGCCGAGATCCTCCAGGGGGCGTAGCGCCGAGCCTGCAAGGACATGAGCAATGATCGCCGTCAGTCCCATGAAGACGAGGACGAAGCCGGCCAGCGCGAGAAAACCAACCCACGTCTCGAACAGTGCAGCCGACAGATCGGGCGTGAACACGATGTCACCGGCGCGCTGGCCGTCAATCGTAACCGGAAATGCGATATGCAGGTCCGGGATGGTGAGGAGATTGACGAACCATGCCGGCGGGCCATGCGGACCTTGCAGAGGCCTTGGCGCAAGCGGGGGCGAACCAGCTTCCGCAGAACGGAATTGGATATTCGAAGATGCGTCCAGCATCCGGACGAAGTCGTCCAATGTCCTGCGCGGGTTCCCGGACGACCGCAGGGCGCTGTTCAGGGCCTCGGCCACCGCCCGGGTCGATCGCCGCGTCGGCTCGTTCTCTTCGGCGAGCTGGCCGGTCGTGAAGGCGTGCAGCAGGACGCCGCCCATGATCAGGGCGGTGACGAACATCACGCCGAGCGGGAGGAACAATTGCGTTCTGAACGAGAGTCGTTGCCACATTAGGTCAATTCTAACGCGCATTGGCCGGATTCTCTCTTTCCATTTGTTCCCGCAGGTCTATGAGTTGAAAAACAAGAGAGCGCGCGATGCAAGATACCGCCAGGCCGGCGACCAAGGTTCTGATCGTCGATGACCATCCCGTGGTGCTGTCCGGTTGCCGCACCCTATTCGCGTCCGACCATTCGATCCGTATCGACGAGGCGACCGACGCCAAATCGGGGCATCGCGCCTATGTCAGCAAGCGGCCCGACGTCACCGTGATCGACATCAGTCTGCCTGACGTCTCCGGGTTCGAGCTGATGCGGCGGATCCGCAAGGACGACCCCGGCGCCAAGATCATCATGTTCAGCATGAACGACGATCCCGCTTTCGTGGTACGGGCGGTCGAGCTGGGCGCGCAGGGTTATGTCTCCAAGGGCGACGATCCCCGGATTCTGCTCAAGGCTGTGCGCAAGGTGGTCGCGGGCGACAATTTCATCTCGCCGCAGCTCGCGGAAGCCGTGACGTTCTCCGGTGCAGCGATCAAGGCCAATCCGGCCTCGCAGATGACGCCGCGGGAGCTCGAAATTCTCCGCCTGCTCGGCCGCGGCGACAAGATCGTCGAGGTCGCCGAAGCGCTGGGGATCTCCTACAAGACCGTCGCCAATACCACGTCACTGCTCAAGCAGAAGCTTGGCGCCAAGAATCATTCCGACCTGATCAGGATCGCGGTGGAAATCGGGATGAGCTGACGCCCGGTACGGTCGGCCGGGCGCCGAACCGGCTGCTGCCGACACCATCCTCGGGCACAATAAGCGGAGCTACCCTTCGTTCCGTGGTTGTCCGAGGGCTCGGGAACAAATGGCAATGTGATGCGGGAGATCGCGCAGATGGAGCCGCGAAGGCTGAAGCATGTCGGGAAAAATAGGAACATCTTCCCGGGTTCGTCGTTTTCGCCCCTGACGATTTCGTGACGGGCGCCGAGAACTTGGCCGACGGTTATAGCGGGTCGGCGACCCGGATGAGGCAAACTGGTCTGCACATATCAACGACAGGCCTTCCAAGAGAGGGGCTGCGGTATCGCCGCAGCCCTTTTTCGTTGGGCCGGGCCCAGGCGGGAAGCGGTTTCCCGATGCCGCAAAACACTTTATGGTGGCCCAAAGCCTCTGGCTGTTAACAAGTAGTTTCATAAAATCAAAGGCTTACGGTCTGGCTCAAGCCCGATCGGCCTTTGGAGGGCAGTTTGACTCGTTATATCTCGACCCGGGGCGAGGCCCCCGAACTCGGCTTCTGCGACGTGATGCTGACCGGGCTTGCCCGCGACGGCGGCCTGTATGTGCCGGCCACCTGGCCGCAGCTCTCGACCGAGGCCATCGCCGGCTTTTTCGGCCGCCCCTATTGGGAAGTCGCGGTCGACGTGATCCATCCCTTCGTCGGCGGCGAGATTTCGGACGCCGACCTCGGGCGCATGGCGAACGAGGCCTATGCCACGTTCCGCCATCCGGCGGTGGTGCCGCTGCGCCAGATGACGCCGCATCAATTCGTGCTGGAGCTGTTCCACGGCCCGACGCTCGCCTTCAAGGACGTGGCGATGCAGCTGATCTCGCGGCTGATGGACCACGTGCTCGCCAAGCGCGGCCAGCGCACCACCATCGTGGTCGCGACGTCCGGCGACACTGGCGGCGCTGCAGTCGAAGCCTTCGCCGGGCTCGAGAACGTCGATCTGATCGTGCTGTTCCCGCACGGCCGCATCTCCGAGGTGCAGCGGCGGATGATGACCTCGACAGGCGCTGCCAATGTTCATGCGCTCGCCGTCGAGGGCAATTTCGACGACTGCCAAGCACTCGTGAAGGGGATGTTCAACAACCATCGCTTCCGCGATATCACCTCGCTCTCCGGCGTCAATTCCATCAACTGGGCGCGCATCGTCGCCCAGGTGGTCTACTACTTCACCTCCGCCGTGGCCGTCGGTGCGCCGGCACGCAAGGTGGATTTCGTCGTGCCGACCGGGAATTTCGGCGACATCTTCGCCGGCTATGTCGCCAAGCGCATGGGCCTGCCGGTGCGCACGTTGCGCATCGCCGCCAACGTCAACGACATCCTGGCGCGCACGCTCAAGACCGGGATCTACGAGGTGCGGGAGGTGCATGCCACCGCGTCACCGTCGATGGATATCCAGATCTCCTCGAATTTCGAGCGGCTGCTGTTCGAGGCCGGCCGGCGCGATGCGGCCGGTGTGCGCCGTCTGATGGAGCAGCTGAAGCAATCGGGGCGCTTCGTGCTGCCCGATGCAACGCTGGCGGCAATCCGCGAGGAGTTCGACGCGGGCCGCGCCGACGAGACCGAAACGGCCGCCGCGATCCGTGCGGCCCGGCGTGAGGCAGGCGAACTGGTCGATCCCCATACCGCAGTTGCGCTCGCCGTCGCCGACCGCGACACCACCGACACGACGGTGCCCAGCATCGTGCTGTCCACCGCCCATCCCGCCAAATTCCCCGACGCGGTCGAAGCGGCCTGCGGCCAGCGGCCGCAACTGCCGGCCTGGCTCGACGGTCTCATGACCAAATCCGAACACATCAAGGTGATGAAGAACGACCAGGCCGAGGTCGAGCGGTTCGTGCTGTCGGTCAGCCGCGCCGCGAAACAGGGAGTTGCCGGATGAGTGTCGAGATTTCTAAGCTTGCCTCCGGCCTGACCGTCGTCACTGATAAAATGCCCCATCTCGAGACCGCGGCGCTCGGCGTCTGGGCCGGCGTCGGCGGACGCGACGAGAAGCCGAACGAGCACGGCATCTCGCATCTGCTCGAGCACATGGCGTTCAAGGGCACGACAAAGCGCTCCTCGCGCGAGATCGTCGAGGAGATCGAGGCGGTCGGCGGCGACCTCAATGCCGGCACCTCGACCGAGACCACGTCCTATTACGCGCGGGTGCTGAAGGCCGACGTGCCGCTCGCACTCGACGTGCTCGCCGACATCCTGGCCAATCCCGCCTTCGAGCCCGACGAGCTCGAGCGCGAGAAGAACGTCATCGTGCAGGAGATCGGCGCCGCGCAGGACACGCCGGACGACGTCGTGTTCGAGCATCTCAACGAGCTCTGTTATCCCGACCAGCCGATGGGCCGCTCGCTGCTCGGCACCGCCAAGACCTTGCGCGCCTTCAACCGCGACATGCTGCGCGGCTACCTGTCGACGCATTATCGCGGCCCCGACATGGTCGTGGCAGCGGCAGGCGCGGTCGATCACAAGCAAGTGGTCGCCGAGGTCGAGCAGCGCTTTGCGAGTTTCGAGGGAACGCCGGGCCCGAAGCCGCAAACCGCCCAGTTCGGCAAGGGCGGCACCAAGGTGGTGCATCGCGAGCTCGAGCAGGCGCACCTGACGCTGGCGCTGGAAGGCGTGCCGCAGAACGATCTGTCGCTGTTCTCGCTCCAGGTCTTCACCAATATCCTCGGCGGCGGGATGTCGTCGCGGCTGTTCCAGGAGGTGCGTGAGAAGCGCGGGCTCTGCTATTCGATCTACTCGTTCCACGCCCCCTATACCGACACCGGCTTCTTCGGCCTCTACACCGGTACCGATCCGGCCGACGCGCCGGAGATGATGGAGGTCGTGGTCGACATCATGAATGATTCGGTGGAGACGCTGACCGAAGCCGAGATCGCGCGGGCCAAGGCGCAGATGAAGGCCGGCCTGCTGATGGCGCTGGAGAGCTGTTCCTCCCGCGCCGAGCAGCTCGCCCGGCATGTGCTGGCCTATGGCCGGCCGCAGACGGTCGAGGAGCTGGTGGCCCGGATCGACGCCGTCAGCGTCGAATCGACCCGGGATGCGGCGCGTGCACTGCTTTCGCGGAGCCGGCCTGCGGTTGTCGCATTAGGCAGCGGCAGGGGTCTGGACACGGCGGTGTCTTTTGCGGAAGGATTGACCCGGGCACGTGCCAAGGCGCGGCTGCATTAGGAGCCGCGCACGGGCTGACCCGCCCCGGAAGCATCGCCATGGCCCTGTTTCGCCTGCCATCCAGTGGACCCGCCGCCCTCGCGCCGCGCGGCAACGGGCTTTTGCTGCGCGCGCCGCAGATGTCGGACTTCTTGCAGTGGGCGCATTTGCGCGAGTCGAGCCGCGACTACCTGACGCCCTGGGAGCCGATCTGGCCGTCGGACGATCTGACCAGGTCCGGCTTCCGCCGCCGCCTGCGCCGCTATTCCGAGGACATCGCGGCGGATCGCTCCTATCCCTTTCTGATCTTCCGCGAACTCGATGGCGCCATGGTCGGCGGCATCACGCTCGCCAATGTCCGGCGCGGCATCGTGCAGGCGGGCACCATCGGCTATTGGGTCGGCCAGCCCCATGCCCATCGCGGCTACATGACGGCCGCGCTGCGGGTGCTGCTGCCGACGCTGTTCGGCGAGCTCAACCTGCACCGGGTCGAGGCCGCCTGCATTCCCACCAATGCGCCGTCGATCCGGGTGCTGGAGAAGTGCGGCTTCTCCCGCGAGGGGCTTGCGCGCCGCTATCTCTGCATCAACGGGGTCTGGCAGGACCATTTGCTGTTCGGCCTGCTGCACGAGGATTTCCGCGGCTGAGCCTGTCGATTCGTGCGGCCATGTCTCTGTCGTCCTGCCTTATTTGCTTGCCTTGGGTTCGCCGGTTTTGGCGATATAACGCGGCAGGGCCGGCCGGCGATCGGCTGGGATGTTGTCATGGAGTATGGGCGTTGATGGTAAAGGAGTTTCGATCACTGCGGAATGTGCTGCGGCAGGGGCCGGTGATCGTCGTGGCGCTCTCGGTGTCGCTTGGGGCCGTCTCGCCGGCCTCGGCGCAGTCGCTGGGCGACCGCTTCAAGAGCCTGTTCGGCGGCAAGTCCGAAGAGCCCAAGCCAGCGCCTGCGCCGGGCCAGCCGGCCGCAGATGACGACGTCGATTGCCCGCAGGTCACGGTGCGCGCCGGGGCCTCGACCTACGCGGTCGGCGCCACCGGCAAGCCGGCCGTCGGCAACGAGATCCGCTTCCAGGCCACCATCACCAAGATGGCGCGTGAATGCTCCCGCAACGGCGGCGATATCATGGCTCGGATCGGCATCCAGGGTCGCGTCATCGCCGGTCCCGCCGGTGCGCCTGCGACCGTCGAGGTGCCGCTGCGCATTGCCGTGGTGCAGGGCGGCGTCGGCGAGAAGGTGATCGCCTCCAAGGCCTACCGGACCACGGTCGAGATGTCGGAGGGCGGCAGCGTGCCCTTCACCTTCGTTGCCGAGGATCTAGCCTATCCGATGCCCTCGGCCAAGGTCGCCGATTCCTACATCTTCTATGTCGGCTTCGATCCGCAGGCGCTCTCGCCCGAGCCGAAAGCAAGAGGGAAGAAGAAATAGGTCGGTCTCGTGCCCCGGACGCGGCGCAGCGCGTAGCGGTGCGACGCAGAGCCGGGGCCTATGTTGCGGTCAGCGTTATCGGGTGAGGCCTAGGTCCCGGCTCTGCGGAGCAGCGTTGCACGCTGCGCCGCGTCCGGGACACGAGAAGGAGCCCGAAAAACAAAAAAGCCGGCGCTCATCGCGCCGGCTTTTTGATTGGTGAAGGCGAAATCCCTCAGTTCAGCTTCTGCCGGACCTCGGTGATGCCCTTGGCGAGCAGATCGTCGGCGATCTGGCCCTTGACCGACTGCGACAGGATCGTGGAGGCGGCCTGGACGGCGGCTTCCGCGGCCGCGGCGCGGACATCGGCCAGCGCCTGGGCCTCGGCGAGCGCGATCTTGCCCTCCGCGGTCTTGGTCCTGCGGGCGACGAAGTCTTCCATCTTCGCCTTGGCCTCGGTCGCGATGCGCTCGGCTTCGGACTTGGCGTTGGCGATGATGTCGGCAGCTTCGCGCTCCGCCGTGGCACTGCGCGCCTTGTAGTCGGCGAGCACCTTGGCCGCTTCCTGCTTGAGGCGCGTCGCGTCGTCGAGTTCGGCCTTGATGCGGGCGGCGCGATGATCGAGCGCCGTCATCGCCGACCTGAAGACCCCGAGATAGCCGAACACGACCATCAGGATCACGAAGGCGATGGCGACCCAGGTTTCAGGATCGAAGAACATCTCGACTAACCTTTCAGAGACGCATCGACCGCGGCATTGACCGACACAGCGTCGGGAACGACGCCGGTGAGCTGCTGCACGATCGAACCTGCCGCATCGGCCGCGATGCCGCGGACGTTGCTCATGGCGGCGGTGCGGGTCGAGGCGATGGTCTTCTCCGCCTCGGCGAGCTTGGTCGCCAATTGTTCTTCCAGCGCCTTGCGCTCGGCGTCCGCCTGCGCATTCGCCTTATCGCGGGATTCGTTGCCGATCGCCTGCGCGCGCGAGCGCGCCGCAGCGAGCTCGCTTTCATAGGCCTTCAGCGCCGCTTCGGACTGGTCCTTCAGCTTCTGCGCTTCGGCGAGGTCGCCCTCGATCTTGTTCTGACGCGCCTCGATCGCACCGCCGACACGCGGCAGAGCGAGCTTGGACACGATCACGTAAAGCGCGACGAAGAAAATCGCGAGCCACACCAGCTGCGAAGCATAGGTGCTGCTCTCGAACGGCGGAAAACCGCCACCGTGACCGCCTTCGGCCCCCGTGTGGGCGCCCGCCGCCGGACTTTTCGCCCCGCCATGACTTTCAGCCATGGATTACTCCTGTTGCCGTCATGCGCGCCGCTTCGGTTGAAGCGGCGCGAAACTTCGTCCTCAGAGCGGAACGAACAGCAGCAGCAGCGCGATCAGCAGCGAGAAAATGCCGAGCGCTTCGGTCACGGCGAAGCCGAAGATCAGATTGCCGAACTGGCCCTGAGCCGCCGACGGGTTGCGAACGGCCGCGGCGAGATAGTTGCCGAAGATCACGCCCACGCCGACGCCCGCACCGCCCATGCCGATGCATGCGATGCCCGCGCCGATAAGTTTTGCTGCTGCCGGATCCATTTTAGACTCCTTGGAAGAAAGATTGGGTTTTGGGTGGAAATTCCCCGGACTGCTCAGTGTCCCGGATGAATGGCGTCGTTGAGGTAGATACAGGTCAGGATCGCGAACACGTAGGCCTGGAGGAACGCGACCAGAATCTCGAGTGCGTACAACGCGACCGTGAGCGCCAGCGGCAGCACGCCGCCGACCCAGCCCAGCGCACCGAGCGAGAAGCCGAGCATGGCGACGAAGCCCGCGAACACCTTCAGCGCGATATGGCCGGCCAGCATGTTGGCGAAGAGACGGACGCTGTGGGAGACCGGCCGCAGGAAGAACGACAGGATCTCGATGAACATCACCAGCGGCAGGATGTAGATGGGGACGCCGTGGGGAACGAAGATCTTGAAGAATTTCAGGCCGTTCTTGTAGAGGCCGTAGATCAGGACCGTGAAGAAGACCAGCAGCGCGAGCGCCGCGGTGACGATCAGATGGCTCGAGATCGTGAAGGTGTAGGGGATGATGCCGACCAGGTTCGAGACGCAGATGAACATGAACAGCGAGAAGATCAGCGGGAAGAACTTCATGCCTTCCGCGCCGGCCGTCGAACGGATGGTCGAGGCGACGAATTCGTAGGAAATCTCGGCGACCGACTGGAGGCGCCCGGGGACTAGCTGGGTGCCGCTGGCGAGCATCAGGAGCGAGATGATCGCGACCGCCACCAGCATGTAGAGCGACGAATTGGTGAAGGCGATCGTGTGGTTGCCGATATGGCCCAGGGTGAAGAGAGGCTCGATGTTGAACTGGTGGATCGGGTCGATTTTCATCAGCGCGGCATCTCTTGGTCTGCCGGGCGATGCCGGCGGGTCTCGGTCTGCCGGCCGGGCCGGCCCGTACCGGCGAAGGCCGGCACGATCAGTTCCTCTCCTGTGGATCGGCTAAGAACCACCGCGCCTGTTTTGACCCGCGCCCGCCGTTCTCACCACGTTCACCACGCCGGCGACGAAGCCCAGCAGCAGGAACACGATGAATCCGAAAGGCGACGTCGACAGCAAGCGGTCGAACCCCCAGCCAATCCCCGCTCCGACAACGACCCCGGCGACCAACTCCGATGATAACCGGAAACCAAGCGCCATCGCCGAAGCTCTGGCCGCTCTGTCTTCGCCGTCACCTGCGGGTTGCTCGGTCTTGATGTGGCGGCCGCGAAACTCGGACAACCGCTGATCAAGATTTCCGAGCCGTTCGGAAAGCGCAGCTTCCTCGGACGATCTATCGCGATCTCCATTCTCGCCGTGTCCCGTGCCCTGTGTCATGCAACGAAGACCCGAAACGCCGCGGCTGAATGGAAATTACGCCCGCCACCCTCAAAAGCCGCGCGGACCATACTGATGGCCCATAATCAAGTCAAGCCAAGTCACGATTGTGTCGATTTCCATTATGTAACTGATTTATTTGATGATATTGGCGCGCGCGGCAGCGCTGCACACAGCGTGACGCCGCACCGCAGCAGCTCTCATCATGATCGGCGAATACGACCGCCATTTCGCCCTGCTGACGGGATCAAAGGGATTGCCGCGATGTTTGATGTCGGATGCGTGTTTTGGGCGGCAGATTGCCTCCCGGGGTGTAGAATTGAGAAGAGACGCCACAGAAGCGCCATGGCGGAGAGCGCGATGAGACCAGCGAATTCACCCACAGCATCATGGCTTGCAGCGGCGGTATTTGCCGCGGTGACGACCTTCGGCGGCGGCCTCGTTGCCGCACAGTCCGCCCCCGACAGCGAAAACGGACGCTACAGCATGACGCCGATCCCGGAAGGCGTGCTGCGGCTCGATACCCGCACCGGCACCGTGTCGACCTGCACCAGGAACGGCGCCGGCTGGGCCTGCTACGCGGTGCCCGACGAACGGACCGCGCTCGACGCCGAGATCGGCCGGCTTCAGGCCGAGGTCGAGAAGCTGAAGGGGCAGCTCGCGGCCGGTCCGACCGCATCGGGCAAGGTCGACGAGGCGCTGCCGAAAGCCGATTCATTGAAGAAGGCGGAGCCGAAGGTTGCCGAGGGCGAGCGCAAGATCGAGATTCCGCTGCCGAGCGACCAGGATGTCGATCGCGTCATGTCCTTCCTGGAAAAGGCGTGGCGCCGGCTGATCGACATGGCCAATCGCGTGCAGAAGGACGTGTCGGGGAAGATCTAGTCCGTGGCGAGATGGTGTTCGAATTGAGAGAGTGATGATGACATCAGCCAAATCGATCTCGCGCTCGGCGCCATCGTCAGTACAAGCCACCACCATCGCGTCGTCCCTGCTTACCGTGCAGACGCCGGGGCGCGGCTTCACCGATCTCACGGCTGAAATCGCGAAATTTGTCGATGAGGTCCACGCCGATGACGGTGCGCTGACGCTGTTCATCCGCCACACCTCGGCCTCGCTGACGATCCAGGAAAATGCTGATCCATCCGTGCTGGTCGATCTCACCACGGCACTGTCGCGGCTCGCGCCGGAGAATGCCGGGTGGACCCACGACACCGAGGGACCGGATGACATGCCGGCGCACGTCAAGACCATGCTGACCCAAACTTCGCTTCAGGTCCCGGTCCTGAACGGCAAGCTCGCGCTCGGCACCTGGCAGGCGATCTACCTGATCGAGCATCGCAACCGCCCGCACCGGCGCGAGGTCGTGCTGCAATTCGTCGGCAGTCATCAATAGGGATAAAATAAAACCGGCCGCGAAAGACGCGGCCGGTTCGTGTTGGTCGATCGGTGCGTTCGATCAGGTCGCCTTGATGTCGACGTCCTTGGTCTCGGGCAGGAAGAACAAGCCGATCACGACGGTAATCGATGCGAAGATGACCGGATACCAGAGACCCGCATAGATATCGCCCGTGGAGGCCACGATGGCGAACGCTGTTGCGGGCAACAGGCCGCCGAACCAGCCGTTGCCGATGTGGTAGGGCAGCGACATCGAGGTGTAGCGGATGCGGGTCGGGAACAGTTCAACCAGCATCGCGGCGATCGGGCCGTACACCATGGTGACGAAGAGCACCAGGACGAACAGCAGCCCGATGACCGCCGCCACCTGCGGACGGAAGATGTCGAACGGATTCGACATCTTCACGATGCCTGCGTCGCCGGGCTTCGGATAGCCGGCCGCCTGCACCGCTGCGAGCAGCGCCGGATTGCCGTCCTTGGCGTTGGCGTAGGCAACGTCCTTGCCGTTGACCACCACCTTCACGCCGGAGCCGGCCGGGCCGGGAGAGGTCGAGTACTTGACCGACGATTGCGACAGATAGGCACGGGCGGTGTCGCAAGGCGCGGTGAAGACGCGGGTGCCGACCGGATTGAACAGGTCTCCGCAACCCGTGGGATCCGCCACTACGTCGACCTTGACCGACTCGATCGCCTTTTCCAGCGCCGGGTTGGCGTTGGTGGTGATCATCTTGAAGATCGGGAAGAAGGTCAGCGCGGCGATCAGGCAGCCGCCGAGGATGATCGGCTTGCGGCCGATCTTGTCGGAGAGCATGCCGAACACGATGAAGAAGCCGGTGCCGAGCAGCAGCGACCAGGCGATCAAGAGGTTGGCGGTATAGCCGTCGACCTTCAGGATCGATTGCAGGAAGAACAGCGCGTAGAACTGGCCGGTGTACCAGACCACGCCCTGGCCCATCACGCCGCCGAGCAGCGCGAGCAGCACGAGCTTGCCGTTCTGCCAGTTGCCGAAGGCTTCCGTCAGCGGCGCCTTCGAGCTCTTCCCCTCGTCCTTCATCTTCTGGAAGATCGGCGATTCGTTGAGGCGGAGCCGGATCCAGACCGAGATGCCGAGCAGCAGCACCGAGACCAGGAACGGAATGCGCCAGCCCCAGGCCGCGAAATCGGTTTCGCCGAGAGCGGAGCGCGTGAACAGGATCACCAGCAGCGACAGGAACAGGCCGAGCGTTGCGGTGGTCTGGATGAAGGAGGTGTAATAGCCGCGCTTGCCGTTCGGCGCATGCTCCGCGACATAGGTCGCGGCACCGCCATACTCGCCGCCGAGCGCGAGGCCCTGGGCGAGGCGCAGCGCGATCAGGATGATCGGGGCCGCGATCCCGATCGTCGCCGCGTTGGGCAGCAAGCCGACGATGAAGGTCGACAGACCCATGATCAGGATGGTGACGAGGAAGGTGTATTTGCGGCCGACGATGTCGCCGACGCGGCCGAACACGATCGCACCGAACGGACGCACCAGGAAGCCCGCGGCAAACGCCAGCAGCGCGAAGATGTCGCGGGTGGCCGGGGGATAGGCCGAAAAGAACTGCGCGCCGATGATGCCGGCCAGCGAACCGTAGAGGTAAAAGTCGTACCACTCGAACACGGTACCGAGCGAGGAGGCGAGAATGACGAACCGTTCGTCCTTCGTCATCCCTCCCGCGCCTGTTTGAGACACAGCCATTGTGGACATGTTGAGTCGCTCCCCGAAAAATCGTTTCCTCGCGCCCTAGATGTCCGGTCATGCCGGATCGACCCAGGCCTTGCCTGCAAGGTAACATCGGCGTGAAACCCGCCCCAATACGACTTTCGGCCTTGCGCACTGACGCGCACCTGAACACCGCATATCCTGGACCGGGCGTCGCGGCCTCCACCTGCGGGTTAACCCCGTTCCCGCAAAGGGATAATGTCCACTTGCATGCCACGGCTGGTCGGGAAAGAATTGACCGAGGTCCCGGGCCGGCCTACTGGCCCGGTGCGATTGCCAGCAAGAGAACGATGAACGCTCCTTCGACCCATCTCGTCATTGCCGATGACCATCCCCTCTTCCGCGACGCGTTGCGGCAGGCGGTGGCGGGCGTCCTGCCCTCGGCCAGGATCGACGAGGCCGGATCGTTTGAGGATCTGACGAAACTGCTGGAACAGACCTCCGACGTCGATCTGGTCCTGCTCGACCTGTCGATGCCCGGGATCTCCGGCTTTTCCGGCCTGATCTATCTGCGTGCGCAGTATCCGGCCATTCCGGTCGTGATCGTCTCGGCCTCCGACGACAGCGCCACAATCCGCCGTTCGCTCGACTTCGGTGCCTCCGGCTTCATCCCCAAGCGATTCGGCGTCGAGACGTTGCGCGACGCCATCCTCAAGGTGATGGAGGGCGACGTCTGGGTTCCCGCTGACACCGACCTGTCGGCCGCCACCGACCCCGACATGACGAAGCTGCGCGACCGGCTGGTCACGCTGACGCCGCAACAGGTCCGGGTCTTGATGATGCTGTCGGAGGGGCTGCTCAACAAGCAGATCGCCTATGAGCTCGGCGTCTCCGAGGCCACCATCAAGGCGCATGTCTCGGCGATCCTGCAAAAGCTGGGCGTCGAGAGCCGCACGCAAGCGGTGATCGCCGCGGCGAAGATCGCCGGCGGGCAGTGGAGGCAGGGCACCCCGACCGGGTGAGCCGCTTACAACTCCTCCAGCAGCCTGTTGGCGCTCGCGATATCCGCGGTCCCGGAGCCCTCGGCAAAGCCTTCGAGCGCCGATCGAAGCCGCCGTTTCGCTTCCTCACGCCGGCCGCGTTCGGCCAGCAATCCGGCGAGATCCATCGCGGCCCGCAGTTTCCAGGCTTTGGCGCCTTTGCGACGGCTCAATTCCAGTGCTTGCACGAAGTGGGCTTCTGCTTGATCAGTCTCTGCCTGCGGCCGAGCCAGGAGAACCCTGCCTTTCATGCGCAGCAGCTCGGGCAGGTAGAGGTGATCGCCGCTTTGCTCGACGAGGCGGATCGCATCGTCGATCAGGCGGGCACCCTGCTCGATTTGTCCAAGCGCCAATAAGCCCTGAACCAGCGCGATGTTGAATGTCGTGGTGAGCAGCTCATAGCCGGCCTCGTGGAGCTCGCGGAGACAGGCTTTGATCGTCTCGACGCCGGCAGCGGCCTCGCCGCGCCGGATCGCCAGCTCGCCTTTGACGCCGCGACCGACTGCGAGATAAGGGCCCATCGAGCGCGATTCGGCATGGGCGATGAAGCGATCGATGTTCTGATCTGCCGCGTCGATGTCTCCGCTCCAGAGATCGATCGAGACCGCCCAGATCAGTGCGATGCAGAGCGTGATCGGGTGGTCCATCTGCGCGGCCTCGGTGACCGTCTGCCGCGCCAGTTGCCGCGCATCGGCGGGACGACCCTGCAGCCAAAGCTCACGCGCCAGCGAGATGCCGGCCCGGTTGCGGTGATCGAAGCCATGGACGGTGCTGATCCGCTCGGTGCCCGGCCCGTGCCAGGCGGCCTCCAGCAGCTTCACTGCGTCGCGATGCTCGCCGGCCAGATGCAGCGAGACACCCAGCAGCGAATGGGCGAGGGCGAGCGAGGCGGCATCGCCGAGCGCCTCGGCAACCGCAAGACTCTGCTGCGCATAGCCGAGCGCAGCGTCGAACTCTCCCATCCGTTCGTGGAAGATGTGCATGCGGCCAAGCAGCTGGAGCTGGTTCGGTGCATCGCCGCGCGCCTCGGCGATCGCAAGGCTTCTCTTCAAGGCGGCACGCGCCGCTTCGCTGCCGCCGCGCGTGAACATCAAGGTCAGTCCGAGCGCAGCCTGGATGTGCATTTCCTCGGCGCTGCCCCGTGCGCACCGATCGATCGCAAGCAGCGCCCGTTCAGACCAGCGCCGGCATTCGATCAGCAGCGACATGGCGAGAAAGATGGGAGCGGCCGCAGCTGCGAGTGCAACGCCGATGGCGGTATCGCCGTTCGCGCCAAAGCACCAGTCCAGTGCGGCGCGCACGTTGTGAAGCGCGGAGAAATGGATCGCGCGCTCATCGGCGCTCGGCACCGTCGCCCATGTCGTGCCGGCCTGTTCCAGCCATCGCCGGTAGTAGGTCGCATGGCGGGCGGCGAGCGCCGCGTCGTCAGGCTTGATCTCGAGCAGATAGGCGCGCGTCGTGTCGAGCAGACGGTAACGCATCATGGCACCGATCGGCCGCGGCGCGACCATCGATTTGGCGACGAGGCCGTCGATCGCGTCGAACAGGCGGGATCGATCGAGGTGCTCGTCCGGTACGACCTCGAATGCGGCGTCGATAGTGAAGTGGCCGGCGAAGACTGCAAGCCGGCGCAGCACGAGGCGCTCGGTGTCGGACAGGAGCCGGTAGCTCCAGTCCAGCGTCGCCTGCAAGGTCTTCTGGCGCGGTGGGGCGGTGCGCTGACCCTGCCAAAGCAGACTGAGACGCGCGTCGAGCAGCGCGGCCGTTTGCTCCAGGCCAAAAGCTTCGACACGGCTCGCGGCGAGCTCGATCGCCAGCGCCATGCCGTCGAGCTTGCGGCAGATCCCGGCGACGATCGCGGCATTGCCATCGTCCAGCGCGATCTGTGCGCCGCCGGCTGCCGCCCGTTCGAGAAACAGTTGAAGCGCGGGATAGGTCCGGGCGGCCGCCGCCGTCAGTTCCGCACTGTCAGGGGGGACGGAAAGCGGCGCCAGCCGGTAGACCTGCTCGCCTTCGACGCGCAGGGCCTCGCGGCTCGTGGCGAGGATATGGACATGCGGCGCGGCGTGGAAGATCTCCGCGGCCAGAGGAGCCGCAGCGGCGATGACGTGCTCGCAATTGTCGAGAATAAGCAGCATCCGCTTGTCGCGTAGATGCGCGAGCAGCGCGGGCAGGGGATCGTCGGTTTGCGCCGGCAGGCCGAGCATCAGCAGGATCGAGGTGATCACGAGATCGGGATCGCTCAGGGCAGCAAGATCAACAAAGTGCGCGGCATCGGAGAACGTCTCGAGCAGGTCGTGCGCGATCGCGACCGCAACGGCGGTCTTGCCGACGCCGCCAGGGCCGGTGATCGTCACGAAGCGTGAGGTGATGAGCCTGTCCGAGACGGCGGCGACGGCGTCGTCGCGTCCGACCATCCGTTGCAGCCGGTTCGGCAGTTTCACGGGCGGCAAGTCTATCCGCGGTGCAGGGCGCCGCGCTGCGGGGATCTCCGTTCGCGAGATCGGCGCCACGAAGCAATAGCCGCGTCCCGAGAGCGTCGTGATGTAGCGGGCGCCGTCCTTGCCGTCGCCGAGTGCCTTGCGAAGGGCTGCGACGTGAAAGCGCAGATTGGCTTCCTCGACCGTCGTGCCGGGCCAGACCAGCGCCATCAGATCCCGCTTGCTGACGACTTCGTTCGGCCGCGACATCAGCGCGATCAGCGTGTCGAAGGCCTTTGAGCCGAGCGCAAGCGCGATTCCATCGCGCGTCACGAGTCTTTCATGCGGCGTCACTGTGAATGGCCCGAACGATAATGTTCCCGTTGCGGTGCCGGCCGGCTCGGTCATGGCGGAATCGTGGTCCTTTCGAGCGGATCGGATAGCCAGATGCTGACGATCCGGCAAGACCGTCGCCGCATCGGCATCAGACCGCACATGCAGGCCCGTGAGGCGTTGTAAACCGAGACCTCACAACTTCTCACAACTCCAAACGGGTCTCCTGCGGCGGCCGCTGCTAGTCATTGTGCGACGGCAAGGAGACCTTCATGATGCCAGCGGCAAAACTGCTCTACACGGCCAAGACCCACACCAGCGGCGGGCGACAGGACGGCATATCGCGCAGCTCCGACGGTCGCCTCGACGTCAGGCTGTCGCCGCCGGGCGGCACCGGCGGCGGTACCAATCCCGAGCAATTGTTCGCGGCCGGCTGGTCAGCATGTTTCGAGGGCGCGATGGAGATCGCGGCCCGCAAGCGGAAGATCGACCTTCCCAGGAAGTGCGTGATCGATGCGGAGATCGACCTCGTGCTCGACGAGGGCGCCTATTCCCTGAGAGCACGCCTCAACGTGAGTCTGCCTGGCCTCGATCGCGAAATCGCGCGCGGCATCCTCGATGATGCGCACCAGACCTGCCCATATTCCAAAGCCGTCCGCGGCAACATCGAGGTCACGGTCGCGCTGATCTGACCCGCCATCACCAACCATCAACAAGGTAGCACCATGAAACAGATCATCGACCAGCATCGCCGCAAGTTTTTTGGCCTCGCCGCAGGCACCGTCGCTGTCGGCCTCGGCGTCATTGAGTTCGCCCGCGCCGAGACGGAAGCGCCGAAATCGGCCGCATCGAATGCATCCTTCGGCACGATCAAGCAGATCGACGCCGGCGTCCTCAATGTCGGCTATGCCGAGGCCGGACCCTCGAACGGTCCGGCGGCGATCCTGCTGCACGGCTGGCCCTATGACATTCACGCTTTCGTCGACGTTGCACCGATCCTGGCAAAGGCCGGCTATCGCGTGATCATCCCCTATTTGCGCGGCTACGGCTCCACGCACTTCCTCTCCAGCGGGACGCCGCGCAACGGCGAGCCAGCGGCGATGGCCGCCGACATCATCGCGCTGATGGACAAGCTCGACATCAGGAAGGCTGTCGTCGCCGGCTTCGACTGGGGCGCGCGCACCGCCGACATCATCGCAGCGTTATGGCCGGACCGCTGCCGCGCGCTGGTGTCGGTCAGCGGCTATCTGATCTCCAGCCAGGCCGCCGGCAACGCGCCGCTGCCGCCACCGGCCGAACTGCAATGGTGGTACCAGTTCTATTTCGCGACCGAGCGCGGCCGTGCCGGATACGAGAAGTACACGCATGATTTCGTAAAACTGATCTGGAAGCTGGCTTCGCCGCAGTGGAAGTTCGACGACGCCACCTTCGCTCGCAGCGCGGCGGCGCTCGACAACAAGGATCATGTCGCGATCACGATCCACAATTACCGCTGGCGGCTCGGGCTCGCCCAGGGCGAGGCGAAATATGAGGAACTCGAGAAGAAGCTTGCAGCGGCTCCGCTGATCAGCGTCCCGACGATCACGATGGAAGGCGACGCCAACGGCGCGCCGCATCCCGACCCGAGCGCCTACGCCAAGAAATTCTCCGGCCGGTACGACTTTCGCCTGATCACCGGCGGCATCGGGCACAATCTGCCGCAGGAAGCACCGCAGGCTTTTGCCAAGGCCGTCATCGACGCCGACGCCTGAAAGCTCGGCCCGGCACCTCGGTCCGGCGCGGCTGGACCGAGGCACCACATGCGTTCTCAATTCGATGAAGCATCATGACGACCATGACATCTGAAAAGACCAAATTTCCATCTTATACGACGATGGTCGTGCTGGCCGTGCTCCTCCTCGTGGTCGTCCTGACCTGCGTGCCGTACCTCGTCACGATCGCCTTTGCAGAGGGGCCGGTGACGACGGATGCCTCGCCGATCTTCGGCGTCACCGTCCCGCAGGGCTACAAGCAGTGGGAGCTGATCGCGCCGGCCGAGGAGGCGGCTCCCCTGGACGAGCTGCGTGCGGTCGTGGGCAACCAGACCGCGATCGATGCCTATCAGTCCGGAACGCTTCCGTTTCCGGACGGCACCATTCTGGTCAAGCGCGCCTGGAAGCGGAAGCAATCGCCGGAATTTGCGTCCGCGACGATTCCCGGTGCCGCCACCACGGTCCAGGTAATGGTCAAGGATTCCAAGCAATACGCCTCAACCGGCGGCTGGGGTTTTGGCCGCTTCATCAACGGCAGGCCCGTCGATGAAGCCCAGCACCGGACCTGCTTTGCCTGCCATGACGCGCGCGCCAAGAGCCGCGATTACGTTTTCACGCGGCTTGCGCCTTAAGTGCCGAGGTTCACTCCGCCGCCACCAATTGCTGTGTCCGCCACTGTCCGAGCAGGGCGCGGAGCGAGGCCGGCTTCACCGGCTTGTTGAGCACCGCGATCTTCTCATCGCGCGCGGCGACCTGCACGGCGGGGCTGCGGTCGGCGGTGATCAGGATCGCGGGAATGGCGTCGCCGAAGCGGCGGCGGATGTCGCGGATTGCGGCGATGCCGTTGCCGCGGTCGAGGTGGTAGTCGACGAGCAGGCCGGTGACGCGCCGCCCGGCGGCTTCAATCGCGGCAATCGCGCCTTCGGGATCGGCGACCGCGATCACCTCGGCGTCCCACGCCTTCAACAGCGTGCGCATGCCGTCGAGGATCGCGGCGTCGTTCTCGATGCAGACGATCAGCGCGCCCGCGATCGGTGTGCGCGCCAGCGGCGTCGCGCTGGTCACGGCGGCGGTGTGGGTGACCGCCTTCGCCGTCGGCACCGTCACCGAAAACACCGAGCCGCCGCCCTTGTTGGAATCGATGGCGATGCCATGGTTGAGCACGCGCGCCAGCCGTTCGACGATCGAGAGCCCGAGGCCGAGGCCGCGCGCGATCCGCGCGCCCTGCTCGAGGCGGTGGAATTCCTTGAAGATCTCGCCGCGCTTGACGGGCGGAATGCCGACGCCGGTGTCGTAGACGCATATCTTGAGCGAAGCGCCGCGGCGGCGGCAGCCGACCAGCACGCGTCCGCGCGGGGTGTATTTGATCGCGTTGGAGATCAGGTTCTGGAGCAGCCGCCGCAGCAGCAAGCGGTCTGATTCGACCGGGAGCGAGCAGGGCACGAAGGCGAGCTCCAGGTTCTTGGCGCGTGCGACCGGCGCAAACTCGATCTCCAGCGAACGCATCAGATCGGCCATCTTGAAGCTCGAGATCGACGTCGTCATCGCGCCGGCATCGAGCCGGGAGATGTCGAGCAGCGCGCCGAGAATCTCCTCGATGGCCTGCAGCGATTCGTCGATGTTCTCGACCAGCCGCGTCTCCTCGCCGCCGTGCTGGCGCTCGACGAGGCTCGTGACATAGAGCCGCGCCGCGTTCAAGGGCTGGAGGATGTCGTGACTGGCTGCCGCAAGAAAGCGCGTCTTGGAGATGCTGGCGTCCTCGGCCGCGCTCTTGGCCCGCGCCAGCTCGGAGTTGAGCCGGGTCAATTCCTCGGTACGGTCGCGCACCCGCTTTTCCAGCGTCGCATTGGCGCGCTCGAGCGCCTCGGCTGCCTCGAAGGTGGGCGTAACATCGGTAAAGGTGATGACGAAGCCGCCGCCGGGCATGCGGTTGGTGAGCACCTCGATCACCATGTGCCGTTCCGGCAAGCGTTCCAGATAGGGCTCGCTGTCGGTGGTGTAGGCCGCAAGCCGCTGCTCGATCATCGCCTCGCGGTCAGCCTGGTCGGCCGGATCGCTCACACCCATGAATTCCAGGATTTCGCGCAGCGGCGTGCCGAACTGGATGAAATGCGGGGGAACGTTGAGGAGGTCGCCGAACTGCCGGTTGGAACAGATCAGCTGCAAATCGGCATCGAACACGGCGATGCCCTGGCGGACGTGGTTGAGCGCGGTCTGGAGGATCTCGCGGTTGAAATGCAGCGCCGCGTGGGAATCGTCGAGCAGTTTCAGTGCGGCTTTCGCCGAGACCGTCCGCTTGCGCAGCAGCAGCGACATCACGAGGCGCGAGGAGGCCGCGCCGATCGAGGAGGCGATCAGGTGCTCGGCGTGTTGCAGCAGCTCGAAATCGGCGGGCGCGCCGGATTCGAGCCGCACATTGCGCCGAGCCGAGAAGGCCTCGAACGAATGCCGGGCGCGGTCGGGTCCGAGATATTGCGCGACCGTGGTCTGGATGTCCTGCACCGTGACGGTGGTGCGCCAGCGGCGCAAGCTCGGAGAGATCGGGGCGAGCGTGTTGGGGACGAACAGATCGGCCTGCACCAGCTCGATCGACGACGGCCGGCGCGCCAGCGACAGCAGCACATAGGTGAGGATGTTGAGCGCCAGCGACCAGATGACGCCGTGCATCAGCGGCGGCAGGTCGGCGCCGAACAGTGCCTGCGGCCGCAGCGCCTCGATCCCGAACGGACCGTGCTGGAGCAGCAGGATGCCTGAAGTCGAGGAGTCCATGAAGCTCGGCACGAACAGCGTGTAGAGCCACACCGCGAAGCCGACCAGCATGCCGCCGATGGCGCCGCGCGCGGTGGCGCGCCGCCACAGCAGCCCGCCGAAAAAGCTTGGTGCGAGCTGGGCGATGGCGGCAAAGGACAGCAGGCCGATTGCCACGAGCTGGGTGTTGCCGAGCGCGCGGTAGTAGAAATAGGCCATCACCATGATGGCGAAGATCGCGAGCCGGCGCGAGCGCAGCAGGAAGTCGCTGAAATCGGCGCCGCCGGTGCGCCCCTCGGGCCGCCGTTGCAGCACCAGCGGCACCACGAGGTCGTTCGAGACCATGATGGAGAGCGCGACGCATTCGACGATCACCATCGCGGTCGCCGCCGACATGCCGCCGACGAAGACGGCGACGCTGAGCAGGTTCGCGCCGCCCTCGATCGGCAGCGCCAGCACGTACATGTCAGGGTCGACCGCGCCGAACGGGAAGCTGACGAGGCCGGCCAGTGCGATCGGGATCACGAACAGGTTGATGGCGACGAGGTAGAGCGGAAACAGCCAGCGCGCGCGGCCGACCTCGGCATCGCTGGAGTTCTCCACCACGCTGACGTGGAATTGGCGCGGCAGCAGCATGATCGCGCACAGCGACAGCAGCGTCATGGTCAGGAAGTTGCCGATCGACGGTGAATAGTTGATGGCACGCACCGCCTCCGGCGTCTTCATCGCGCGCTCGATCAGTTCGTGCGGCGAGAACATCCAGAAGGTGACAAAGATGCCGGCGGCGAGGAAGGCGACCAGCTTGATGATGGATTCGGTCGCGACCGCCAGCATCAGGCCGTGCTGATGCTCGGTGGCGTCGGTCTGTCGGGTGCCGAACAGCACGGCGAAGGCTGCCATCGCCAGCGTCACCATCAACGCCATGTCGCCGACGATTGGAATATGGGAGAAGGCCTGGTCCTCGCTCAGGATGGTCTCGAGCGAGGACGCGACCGCCTTGAGCTGGAGCGCGATGTAGGGCACCGAGCCGATGATCGCGATCAGCGCCACGGTGGCCGCCACCGCCTGGCTCTTGCCGTAGCGCGCGCCGATGAAGTCGGCGATCGAGGTGATGTTGTGGGCCTTGGCGAGCTGGATCACGCGGCGCAGCACGCCGGCACCGAGGCCGATCATCAGGATCGGGCCGACATAGATCGCAAGGAAGTCGGTCGAGGCGCGCGTGGCGAAGCCGACCGAGCCGAAGAAGGTCCAGGAGGTGCAGTAGATCGCCAGCGAGAGCGGATAGATCAGCCCCGACACGCGGCCGGCCTTGGCCTGCCAGCGGCGGTCGCCATGGCTCGCCACCAGGAACAGGAAGCCGATATAGCCGAAGGCGGCGGCAATCACGCCCCAGTCGTGCAGCATGGCGAGCGTGCTTCTCCCTGGGCGCCGGCCGCGCCCGCTCTCATTTTCCCCGTAAATCTAGCGCGTTGGGCGGAAGGAGGCGACAGCCAAATGCGCGAGGTCGCGGGAACTGGGGTTGTCGTTAAGCGGTGAGACCAATGGCCGGCACTTACCCTCCCCCGCCAGGGGAGGGTGAAAGCCAAGCCTACTCCGCCGCCAGCGACTTCTGGCGAAGCGGCAGGCCCAAGCGGTCCCACACTTGCAGCAGGGCTTCGGCGAGCTGATCGATCAGGCCGTCATCGTGATAGGGCGAGGGCGTGATCCGCAGGCGTTCGGTGCCCTTGGCGACCGTCGGATAGTTGATCGGCTGGATGTAGATGCCGTGCCGTTCGAGCAGGAGGTCGGAGGCCTGCTTGCATTTCTCGGCATCGCCGATGAACAGCGGCACGATATGGGTGTCGCTCGACATCACCGGCAAGCCGGCGGCATTGAGGATCGCCTTGACGCGCGCGGCGCGGTCCTGGTGGCGCTCGCGCTCCCAGTTCGAGGTCTTCAGATGCCTGATCGCGGCGGTCGCGGCCGAGCAGATCGCCGGCGGCAGCGCGGTGGTGAAGATGAAGCCCGGCGCATAGGAGCGCACCGCGTCGATGATCTGGCCGTTGGCGGCGATATAGCCGCCGAGGCAGCCGAACGCCTTGGCCAGCGTGCCTTCGAGAATGTCGATGCGATGCATGACGCCGTCACGCTCGGCAATACCGCCGCCGCGCGCGCCGTACATGCCGACGGCGTGGACCTCGTCGACATAAGTCATCGCGCCGTACTTCTCGGCGAGATCGCAGATTTTCGCGAGCGGAGCGACGTCCCCGTCCATGGAGTAAAGGCTCTCGCAGGCGATCAGCTTCGGCCGGTTCGGGCCTGCCGCCTTCAACAGCGCTTCGAGATCGGAAAGATCGTTGTGGCGGAACACGACGCGCTCGCAGCCGGACTGGCGAATGCCCTCGATCATCGAATTGTGGTTGAGCTCGTCCGACAGGATCAGGCAGTTCGGGATCAGCTTCGCGATGGTCGCGATGCCGGTCTGGTTCGAGACGTAGCCGGACGTGAAGAGCAGCGCCGCTTCCTTGCCGTGAAGGTCAGCGAGCTCGGCTTCGAGCTGCACGAGCGGATGATGGGTGCCGGCGATGTTGCGGGTGCCGCCTGCGCCAGTGCCGACGCGGGTTGCGGTCTCCACCATGGCGCCGACCACCTTCGGGTGCTGGCCCATGCCGAGATAATCGTTGGAGCACCAGATCACGACGTCGCGCTTGCCCTTGGGCGAATGCCAGAGCGCATGCGGGAACCGGCCGGCGATGCGCTCGAGATCGGCGAACACGCGATAGCGCCGTTCGGCATGGAGACGATCGAGCGCGGAATTGAAGAACTGGGCGTAATCCATCGGCAAACCTGCAACGGAACCTGACCAAGGGGGCGCAAACTTCTTAGAGCTTTTCCAGCTCTAATGTCTATGCGCTATCCCACATTTGGCCGCGAGGAGCATTTGGGCAAAATGCCCTATCGTGCGTTTTGAAACTTGATCCCGATCAAGCTCGGGCGAAATATCTTGCTGCTCTGCACCATCCGCTGAACGCGGGCTTAGCCAGCCCCTGCCTTCTTGCGCGGCCCGACGCGCGCCTCCTTGACCACCACTGGCTTGAGCCAATCCGAATTGCGCAGCGCATGCGCCACGCAATCGTGAATGTGGGTGTGCAGGACTCTTGCGGCGCCCGTGGCGTCGCGCTTCAGCGCCAGCTCTTTCAATTCGCGATGCTCGGAAGCCGCCATCTCGCCGCGGAACACGACTGCGATCATCTGGTACCGCAGATAGCGGTCATAGACCGCGGCATGCGCATCGAGCAGCACCTTCGAGCCGCAGGCGGCGACGAGTGCGCGATGAAACTGGAAATCGCACTGTTTCCAGCTCTCGGCGTTGGATCGCTCGCCCGACAACAGCATCCGCTCCATCGCCGCGAGCTTGTGATGTGCAGAGACGATGTGTGCCTCCCAGTCGAGATCACCGGCGGCGAACGACTTTTCGATCATCTGGCCTTCGAGCAGCTCGCGCAGCTCCGCGATCTCCTGGAATTCGGTCGCCGAGATCGGCGCGACCTCGAAGCCGCGCTGGCCTTCGGCGACGACGAATCCCTCCGAGCACAGCCGGTTCAGCGTCTCGCGCAGTGTCGAGATGCTGGTGCCGTAAGCGCTGCTCATTCGCTCGAGCTTCAGCTTCTGGCCCGGCGTCAGCTTGCCGAAGATCAGGTCGGTACGGATGCGGCGATAGGCGCTGTCGCCCACCGTCTCGGCGGTCGTGTCGGGAAGTGTGTCCATGCCTGATCCTAGCGCTTTGGACATGTGGTTTGACAAATTTCCGAGCTTTATCAAGCGTTTCTTATATCACCATAGATAATAGAAAATATCGGTTGATTTATAATTCGTCATATAAGATCTTCCCACCCAAGAACGGTGATCATCAGGGGAGGGCGCGATGCGTGGGTTTAGACGTCTGGCTTGGGTCGCGGCGGTCGGCACGATCACCTTGGGCGCAACGGGGCCGGCCTCGGCACAGGCCATCCAGGAGCGCACCATCCGCTGGGGGCATCTCAACAACACCGACCATCCGATCAGCAAAGGCGTCCAAAAGTTCGCCGAACTCGTCGCGGCCAAGAGCGGCGGCAAGATCAAGGTGCGCGAATATCCGGCCAATCAGCTCGGCAGCGAGATGCAGCAGCAATCGGCGTTGCGCGCCGGCACCCAGGAGATGCAGTCGCCGGCGACGACGTCGCTGGTCGGCATCGTCAAGGATTATGGCCTGATCGACTTCCCCTTCATTGTGTCGACGCCGCAGCAGGCCGATGCCTTGCTCGACGGTCCGCTCGGCGCGGCGCTGCTGGCAAAACTGCCGGAGAAGGGTCTCGTCGGCCTCGCCTATTGGGATCTCGGCTTCCGCAACGTCACCAACAGCCGGCGTCCGATCACCAAAGGCGAGGACCTCGACGGCATCAAGATCCGCGTGATCCCGAACCCGGTGTATCTGGAGACATTCAAGGCGTTCAACGCCAATCCGGTGCCGATGAGTTTTTCGGAACTGTATAGTGCGCTGGAGACCCGCACCGTCGACGGCCAGGAGAATCCGTTCTCCGTCATCCTGTCGAACAAGTTCTTCGAGGTGCAGAAATATCTCAGCGTCACCAACCACACCTATTCGACCAACATCATCCTGATCTCCAAGAAATTCTGGGACGGGCTTTCGCCCGACGAGCAGAAGATCCTGCAGGACGCCGCGATCGAGGCGCGCGACTATCAGCGCAAGATCAGCCGCGAGCAGGCCAAGGCCGCGATCGACGAGCTGAAGGCCAAGGGCATGTCGGTCAACGAGATCGCGCCGGCCGAGCTCGACCGCATGCGCGAGAAGACGAAGCCGATCGCGGAAAAATTCTCCGCCGAGTACGAGCCGGCCATCGTCAAGCTGTTCAACAGCGAGCTCGACCGCGTCCACGCGCTCAAGCCCTGAGCGCGGCGAGCCTGATGTCATGGAAGCGATCGTCGACGCCTGTTTCTGGCTGCTGCGTGCGGTGATCGCGGTGCTGCTCGCCGCCATGGTCGTGCTGGTGTTCGGCAACGTGGTGCTGCGCTACGGCTTCAACTCCGGGATAGCCATCTCGGAGGAGCTATCGCGCTGGCTGTTCGTCTGGATGGTGTTTTTAGGCGCGATCGTCGGCATGAAGGAGCGCGCCCATCTCGGTGTCGACAGTCTCGTCAAGGTGCTGCCGCCGCTTGGGCGCAAGGCCTGCTACGGTCTCAGCCATGTGCTAATGCTCTATGCCTCCGTGCTGCTGACGGAAGGATCGTGGAAACAGACGGTGCTGAATTGGGACACGGTGGCGCCGGCCTCGGGCCTCTCGGTCGGGCTGTTCTACGCCGCCGGCATTATCTTCGGCGCCTCCTCCTGCGTGATCATCGCCTATGAGCTCTATCGGCTGGTAACCGGGCAGATCGCCGATGCCGACCTGATCGCCATCAGTGAATCCGAGGAGCTCTCGCATTCTCCCGGCGCCGCCGGCGGGAAGCTCCAGGCATGACGGTCGCCGTCTTCACCTTCTCGCTGCTCGGCGCCATGGCGATCGGCATGCCGATCGCGTTCGCGCTGATCGTCTGCGGCATCGCGCTGATGACCTATCTGGCGATGTTCGACTCCCAGATCATCGCGCAGAACGTCATCAACGGCGTCGATTCCTTCCCGCTGATGGCGGTGCCGTTCTTCATCCTCGCTGGCGAGGTCATGAACACCGGCGGGTTGGCGCGGCGCATCCTCAACGTCGCGATCGCGCTGGTCGGCCATTTCCGCGGCGGGCTCGGCTATGTCGCGATCCTGACGTCCTGCATCCTGGCTTCGCTGTCGGGCTCGGCGGTGGCGGATGCCGCGGCGCTCGGTGCGCTGCTGGTGCCGATGATGGCCGCCGCGGGCCACAATCGCGCCAGCGCGGCCGGCCTCGTCGCGGCCGGCGGCATCATAGCGCCGGTGATCCCGCCCTCGATCGGCTTCGTCATTTTTGGCGTCGCCGCCAACGTCTCGATCTCGAAACTCTTTCTGGCCGGCATCGTGCCGGGACTGCTGCTCGGCGTCGGGCTCTGCTTCGCCTGGTGGTGGGTGGTGCGCAAGGAAAATCCGGCGCGGCTGCCGCGCAAGAGCATCGCCGAGATCCGGCGGGCACTGATCGACGGCTTCTGGGCCCTGATGCTGCCGATGATCATCATCTTCGGCCTGCGCTTCGGCATCTTCACGCCGACCGAAGCCGCCGTCGTCGTCGCCGTCTATTCGCTTGTCGTGGCGATGGGCATCTATCGCGAGCTCAAGCCGTCGCAACTGCCGGCGCTGTTGGTCTCGTCCGCGCAGACCACGGCTGTCGTGATGTTCCTCGTCGCCGCCGCGCTGGTTTCGTCCTGGCTGATCACGGTCGCGGAAATCTCCGAACAGATCGTGGCGCTGACAAAGCCGTTCGCCGGCAACCAGACCCTTCTGACCATCGTCCTGATGATCATCGTCGTCATCGTCGGCACCGCGCTCGACATGACGCCGACGATCCTGATCCTGACGCCGATCCTGATGCCGATCGTCAAGCAGGCCGGCATCGATCCGGTCTATTTCGGCGTGCTCTTCATCATCAACAACGCGATCGGCCTGATCACGCCGCCGGTCGGCGTGGTGCTCAATGTCGTCGCCGGCGTCTCCCGCGTTTCGATGGAGGATCTGATCCGCGGCGTCTGGCCCTTCATGATCGCGCAGCTGGCCGTGCTAGCCTTGCTGACGCTGTTTCCCGTTCTCGTCACCGGCCCAGCGAAGTGGTTAGGTGGATAACAAAGGACATGTCCATGAAGCGCGTGATGATCCTCAACGGTCCCAACCTCAACATGCTCGGCATCCGCGAGCCGCACATCTACGGCACCACGACGCTTGCGGAGGTCAGTGCGAGCTGCGAGGAAGCCGCCGCGAAGCTCGGGCTCAAGCTCGCCTTCCACCAGTCCAACCATGAAGGCGTGCTGGTCGACCTGATCCAGTCGGCGCGGCAGGATGCCGATGCCATCGTCATCAATCCAGCCGGCTTGTCCTTCACCTCGGTCTCGATCATGGACGCGATCAAGACATTCGAGGGCCCGGTGCTGGAAGTCCACATCTCCAACATCCACGCCCGCGACGAATATCACCGCCACTCCAAGATCTCGTTCGTGGCGACGGGGGTGATCTGCGGGCTTGGGCCGTTCGGCTATATCGCGGCGCTGCACGCAATCGCGAATATGAAGTGAGTGGCGTCCACAAACTCGGCCACGACGTCGTGGCTCACGTCGTCCTGAACTGGAGCACGCCGTCCTTCGTCTCCGCCGTCAGCCGGCCCTCGACGATCATGTAGTTGACGTGGGCGACCAGCTCGCCGGCGGCAAAGCCCATCTGGTGCTCGTCCAGCACGTGCTTGTTGAACACGACGGGCACCAGGGCGCGCGAGGTCTGCGGCACCTCGCGGCAGGCTTCCGCGATCAGGCGGCAGCGCTCCTCGTGGTGGTCGGCGAGCTGCTTGATGCGGGTCTTCAGCCCGTAGAACGGCACGCGGTGGCCGGGCAACACCAGCAAATCATAGGGCAGGGTGGTGGTGAGGCTCGCGAGCGAGGCCAGATATTCGCCGAGCGAGTTCTGGTCGGGCTCGACCGCCCAGACGCTGACATTGGGCGAGATCTTGCTCAGCACCTGGTCGGCGGAGAGGAACAGCTTGTCGTCGGCGCAATACAGCATCACCTGGTCGAGCGCGTGGCCACCGCCGGTGATCACCTTGAAGCGGCGGGTGCCGATCACGACCTCGTCGCCATGCGAGATGCGGCGGTAGGACGGCGGCAGCACCGAGACGCGCTTGAGATAGTCCTGGCCGCGGCCGAGCAGCTTTTCGGTGAGCGATTCGTCCATGCCGTGGCGGCGGAAGAACAGCCGCTGCGCCTCGCGCCGTTCGTCGGTACCGCGGTTCTGGTGATAGACGGATTGCAGGTATTCGACCTGCGACATCACCAGCGGGCAGTTGAACCGCTCGACGATCCAGCCCGCGAGCCCGACGTGATCGGGGTGCGAATGGGTGACGATCAGGCGCGTGATGTGGACGCCCCTTAGCGGCCCCTCAAACAGTTTCGTCCAGGCCTCGATCGATTCTTCGTTGCCGAAGCCGGCATCGATCATCGCATAGCCGTCGCCGTCGGCGAGCAAATAGATGTTCACGTGGTTGAGGCGGAACGGTAATTTCAGCCGCGCCCACAGCACGCCGGGGCGGATCTCCACGACCTCTTCGGGGCCGGGATGCTGTTCCCAGGGGTAGCGCAGAGCCTCGGCGGAGGACTGCGCGATATCGGTTTTCGGGTTCATGCCACCGGCTTAAACCCGCCGGGCGCGGGGCGCCAGCCGAAAAACTGCGCGAGCGTGGCCCGCATAACGGTCATTCCCGGCAGTTTTCCGTAGCCCGGAACGACTGGTCCGGCGTCTTATGCCGCCCGCATGCTGTTGAGGAATGCGTCGATTTCCCCGCGCAGCATGTCGGCTTCGCGGCGGAGTGCATCGGAGGCGCCGAGCACCTCGTTCGCCGCGGCGCCGGCTTCGGCAGACGCGGTGGAGACGCCCACGATGTTGCTGGAGACCTCGCTGGTGCCGCCGGCCGCATGCTGGATGTTGCGGGCGATCTCGCGGGTGGCCGCGCCCTGTTCCTCGACCGCGGCCGCGATCGTCGTGGTGACGTTGTCGATCTCGCCGATGATCCGGCCGATGCCCTGGATGGCGCCGACCGCAGAGGTCGTAACCTGCTGCATGCTGACGATCTGGGTGCGGATCTCTTCGGTCGCCTTCGCGGTCTGGCTCGCGAGGCTCTTCACCTCGGAGGCGACCACCGCAAAACCCCGGCCGGCCTCGCCCGCGCGGGCCGCCTCGATCGTAGCATTCAGCGCGAGCAGATTGGTCTGCGAGGCGATGGTCTGGATCAAATCGACCACGACGCTGATGCGGCTCGCGCTGTCGGCGAGGCTCTGCACCGTCGCGTCGGTGGCACCGGCTTCGTCGACCGCCTTCTTGGCGATCGCGGCCGAGGTGACGACCTGCTTGCTGATCTCCTCGATCGAGGACGAGAGCTGCTCGGTGCCTGACGACACGGTCTGCACGTTGACCGAGGTCTCCTCGGCAGCGGAGGCGACCGCGTTCACCAGCGCATTGGACTGGTCGGCGGTGGTCGACATGCTCTGCGCGGTCGACTGCATCGAATTGGCCGATTGCGCGAGATTATCGAGCGCGGTGCGGACCGTACCCTCGAATTCTGCGATCTTCGCCTCCATCTGCGCCGCACGCTCGGCCTTGGCGACACGATCTTTTTCCTGTTCGCTCGCAAGCGCCCGAGCTTCGATCATGCTGTCGCGGAACACCGTCAGCGTTTCCTTCATCGCGCCGATCTCGTCGTTCTGCCGGGAGCGGACGATCTCGGTGTCGAGGTCGCCGGCGGAGAGCAACTGCATGGCGCGCTGAAGCTCGCGAATCCGGCGCAGGATGTTGCGGCCGACATAGAGCCAGACGAACAGTGCCGAGCCGACCAGCATCAGCGCGCCCAGTGCCAGCATGGCCGTGGTGGCGAGCGAGATTTCCTGCCGGGCCTGGAACGTCGACGCATTGGTCTCCTTCTGCACGCCCTCGACGAGCTGCTGCACGCTGATGCCGAGGCCGACATTGAGTTTGCGGGTCTCGTCCAGAATGGTCTGGCCGTAATCGATGGCGTCGAGTTCCTTCTGGCGGATCTTGAACACGCCGGTCTTGCCTTCGCCAAACGCGAACAGCTTCTGCACGGCGTCGCGCACGGCCTGCATCGAGGGCATGTTCGGCAGATCCTCGAGATTCGACTTGACGCGGTCGCGCGTCGCCTTGAACTGCTTCTCGATCGCTTCCAGCGTGTCGCTGTTGTTGGCCGAGAGTGCCGCCATCATGTCGGCGGCCATCAGATTGCCGTTGGCGGAGACGGTCGAGATCTGGGCGACGGCGCGGGCGGCTTCGGTGGCATCGTCGGCGGAAACGTCCGCGGCGCCGAGGATGGCGTTCAGCCGCGTCTGTGCGTCGAGCATCGCAGGGCCGGCCGCGTCGACGAAGGCGAGCTGGGCCTTGCGGAGCGCATCGTACTGCTTGTCGTGCAATGCGCCGGTGTCGAGCCGCTCGCGTGCGGCCGACACCAGGCTCTGGGTCGCCTCGTCGATGCTCTTGGCGGTGTCGCGCAGTGCGGTGGCGATTTGCTTGTCGGCGCCGAGCTCGATGATCTCGCCGAGCTTGGCCATGGTGAGCTGCTGGATGTCCTTCACGCTCTTGGTACGTTCTTTCAGCGCTTCGTCGGACGGCGAAGCCAGCAGGCCCGGGCCTTGCGCCGCGAGCGTTGCGCTCTGCGAGGCAAGCTGGAGGCTGGCGGAGAGGCGAGGAATGTCGCGGCTGCTCAGATCCATCATGGTCGCGCCGAGATGATTGAACACGAACCCGGCGCCGGTCGCGATCACGAGGCCCATGCCCGCGATCACCGCGAAGGCCGTAAACAGGCTGCCGCGCACGCCCCATTTCGGCATCTTGAAGCGAGGCTTGAAACGGCCGAAGACACGGCCAAGGCCCAGACGGATCGCCATCGAAATTCCCCCACGCTCTTGCTTCTGTTTTGTGGCGGGCAGTATCGGCAGGGCCGGTTAAGAAATCGCAATTCCTGCAATTGCTTGCGTTGGTTCCGCAGAGCGAAAAAAGAAGGGCCGGCAGCGTGGCCGGCCCTTCGTCAGAACAAGGTTTTGCTAACCGATCAGTAGCGCGCGGCGACGGGGCCTGCCCAGTTGAAGCGGTAGTTCAGGCCGGCCTTAATGGTGTGGTCGTCGGTGGTGAAATTGCCGGTGCCCGCCAGCGGACCCGCGGTGAAGTGCGCATCGCCGAAATTATAGTACTGATACTCGGCCTTCGCCGACCAGTTCGGCGCGAACATGTATTCGAGGCCGGCGCCGACGGTGTAGCCGTTGCGGTGATCGCCATCGATGATGAAGCCGGTCGGCACGCCGCCGACGGTCACCTTCTCGTTGTTGTCCGAATAGGCATAGCCGCCCTTTACATAGATGAGGCCCGGACCCCAGGTGTAGCCGACACGGCCGGTGATCGAGCCGAGACCGCGCTGATCGTTGGTGTAGGCGACGCCACCCGGGAACACCGCGCCGACGCTGCCGGAGAGCCAGGAATACTGGCCTTCGACGCCGACTACGAAGTTCGGGTTGAACTGCCAGTCCGCACCGACCTGCACGCCGCCGAGGAAACGGCCGTTGCCGTTGTTGCCGGTGGAGAGCCCGCTGAAATTGTTGTCGCTGGAGAACGCGCCGCCGAGATGGCCGCCGATGTAGAAACCGGTCCAGTTGTAGATCGGCGCGGCGTAGGCCGGGGCGGGCGCCTTGTAGTAGTTGCGGTTGCCGAGATCGGCACCGATCGCCGGCGCAGCAGCGCCCAGCACGAGCAGCGCAACGGTCGCAAACAGAATCTTCTTCATCGTCCAAACTCCAGCACTAAGGTCCCCGGCAGGCGCGCTGTCCGCGCCGCGTTGGTTTTGCAGATAGCTCGCTTTTGACGAAAATGCTGTCACATCCGTGGCACAGCGGCAGCCGACCTAACTTATTGGGCCACAAATGATTTTCGTGCTTAATGGCGGCTTAAGAAATGCTGAAGGAAGGCTTAACCAGGCGCTTCCTCGGTAACCTCGGTGCGTCCGATGTTAACCAAGACGCCGCCGCGCCTCGTCGCGCATCTGCTCGCGGAACGCCGCGCGCCTTGCGGGCCGGTCTTCCTCGCGCACGTCGTGGCGATCGAAGATGTCGAACTTCTCCAGGATCGGATGGCGCTCGCTCGCCATCGCGAGCACAAGCAGCACCTTGGTCGCAGATGGCGTCGGGCCGCTCACCTCCCAGCGCCGGATGGTGTCGGCGCCGCCGTTCTCCGGCAGCCCGCACAGCTTGGCCATGTCGGCCGCAGTGAGCTTGCGACCGAGAGCATCGGAGAGGTCGTTGCGGAGCTGCTTCAGTTCGGGGCCGGTCATGCTGCTTGCGTCCAGGGAAGTCACCAGAGGCCATGCACTAGCGCTGATTCGGGTCGATCCGAAGGCGGGCAGCGAACGCTTCGCTCCGGCACCTTCGCGCGCGCACGGAGTTATGAACGGAAGGCCTATGGAAATCTGCCGATGAAGCAACAGATGCCAGAACGGGGCCCGCCCAGCTAAGGGATCAGCCATGACAACCATCAAACTCGCCGTTGCGGCGCTCATTACGACCGGACTGCTTGCCGCGCCGTTCGCGGCCGAAGCGAAAAAGTACCGCTCGAGCAGGCAACATTACAACACGGGTGTGGTGGCGCCGACCTATAGCGGTGCCGGATCGCCGGCCGCGCAGCCGGGGGCGGCCTACGGCTCGTCGGGACAGACGGTCGGCACGGTCACGGCGCCGTCGGTCGGAACGTACAATTGGCCGTCGGTCGGTGTGACCAATTCGGTCCCGACGTGGAGCAACACCACGAGGTAGAGGCGCGCCCGCGCGGGTCAGCGCGTGCTGGTCGCAAGTCCGGAGAGCAGGTAGAGCGCGAACAGCAATGTCGCGACCGACAGCATCGTCGTGACCGAGACCGTGGCCGCAACCAGCTTCTCCTCGACCTTGTGTTCGTGCGCCAGCACGTACACGGTTTTCGCCGTCGGCACGGCCGCGCATATCACGGCCGCGACCGTGTAGAGGGGATCGAGGCCGGTGATCAAGCAAAGTCCGTAGACGATCAGCGGCATGATCACCAGTTTCACGGCGGCGAGTGCGAACGATGCGCCGAGGTTCGACCATAGGCCTTCGACCGACAGGCCGAGCCCGATGGCAAACAGCGCGCAAGGCGTGAGCGCCGCAGCGATGACGTTCAGATAGGCCGCGACCGGCGCCGGGATCGGCAGGCCCGTGATCGCCCAGAGCAGACCGATGAGTGTCGACAGGACCATCGGATTGAGCAGGATCTGCCGGACCAGCCCGGCGGATGGCGCCGACGGCCCGCGCGGGTCGCGCTTTTCCAGCAGGATGACCGTGATCGGAAACATCACGGCCGCTACGAACACCGTCGCGATCGCGGCAGGCAGGACCGCAGGCTGGCCGTAGATCGCATGCAGGATCGGCAGTGCGACGAAGCCGGTGTTGGTCATCGCGGCCGCCATGCCATGGATCGTGCTGCTGGCAAGATCGTGCTGTCCGCCGGCGCGGGCCGCCACGAAGACCAGTGCGAAGCAGATCAGCGAGCCACCGCCGAAGGCGAGCAGGAAGCGCCATTCCAGCAGATTGCGCGCCGGTTCCTGGGCGATCGTGACGATCAGAAGTGCCGGCATCGCGACGTTGTAGGCGAAATGCACCAACCCATCCGCCAGCGAGCGGGACAGATAACCGAGCTCTCCCGCGAACCAGCCGGTGACGATGATAGCAAACACGGGAAGAACGAGGCTGGCGACCTCCATGGCTTCCCCCCTCTGCCAGGCAGCACCCCCATCCTAGCTTGGCGATGCTTGTTCGTCACCGGTTCAATGGATCGCGCGCTCCGATCAGCGGCGGGCCTGACCTCAGATACCCCTGCCGCCCTGCTGACCGATCACGCAGCGCCATCCCGCCAGGCGCTCGGCCGGATGCTGGTTCATCCACTCGGCGAGTTGTGGCGCGCCCATCAGGCAGGACTGCACCGAGATCTGAGCAAAGTCCGACGTGGTGACGATCTGCTCGTGACAATTCGCCGGAGAGGCGAGGCTGCAGAGTACGGCAATGATCTTGATCACGAGCGGCTGCTCCCGTCGTTGCGACGAGCATGGGTTCCAGCCTGCTCGCCGATCGGGTCGGTCGACGGGAAGATGCTGTCGTAGATCGCGCGTGCCTCTCGAATGAGACGCTCTCGCTCGCGCTCCGATTTCGAGACGAACTGAATGACTTCGCCCATGATCGCTCCAAAACGTTGTCGGGGTACGCCATCATTGGATGACGTTCATCATGCCATGGATGTAGGACGCCGCAATAACAAACGCGTGACAGGCCTGTTCCTAGGACAAGCCGCCGTGATGTCGGTCTCCGGTCAGACCGAGATACCGCCATCTCACGCCGCCGGCGCGCGCTCCTTGCGGCCCGGCACCGCGGCGAGCAGCTCGCGCGTGTAGGCGTGCTCGGGCGCGGCGAAGAGTTGCACCGTCGGCTTCAGCTCGACGATGGCGCCGCGCTGCATCACTGCGATGCGATCGCAGATTTGCGCGGCGACGCGCAGATCGTGCGTGATGAACAGCATCGAGAGGCCGAGGCGGGCCTTAAGGTCTTCGAGCAGTCTCAGCACTTGCGCCTGCACGGACACATCGAGCGCGGAGACGGCCTCATCCGCGACGATGATCTCCGGCTCCAGCGCGAGCGCCCGCGCAATGCCGATGCGCTGGCGCTGGCCGCCGGAGAATTCGTGCGGATAACGCTCCAGCGCGCCGGCGTCCAGGCCGACCATCTGGAGCAGATCGCGGGCACGGTCGAATGCCACCTTGGGATCAAGGCCGGCCGCGATCGGGCCGTCGGCGATGATGTGGCCGACCTTGCGGCGCGGATTAAGCGAGGCGAACGGATCCTGAAAGATCATCTGGATGCGGTGGCGCTCGACGCGCAGCGCCTTGCCCGACAGCGAGGTGAGATCGGTCTCGCCGATTCGCACCGTGCCGCGGTCGGCTTCGATCAGCCGCATCACGAGGCGCGCCACCGAGGATTTGCCCGAGCCGGATTCGCCGACGAGGCCGAGCGTCTCGCCCTTGAGGATCGTGAAGTTGACCTGCCGCGCGGCATCGACGCGGCGGTCCTCGCGAAACCAGCCGCCCGAGGTGACGTAGGTCTTGTCCAGTCCGATCACCTCGACGGCCCTGGCCTGATCGGAGAGTGGCTCGCGCGCAGGCGGATCCATCGACGGCACGGCGGCGAGCAGCGCCTTGGTGTAGTCGTGTCGCGGCTCGTTGAAGACGGAGCTCGCGGGGCCTTCCTCCACGACCTTGCCATGGCGGAGCACCACGACCTGGTCGGCGATATCGGCGACCACGCCGAAATCATGGGTGATGAACATCACCGCCATGTTGCGGTTGCGCTGGAGATTGCGGATCAGCTTGAGGATTTGCGCTTGCGTGGTGACGTCGAGCGCGGTGGTCGGCTCGTCCGCGACCAGCACGGCCGGCTCAAGCGCGAGCGCCATCGCGATCATGGCGCGCTGGCGTTGGCCGCCGGAGAGCTGGTGCGGATAGGCGCGCACGATGCGCTCGGGGTCGGGCAGGCCGACTTCGCGCGCCAGTGCCAGTGCCCTGGCGCGTCGCTCCTTCGGCGTGAGCAGCGCGTGGGCCTCGAACATCTCCGCCATCTGGTCGCCGATCCGCATCAAGGGATTGAGCGCGGTCATCGGCTCCTGAAAGATCATCGCCAGCCGGCGGCCGCGCAGATCGCGCCAGCCGTCGTCATCCAGCTTGAGCAGGTCGCGGCCCTCGAACTGGATCTCGCCTGATGTGATCGACACCGTGTCCGGCAGGAGGCCCATCAGCGCATGCGCGCACATCGACTTGCCGGAGCCGGACTCGCCGACGACGCAGACGATCTTGCCGGGCCGCAGGTCGAGCGAGACGCCGTCGACAGCGAAGGGACGCTCGGCGCCCTTGGGCAGGGCGATCCGCAAGTTCTTGATGGAGACGGCGGGCGGGGCGGTCATCCTCAGCGTCCCTCCCGCGACAGGCGCGGATTGAGCGCGTCGTTGAGGCCTTCGCCGATCAAATTGAGGCCCAGCACCGAGATCAGGATGGCGATGCCGGGGAACACGGTGATCCACCAGGCCTGGCGAATCACGGTGCGGCCGGCGCCGACCATGTAACCCCAGGAGATCAGGTTCGGATCGCCGAGGCCGAGGAACGCCAGCGAGGATTCCAGCAGGATCGCGGTCGCGACCATCAGCGAGGCCAGCACGATCACCGGCGAGAGCGCGTTCGGCAGGATCTCGCGCATGATGATCCAGGTGTTGCTCTGGCCGGTGACGACGGCGGCCTGGACATATTCGCGCGTGCGCAGCGACAGCACCTCGCCGCGCACGAGGCGGGCGACCGGCGGCCAGCTCACCACCGCGATCGAGCCCACGATCGAATAGATCGAGGGCTGCAGGATCGCGACCAGCACGATCGCGAGCGCGAAGCTCGGAATGGTCTGGAAGAATTCGGTGAAGCGCATCAATGCGTCGTCGACCCTGCCGCCGAAATAGCCGGCCATGGCGCCGACCGGCACGCCGACGACCAGCGCGACCAGCGTGGAGACGAGGCCGACCAGCAGCGAGACGCGTGCGCCAAAGATCATGCCGGCGAACACGTCGCGGCCAAGCGCATCGGTGCCGAGCGGCACGGTCGACAGCGTGAACGGCGGCAGGAACGGCCGCTGCACCATGCGCCAGGGCGAATTCGGGAACAGCATCGGTCCGAACACCGCGACCGAGATCGCGAGGACCAGGATGATGAGCCCGATGACGCCGCTCGGGCTCTTTAGCATCGATTTCCAGAACTGTTTCATGAGGCGAATTCGATACGCGGATCGACCAGTCGGTAGACGAGGTCGGTGATGAGGTTGAAGATCAGCACCATGGCGGAGCAGATCACGAAGACGCCGAGCAGCAGATTGTAGTCGCGCTGCAGCAGCGCGTCGTACATCAGGCGACCGATACCGGGCCAGGCGAACACCGTCTCGGTGATGACGGCGCCGCCGATCAGCGTGCCGGAGTGCACGCCGGCGAGCGTCACGACGGGCAGCAGCGCGTTGCGCAGCACATGGCGGCGCTGGATCACGGCGTCGGAGAGGCCCTTCGCGCGCGCCGTCTTGACGAAGTCGAGGCGCTTCACTTCCAGCATCGAAGCGCGCGTCATGCGGGTATAGGTCGCCATGAAGAACAGGCCGAGCGTCATCGCCGGCATGATCAGGTGCGCGCCGACGTCGACCGCGTGGGCAAGGCCGGTGAGATTGGCGCCGACCGTTTCGTAGCCGAAGCTCGGCAGCCAATCCATCGTGACCGAGAACAGGAGAATGCCCATCAGCGCCACCCAGAAGATCGGCATGGCGTAGAAGATCAGGGCGAACACGGTGATGGCGGTGTCGAGGAAGGTTCCTGCAAAGCGCGCGGCGAAGGTGCCGAAGAGAACGCCGAGCATCAGCGAGATCGCAAATGCCGTCAGCGTCAACAGCAATGTCGCCGGCAGCCGCTCGCCGATCAGCTTCGCGACCGGCGCTTGCTGGCGGAAGGAGAAGCCGAGGTCGAGGGTGACGACGCCCTTGACATAGATGAAGAGCTGCTCGGGCAGCGGCTTGTCGAGGCCGAACTTTTCCCGGAGCTGCTTGACGAAGACCTGGTCGCTGGCGCCGGCCTCGCCCGCCATCACGACCGCGGGATCGCCGGGCGCAAGCCGGATCAGGAAGAAATTGAGGACGACGATCGCGAGCAGGACGATCACGCCCTTCACGACACGCTGGGCGACAAAGGAGAGCATTTAGACAGTCATATCTTGTAACGTGACATGGAGCCACATGGGCAGTGCGCTCCCTCGCCCCGCACTTGCGGGGGTGCGACGAGCTTCGCTCGCGCTGAGAGGGTTGGGGTGAGGGGCCTCTCTCCGCGCGCGAGAATGCCGATGGATCTGTACCCCCTCACCCGCCGCGCTCCGGAAGCGCGTCGACCTCTCCCCGCAAGCGGGGAGAGGTGAAGGATGACACACGCTCACTTGTCGAGCCATGCGTCCTTGAACCCGTCATTGACGCCGATGCCGGTGGTGATCAGGTTCTTGACCTTGCAGCGCGTGATGGTCGGGAATTGCAGCTCGAGCATCCAGGCCACCGGCACGTCCTCGACCAGGATCTTCTGGGCCTTCTCGTAGATCTCCTTGCGCTTCGAATCCGGGGTCGCGACGGCGCCGTCGGCGAACAGCTTGTCGATCTCTGGGTTGGAGTAACCCTCGACGTTGTTGAACACCTGGCCCTTGGCGATGGCGCTGGAGACATAGTTGCGGCCCACGCCGAGGGCGGGATCGCCGTACTGGTAGAGATAGGTGAAGGCGATATCGTAGTCCCAGTCGCCGATCTTCTGGTTGCCGCCGGCAACGTCGGTGGCGATGGTCTCGATGTTCATGCCGACGTCCTGGAGGTTCTGCTTCACGGCTTCACCCCAGCGCTGCCAGGTCTCGCCATAGGCGAGCGGCAGCAGGCGGATCTTCTCGCCCTTGTAGCCGGCTTCTTTCAGCAGCGCCTTGGCCTTGGCGGGATCGTACGGATATTTCGGCACGTCGGATGTGTAGTACTTGATGGTCGAGGCGGACGGGCCGGTCGCGATCTTGCCGAGCCCGTTCCAGATCACGTCCTTGGCGAAGTCACGGTCGATCGCATACATGATCGCCTGACGTACCCGCTTGTCGGCGAGCGGGCCCTGGCGGTTGTTGAGCCACAGCCAGGCCAGCGGCGAGAAGAACTCCCAGCCGGCGCCGGTGACGCAAGTGTCCTTCAACTTGGACAGGCGCGGCACGTCAAAATTCTCGACGGAGCCGCCGGGCAGCACGTCGACCTTGCCGGTCTCGTAGGCCACCGAGCGCGCGGCGGCGTCGGGAATAATCTGCCAGTAGATCTCGTCGATATACGGCTTGCCCTTCTCGTAATAGTTCGGGTTCTTGACCAGGCGGATGAATGAGCCCTTCTGCCACTCCTTGAACATGAACGGGCCGGTGCCAACAGGCGCGTTGTTGTAGGGATTGGTCTTGAAGTCGGTGCCTTCATAGAGATGCTTCGGCACCATCGGCATCGAGCCGACCTCGAAAATTCCGAGGAACGGGCCGAACGGCTGCTTCAGCGTGAACACCACTGTGTAGTCGTCGGGCGCCTCGACCTTGTCGACCTGTGCGAGGTTGTTGCGGGCGCGCGCATGCGTCTGCTTCAGCATCTCGATGGAGAACAGCACGTCTGCGGCGGTGAAGGGCTTGCCGTCATGCCAGGTGACGCCCTTCCTGAGCTTGAAGGTATAGGTCTTGGCGTCCTCGCTGGCGCTCCAGCTCTCGGCGAGTTCCGGAAGCGGCTCGAGCTTGGGGCTGTAGCGCAGCAGGCCCTCGAAAATATTGCCCGACACCATCTGGGTCGGACCGTTCTGGATCATCGCAAGCATCAGGCCGGGCGGCTCCGGCTGGATCACGGCATTGATCACGCCCCCCGTCTTCGGCTCTTGCGCAAGAGCCGGGGCCGCGAGGCCGCAAGCCAGCAGGAGACCAAGCAACACTCGTTTTGACATGTCGTATTCTTTCTCAAGCGTGACCAGCCGTAAACGCTTCGCACGTCATGGCGCGCAAAGCTACGGCCGGCCCATCCCAGTCCCCATCCGATATCGAGGCTCACACAGTCCCATTCGGCGCCGCAAGATGAAAGTCTCGACAGTGTCCGCACAAAAAATGTACAGCGCGTCCTGTTTTGATTTTGTCGCCGATGGAGCGGCCAGATGGGCCATTGACCGACTGGGCAAAGCCCCAGCGACATGACGTCGCGGCCGCACGGCACGACGGCTCTCCGCAAGAGCGGCAGCGGGCCTAATCCAACCCCGCGCGGCGGAATCCTTCTAGATAGTGCTCGCGGTCCGGCTCGTTCACCCAAGGCAGTTGCGTCGCGATCCAGTGCAGCGAGATGTTGGGCTGGGTGCGACGGAGTTCGGCCAGCGCCGTCTCCGCAAGCGCGCCGTCGCCGGTCATGCCGGCGGACACGGCGAGCACGCGGTAGGCGCCGGTGAGGTCGCCCCGATGCCGGATCGCCTCGCGCGCCAGCGCGATGGCCTCGTCATAATGCCGCTCGGTGAAGCGCCCATAACCGGCGATGCCGTAATAGATCGCCAGTGACGGATCGCGCGGCGAGAGCCGGATCGCCTTTTGCGCAGCGTCGAACGAATCCCTGGAGCGCCCGGCATAGGATAGCGCCAGCGCGTAATAGCCCTGCGCCAGCGAGAAGTTCGGATTGAGCGCGAGCGCCTGCTCGAACTCGGACAGCGCGTCGGCAAGCCTGCGCGTCGAGAAGCAGACGCAGCCGAGTGCGGCATGCGCCCAGGCATCCTCGTGGTCGCAGCGCACAGCCGTGAGCGCCGCGGCTTCCGCGACCGGCGCGACCACGGCCAGCTCGGCCCAGCCGAGATGCACGCCGAACATATAGTTCACCGCCAGCACCGACAGCGCCTGGCCGTAATCCGGATCGATCGCAATAGCGCGTTCCAGCAGCGCTCTTGCGGCCTCGTGATCCTGCCGCGTCACGCGCCAGTAATGCGACAGCGCGCGCATCAGCAGGTCCCAGGCGTCCAGACTCGCGGGCGGCTTGCGATGGCCGCGAAAATTCTCCGCCGCATGAATCTGCGGCTCGATCGCCGCGGCGATTGCGTTGGTGATCTCGTCCTGCACGGCGAAGACGTCGACCAGCTCGCGGTCGTAGCGCTCGGCCCAGAGATGGCTACCGGTGGTGGCGTCGTTGAGCTGCGCGGTGATGCGCACCCGGTTGTCCGCCTTGCGCACGCTGCCTTCGACGATGTAGCGCACGCCGAGCTCCTCGGCGATCTGCCTGATATGGACGGCGCGTCCCTTGTAGGTGAATGACGAGTTGCGGGCGATCACCATGAACCAGCGCTGCTTCGACAGCGCGGTGAGAATGTCTTCGCTGATGCCGTCGCCGAAATACTCCTGCGCGGGGTCGCCGCTCATGTTCTCGAAGGCGAGCACCGCGACCGCCGGCCGGTCCGTCATGGCCCGCGCGGGAGCGGGACCGGGCTCGGCCGGCGCAAGTGCTTTTGCCGATTCTTCCCGGACATTGCCGACGAAACGAAAGCCCTTGCGCGGGATGGTCTTGATCAGCCGCTGCGTCGCGCCGTCGTCACCAAGCGCCTTTCGCGCCGCGTTGATCCGGCTGTTCAGGGCCGAATCCGAGACGATGCGGTCGCTCCAGATCTGGCTGATCAGGTCATCCTTGCTGACCACTCGGGCGCGCTGCGCGACGAGATATAGCAGCAGATCGAGCACCTGCGGCTGCAGTGGCACGGCTGCGCCGCCGCAGGTGAGCTCCCGCAGGTCGCCGTCGAGCACGTTGTTTTCAAAGAGAAATCGCACGTTTCTGTCGTCTCAAGCAAAAATCAAAGTCGTCTCAGGCTAAAATCAACCGTCCGCGAAAGTCTTGGGCCGTCCGATCCGGCATGGTGCAATGACCAATGAAGTGCCGGCGTTTTGGCACAACGGAGCTTTTCATGTCCCAAATTGATCACCAGGTTCACTCGATCGGCCCGGAGGTTGCGGGCTCTCGCATTTTCAGGTTCATCGCCTTTCTGTACGGAATTGCGGCATATCTCGTGTTTTTCGTCACCATTCTCTACGCCATCGGCTTCGTCATGGGGCTGGTGGTGCCGAAGTCCATCGACACCGGAACCGACACGCCGACGGCCGAGGCCGTCATCATCAATCTGCTGCTGATGACGCTGTTCGCCGTTCAGCACAGCGTGATGGCGCGCCAGCAATTCAAGGCATGGTGGACGCAGTATGTCCCCAAGCCGGTCGAGCGCTCGACCTACGTGCTGCTGGCAAGCCTGTCATTGCTGCTCCTGTTCTGGCAGTGGCGTCCGCTGCCCGCGGTCGTATGGAACGTCGCGAACCCGGATCTTGCTGTGACGATCGTCACGCTGTGCCTGGTGGGCTGGGTTCTGGTGTTCACCTCGACCTTCATCATCAACCACTTCGAGCTGTTCGGCCTGCATCAGGTGACCAATCATCTGATCGGCAAGGAGACGGCGCCGCCGCGCTTCAAGACGCCTCTGCTCTATAAGTTCGTCCGTCATCCGATCTATCTCGGCTTCATCATCGCGTTCTGGGCGGCGCCGGTCATGACCGCAGGCCATCTGCTGTTTGCGGCCGTGACCACAGCCTACATCTTCGTCGGCATCGCGCTGGAGGAGCACGACCTCATCGATCTCTTCGGCGACGAATACCGGCAGTACAAACAACGGGTGTCGATGCTTATTCCCTGGCGCAGGTCAGTATAATTCACGCGTCTTCCCAGCGCGTCCGCCGAAAGGAGGACGCGCGGCGGAACCGAAGCGCGTAACCGATCTTACCGGACTCCAGCCTTTGACGTCCCTCGGGATGATTTCCCGAGCCTTTATCAACGGAGACGACCCAATGAAACATGTCGGACATTGCTTCTGTGGCGCGGTCACGATCGAGGTCACGGGCGAGCCGGCGGCGATGGGCTATTGCCATTGCCGCTCCTGCCGCTCGTGGTCGGGCGGGCCGGTAAACGCCTTCAGCCTGTGGAAGCCCGAAGCCGTGCGCGTCACCGAAGGCGGCCAGCACGTCGAGACCTTCGCCAAGACGCCGCTCAGCCAGCGCAAATATTGCAAGAAGTGCGGCGGTCATCTCATGACCAACCATCCGCCGCTCGACCTGATCGACGTCTTCACCGCCACCATCCCCACGCTCGCCTTCACGCCCGGCGTCCACGTCAACTATTCCGAGACGGTGCTGCCGATGCGCGACGGCCTTCCCAAGCTGAAGGATTTTCCGGCCGAGTTCGGCGGCAGCGGCGAGATGATGCAGGAGTAGCAGGCGTTCTTACCCTCCCCTGGAGGGGGAGGGTCGATCGCGCGAAGCGCGAGCGGGGCGGGGTGATCTCTCCCCTCGGGCAGTGTTCGATGAGGAGAGACCGTCACCCCACCCCGTCTCACATTTTCGCTGCGCTCAAATGCGAGCCGACCCTCAGCCTCCAGGGGAGGGTAAACCGAGACCGCCGCCTACCTCATCCCAGCGCGCCGAAATCCTTCTAGATAATGCTCGCGATCCTCTGCCCGCAGCATCGGCAGTTCGCGTGTGAGCCAGGCCAGCGAGAGGCCGGGCTGGGTGCGATACAGGCCCTGCAGCGCGGAAGTCGCGAGTTGAGGATCACCCAGCATGCCGGCGGCGGCCGTCAGCACGCGATGGGCACCAACAAAATCGCCGCGCTGGCGCATCGATTCCCGCGCCATCTGGATGGCAGCCTCGTAATTTCGGCCGATGAACTGGGCATAGGCGGCAACCCCGCAATAGATCGCCGCGAGCGGATCGCGCGGGCTCAGCCGCAGCGCGCGGCGGGCGGCGGCATCGCCGTCCTGCCATCTCCCGGCGTAGCACAGCGTCACGCCGTAAAAGGCGTGGGCCATCGCAAAGTTCGGATTAAGCCTCAAGGCCAGCTCGAACTCCGCCAGCGAATCGTCGAAGCGGCGGCGGAATAGATAAGTATAGGCGAGGCCGTGATGGGCCCAAGCGTCCTCGCGATCGGCCTCCACTGCCGCCAGCGCCGCGCGTTCGGCGACCGGCACCGTCGCGGCCATGTCGGTCCAGCCCATATGCGCACCGAAAATATGGCTGGTCGCGAGCAGGCCGAGCGCCTTGCCATAGGCGGGATCGATGGCGGTGGCCTGTTCCAGCAGCCCTTGCGCGGCGGCATTGTCCTCGCGCGTGCTGCGCCAGTAACGCGATAGCGCACGCATCACGAGATCCCAGGCGTCGAGGCTACCCGGCGGCTTTTGCTGGGCGCGAAAGCTTTCGGCGGCGTAAAGCTGCGGCTCGATCGCGGCGACGATCGCCTCGGTGATCTCGTCCTGCACGGCGAAGATGTCGGCAAGCTCGCGATCGTAGCGCTCGGCCCAGAGATGACTGCCGGTTGAGGCGTCGTTGAGCTGCGCCGAGATGCGCAGGCGCTCGCCGCTCCGCCGCACGCTGCCTTCGAGCACGTAGCGCACGCCGAGTTCGCGCGCGACCTCGTGGATATGCACGGCGCGGCCCTTGTAGACGAAGGAGGAGTTGCGGGCGACGACGAAGAACCAGCGCAGCTTCGACAGCGCAGTGATGATGTCCTCGCTGATGCCGTCGGAGAAATAGTCCTGTTCGCGGTCGCCGCTCATGTTGGTGAAGGGCAGCACCGCGATCGCAGGCCGGTCCGGCAGAGCGAGCATGGCCTGTCGCGCTTGGACGATACGGCGGGGCTCCGGCGCAGCCATGCCGAGCTGCGTCTGGACGGCACCGACGAAACGAAAGCCCTTGCGTGCGATGGTGCGGATCAGCGCCTGGCTCGCACCGCTGTCGCCGACCGCCTTGCGGGCCGCGTTGATCCGACTGGTCAGGGTGGATTCGGAGACGCTGCGCCCGTGCCAGATCTTGTCGATCAGCTCGTCCTTGCTAACCACCCGGTTGCGGTTCTCCATGAGGTGGACGACGAGGTCGAACACCTGCGGCTCCACGGCCACGGGAACCTGCTCGCGGCTCAGCTCGCGCCGGTCGGTATCGAGAAGGTGGTCCCGGAACATGAACTGCACGTCGAAAGCCCAGACCTCACAACGACATCAGGCAATGATGAAATCAAAATGGAGTTCGGCTCGAAGTCTGTGAGTCCACTGAGCGGTCGATCCGGTTCACCACGATCGCGTGATGGCAACCATGCTGTTTTCGGACGGGAATGCAGCCGCAGCGTGAATGCGGCGAGGCTACACACTCCCCTCATTCCGGAGCTCGCGCCAGGTGGCACGCCCCGGAATGACGGGAGTATCGGGCTTTCTCCATTGCCGAACAGCGCGGCCTGCGTAAGCTGCCCTCCATACAAGCAACATCAACCACGAAGAAACGCCCCATGCCCGCTTTCGCCGCCTCGACGACCGTGATCGATTCCGTGCTGTTCCGCGACGCCTTCGGCACGCCCGAGATGCGCGAGGTGTTTTCCGACGTCGCACTGGTCGCGCGCTATGCCGAGGTCGAGGTCGCGCTGGCGAAGGCGGAAGCGGCATGCGGCGTGATCCCGCGGGAAGCCGCCGACCAGATCGCTGCGCGCACCGACGTTGCCACGCTCGATTTCGACCTGCTCCGGCAAGAGACCGACATTGTCGGCTATCCGATCCTGCCGCTGGTGCATCAGATGGCGAAGCAATGCGGCGAGGCCGGCCGCTACGTGCATTGGGGCGCGACCACGCAGGACATCATGGACACCGCCGTGGTGCTGCAATTGCGCGCCGCGTTCGCGATCGTCGAGCGGGACATCGCGGAGCTGCGCAAAATCCTCGCAGACCTCTCGAAGCGCTACCGCGACACGCCGATGGCGGGCCGCACCCATCTCCAGCAGGCGCTGCCGGTGACGTTCGGCTACAAGACCGCGATCTGGCTCGCGATGTTCGACCGCCACGCCGAGCGTCTGGCGCAATTGAAGCCGCGCGTCCTGGTCGGCCAGTTCGCCGGCGCCGCCGGCACGCTGGCTTCGCTCGGCGACAAGGGCTTTGAGGTCCAGGCGGCGCTCTGCGCCGAGCTGGAGCTCGGCGTTCCCGCCTCGACCTGGCACGTCGCACGCGACGGCTTCGCTGAAGCGGTGAATTTTCTGGCGCTCGTCACCGGCTCGCTCGGCAAGATCGCGCTCGACATCATGATCATGGCCTCGACCGAGTTCGCCGAGGTCTACGAACCCTTCGTCAAGGGCCGCGGCGCCTCCTCGACCATGCCGCAGAAGCGCAACCCGATCTCCTCGGAGCTGATGCTCGCGGCGTCGAAGGCGGTGCGCCAGCACGCCGGCCTCATGCTGGACGCCATGGTGCAGGATTTCGAGCGCGCGACCGGGCCCTGGCACGCCGAATGGATGGCGATCCCGGAAAGCTTCGTGCTGACCGCCGGCGCCCTGCACCAGGCGAAGTTCGCGCTGGCCGGCCTCATCGTGGACGAGGCTAGGATGAACGACAATCTCGCCATCAGCCGTGGCCTGATCGTGGCCGAAGCAGTCATGATGGGACTGGCGCCCCAGATCGGGCGGCAGGAGGCACATGACGTGGTCTACGACGCCTGCCGGCTCGCCAACGAGAACGGCCTGACGCTGGCGGATGCGCTCTCGTCCGACGGCCGCGTCTCTGCCAGGATTGACCGTGCCACGATCGATGCGCTGACCTCACCGAAAAACTACCTTGGCCTTGCGCCCGCCATGGTCGACCGGGTGCTGAAATCGGCAACGCGTTGAAAACCAAAATGCGCGAAACTGCGTATCTTCTCCGTATCGCAAGACGCTCGCGTACTTGCGTCTTGCGATGCTAGACTTAGATTGAAGAGAGAGCTTCGGCAGAGGACCCCGCATGACCGATCACCGCAATTCCACCACTCCCATCGATCCCGTGAAACTCGACCGGCTGGCCGAGGTGGCGGTGAAGGTGGGCCTGGGCTTGCGGCCGGGGCAGGATCTGCTCCTGACGGCACCTGCGATCGCGCTGCCGCTGGTGCGGCGGATTGCCGTGCATGCCTATCAGGCCGGCGCCGGCATCGTCACGCCCATCCTCTCCGACGAGGAAATGACGCTGGCGCGGTATCGCCACGGCCATGAAGACAGTTTTGATCGCGCCGCCAACTGGCTCTATGAGGGCATGGCCAAGGCATTCTCGGACAATACCGCGCGGCTCGCCATCGTCGGCGACAATCCGATGCTGCTGTCGGGCGAAGATCCTTCCAAGGTCGCGCGTGCAAGCAAGGCCAATTCGATGGCCTATCAGCCGGCGCTGGAAAAAATCGTCAATTTCGACACCAACTGGAACATCATCGCCTATCCGAGTCCGTCCTGGGCCAAGCAGGTGTTTCCAAACGATCCGGAAGACGTTGCGATCGGCAAGCTTGCGGAAGCGATCTTCGCCGCCTCGCGCGTCGACCGCGAGGACGCGATGGGCAATTGGGCGAGCCACAATGCGGTGCTGCGCGAGCGCACCAACTGGCTCAATGGCCAGCGTTTCCGCGCGCTGCAATATTCAGGTCCCGGCATCGACCTCACGATCGGGCTCGCCGACGGACACGAGTGGGAGGGCGGCGCCTCGCTGTCCAAGAACGGCATCAGCTGCAACGCCAACATCCCCACCGAAGAGGTCTTCACCACGCCGCATTGCCGGCGCGTCTACGGCCATGTCGTGAGCTCGAAGCCGCTGTCTTACCAGGGCACGCTGATCGACAACATCGCGGTGCGCTTCGAGGACGGCAAGATCGTCGACGCCAAGGCCTCGCGCGGAGCGGAGGTGCTGAACAAGGTGCTCGACACCGACGAGGGCGCGCGGCGGCTCGGCGAAGTGGCGCTGGTGCCGCATTCCTCGCCGATCTCGCAGAGCGGGCTGTTGTTCTACAACACGCTGTTCGACGAGAACGCGGCCTCGCACATCGCGCTCGGCCAGTGCTATTCGAAGTGCTTCGTCAACGGCGCACAGCTGACGCCGCAGCAGATCGCGGCGCAAGGCGGCAACCAGAGCCTGATCCATATCGACTGGATGATCGGCTCGGCCGAAACCGACATTGACGGCATCCTGGCAGACGGCAGCAAGGTGCCGGTGTTCCGCAAGGGCGAGTGGGCGAAGTAGGCTGTTCACCTCTCCCCGCTGGGGAGAGGTGAACATCGTCGCGACGTCTTCTGCTGAAATTCAAACTCTGGTGGCCCCTCTCACGCCGCCGCGTTGCGCAGCACCGGGTTGTTGTCGATGCTGAAGCGGTTGAACAGCGTCGTAAAAGGGCTGCCGTCGGTGGCTCGCACGATGGCGTCGGAAGCCGCGACTGCCTCGTAGAGCGCGCCAACCGGATCGTCCGCCTCCGGCAGGTCCAGGCCCCTGCGAATTTCCTCGCGGGCCTCGTTGACGTCGTCCTCGTCCTCGAGTGTCGCCTCCAGCGCCTCCGCCGCGCGCCGCATCTCAGCCAGATCGCCGCCGGCGGAGAATTTGAGGATGTCCAGCCAGTAGGGGCGGGCGACCACGAGCTGGACGAACGCCTCGAACGTACCGGCGATAATTCCGGCGCGTCCCTCCGATGAGGCGTAGAGCACATGCCGCGACGGCAGCAGCACGAACGAACCGCCGGAGCGGTCACTGCCGATCTGCCGAGGGTCTTCGACGCCGTCGATGGTGAACCAGAGCTCCTCGTCGGGCGCGAAGGAAACATCGAGGCTGCCGAGCCAGGCGACGACCTCGCCTTGTGCGCTCAGGACCTCTGGAGTGAGGGGCATCTGCATGGCTCCTTCGATGGTCAATTCCGCGCACTTTGTCGCACCCGGGAAAAGATGGGTTCATCTGCGTGAATCTGCAGGGAAATCGCGACGTTAACCGTTTCGCTTCCGCAACTTGCGGCTGATTGTCGGGCATTGCGTAAGAAAGAATTAAAAACCGGCTACTAGCGTTCCAACATCTTTTCAGCAATCCGGGCCGAGACCCGGCCATGCATATTATATTCACCGAGGAAGCAGATGTCGCGCGCATTGATTGAAATCGGTAGTTGCAATGTCGAACTCGAGCTGCGGCCGATCGAGCCGTCCTGGATCATCGAGGGCAATCCGGTATCGCGCTCGCACATCCTGTCCACCAGCGACGACGGCACCGCCTCGACCATCATCTGGCAGTGCACCGAAGGCCGCTTCAACTGGTACTACGACATCGACGAGACGATCATGATCATGGAGGGATCGATCGTGCTCGAAAGCGACGGCATGCCGCCGAAGCGCTACGGCCCCGGCGACGTCATCTTCTTCCGCGACGGCGCGCATGCCAAATGGCATGTCGAAGGCCACGTCAAGAAGATTGCCTTCTGCCGCAAGACCAATCCCGTGATGATCGGCTTCCTGATCCGCGTCGTCAACAAGCTCAAGAAGATCTTCGTCTCCACCGGCGACCGCCGTCCGGCCTCGCTGATGGGGGCCGGCTAGAGCTCAACCGCAAATTCAAGGACGCTTCCCAGCGGCCACGACGAAGAGGGGGCGGGATCAACATCCCGGCCCCTCTTCTCGTCATGACTGCAATTCGAGCTGGTAGAATTCGGTCGCGGTCTGCGAGAACAGCGCCGCCATGCCGCGGCAAGCTCCTCGGAGAACGGGGACTTCTCGCGAGGCTTTGCGCCGGCCTTCGAGGAGCAGGGCCTGGAGTTTCCGCAGGCGACTGTGACGACGTCGTGCACCCATTCGCTGAGCGTCCTTGTCGGCAACGGCAATTTCCTCGGCATTCATCCTGGCGCGATGCTGGCGACGCCGACCGAACGCTCGCAATTGACCGCCGTCGACGTCAGGCTGCCGACCACGCGCGGCGCAATCGACCTGATCGCACTGAAGGATCGTTCGTTCAGTCCGGTGGCCAAGCTGTTCGCATAGTCGGTTGCGCCTGTTGTGCAGAGCATCAAGCCCAATCGAGTGTCGCGGGCCATTCGCAAGTAGTCTGCCGCTTCGCCTTCACGTCCACCACCAGCCGCCAATCGGTTGCCGCAGCAGGCTTGACCTCGCCGAGCCAGTGGAAGGAATCGCCGGTGATCTCCGTAAAGCTCCAGCGCGTCAGCTCGCCTGACTCGGTCGTGCCCTCCTGCACGATGTCCTCGCCGTGCGCGCGGCCGATCTGCTGGCGGAATACGCTGCGGCCCGGATCGAACCAGAAAATCCGCCACGCAGCAATGGAGGGGTCATAGACCCGCAGCGTCGTGCCGTACCAATTGCCGGCGATCGGAAAGGCCTGAAAGCCTGCGGGGCGGGAAATGATCCAGACGTCCTGGACGGCGCGGCCTTCCAGCACCCAGCCGAAATGAATCTCGCCGGGAGCGGTGTGCTTGGTCCCATCGGGCGCGTGGGCGGTGATCTCGGCGTCCCAATCGCCGACAAAGCGGCCGTAAAGCCGGAGCGCCGCGGCGTGCTCGGGGTTGGGTCCGTCCGCGTGCAGCAATCTTGCAAAATCGCTCATACCGATCTCCTGTTGCGAGAAGGTCAGCACGACCGGACGGCAATCGACTTGGAGAAAATTGCGCCTCAAACGCCGTCGAGGATGATCACCGTCGGATTCGTCGGCAAGGTATCCCGCGACATCCGGAACGAGCGCTCCATGCGCCGGTCGATCTCGAACTGCTGGCCGATGCCGCGCATGAACTCGTCGAACGGGGTGGCAAAGCGGTGCATCGGCAGCACCACCGACGCGCGCAGGCGCTTTGTGATCTCGGAGACGCCGCCCAGTGACATCGTGTAGGTGCCGTCGATCGGCACCATCACGATGTCGAGCCGGCCAATCTGGGCAAAGTGGCTATCGTCGAGCTTGTGGTGGAGGTGGCCGAGATGGCCGATGCAGAGGCCGGCGACCTCGAAGATGAAGATCGAATTGCCGTCGCGGATCATGTCCGCCCCGGCATCGTCGCCGAAATAGCGGCGAATGTCGGTGGTGACGTTGCGGACAAAAGTGTCGCCGATGCGCTCCGAGACGATGGCCGGCTTGCCGTCCTCGCTCCAGCCGTGGAGAACATGGGGAATGCGCTTGTCGGGGAAGAGCGTGTAGTGGGTGCTGTGGGCCCGGTTCATGGTGGCGACGTCGGGCAGCCGCCCGACCTGGTAGGCGCCGCTATAGTCGGTGGCGATGCGCAAGCCGCCGGGCGTATCGATGAAATAGGTGGAGTGGCCGGCATAGGTGATCTCGACCTCGGCCGCAGCTGCCGCCCGCCGGAACGCCACCGGCACCGCACGAGGCGGAGCATTCGCCATCGCCAGGCATTCGCTGCGCTGGGGTTGCTGCGCGAGGACAGGGGTGAGCAAGGCGCCGAACAGCGCCAGAGCCGCCGAAACCAGTCGCCACATGCATCCGTCCCCATGATTTCAGGGAAAGTCTAGCGTGCAACGCAGCGCGTGGCCAATGGGCTTGCGATCAAGAGCGCGTCAGTGTCGCACCCTCACGCCCGCCGTGTTCTGGATGCTCAACGCACAGGCCGAGATCCGACCGACGCGGCGGCCGGCCAAGGTCATTGAGCCGGGCTGCCTCCCGAAAATGGCGCCCTTCGCTCGCGCATGGAGCCATTAAGCATAGACTCAACCGTTGCTTGAGCGGTTGCCGCTTCCTCCGTACCCGTTCTCGATGGACTCGGCTGAAAATATCACCCGGTATCATGCTCTCGACAGCTGGCGCGGCATTTGCGCTTGCATGGTTGCGCTGTTTCACTTCGACGTCATCAGCCACCTGTCGTTGCTGCCGCTGACCAGACATGCCTACCTGTTCGTCGACTTCTTCTTCGTGTTGAGCGGCTTTGTCATCGCGTCAAACTATCGCTCACGCCTCGCTGAGGGGTTTGGCCTCGGCCGCTTCCTCGTCCTGCGGCTTGGGCGGATCTATCCGCTGCATCTTGTGACGTTGTTGTTGTTCATTCCCATTGATGCTGCGAAGGACGGTATTGGTCCGAACCTCCTGCAGGCCATCGTGACCAACGTTCTTCTCCTGCAGGGACTCGGCGTCAACCCACAGAACTGGCTGAACTTCGCGAGTTGGAGCATTAGCGCCGAGTTCGCGGCCTATGTGATCTTCGCCGCCGTCGTCAGCAGGATCGGGCCGACGATCTGGCCTTGGCTGCTCCCGATCATTGCCGGGCCGGTCATGCTCGCCACGATCAGCCCGGATGGGATGAATGCCACTTACGATTACGGCCTGGTGCGCTGCCTTTATGGTTTTGCGCTTGGCGTGCTCTCCTTCGATCTACGCGAGCGCTTTCCGGCGCTGCGCGCACGCCTGGCGCCGTCGGGCGAGACATTGCTCGAGATGGCCAGTTTCGTGCTCGTCGTGGGCTATGTTTCGATCGCGGGAAGCAGCGCCACCCTGCAGGTGGCCTCGCCGCTGCTGTTTATGCTGGTCGTGCTGGTGTTCGCGCGTGAGGCCGGCGCGGTCAGCCGCCTTCTGACGGTGCCATTCATGCTCACCGTGGGGACGCTGACCTATTCGATCTACATGCTGCATCCGCTCGTCCGGGCAGTGGTGCGGGCGATCCTTATGGTCGTCGAGCGTCTCACGCATATCGAGCTGTTGGTCTCGTATGCGTTGAGCGCGGACCATGAGCCGACCAAGGTGGTCTCGATGAATGGATCGCTGTGGTTCGGTGACGTGCTGCAGGTTGCGATGCTGCTGTTGACTGTCCTGCTGTCGGTTGCAACCTATCGTTATATCGAAGAGCCCGGGCGTAACTGGAGCAGGCGGTTGCTGGATCGGCGGAAGGTCGGCTCGGTCCGCAGCGCACAACCGGCTTTCGACACCTGACCGCCCAGGCTTGGCAAGCTCAACCAGAGTCGCCTCACGGGCTTTGAGATGCAAACATAATGCACCGCTCGCTGAGCGAGGGAAAGGGTGAGGCGCCGCCCTCACTCCCTCCTTGGGCTGAACTTCCAGGTCATCGCAATCAGGCCCGCGGTGATCAGGCCGCTGATGAGGCCGGCAAGCGGCAGCGCGAGCACCAGCGCCGCGGTGGCGGCCCAGCCGATCGAGGAGAAGGCTTCGGCGAAGGTCGCAAGCCGCGAGGAGGTCTGGCGGCGGCGGAACTGGCTGCGCCGGGCCTGAACCCGAAACCAGAGCTGGATTGCGGTGGCGGAGGACGCGCTGATGATGATCGCGGCGGCACTGATTGCGGCCTGATAGGGCGAGGCGAAAGCAAGTGCTGCGACCAGCGGAGAAAAGATGGCGGCGATCGCGATCAGCACCACCTCGATCTTGGCGCGGATGACGCTGGATGGCGTCAGCGGCGCAGTCGCGACCAGGTCGGGGGCGTCCTCGCCCGAGATCGTCAGCCAGGAGAGCCCGCCGGCGAGCTGTCCTGCCGCCATGACCATCACCGGCGTGATCAGCGTCAGCGCCGCCGAGCTGTCGGCAAAGCTGCGCCAGAGCAGTAGCGCCGGCGGCACCAGATAGAGAAGCTGCATCAGCGTTTGCGAGATCAGCCAGGGATCGCGCCACAGCAGCATGAACTCCTTTCGCCGCAGCGCTCGCTGCCGCGATCCGCCGTGGAACGGACGTTCCCTCGCGCGCTTGCTGCCGGACTTGCCATGGGCGGCGGCATCGAACGCGGTGTCGGCGAAGCGGCCGGAAAAGATCGCCATGACGCTACCGAGCAGCACGAGGCCGAGCGCCAGAAGCAGCAGCAGCGCCTCGCTGTCGCCCATCGTCGCCCGCGCCGGCCACCACCAGATGCTGTCGACGTCGGGGGCGTGTTCGGCAAAGGTGCCTGATGTCAGGATGGTGACGCGCGACAGCGTGCCATAGGACATGATCGCGGCGACCTGCAGCGCGATCACGAAGCCGGCGCCGATAATGGCGGCGAGGATCTGGGCTATGAGGCGCGTGCGCGCTGGGCCGATCAGCCGGAACAGCAGGATGGTGACGGCAATCGCGACCGCCGCAGCCGACAGGCCCATGGCGACGACGACGCCGAACGCCGCAAGCCAGCGCAGCCCGCCGCCGATCACCAGCACGTCGATGAAGGGCGTCGAGAACAGCAGCGCCATCACGGTGACGGTGAGCGCGATCGCGGCGATGCGCACCGAGAACAGATTGGCGAGCGTCGCGGGCGAGGACATGATGAGGTCGAGATCGGCTCGCGCGTAAAACACCCGCGTCACCGATTCGATCGCCTGCGACAGCATCAGCGTCCAGGCCAGGAAGATCGTCGCCGAGATCATGATCAGTGATGACTTGTCGAGCGGCAATTGCAGGTCGGCGAAGCGGCCGATCACGGCCCAGGCCGGCACGTGCAGCAGTGCCGCGATGGAGAGCAGGCCGATGACGGCGGCGCGTGCCCGCTTGCGTCGCCCGCCGGTCATCATGGCCAGCCATTCGCGCCAGGCGAGCCGGAGCTCGTGGCGGGCGAACCAGGACAGCGCGGTCGCCGAGCTCATGCGGCTTCCGAAAGCGTCACCAGCGCGATGAAGAGATCTTCAAGGCTGGTGCCGGCATGGCCGTTCTGCTGACGCAGCTCGGCGAGCGTGCCCTCGGCGACGAGGCGCCCCGAGGCGATCACACCGATGCGGTCAGCCATGCGTTCGGCGACCTCCAGAATATGCGTGGTCATGATGATGGTGCAGCCGGCCTGAACGCGCTCGCTGAGGAGGCCCTTCACGTGGCGGGCGGAGACGGCATCGAGACCGGTCAGCGGCTCGTCGAGGATGATGAGGCGGGGATCGTGCACCAGCGCGCCGGCGAGAGCGACCTTCTGGCGCATGCCCTTGGAAAAGCCTTCGCAGCGTTCGTGCCGGTGCGGCTCCAGCCCGAGCGAACTCAGCAGCTCCTGCGCAACCGGCTCGGAGATCGATGGTGCAATGCCCCAGAGGCCGGCGACGAATTCGAGATATTCGAGCGGGGTGAGCTTGTCATAGATCATGGGCTCGTCGGAGACCCACGCCATCACCTGCTTGGCGGCGACGGGATTTACGAGCGCATCGATGCCGAAGATCGAGACCGCGCCGGCATCGGGCCTGAGCAGGCCCGCAACCATGCGCAAGGTGGTGGTCTTGCCGGCGCCGTTGGGGCCGACGAGAGCATAGAATTCGCCGGCGTGAATGGTCAGATCGAGGCTGTCGACCGCCAAACGGTCAAAACGCTTCGTTAACCCTCGGACTTCCAGCGCCGAATTGTCCGGCTTCATGACGGCCACACCTTGCGGTTTTGCATCGCCCGCGACCATGATCCGAAGATGTTTCGGCACCGTGAATCTACGGCCGACAAATTCGCCATCCGGGATCGACTAAAGGCAAGTCACCGTTTGTTGACAGCGCTCGGTGGTTCAGGCTGAATTGGTTACGGACAAATGGCGCTAACGCGGCGAAACGACTGCGTAGCGACTGGACACAAGATGCGATGAGGCGGTCACGAAGAGCCGCTGGTTGCATGGGGAGGATGCGCGGCGATGCTGGATTTCGTTCAGCAGCTGGTCAGCGGTGTTGCGCTCGGCTGCGTTTACGGCCTGATCGCGCTCGGCTTCGTGCTCGTCTACAAGGCCACCGAGGTCGTCAATTTCGCCCAGGGCGATCTGATGATGCTGGGCGGCTTCTTCGCCTTTACCTTCATCGGCATGATGGGATTGAACTACTGGATCGGCTTTGCCGGTGCGGTGGCCGCCATGGCGATGTTCGGCATGCTGGCGGAGCGGGTGGTGGTGCGGCCGATCCTCGGCTATCCGCAATTCTCCATCATCATGGCCACCATCGGCCTCGGTTACTTCCTGCGCTCGATCGCCGGCATGGTCTGGGGCACCGACGATCTGAAGATCGAGACGCCGTTCAGCCAGGGCGTGCTGCGCGTCGGCTCACTGGTGCTCGCCCATGACAAGCTGTCGGTGATCGCGGCGACGATGATCCTGTGCGCGCTGCTGTGGCTGTTCTTCAACAAGACCACGCTCGGCACCGCGATGCGTGCCAGCTCCGAGAACATGCTGGCGGCCTACTACATGGGCATTCCGGTCAAGCGCGTGGTCTCGATCGTCTGGGCGATCAGCGCGGCGGTAGCGACCTGCGCCGGCGTGCTGCTGGCGCCGATCACCTTCATCCATTCCAATGTCGGCCTCGTGCTCGGGTTGAAGGCGTTTCCCGCCGCCGTGCTCGGCGGCTTCGGCTCGATCCCGGGCGCCGTCGTCGGTGGCGTCCTGATCGGTATGATCGAGAGCATGGCCGGCTTCTATCTGGCGGAGGGCTGGAAGGACGTCGCGCCGTATGTCGTGCTGCTGGCCGTGCTGCTGCTCAAGCCCGAAGGTCTGTTCGGCCTCCACGTCCGCAAGAAAGTCTGAACGCAATGCGCTTCCTGTTCAAGACCGACTACGAAGACGACATCAAGCTGTTTCCGCATTCGGGCTACATGGTTTCCTACGGCATCCTGCTCGCGCTGCTGCTGATCGCGCCCTATGTGCTCTCCAGCTATCTGATGAGCCAGCTCGTCTTCGTCTGCATCTATGCAACCGTCGGCGTGGCGCTGCTGATCCTGACCGGCTTCACCGGCCAGGCTTCGCTCGGCCACGCCGCGTTTCTCGCGATCGGGGCCTACACGGCGGCGTATTTGCAGAAATACAACGTGCCGTTCCCGGTCTACTTCCTCGCTGCGGGCGCCCTGACCGGATTGATCGGCGCGATGGTCGGCTTCCCGGCGCTGCGCCTGACCGGGATCTACCTCGTCATCGCCACCATCTCGTTTGCCCTGATCGTCGAGGAAATCCTGGCGCGCTGGGAGAGTGTCACCCACGGCAACGAGGGCATGCGAGTCAAGACGCTGTCGTTGCTCGGTGTCGCGGTGCCGCGCGACAGCCCCACCTTTTACTTCCTGTGCCTTGCGGTGCTGGTGCTGACCATCGTCGGCACGCTCAATCTGCTGCGCTCGCCGACCGGGCGTGCCTTCGTCGCGATCCGCGACAGCGAGACCGCGGCGCGCAGCATGGGCATCAACGTCGCGCTCTACAAGGTGAAGTCGTTCGCGATCTCGGCGGCGATCACCGGCTTTGCCGGCGTGCTGTTCGCACACAAGCTCTCCTTCATCTCGCCGGAGATGTTCACGCTCCAGCTCTCGATCGAGTTCATCATCGTGATCCTGATCGGCGGCACCTTCAGCCTGCACGGCGCGGTGCTGGGCGCGATCTTCATCGTGATGATCGACCCGTTCCTGACCTATCTGAAGGATGACATGCCCGGCATCATCGCCGGCATTGCCGCGACGTTCGGCGCGAGCTCGGCAACTGCGGGCAACGTCCAGTCGAATGTCGCTGCCTTCGCCTCGCTCAACGGCCTGAAGGGTGCGATCTACGGCATCATCATCGTGCTGTTCGTGCTGTTCGAGCCGCTCGGGCTCTACGGCCGCTGGCTGAAGGTAAAACTCTTCTTCCAGCTGTTTCCGCTCTACAAGCGTGCCACCTTCAAGCGGCAGAAGATCTACGTGAAGTCGGAGCGGAACCGATGAGCTATTTCCGCGCCGAGAACCTGTCGCTGCATTTCGGAGGCCTCAAGGCCGTCGATGCGGTGTCGTTCGCGGTCGAGAAGGGCGAGATCCTCTCGATCATCGGGCCGAACGGCGCCGGCAAGAGTTCGATCTTCAATTTGATCTCGCGGATCTACCGGCCGACCTCGGGCCGCATCTTCTTCGAGGACCAGGACATCACGGAAGAGCCGCCTTACGACATCGCCAGGCTCGGCATCGCCCGCACCTTCCAGAACATCGAGCTGTTCGAAAACGCCACGGTGCTCTCCAATCTGCTGGTCGGACGCCACCGCCATTCGACCACCCAGCTCTGGCAGGAACTGCTGTTTCTGCCGGGCGTGCGCGCGGGCGAGAAGCTGCACCGCCGCCGGGTCGAGCAGGTGATCGAATTCCTCGATCTCGAGCCTTATCGCGACAAGCTGATCTCGGGCCTGCCCTACGGGGTGCGCAAGGTGATCGAGCTCGCGCGCGCGCTCTGCTCGGAGCCGAAGCTGATCCTGCTCGACGAGCCGTCGTCGGGTCTGAACGTGGAGGAGACCGACGACATGTCGTTCTGGATCCGCGATATGAAGAGCGAGCTCGGCGTCACCGTGCTGATGGTCGAGCACGACATGTCGCTGGTCAACCGCGTCTCCGATCGCGTCGTTGCGCTGAACTACGGCCGCGTGCTGGCGATGGGCTCGCCCGCCCAGGTGCAGCAGCACCCCGACGTCGTCGCCGCCTATCTGGGAGCGTAAGCGATGGATGCGACCGCGACGCCGGATATCATCCTGAAGCTCTCCAACATCGAGAGCTATTACGGGCCGATCATGGCGATCCGCGGCATCTCGCTGGAGGTGCCGCGCGGCCGCATCATCACGCTGCTCGGGGCCAACGGGGCCGGCAAGACCACCGTGCTGAAGACCATCTCCGGCATTCTCGATCCGCAGAAGGGTGCGATCGAATTCATGGGCAAGCCGATCCAGCGTGTGGAGGCCGACCGGATCGTCCGGCTGGGCTTAAGCCACGTGCCCGAGGGACGCGAAGTGTTCCCGTTCCTCTCGGTGCGCGAGAACCTGATGATGGGGGCGTATCCACGCAAGGACCGCGACGGCGTCGTGGAGGATCTGGAGCGCGTCTACGGCTATTTTCCGCGATTGAAAGAGCGCATCAACCAGCCGGCCGGCCAGCTCTCCGGCGGCGAGCAGCAGATGCTCGCGATCGGCCGCGCATTGATGAACCGGCCGACGCTGCTGCTGCTGGACGAGCCCTCGCTCGGCCTGTCGCCGCTGCTGGTGAAGGAGATTTTCACGATCATCCGCCGCGTCAACGAGGAGCAGGGCATGTCGATTTTGCTCGTCGAGCAGAATGCCAAGGTGGCGCTGGAGACGGCGCATTATGGTTATGTGCTCGAGATCGGCCGCATCGTCATGAACGACACCTGCGACCGCTTGATGCATTCGAAGGACATCCAGGAATTCTACCTTGGCGCCAAGGAAGCGGGCGCACGAGGCGAGCGGCGCTGGAAAAAGAAGAAGACGTGGCGTTGAACTGGCGTAGACTGGACGAGCCCGTCCGCCAACATAGACCGCCGGCAAGGCAGGCAGCGGGCGGAAGGCGACAAGGAGGAGACGCGCATGGCCCGACCGGCGGTGCTGACGGTCGCTGATACGATCGCGAACAGCTTTCTGCGCGCCGCGGAGATGCGGGGCGACAGGCCGGCGATCCGCGAGAAGAAGTTCGGGATATGGCAGCCGACCAGCTGGCGCGAATGGCTGGAGATCTCCAGGGAGATCGCCTACGCGCTCCATGCGACCGGCTTCGTCCCCGGCGACGTCGCCTCCATCATCGCCAATGCCGTCCCGGAATGGGTCCATGCCGACATGGGCATTTTGTGCGCCGGCGGCGTCTCCTCAGGCATCTATCCGACCGATGCGTCGTCCCAGGTGGAATACCTCGTCAACGATTCCCGCACCAAAGTGATCTTCGCCGAGGACGAGGAGCAGCTCGACAAGATTCTCGCCTGCCGCGCGCGCTGTCCGTCCCTGCAAAGCATCATCGTGTTCGACATGGAGGGCCTCGGCGGCTTCTCCGACGAGATGGTGATGTCGCTCGACGAGTTTCGCGCGCTCGGCCGCAATCACATGGTTGGTCGCGAGGCGCTATGGCGGGAGATGACCGACAGCCGCAGCGCCGAAGATCTCGCAGTGCTCGTCTACACGTCGGGGACCACCGGGCCGCCCAAGGGCGCGATGCACGCCAACCGCAGTGTCACGCACCAGATGCGCCACGCCAACGATTTCATCCCGGCGCAAGAGGACGAAGACCGGCTGATCTTCCTGCCGCTCTGCCACGTCGCCGAACGCATCGGCGGCTACTACATCTCGGTCGCGCTCGGCTCGGTGATGAATTTCGTCGAAAGCACGGAGACCGTGCCGGACAATCTGCGCGAGGTGCAGCCGACCGTCTTTCTCGCGGTGCCGCGCATCTGGGAAAAATTCTATTCCGCGATCACCATCGCGCTGAAGGACGCGACGCCGCTGCAGCAATGGGTCTATCGCCGCGCCATCGAGGTCGGCTACCGCATGGTCGATTGCCGGATCGAGGGCAGGGCGCCGCCGCTGTGGCTGCGCATCGCCAATGGCATCGCGTACCGGATCGCCTTCCGCAACATCCGCCGCATGATCGGCCTCGATCGCTGCCGCATCGCCTTCTCCGGCGCGGCGCCGATCGCGCCGGAGCTGATCCGCTGGTACCTCGCGCTCGGCATCGACATTCACGAAGTTTATGGCCAGACCGAGAATTGCGGGGTCGCGACCATGATGCCGGCGGAGCGGATCAAGCTGGGCTCGGTCGGCACCGCCGTGCCCTGGGGCGAGGTCGCACTGTCGCCCGAAGGCGAGATCCTGATCAAGGGCGACTTCCTGTTCATGGGCTACCTCAACCAGCCGGAGAAGACCGCCGAGACCATCGATTCCCGCGGCTGGCTGCACACCGGCGACGTCGGCACCATCGACAATGAGGGCTTCGTCTGCGTCACGGACCGGATGAAGGACATCATCATCACGTCCGGCGGCAAGAACATCACGCCGTCCGAGATCGAAAACCAGCTCAAATTCTCGCCCTACATCTCGGATGCCGTCGTGATCGGCGACAAGCGGCCGTATCTGACCTGCCTCGTGATGATCGACCAGGAGAATGTCGAGAAGTTCGCGCAGGACCACGACATCCCCTTCACCAATTATGCCAGCCTGTGCCGCGCGACGGAGATCCAGGACCTGATCTGGCGCGAGATCGAGGCGGTCAACGGCAATTTAGCCCGCGTCGAAACCATCAAGCGCTTCTACCTGATCGAGCGGCAGCTCACCCCGGAGGACGAGGAGCTGACGCCGACCATGAAGCTGAAGCGCGGCTTCGTGAACAAGCGCTACGCCGCCGAGATCGAGGCGATGTATCACGCGAGGGCGGTGGCGTGAGCCGACCAGCAATTCGAGAAAGCGAGGGGAGAATTGGCCCGGCCCCTCGCACAACACGGGCCGAAGGAGAGGAGACGTCAATGTCGAAGTCGTTGAGAGCGTTCGGCCTTGCTGTGAGCGCAATGGCGCTCACTTGTCAGCCGTCCCTAGCGCAAACCAAGGTCACCAACGAGGGCATCTCGGCGACCGAGATCGTCATCGGCACCCATCAGGACCTGTCAGGCCCGATCAAGGGCTGGGGCGTTCCGGTCTCCAACGGCATGAAGATGGCCGTCGAGGAGGTCAACGCTGCCGGCGGCATCCATGGCCGCAAGATCCGGCTGGTCGTCGAGGACAGTGGTTACGATCCGAAGAAGGCCGTGCTAGCGTCGCAGAAGCTGATCGAGCGCGACAAGATCTTCGCCATGGTGGGCGCAATGGGATCGCCGACCGTTCTGGCCGCACAGGACATCCTGCTCGACGCCGGCGTGCTCCAACTGTTCCCGCTGACGGCGGCCGAGTTCACCTTCAAGTTCGATCCGGCCAAGCCGCAGGAGCGGCTGAAGTTCAACAACCTCCTGCCTTACGTCGAGAGCACCCGCGCCGCGCTGAAATACATGATGGAGTGGAAGAACTTCAAGAAGCCCTGCATCATGCATCAGGACGACGAGTACGGAAAGAACGTGCTCGACGGCTTCAACCAGCAGCTCACCGCCATGAAGGTGCAGCCGGCCTCGATCACGAGCTACAAGCGCGGCGCCTCCGACTTCAGCGCGCAGGTCGCCAAGATGAAATCCGACGGCTGCGACCTCGTCGTGCTCGGCGCGGTGCTTCGCGAGCCCATCGGCGCGATGACCGAGGCCAAGAAGCTCGGCTGGGAGGTGACCTTCCTCGGCGCCACGCCGACCAATGTGATGGAGGTGCCCATGCTCGGCAAAGACGCGGTGGAAGGCCTCTACGCCGCCGCACTCTTCGAGATTCCTTACGAGGACACGGCCAAGGGCAAGGTCAAGGACTGGCTCGCCACCTACAAGAAGACGTTCGGCACCGACGCCAACACCCAGGCCATCATCGGCTACAACGCGGTGATGACGTTCGCGTTCTATGCGAACAAGGCGGGCAAGGACCTGACCGGCCAGAAGATGCTGGACGCGCTGGAGTCCGGAGACAAGTTCGTCGATATCTTCAACTCGCCTCCGACGAAGTTCTCCAAGACCGACCATCTCGCCAGCACCATCACCCAGGTGCAACAGGTCAAGGGCGGCCGCTGGGTTCTGGTAAAGGACAATCTGATGTTTTGATGTGAGCCGGTTTACCCGCCCCTGGAGGGGGAGGGTCGATCGCGCGAAGCGCGAGCGGGGTGGGGTGATCTCTCAACACGGGCAGTGTGCGAGGTGGAGAGACCGTCACCCAGCCCGTCTCATATCTCGCTACGCTCAATATGAGCCGACCCTCCCCTCCAGGGGAGGGTAAGTAAGAATTCACGACCCTCCGCCCGCCGTCCCCGAATTCACCGGGGCCAGTTCGTCCTCGCGGCAGCGCCAGCCGTCGGCGGCTTTGACGAATGCAAAAGTCCGCTGGATCCTGATCCGGCGCGTCACGTTGAAGGCCTCGCCGGTTCGCTCCTTGTTGTCGCCGCCCGATTGCGGGCGGCCCGTCCTCGGGTCCCAGCAGGTGCCGGTGCAGGCGGACGCGACCTTGCTGCACGTCGAGAAGGGCGCCAGCACGGCCATCTCGATCTCGCCCGTGACCTGCGCCTCCTGATCGGTTACCTGGCTGTCGAGTGCGTAGACGCGATTGATGCGGAGGAAGTTGCCGCAGGAATTGGCGGCGTGGATTCGCGCGGCACAGAAATCGACGGCATCGGTGTCCGGCGAGCGGGCCGCGACCTGGCGTCCGAACACCTTTTTTGGATCGCCTTTCGCCGCGCGGACCTCATCGTTCCTGTGCTTCAACTGGTCGGCGAGACAGTCCTCCGCGGATTCGAGCTCGTGGAGCGGCACGTTCTCCTTGCCGACCAGGTTGCACTTGCGATCACGCTCTCGCGTCCATCGGCCATATTCGGCGAAGGCAAAGCGGGCCGCGGTCGGGTCCAGCTTGCCGATCAGGCCGAGCACCTCGCTGTTCAGCTCGGTCTCGACCAGCGCCAGCGACGGGTCGGCGCAGATCAGCGCGCCCGCGGCCGTGTTGGCCGCGAGACAGTCAAAATCCGGATCCCGCACGATCGCGGCACGACCTTGGGTGACCTTGAGCAGGCAGGCCTTCACCCGGTCGAAATCATCGGTGTGGATCGCGGTCTGGCCGAGGATGCCGCAACCGAGATTGCGCTGTCGGATCCAGATCGCATTTTCCTCGATCGCCGGCAGACGATCGGGCAGGCGGGCGAGCCGTGCCTCGATCGCCGCGCTCAGTTTCTCGGCGGCGGCGGCAAGCTCGGCATCGCCGCAAAACAGTTGATTGCCGGGGTCGCGGATCTGCTGGCACTTGTTCTTTGCAAACAGCGGCAGCCGGTCGGTGATGGAGCGGTCGGATGGGCCGGATTGCGCGGAGGCTGGTGCCGCCCGCCAAGCCAGCAGCGCAAGCACAGACAGCACGATGAACCGCATTCCAGTCGCCCCCGCTTAGCCGATGCCATGCTAGCGTCCCGGATCGCGCGGTGGAATGGTTTTGTGGCGGGTGGTTGGTACGAGACCCAAAAGCCCGGATGGAGCGCAAGCGCAATCCAGGGCCAGTGCCAGCGGTCGGAGTCCCCGATTGCGCTCCATCCAGGCTACAAGATCAATTACTGCGCCTCGGCAGCCGCCACCGACAACCGCACCGGTTCGTCGACATATTTCATCACGGCCGATGGATAGAGCACGAACAGCGGTTGGTAAGTGCGCGCGGCGTCGTCCTCGACCATCGCCATGCGGCGGTTGTCGAGCATCAGCCAATGGCCGTCGAGCTTGGCTGCGGCAACCGCATGCTCTGCACCGGCCCTGACGTCGCGCACCACGACGATGCGGAGATCCTCATTGGCGACGCCAGCGAGCCGCAGCGCGGCCAGCTTGGCGATGGCATAGTCTTCGCAGTCGCCGGCGCCCCGCGTGAAGGTCGCGAGCGGCGAGCTCCAGACGTCGTCGGAGCCGTCATCGGCGGCCCGGATGGCCAGATTGATGGCGCGATTGGTCTCGCCCAACCGCGCGCGGCCGTCACGGCTGCGGGCCTGGTCGACGATGGAGAGCAGCTTGAGTGCCGCGGGCGAGGCGCAATTGTCCCGGTCGCCGTCGCACAGCGCGAGCTGCACCATGTCGTCGTCGAGCTTCTGCCTCAGCGCGAACCATTTCTGTTGCAGGCTGCCGGACGAGATGGCGAAGGCGAACACGCCGAACGGTTCGGCGGATTTGCGGACGAGGACGCCTGCTCCCGGCGACAGCAGCGTGCCGGCGCGGAGGTCGGCGGCCGATCCGAGCAGGATCAATCCGCACAGGACAAGGATTGCGCGAAAGGTGCGCGAGCGAGCAGCGGTCTCCATCTGACATCCCCTTCCGGCTTCGTCAGGTCCCCTAGACCTGAACGTGCCGGGCTTTGTTGCTTTCGCGGAGATAGTGCGAGACGGGCCGTTTTGTTCTGCTTAACGCGCCCGGCAGGGGTCTCAAAACCGAGGGACAGGCTGAAACGGGCTTGGCCAAATTGCGTAAAATTTTACGAATCGGAGGCTAGGAGGGCCCCGCAAGCGCTAAACGGAGCCAATTGCAAGCAGAAGTTGTGAGAGTGCCAATTCTGCGCCTATGGCTAACGACCCGCTATTTCACGGGTTCTGTTAGTTGGATCACAGATTTGGCCCCGTATTTGCCGCAGGATGCTGCAGGGCACCACGAAGAAAAGATGACATAAGTATCTGTTGTGCACTTTTACACTAGAATACATGGGGTGACTTGAAATGACCGAAAAATGGCGCCGCTTTACTGACAAGTATTTCAAAAACTACTTTAGCTCCTCTACGGTCGCCCAGCCGCTCAGGGGCATCGACCGCTTGGTGATGCGAAATCACACAAGCAATAGGTGGTTTCGCTAAGGACTTGGTAATGATATGCAAGTTTAGGCGAGCGATACTTACATAGATTTTAACCCCTTTTTTTGGTGCCCGATTGAATTACGCTGGCAAATTTGACGCCGCGATTTCGTTGGACGGTCAGGGTTCCAGTTCCCCTGCCAATGTCCATGTCGATTCCTTTGCAGCCAAGCCGTTTATCGCGAAGGCGCAAGGTCACGTGCCTGACGGCGCGTTCGTTGTTCCCGACCCGAACCTGATCTTCAACGGCGAATTCAAGCGCGCGGGCCTCGATCTGGTGCTGTCCCACGACGGGCACGAGTTCGTCGTTCACGACTATTTCAGGGGTGACAAGCGCGCGGCGATCGCCTCGCCCGATGGCGCCCACCTCACCGGCGATATCGTCAACGCGCTGACGGGTCATGTGCAATATGCGCAGGCCGCTGGCGGCATTGCCGCGGCGCAGGTCATCGGCCACGTCACCAAGCTGTCCGGCAGCGCAACCGCGATCCGCAACGGCGTCTCGGTCATCCTGAACAATGGCGACAATGTCGAGAAGGGCGACGTGGTCTCGACCGGCGGCGACTCGACGCTCGGCATCACCTTCATCGACGGCACCGTGTTCGGCCTGTCCTCCAATGCGCGGATGGTGCTGAACGAGATGGTCTACGACCCCAACGGGTCGAGCAACTCCTCGCTGCTGAGCCTCGTCGCCGGCACCATCACCTTTGTCGCCGGCGAGACCGCCAAGCATGGCGACATGAAGATCGACACGCCGGTCGCCACCATGGGCATCCGCGGCACGGCAGTGCTGACCCAGATCAACTTCGTCGTTCCCGCCGGCGGCGGCGATCCGCAGCCGCAGGCGAGCTTCCAGGTGCTGGTCGAGCCGAACGGTACGACGGGCTCCTACATCCTGTTCGACAAGGTCACGCTGCTGCCGATCGCGACCGTCAACCAGGCCGGCCAGATGATCCAGATCAGCGGCGGCAACGTCTCGATCTCCAACGCGCTGATGTCGCCGGACATTCAGAAGCTGATCACGGACGTGTTCACGCTGAAGTTCACCGACAACAACACCAACACCAAGCTGACCCACTTCACCGACACGCTCACGCCGACCAGCCAGGACCTGGTGTTCAAGTCTGGGTCCGGCGCTGTCGTGATCGCGACATTCACGAACCTCAACCCGCAGGGATCGGACGGGCCGGGCCATACGCCGCAGACCAGCAACCGTATTCCCGGCCCGCCTCTTTCCCGAAGTCTCGATGCCAACGGCAATGTGACGTCGGCGTTTGCGCTGACCGAGCGCGCTGGCAAGACCGGTGACACCACGGATTTCGACACGGTCTCCGGCCGGATCACCTTCCTCGACCAAAATCTGGGCGATCGGCCGACGGTGAGCGTGAGTCTCGCGGGCGCGCCGAATTTCATCTACCAGAGCGCCGGCCATCAGGACGTCACCGGCTCGCTCAGCACTCTGCAGAAGCAGGACATCGCGGCGACGCAGATCCAGATCAACGTCGTCCCCGACGGTGCTAACAACAACAACGGCTCGGCGGTCTGGACCTACACAATTCCGGACCACGTCTTCGACTTCCTCGCGGCCGGCGAAACCCTGACGCTGACCTATATGGTCCGCATCGACAACAATTTCTCGGTCAGCCCTGAAACCGCCTTCATCCCGATCACCATCACGATCACGGGGACCAACGATAAGCCGGTGATCTCCACCAACGTTCCGGCCATCACCTTCGAAGGCGGCACCAGCGTGCCGGGTGGTCCGCTCACCAGCGATGTTCCGACCTCGGGCACGCTGGACTTCACCGATGTAGATCTCACCGACAAGCATACGGTCTCGGTGGCGCTGACCAGCGCGACCCTACCTGACGGCACGGTGCCGCCGGGCCCGCTCGCGGCATTCCAGAGCGCGATGTCGGTCGCGATCGCAGCGGGCGCCGACAGCACCGGCGATGGCACCGGCACCATCAACTGGTCGCTGGCCGATCTGCCGGTCTATCTCGCCGACTTCATCCCGAAGGACGCGGTGCTGACGCTGGTCTACACCGTGACGCTGACGGATGCGGAGGGCGCCATTTCGCAGCAGACCATCACCGTCACCATCACCGGCACCGACGCGCCCGCGGTGGTGTGGATCGCGACCGACAAGCCCGGCGTTCCCTCCGGCGGGTTCTGGAAGGACGCGGCCAACTGGGCAACCGGCACGGTCCCGACCATCGACGACGACGTCATCGTCATCACCGATCAACTGCACGGCCTGACGCCGTCCTATCCGGTGACGATCGACACGGCCGCTTATGCGAAGTCGGTGACGATGAACGATTTCGGTGGGCCGCCGCCGAAAGTGATCAACCAAAGCTCGTTTACGATCTCGGGTGCGCTCAACATGAGCGCGGACTCGATCTTTACCAATGCCGCGACCGGCACGATGTCCGTCGGCGGCAAGGCCGAGATCCTGGACACGGCCGTATTCACCAATGCCGGCTATCTGACGCTCGCAGGCGGTGGCGATTTCGCCGGCGGCACTACGATCACCAATTCGGGCACGATCGAGCTGTCCGGTGGCACGCTGAAGACGCTCGCCGAAATCCACAATGCCGGCGGCACGTTGAAGGCCGGTGCCGGCACGACGCTGATCGTCGACGGCACGACGATCGATCGCGGCACCGTCGCCATTCTGGGCACGCTGGAGCTCGACGGCGCCAGCCTGATCGAGAACGGCGCGCTGAACAATTCCGGCACCGTCAACGTCAAGGGCACGGCCGAATTCGCCAATGAGACCGTCTCCAACACCTTGAGCGGCACGATCAAGGTGCTGGCGAATGGCTGGCTGACCGTCGACCAGGGTTCCAGTGTCACCAACAGCGGCGCGGTCACCGTCGATGCCGCCGGCAAGCTGACCGTCAATGCTGCCACCATCAGCGGCGCCGGTACGGTCACCGGCAACGGCGAGATCGATCTGACCGGCAACGCCGTGCTGAGCGGCGGCATCCTGAACAACAACGCGACGTTCAAGGTCAGCGGCAGCGGCAATGCGCTGGATGACGAGATCGTCACCAATGCCGGCGCCATCGAAGTGGTGGCGGGCGGCGCGCTCGCGATCGATCAGGGCTCGACCGTTGCCAATTCGGCCGGCAGCATCACCGTCGACGGTGGCGCCGCGCTGACGCTGGACGAGGCCACGATCAGCGGCGGTGCCATCACGGGCGCCGGCACGATCGATGTCAGCGGCGACAGCAAGATCGACGGCGGGGCCACGGTCAGCGTCAGCGCGATCACCGCCGACGCCGCGCTGACGCTGGACGGCGTCACCGTCTCCGGCACCCTCATCACCGACAATTCCAGCATCGCGCTCGCCAACACCGTCAAGCTCAAGGACGGCGCCACGATCAAGGGCGCATCCGCCGCGTCAAAGGGCGCGATCACCAACAACGGCACGCTGGAGATCGCCGGCGCCGCGACGCTGCTCAACGACGTCCTGACCAACAGCGGCCACGTCATCGAGATCGACGATGGCCAGACGCTGACGCTGTCCGGCACCGAGATATCAGGCGGCACGATCAACAATTACAGCGGCGCGCAGGGCGGCACGATCGACATTACCGGCGACAGCAAGATCGGCGGCGATGCGACGCTGAATCAGGGCGCGGTGACGGTCGAGAACGGCATCGCGCTGACGTTCGGCGACGCGACCGTTGCGGGCACGGCGATCGCCAACCACGGCGCCGTCAAGGTCGACGCAAGCAAGAAGCTGACGCTGAACGGTGCGAGCCTGACGGGGGGCGCGCTGAACGTCTCCGGCACGCTGGCTTCGACCGGCACGACCACGGCCACCAATGCGTCCATCACCAACAATGGCCTGATCGAAGCGATTGGCGGCCTGCTGACGCTTGCCGCCACGACTTCGACCGCCATTGCCAATGCCGGCACGCTTCAGGCGAAGGGCGCCGAGCTCGACATCGACCATCAGAACGTCACCAACACCGGCGCCCTGGCGGCGACCGATGCTGGCACGCTGAAGCTGATCGGGATGACGGTGACCAACACCGGCGGTACGGTGTCGGTCGGAACGGGCTCCACGCTCGATCTCGTCAGTGCAACGATCGACGGTGGTACGGTGACGGTCGCAGGTACGCTGGAATCGACCGGCACGAGCGCCGTCGACAACGCCGACATCACCATTGCCGGCGCGGGCACGATCTCCGTCACCAGCGGAACGCTGACGATCGATCCCGGCATTCTTCACGCCATCACCAATCACGGCCGGATCGAGGCAGTGACCGGCGGCGCGCTGAAGCTGACGACCGCCACCATCGCCAATACCGGCGCGACGATCGCGGTCGACGGCACCTCGAAGCTCTATCTGACCGACGTCTCGATCAACGGCGGCAGCCTGACCAATGCCGGAAATCTCTACAGCGTCGGCCTCAATACGGTCACAGGCAGCGTTACCAACACCGGCACCATCGAGGTCCAGGCCGGCACGCTCAACCTGTCCGGCGGCATCACCGGCATCGGCTCGCTGATCATCGACGACGGCGCGACGCTGGAGCTTGCCGGAGCCACGGCACAGACAGTCACGTTCGCCGGCGGCGCCGACACGCTCAAGCTCGACAAGGTCGCGGGCCAGAGCTTTACCGGCACCATCGCCGGCCAGTCGTCGACGGGCGGCACGTTCACCATCACGGGCGCGGCCGACATCACGACGTCGAGCGGCAACGCGCTCGGCTTCACCGCGTCGGGCGGCACGCTTGCCAAGCCTGCCGACATCGTCCTCACGCCCACGGGAAATCTGACCGGCGCGGCCGGTGGCGTGGTCGTGACGCAGAACGGCACCGGCGACATCTCGCTGACCGCGACCGGGGATATCAAGGGGTTCGCCGGCAACGGCATCACGCTGCGCGACAGCGCTACCGGCGCCGGCGATATCACGGTCAACAACATCACCGGCAAGGCGAGCGGCACCGGTGCGAATTCGGTCGGCGTTTTCGTCGAGAATTTGAACAGCGCGAACGGCGGCAACATCTCGATCACCCAGCTCGGCGGTGCCGTGGGCGGCTCGTACGGCCTCGACGTGGTCACCCTGGGCGGTGGCGACGTCATGATCGACGCCGGCGGCACGATCACGGGCGGCTCCACTTACGGTATCCGGTCGCGCAGCTATGGCAGTGGCAGCCAGACCGTCACGACGGAGGCCGGCAGCACCATCACCTCGGGCAGCTCCGGCATCGTCGCCGTCAATCGCGCGACCGCGCTCGGCGCGGCATCCGGCAGCACCATCACCGTCAACACCTCCGGCGCGATCAATTCGGGCAGCAGCCCGAACCTGAGCGGCAATTTGCCGGGCGGCATCGAAGCCGGCTACACCGGCGCCACGAACGGCACCAGCGCAAACACCGGCGTCTATGGCACGGTCGTCGTCAATAACCACGCCAACATCACCGCCTCGGCCGGTTACGGCATCAATGCCTATAATTACGGGAACGGCGACGTCACCGTGAACAGCTTCGCCGGGACGACGATCGCTGTGTCGGGCTCCCAGAGCGTCGGCATCAACGCCGCGGCATTGAGCGGCGGCACCGGCGACGTGACCGTCACGCTCGGCGAGAATGTCACGATCTCGGGTGCGACGAGCTACGGCATTCGGGCCTACAGCGTCGACCAGGGCGACATCAGCGTCACCATGGCGAACGGCGACAGCATCACGTCCGGCAGCTCGGGCATCGTGGCCGTCAACTTCGCGACCGCGATCGCAAGCGGCATCGGCAGCACGATCGCTGTCGAGGCGCACGGCATCATCCATTCCGGCTCCACGCTCAACAACGACGGCACGACCCCCGGCGCGATCATCGCCGGCTACAAGCCTGGCGGGAACGGCACTTTCTCGGGTGCCGTCCACGGTGATGTCATCGTCACCAGCGACGCGACGATCACCGCTGCCGCGGGCTATGGCATCGAGGCGTTCACCTGGGGCGCCGGCGACGTCACGGTCACGACCGGCGCGCTTTCATCGATTGCCGCTGCCGGCACCGCGATCGGCGCCTTCGATCACGGCGGCGGCGATGTCAGCGTCACCAATGAAGGCTCCGCCACAGGCGCTGTCGGCCTGGCCGCCCTTGCAACTGGCGCGGGCGATATCACCATCGTCAACGATGGTGATATCGCCAGCACGAGCCTGGCCGGCATCAGCGTCACCCAGAACGAGGCCGGCGCGACCGGCTCGACGCATATCACCAATACCGGCTCGATCGTGGCTCCGACCGCTCACGCGGCGATCTATATCCAGGAGAACACGTCCGGCACGGCGACGATCCACAATTCCGGCACCATCGGGCCCGACGATGCCGGCACCGTGACCGCGGCGACCTATGCGATCGTCGAGACCGGCGGCGCCATCATCATCAACAACAACGGCGACATCAACGGCAATATCTCGGTCGCCACCGCGACGTTCAACAACAATGCCGGCGGCACCTGGACGGTTGCCGGCAGCAGCGTGTTCGGCAATGCGTCCTCGATCATCAACCATGGTGATATCGATCTGCACGGTGCGTCGATCTCCGGGACCGGGCTGAGCATCGAGAATTACGATGACATCGATAGCTGGGGCACCGCGTCGATCAAGGGCAACATCGTCAACACCGGCACCGGATCAATCGAGGTTCACACCGGGACGCTGACGCTGTTTGGCTCGCTGTCGGGCTCGATCACGGCCTCGGTCATCGTCGATGCCGATGCGACGCTCGAGGTCAAGGGCGCGGTCTCGCAGACGATCACGCTCGACGGCGACGGCGCCGAACTCGAGATCGATACGGCGACGTTCGGCGGCTCGATCGCGGAGCTGTCCGCGAACGACAAGATCGACCTGACCATGATCAAGTACGGGCTGGGCACCAGCGCGGTCTACGTCCCCGATGCGGACCATCCCGAGAGCGGCGGCGTGCTGACCGTCACCGGCGACGATGGCCAGAGCATCAGTCTGACGCTCGTCGGAGACTATCGCAACGCGCACTTCGCGGGCAGTGATGAGGGCGGTCACACGCTGATCACGATCCATGCCGACGACGACGCGCCGGCCATCACCGACGGCGGGGTGCTGGCCGCCAGCGTCTCCGAACAGGCGGACACCACTGGCGACTTCGCCACGATCGATACTTCAACGCCCGCGACCGGCGCGATCGGTTTCACCGACATCGACCTGACCGATCTGCCGACCGCACAGATCACGGGCCAGGCCGTGACCTCGCTCGGCGCCGATCACAGCACCGACCTCACCGCATCGCTGACACTCGACGAGATCGCTGCGCTCAAGAGCGGGCTGACGCTTCTGCCACAGGCCGGCCTGAACAACGGCACGGTCACCTGGAGTTATTCGATCGCCGACGGCGTTCTGGATTTCCTGGCCAGGGACCAGACCGCAAAGATGGTCTCCACCATCACGCTCACCGACGATTACGGCAAGACCGACACGGCCGACGTCACGATCACGGTCGCCGGCAAGAACGACGCGCCGGCACTGGCCGCGGTGACGACTGGTCCGCTCGTCGATACAGCTATCTCCGACACCTTCTCGCATATCACGGGGACGCTGGTCGGGACCGACGCCGACCATGGCGAGACGGCAACGCTGCATTATGCCGTGCTGGATGGGGCGACCGCAGTGGCGACGCTCGCTGGTGATTACGGCGCGCTGACGGTCGACGACAGCGGCACCTACAAGTACGTTCCGAATGCCGGGGCGATCAACGCGCTCTCGGAAGGAGATTATTTTGACACGTTCACGGTCCAGACCACGGACGCGCAGGGCGCTGTCGGCACGGCGACGTTCAAGGTGAACGTGACCGGCGCCAACGACGCGCCGGCATTGTCCGATGGCAGCATCGGGATGCTCACCGACACGGCCATCGTGGACCACTTCTCCGATTTCACCGGCCAGTTGGCCGCGACCGATGTCGACACGGGCGACACGCTGACCTACGCTGTTCAGAACGCGGATAGCCATGGGACAGCGACGAGTCTGTACGGGGCTCTGACGGTCAACCCCGACGGCAGCTACACCTATGTTCCCGACGCGGCGTCGATCAACGCGCTGCCGGACGGGCCCCATACAGATACGTTCACGGTACAGACGACGGACGCGCATAACGCCACCGCCACGGCGACGCTCACGGTGGACGTGGACGGTGCGAACGACGCGCCTGTCGTCAATACCGATCAGATCAGCGTTACGCAGGAGGGAGACCAGGTCTTCGTCCACGGGCTCTCGATCACCGACGTCGATGCCGGCACCGATGAAAGCTTCACGCTCACCGCGACGGCGGATTCCGGCACTAGTGTGGACCCCTCCTCGACGACGGATACCCTCGCCAACGTCAATTCGGCGCTCCAGGAGCTGACCTACTCCGAGCCGTGGGACGGCCCTGCGACCGACAAGGTCGCAGTCACCGTGACCGACGGTCACGGTGCGACCGACACGGTCAATCTGATCTTCAACCTGACGGAAGAGTGCCCGGTGACGCTCGCCAGCACGACCGGCAAGGACGTGTTGTTCGGGACCGGCTATCAGGACCAGTTCGTGTTCGCGGCCAACTCCAACCACGACAAGATATTGGACTTCACCTCCGGTACGGACCATATCGACCTGACGGCCTTAGGGGCGATCGGCGACATCGGGGCGTGGATGACCCAACATGTGGCGGCGTCCGGGACGGCCGACACCCTGATCACGATCGATGCAGCAGATACAATTCTCTTGAAGGGCATCAGCAGTCTTCAGGCGAGCGACATACTCCATGCCTGATCGCCGCTTGAGCGGCGCGGCCGGCCGTCTGCAAGCCTGATCCGCGCTGCCGTTCGCCGCGAAAGCGTGATATTCAACCACCATGAAACGTCTCAAGATCCTGCGGCGGTGGTTTGCGCGGAAGTTCGGCCTTGCGCGGCTGATGTGCCTTGCGCTGCTGATCCTGTTCGCCGGCGCCCGGCTGTGGGATCCGCCGCCGATCCAGGAATTGCGGCTGCGCACGTTTGACATGTTTCAGCTGATCGACCCGCGCCACAAGGCGGCGCGGCCGGTCACCATCGTCGACATCGACGACAAAAGCCTGGCCAAGCTTGGCCAGTGGCCGTGGCCGCGCACGCGGATTGCCGACCTAATCCTCAATCTCACCGCTAACGGCGCCGTTGTGATCGGCTTCGACATGGTGTTCTCGGAAGCGGACCGGCTCAATCCGGACCTGGTCGCCAGCCAGATGCGCTATCTCGACGAGGCCACCCGTGCCAGGCTGCGCGATTTGCCAAGCAACGACCAGATCCTCGCCGACGCGATCAAGCGCTCGCGCGTGGTGCTGGGCGAGACCGGGCAGCGGGCGATCTCATCCGAGCTCGACAAGACGCTGCCGTTCACCGGTGTCGCCACCGTCGGGGAGGAGAACCCCGAACGCTTCATGTTCGAATTCCCCGGCCTGCTGCGCAACGTGCCCGTCATCGAGAAGGTCGCGGCGGGGCGTGGCCTGTTCTCGATCAGGACCGAACGCGACGGCCTGATCCGCCGCGTGCCGATGATCATGCGCGCGCAAGGCAACATCATGCCCTCGCTCAGCCTCGAGATCCTGCGCGTCGTCACGGGAACGCCGACGCTGCTGGTCCGCACCGACAAGTCCGGCATCAGGGCCGTGCGTCTCAAGGGCGCGGAGATTCCGACCGACAGGAACGGCCAGCTCTGGGTGCACTATGCGCGCCAGGATCCCTCGATCTACGTCTCCGCCGCGGACGTGCTCGACAACACCGCGCCGCCTGCAAAAATCGCCGGCAAGCTGGTGCTGGTCGGCACCTCCGCGGTCGGTTTGAACGACATCAAGACCACGCCGGTGTCCTCGACCATGCCGGGTGTCGAAATCCATGCCCAGGTGCTGGAGAGCGTGCTGAGCGGCGCGGTGATCTCGCAGCCGAACTATGCCCTCGGTGTCGAGCTGCTCGCCGCGCTCGTCATCGGCCTGCTCGTCATCATCTTCACGCCGAATCTCGGCCCCGTGCGCCTCGTGCTCGCCGGCGCTGCCTTCGCCGCTATCCTGGTCGGTGTGTCCTGGTTCTTCTACGCGCAGTACCGCTATTTGATCGACTTCACCTATCCGCTGCTCTCGACCACCGCGATCTATCTGACGCTGATCTTCGCGAGCTTCGTGCGCGAGCAGCGGCAGCGGGTGCAGATCCGCGGACAATTCGCGCAATATATGTCGCCGGTGCTGGTGGAGCAGCTGGTGCAGTCGCCGGAGAAGCTCGTGCTCGGCGGCGAGGAGCGCGAGATGACGATCATGTTCTCCGACGTGCGCGGCTTCACCTCGATTTCGGAGAGCTACAAGCACGATCCGCAGGGGCTCATTGCGCTGATGAATCGCTTCCTGACGCCGTTGACCGACGTCATCATCGAAGAGAAGGGCTACATCGACAAATACATGGGCGACGCCATCATGGCGTTCTGGAACGCGCCGCTCGACGATACCGAGCACGAGGTCAACGCGTGCGAAGCCGCGATCCAGATGCTGGAGCAGATCGACACGGTCAACAAGGAACGCGAGCAGGAAGCCGCCGACGGCGGCCACGTCTACATCCCGCTCAATGTCGGCATCGGTCTCAACACCGGCATCGGCGTCGTCGGCAACATGGGTTCCGACCTGAAGAAGAACTATTCGGTGCTCGGCGACAGTGTGAACCTTGCATCGCGCCTCGAGGGCCAGACCAAGGAATACGGCTTCCCGATCATCGTCGGATCCAAGACCGCGCTCGCCGCCAAGGACAAGTTCGCCATCCTCGAGCTCGACTTCATCATGGTCAAGGGCAAGAGCGAACCGGAGGTGATCTACGCCATCGCCGGCCGCGAGGACGTGATGCATTCCGGCGCGTTCCAGCGCCTGCGCAACATTACCATCGAGATGCTCGGCTGCTACCGCAGCCGCGACTGGCAGGGCGCACTCGACGCCATCGAGCGCGGCCGCCGTAGCGAGGACGCCGACACGCTGGAAAAGCTGTTCAAGCTCTATGAAGTGCGCATCAGGGAATTCCAGGTCAATCCGCCGGCGGACGGCTGGACCGGAGCGTATGCGTTGCTGACGAAGTAGCGTTGTGAGTGGGCGTTACCGCCGTTCCGCTAGAGGTGTTGTCCCCGCGTAGGCGGGGACCCATAACCCCAGCGAAATGTTGTGGTGCAAGCTGGTAACTCCGAGTCTTCGCAAAACCACGCCCCGTGGTTATGGATCCCGGGCTCGCGACTACGTCGCGCCCCGGGACGACAGCGGCATTTGACGCGGCAGCCTGAGCTCTCACTCCATCCCGATCGTGGTCAGATCCTGGAACCAGTGTTGCGCCTGCACGAACTGCTTCACCTTCGGTGACAGCGCATGCGGATTCGTGTCGTGGACGACCCAGACCAGCACGGCGTCGTCGACGATCCGCGCATGGGCCTGCGCCAGCAGCTCGTCCTGCTTGGTGGCATCGAAGGTCTTCTTGGCCTCGTCGATCAGCGCGTCGACCTCGGGATTCTTGTAGCCGCCCCAGTTGACGCCGACCGGCGCGATCTGCCCCGAATGGAAGAAGCGGACGATAGCGTAGAGCGGATCCGAGGTGACATAGGCGATGTTATTGGCTGTGATGCCGGCGTTCATCTCGTCGGCAGCGCCCTTGCGCCAATGGGTATAGAGCGTCTCGAGCTCGACCACCTTGAAGTCGACCTCGATGCCGATCTCCTTGAAGCTCTGCTGCAGGAATTCGTTCATCGGCAGCGACAGCATCTGGCCGGTGCCGCCCTGCGCGATGATGAAGGTGGCCTTCAGCGGTTTTGCCTTGGAGTAGCCGGCTTCCTCGACCAGCTTCTTCGCGGCAGCGGGATCGTATTTCAGCTCGAAGCTGGGCTTGCCGAACCATGGGCTCGACGGGTCGACCTGACCCTTGGCGGGCTTTGCCAGACCGTTCATCAGGCCCACCACCGCCTCGCGATCGATGGCAAGGTTCAGCGCCTTGCGCAGCCGGATGTCGGTCCAGGGCGAGCCCGGCAGCACGCTGAGATGATAATTCCACACATGCGGCGTGACGTTGTCGACGAGCTTCATGCCGGCCGCCTTGAGCTGCGGCACGGCATCCGGCGCGGGCGTCTCGATCAGGTCGACTTGTCCCGCGAGCAGCGCGTTGGTGCGCGTCAGCGCTTCCGGCATCGGCACCAGCACCAGCTTGTCGACTTTCGGAATGCGCTTCTTGTTCCAGTAGTCCGGATTCTTGGTCAGCTCCGCGAGCTCGCGCGGCACCAGCTTGGTCAATTTGAACGGGCCGGTGCCCGAGGGCTGGCTGGCGAACTTGTCCCAATCCTTGCCGAGCTTTTCATATTGCGCCGGGCTCGAGACCAGGAACCACAGCATCTGATAGGGGAAGAAGGAATCGACCGTCTTGGTGATGATCTCCACCGTGGAATCGTCGATCTTGGCGTAGCTCGCGACCGAAGGCAGCCGGGTCTTCACCTGCGCGCTCTGGCGCTTGTCGAATTGCGGCGCCTTGTCGTTGAGCACCTTGTCCAGATTCCAGATCACGGCATCGGCGTTGAACTCGCTGCCATCGTGAAACTTTACGCCCTTGCGAAGCGTGAAGCGCCATTTGGTCTTGTCGTTGTCGTCCACCTTCCATTCGGTGGCGAGGCCCGGCACCAGCTTGCCGGGCCGGTCGGCGACGTCCATCTCCCAGGCGACCAGCGGATCGTAGATCGTGTAGGCCGTGAACTGATAGGCGCCGGCGCCGCGGTCGGGCTGGCCGGTCGTCAGCGGAATATCCGCCATCGAGATGCCGTAGCGCACCACCGTTTCGGCGCGCGCCGAGATTGCGAACGACGCCAGCGCAAGCACGGCGAGACAAGTCGATAGACGGATACGCATGGCCCAAAGCTCCCAGGAGATTTCGGAGCCAAACCTGCAATCTTGATGCCAGAATAGGCAGTGCGACTACTTTGCCCTCGTCCGATCACAAGGACTTGTCGTCGCAGGGGCAATTTGCAGAATAGGTTTCTCATTGGCATAGCCATTGCATACGATTGCATCAAAATTAGTCATCGAAAGCCGGAAGAGGACTGAGGTAATGCTTATCAAGAAGAACAAGACCCGCGCGGCGCTGATCGCGCTCTTGGCGCTCGGCAGTGCGGCCGCATGGCCGCGCGTGGCCAGTGCAGAGACCGTGCTGCGTATCGGCATGACCGCTGCCGATATTCCGCGCACGCTCGGCCAGCCCGATCAGGGCTTTGAAGGCAATCGCTTCACCGGCCTCACCATGTACGACGCGCTGACCGGCTGGGATCTGTCCTCCGCCGACAAGGCGAGCACGGTGGTCCCCGGCCTTGCCACCGAATGGAAGGTCGACGATGCCGACAAGACCAAATGGACCTTCAAGCTGCGCCCCGGCGTCACCTTCCATGATGGCTCGCCCTTCAATGCCGATGCGGTGGTGTGGAACGTCGAGAAGGTGCTGAAGCAGGACGCGCCGCAGTTCGACGCCAGCCAGGTCGGCGTCACGGCGTCACGCATGCCGACGCTGGCCTCCGCCAAGAAGATCGACGACATGACGGTCGAGCTCACCACCAAGGAGCCCGACAGCTTCCTGCCGATCAATCTCACCAATTTGTTCATGGCGAGCCCGGCGAAGTGGCAGGGTTTCTACGACAAGGCCGAAGGTGCCGACGCCAAGGCCAAGTCGCAGGCCGCCTGGACCGCGTTTGCCAAGGACGCCTCCGGCACTGGCCCGTGGAAGATGGCGAGCTTCACCCCGCGCGAGCGGCTCGAGCTCATCAAGAACGCGAGCTACTGGAACAAGGCGCGCGTGCCCAAGGTCGACAAGATGGTGCTCTTGCCGATGCCGGAAGCGAACGCGCGCACCGCGGCGCTGCTCTCCGGACAGGTCGATTGGGTCGAGGCGCCGGCGCCGGACGCGCTGCCCGAGCTCAAGCAGCGCGGCTTCAAGCTCTACGCCAACGAGCAGCCGCATGTCTGGCCGTGGCAGTTCTCGCGTGTCGAGGGCTCGCCCTGGAACGACATCCGCGTGCGCAAGGCCGCCAACCTCTGTGTCGATCGCGAAGGCCTCAAGGACGGCCTGCTCGCCGGCCTGATGGTGCCGGCGACCGGCACCTTCGAGCCCGGCCATCCCTGGCGCGGCAAGCCGACCTTCGAGATCAAGTATGACAAGGCGGCGGCGCAAAAGCTGATGCAGGAGGCCGGCTTCGGTCCGAACAAGAAGCTGACGGTCAAGACCCAGACCTCGGCATCCGGCTCGGGCCAGATGCAGCCGCTACCGATGAACGAATATCTCCAGCAGGCGCTCGCCGAATGCTATTTCGACGTGAAGCTTGACGTCATCGAGTGGAATACGCTGTTCACCAATTGGCGCCGCGGCGCCAAGGATCCCTCGGCCAACGGCGCGAATGCGACCAACGTCACCTATGCGGCGATGGACCCGTTCTTCGCGCTGGTGCGCTTCCTGCAATCGGGCATGGCGCCGCCGGTCTCGAACAATTGGGGCTTCATCAACGATCCCAAGTTCGACGAGCTGGTGAAGAAGGCGCGCCAGACCTTCGATCCGGCCGCGCGTGACGCCGCGCTCGCCGAACTGCACGCAGCCTCGGTGGATGACGCCGCCTTCCTCTACGTCGCCCACGACGTCGGCCCCCGCGCGATGAGCCCGAAGCTGACGGGCGTCGTGCAGCCGAAGAGCTGGTTCATCGACTTCTCGCTGGTGTCGATGCAGTAGTGAGGCGGCCCTCGCTCTATCAACGCGTCACGCCCGGGCTTGGCCCGGGCATCCACGTTCGTCCACTTGCACAGTCATTCCGGGGCGCCCGCAGGGCGAACCCGAAATCTCGAGACTCCGGGTTCGATGCCTCGCATCGCCCCGGAATGACGGAGCAGGAGGCGCGTGGATGGCCGGGACAAGCCCGGCCATGACGGCATCTACGCGCCAACCTGAGTAACCAAACGTGCTCGCCTATATCGCCAGACGCATCGTCTATGTCATCCCGATCGTCATCAGCGTCGCGCTGGTGTGCTTTCTGCTCGTGCACATCACGCCGGGCGATCCGCTGGTTGCCGTGCTGCCGGCCGATGCCTCGCAGGAGCTCGCCGCGCAGCTCCGCGCCGCCTATGGCTTCGATCGTCCGCTGCCGGTGCAGTTCGGGCTTTGGCTGCTGCGCGCGCTGCACGGCGATCTCGGCAATTCCATCGCGACGGGGCGTCCCGTGCTCGCCGAGGTCATGCGCGCGGTCAGCAACACCGTCTCGCTCGCCATCGCGGCCGCCATCATCGGCTTCACGATGGGCATCCTGCTCGGCCTGATCGCCGGCTATTTCCGCGAGACCTGGATCGACAAGGTCGCGACCTCCTTCGCCATCGCCGGCGTGTCAGTGCCGCATTACTGGCTCGGCATGGTGCTCGTCATCATCTTCTCGGTGCAGCTCAACTGGCTGCCCGCGGTCGGCGCTGGACCCAACGGCTCCAATTCCTGGGCCTGGGATTGGGCGCACCTGAAATATCTCGTGCTGCCGGCGATCACGACCTCGGTGATTCCGATGGGCATCGTCACCCGCACGGTGCGCGCGCTGACCGGCGATATCCTCTCGCAGGATTTCGTCGAGGCGCTACGCGCCAAGGGGCTGCACGAAACCGGCGTGTTCCGCCACGTCATCAAGAACGCCGCACCGACCGCACTCGCGGTGATGGGGCTGCAACTGGGCTATATGCTCGGCGGCTCGATCCTGATCGAAACGGTATTCTCCTGGCCGGGCTCCGGCTTCCTGCTGAATTCGGCAATTTTCCAGCGCGACCTGCCGCTGCTGCAGGGTACGATCCTGATCCTGGCGCTGTTCTTCGTCTTCCTCAACCTGCTGGTCGACATCGCACAAGCCGCGATCGATCCGCGCATCAAGCGGGGCTAGCTGATGAGCGAGCTTCCGTTGTCCGTCACCAGCGACGCAGCGCTGCAGGCGGCGCCCGCCACCAAGGCGCGCGGCTATTGGGCGACCGTAGGCCGCCGCATCCGGCGTGACAAGGTCAGCATGGCTTGCGCGCTGGTGCTGCTGTTGATCTTCCTGTCCGCGGTGCTTGCGCCATGGCTCGGTCTCGAAGATCCGTATAAGGGCTCGATGATCCGCCGCCTGCGCCACATCGGCACATCAGGCTACCCGCTCGGCACCGACGAACTCGGCCGCGATATGCTGGCGCGGCTGATCTATGGCGGGCGACTGTCGCTGGTCATCGGCATTCTGCCTGTCATCCTCGCCTTCTGCATCGGGACCTCGCTCGGGCTCATCGCCGGTTATGTCGGCGGCAAGCTCAACACCGCGATCATGCGCACGATCGACGTGTTCTACGCGTTCCCATCCGTGCTGCTGGCGATCGCGATCTCCGGCGCGCTCGGCGCCGGCATAATCAACTCCATCGTGTCGCTGACGGTCGTGTTCGTGCCGCAGATCACCCGCGTCGCCGAAAGCGTTACCACCGGCGTGCGCAACATGGATTTCGTCGAGGCCGCGCGCGCCTCAGGCGCTGGGCCCTTCACCATCATGCGCGTGCACATCCTCGGCAACGTGCTGGGCGCGATCTTCGTCTATGCCACCAGCCTGATCTCGGTCTCGATGATTTTGGCGGCCGGCCTTTCCTTCCTCGGCCTCGGCACCAAGCCACCGGAGCCGGAATGGGGACTGATGCTGAACACGCTCCGCACCGCGATCTACGTCAACCCGTGGGTCGCGGCGCTTCCGGGCGCGATGATCTTCGCGGTCTCGATCTGCTTCAACCTGCTCTCGGACGGCCTGCGCAGCGCCATGGATATCAGGAACTAGCCATGAGCGAAACGAACACCTCCGTCGCTATGCTGGAGCCGATCGAAGACCTTGGCGGCGTCGCGCAGCCGCTGCTTCAGGTCAACGGCCTCACAAAGCACTTTCCGGTGCGTGGCGGGCTGTTCGCCGCGAAACGCACCGTGCGCGCCGTCGACAATGTCTCCTTCTCCGTCGCCAAGGGCGAGACCGTCGGCATCGTCGGCGAGTCCGGTTGCGGCAAGTCCACCACCGCGCGGCTGCTAATGCATCTGATGCCGCGCGATACCGGCGACATCATCTATGACGGCATGGCCGTCGGCCAGTCGCTGTCCTTGCGCGAGCTGCGCCGCGGCATGCAGATGGTGTTCCAGGATTCCTACGCATCGCTCAATCCGCGCCTCACGATCGAGGAATCGATCGCGTTCGGCCCCAAGGTGCACGGCATGGCCGACGGCGCGGCGCGCATCCTGGCGCGCGAGCTGCTCGGCAAGGTCGGCCTGGTCCCTGCAAATTTCGCCAACCGCTATCCGCACGAAATCTCCGGCGGCCAGCGCCAGCGCGTCAACATCGCGCGTGCGCTGGCCTTGTCGCCGCGTCTGGTGATCCTGGACGAAGCCGTCTCCGCGCTCGACAAATCCGTCGAGGCGCAGGTGCTCAACCTGCTCGCCGATCTCAAGCGCGAATTCGGCCTGACCTATCTCTTCATCAGCCATGATCTCAAGGTCGTCCGCTACATCTCGGACCGCGTGCTGGTGATGTATCTCGGCGAGGTCGTCGAGCTCGGCCCTGTCGATCAGGTCTGGGATAACCCTGCGCATCCCTATACGCGCGCACTCCTCGCCGCGATGCCGTCCTCCGATCCGGACCGTCGAACCGAGAAGCCGCCGATCACGGGCGATCCGCCCAATCCGATCGATCCGCCCCCGGGCTGCCGCTTCCACACCCGCTGCGCGTTTGCGGAGCCGCTCTGCGCAAATGCCGCACCAAAGCTCACGGCCGTCGATAAGATAGGCCACGAGGCCGCGTGCTACATGGCGATACCGGGTTCAGGCCATAGCCGCGCGCCCGCAGAGGAAACCGCATGACAAGACCGACACCGAAAGAGATCAAGCCAATCGCGCAGATCGCCGGCGTTCCCGTCGATGACGAGATCGCGACGCGCATCTCCAACTCCATCGGACCTTCTTTCGAAGGTTTTGCGGCCATCGCCGGCACGCTGCCGTTCGATCTCGAGCCCGCGCTCTATCCGATCGTGCAGACGCAGAAGGTGTCGAAATGAGCACCGAGCCTGCCTTGATGACGCTCACCGAGGTCGCGCGTGCGATCGCGATGAAGCAATTGTCCTCGCATGAGGTCACGCGCGCGCTGCTGCATCGCATTGCGCAGTGGCAGCCGCATCTCAACGCCTTCAGTTCGATTGAAGCCGAGGCTGCGCTGAAGGCCGCGGAGGCCGCCGATGCCGAGCTCGCCAAGGGCGATGTGCGCGGTCCGCTGCATGGCGTGCCGCTCGCGCACAAGGACATGTATTACGATGCCGGCAAGGTCTCGACCTGCGGCTCGCTGATCCGCCGCGATTTCGTGCCGACCACCACGTCCACCGCCTTGCAGCGGCTCAAGGATGCCGGCCAGGTCCGCCTCGGCACGTTGCATCTGGCCGAATTCGCCTATGGTCCGACCGGCCACAACGCCCATTACGGCCCGGTGCGCAATCCCTGGAACGTCGCGCACATCACCGGCGGCTCGTCCTCCGGCTCCGGCTCGGCGGTCGCCGCGCGCCTGACCTATGCCGCGCTCGGCTCCGACACCGGCGGCTCGATCCGCATGCCCGCGCATTTCTGCGGCGTCACGGGACTGAAGACCACCGTCGGCCGCGTCAGCCGCGCCGGCGCGATGCCGCTGTCGCAATCGCTCGATACCGTCGGCCCGCTCGCCCGGACAGCGGAAGACTGCGCGCTGCTGCTGGCGCTGATGGCCGGCGCGGACCCTGCGGATTCCACCTGCAGCCACGAGCCGCTGTCGGACTATGTGGCCGCGACCAGGGGCTCGCTGAAGGGCCTCAAGATCGGCGTGCCCACGTCCTTCTACGTCGACGATCTCGACAGCGAGGTCGCGCGCGTACTCGACGAGACCATCACCGTGCTCAAGCGCGAAGGCGCCGACATCGTCACGGTCGAGCTGCCCGACCAGCGGCAATTGTCCGCGGCGAGCCAGCTCGTGCTCGCGGCGGAAGCGGCCGCCTTCCACAAGCGCTGGATGATCGAGCGTCCGCAGGATTATGGCCCGCAGGTGCTGATGCGGCTTCAGAACGGTCTCGCCGTTCCCGCCATCACCTATCTGGAGGCAATGCGCTGGCGTGGTCCGGCACTCGCCGCGCACAATGCGGCCACGGCCGGTGTCGACGCGATCCTCGCACCGGCATCGCCGGTGCCGGCGCCGACGATCGAGGAGAGCGACCTCGGCGGCGGGCCGAATGCGCCGGCGATGGTGCAGCGCCTGACGCTGTTCACCCGCCCGGTGAATTTCCTCGGCCTGCCGTCGCTTACCGTGCCGTCAGGCTTCACCAAGAGCGGCCTGCCTGTGGGCATGCAGCTGATCGGCCGCTCCTTCGATGAAGCGACCTTGCTCACGATCGGCGCCGCCTTCCAGCGCGTCACCGATTATCACGATCGATTGCCGAAACTGCCGTCATGACAAAGCTCGTCGACATCTCAGGCCTCAACATCCGCTTCACCGGCGAGCGCACGGTCTACGCCGTGAACGATCTCAGCCTCTCGCTCGGCGACGGCGAGGTGCTGGGCCTGCTCGGCGAATCCGGCTCGGGCAAGAGCGTGACCCTGCGTGCCTTGATGCGGCTGCTGCCGAAGAAGCGCACGCAGATCACGGGCAAGGTCAACGTCATGGGCCGCGACGTGCTCGCCATGAACGACGAGGAGTTGTCGTCGTTCCGCGGCCAGACCGTGTCGATGATCTTTCAGGAGCCGGCGCTCGCACTCGATCCCGTCTACACCATCGGCGCGCAGATCGCCGAAAGCGTCGTGCGCCACGAAGGCAAGAGCTATGCGGAGGGCCGCGCGAGAGCGCTCGAAATGCTGGAGGTCGTGCGCATCCCTTCCGCAAAACGTCGGCTCGATGCCTATCCGCACGAGATGTCCGGCGGCATGCGCCAGCGCGCGATGATCGCGTTGGCGCTCGCCTGCCGTCCCAAGATTTTGCTCGCGGACGAGCCGACCACCGCGCTCGATGCCACCGTGCAGATCCAGATATTGTTGCTCTTGCGTGAACTACAGCGCGAGTTCGGCATGTCCGTCATTTTCGTCACCCACGACATCGGCGTCGCCATCGAGATCTGCGACCGTGTCGCGGTGATGTATGCCGGCCAGATCGTAGAGCAGGGCACGCTTCGCGACATCGTTCGTTCGCCGGTGCACCCCTACGCCAAGGGCCTGCTCGCCTCCACCATCCACGGCGCCAAGCGTGGGCAGCGCCTTGAGACCATCCCCGGCACCCCGCCGTCGCTGGCCGAAAAGCCCCACAACTGCTCCTTCGCCCCCCGTTGCAGGTTTGCGGAGCCGCGCTGCCTCGAGCAATTGCCTGCGAATGTGGAGGCCGGGCCGGGCCGGGCGGCAAGGTGCGTGCTGGCGGAAACGGTGATCGCGTCGTAGCGGATGCGCTCCCTCGACCGGAGTGCGATGCACACCATTCAGGCCCCATTCATCCCGGTTCCCGTTCCATGCGGCCGTTCAGGGAGAGGGATCTGACTTATGTACATTTCCAACGAAGGCCTGCTTGTCATCCTGTTCGTCGGCCTCGTCGCCGGCTGGCTCGCCGGCAAGGTGGTGCGCGGAACCGGCTTTGGCATCATCGGCGACATCGTGGTCGGCATCGCGGGCGCGCTGGTGGCGAGCTTTCTGTTTCCCAAGCTTGGCATTCGTCTCGGCACCGGCCTCGTGTCCGAGATCGTCTATTCCGCCATCGGCGCGGTCATCCTGCTCCTGGTGGTGCGACTGGTACGCGGCGGCGGCCGGTTCTAGCCGCCGCTTTTGCCCGGTCGATCGGCACTTTCCGCCTCTCCCAGCCCAGGGAGAGGCACGATCTCTGCCATAAAAAGCCGCAAAAGACTGTGAAATACCGGACTTGCGCACGGGGCTATCAGGGGTAGATGTGGCCCATCAGGGTCCTGGATTAATTCGCTGTGCCTGTCGCAGGTGAGAACACGATGTTAATCCGGGGCGAGTATCCCTGAATTGCCTTTGAAATCAGGGGCTTTGCCCCTTACCCGAAAGAGATCAGACTGATGGCAGCCGTACCTGGCGTCCGCCGTTCAGAGCTCGGTGACGCCTTGCGCGCTTGTCGCACGGCGTTCGTCGGCGTGGGCTTGATGAGCTGCATGATCAACCTGCTCTATCTGACCGGGTCGATCTTCATGCTGGAGGTCTACGACCGCGTGCTGCCGAGCCGCAGCATTCCAACCCTCGTCGGCCTGATCATCCTCGCCAGCTTCCTCTATATGGCGCAGGGCGTGCTCGACATGATCCGCAACCGGATCCTGGGGCGGATCGGTACGGCACTTGATGAGGCCCTCAACAAGCGCGTGTTCGACACCGTCGTGCGCCTGCCGCTTCTGGTCGGCAGCCGCAACGAGGGCCTGCAGCCGCTGCGCGATCTCGACAATGTCCGGTCCTTCCTCGGTGGCATGGGCCCGAGCGCGTTCTTCGACCTGCCCTGGCTGCCGCTCTACCTCGCCATCTGCTTCGCCTTCCACGTCATGATCGGCGTGACCGCCTTGGTCGGCGCCATCATCCTGGTCGGGCTGACTGTCCTCACCGAGTTCCTGTCTCGCCAGCCGGCGCGGGATGCGATGGGCCTTGCCGCCCAGCGCAACGATCTCGCTGCTTCCAGCCGCCGCAATGCCGAAGTCATGGTCTCGATGGGCATGACCGGCCGGATGAACCAGCGCTGGAGCGAGGCCAACGAAAAATATCTCGACGGCAACCAGCGTGCGAGCGACGTCGCCGGTGGCCTCGGCGCGGTCGCAAAAGTGCTGCGCATGATGCTGCAATCGGCCGTGCTCGCGGTCGGAGCCTATCTCGTCATCCACCAGGAGGCGACCGCCGGCATCATCATCGCCGGCTCGATCCTCTCTGCCCGTGCGCTGGCGCCGGTCGATCTCGCCATCGCGCACTGGAAATCCTTTGTCGCCGCACGTCAGAGCTGGCAGCGCCTTACGCGCCTGCTGGAGCAGATGCCGGCGCCGACCATGCCGACCCAGTTGCAGGCGCCCACCAGCCGGCTCTCGGTCGAAGGCATCGCCATGGTGCCGCCGGGCGATCAGCGCCTCATCGTCCAGGACATCACCTTTGCGCTCGAAGCCGGCACCGGCCTCGGCGTGATCGGGCCGAGCGGTTCCGGCAAGTCGTCGCTGATCCGCGCACTGGTCGGCGTCTGGCAGCCGGTGCGTGGCAAGGTGAGACTCGACGGCGCGGCGCTCGATCAATGGTCGTCGGACATGCTCGGCCGCCACATCGGTTATCTGCCGCAGGACGTCGAGCTGTTCGGCGGCAGCATCGCGCAGAACATCAGCCGCTTCGATCCCGAGGCGACCTCTGACGGCATCATCGCCGCGGCGAAGGAAGCCGGCGTGCACGAGATGATCATCAAGATGCGCGAGGGCTACAACACGCAGGTTGGTGAGCAGGGCACCTCGCTTTCCGCAGGCCAGGCGCAGCGCGTGGCGCTGGCGCGCGCGCTCTACGGCAATCCGTTCCTGATCGTGCTCGACGAGCCCAACTCCAATCTCGATACCGAGGGCGACGAGGCATTGACCCGCGCCATCCGCTCCGCGCGCGAGCGCGGCGCCATCGTCATCGTGGTGGCGCACCGGCCGATCGGCGTCGAGGCGGTCGACCAGATCCTGGTGCTGCGCGACGGCCGCATGCAGGCGTTCGGACCGAAGGAGCAGATCCTCGCCCAGGTGCTCCAGCCGCGTGTGACGCCACCGGCGCCGATCAAGATCGTCAGCGAAGGCGGAGTGGCCAAGTCATGAGCACGATGGCGATTGGCGGCGGCAAGCCCGCTGCGAAGAAGACCGTGCGGCAGTCGATCCAATTTCACCTGATGCTCGGGCTCGGGATCGTGCTGGTTCTCGTCGTCGGTCTCGGCGGCTGGGGATCGACGGTGCTGATCTCGGGCGCGCTGATCGCGCCGGGCCAGATCGTGGTCGAGTCCAACGTCAAGAAGGTGCAGCACCCGACCGGCGGCGTGGTCGGTGAATTGCGCGCCCGCGATGGCGATTTGGTCAAGGCCGGCGACATCGTGATTCGGCTCGACGACACCGTCACCAAGGCCAACCTCGCCATCGTCACCAAGAATCTCGACGCCGCGCTGGCGCGGACGGCCCGGCTCCAAGCCGAGCAGCGTGGTATCGACACGATCGAGTTCCCGCAGCAGCTGATTGATCGCGCCAAGGACCCTGACGTCAATGTGCTGCTCTCTGCCGAGACCAAGCTGTTCGACGTCCGCGTCAATGGCCGCGCCGGCCAGAAGGCGCAGCTTCGCGAGCGCATTCAGCAGCTCAACGAGGAGATCCAGGGCCTCTCCGCACAGGAGAAGGCCAAGGACAAGGAAATCGCGCTGGTGCAGCAGGAACTCGTCGGTGTACGCGATCTCTATGAGAAGCGTCTGGTGCAGATCTCACGCCTGACCACGCTCGAGCGCGACAGTGCCCGCCTCAACGGCGAGCGTGCCCAATACATTGCCGCGCGGGCACAGGCCAAGGGCAAGATCACCGAGACCGAGCTCCAGATCATCCAGGTCGACAAGGACATGGTCAGCGAGGTCTCCAAGGATCTCCGCGAGACCAATGACAAGATCGGCGAAATGGTCGAGCGCAAGGTTGCAGCGGAGGATCAGCTTCGTCGCGTCGACATCCGCGCGCCGCAGGACGGCATGGTGCTACAATCGACGGTGCACACCGTCGGCGGCGTCGTCACCGCCGGCGACGCGCTGATGCTGATCGTGCCGCAGGCCGACGATCTCCAGGTCGAGGCCAAGGTCAATCCGGTCGATATCGACAAGCTCCAGATCGGCCAGAAGACGCTGCTGCGCCTCTCCGCCTTCAACCAGCGCACCACGCCCGAGCTCAGCGGCGTCGTCAGCCGTGTCTCGCCCGACGTCACCACCGACCAGCGCACCGGCCAGAGCTACTACACCATCCGCGTCTCGATGCCGGCGGAAGAGGTCGCCAAGCTCGGCGAGGTCAAGATGATCCCCGGCATGCCGGTGGAGGCGTTCGTCCAGACCGGCGACCGCACCATGTTGTCCTATCTGATGAAGCCCCTGCACGACCAGCTGATGCGGGCGTTCCGCGAGAGATGACGCGCGTAAGCGCGGCATCCCGCCCGTCATTGCGAGCGTAGCGAAGCAATCCAGTCTGTCCCCGCGGCGACATTTCTGGATTGTTTCGCTGCGCTCGCAATGACGGGTGGGCTGCCAGTTTGCTATACTGCGATTGCAAACAGCAACCCGGCGGTCGAACCATGCAATCCCCACCCTCCATCGCCACCGAGTCCTTCTCCGACGCCGGCCTTGCCGTCGCCCGCCTCGAGGAGATCTACGAGCGCAACACAAAGTTCCTGCGCGACCGGTTCGAGGCCTACGTCGGCGGCGAGGCGATCACGACGCGGGTGCGGGCCTATTATCCCTTCGTCCGCGTCACCACCGCGACGCATGCACGGCTGGACTCGCGTCTCGCTTACGGCTTCGTCGCACGGCCCGGTGTGCATGAAACCAGCGTGACCAGGCCGGATTTGTTCCGGACCTATCTCACCGAGCAGATCGGATTGCTAATCCAGAACCACGGTGTCCCGGTCGAGATCGGTGAGTCCAGCGAACCCATCCCCGTCCACTTCGCCTATCGCCGCGACATCAACATCGAGGCTGCCATCACCACCAGCGAGAATTCGCCTGTGGTGCGATCGTTGCGCGACGCGTTCGACGTGCCTGATCTCGCCACCATGGACGATTCCATCGCCGACGGCACCTTCGAGCTTCAGCCTGGCGCGCCCGAGCCGTTGTCGCTGTTCCGCGCCGCCCGCGTCGACTATTCGCTGCGCCGGCTCTATCACTACACTGGCACCGACCCCGAGCATTTCCAGAACTTTGTCATCTTCACCAACTACCAGTTCTATGTCGACGCCTTTGCGCAGCTCTGCCAGCAGCGGCTCCAGTCCGGCGAGGCCGGCCTTGAAGCCTTTGTCGCGCCCGGCAATGTGATCACGCGCAACGGCGGTGCAACGAGCGGGGTGGCGCCCGTCCGCGCGCCGCAGATGCCGGCCTTCCATCTGGCCGCGCCCGGCTATCGCGGCATCACCCTGATCAATATCGGCACCGGCCCGTCGAATGCGCGCAACGTCACCGACCACGTCGCGGTGTTGCGCCCCCATGCTTGGCTGATGCTCGGCCATTGCGCGGGCCTGCGCAACACGCAGCGGCTCGGCGACTACGTTCTCGCCCACGGCTATGTGCGCGAGGACCATGTGCTCGACCGCGAGCTGCCGCTGTGGGTGCCGATCCCGGCGCTGGCCGAAATGCAGGTCGCGCTCGAGGAGGCGGTCGAGGACGTCACCGGCCTCGAAGGCTTTGAGCTCAAGCGGCTGATGCGCACCGGCACCGTCGCCAGCGTCGACAACCGCAACTGGGAAATCTCGGGGCCCGAGGTGATCCGCCGCATGTCCCAATCGCGTGCGGTCGCGCTCGACATGGAATCGGCTGCGATCGCCGCCAACGGCTACCGCTTCCGCGTCCCCTACGGCACGCTGCTCTGCGTTTCCGACAAGCCGCTCCATGGCGAGATCAAGCTCGCAGGGATGGCCAGCGAGTTCTACCGCCGCCGCGTCGGCCAGCATCTCGAGATCGGCCTGAAGGCGCTGGAGCGGCTCAAGCAGCAGGAATCGGAACGTCTGCATTCGCGAAAGCTCCGCAGTTTTGCCGAAGTTGCGTTCCAGTAGGAGCGATCCTTCCGCTGTTCGCTGCTGGCAGGGCGGGGATATTCAGCATCGGCGCGGGGCCGACCGGACTGTTTCAATGCCGCTCATGCGCGACAGGATCATCGGCCACGACCTCGAACGGCTGGCCTTCCGCTTCACCATGCTGAGCGGCGACGAGGTCGTGCAATGCCAGATCAGCGATGCCGCGATGGACGAGCTTGCAGGCATGCAGGGTACCGAAAGCAGCGCGCGGCAGGCGCAGTTCCTGTCCCTGCGCGAGACCGTCGAGCGGATCGCGTCGGATCTCTACGACGAGGCGCCGCGGTTCAGGGGCTATGTGGTGCGGATTTTCATGCGGCATTTGGGGCGGTGAGGGTCCCCAATTTCTCCGCGGTCATGCGCCGGCTTGACCGGGGCATCCAGTACGCCGTAGCCAATCGATTCAATCACAATCGTCTCGGAATACTGGATCGCCCGGTCAAGCCGGGCGATGACGGCGGTGTTTGTGGTTAGAACGACCCGAGTCACTGGCACCGTCGATGTTGCTCACTCCTCCAGCTTCTTCAGCAACAGCTTCAGCGCCGTCGCCGCAAACACCTGCATGTTGCCAAGCCGGTCATTGCTGCCCGTCTCCAGCGTGATCACCTCCGCCGCAGGTCCAGCGACCGCCATGCAGCTATGGCCGGCGGCATCGCCGTAGCGGTTGCCGGTCGGGCCGGCTGCACCGGTTTCGGAGAGGCCCCAGTCCGAGCCGAAGCGGCCGCGCATCCGTTCGGCCAATAGTTTTGCGTAGGGCTCCGACGAGGAGCGAAAGCCCTTCATGCCTTCATCCGAAATATCCATCAGCACGCGCCTGGCATCGCGGGTGTAGACCACGCCACCGCCGAGGAAGTAGGCGGATGCGCCGGGCACCGCGAGCAGGCTGGCCGAGATCAGGCCGCCGGTCGAGGATTCGGCCACAGCAATGGTCTGTTTGCGCGCGATCAGTTGGGCCGCGACCCGTTCCGCAATGCTGACGAGCTCTTTCATTCCTTCAACCTCTCATTCCCCGCAACCGAGATGCGCCTTCTTAGCATACGGTGGCCTGCTTGGCCGAGTTGCGGGCGACGGGCAGGCCTGCTTGAATGGTGGGCACAAGAAGAGACATGCGAGGAAACGTGAGAAGGGAGACGTCATGGCGTCCCTGATCGCCGGCGGGGTGGATTGCGATGTGCATCCGGCCGTGCCGCATCTGACCAGCCTGCTGCCGTATCTGAACGACTATTGGCGCGATCAGGTGACGACGCGCGGCATGGTCGACCTTGTCTCACAATCCTATCCGCAGAACTCACCGATCACGGCGCGTCCCGATTGGCGCCCCGAGACCTGCAAGCCCGGCGAAAGGCTGGAGGACATGCAGCGCCATGTGCTCGATCCCTTCCAGCTGAGTTACGCCATCTGCAATCCGCTCTACGGCGTGCAGATGGTGTTTTCGGAAGATTTGCAGGCCGCCTTCTGCCGCGCGCTGAACGATTGGCTGGTGAAGGAATGGCTCGATCGCGACAAGCGGCTGCGCGGCTCGATCGTGATCCCGACGCTACGCGTCGAGAAGGCGGTCGCCGAGATCGAGCGCTGCGCGCAGGACCGGCGCTTCGTGCAGGTCTTGATGCTGGTGATGGGCGATACGCCGCTCGGCAAGCGCGCGCTGTGGCCGATCTATGAAGCTGCGGAACGCCTGGAACTTCCGGTCGGCATCCATGCCGGTTCCGCCTATCACAATCCGCCAACCGCGGTGGGCTGGGGTTCCTACCACATCGAGGATTATGTCGGTCAGGCCCAAGCGTTCCAGACCCAGCTCACCAGCCTGATCGTCGAGGGCGTGTTCGCCAAATATCCGCGGTTGAAGATGGTGATGCTGGAATCCGGCGTCTCCTGGATCTCGCCCTATCTCTGGCGGCTGCACAAGTTCTGGCGCGGGGTACGAATGGAGACACCCTGGGTCGATCGCGCGCCGCTGGAGATTGTGCGAAGCAACATCCGCTTCTCGTTACAGCCATTTGATGCGCCGCCAGATGACGCGACATTAATTCGCCTGTTTGATCATATGCAGTCGGACGAATTGGTCGTATTCTCCACTGACTATCCGCACTGGCAATTCGATGGCCAGGACGCGCTGCCGGAGGGCCTCACCCCCGATCTCGTGCGCAAGATCATGATCGACAATCCACATGCGACCTATCCCCGCCTGACGTGAGCCCGCTGCCAAAGGAGGCAAGGCGATGAATATCCAGTTTCGCGAGAGCCAAGACGCCGCTTCCCCGCTGACCGTCAAAACCGCGATCGCGGACTGCGATATCCATCCGGCACGCGCCACCCGCACCGAGCTCTATCCTTACCTGGCCAAACGCTGGCAGCATCATCTCGAAGTCTACGGAGTCCATGCCTATCAGGGCATGATGGAAGGGCCGCCCTATCCGAAGGCGCAGCCCAACGCCTCGCGCCGCGATGCTTATCCGCCGGAGGGTGGACCGCAAGGCTCTTCGTTGTCTTTCATGCAGAAGCAGCTGCTCGACCCCAACAACGTGCAGCTGGGCGTGCTCAACCCGCTCAACACCGGGCAGGGCATCCGCAATCACGAGCTCTCGGCTGCGCTGTGTTCGGCGATCAACGACTGGCAGATCGACAAATGGACCAGCAAGGACAAGCGGCTCAAGGCGTCCATCGTCGTCGGCAATGAGGACGGGCTGTCGGCCGCCGCCGAAATCCGCGAGCGCGCCGGCGACAAGAACTTCGTGCAGGTGCTGCTGCTCAGCCGCAATGTCGAGCCGCTCGGCCAGCGCCGCTACTGGCCGATCTACCAGGCCGCGGAAGAGGCTGGCCTTCCGATCGGCGTCCATGCTTTTGGCTTCGGCGGTAATCCGATCACGCCGTCGGGCTGGCCGAGCTACTACATTGAAGAGATGGTCGGCCACTCGCAGTGCCAGCAATCGGCGCTGGCAAGCCTGGTGCTCGAAGGCGTGTTCGAGCGCTTTCCGAAATTGAAGATGGTGATGATCGAGGCCGGCTTCGGCTGGGCCCCGTTGCTCGCCTGGCGGCTGGACAAGGTCTGGCAGCGCCTGCGCAGCGAGGTGCCGCATGTGAAGCGCCCGCCATCCGAATACATTCGCGAGCAGGTGTGGTGGACCACGCAGCCGATGGAAGATCCGGAGCGGCGCGAGGACCTGTTCGACGTCATCAAGTGGATCGGCTGGGATCGCCTGCTGTTCGCGACGGACTATCCGCATTGGGATTATGATGAGCCGTCGCGTGTGCTGCCGGCTGGCGTGAGCGAGGCCAATAGCCAGGCGTTCTATCTGGGCAATGCGCGCAAGCTGTACGGGATGAGTTGATGGCGCGGCATGTGATTGCCGCGGTTGATGAGCTCCCGCCGGGCACGCGAAAATTTCTGGAGATCGACGGACGGCCGATTGCGGTCTTCAACATCAACGGTGAGTATTTCGGCCTGATGAACCGCTGCCCGCATCAGGGCGCGGCGCTGTGCGAGGGCCCGCTGATCGGTTTTGCGCAGTCAAAGGATCCGGGCGAGATCGAGTACACGAAACTGGGCGAGATCATCCGCTGCCCTTGGCACGGCTGGGAATTCGACATTCGCACCGGCCAGTCCTATTGCGATCCCCGCCGCTTCCGCGTGAAGGCCTATCCGGCCCATGTCGAGCCGGGCGCGAGCGTGGTGAAGGGGCCGTATGTCGCGGAGACCATCCCGGTGAAAGTCGAGAGCGATTACGTGGTGGTGGAGTTGTAGTCTCTCCACCGTCATTCCGGGGCCATGCGAAGCATCGAGCCCGGAATCCATTGTGCGGCAGGAATGCTGGGAGAAATGGATTCCGGGCTCGCCCTTTGGGCGCCCCGGAATGACAGCGAGCTAATGCCCCGCCACCGGCTCGGCCACCGCGTCATATGTCGGCACCGTCTTGCCACCGCGATACACCGTCGAGGCCGCGATGATACCGAGCAGCGCCGCAAGCATCAGCCAATAGCCGGGCGAGGCCTTGTCGCCGGTGTGCTCGATCAGCAAGGTCGAAGCGAACGGCGTGAAGGTGCCGAACAGCGCTGCAGCGAGCGCGAAGGCGAGCGAGAAGCAGGTGGTGCGGACGTGCGCCGGCACGATCTCGACGAGAGCGCCGAGCATGGTGCCGCTGTAGACGCCGAAATAGAACGAGAACATCATCTCCACGGCGAGCAGTTTGCCGAAGCTCGGCGCGGCCACCAGCCAGTGCAGCGCCGGATAGGCCGTCACCAGCGCAAGGCCGGCGATGGCGAGCAGCACCGGCTTGCGGCCGATGCGGTCGGACAGCGCGCCGCCGACCGGATTCCAGAAGAAGTTGGTGACGGCGACGAGGAGCGTGACCAGCAGCGCGTCCTGTGTCGACAGTTTCAGCACGGTCTTGCCGAAGGTCGGCGTGTACACGGTGACGAAGTAGAACGTCGTCGTCGTCAGGATCGCGATCATCATGCCGAGCAGGACGATGCGCCAGTTGGAGAGCGCGGAGGCGAACACTTCGTTTGCGGTCGGATGCTTCTTCATCGCGAGGAAGGCCGGCGTCTCCTCCAGCGTCCGCCGCAGGAAAAAGATCAGCGGGATGATCATGCAGCCGACGAAAAAGGGAATGCGCCAACCCCAGGCGGCGACGGTGTCGGCCGGCATCACCTCGGAGAGGATGAAGCCGAGGATCGAGGCCACGAAGATCGCGACCTGCTGGCTCGAGGACTGGAACGAGGTGTAGAAGCCTCGATTGCCGGGCGTCGAGATCTCCGCAAGATACACCGACACGCCGCCGAGCTCGACGCCGGCGGAGAAGCCCTGCAGCAAACGGCCGATCAGCACGATCACGGGTGCGGCGATGCCGATGCTCGCATAGCTCGGGCAGAACGCGATCACCACCGTGCCGATCGCCATGATGGCGAGCGTGACGATCAGGCCCTGGCGGCGGCCGATGCGGTCGATATAGGCGCCGAGCACGATCGCGCCGACGGGACGCATCAACGCGCCGAGCCAGAACACGCCGAAGGTGTTGAGCAGCGATGCCGTCTCGTCGGTCGAGGGAAAGAACGCCTTGCCGATTGCGGCGGCATAGAAGCCGAACAGGAAGAAGTCGAATTGCTCGAGGAAATTGCCCGACGTGGCGCGCAGGATCGCGCCGATGCGCGACTTGATCTCGGGCGGATTGGTTGCTGATCCAGCCATGAATTGACTCCCCTGAAAGGCGTGGCCGGACCGGAACTGAGTTCACGGCAAGGCGACAGATTGATGCTGCGACAATCTGTCATACCCCTCTCGCGCGGGACGTTGGGAGTCAATCGAATTTGCCGGGAAAACTGATGATTTTTCAGGCTTTATTCTGCGTTGCAGCAATCATCCACTCGCGGAATGCAGCCAGCTTGGGCGCCTCGCGCCGGCCCTCCGGCGCGACCAGATAGAAGCCGGCATCGGCCGGCAGCGCGATCTTGAAGGGCACCACGAGCCGGCCCTTGGCGATGTCGTCCTGGACGTAGGAGGTCCGCCCCATCGCCACGCCGATGCCGTCGATCGCGGCCTGCACCGTCATGAAGGTCATGTCGAAGGTGATGCCCGGCTGCCGTGAGATGCCGGCAGGCAGGCCTGCCGCAGTCAGCCATAGGCGCCAGTCGTCGCTGTTGTTGGTGTGCAGCAGCACATGGTCTTTGAGGTCCTCGGGCGTGCGCAGCAACTTGGTGCCCCGGAGCAGCGAGGGGCTGCACACCGGAAACAGCTCGTCCGCCATCAGCCAGTCGGCGCGCAGGCCCGGCCACTGGCCGCGCCCGTAGCGGATCGCGGCATCGACATTGTCGCGCTGAAAGTCGACGAGGCTGGTCGAGGTGGTGATGCGGACGTCGATGCCGGGATGGCTCTCCTGGAAATCGGTCAGCCGCGGCAGCAGCCATTTTGCCGCGAGCGAGGCCAGCGTCGAGACCGTCAGCACCTTGTCGTCGTCCCGGCGCAGCAGCCGGTCGGTGGCGAGACGGAGGTCGTTGAACGCGGCGCGGACGCCCGGCAGATAGTCGCGCGCCTCCGGCGTCAGCGCCAGCGCGCGGTTCTGGCGGATGAACAGGCGGATGCCGAGCTCCTCCTCGAGCCGCCGGATCTGATGGCTGATCGCGGTCTGGGTCACGTTCAGCTCGGACGCCGCCAGCGTGAAGCTGAGATGGCGCGCGGCGGCCTCAAAGGCCCGCAATCCGTTCAGGGAGGGTAATCTGGCAGTCATCGGGCAGCAGGATGCATGAGCTTATTTCATGCGAAAGGGTACAAAATGTCGTTTGTCGCAGTGCACTAAGAAGCAGATATTGGCGGTCAAGTTAGCTCAAGGAGCTGAAAATGTCTACGTTGACCCAGAATTCGATGACAAATGATCATGCGCCAGGCCTGCTCCAGCAGATCGGCGAGAGCCTCCATGTCTGGCATGAGCGCTACCGGACCCGTCGCGAGCTGGCGCAATGGAGCAGCCGCGATCTCAACGACGTCGGGCTGTCCTGGTCGGACATTGCCGTCGAGGCAGAGAAACCCTTCTGGCGGGCCTGATCGGCCGCCAGGCCGGCGCCGCCTGATCACAGGGGCGCCGGCGGTCCCCCTCCGTCTCGAGCACGTGTGATGAGCACCCTCCGCCTGGAAGATTTGAAGCAATATTCGGACGTGCTGCGGACCCGGCACGGCGAGCCGATCAACGTTCGCTTCGTGGAGCCGCGCGACACCGAAGAGCTTCAGCACTATTTCCGCTCGCTCTCGACTCGCTCTCGCTACAACCGCTTCTTCGGTGCGATCAGTGAACTGCCGAAGGGCCTGCTGAACGACTTCCTTCAGGTCGGCGAGCGCGAACGGTTCACGGTCGTCGCGACCAAGATGGTCGATGGCTTCGAGACCATCGTCGCCGAAACGCGCTACGCCTTGCATGCCGAAACCGCAACACTCGAGTTCGGCCTGTCGGTCGACGACCGCTGGCAGGGCCACGGCATCGCGAGCGTGCTGATGAAGAATCTCGAATGCCGCGCCGCTGCGCTCGGCGCCGAGCACATGTTCGGCGACACGTTGCGATCCAACGAGACCATGATCGCGCTCGCGCGCAAATCCGGCTTCGCCTTCGTCAATCATCCGGACGACTGGAAGCTGGTGCGCTTCGACAAGGAGATCAGGCTCGCACCGAAAGACATTCCCTGCGCGAGCTGGCGCCTTGCAGCACTTTCCCGTCAGGCCGAAAGCCCCTCAGCCTCGGCCTGACATCACTGCGAGCCCGGCCTGGTGAAACCAGAGCCGGGCATTTTTTTGTAGCCTGGATGGAGCGTAAGCGTAATCCAGGATTCGCGCCACATTCGCAGCCGTCCCGGATTTCGCTGCGCTGCATCCGGGCTACTGCCCTTACTTCCCCGTGAATACCGCTTTCCGCTTCTCGATGAAGGCCTGCACGGCCTCCTTGTGATCGGCCGTCGTGGTCAAGCGGATCAATCGTTCGGCCTCATGATCGCGCGCGGTCTCGAAGTCGAATTGCAAGGCCTCGTCGAGATTGTCCTTCATGTAGCGCAGCGCGAGGCGCGGGCCTTCGGCCAGCGATTTGGCCATCGCAAATGCCTCGGCCTGCAATTTGTCATCCGGCACGACGCGGTTGACGAGACCGATCGCCTCGCAACGCGCGGCATCGACCCGATCGCCGGTGAACATCAATTCGCGCGCCCGCGCGGTGCCGATGAGCCGGGTGAGCAGCCAGGCGATTCCGTAGTCGCCGCTGAGCGCGATGCGGGCATAGCCGGCGGCAACGAAGGCCGATTGCGCGGCGATGCGGATGTCGCAGGCCATGGCGATGGCTAGTCCCGCACCGACCGCGGGGCCGGGCAGGGCGGCGATGGTCGGCTTGCGCACCGACACCAGCGCACCGGTGAGCAGCCGCTGCCGCTCCTGAAGATCGGCGACCTTGTCGTCAAAGGACATATCGAGCTTGGCCTTGTCGCGATGCGCGCCCATGCCCTTGACGTTGCCGCCGGCGCAGAACGCTTCGCCTGCTCCGGTGAGCAGCAGCGCGCCGACGCCGGGGTTCTCGCCGCAGCTGCGGATCATCGTGCGCAGGGCCGGCGTCAGCGCGTCCGACAGCGAGTTGCGCGCCTCCGGCCGGTTCAGCGTGATCACCGCGACGCGGTCGCGGATGACGCAGAGCAGTTCATTAGTGCCGGTCTCGACGGTGGTTTCCGTGGTCATTGTCGCTCCCTCTCTTTCGTCATTGCGAGCGAAGCGAAGCAATCCAGACTGCTTCCGCGGAGACATCTCTGGATTGCTTCGCTTCGCTCGCAATGACGGTTATTGTGACGTTATTGCCTCAAAATACCGCCCTCAAAACTTCTCCACCCAGGGCCGCAGCTCCAGCTCCCAGCTCCAGGCGCTGCGCGGCTGCTGCAGCACATTCCAGTAGCTCGCCGCGATTGCGTCGGGATCCAGCATCGAGTCCGGCTTGTCGGCCGGTTCGGTGCGCGCCGCGCTACGGATGCCGCCGTCGATGACGAAATGCGCGACGTGGATGCCTTGCGGCGACAGTTCGCGCGCCAAGCTCTGCGCGAGACCGCGCAGCGCGAACTTGCCCATCGCGAACGACGCCGACTGCACATAACCCTTGACGCTCGCGGATGCGCCGGTGAACAGGATCGCGCCGTGGTGGTTCGGCAGCATGCGCTTCGCCGCCTGCTGCGCCACCAGGAAGCCGCCATAGGCGCTGACCGCGATCGCCTGCGCGACGTCGGCCGGAACGAGGTCCACGAACGGCCCGCGGGTGCGGCCGCTGGCGTTGTAGACGACGACGTCGGGCGTGCCGATCTCGCGCTCGACGAGGCCGAACAGGCGCTCGACCTCGTCAGGTTCGGTGGCGTTGCAGGCATAGGCCTTGGCGCCGGTCTCGCTGCAGAGCGCGCCCAACTTCTCGATTTTGCGTGCGGCAAGCGCGACGCGGATGCCTTGGGCAGACAGCAGCCGCGCAAGCGAGGCGCTCAGGCCCTCGCCGGCACCGACGATGAGGGCGATCTTGTAGTTCGGGTGTTCCATGGCGTGATCTCTCGGGGACGGGACGCCGCTGATCTATGCATCCGCCGCGCGGACAACCAGCGGGGACAACCACAATTCCGCAGAGCGGACGGCTCCTTCGCCGCGATCATGCCTCCCTGACAATTTGCGGCTTTAACCGCATTCGCCACTGGAGCATGATCGACATCATCCAAAGCGGCAAGCACTAAAGAATTGCCGTCGGGCGGGAACGAAGAGGACGATCATGCACAAGCCGGCCACAGGTCAGCTAGAGAATGTCGCGGCCGGGCAATCCGGGCTGCTGGCCCCCGACACCACCGGCATGAATTTCTATCGGGCCGATCCGGCGCTGACGGATCTGCTGCGCATTCACTTGCCGGAGATGCTGTTCCGTCACATCGAGCCACATCTCGACCGCCTCGGCGAACTCGCAGGCGGCCCGCTCGACGACTGCGCGCGACTCGCCGACCGGCACACGCCCATTCTGCACCAGCGCGACAAGTTCGGCCGCGACGTGCAGTGGATCGAATACCATCCGGCCTATCGCGAGCTGGAGAACGCGGCGTTCGGCGAGTTCGGCATCCACGCGCTCTCGATCCGCAAGGGCATCATGGGCTGGCCGGAAAAATATCCCGTGGTGGCAAAACACGCCTTCACCTTCCTCTTCAACCAGACCGAATTCGGCATGGGCTGCCCGATCAACGTCACCGACGGCTGCGCCAAGCTGCTGGCGAATTTCGGCAGCGAGGCGCTGAAGGCGAAGTATCTCGACGGCCTCACCCAGACCGACATGAGCAAGCTGACCCAGGGCGGCCAGTTCATGACCGAGAAGGAGGGCGGCTCCGACGTCGGCACGCTGACCACGCGCGCGGTCGAGGAGGGCGACCATTGGCGGCTGTACGGCGAGAAATGGTTCTGCTCGAATGCCGACGCCAAGGTCGTGATGCTGCTGGCGCGGCCCGAAGGCGCCGGCCCCGGTACGCGCGGCGTCGGCCTGTTCCTGATGCCGCGCTTCCTCGACGACGGCGCACAGAACCACTACCGGATCGTGCGGCTGAAGGACAAGCTCGGCACCCGCTCGATGGCCTCGGGCGAGATCAAGCTCGATGGCGCGATCGCCTACGCCGTCGGCAAGCTCGACCGTGGCTTTGTGCAGATGGCCGAGATGGTGAATTCGTCGCGGCTGTCCAACGGCGTCAAATCCGCCGCGCTGATGCGGCGCGCCTATCACGACGCGATGACGGTGGCGAAGAACCGCGTGGTGTTCGGCAATCGCATCATCGACCTGCCGCTCGGACGGCGGCAGATGCTGAAAATCATGCTGCCGGTCGAGCAGGCGCTGTCGATGAGCTTCCTCACCGCGGACGCGCTCGACCGCGCCGAGGCTGGCAGCCAGGATGCGGCGGCGCTGCTGCGTATCCTCACCCCGACGCTGAAATTCCGCGCCACGCGCGATGCGCGAAAGGTTTGCGGCGATGCGCTCGAGATGCGCGGCGGCATCGGCTATATCGAGGAATTCGCCACCGCGCGGCTGCTGCGCGATGCGCATCTCGGTTCGGTTTGGGAAGGCACCGGCAACATCGTCGCCATCGATGCGCTCCGGCGCGCGGTCGGCCGTCACGGCGCGGAATCCGCGCTCGCGGCCGATCTGCACGCGCGGCTCGACGACAGCGCCTTGGTGCCGCAGGCCTGGCGCGACCGGCTGGCCGGCCTCACCGATCGCGCGGTCAGCTTTGCGCGCGAAGTTGCAGGGACTTCCGAGAACGAGGCCGATGCGCGCCGCGCCACCAGCCTGCTCTATCATGTCGCGAGCGCAGTCGCACTCGCCTGGGAAGCGCATCGCATCCACGAAATGCGCGGCGACGCACGCCGGCTGCTGTTGTCGCGCCTGGTGATCGATCATCGGGTATCGCCGAGCGATCCGTTCCGGCTGACGGAAAATGCTGCGCAGCAGAAGATCGCCGCGCTGCTGCTCGGCGACAGCTCAGCCGGCATGAGCGAGGTTGGCGAAGTTGTTCTGGCGGCGTAGGCTGCGCGCTACGATCAAACAAAAAAACACGTTAGGGAGTGTTCAATGAAGGCCGCCGTCCTCCATGAAATCAACCAGCCGCTGGTCATCGAGGAGGTCAGCCTGCCGAAGCCCGGCCCGCGCGAAGTCCTGATCCGCACCGCGGTCGCCGGCCTCTGCCACTCCGATCTGCATTTCATGGAGGGCCTTTATCCGCATCCGCTGCCTGCGGTGCTCGGGCACGAATCCGCCGGTGTGGTCGAGCAGGTCGGCTCCGATGTCACCTATGTAAAGCCGGGCGACCACGTCGTCACCTGCCTGTCCGTGTTCTGCGGCACGTGCGACAATTGCACCACGGGCCGTACCGTGCTCTGTACCGACACCACGGTGAAGATGCTGCCCGGCGTCTCCGACCGCATGCAATGGTCCAGGCCTGAGAAGCTACACCAGTTCCTCAACCTCTCGTCCTTCGCCGAGCAGATGCTGGTGCACGAGAACGCAATCGTCAAAATCAGGAAGGAGATGCCGCTTGATCTCGCCGCGCTGATCGGCTGCGGCGTCATCACCGGCTATGGCGCGGTGGTGAACACGGCAAAGGTGACGGCCGGCGAGACCGTCGCCGTGATCGGCTGCGGCGGCGTCGGCATGGCCGCGATCAACGGCGCGCAGATCGCAGGCGCGGGGCGCATCATCGCCATCGACACCAATCCGGCAAAGCTCCAACTCGCAACCAAGCTGGGCGCGACCGACATCATCAATCCCGCGGACGGCGACGTCGTGAAGCAGGTGCGCGATCTCACCAACGGCGGCGTGCATCACTCCTTCGAGGTGCTCGGCCGCAAGGAAACCGCCGAGCAGGCCTTTGCGATGCTGGCCTCGGGCGGTACCGCCACCATCGTCGGCATGATCCCGTTTGGCCAAAAGATCGAGCTGCACGGTTTTGACTTTTTGCGCGAGCGCCGGATTCAGGGCTCGTCGATGGGCTCGAACCATTTTCGCGTCGACATGCCAAGGCTGGTCGACTTCTACCTGCGCGGCCGGCTGCACCTGGAGGACTGGATCTCCGCCAAGTTGAAGCTGTCGGAGATCAACGAAGGTTTTGCCAACATGAAAGCGGGCAAGACGCTGCGCAGTGTGATCATGTTCGATAGTTGAGCGCGGATTGCTTCGTCGCAAAAGCTCTTCGCAATGACGGGTGGGCCTAATCCTCGAATGCCTTCGGCGGCACGAATCCGCCGAACTCGCGCTCGATCAGCTCGGCGAGCTTGAGCGGCGTGCGGTCCTCGAGGAAGGGGCCGATGATCTGAACACCGACCGGCAGGCCGTCCTTCGACAGGCCGAGCGGAATGGCCGTTGCCGGCAGGCCCGTCAGCGTGGCAATGCCGGGCCAGGCAAGCTGGTCCGGGTAGACGTGGTCCTTGCCGTCGATGTTGATCCGGCGCGTCTCCTGCTGCGGTGAATGATCATGGGGATAGGCCGGGGTCGGCATGATCGGGCAGATCACCGCATCGAATGTCTTGAACAATTGCCGCCATTGCGCGCGCAGTCCGGCGCGGGCTCCCTCGTCGAACACCCAGGCCTGGTGGGTGCTGGTGATGCCGCGCAGCCGCTCGGCGGCAAGGCTCTTGTCGTCGGGCGAGAGCTGCGCGGCGCCGGCGCGCGCGCCGGCAAGAACGTCCGGCGGAAGGAAGGCGCCGAGAAAGCTCATCAGCATGCGCATGTAGAGGCGCGAGGCTTCCGTGAAATCGGGAAACAGCGGGCTTTCGCGCGCGATGCTCGCGCCTGCGCGAGACAATTGTCCCGTCAGTTTCTCGATCGCGCCGCGAATATCGGCATTCGCAGGCAGCAGCGGGTGGCTGTCGATCACCAGCAGGCGGAAATCCTTCAGGGCTTGGTGCCGCGCCTCCGGCAGTGCGAGCTTGTATCCGATGCCGAGGTCCAGCGGATCGGGGCCTGCCATCACGTCCAGGAGCAGGGTCAGATCGGCTGCACTCCGCGCCATCGGACCGATCACCGCCATATCGCGGTCCATCGGGACGGCCGGAAATGGTGGCGGGGTATGTCCGCGCGTTGGACAGAGATTGTAGGTCGGCTTGTGCGCATAGACCCCGCAATGGAAGGCGGGCACGCGCAGCGAGCCGCCGATGTCCGACCCAAGCGAGAGCGGTCCGTAGCCTGCCGCGAGCGCCGCGGACGAGCCGCCCGATGAGCCGCCGGGCGTGCGGCCGAGATCGTAGGGGTTGTTGGTCGTGCCGTAGATGTCGTTGTAGCTCTGCCAGTCCCCGAGCCCGACGGGAACGTTGGTCTTGCCGAGGATGACACCGCCGGCGCTCTTCACGCGAGAGATCGACAGCGCGTCCTCCGCCGGCTTGAAATCCTTCTGCGGTGTCCAGCCCCAGGTCGTCGGCAGGCCGGCGACGTTGAAGGATTCCTTCACCGTCATGGGCAGGCCGAGCAGCGGCTTGCGCTCGCCGCGGGCCAATGCGGCGTCCGCGTCGTGCGCCGCGTTCAGCGCGCGGTCGAAATCCCTGACGCAGATGGCGTTGACCTTGCCGTCGTGCCGCTCGATGCGGTCGATCGCATCCTGCGTGAGCTCGACCGCGGAGACCTTCTTTGCGGTCAATGCGGCCGACAGTTCGACCGCGCTCTTGAAGCTCCATTCCGATCTGGCCATGACATGCTCCTGCGCTTCACCAGTGAGATGATGCGCAGTTTGGCGCAGGGCGGCAACGGCCGTTTGATGGCGATTGATGTTCAGAATTGCCGGAGGAGACACCGCTCCAGCCGCGGCGTCAGCGCCTGCGACAACCAGTTGCGCATGACGTGGTTGACGACAGCGGGTACGAGCGCCGCCGCGTCCTTTACTGATCCGGCCCGAACTTGAACTTGCCGTCGCCTTCCAGATACGGGCCGCTGCGCATGTAGAGCTGGCCGTTATGGCCAATGAAGAACAGCGTGCCCTTCGGCACCTTCTTGGCGCCCTTCAGGAGCTCGCCGGCATTGCTGGTGCCCATCTTGTACGAATAGGTCTTGCCGTCCTTGTCATAGGCATAGCCCGTGTCGGGCTTGAGCTCCCACGGCGTTGCCGCGGTCTGTGCCACCGCAGGCGCGCTGAACGCGGCTGCGAGTGCAGCCGAAACAACTGCAAATGTCATTTTTGAAAATGCCATCATCCATCCTCCCCGCCATTGGGGTTGTCCGTCTCGAACAAATCACGAACGGCATTTACAGGTCAATTTGCGAAAGCGCCGCAGCGCATCAAATCCTGCCCAGCAGTTTGTGATTTTCCCTTCGACCCCGCGCGACTATGTTCCGCTTTCCGTCTAGAACGCAACTCGACAAAATTATTGGTGGGGATGATTCGGATGCGCCATGTGAAACTTTGCTGGGCTGCTGCATTGTCGTTGACGGCGCTGGCGCCGGCCGCCCGGGCCGATGATTATCAACTCAGTCATAACCAGCGGATTTCGTGCAGCCGCGGTCTTGCCCCGGGCAAGCTGAACACGGCGACCTGCAAGTCCTATACTTACCTCTTCAACACCAAGACCTCGGAATATTTCCGCTGCCAGGTCTCCCTGGCGCTGACCCGTGACAACAAGGAAGTCATCAACGTCCAGACGGACGGCGGCTGCACCAAGAAGCCGCGCGTCTTCGAGACCGACGGTCATTACGACTTCGACGCTACCGAGACCGAGCCGCCGAACACCAACTCGTTCTTCGGCCCCGGCGGCTACTCGGTCTGGGCTGCCGACACGGCCGCGCGGAAGATCCGCGGCTGCATCACCATCTCTTCCGGCCTCGGCTCCGACATCTCCAAATGCCTGGACATGACGTTCCAATAAGGCTTGCCGGGGCCGCCACGTCTTGCCTGCGCCACCTGGCCGCATCTCGCCCGGTTCCCAAAAGTCCAGCCGGAACGGCCATTTACCGCAGTCCTGTTTTGCCTTTTGGATGGGTTGACCCGAACTCCTCATCCGGCCAATTTCCCGGCCGGTTTGGGGAGTACAACAACCATGAAACGAACGATTTTCGGCGTGGCCGCGGCTTTTGCTCTGGCGGCGTCGGCATCTTGCGCGCAGGCGCAATCCTTCATCAACGTGCTGACCGGGGGCACCTCCGGCGTCTACTATCCGCTCGGGGTCGCGATCGGGAAGATCTACGGCGACAAGATTCCGAACGTGAAGACGCAGGTGCAGGCCACCAAGGCGTCGGTCGAGAACCTGATCCTGCTGCAGCAGGGCCGCGGTGAAATCGCGTTCACACTGGGCGACGCGCTCAAAGCCGCCTGGGACGGCGACGAGGAGGCCGGCTTCAAGACCAAGCTCGACAAGCTGCGCACCATCGGCGCGATCTATCCGAACTACATCCAGATCGTCGCAACCGCCGAGAGCGGCATCAAGACGCTGGCCGACCTCAAGGGCAAGAGCCTGTCGGTCGGTGCGCCGAAGTCGGGTACCGAGCTCAATTCCCGCGCGATCCTCGGCGCCGCCGGTATGAGCTACAAGGACCTCGGCAAGGTCGAATATCTGCCGTTCGCCGAGTCCGTCGATCTCATGAAGAACCGCCAATTGGGTGCGACCCTTCAATCGGCCGGCCTCGGCGTGGCGTCACTCAAGGATCTCTCGACCTCCAGCCCGATCACGGTGGTGTCGGTGCCGAAGGAGACCGTCGACAAGATCGGTCCGCCCTTCATCTCCGCGACCATTCCGGCCAACACCTATGCCGGACAGGACAAGGACGTGCCGACCGCGGCCGTGGTCAATTATCTCGTGACCAGCTCGGCGGTATCGGACGATCTCGCCTACCAGATGACCAAGCTCGTGTTCGAGTCGCTGCCGGATTTGCAGAATGCCCACGCCGCGGGCAAGGAGATCAAGCTCGAGACGGCGGCCAATGGCAGTCCGGTTCCGCTGCATCCGGGCGCGATCCGCTATTACAAGGAAAAAGGGCTGATCAAGTAGGCCGGCCATCGTCGGAGTGTCATGGCCGGGCTTGTCCCGGCCATCCACGTTCTAAGGCCAGGCGAGAAAGATCGTGGATGCCAGGGTCAAGCCCCGGCATGACGTATTCAGGATGCGGCGCGAACGCTGTAGGAACGCCCGATCGGGCGCGGGGATTAGCGATGTTGCAAGCAGAGGGCACCGAGGCGGCGCCTATCAAGGTCGAGTTCGACAATTTCGAGCACGGTTTTCCTGAGGGCTTTGGCCCCCGCCGGTGGGGCACGCTCGCCTACTGGATCGGCATCGCGTTCGCGACCTTCCAGCTCTATGTCGCCGCCTTCAACTACCTGCCGAGCCAGGTCGTGCGCGGCGTTCATGTCGGCTTCCTGGTCCTGCTCACCTTCGGGCTGATCGGCAACTTCACCGCCAAGAGCGATCTCGGCCGCGCACTCGGCTGGCTCATCGGCGGCGCAGGCTTCTTCTGCGGCCTCTACCAGTGGATCTTCTATGCCGATTTGATCGCGCGCGACGGCGACCCGACCAGGCTTGATCTCGTGGTCGGCACGCTGCTCGCGGTGCTGATCTTCGAGGGTACGCGGCGCCTGATGGGCGCGGCGCTGCCGCTGATGTGCGGCGCCTGTCTGCTGTACTGGTTCTTCGGGCAATATCTGCCGTCGCCGCTGAATCATCGCGGCTATGATTTCGATCAGATCGTCACGCATTTGTCGTTCGGCACCGAAGGTTTTTACGGCGTGCCGATCTATGTCTCGGCGACCTACATCTTCCTCTTCATCCTGTTCGGCTCGTTCCTGGAGCGCGCCGGCATGATCCAGCTCTTCACCGACGTCTCGCTCGGCCTGTTTGGCCGCACCCGCGGCGGACCTGCCAAGGTCGCGGTGTTCGCCTCCGGCATGATGGGCACGATCTCCGGCTCCGGCGTTGCCAACGTCGTCACCGTAGGCCAGTTCACGATTCCGCTGATGATCAGGTTCGGCTACCGCCGCGCCTTTGCCGCCGGCGTCGAAGCCACGGCCTCGATGGGCGGACAGATCATGCCGCCAGTGATGGGCGCGGTCGCCTTCATCATGGCCGAGACGCTCGGCGTCCAATACTCGGAGATCGTCAAGGCGGCCGCGATTCCCGCGATCCTCTATTTCGCCTCTGCGTTCTGGATGGTGCATCTGGAAGCCGGCAAGCATGGTCTCGTCGGCATGAAACGCTCGGAGATTCCGAGCGCCTGGAAGGCGCTGGTGACGCGCTGGTATCTCGTGCTGCCGCTCGCGGCTCTTGTCTACATGCTGTTCGAAGGCTTTACGCCGCTCTATGCCGGCAGCATGGGTCTTGCGCTCACGGTGGGACTGATCCTTGGCACTGCCATCACGACGGGCGCGTCGTCGATGGCGATCCGCTATATCTTCTGGATCGGGCTTGCGTTCGTCGTCGCCGCGCTGTCACGCGACGGCCTCCAGATCGTGCCGGTGGCGAGCGTCGTTGTCGGCCTGATCGTGATCACCGCTTTCGTCCGCGGCGGGTTCAAGGCCTTGCGCGATTGCCGCGACGCGCTGGCCGAAAGCGCGAAGTCCGCCATCACCGTCGGCATGGCCTGCGCCATCGTCGGTGTCATCATCGGCATGATGTCCCAGACCGGTGTCGGCACCATCTTCGGCGGCTGGGTGATCAGCCTCGGCGAGAAGAGCCTGTTCCTGGCGCTGATCATGACCATGCTGCTGTCGATCCTGCTCGGCACCGGCATTCCGACCATCCCGACCTACATCATCACCGCCGCGCTCGCGGCACCTGCGCTGGCCAAGCTCGGCGTGCCCTTGATCGCGAGCCACATGTTCGCGTTCTACTATGGCATCATGGCCGATCTCTCGCCGCCGGTGGCGCTCGCCGCACTCGCGGCCGCGCCGATCGCGAAGGAGAATCCGGACAAGATCGGCTGGGAGGCGATGCGCATCGCGCTCGCCGGCTACGTCATTCCGTTCATCTTCGTCTACTCGCCGGCGCTGATGCTGCAGGCCGGCGATCCCATGGCGGCAAAGCTCGGCTTCTATGGCGCGGTGGCGCTCGCGAGCTTGAAGGCGCTGGTGGCGATCGCGCTGTTCGGCATGGTCGCGATCGGCTTCCTGTTCACGCGATTGACCCTGCTTGAACGCGTCGTCGCGCTCGGCGCTGCGTTGTGCCTGCTCGGTGACTTCCCGTTCAGCGATACCGCGGGTTTCGTGCTCTCGGCAGCGCTGGTGCTGTGGCAGTGGCGGCAGCGTCCGCCGGCCACGGTCGAGGCGGTGTGAGCCTCTGCCTCGCGACAGCGGGAGCTGCGAAGGCGCTTGCGCTGTCTGCGTTCACGCTTGCATGGACGCACTCGATCGCGAAGGTCGACTGGCAGGAGGACTGGCGCATCACTCGCGCCGGCCTCGAACTGGTGCAGGCCCGCGTCAAGGGCACCGGTCCGGGGATGGAGCCGCCGCCCGAGGCGCGGCTCGTCGACGGCTGGTTTCAGTGGAGGCCAGCCCGTGCGCCGATGCCGGAGGTGGTGCTCGGCAATTCCGGCGCGGCGGGGGAATGGCGGTTATGCCATGACGGGACGTGCCAAACTCTTTCGGAGATTGTCGGCCATCCTATCGGTGCTAACGTCACCAAGATGAGCATCTGCGACGAACAGCAGAAATAAGGGAGAACACGCGATGGATCGGCTCAAGGGCAAAGTTGCGATGGTCGTCGGGGCCGGTTCGATCGGGCCCGGCTGGGGCAACGGCAAGGCGACCGCGGTCACCTTCGCGCGCGAGGGCGCTCAGGTGTTTTGCATCGATCGCAACGGGGCTGCGGCCGAGGAGACCGCGAACATCATCACCGGCGAAGGCGGCAAGGCGACCGCGTTTACGGCCGACGTCTCTCGCGCGAGCGAGATCGAGGCCATGGTGGCGGCGTGCCTGCAGGCCTATGGCCGCATCGACGTGCTCGACAACAATGTCGGCATCGCCGAGATGGGCAGCGTGGTCGAGGTGGCCGAGGAAAGCTGGGACCGCGTCTTCACCGTCAACCTCAAGAGCGCCTATCTCGCCATGAAGCACGTCATTCCGGTGATGGTGAAGCAGGGCGGCGGCTCGATCATCAACATCTCCTCGATCGCCTCGATCCGCCATGTCGGGATTTCCTATGTCAGCTACAACGCCAGCAAGGCGGCGATGAACCAGTTGACGCGTTCCACCGCGGTCGAGTTCGCGAAGAACCGCGTGCGCGTGAACGCGATCCTGCCCGGCCTGATGAAGACGCCGATGGTGGAGCATTCCGCAGGTCTCGCCGACAGCTACGCCAAGGGCGACGTCGAGGCGATGTGGCGCGCCCGCGATGCGCAGGTGCCGATGGGCCACATGGGCGAGGCCTGGGACGTTGCCAATGCCGCGCTGTTCCTGGCGTCGGACGAGTCGAAATACGTGACGGGGATCGAGCTCTTGGTGGACGGCGGAATTACGTGCAAGGCGGGGGCGTAAGAGCCGCCTCACACTCCGCTGTCGTCCCCGGGCGCGCAACGCGCGCCCGGGACCCATAACCACAGGAAGAAGTCGTTTTGCTGAGACGTCACTCCGAGTCTTCATACCCACGATGGCCTGTGGTTATGGGTCCCCTGCGCTTCGCTGCGCTGCGCTTGTCCGGGACGACGCCGAGACCTACTGCGCCAGCGCCAAAATCCCGCCGGCGAAAGAATGCCACGCCGCGGTCTCGCTGATCGGCCAGTTCAGCACCTTCACCGCCAGCAGCGCCAGCGTGCCGGTGATGTAGACCGGATGCACCCGGCCTTCGGTGCGCCAGTCGCGCACCATGGCGATGACGAGCAGCAGCGAGGCGACCACGGCTGGAGCGATCGTCACGGGTACCGGCGGCGGGCCGGGCGGCCCAGGAGGCGCGAGAAAGGTGAGGAACCAGCGCGCGATTGCGGCATCGAGGATCGAGACCGCTGCGAGCAGCATCAGCCGCTTGTGAATCTCCGGCTTTCGCGTGTTCATGATCGCGAGCACGAACACCACCGCAAAGAAGGCGATGCCGCTCATCGGGACGATCGAGAAGCCGATGCCGGCATCCTTCTGCCCGAGTGCGGCGAAGTGCTGCATCACATGCACCGAGGCGAGAAAGCCGAAGATCGTCATCGCGGTCGCGAGCGAAACTCCGGCGATGCCAAGCGAACGGTGGTTGACCACGCGCCCCGAGGCCGCGAGCCAGGTCTGGAGCACGAAATAAAGTGTCCAGGTGAAGAACAAGAGTCCGTGAAAATGAATCACCGGGCTCGCGGACAGCGTCCGGTTGGCGAGCGGCACAAAATAGGTCGGTGCGAAGCCGAGAAAGGCGACCGCCGCGCAGGCCAGGGACATGTGGAGATAAAAATATCGTGCAGGCGACGCATCACGCGCGCGTACACGACGGTCGTCGATCATGGTCGTCATGAGGAATGAGTCTACGACAAGACCATCCGGTTCAACGCCAAATCGTACTGTGTGATCTGGCGCACGTTGGTTATCCCCCCGCGCTCAATTCTGCGCGATCGAGCTCTTCCTCGATCCTGTGAAACGCATCGTCGCCGATCACTTCGGTGGCGCGCAGCTCGAAGATCGATTTGCGCGCGGCTTCGATGGCGCGGCGGCGCAGTGGGTCGGCGGGTAGTTCGCCATTGGCAATGCCGCCATGCGGATCATCGTCGGCCTGCATCAGGATGGCGCGATACTCGAGCCTGAGGATTTCTGCCTCTTCCGACGGATCGTCCTCGATCGCGTCGAGCGCGGCGCGGTAGGCCACCGCACGAGCGCGGGCGACCTCGATGCCGACGGGGTCGTCGTCCCTAAGGCCGAAGGCGAGGATCAGCGGCCGCAGTGTCAGGCCCTGGATCACCAGCGAGCCCAGCACCACCGCAAAGGCGACGAAGACGATGAAGTCGCGATAGGGAAAGTTCTCGGGCAAGGCAAAGGCGGTGGCAAGCGTGACGAGGCCGCGCATGCCGCACCAGGAGATGATCAAGCCGCCCTTCGGCGAGGCAACGGCCTTCGGATCCTTCGGATGGTAGATACCATGCGCGATCAGGACGCGGAGCGTGGTGCGATAGAATGTGATCCACAACAGCCGCACCAGGACTACCGTGAGCAGGATCCAGGCCGCGGCCATGCAGTATTCCCAGCGCACGTCCTCGCTGAGCCGCGTCCAGATCGGGCGCATCTGCATGCCGATCAGCATGAAGGCGAGGACGTTGAGCACGAACACCATCGTCTCCCAGACCGCATAGGACGGCACGCGCAGCCGTGCCGGCATGCGTGCCGGCGCGGTACGCGCGATGGTGATCGCATAGACGACGATGGTGAGGATGCCGGAGAGGCCGAGGTGCTCGGCGGCGATCCAGACCATGAAGGTGGTCGCGAACTGCACGAGGATGGCGCTCGGCGCCTCAGTCACCCGCTCCATGAACAGCGGAATGATGCGGCCTGCGACCAGGCCGGCGATGACGCTGCCGACCAGCGCCAGCGCCATGGTCGGTGCGACCTGGCTCCATGTCAGGTGCTCGGTGGCGACCGCGCCGACCGCGATACGATAGATCAAGAGCGCGGTTGCGTCGTTGAGCAGGCTCTCGCCTTCCAGCACCTTCACCATGCGGTGGGGCAGCTTGACCTGGCTCAGGATCGCGACCGCGGCCGCGGCATCCGGCGGCGCCACGATGGCTCCGAGTGCGATTGCGGCGGCCCAGGGCATGTCGGGCATCAGCCGGTGCGCGACATAGGCGACGCCGACGGTGGTCAGGCCGACCGCGGCCACCACCAGGGTCGAGACTGGAACCCAGTTGTTGCGAAGATCGCGCAGCGAGGTATCGAAGGCGGCGTCCAGCAGCACCGGTGCGACAAAAAGCGCCAGTGCCAGGTCGGGCTCCAGCGCCCAGGTCGGGCTCGACGGCACGAAGGCGATCAGCGCGCCGCCGATGGCGAGGAAGGTCGGGTAGGGGACCTTGATCCGCCGCGCCAGCGCCGATAAGGCAACGGCGCCGAGCAGAAGCGCGATGATCCATTCGAATGTCGACACGTTAGTCCCCGAAACCGATTTGAGCGACGCCACAAGCTAGCACCAATCCGGCCGTATGATGGATAGTACGGCCGCAAGGCAAGACCTTAAGGCAAGACTTTCCGGCTGCAGGACGCATGCGTTTTCAAAATCTCATTCAACTGCCAGGAGTGGTGCTGCTCTGTGCGTTTTCGTTCGGCGCGGCCCATGCTGCGACCGGTGGCGAGCCGGCAGCTGTCACCCAGGTCGACATCGCGCCGTGCCTCGCTGCTGCCGCGGCCGACGACCTGGACAAGGCTAGCTCTGCCTGCGCTTCGGTCATCGACAACGAGAAGACGGCGAAGGCGGACCTGGTCAAGGCGCTGATCGCGCGCGCCGCGCTGCTGGCGCGGCACGACCAGGTCGACCGCGCGATCGCGGACGACAGCCGCGCTCTTCTGCTCGATCCGACCCTCGCCGACCTCTTCAACGCCCGCGGCGAACTCTGGCTGAAGAAGGGCGACAAGCCCAAGGCGGTACAGGATTTCGGTGCAGCCCTGAGGATCGATCCGAACCACGAGAAGGCCAAGGCCAATCACAAGGCGATGGCGCGCGAGCTCGAGCGGATCGGCGCGCAGATGGCCGTCGCCGGCAAGCCCAGCTTCAATTGCAGGAATGCGCGCCGTGCCGTGGAAAGGGCGATCTGCGGAAATCGCGAGCTCGCCGATCTCGACCGCGAGATCTTTGCGTCGAGCGCACGCGTGGTCCGGGAGGCGCGCAATCCTGCCGAGGCCAAGAATCTCCAGCGCGAACAGGATGATTTCATCGCGCGCAGGAATGCTGAGTTTGGGCGGCCGGGGTATGATTTGAAGAAGGCGATGCAGGACAGGCTGCGACGGCTGGACGGGGTGGATGGGTATTAGCGGTGGTCTTCGCCTCACCCCGCACGCGGGGCGAGGGGAGTGCAGCCACCGTCCGCCCTCACGATGGCCTTGGCTTGAACCGAACCCTCGCTCTCCGCGACAATGGTGAAAACCTGATGTCACGGAGCCTATGCCATGTGCGGCACGCGTCCTTCCGCGCAAACGTTGCCGTTTGCCAAAACCTCGCTTCGCGCCTTGCTGCTCAGCGCTGCGATGAGCCTTGTCCTTATCGCCCCGGCCTCTGCCGGCGTCGATTGCGTGCTGGGCAGCAAGGCTGCCCCCGCCGAATTGATCTCGGCGTGCAGCGCCATCATCGACCAGACCTCAAATCCATCCTCCGACCGCGCCACGGCCCTGCTGGTTCGCGCTGACGCCAATGCGCGGACCTCGGGCGGCCTGACGCAGGCACTGCGGGACATCGACCGCGCCATCGCGCTCGATGGCAAGAATGCAAAAGCCTGGCGTCTGCGCGGCGACCTCCTGCGCGAGGCCGGCGGCGATCTCAACCGCGCAGCGGCTGATCTCAGCAAGGCGATCGAGCTCGATCCGCAGGATGCCGAGTCTTACGAGCTGCGCGGCGTGGTCTACACCACCCAGCGCCGGCTTGACCGCGCGCTCGCCGATTACGACCGGGCGATCAAGCTGAAACCGGATGATGCGCAGGCCTGGTCCGACCGCGGCGTGGCCTATTATCTCGGCGGCGACAACGAGAAGGCAATCCGCGATCTCAGCGAGGCGCTACGGCTCGATCCGAACCGGCCGCGCAGCTTCACCAATCGCGGCGCGGCCTACAAGAAGCTCGGTCAGCTCGACAAGGCGGTCGCCGATGACGGCGAGGCGATCAGGCTCGATCCGAAGGTGCCGGAATATTACGACAATCGCGGCCTGGCACTGGCTGCGATGGGCGAGTACGACAAGGCGATCGCCGATTACGACCAGGCGCTGCGACTGGCGCCGCGGCCGAATTTCTTCACCAACCGGGGCGATTCCTACCAGTTCAAGGGCGAGCTTGGTGCTGCGCTGAGCGACTATAATGAGGCGCTGAAGCTCGATCCGAACTTCGCGAAGGCCTACAACAACCGCGCCGTGCTCTACACCAAGATGGGTGAGCGCAAGAAGGCGCTGGCCGATTACGAGACCGCGCTGAAGCTCGACCCCGGCAACGAGAACGCCGCCGCCGGCCGCCGCACCATGATCGCCGAGATCGCGAAATTCGGCGCCGAGCCGTTGCGGCCGCTCGCGGCAAATTCCGGCAATGGCCCGTCGTTCGACTGCGCCACGGCCAAGCGCGAAGTCGAGAAGGTGATCTGCGCCGATCCGCAGCTCGGCGTGCTCGACCGTCAGATCGCGGAGACCTATGAGCGCGTGCTGAAGGCGTCCAAGGCGCGTTCAGCCGGCGACCTGCGCAAAACCCAGCGCGATTTTCTCGCGACGCGCGACGCCAGCTTCCGCCGCCCTGGCTATGATCTGAAGAAGATCATGCAGGACCGCTTGCAGCGGCTGAATGCGATGGAGAGCTGAGAGGCGACGCCCCCCAGCTCTCCCTCGCAAGCGGGAGAGGGAGCGCCGCGCCTTCGCGGCCGCAGTACCTTCCCCCAAAAGACCCATCCTTTTCAGCTTGAACCGCGGCCCGTTCCCGGGAAAATAGCCCTCAAACGTCGCTGGTATTGATCCCTGTCATTGGCGGGACCTCCGTCCTGCCGCAGGGTCAGAGCCAGGCGAACAAAAGGGAACGGGAGCGCGGGAATGAGCATCCAGGGGAAGAGTCTCTATCGCGAGATCCACGCGCGCTCGCTGGCCGATCCCCAGGGCTTTTGGGCCGAGGCGGCCACGGAGATCGACTGGATCGAACCGCCGAAGACGATCTTCGATGCCTCGCAGGGCGTATATGGCCGCTGGTTCACGGGCGGCGTCGTCAACACCTGCTACAACGCGCTCGACCGCCATGTCGAACGCGGCCGCGCCGACCAGGTCGCGCTGATCCATGATTCGCCGCTGACCAATAGCGTCACCAAATTCACCTATGCCGAGCTATTGGCCGAGGTGCAGGCGCTCGGCGCCATCATGCAGAATTTTGGCGTCGCCAAGGGCGACCGCGTCATTCTTTATATGCCGATGGTGCCGGAGGCTGTGGTCGCGATGCTCGCCTGCGCGCGGATCGGCGCGGTGCACTCCGTGGTGTTCGGCGGCTTTGCCGCAAAGGAGCTTGCGACCCGCATCGACGATGCGCAGCCGAAGCTCATTCTCTCCGCGAGCTGCGGCATCGAGCTCGGCCGCCTCGTGCAGTACAAGCCACTGCTCGACGAGGCGATCAAGCTCGCGAGCGTGAAGCCGAAGGCCTGCATCGTGCTGCAACGTCCGCAGCTGATCTGCGATCTTACGCCCGGCCGCGACTACGATTGGCTAAGCCTGCGCCGCAAGGCGATGAACGACGGCAAGAAGGCGCCTTGTGTTCCCGTCGCTGCGATCGACCCGCTCTACATCCTCTACACGTCGGGCACCACAGGCATTCCCAAGGGCGTGGTGCGCGACAATGGCGGCCATCTGGTCGCTTTGAAATGGTCGATGTTCAACCTCTATGGCGTCAAGCCGGGCGAAGTCTGGTGGTGCGGCTCCGATATCGGCTGGGTCGTCGGCCACAGCTACATCATCTACGGCCCGCTGCTGCACGGCGCGACCTCGATCATGTATGAGGGCAAGCCGATCGGCACTCCCGATGCCGGCGCATTCTGGCGCGTGATCTCCGAGCACAAGGCGGTCGCCTTCTTCACCGCGCCGACCGCGTTCCGCGCGATCCGCAAAGAGGATCCGGAAGGCAAATTCATCCGACAATACGATCTGTCGCAATTCCGCACGCTGTTCCTCGCCGGGGAGCGCGCGGATCCGCCGACGGTGGAATGGGCGGAACAGCAGTTGAAGGTGCCGGTGATCGACCATTGGTGGCAGACGGAAACCGGCTGGTGCATCGCCGGCAATCCGGTCGGCCTCGGCATGCTTCCAGTGAAACACGGCTCGCCGACGGTGCCGATGCCGGGCTACCAGGTCGACGTGGTCGACGAGGCCGCAAGGCCCGTCGGTCCGAACACCATGGGCTCGATCGTCATCAAGCTGCCGATGCCGCCGGGCTGCCTGCCGACGCTGTGGAATCAGGATGCGCGCTTCAAAGAGGCCTACCTCACGGAATTCCCCGGCTACTACAAGACGTCGGATGCCGGCTACAAGGACGAGGACGGCTACGTCTTTGTCATGGGCCGCACCGACGACATCATCAATGTCGCCGGCCATCGGCTCTCCACCGGCGGCATGGAGGAGATTCTGGCCTCGCATCCCGATGTCGCCGAATGCGCCGTGCTCGGCGTCAAGGATGCGATCAAGGGCGAGGTGCCCTGCGGCTTCCTGGTGCTTAAGGCCGGCGTGACGCGCGCGCCCGCCGAGATCGAGAAGGAGATCGTCGCGCTGGTGCGCGACAAGCTCGGTCCGGTTGCGGCTTTCAAGCTCGCTATCACCGTTGGCCGCCTCCCCAAGACGCGCTCAGGAAAGATTTTGCGCGGCACCATCAAAAAAATCGCCGACGGCGAGTCCTGGACCATGCCGGCGACGATCGAGGATCCCAAGGTGCTGGACGAGATCGGCGAGGCGCTGAAGGGGCGGATGTGAGGGGCGCGATGGGGCTTGAAGTGGCCGCATTTTTCCGCTCAACCCTCATCCTGAGGAGCGCGCCTGGCGCGCGTCTCGAAGGATGAAGGGCCTGCCATGAATTCGAAGCCGTTTCTTGCGATCGCGTTGGCGGGTTTCATCCTCTCCGCCTGCTCCGCGCGCTACCAGACGCCGGTGGCGATGGGTGGCGACGATGACGACGCGGTGTGCCAGAGCCGCGGCTTTGCGCAGGGCTCCCCGGAATACGTGGCCTGCCGCAAGGACCGCGACGTTCAGCGCAATGCCGCGATCACCCGCTCTGACCGCCGCCAGCGCGATCTCGGCGAGTACATGTTGAACCATCCCGATCGGCCGTGATCGGAGTCCATCCGGGCTACGATCGCGCTATGGTCCGTTCAAAAGCCAAAACAAAACGCGGCGGATTGGCCCGCCGCGTTTTGATCGTGTTCTCTGTGAGGAGTTTCTATGACTCCTCTTCGTCCTGCTTCTTGCCGCCGAGCGTCTTGAGCTTGGCGAACACGGCATCGACGTTGAGATCGTCGCTCGAGCGCTCGGCCGGCTCGTATTCGTCCTTTTTGGTGGTCTCCGAGGCCGGCAGCAGGGTGGCGCCGCCATAGGCTGCGTCGATCGGCTTTTCCTTGGCGGCACGCGCCACTTCGAAATCGAGCTCGATCTGCGAGCAGAGGCCGAGGGTGACAGGGTCGATCGGGGTCAGCTGGGAGGTGTTCCAGTGGGTGCGGTCGCGAACGCTGGCGATGGTGCTCTTGGTGGTGCCGACCAGACGCATGATCTGGGCGTCCTTGAGCTCCGGATGGCTGCGCAGCAGCCAGAGGATGGCGCTCGGGCGCTCATGGCGGCGCGAGACCGGGGTGTAGCGCGGGCCCTTGCGCTTGGGCTGGGGCGGCAGCACCACCTTGCTCTCCTGGAGGCGGAGCCGGTAGTCCGGATTCCTCTCGCCCTTCTCGATCTCCTCGCGGGTCAGCTGGCCGTTGGAGAGGGGGTCCATGCCCTTGATGCCCTGGGCGGCGTCGCCGTCGGCGATCGCGCGCACCTCGAGGGGATGCATCTTGGTGAAATCGGCGACCTGATCGAAGGTCAGCGCGGTGTTGTCGAGCAGCCAGACGGCGGTCGCCTTGGGCATCAGAGGTGCGTTGCTCATGGCAAATCTCCTTTGTGCTTCGCCCACCCCTCAGGAGGCGAAACCGGTGGTCATCAGCGATGACAGGGAATTCGCGCTATATAAGCCGGGAGGGGGTAGCCACGCAATGGTTCTGCTATAGATAGTGCCTTGACAGCGCCCGAAAGGGGGCCCAATTCCCTCTGAACTGCCCATAAAGTCCAAGCAGACCGTTTTAAGCCCTTTCCATCCATCGACCGCCCCCGCCAGAAGGCGAAACGGGTGATTCGGTCCCGAGATCGCTCAATGTCAGCCAAACCAGACCTCAAGATCGTGCTTTGTTCTCCCCGCGGCTTCTGCGCCGGGGTGGTCCGGGCGATCGACACCGTGGAACGGGCGCTCGATAAATATGGCGCCCCCGTCTATGTTCGCCACGAGATTGTGCACAACAAATACGTCGTCGACGGGTTGAAGAAGAAGGGCGCGATCTTCGTCGAGGAGCTCGCCGAAATCCCGGAGAACACGACCGCGCCGGTCGTGTTCTCGGCCCATGGCGTGCCGAAATCGGTTCCGGCCGATGCCACGTCCCGCAATTTGTTCTCGCTGGATGCGACCTGCCCGCTGGTGACCAAGGTGCACCGCGAGGCTGCCATCCACTTCAAGCGCGGCCGCGAGATCTTCCTGATCGGCCACTCCCATCACCCCGAAGTGGTCGGTACGCTCGGCCAGCTCCCCGTCGGCGCCGTAACCCTGATCGAGACCGCCGAGGACGCCAAGACGATCTCGCCGAAGGATCCGAACAACCTGGCTTTCGTGACCCAGACCACGCTCTCGATCGACGACACCGCGGAGATCGTGGCGCTGCTCAAGGAGCGCTTCCCGAACATCAACGGCCCGCACAAGGAAGACATCTGCTACGCGACCACCAACCGCCAGCTCGCGGTGAAGAAGGTGGCGCCGGTGGTCGACGCCCTGATCGTGGTCGGCGCGCCGAACTCGTCGAACTCGCAGCGCCTGCGCGAGGTTGCTGAGCGCGAAGGCTGTGGGATCGCCGTGCTGGCGCAGCGCGCCACCGACCTGGACTGGACCAGGTTCGGCAACATCAAGAGCCTCGGCATCACCGCGGGCGCGTCCGCACCGGAAGTGATCGTCGAGGAGATCATGGACGCGTTCGCCGAACGCTACACGCTGCATGTCGAGACGGTCTCGGCGGCGGAAGAGAACGAGTTCTTCCCGCTGCCGCGTCAGGTGCGCCCTGAAGCCGCCGCCGAGTAGACTTTTATGGCGGTCTACACCGACGTTGCCGCCGACGAGCTTGCGGATTTCCTGAAGCAATACGACCTCGGCGAATTGCTCTCCTACAAGGGCATCGCCGAGGGTGTCGAGAATTCCAACTTCCTGCTGCACACGAGCAAAGGCTCGTTCATCCTCACGCTCTATGAGAAGCGCGTGGCGAAGAACGATCTGCCGTTCTTCCTCGCGCTGATGACGCATCTGGCCGAGCACGGCGTCAACTGTCCGCTGCCGGTGAAGGCCAGGGACGGCGAGGCGCTGCGCGAGCTGTCGGGCCGGCCTGCCGCGATCATCACCTTTCTCGAGGGCGTCTGGCCGCGCAAGCCGACCGCGGCCCATTGCGCCGGCGTCGGCGACGGGCTGGCCAGGATGCATCTGGCCGGCGCCAATTTCGCGATCAATCGCGCCAATGCGCTCTCGGTCTCCGGCTGGCGGCCGCTGTTCGATGCGGCAGCAAGCCGCGCCGACGAGGTGCAGCCGGGCCTGCGTGCATTCCTCGCCGCTGAACTCGACTATCTCTCGGGCGGCGTCTGGCCGAGCAACCTGCCGGAGGGCGTGATCCACGCCGATCTCTTCAACGACAACGTCTTCTTCCTCGGCGACAAGCTCTCGGGCATCATCGACTTCACCTTCGCCTGCAACGACATGCTGGCCTATGACGTCGCGATCTGCCTGAACGCCTGGTGCTTCGAGCCGGATCATTCGTTCAACGTGACCAAGGCGCGTGCCTTCCTCAACGCCTATGGCCGGGTGCGAAAGCTCACCGAGGCGGAAGAGGCCGCGCTGCCGCTACTCGCGCGCGGAGCTGCGATCCGTTTCCTGCTGACACGGCTGGTCGATTGGCTCAACGTGCCGCCGGGCGCGCTGGTCAAGCCGAAGGATCCGCTGGAATATGTCCGCAAGCTGCGCTTCCACCAGAGCGTCTCCAGTGTGCGCGACTATGGGCTGACGCCGTCAGGACTGGTCGCGTGAGCGAGCTTCCGATTGTCACGATCTATACGGATGGCGCGTGCTCGGGAAATCCCGGGCCAGGCGGCTGGGGCGCGATCCTGAAGTTCGGCGACAAGGAAAAAGAGCTGAACGGCGGCGAGCGCCACACCACCAACAACCAGATGGAATTGATGGCGGCGATCTCCGCGCTCGAAGCGCTCAAGAGACCGTGCACGGTCGATCTCTACACCGACAGCCAGTATGTGCGGCAGGGCATCACCGGCTGGATCCACGGCTGGAAGCGCAATGGCTGGCGCACCGCCGACAAGAAGCCGGTCAAGAATGTCGAACTATGGCAGCGCCTCGATGCCGCGCTGAAACAGCACGAAATCCGATGGCACTGGGTCAAGGGCCACGCCGGCCATCCCGAGAACGAGCGGGCAGATCAGCTCGCACGGGACGGGATCGTGAAGGCGCGGTTGCAGCAGAGGATCGCGGAGTAGCGGGGACTGTCGTCACCGACGCCGCCTCATTCTCAACTGTCATCGCCCGGCTTGACCGGGCGATCCAGTATTCCGAGACGCTTGTGATTGAACCGAGAAGCCCCGGCGTACTGGATGCCCCGCTTTCGCGGGGCATGACGGTGTCAGATGTGGCTGAAGGCAGTGGCCGCCTTACAGCTGCCCGAGCAGCGTATCGCCGCCGGACACCTCGACCTTGCCGGGCATCGCCTCGAGGTTCAGCTTCTTGACCACGCCGTCCTCGACCAGCATCGAGTAGCGCTTGGAGCGGATGCCGAGGCCGTTGCCGGAGGCATCCAGCTCCATGCCGATCGCCTTGGTGAAGTCGGCATTGCCGTCGGCGAGGAAGATCGCCTCGTCGCGCTGGTCAGTGTCGCGCTTCCAGGCGTTCATGACGAAGGCGTCGTTGACGGAGACGATGGCGATGGTGTCGACGCCCTTGTCCTTGATCGCGTAGGCGTTGAGGAAGATGCTCGGCAGATGCATCTTGTGGCAGGTGCCGGTGTAGGCGCCGGGCACCGCGAACAGCGCCACCTTCTTGCCCTTGAAGATGTCGTCGGTGGTCTTCACCTGCGGGCCTTCCGCCGTCATCACGCGGAATTTCGCCTCGGGCAGCTTCTCGCCAGTCTGGATCGCCATCGTCAGTCTCCCTGAAAATCGGTCCCGCTTTTTAGACCGTGCGGCCGGACTGCACAATATTGCCGCCAAGGATAGTGACACGGGAAGCGGCGGGGCCTGCGGCCCTTCACCTTATGTCATCAGCCGGCAAAGCCGCCGGCGTCGAGGAAGGCCTGCTCTTCCGCGGTCGTGTCGCGGCCGAGCAGGTGGTTGCGGTGGGGGAAGCGGCCGAACCGGCGGATGATGTCGGCATGCTCGCGGGCGTATTTCAGGTTTTCCGTATTATCAGTGCTTTGAAACAGTGCGACGCAGTGCATCTGGTCGGGCAGGTGCTCGGAATGCATGAAGGGCATATAGAGAAATTCGAGCAGGAGCGGATCGATCCTGCGATCTGTGCCTTGTTCGACGGCGCGGCGGGCGACATCCCGTGCCAGCGCGTCGCTGGCAAAGGCTTGCCGCGTGCCGCGGAACATGTTGCGCGGAAATTGGTCGAGCACGATGACGAGCGCGAGCGCGCCCTCGTCGCTTGCCTCCCATGACGCCAGCTCGCCGGCGGCGGCCTTCTGCCACAGCGGCAGAAAGCGGCGCCTCACCTCCGCGTCGAACGCGTCGCTGTGCTTGTACCAACGCTCGGGGCCGGCCTCGCGCCAGAAGGCGAGAATGCCGGCCGGCGTGATGTCGCCGAAATCAGTCATGAACCAAGGCGCGGATTACGCCGCCTCCGCCTTCTTCTCGTCGCGGAGCTCCCGGCGCAGGATCTTGCCGACATTGGTCTTCGGCAGATCGGTGCGGAATTCGATCTGCTTGGGCACCTTGTAGCCGGTGAGCTGCTCGCGGCAGAACTTGATCACATCCTCCGTGCTGAGGTTCGGGTCCTTCTTCACCACGAACGCCTTCACCGCCTCGCCGGACCCGCTGTCGGGAACGCCGATCACGGCGCATTCCAGCACGCCCGGATGGCTCGCGATCACTTCCTCGATCTCGTTCGGATAGACGTTGAAGCCGGAGACCAGGATCATGTCCTTCTTGCGGTCGACGATCTTGGTGTAGCCCTTCTCGTCCATGATGCCGATGTCGCCGGTGCGGAAATAGCCGTCGGCGGTCATCACCTTGGCGGTCTCCTCCGGCCTGTTCCAGTAGCCCGACATCACCTGCGGGCCCTTGGCGCAGATCTCGCCCGCCTGGCCGAGCGGCACCTCGTTGCCGTCGTCGTCGCGGATCGAGATCCAGGTCGAGGGCACGGGGATGCCGATGGTGCCGTTGAACTCGGGATTGGTCGTGGTGTTGCAGGTCAGCGTCGGCGAGGTCTCCGACAGGCCGTAGCCTTCCGCGATCGAGCAGCCCGTGATCGCCTTCCACTGTTCGGCGACGGGCCGCTGCACAGCCATGCCACCGCCATTCGAGATCTTCAGCTTGGAGAAGTCGAGCTTCTTGAAATCCGGATGGTGCATCAGGCCGTTGTAGAGCGTGTTCACGGCCGGGAAGTTGTTGACCTGGTACTTGGCCAGCTCCTTGACGAAGCCGGCGATATCGCGGGGATTCGGGATCAGCAGATTGCAGCCGCCAGCGCGCACCGCGAGCAGATAGCACGCCGTCAGCGCGAAGATGTGATAGAGCGGCAGCGCGCAGACGATCAGGAGCTGGTCGACATGCGGCGGCGCGGCCAACGCCGGCTGCAGCCAGGCGTCGTTCTGCAGGACGTTGGCGACGATGTTGCGGTGGAGCAAAATGGCGCCCTTGGAGACGCCGGTGGTGCCGCCGGTATATTGCAGGAAGGCGACGTCGCCCGGTGACAGCTTTGGTTTGTTGAACGTCATGCCGCGGCCGGCCGACACCGCGTCGTTGAAGGACACTGCGCCCGGCAGCGACCAGGCCGGCACCATCTTCTTCACGCGGCGGACCACGAGGTTGACGATTACGCCCTTGAAGCCGAGCAGGTCGCCCATGCTTCCGACGATGACGTGCTTCACTTGCGTCTTTGCAATGACCTGCTCGACCGTGTGCGCAAAATTCTCCAGCACGATGATGGCTTCAGCGCCGGAATCCTTGAGCTGATGCTCGAGCTCGCGCGGGGTGTAAAGCGGGTTGACGTTGACCACGGTAAAGCCGGCGCGGAGCACAGCCGCGGTTGCGACTGGATATTGCAGCACGTTCGGCATCATGATGGCGACACGGGCGCCGCGCTGCAGGCCGCGTCCCTGCAGATAGGAGGCGAGCGCCAGCGACATCTGGTCGAGGTCGCGATAGCTGATCGACTTGTCCATGCAGATGAACGCCTTGCGATCGGCGAACTTGGCGAAGCTCTCCTCCAAGAGGTCGACCAGCGATGCGTATTGGGTCGGCTCGATATCGGCAGGCACGCCGGGCGGATATTGCTTGAGCCAGATGCGCTCCATGGAAAACTCCCCTCATTTGCCAGAACCCGTTGTGTCTCGGGCTTGCCTCATTGCCGACAGTATCGAGCCTGCCGGAACGGCTGGCAAGCGGTCGAGGCTTAGGGCAAAGGTCGGAGAGTGGCTACTGGAATCGCCGCAAACCGCGCTGCCGCAAGTGCGAAGTGCGGGCTGCGGTTTAATTCCAAGCGGGCGTCAACTGTTGTTGGCCGGCTTGGCGGCAGGCTTGGTCGCGGCCTTGGGCTTGGCCGGCTTGGCAGGCTGGTCGACGCTTGCGGCAGGTTTCGCCGCCGCATCGGGCTTGGCGGCGGCATGCCTGGTCCCGGCCGGTTTCGCAGCGCTCTTGGCGTCAGGCTTGGCCGCGTCAGGCTTGGCAGCAACCGGCTTCGCCGCCGCGGGCTTTGCAGCCGCCGTCTTGGCATCCTTCGGCTTATCGGCCGGCTTGTCTGCCGCGTCCGGCTTCTTGGCGACACGCGACTTCTTGCCACGCGGTTTGGCTGTCGTCTGCTGGTCGGCATCGGCCGCGACTGCGGCGATCAGGGCGGTGCCGGTGCGGGTCGGGCCGGTGTAGACCAGCACGGGCTCGGCCGCCGCCGGTGCCGCGGCCATCAGCTCGGAGGCCTTCATCAGGGGTGGCTGGAGGCCCGCGGTGAAGAAGGTGACCTGGGCTTCGCCGCCGGTAGCCGAGGCGGACCCGCTGGTGCCGCCATTGGCGGCGATCAGCGCGTCGTCATCGTCGCTGGCCGGCCGCTTGCGATGGCCGCCGCACATGTCCTCGCGCAAGTTCGGCGGCGAGGCGTCGACCGGCACCAGCTTGTCCACTGTGCCGAGCGACGGGCGGAGCCAGGTGAGATTGTCCTGGCTGAAGCCGCGCTCGAGCAGCTGCGCGGCCTTCACCGCGCGGGCGGTGCCTGAGTTGGCGCCAAGCACTACGGCGATCAGCCGGCGGCCGTTGCGCGTCGCCGATGCAACGAGATTGTAGCCGGAGGCGCAGATGAAGCCGGTCTTGAAACCGTCGGCGCCGGGATAGCGGCCGATCAGCTTGTTGAAATTGCCGGTGACGCGCTTGCCGAAGCGGATCGCCGGGATGTGCACGAAGTATTCGTATTCCGGCAGGTCGCGCAGGAACGAGCGTGCGAGAATGCCGAGATCGCGCGCCGAGGTGATCTGCCCGTCGGCCGGCAGTCCATTCGGATTGACGTAGCTCGTCTGCATCATGCCGAGCTTCTGCGCGGTGTCGTTCATCATCGCGGAGAAGCCGTCGACCGAACCGCCAACGCCCTCGGCGAGCACCACGGCCATGTCGTTCGCCGACTTGACCATCATCATCTTCAGCGCGTTGTCGACGGTGAGTTGCGTGCCTGGACGGAACCCCATCTTCGAGGGTGATTGCGAGGCCGCGGTCGGCGACACCGTGAGCAGCGTGTCGAGCGTGAGCCTGCCGTCCTTCACCGCCTTCAGCGTCACATAGGCGGTCATGATCTTGGTGACGGACGCGGGATACCAGGGAATGGTGGCGTTTTCCGCCTGCAACACCTTGCCGCTGTCGGCTTCGATCAGCAGCAGCGCTTCGGCGCTGGCAGCGCGCGGCGCAAGCAGCGCGGCACATGCAAGCGTCGCAGCGAACAGGTTGAACAGGGATTTGCGAAGCAGCGGGCGAAGGGCGTGCACTATCCGATTCCGGTCCTTGGAGACCCGCCGGTTCCGGTCGGCTCTCGTGATCTGATGTTCGGTTCTGAAATCCAGCGCCGCCGCTTGCGGCGTCGCAAACCTATACCGGCTGGTGCGTCGAGAACAGGGGTTTCGCTTGGGTATTCCGCAATGAAATAGGCCGAATTTCGACGATCTTGTGGGGACTTGCTATGGGGGTTGGGACGCAGTCGCGGCAGCCTCAGCTGCCGTCACGCTGGCCCGTGTCGTCTCCTGAACCATGAATTGGGCCCTGGCGAGTTCGGCAAAATGGCCGCCCTTGGTCACGAGTTCATCGAAAGTTCCGCTTTCGATCACGCGGCCATTCTCGAACACCAGGATCCGCGTTGCGTTGCGGATGGTGGAGAGACGGTGGGCGATCACGAACGTGGTCCGGCCCTTCATCACTTCGTCGAGAGCGGCGTTCACCTTGGCCTCGGTGACCGCGTCGAGCGCGCTGGTGGCCTCGTCAAGGATCAGGATCGGCGGATCTTTCAGCAGCGCGCGGGCGATCGACAGCCGCTGGCGCTCGCCGCCGGAGAGCATGCGGCCGCGCTCGCCGGCGTTGGTCTCGAAGCCGCCGCTGCGCTCGATGAAGTCGAGCGCCTGCGCGCGCTCCGCGGCCTTACGCATCTCGGCTTCGGTCGCGTCCGGCTTGCCGACGCGCAGATTTTCGGCGATCGAGCGGTTGAACAGCAGCGCTTCCTGGAACACCACGCCGATGTTCCGCCGCAGCGATGTCAGCGTCACGCCGCGCACGTCCATGCCGTCGATTCTGATGAAGCCGGATTGCGGATCGAAGGCGCGATGCAAGAGCGCGATCGCAGTCGACTTGCCGGCGCCGGTCGGGCCGACCAGCGCGATAGTCTGGCCGGGCAGCGCGGTGAAGGAGAGGTCCTCGACGGCCGGCCGCTTGCCGTCATAGGAGAAGGTGACGTCGTTGAACTCGACGAGGCCGGACAGCCGCCCCGCGTCGATCGCATCGGGGCGGTCGTGCACCGCGGGCACCGCATCGAGCACGCCAAAGAACTCGCGCAGGCGCGGAGCTTCCATGAACACGTTGTTGATGAAGCTCACGACCTGCTCGAGCTTCTGGATCAGCATCGTCGCGAAGCTCACGAACATCACGATCTCGCCGACGGAGGTGAGCCCCTGGTCGTGCAGCGCGATGCCGAGCGTGAAGATCGCGAGCACCGTGATGGTGGTGGATGCGCGCGTGATCACGGTGACGAGCGCCCACCAGGACAGCACCGGCATCTGTGCGGCGAGGAGCTGATCGGCGACGGAGCGCAGGCCCTTCACCTCGGATTCGATGCGGACGAAGCTCTGCACCAGCGCGACGTTGCCGAGCGCATCGGAGGCGCGGGCGGAGAGCTCGCTGTAGTGCTCCTCGACCTCCATCTGCATGCCGAAGGTCCTGCGTACCACGAAGGTCGTCAGCGCCGTGAAGACGACGCAGAGCACGAACAGCAGGATCGCGAGCCGCCAGTTCAGATAGAGCGACAGCGGCAGCAGCACCACGACCGAGAGGATCGCGGCAAAGTGCTCGCGGAAGAAGCCCACCCAGAGCCGCCACAGCGCATCGGTGCCGTTGAGCATCACCTTCATCAGCCGGCCCGAATGGGTGCCGGAGTGGAAGGTCAGCGGCAGTTGCATGATGTGCTCGAAATAGTCGGTCAGTACTGCTTGGCGCTGGCGGTGGGAGAGCCGGTCGGCCTGCAAGGCCACGATCGCGCTGCAGGCGATGGTGAACAGTCCGAACGCGACCCAGGCGACCAGGAACGGCCAGGCCGAGTTCGACCCGGCCACCGTCTTGCCCGAGAGCACGTCGACGATCCGGCCGAACAGCACCGGTTCGGCGAACTGCGAGGCCGCCAGCAGGAGATTGGCGATCGCCAACAGCCATCCCAGCCGCGCCTCCTTGCCGAGCAGCTCGAGAACGCGGGTGTAGAGGCTGAAAATGGACATGCGGGCGAGGTGCTCGGGCTCAAAGCAGAAAGGTGGGCCCATATTCTAAGCAGGGATTGCCCGCGAGATACAGTGGAAGCTGTCAGTTTTGCTCAGTTGATCAGCCGCGCCGCGACCGGCGGCAGGAACCGATCGTCGAAGATATCGGCTGCCACCGGCCGCTTGCGGAATTTGAAGTCCCGCGCGATCTGGTCGATCGAACGATCCAGGCGGGCCGGGTCGAGGCCGCCGAGGCCGTTGCGCTTGACCTCGTCCGTCAGGATGTTGTCGAGGAGCACGGTGCGCAGACGTGACAGCTCGAGCTCGCGGTCGCCGTCCTCGATGCGGCTCGCGGCCTCGTTCGCTGCACGCGCCGGCTCTTTGACGGTTGCGTTGATGCCCGAGATCAGCGCGCGCACGAAGCCCTTCACGGCGTCCGGCTTCGCCGCGGCGAAGGCGGGGTTGACCGTCACGGCAAAGCCATAGGCTTCGCAGCCGTAATCGGCATAGCGCAGCACGACGAGATCGGCGCCGGGGACGCCGCGGTCACGCAGGTTCACCGCCGAGAGATAGCTGAAGCCGGCAACCGCATCGACTTGTCCGGCGGAGAGGATCGGCTCGCGGACTGCCGCGCTGATCTTGTGGAATTTTACATGCGGGACGTTGATGCCGTTCTGCCGTGCCAGCGCCGGCCACAGCCGCATCGACAGGTCGCCGTCGGCGACGCCGACGGTCTTGCCGTCGAGATCGGGCAGCAGCTGGATGCCGCGGCTTCTGCGCGCGACGATCGCGTAGGGCGCGCGGTTGAACAGCACGAACACCGCCTTGACCGGGGCCGCGTCGTCCTTGTCGCGAAAGCGGATCAACTCGTTGATGTCGACCAGTGCGAGATCGCTGTCGCCCTTGGCGACGCGCGCGAGCGCCTCCGGCGATCCGGCTGCGTTGTTGAAGGCGACGTTGAGACGCTCAGCGCTGAACCCGCCGTCCTTTGCGGCAAGGAAGAACGGGGCCATGCTCGCATCGATCGGGCGATCGAAGGTAAAACGGATCGCAGTAGAGGGTGCGGCGGTCTCCGCCGCTGTGACACCGCGTGCAGACAGCGCGGCAAGCGCGATTGCAGCGGCCTGCAGACCGCGAAGGATCATCGTCTTGAATTCGAACATCAGTCGCGCCGGTCTCGCATTGTTATGGTTTGGTGAATTTATGGTTGGTGACGCTCGGAGCGCCGGCTGGCGAAAGTTTGTCCGCGCCAACATGAACGGCGGATGAGCAGCGGTTGCGTCATGATTACGCAACCCCGTTCAGCTTGCGTTGGGGTTGGGGAACCCAACATGGGATGCGGGTGTTTGAGAGACACGAGCCTGTCGTCAGGCACCATTGGAGGTCCCAAGGAGGGTCCAGGACATGTTTGACAGATTTTCGGGATTTGCCGGCCGTAAGGTCGTTCTCGCTACAGCCGCGGTGCTGGCGCTGACCGCGGCTGCTCCGACCGCCTCATACGCAGGCGGCCGCCACTGGCATAGGGGGGGTGGCGGCGCAGCCTTTGCCGGCGCGGCCATTGCCGGTGCTATCGGTACCGGCCTTGCGATCGCCGCGACCCGCAACGCCTATGCCTATGATGACGGGCCCTACTATGGTGGTCCGGCCTATTACAGCGGACCGACCTACTACTATGGCAACGGCCCCTATTACGGTCCGGGCCCGAACTACCAGTATCAGCGCTATGGCGGCACCGCGCCGTCGGAGCTCTGCGGCCAGGGCTATTATCAGAACTGCTACTAGCTGCGGCTACCAAAGGTTGACCAAAACAGGCCGTCGCGCTGGCCGCGCCGGCCTGTTTTTGGTTTTATTGTCTCGCGTTAACGTGGTTGCCATTGGTTTAGAGTAGCCTTGCGTACCATGAGTGATTCGCTTGAGCGGCTATATCTGGCTGTACTCGCGGCCAGGGATCTTGATCCGGCGACTTCGCGTACGGCCCGGCTGTTTCAGCGCGGGCCTTCCCAAATGGCGAAGAAATTGGCCGAAGAGGCCATTGAAGTGGTGATCGACGCGGTCAATGGCGATAGCGAGGCCGTGATCCGGGAAAGTGCCGACCTGCTCTACAATCTCACCGTGCTGTGGGCCTCGGCCGGCGTACGTCCCGAGGATGTCTGGCGGGAGATGGCCCGGCGTGAGGACATGCTCGGTATTGCCGAGAAGTTGCCGAAGTCACCGATGAAACTGCCCAAAGTTGCGTCACCGCGCGTTGCCGCCAGGCGGCCAATTGTCGCGCTGGAAGGTCGCGCGGCCCGAAAGCGCCACTAGAGACGTCACAAATCGCTTAAAAACTCGCGATGGACAAATCCGTCCCATGGTGCTTCATCGCGGCGCCATGCTGAAACGTATTTACGACTGGTGCATCGACGCCGCCCACAAGCCCTACGCGCTCTGGATCATGGGTGCCGTGGCTTTCGCAGAAAGCTCCTTCTTTCCGGTCCCGCCGGATGTGATGCTGATCCCGATGTCGCTGGCGCGCCCGCAGCGCGCCTGGCTCTATGCCGCCGTCTGCACCGTCACCTCGGTGGTGGGCGGTCTGCTCGGCTATGCCATCGGCGCGCTGCTGTTCGACTCGGTCGGCCACTGGCTGATCCAGGTCTATGGTCTCGGCGACAAGGTCGACGCTTTCCGCGCCTCCTACGCGGAGTGGGGTGCGGTGATCATTCTGCTCAAGGGGCTGACGCCGATCCCCTACAAGCTCGTCACCATCACCTCGGGCTTTGCCGGCTACAATATCGTGCTGTTCATCCTGTGCTCGATCGTCGCGCGCGGTGGTCGTTTCTTCATCGTCGCCATCCTGCTCAATCGCTATGGCGACTGGATCCGGGTCAAGATCGAGAAGCATCTCGGTCTCGTTGTGGCGGTCGGTGCGGCTGTCCTGGTGCTCGGCTTCGTGGTGGCGATCAAATTGATCTAACCCAAGGCGCTTTGCCGCTGCGTCTTGTTCGGCTACGGTTGCCGTCATGATGGTTCGATCCGGCAATCCGGTCCTGCGACCGGGGACGCTGATATTTGCGGTGCTTTCGGTCCTGCTCGCTGCCGGCGAGACCGGATGGCCGCAATCCGCGCCGCCGGCGCTCGGCTTGCAGGAGAAGAGCCCGCAGCCTGCGCCGCCGCCCTCGACGCCCGCGCACGAGCACAATCCCGGGCTGATCGACGAAATGGGCAAGCTGTTCGACAAGCTGCCCTCGATCCTGCCGCCGATCAAAAGCCCGAGCGAAACCATGAACGATCTGTCGCGGCTGGCGACGCCCTCGACCATGGTCTCGGGACGCATGGCCTGTCCGGTCTCGTCCAACGGTGCGCCGGACTGCAAGCTTGCCGCCGACCAGCTCTGCCAGAGCAAGGGCTACAAGGAAGGCAAGAGCCTGAACGCCGATTCCGCGGAAAAATGCTCGGCCAAGGTTTTGATACCGGGCCGGCAACGCAAACCGGATGACTGCCGCACCGATACCGTCGTCACCAGCGCGCTGTGCCAGAATTAAGCACGTCGCGCGAGCACAAGGAGCGCCCATGAGCCGCACGGAGCAGGACTTCCTCGGACAGCGTGAGATCGCCGACGACATCTACTACGGCGTCCAGACCATCCGCGGGAAGGAGAACTTCCACATCACCGGCATTCCGATGAACCAGGAGCCTTACTTCGTGAAGGCGCTCGGTTACGTCAAGAAGGCCGCCGCCATGGCCAATCGCGATCTCGGCGCGGTCGACACCAAGGTCGCCGAGGCGATCATCCTCGGCTGCGATCGCGTCATCGCCGGCGACATGATGGACCAGTTCGTCACCGACTTCATCCAGGGCGGCGCCGGCACCTCGACCAATATGAACGCCAACGAGGTGATCGCCAACCTCGCGCTGGAATCGCTGGGCTTCAACAAGGGCGACTACCAGCACGTCAGCCCCAACGATCACGTCAATTACGGTCAGTCGACCAACGACACCTATCCGACCGCGTTTCGGCTGGCGCTGATCCTGCGGCTCGAAAGCTACATGACGGCGCTGCGGCAGCTCCAGGAGGCGTTCTTCGCGAAGGGCCGGGAGTTTGATCGCGTGCTGAAGATGGGCCGTACGCATCTTCAGGACGCCGTGCCGATGTCGCTCGGCGCCGAATTCCGCGGATGGGGCACCACCATGGGCGAGGAGGTCGATCGCATCTCCGAGGCACGGGCGCTGCTGCGCGAGATCAATCTCGGGGCGACCGCGATCGGCACCTCCGTCACCGCGGCACACGGTTATCCCAAGCTCGCTGTCCGGCATTTGAGCGCGCTGACCGGCGTCGATTTCATCCTCGCCGGGGATCTGGTCGAGGCGACCTCCGACACCGGTGCCTATGTGCAGCTCTCCGGCGTGCTCAAGCGCACCGCGAGCAAGCTGACAAAAATCTGCAACGACATCCGCCTGCTGGCTTCGGGCCCGCGCGCCGGCTTCAACGAGATCAACCTGCCGCAGCTCCAGCCGGGCTCGTCGATCATGCCCGGCAAGGTCAATCCCGTCATCCCCGAGGTCGTCAATCAGACCAGTTTCCTCGTCATCGGGCTCGACACCACGGTGACGCTGGCGGCTTCCGCCGGCCAACTCCAGCTCAATGTGATGGAGCCGGTGATCTCGTTTGCGCTGTTCTTCTCGATCCGCACCATGGAGCGCGCGGTCAACAGCCTGCGCGAGAACTGCGTCGTGGGCATCACCGCCAACGAGGAGCACACCCGCAACATGGTGCTGAACTCGCTCGGCATCGTGACGGTGCTGAAGCCGCTGCTCGGCTACAAGCAATGCGCCGAGATCGCGCGCGAAGGCTACAAGAGCGGCAAGTCTTTGCACCAGATCGTCGTGGTCGAGCGCAAGCTGCTGACGCAGGAGAAATGGGACGAGATGTTCTCGTTCGAGCGGCTGATCAATCCGGATCTGATTGCGTGATGGCTTCGCCGCCGCGCGATGAATTCCGCGCGTTGGAATTGCGGTAACGGCATCCGCCACGGCGACACAACGCAATACTTGACAGTGGAAAGATTGCCTTGTTGGTATGATGCCCAACTTTCGTTTTGACCGCCAAAAGAGGATCGCTCCGCAATGTCCATGCCTGCCTTGTTCAAGGGACGCCTGTCGATCCCCGTAATCGGTTCGCCGCTCTTCATCATCTCGGTGCCCGATCTCGTGATCGCGCAGTGCAAGGCGGGTGTGGTCGGCTCGTTTCCGTCGCTGAATGCGCGGCCGCCGGAACTGCTCGACGAATGGCTGGCGCGGATCACCGAAGAGCTCGCGGCCTATGACCGTGCCCATCCCGACAAGCCGTCGGCGCCGTTTGCCGTCAACCAGATCGTGCACAAATCGAACAACCGGCTCGATCACGACATGCAGCTCTGCGCCAAGTACAAGGTGCCGATGATCATCTCCTCGCTCGGCGCGCGCGAGGAGCTCAATCAGGCGGTGCACGGCTGGGGCGGCATCGTCTTCCACGACGTGATCAACCAGAAATTCGCGCACAAGGCGATCGAGAAAGGCGCCGACGGCCTGATCCTGGTCGCGGCCGGCGCCGGCGGCCATGCCGGCACGATCTCGCCACTGGCTTTCGTCGCCGAAACGCGAAAGTGGTTCGACGGCCCGATCGCGCTGTCGGGCGCCATCGGGAATGGCAAGGCGATCCGCGCGGCGCGCATTCTCGGGGCTGATTTCGCCTATATCGGCTCGGCCTTCATTGCGACCAAGGAAGCCAATGCGGTCGAGAACTACAAGGAGATGATCGCGGGCTCGACGGCGGACGACATCGTCTACTCCAACCTCTTCACCGGCGTGCACGGCAATTATCTGAAACCTTCGATCCTCGCCGCCGGCATGGATCCCGAAAACCTGCCGACGTCCGATCCCTCCAAGATGAACTTCGGCACCGACGCCTCGGGCGAGCGTGCCAAGCCGAAGGCCTGGAAGGAGATCTGGGGTTCGGGCCAGGGCATCGGCAGCGTCGACGGCATCGTGCCCGCCGCCGAGATGATCGCGCGTTTCAAGAAGGAGTACGACGAAGCGATCGATCCGCCGTTGTGATGGCCTCGCGATGACCGCCATCTACCGTGTCGACGGCAACAACGTTGTCACCAGCTCTGATGCCGCCGGCCCGTGGGACCGGCGCATGCAGCACGGTTCGGCGCCGGCATCGCTGGTGACATGGGCGGCCGAACGGATTCCGACGCCGGTACCGATGAACATCGCGCGCGTCACCATCGATCTCATGCGCCCGGTGCCGGTAGCGCCGCTCACGATCGCGACCGAGATCCTGCGCGAGGGCCGCAAGATCCAGCTCTGCGAAGTGAGGCTCTTGGCCGACGGCGTACAGGTCGTCGGCGCCACCGTGCTCAAGATCAAGCGACAGGCCCTCACGCTGCCGGACGGCGTCGAGGAGCTCCCGGTTACGCTGCCGCCGCCCGAGGATTCGCTCGTCGAAGACGGCTACGGCGCCATCAGCCCGTTCGTGAGAACAGTCTCGATGCGTGCCGCGCGCGGCCGCTTCGGCCAGGCCGGCGCCGGTGCCATCTGGTTCCGCGTCGATCATCAGCTGATCGAAGGCGAGCCGGTCTCGCAGGCGATGCGCGCCCTTGTTGCCGCCGACTTCTCCAATGGTACGGCGTCGACGCTGGATTTTCGCGCCTGGACCTACATCAACGCCGACCTCACCGTGAACTTTTCGCGCCAGCCGGTCGGTGAGTGGATCCTGCTCGACGGCGAATCCTGGATCGGTCCGGACGGCGCGGGCCTCGCAATGTCGCGGCTGGCGGACACGAAGGGCTATTTTGGCCGCGCGGTGCAGAGCCTGGTGATCGAGAAGCGGTGAGCATGACGGCAAGCGCCGTGATCGCTCCTTGGCCGATCGAACGGCAGGCTTCCGCCGCCGCGGAAGGGATGCTCGGTCGGGAGCCTCTTGTCCGGAAGTCTCTCCGGCGCAGGCATCCTGCCTGTTCACAGACCGTAGAAGATCTTGATCTCCCACAGCACAACGATGATAGCCGTGATCAACGTAACCGCGGCCACCGCACTTTCCAGGGAAGCGACTCTCATTTCACACTCCGCTTCCCAGCCCCACCAGCGGTCTAGTTGATTCCCTGATTCGCCTGCAATTGCACGGGCGTCGCCGGCGCATACTCCGTCGCGGATTGTGGTGCCGGGGCCACAACGACACCGTAGAATTCCGGGGTTCTCACCCCACCATGCGGCTCCGCCCGCTCCAGAATCCCGCGCGCAGCACCTTCTTGTCGACCTTGCCGACGCCGGTCATCGGCAACGGCTTGACGAACTGGATCTGCTTGGCCGCATGCGCCGAGCCCTTCCGTGTCCTCAGCGGTGCGGCCGGGATAGCGCGACAGCGCGCGTAGCGTCTGCGCGCACGTCGGGGACGATGCGTGGAGGATCGGACATATGTTTCCTCGTCGCTTTGTCATTGGCTTCTCGCGTGTCAATGTTTGCGCGCGACGCTGGCACAGACGATGCGGGACGGAACGCCAACGCCCGCGCAAAGAGGCGAGCGTGACAGGGAGGCTTGGGTGACATCCGATCGACTGCAACAGGTCCGCGATCGTCTCAGCCTGCCTTTGATCGCGGCCCCGATGTTTCTGGTGTCGGGCGTCGAGCTCATGGTCGCGACCTGCCGCAACGGTGTGATCGGCAGCTTCCCCACCGCGAATTGCCGCAGCACCGAACAGCTCGAGGCGTGGCTTGCGCAGATCGAAACGCGGTTGCGGCAGCACGAAGATCAAACCGGCCGCAAGGCCGCGCCGCTCTGCCCGAACCTGATCGTGCATCGCTCCAACGCGCGGCTGGAGCAGGATCTCGCCGTGCTGTTGCGGCATAAGCCCGAGATCGTCATCACTTCGGTCGGCTCGCCCGCGCCGGTGTTGAAGCCGCTGCATGATGCGGGCGCGCTGGTGCTGGCTGACGTCGCCTCGATCCGCCACGCCGGGCGCGCGGCGGAAGCCGGCGCCGACGGGCTCGTGCTGCTGACTGCGGGCGCCGGCGGGCAGACCGGCTGGCTTAACCCGTTTGCCTTCGTCCGCGCGGTACGCGCATTCTACGACGGCATCGTCGTGCTGGCCGGCGGCATCAGCGATGGCCGCGCGCTACGGGCGGCCGAAGTGCTCGGCTGCGATCTCGGCTATATGGGCACGAAGTTCATCGCCACGCGCGAGAGCATGGCGGACGAGCGCCACAAGCAGATGCTGGTCGAGAGCAGCGCCGACGATATCTTGCTCACCACCGCTTTCACGGGCTTGCAGACCAGCATGCTGAAGCCGTCGATCGTTGCTGCCGGTCTCGATCCCGACGATCTGCCAGCGCGTGGCGCTATCGACATCGGCAAGGACATCGACGTCAACGCGCGCGAGAAGCGTCCAAAACGCTGGCGCGATATTTGGAGCGGCGGGCATTCGACGTCAGGCGTGGCCGGCGTGATGGCAGTCGACGACCTCGTCGCGCGGACGGTCGCCGAATATCGCGAAGTAGTGTCTTTTCCCCGTAAAAGCCCGGAGTCAGAAGGGCGTCATCCCGATCACAGTTAATCGAGCGCTCCTCCGGAGCCCCTCGCTTAACGGCAGATTAACCAACCCCCGCCAAGAATCCTTCACGGCCGCCAATCAGGGCCGAGAGGGACAGGCGATGGACTTCGATTTTCTCAACAGCAAGACAGCCGCGACGCTGGACGAAATCCGCGTCCGCGTGGCCCACGCGCTGGCCCGTCACCCGCTGTGCCGCAACGTCCGCTTCGACATCGTCAGCGTTCCCCGCACCCGCCGGGGTGGCAACTGGACGGTGACGTTGCAATCGGTCGAGCCGCGCGCGGTGTGGGAGGCCTCCGACATCGTCGCCGATATCCAGGATGCCTACGACCTGGCGCTAGCGGCCTGATTTGCTTGAGATTTCCGGGGCATGTCGCCGCAGCCCGCGCGATTGCCGCCGCAACGGCACGGTTAAGCCTTAATTATCGCCCAGTTTCCGGGCAGTGATCACGTGGACTTGAAGTTGGGCGCGGAGAGACGTTTGTCCAAAGCCATCACCATCGTCGTGCTGACCTGTTTCCTCGTTCTCGGCGCCGCCACCAAGGCCATTCTCGGCCGTGACAGCGTGCCAAGCGTCAGCGCGGAGATGATCGCGCAGACCCCGCCGCCCAAGCAGCTTTCGACCAATCGCGCCGCCAAGGCTGATCGTCTGGTTCCAACGCTGGCGCTGGCCTCGGCCGCAATCGAGCCGGTCCAGGTGCCCGCCGACAGGCTTTCGCAGGCGCCGGTGCTGACCGAGCCGCTGCGCCAGGCTTTTGCTGCCGCGACCCCGGCTGATTTCCCGATGCCCAAAGCTACGGACTCCAAGCCTTCGGAGTCCAAGGCTGCGGAATCCAAGGCTGCGGAATCCAAGGTTGCCTCGCTGGAGATGCCCGCCGCAGAGGCTCCGACCGGGGCGCTGCACGAAGCCCCCGCCAAGCCCAAGGTCGCCGCCAAGCCGCAACCGCAGAAAAACTATTCACTGCTCTCCGACGTGCAGATCGCGGGCATCAGGGATCGCCTGAAACTGTCGTCGTCGCAGGAATATTACTGGCCCTCGGTCGAGACCGCGCTACGCAACGTCGTCCGCAAGATCTCGGCAAACAGGCTCTCCAATCCGAACGCGCCGGGCGTGCCGATCGATCCGAATTGCGATGAGGTCCAGCAGTTGAAGTCGGCGGCGATGCCGCTGCTGTTCCAGCTGCGTGAGGATCAAAAGGAAGAAGTCCGCAAGCTCGCCCGCATCATCGGGCTTGAAAAGGTCGCGCAGCAGATCTGACGCGCAGTTCCCGTCCGGAACCCCGGATAGCAGGAACATCTGGCAATCCCCACGCGTTGCCCGCCCCAAACGAGGGAGTGGATCAATGCGCGCCGCGACAGCTTATTTCGTCGGTGCCGGAACGATCGTCGCCGCCATTGCCATTGGTCTCGGCGGCGGAATCGTCGCCGGCAACATCATGAATCCGATCGCCCCCAAGCAGGGCCCGGACACCAGCAAGATGGCGCAGCGCGCCGAGGCTGCGGCCGCAACAACCGCGTCGAGTGCGCCGTCGGAGCGCATCCAGTATCTCACCGGCTCGCAAACGTTCGGCGCGATGATCGCGGCGCCCGCGCAGGCGCAGGACAAGGCCCAAGCCGAAGTGAGGTCTGACGCCAAGCCTGACACGCAGTCCACTCAAGCGAGCGATGAAGCGCCGGCGGCGCGTCCCCGAACGGCCGCGGTCGAGCCGCGGAAGGAGCCGATAAAGCCGGCGCTGACTTCGCAAGCCGCGAAACCCGCGGAGCAGCAGGCTTCTACGGAGCCGTCCTCTTCGCCTGACAACGCCTATGCCAAGGCCAAGGATTCTGACGTGAAGCGTGCGGCGACCGAACGGCGCCGAGCCGAACGCCGCGAACGCTGGTCCGAGCGTCACCGCTACGACTACCGTGATCCACGCGGCGTGCGCGACCGCACCGATTGGGACGACGTTGCGCGCAACATCCGCGAAGATTCCGAGACGCGCGATTACGCGGGCCGGCCGCGCGGCGGCTTCCCGCAGATCAGGCTGTTTGGGCCCGACGACGACTAGCCTCAGTTCAAGATCGCGGCCGCTGCGCGTTCGGCGATCAGGATGGTCGGCGTCTGGATGTTGCCCGAAATCATGATCGGGATCGCCGAGGCATCGGCGACGTGCAGGCCCTCGATACCGCGCACCTGCAAGCGTTGCGGGTCGACGACGGCCAGATCATCGGTGCCCATGCGGCAGGTCGAGGCGGCGTGATAGAGCGTCGTGCAATGACCGCTGATGTAGCCGGCAATCTCGGCATCGCTCACGGCCTCCGCGCTTGGCGTGATCTCGCCCTCGATCATTTCTTTCAGCAGTGATTGCGCGGCGATGCGGCCATTGATGCGTACGCCTTCGATCATGGTCGCGATGTCGTTGCCGCTGGCATCCGACGCAAAATAGCCGGGGTCGATTGCGGGGGGCTCGATCGGATCGGCTGAGCGCAGCTTGATCTGTCCGCGGCTCTTTGGCCGCTGCAAGGTCGCATGCAGCGTGATGCCCGGTCTGGACGACAGAAAGCGGACATAGTCGCGGTGGGGGCTGATTGCGCCATAGAGTTGAAGGTCGGGCTCGACGCCGGGCCGGCTGCGTACATGAGCGCCGGCGGCTACCCAGGGCGAGGTGCGCGGGCCGCTGCGGTGCGCCTGCCATTCTGCGAGGCTTGCGGCGAGGCTCTCGTCGGTCCAGGCGCCCACCCCGATCTTCTCCTTTGTGTAGAAGGTGATGGGAATGTTGATGTGGTCCTGGAGATCCTTGCCGACGCCGGGCAGGTTATGCACGACGTTGACGCCGACCGCCTTCAATTCGTCGGCCGGACCGACGCCCGACAGCAGCAATTGCTGCGCCGAGCCGATGGCGCCGGAGGCAAGCACCACCTCCGTGGTCGCGAAGACGCTCTTCGGCTGCCCGTCCTCGAGATATTCGACGCCGATCGCGCGGCCGCGCTCGATGATGATGCGCGTCACGCGCACACCTGTCTTCAGCGCGAGATTGGACCGCGTCAGCGCCGGGCGCAGATAGGCCTTGCCGGTGCCGAAGCGTTCGCCGTCCTTGATGACGAACTGGAAAAAGCCTGCGCCCTCCTGGGTGGCGCCGTTGAAATCGGGATTGTGCGAGAGACCCGCGGCCTGCGCCGCCTCCAGCCATTTCAGTTCATTGGGATCGACGAACGGAACGTCGGCGACGTGCAGCGGGCCGCTCGTGCCGTGGAAGGGATCGTCCTTGAAACGCGCATTGTTTTCGAAGGCGATGAATTTCGGCAGCACGTCGCGCCACGCCCATCCCAGGCATCCCGCCTTCTCCCAGCCGTCGTAGTCGGAGGGAAGGCCGCGAATATAGATCATCGCATTCATCGCGCCGGAGCCGCCGACCATCTTGCCGCGCGGCCAGAAGATCCGCCGTCCGCGGCAGCCGGCTTGCGGTTCGGTGTAGAAGCCCCAATCGACGGCCGTGTTGAACATCGTTGGCCAGTCCGAGGGAATATCCGAGGCGAGCGGCGCAGCGCGGCCGGCCTCCAGCACCAGCACCTTGCGATGCGGATCGGCCGACAGCCGGTTGGCCAGCACACAGCCGGCCGATCCGGCTCCCACGATGATCGTATCGTACATTGAAGAGCACTCCGCCTAGCAACCTGCGCAGCGGGGCGCTTGCAAGATTTGTGCTTTGGAGCTGATCTCGTCACTCCGGGATGCGTGCGCAGCACGCAGACCCGGAATGACAGTTGGATCAGCCCCCGCGCGATTCCACGACCTTGCGGCAGGGGTCCAAGAGCTTCGACTTGTTCTCGCGCAGGCAGGCGTTCATCTGCGGCGGCTTGCCGACGTGTTCGGCGCAGAACTTGTTGGCATCGCCGCGGCAGGCCATCTGTTCCTGCAGCGTCGGACCGGATTGGGCCGCGGCCGGCAGGGCGGTGGCGGCGAGCAGCAGCGCGGCAAGAACCGAAATCTTCATAAAACACCTCTTTGGGATTGCGATGGGTCCCGTGGAATCGGGTGAGACGGACCATCTCGCGGGGGCGTGCGGCCGGTCCATGCCATGTTCATGGCATCGGCCCGTCCGGCTGCCGGACCCCCATCTTCATGGCATGTATCCGGGCGCCGTCTTTTCCCATTCAGGCTGCACGTTGGCTGCGAGACCCGGTGATTGCATCGGGACGCCCAACGGGAAGCAGGAGAGCAAGATGTCGAGAAAAGTGGGAGCGCTGAGCGCCGGGCTGACGGCCATGATGCTGGCGGGTGCGGCGATGCTGTCGCTGGGCACCAGTCCGGCGCAGGCGGTGGTGTATTGCAAGACGGTGGGCGTGCCCAAGGGCTGCGTGGTGCGGCCGACAGCGGCAGTGGTGATTGCACCCCGGGCGCCGGTCGCGGCTGCGGCGGTGGCGACGCCCGGCGTCGGTGCGCCCGGTGTTGGCGTCCGCGCCGGCACGCCGATGAATCGCGGCGGCCCGGTCAATCGCGTCGGCGTACGTTGACTGACCAGTTTGATTGAATTGATTGCATCGCTTCGGGCAAAGGGATGACTGCGGACGAACCCCCCGTCCTCCGCATGACAACAATCCGGCCCGTTCCCTCTCTCCGTGCGCCCCACACGTTCGGGGAGGGGCTTTTCAGCCCGCGGCGCCATCGCTGTCGGGAAAGACTTGCGGCAATTGCAGCCGCACGCGCGTGCCCGAGGAATCCGAGGCCAAATCCAGCACCGCCCCGCAGCGTGTGGCGCGGCTTCTCATGTTGCGCATGCCGCGGGCGGTCTGGCCTGTTGCCGTGGCCTCGCCGGCGAGCGCAAGGCCCTTGCCGTCGTCCGCAACACTGATCACGCCATACGGTCCTTTGCCGTCTTCGAGCGTCTCGATGGTCACGGTGATATGGCGCGCCTGCGCGTGCTTGACCGCGTTGGTCACGGCCTCGTCGAGGATGCGCACGATCTGGATGACGTGCCATGGCCGCAGTTCGGGATGCAGCGGCAGGCCCTGGGGCGTCGCTACGCGCCAGTCGAGCGCGATGTCGTGCGGCCGCAATTGCGCTGCCGCGCGCTCGCGCCAGGAGCCGAGTGCGAGCATGAGGTCGCCGCCGATGTCGTCCATGGAGTCGATGACGAGGCGCAGGTCCTTCAACGCGGCGCGCGCCGCATCCGTGATGCTGGCGCCCTCGTGGCCGCGCTCGGAGAGTGCGACGATGCTGACGAGCTGGCCGCCGAGGCCGTCATGCAGGTCGCGCATCAGCCGCGAGCGCTCGTTGGCAAGCGCCGCGGCCCGCGCGCGCTCCTCCTCGCGGGTGAAGCTCGCCTTCAGCCGCTCCTCCGCCTCGCGCACGCGCGTCACCAGCTGGCTGGCGAAGCCGTCGACCTGGTTCAGCGCGCGGGCGAAACGCCAGGTCAGGCCGGCGCCGATCGCGACCAGCATCGCCGAATAGGACAGTCGCGAGACGAAGATGCGTTCGTTGGTCACGATCTCGAACACCGATAGCATGTCTTGGACCCAGCAGGTCAGCACGATGCTCACCGCGCAGCCGAGCGTGAAGCTCGCGGCATCCTGGCGCCGCACCACCGCGGCCGCGGTGACGCAGGCCATCAGGAACAGGCAGACCCCGACCGTGGGGATGCCCAGCACCAGAAACAGGATGCGCGGCAGCGGCGGTCCTGCGATCAATCCGACCACGAACACGATCATTCCCGGCGCGAACAGCAGCATGCCGTAGCGCGGCCAGCGCCAGCCGAAGAACAGCACGCCGAAGGCGACGATCAGCGCGCTCTCGATCGGCGCGGACGCCAGCAGCACCGCGGCAAGCCGCGAGGCGGTGGCGGGCGGCACCGGCGGCGGCGAGAATGCCTGCACGACGCCGAGCACCATGGCCCCGGCAAGCACGCCATAGACCGGCTCGTGCCGCCGCATCAGCCACATGATCGCGAGGATGACGGCGAGGATCGACTGCCAGGCAGAGAACGCGACCGGCAGCGTGACGAACAGCAGCGTGCGGGTTTCGTAGGACGGACGCAGGGCGGCATCCGGTCCGACATAGACGGTGTCGAGAAAACCCTTCAGCGGACCCCAGACGAACAGCCGCACGGCGATCTCGTTGCTGCCGTCGTGCAGCAGCGAGGCAGGAATGAGCGCGATCTGTGGCGTATTGCGGTCCGGCCGGTTGGCATTGAAATCGCGGCGGGAGTCGAGCACGACAACGCCGTTGACGGCGACCTCCACCGCGTTGCTGAAGCGCGGCAGGTACACGGACCAACCCGACGCCGCATCATTGCTCCGGAACATGAAGGCGCCGGTATAGAGCGGAGGATCTGCAAGCGAATAACGCGACGACGTGAAATGCGGCAGCGTCACGGGACGGCTCGCGCCGTCCTCCCGCAAAGAAAATCCGCTCAGCGCAAAGTCTTCGGGGTCGCTCGGCTGGAGCAGCCGCAGCCCGAGGATGGTGGCGAGCACGATCAGGACCTGGAGCAGCAGATACGGCGCGAGGCGCGACGCGATCAGCCGGCGCCGCATGCGCTTGGGTGCCTTCGCCGCAATCTTGTTCACAGCTTGATCAGGCCCTGCTGCACCGCCTCGAACACGGCTTCGCCGCGGGTGTGCACCTCGAGCTTGCGATAGATGTTCTTGATGTGCCCGGGCACGGTCTGCCTGGACAGGCCGAGATGGCTCGCGATCTCGGCGTAGCTGAAGCCCTTTGCGATGCCCCAGAGGATATCGATCTCGCGCGGGGTCAATCTTGTGATGTTGAGCACAGGGCCTGGCGGCGGCTCGGCCGAGCTCTGCGCGGCACCTTGCGTTCTGCGCACGATAAACCGCGCGATCGAGGCCGAGATCGGCGAATGGCCGGCGACCAGGTCGCGCACGGTGGTGGCGATGTCGGTCGGGAAGGCGTCCTTCAGGAGATAACCTGTGGCGCCAACCGTGATTGCCGAGATCACGCTTTCCTCGTCGCCGAGCGCCGAGATCACCATGATTTCGGTATCGGGGAAGCGCAGCCGGGTCTCGCGGATCAACTCGACGCCATGGCCGTCGGGCAGCCGCAGGTCGGTCAGCAGCACGCGCGGTGCGCCGCCGTTCAGGGCCTGACGCGCCTCACCGAGCGTGCCGGCGCTGCGCACCTCGTAGCCGGCCTTGACCAATGCATCCTGGAGCCGCCAGCAGGTCGGCGCGTCGTCCTCGACGAGGAGGATGGTGATGGCCTCACCCATCTCGCCCTGTTCGCTCATGTTCATCGTCCCGCACCGCGTGTCCCCCGCGGCGCGAAGCCAAGTTTAGCCGCGGCGCGGACGCCGCGACAGCCATAATCATGGGGGCGGGAAAACCTCATGCCGGCCTGTATAGGGCCAGGAGTCGTCACGCCGATGAGGCCGTCTGAAGCAGTTTGCGTCTCGACGCTATTTGCTCACAGGCTGCGATGCCGGTTGGCCCGCAGGCATCGGTGGTGCCGGTATTCGCTGCACCGTGATCCGCGCGGTGCCGCTGTTGTTCCTGTAGTACTGCTCGTCCGATCCGAAATATGGGGCGTACTTTGCCGGAACCAGCCACCGCAGGAATTCCGGAAAGATCTGCACGGCGTCGTTGACGTAGAAGAACAGTTCACCGGAGTCCGGCGCCACGAATTCGGCGACCATTCGGCTTCCCAGCTTCTGCGTGTCCCAAACCTTGCGTGCCGCGTCGTCCTTGGGAAGCGCATCGAACGTACCCATTCCGGCCACTTCGCCCTTGAGCTTCTTCAGCTTCTCTGTGTCGTCGTGATCGGACAGCTCCATCGCATCTTCGAGACGCACGGGATATCTGTTCTTCGACTTGTCATTGTCCTTTTCCGCGGGAAGAGTCGGGTTCATCCGGCGGGGCAACTCATCGGCGGAGGTCGCGTTCACGACTTGCAGTGGTTGATCGTTCAAGCCCTTCTCGCCGACGCGCACCAACGGCTGGAACCAGTCCGCGCCGAACACCCGCCGAATTGGCAAGGCGAAGTAGTGATGCGTTTCGTAGGTCTGGAAGCCGTTGACACCGGTCATGATTGTGCGATCGAACCAAGGTTCTTCCATATCGATCCAGACGCGGTATTTTCGGCCTTTCTCGACCGAAAGCCTGCTTGCCCAGCAGAATTCGTCGACCTTGAAAGGCTCGGTTGCCTGGGCAGCGTCGTCACCCACCGGCCTCGCCAGCGCGATACTCGCCGGCACCGTTACACCCGCTCTTTTCTCCTTCTGCGCTTTTGTTTCCGGACTCTCGCAAACCTGGCCCGTTGCGAGGCGCCAGGTAAAGAAGCTGCTCGACCCGATCAGGAGACCCAAAGCATAGATCGCGATGATGGAGACGATCGGAAAGACGAATTTGGCGAACGGGAAATGTATCCGCCCGGCGTTCCTCTGCATGAAGCCGCCGAATCTGAACAACATGTTCAGCCTGCTGAGGTTCTTCAGGCTTGCCTTGCGATCCGGTCGGTACCAGGCGAGCCGCGCTCGCTCCTGGATGCCGTCGCGCAGCCGAGAGTTTATTTGCCAGATGCCCCACGTAAGCAGCACGACCAGCAAGGTCAATGAGGGATAGTAGAGCGCGATGTCGAGCCATGGTCCGGCGTAGGACGGCAAAATGTTTTTGAGCAGGTTGGCGATGGACCCGATCACCGCGCCGAGTCCCCAGTCAATATCGGTGATGATCCGAAGCATGAGGGTATCGCGTAGTCCATTGTCGATTGACAGCTCGACGATCTTGTGTGCGATCCAGGGCCAAGCGACAATTACGCCCGCTGTGATGAGAAGCGAAAAATAGGCCACGCGGCGCCACCACACGGCGCCGTGCGCAAGATTGATCATCCGGGAATTGGGCGCTGCCATCGCGGTGAAGGCGCGGGCTTCGACCTTGCTGACCGGGCCCTTCGCTTTTTTCAGATAGGCGCCCTGCATGGCCTTATGCGTGCCATCATCGGTGAGCTCCTGGATACTTCCATCCGGCATCAGCACGCGAGCATTCGCAGGAAGCATGATCGGTGCATAGTCGTCGCACCCGAACAGCATTCTCTCGACTACGGCGAAGTGTATCACCGGCGGGCCGCTATTCTCATCACCACCGAGGATCGGGCGAGGATCGTATCGGTACAGCACCGCCGCGCCGCTGCGTGAATCATGCCGCGGGCCGATCGCCGATTGGTAGGCGCGGAAATGCTCGATCGATCCGTCCTGAAAGCGAAGCTGCCCACCGAGCTGTTCGACCATCCAGACCAGCGGGACGAAGGAAAGGCTGGCCTCCGGATAACCGCCGCCGATATCGGAATGAACGCCGGCGAACCACACTTCGTTGACGATCTGGTGCGTCTCTTTCAGCTTTCTCTGGTCGATGCGTAAGGGGTGGAAGCTGGTGCGCTCGTCATCCAGCGCGAGCGCGTGGTAGGCGCGCTTCACCGCGCGCGAGAGTTCGTGGTTCCGGAACGAGATTGGCCAGACCGACCAGTCGATCGCCGCGCGCAGCTCCTCGATCGGTACGCCGAACGCTTCGACTGTGTCGAAAAGTCCGAGAAATTCGATTTGGACGTTCCTCCGGCCAGCCATGGCCTTGCGGACCGTGCAATAGGAGCGGTGGCAGCAGACGAAATGATAAATGAGGAGCAGCAGGTCGCGTGTCCAGCGCGCGATCCAGATCGTCGGAAGGCTCCAATAACCGACCGACGCCTTGCGGTATGCCCGCCACGCTGCCATGGCATTGCGCTCCATCTCGGCATGCGAGACCGGTTCGCCCTTGATCTCGGCCGGCACCAGCCCCTGGCTCGCGATCAGCGCGGCCAGCGTGCGCGCGGTGAAGGCGCCGCGGCTGAAGCCGAAGATGTAGATCTCGTCGCCTTCCCGCCAATTCCAGCACAGGAAGCGGTAGAGCTTGCGGACGTTGCCGGGCACGCCGATGCCGGTGGCGCCGTCGAGCGCGGCGAGCGGCGCCCAGCCGGCCGTGCCGACCCCCTTGATGTAGTAGGCAATCTGGTCCGGTTGGGTGTGGTCGAGCGCTTCGTAAAGACGCCAGACGCTGGATTCCTGGGCGGTGAACGCATTGCCGGTGCCGTCGGCAAACAGCACCAGCTTGCGGCCCGACTGCCCTGTGGCCGCCGCACCGGCGGTGTCGGCATCGTTGCGGGGCTTGTCCGTTGTGGTGGAATCTTTGTTCAGTGCCTCATCGTGGCGTGGCATGGCCCCTCCGGCAATTCGACCGCGGAAGCACTTCAGGCCTGGGCCGGGCAGCACTTCCGGGATTCAAGCAATGTTTGGGTCATTGAAAATACAGGTGCATTTTGCCCACAATCCCGCTGAGGTAGCAAGCGGGATCGCGCCACCTCGACGTGTCGGGAGGTCGCTCCGGCAATCGGAGCGGCGAAACTGCATCCGGAGGCCTCTGTTTCCCAAGCGACAGACTGTCGTGCGACGCGCTCAGAGCAGTCTACAAGAGATCGACTCGCGGCGGCGGATATCGCCGCGCCAATACCGACAGCGGCAGATGCCGCTCGCCTTCCGGCAGCTCCAGAAAGGCCAGCACCAGCGGCCGCCTCCAGTCACCGACGCCGAAATCCATCGCCATCCATTTCTGCGGCTCGGGGCCTTCGAGGCCCCGGACCCAGACGAAATAGCGGGGGAGGTCGTCGGCATCCGCTTCCGTCGTGCGTCTTCTGGCCATCAAAGCTGCTCGCTGGATCACCGTCCGTTGCGGTAGGATATAGGTATCGGCTCGCTGAAGTCGAACGCCCGGCTGCGGGTTCTGTGAGGCGCGACGTTGGGTTATGCGCAGATCTGAAGATATGAATGAAGCCACGATCGATGGCTGGGACGCCTCGGAAGTCATGACAAAGCTGATCGGCCCGTGGTCCTTCGACCGGGTCATCGAAGGTCAGGCTACGATGCAGGGTATCGCGATCTTCACGCCACTGGACAGCGGGCGGTTGGCCTATCGCGAGCAGGGACATCTGAAGCTTGCGAACGGCACCATTGTGCAGGCCGAACGCGAATATTTCTTCAGCAGCAGCGACGGGGGATTCAGCGTCTTCTTTAGGGAGGACCCACCGCTGCTGTTTCACGAGATCTCACTGTCCGCATCCTCCGGAGGAGCGCTGAGCGGATGCGCAAGCCATCTTTGCAAATGCGACGACTATCGTTCGGTCTACATGTTCCTGCCGGACGGGACGTTCGTCGTCCGTCATGTGGTGTCGGGTCCACGCAAGGACTACACCATGAACACGATTTACACGCGTCTCTCATGACCAAGACGGCGCGATGGCGACGGCCGCGCCGCCTTTTACCGCCAGAGCTCGCTTTCCGCCACGCGGTTGATGTCGGCGAGCCGGCGGTTGGCGTCGGCATTCAGGTCGATGCTCTCAACCAGCGTCAGCAGGCGCCGATAGGCCCCGTCGGCGATTTCAACCGGCAGCGGGGCCTCGTGAAACGCCTCGACATAGCTGCCGACAAGACCGCTCAGCAGCCGGCACAGGCCGCGCTGGGCGGGATCGTCCCGGCCGAGTGTCTCGAGCTTTTGCTGGAATGTCCGGAAGGTGCGCAGGCCGTGGTGCTGTTGCGAAAGCCACGTATGCAGGTCGTTCATGTGAGCCCCTTCGAGTTATGGAAGAAGCTGCCGGTTTATACAGGCGGGATGTGACGATTGCTAGGGAGGGGGAGTGAGCTTTGTCGCGCCAGTCCGCCTTCGCCAAGGCTTCGGCGGGACTCTTTGGTGCTTCGCTTCGATGGTGCCGCGCGTGGCTCGCCCAGCCGTAGCTGCGAAGCAGCGAAGGCTGGTGCCCCTGGCCGGAATCGAACCAGCACTCCTTGCGGAACTCGATTTTGAGTCGAGCGCGTCTACCAGTTCCGCCACAGGGGCCCTCGGTCGGCCCCCCAAAAGCGGGCGTCGCGAAGCCGGCGGACTATAGCCATGGACAAAGCGGGGTCAACCCGCGCCAAAGTGATCCCGGCCGTTCTCGACAGCCGCATGGGCGGGGGTTAGAGCCTTGAGAAAGCGACCCATCGAGACGAGGCTGCCGTGACCCAGAGTGCCGCAATACCTGGATTCAAACCGGCGGCCACCGGCCCGGCTCTGACCGCCTCGCTCGCGGTGACCCTGATTGCGGCTGCCACGATCGCGGGAGCCTGGTTCTTCCAGCTCGTGCTGGAGATCGTGCCCTGTCCACTCTGCCTGGAGCAGCGCTACGCCTATTATCTCGCGATTCCGCTCGGCCTGCTCATTGCGCTCGCGGCGCGGAGCGGCGCGCCGCGGCCGCTGCTACTCGCAGGGCTCGCGATCCTCGCGCTGGCGACGCTCGCCAATGCCGGGCTCGGCACCTATCACTCCGGAGTCGAATGGGGCTTTTGGAAGGGCCCGACCGACTGCTCCGGCCCGGTCGTCAATCTCGGCAGCGCCGCCGACCTGCTGTCCAAGCTCGACACCGTGAAGGTGGTGCGCTGCGACGAGGTGCAGTGGCGTTTCCTCGGCCTCTCGCTCGCCGGCTACAACGTGCTGATCTCGCTGCTGATGGCCGCAATCGCCGCGTGGGCATTTGTGCGGACGGCGAAGCGCTAGGGTCTAATCGTCCACATCGTCCTGGGTGCGCCCGAACAGGTGCACGATGCCGGGCGTTGCGATCGTCACGAACACGAAGCGCGACAGATGATGGGCGCCGACGAAGATCGGGTCGATGTGCAGCGTCAGCGCCAGCGCCAGCATGGCGTCCATCGCGCCCGGCGCGAAGGCGACGACGACATCGGAGAATTTCACCTGCGTGGTGAGCGCGACGATGCCGACGAAGATCGCGGAGACGGCGATGGCCACGGCGAACGAGCCGAGTGCCGCGTTGATATGGCCGGCGAGCGTCTTGATCCGCATCCGGGCAAAACGGCTACCGATCAATGCGCCGATGCCGACCAGCGCCACGCCGCGCACCCAGTCCGGCAGGCCGCCTTCGACCCAGTCCGCGCCATGCAGCACGCTGGAGCCGATCATCGCGCCGAACATCCAACTCGCCGGAAATTTGATCAGCCGCAGCAGCAGCGCCGCAGCGAGCGAGGCCGCGACCAGCATCGCAAGGTCGAGCGGCGAGGCGATCGCCGTCGTCAGCGATGGCGCCGCGGAAGGTGCGACGCCCGCGATGGCCAGGACCATCGGCAGCGCTGCGGTGAGGATGATGACGCGCATGGTCTGGACCACCGCGATGCCGGGCAGGTCGGCGCCGCGTTCAACCGCCAGGATCGTGATCTGCGACAGCGCGCCGGGGCTGCCGGCGAGGAAGGCCGAGGTGCGGTCCCAGCCATGGATGCGCTGGAGGTAATAGCTCGAGCCGAACGTCGAGCAGAAAGTCGCGAGCGCAAGCAGGCCGATGGTGACGGGATAGGCGCTGACCTGTTGCAGCAGATGGCGCGAGACGACCGAGCCGAGTGAAATGCCGAGCAGCACCAGCACGGTCTGGGTCAGGATCGGCGGCAGCGCGAGCTTGCGTCCGGCGATCGCAGCTGCTCCGACCGCGATCATCGAGCCTGAGATCAGCCCGCCGGGAAGACCCGCAAGCAGAAACACCAGGCCGCCGGCGGTGCCGATGACAAGCGTCTCGACCGTGCTCAAGATCTCGGCACGGCTCGGCCATTCGAACGGCAGGGAGGCGGTGATTTGTTTCACCGCCACCTTATCGCAAATCAGGGAGAGGCGCACAATTGCAGGCTCGTCATGCCGCAATGCGCGCGCCCCTCACCGATGCTCGCGAACCGTGGGGTGACGGATTTACTTCTTGTCGGCGGCGGGGGCGGCGATGCCGGCCTTCGCGGATTTGATGCACTCGGAGCGGAATTTCTTGCGCTCCTTGCCGTGCAGGCCCTTGGCGTCTGCCTGCTTGGAGCAATCGAGCGACTCGGCCGAGCGCTCCTTCGGCGCTTTCCTGTCGGCGGTGGCAGCGGCATCAGGCTTGGCAGCCGGCGCGGCGGTCTGCGCCAAAGCGGTGCCGGTAGCGAGCAGGGAGGCGAGGGCGACGACGGCGAGGCGAGACGTGAAGGTCATGGTGTTGCACTCTGTCTTGCGCGAATTGCGAAGGGCGCGAAGGTCGGCTCGCGTTGCTGAACGCGGCATGAATAATTCAGACGGCCGGATCACTAAATTTTTGCCGCGAATGCCATCGCTTCCTTGTCGCAAGCCGCCGACACGCTAGGATAGCAATCCTCGTTTCACGTCCGTCGGGAAAGACCAAGGAGGAGGATTCAAGGATGACCATTCAATCAAAATTGCTGTGTGCCGTGGCGTTGACGGGCTTTGCCGCACTGATGGCGAGCGCGCCGGCTCAGGCGCTGACCTCGCAGGAGTGCAGCGCAAAATATCAGGCAGCCAAGAAGGACGGCTCACTCGGCACCATGAAGTGGAATGACTTCCGCAAGGCTCAGTGCGGTGCCGATGCGACGCCGGCCGCCGCACCGAGCGCGGCGGCTCCGGCTATGCCCGCCGCTCCCGCCGAGCCGAAGCAGGCGAAGAAGGAGGCCGCGCCGGCTGCCGCGCCGACCCTGCCGGCCGGACCCGCGATCTACCCGAACGCCGTCGATCCGAAATATGCCAAGGAGACCGCCGGCAAGGCGCGTCTTCACACCTGCGTCGACCAGTACAACGCCAACAAGACCACCAACGGCAATGGCGGCATGAAGTGGATCGAGAAGGGCGGCGGCTATTACAGCGAATGCAACAAGAAGCTGAAGGGCCCTGCCTGAGCTTCGACCTGATGCGGTGGCCGGAGCCAAGCTCCGGCCATTTCGCGTGGTCCTGCCGTCTAGTCCAGTAGCTTCTCGGCCGATTTCGCCACGAGCTGCGATCGCTTGCGCGGGCCGCGCTCGACGAACAGCAGGCTCTGGCCGAAGATGAAGCAGTAGAACAGGAAGGCCTGCGCCTCGGCTTCCTCGGCGTCGAGGCCGGTCGCGCGATAGAGTTCGGCGACGTGCTTCAGCCGCGCCGCGTCCACGCTCGCGACGGCCGCCGCGGCATTCTCGTCCAAGCGAGCCCATTGCCGGATTGCGAGCTCGATCGCCATGCCTTCGGGATTGAGCCGCTCGGAATAGAGCTGGATGACCGCCCTGAGCCGCTCGCGCGGCTCCTGCCCGTCGAGGCTCGTCTGCTGCGCGATTGACGCGGCCCGTCCCTCGCGCCAGCGCACCAGCATGGCCTCGAGCAGCGCGGCGCGGTCGGCGAAGCGGCGGTAGAAGCCGCCTTTGGTGACACCCAGGTTCTTGGCGAGCACCTCGACCCGCACGCCCCCGACCCCGGAGCGCGCGAGCTCGGTAAGCCCTGCCTCAACCCAGACGTCGCGCTTGCCGTCGCTCATGAAGAAAGCCTCACTGGTTCTTGATACGGTGCCGTATTGCTAACGCGGCGCGGTCCTGATACGCTACCGTATCAACAATCAAAAAAGGGCGGGAATTGCCATGGCCGTGTTCGAGCCGAAAAACCCAGGCTATCGCGCCGCGGCCGTCGCCATGTTCGACGGCCAGCCGGCGATGCGCACGCTTGGCATCGTGATCGTCCGCCTTGCGCCAGGCGAGGTCGAATTGGCAATGCTGCATTCGGATGCCTTCACGCAGCAGAACGGTTTTGTCCATGCCGGCATCATTACAGCCGGGCTCGACAACGCCTGCGGCGTTGCCGCCTTCACCCTGATGCCGCACGAGGCCGATATCCTCACCGTCGAGTTCAAGACCACGCTGCTTGCGCCCGCCCGCGGCGAGCGCTTCGTCTTCAGGGCCGAGGTGGTCAAGCCCGGTCGCACGCTGACCTTCTGCGAGGCCAGGGCCTTTGCCGAGCATGACGGCAAGTCCACGCTGATCGCCACCATGACCGGGACATTGATGGCGATGCTGCCTCGCACTGCGGCTCCGCAAGCGCCGGCCGCAACCCGCGCATAGCGTGGCGATGACATCGCGCCCGCAACACTCTATATGACCCGTAACAATGCCCCGTCCCGAACCGTATTTGCGGCGATGGGACCGAAACGGGACGAGATATGGCTGGATTCAGGAATAAGGGCCTTGTGGCGACGCGGCGCGCGGCACTGGCGTGGATCGGGGCGGGCGCCCTTGCTGCGGGTGGAATCACTTCGGCGCGCGCGGCCGCCGACGATGACGAGGTGCTGACCGAAGCCAAGGTGCTGCGCGATCCCGACGTTCCCGTCGCCGGCAATCCCGACGGCAACATCAGCATTATCGAATGGTCCGACTACAATTGCCCCTATTGCCGCAAGCTCGAGCCCGAGCTGCGCCAGGTCGTCCAGGACGACGGCAAGGTCAGGCTGGTGATGAAGGACTGGCCGGTCCTCGGGCCGGTCTCGGTCACGGCGGCGCGAACGGCGCTCGCCGCCAAATTCCAGGGCAAGTATCACCAGGCCCATGACGCCATGATGGGCGTCAGCTCGCGCCTGACCGAGCCGCGCATTAACGAGCTGCTGGCGGCCGCCGGCGTCGACATGGACCGGTTGAAGCGCGATCTCACCGACCACGCCAAGGACATCGACGCCGTCCTCAAACGCAACAACGAGCAGGCCGAAGCTTTCGGTTTCCGCGGCACCCCGTCCTTCATCGTCGGCAAGTACCGCGTGCCGGGCGTGCTCAGCATGACCGAGTTCGAGCAGGTCATCGCCGATGCCCGCAAGGCCAAGATGAACTGACGCTAACTGTATTGAATTGTAGCCAACCGAAAGGCGCCGCCGCGGACCCGCGACGGCGCCTCGTTCATGTCTGGCCGCTCGAAGCTACTTCGACGAGATGCGGACCCAGTCCTTGTGCGCACGATCGCGCAGCGCATCCCAATCGGCCTTGGCGACGTCCCAGTTCACGATGGTGCGATTGCTGTTAGCAACCTGGCCATTGGCGACGGATGAGGTCTGCATGGAGTCATAGACGTAGACGCCGCCCGCAAGCAGCAGCGCGCCCAAAATCATTCCAAAAAAAGTCTGCATGGCGAACCTCCGGTGACGGGCGATAACGTCGGCCCGGAGTGATGGTTCCGCAGCAGTACGGCGCAGGTAAGGACGGACCGTTCATTCCCCATTCAGCCATTCCATCAACTCGACGTTGATCTCGCGCGGATAAGTGTGGCTGAGATCGTCGATCTCGCGATAGGTGACATTGGCACCCGCAGCCGAGAGCGCGGCATGGGTCTGCCGCGCCGTCTGTACCGGGAACATCCAGTCGAGCTTGCCGTGGGTGATGAAGATCGGCAAGCCCTGCAGGCGCATGGCGTCCGCCATCTCCGCCATCAGCGGATGGAAAGTTGCCGAGACCGGCGCAAGATGCGTGAAGGGGGAGGCGCCGTCGAGGCCGCTGACGTAGCTGAAGGTGCCGCCGTCGCTCATGCCGCTCAGCAGCATGCGCGAGGCGTCGATGGTCCAGCGGCTGCGCACGGTCTCGAGGATACGCATGAGGTTGGGCGAGTCGGCGTCATCGCCCATCAGTGCCCAGGTCTGCCCGATCGCGGTCGGTGCGACCAGGATCGCGCCGAGGCTGCGGGCATCGCGCAGCCAGCTCCACAGGAAGCCGCGGCCGTTGCCGCTGCCGCCGTGCAGTGCCATCACCAGCGGCATGGCCCGCTCGGGCGAATAATACTCCGGCACATAGACCGAGAAGCCGCCGCGGCTGCCGGGCTCGTTATGGTCGTGGAAGACGCCGGTGTCTTCGCTAACGCCGGCTTCAAGTCGTACCATCAGATCGTTGTTATCGCGATTGGCGGTGTTGAGGAAGAAGCTGCTCACAGGCGGAAACTGCACCGCCAGCGGGTAGAGCGCCTCCTGCGCGCGCGGCAGGTGGCGCAGCGCGCGGAACACGGCGACGAGGTCGCCGTTGCCGCGCTCGACCTCACGAATGCCGGCGAAGGCGGCGAGCGTCTCGCTGCAGGCTGCATCGAGCCGGCTGCGCAGGCCGGCGAATTGTTCGGGCCATTCGCCGATCGCCGTGCGTGCGGATTGCAGCACGTCATCCGGCGCCCCGATCTCGTTCATCACGGAGGCGAAGGCGGGCGGATGCAAATGACGCTGGAAGAAGCCGAGCGCCTCGAGCGCATTGAGCAGCGGCGGCAGCACGGCCACGATGTCGTCGATCACGGCCTCGCTCATTGCAGCTTCCCTTGGCGGCTCCCTCGGCGTGCGGTCAGTGCAGTTTTGGCGCCTTCAGGAGCTTGAAGCGGTCGGTCGATGTCACCGTGACGTCAAAGGTGACGCCTTCGTGGTGCACCGTCAGCGGCACGTCGACGCCGGCAGCGCCGAGTCCCCACATCTTCTTGTAGAAGCCGGTCTGGCTCGTGACCTTGTCGCCGTCGACCGCGAGGATGACGTCGCCGGTCTTGAGCTCGGCGCGGGCGGCCGGGCCGTTGGCCGAAATTCCGATCACCACCACACGGTTGTCGATCTCGGTCGAATAAAGCCCGAGCCAGGGGCGTGCCGGCTTGTTGACGCGGCCGAACTTGCGCAGATCGTCGAGGATCGGCTTCAGCAGGTCGATCGGCACGATCATATTGACGTGCTCGGCCTTGCCGTCGCGTTCGCGCTCCAGCTGGAGCGAGCCGATGCCGATCAGCTCGCCGCGCTCGTTGAGCAGCGCCGTGCCGCCCCAGTTCGGATGTGCGGGATAGGTAAAGATGGCCTCGTCCAGCAGATATTCCCAATAGCCGGCGAATTCCTGCTTGGCCACGATCTGGCTTGCGACCGAGCGCGTGCGGCCGCCGGCGCCGCCGACCACGACGCTGTCGCCGAGTCTGGTTGCCGCCGACGAGCCGAGCGGCAGCGGCGCGATGTCCAGTGGGCCGAGCGCCTGCACCAGTCCGAACCCGGTCTCGGAATCGAAGCCGAGCGCGTGACCCTCCACCACACGTCCGTCGGCGCGGTGAAGCCATACCGATTCTGCTTCAGTGATGAGATAGCCGATCGTGAGCACCAGTCCGTCGTCGATCACGACGCCGTTGCCGGCGCGCTCGGTACCCAGCGTCTCGGCGCTGAAGGCGTCGGGCGGGATGATGGCGTGCAGGCCGACCACGGATGCGAGCGCACCGTCGAGATCGAAGGCGTAGTCGCCCGCCCGCGGCTGGTTCGCCGGCGGCACTCTCCATTCGGTCAGAGCGGGCATGGAGTTCTCCTGGCTGAGTGCATCGCTCCGCCGTGGCCGCAGACCAACGTGCGAAGCTCGGATAATTTAGGCCGGAGCAGGCCGTCTTGAAAGCCTCGTCCCCCAACTATTCCGGAGAAGGTCGCGTGAATTCTTCGAAAGATATGGAAGCGGTACGTGCCCAGGAGGCAGGCGGCTGCTCAATCCGGCCTCAGCCGCATGGCTGCTGTCCCGCGACGTGCTAGGCGGGGTACAACGAAGCTGCTAACCCTTGCCGCTTCGTTTGACCAAGAGATCACGGACCGAAGCAATGGACAACCGCAGCGACATCTGGCGTGGCGTCGACACGATCAAGGCGCGTTTCATCGACCTCAGCGATAAGGTCTGGGGGATGCCGGAGGTGTGCTACACCGAGGCGCGGTCGGCCGCCGAGCATCTCGCCGAGCTGCGCCATCAGGGTTTCCGCATCACCGAGAATGTCGCGGGTATTCCGACCGCGGTGATGGGCGAGTCGGGCGAGGGCGGACCGGTCATCGCCTTCATGGGTGAATACGACGCGCTGCCGGGCCTCAGCCAGGAGGCCGGCGTCGCCGAGCACCGTCCGATCGAGACCGGCGGTCACGGCCATGGCTGCGGTCACAATCTGCTCGGTTCCGCGGCACTGCTCGCCGCGACCGCGATGAAGGACTGGCTCGCCGAGAACAAGGTGCCGGGCCGTGTGCGCTATTACGGCTGCCCCGCGGAAGAAGGCGGCGCGGCAAAAGCCTTCATGGTGCGCTCCGGCGCATTCGAGGACGCCGACATCGCCATCACCTGGCATCCGCATAGTTTCTGGGAAGTGGCGGTGACGCCGTCGCTCGCCAACACGCGGGCGGACTTCATCTTCACCGGCCGCACTTCGCATGCCGCGGCCTCGCCGCATCTCGGCCGCTCCGCGCTCGATGCGGTGGAATTGATGAATGTCGGCGTGAACTACATGCGCGAGCACATGCCGAGCGATGCGCGCGTGCATTACGCGCTGCTCGACACCGGCGGCATCGCTCCCAACGTGGTTCAGGCGCATGCGCGCGTGCGCTACTCGATCCGCGCCCGCGATCTGCCCGGCATGAACGAGCTGGTCGGGCGCGTCAGCAAGATCGCAGAAGGTGCGGCGTTGATGACCGAGACCAAGGTCGAGATGAAGATCATCTCCGCGGTCTCCAACATCCTGCCGAATACCCCGCTGGAGCAGGCGTTGCATCGGGTGATGGAAGAGCTCGGACCGCCGCATTTCGACGATGCGGACAAGGGTTTTGCCAGCCAGATCCGCGCGACGCTGAGCGACAAGGACATCGAGTCGGTCTACTACGCGATCGGCATGGAGCCGACCGATCGGCCGCTGGCGGACTTCCTGGTGCCGCTCGATGCCAAGCGCAATCCGCTTGTAGGCTCGACCGACGTCGGCGATGTGAGCTGGGTGGTGCCGACCGTGCAGGTTCACGCACCGACGGTTGCAATCGGCACACCCTTCCACACCTGGCAGGTGGTGGCGCAGGGCAAGAGCGGACACGCCCACAAGGCGATGGTTCAGGCGGCCAAGGCGATGGCTGGTATCGGCATCAAGGCTTTGACGGATCCCGAACTGATCAGGGCCGCCAAGGCGGACCTTCAGAAGCGGACGGCCAAGACACCTTATGTCTGCCCGCTGCCCGACCACGTCGCGCCGCCACTGAACATGTCCGTGGCGTAGAATTTGTCCTCGATACTTCGTCTGATGCCACGAACAAATTTTCCGCAGTGCAGCGCGCAATCCGGCGCGTTTTAGCGCCGGATTGCCGAACGCTTGGGCTGCGGAACATGGTTTTGCCCAACAGACAGCCAGAAGACCGTTTGCATACATACGGTCCCAGTTGACGGGCGGCCTATTCGGTGTGCCATCTACGGCCAGCAAAACTCGGCGTCCGCGGTGGGGCTGCCTGCATCCATACGGGAACCAGACGGGGGATAACCATGCTGGATAAAGAACTGCGTTCGATGATCGGCAAAGTGAAGGACGGGCGGATGGATCGCCGCGCCTTCATCAAGCGCATGGCCGCGGTCGGCCTGACGGCGCCCCTGGCCAACCAGATCCTCGCGCTCGGCGGCGTCGCCATGGCTGAGGGTCCTTCGACCTACAAGCCGACCAAGCGCGGCGGCGGCGGTGCGCTGAAGCTGTTGTGGTGGCAGGGGCCGACCCTGCTCAATCCGCATTTTGCCACTGGCACCAAGGACCAGGACGGCTCGCGCCTGTTCTACGAGCCGCTCGCCTCCTGGGATCCCGACGGCAACATGAAGCTGGTTCTGGCGGCGGAGATTCCGTCGATCCAGAACGGCGGGCTCGCCGCCGACGGCAAATCGGTGACCTGGAAGCTCAAGCCCGGCGTCAAGTGGCACGACGGCAAGCCGTTCACCGCGGACGACGTCGTGTTCAACTGGGAGTATGCCAGCGATCCCGCCACCGCATCCGTGACCATCGGCACCCACCGCGACATCAAGGTCGAAAAGATCGATGATCTCACGGTGCGCGTCCTTTTCAACAAGCCGACCCCCTTCTGGGCCGATGCTTTCGTCGGCGCTCCCAATTCCATCATCCCCAAGCATCTTTTTGCGGACTACAAAGGCGCCAAATCCCGCGAGGCGCCGAACAATCTGTCACCCGTCGGGACCGGCCCTTACAAGTTCGTGGAATTCAAGCCCGGCGATCTCGTGCGCGGTGTGATCAATCCCGACTACCACATGCCGAACCGCCCCCATTTCGATACGCTGGAGATGAAGGGCGGCGGTGATGCCGTCTCGGCGGCGCGCGCGGTGATCCAGACCGGCGAATACGATTTCGGCTACAACATCCAGGTCGAAGACGACGTGCTGCTGCGCCTGGAGAAGGGCGGCAAAGGCAGGGCCGTCTACGCCGTGGGCGGCGACACCGAGTTCATCGCGCTCAATTTCACCGATCCGAACACCGAGGTCGATGGCGAGCGGTCCTCGATGAAGACCAAGCATCCGCTGTTCTCCGATCCGGCCGTGCGCAAGGCGATGTCGATGTTGGTCGATCGCGAGTCGGTCAAGAAGGCGATCTACGGCCGCGCCGGCCGCACCACTGCGAACTTCCTCAACGGTCCCGAGAAGTTCGTGTCCAAGAACAACACCTGGGAATTCAGCATCGAGAAGGCGGCGAAACTCCTCGATGACGCCGGCTGGAAGCCCGGCGCGGACGGCATCCGGGAAAAGGACGGCAAGAAGCTGAAGCTTCTGTACCAGACCTCGATCAACGGCCCGCGCCAGAAGACCCAGGCCATCGTCAAGCAGGCCTGCCAGAAGGCCGGCGTCGATGTCGAGCTCAAGTCGGTCACCGCCTCGGTGTTCTTCTCCTCGGACGTCGGCAATCCCGACACCTATCCGAAGTTCTACGCGGACCTGGAGATGTTCCAGATTCCCATGAGCCAGCCGGATCCATCGCAGCACATGCGCCGCTATACGTCGGAGAAGGTGGCAACCAAGGAAAACAAGTGGCAGGGCACCAATTTCCCGCGCTGGGTCAACAAGGACTACGACGCGATCATCGCCGCGGCGGAAGCCGAAATGGACCCGATCAAGCGCGCAGCGCTCTACATGAAGGCCAATGACCTCTTGATTCAGGAGGTCGTGTTCATCCCGGTGCAGCATCGCCTCAAGGTGGAAGCCGCGGCCAACAACCTCGTCTGTATCGTCAGCGGCTGGGCCAACGAGACCGATAATCTGTTCGACTGGTACCGGGAGGGATGATCGCGCGGGCGTAAACGGGACATTTCCCTATGAGTCAGTACGTCCTGCGTCGCCTGATGATCGCGATTCCGAGCTTGCTCGGAATTTCGGTCGTGCTGTTCGTCGTGCTCGCGCTCGCTCCGGGCGATCCGTTCTCCGAACTGGCGACCAACCCCAACGTGCCGCCCGAAGTGCAGGCCGCGCTTCGGGCCAAGTTCGGCCTCGACGATCCGATCCATCTTCGTTACCTGCACTGGCTCAACGCCATGCTGCACGGCGATTGGGGCTTCTCCTTCGTCAGCCGGATGGATGTCGACCAGCTCATCCTCCAGCGCCTGCCGGCCACGCTCTACGTGATCGGCTCGGCGCAGATCCTGGCGCTGCTTATCGCGATTCCCGTCGGCGTCTATGCGGCGACCAAGCCTTATTCGCTGTTCGACCAGGTTGCCAACACGCTCGCCTTCGTCGGCTTCTCGCTGCCGACCTTCTTCACCGGCATCCTGTTCATCCTGATCTTCTCGGTCACGCTGGACTGGCTGCCCTTCGTCTATACTACCGACATCAAGGGCACCGGCATCCGCTGGGTACTGGAGATGATCCGGCAGGCCATCATGCCGGTGGCGGTGCTCGGCCTGTTCCAGGCGGCGTCGATGACGCGCTTCGTGCGTTCGGCGATGCTGGACGTGATCCGGCTCGATTATGTCACCACGGCGCGCGCCAAGGGCCTCGGCCAGGCCACGGTCATCGTCAAGCACGTCATGCGCAACGCCATGATCCCGGTCGTCACGCTCATTGCGTTGCAGATGCCGGCCGTGTTCGGTGGCGCCATCGTCACCGAGCAGATCTTCCGCATCCCCGGCATCGGCTCGCTGCTGATCTCCTCCATTCTCTCCAACGACACCCCGGTCGTGATGGCCGTGACCTTTGTGTTCGCCTGCCTGGTGGTGCTCTTCAATCTCATCGCGGATGTCCTGTATGGCTGGCTTGACCCTCGCATCTCCCTCCGCTGAGCGGCGCGTCTACTCGCCCTGGCGCGAGACGTGGCGGCGCTATAGCCGCCACAGGCTTGCTGTGGTCAGTGCGTTCCTGCTCCTCATTCTGATCCTGGCAGTGGTCGCCGGACCCTTCATCTGGCGGGTCAAGATCGACGACATCGATATCGTGGCGGGCATGCAGGGGCCCTCGCTCGCCCATCCGTTCGGCACCGACGATCTCGGCCAGGACATCCTCGCCCGCATGATCTATGGCGGGCGCATCTCGCTCGCGGTCGGTCTCGCCGCGATGCTGGTGTCGGTGTTCGTCGGCACGCTGATCGGAGCGCTCGCCGGCATGTCACGCGGCGCGCTCGGGCACGGGTTGATGTGGCTCACCGACCTGTTCCTGTCGCTGCCGCAGTTGCCGCTGCTGCTGCTGCTCATCTATCTCTTCCGCGACGGGCTGAAGGCCGTGTTCGGCCCCGAAGGCGGCATCTTCATTCTGATCGTGCTGGTGATCGGCGGCTTGCGCTGGATGCCGGTTGCACGCCTGGTTCGCGCCCAGTTCCTGTCGATCCGCGAAAAAGAGTTCGTCGAAGCCGCGCGTGCGCTCGGCGCCAGCCCGGTGCGGCAGGTGGTGAAGCACATCCTGCCCAATGCGCTGGGTCCGGTGATCATCGCCGGCACCATCGACGTCGCCGCTGCGATCATCGCGGAATCGACGCTCTCGTTCCTCGGCCTCGGCTTTCCACCGGATACGCCGACCTGGGGGCGACTGCTGTACGATGCCAAGGACTTCCTCGACATCGGCCCGCACTGGGCGCTGTTTCCGGGCGGTGCGATCTTCATCGCGGTGGTCGCGATCAACTTCATCGGCGACGGCCTGCGTGACGCGCTCGATGCGCGACGGGTGATCTGATGGCGCCGCTGCTTGAGATCAAGGGGCTGAAGACCCACTTTTCCACTGACGACGGCATTTTGCAGGCCGTTGACGGCGTCGACATCTCCATCAACCGGGGCGAGACGCTCTGCGTCGTCGGCGAATCCGGCTGCGGCAAGACCGTCACCGCGATGTCGATCCTGAAGCTGATCGCGATGCCGCCGGGCCGCATCGCGGCCGGCGAGATCATCTTCGAGGGCCGGGATCTGGTGCCGCTGACGAGCAATCAGCTCGACGAGATCAGGGCCAAGGAGATCGGCTTCATCTTCCAGGAGCCGATGACCTCGCTCAATCCGGTGCTCACCATCGGCGAGCAGATCGCCGAGAGTCTGCGCCGACACGAAGCGGTGACCAGGAAGCAGGCGCTCGAGCGCACCATCGACATGCTGAAGCTGGTGCAGATCCCGAACGCCGAAGGCCGCGTGCACAACTATCCGCACCAGTTTTCCGGCGGCATGCGCCAGCGCGTGATGATCGCGATGGCGCTTGCCTGCAAGCCGAAGCTGATCATTGCCGACGAGCCGACCACTGCGCTCGATGTCACCATCCAGGCGCAGATCCTCGACCTCCTCCAGGACATGAAGGAGCGTTTCGGCATGGCGGTGATGCTGATCACCCATGCCATGGGCGTCGTCGCCGAGACCGCGCAACGCGTCGTCGTGATGTATGCCGGCAAGGTGGTCGAAGAGGCGCCCGTCAACGAGCTTTTCGGTAATCCCGGCCACCCCTACACGCAGGGGCTGATCCGCTCGATCCCGCGCATCGATCTCGACAGCGAACACAAGGTGCGGCTGGAGGCGATCGGCGGCTCGGTGCCGATCCTGATCAATCCGCCGGTCGGCTGCCGCTTCGCCCCGCGTTGCCGCCACGCCATGAGCGTCTGCACCGAAAAGGAGCCGCTGCTGCGCGAGATCGCGCCCGGCCACCGCATGGCATGTCATCTGGGAGATACGCAGTTGGGAGGCGCAGCATGACCGAGCCCTTGCTCCGCGTCAGCGGCCTGAAGAAATATTTCCCCGTGCTCGGTGGTCTGTTGTCGCGCCAGGTCGGCAGCGTCTACGCGGTCGACGGGGTCTCGTTCTCGGTCAACCGCGGCGAGACGCTCGGCCTCGTCGGAGAGTCCGGCTGCGGCAAGTCCACCACCGGCCGTTGCGTGCTGCGCCTGATCGAGCCGACCGACGGCGAGGTCACCTTCGACGGCCAGGACGTGCGCCAGCTCGGCGGCAATGATTTGCGCGCGATGCGGAGGAACATGCAGCTCGTGTTCCAGGATCCGTTCGCTTCGCTCAATCCGCGCATGACGGTCGGCGCCATCCTCGGCGAGGCGCTCGTCATTCATAAGCTCGGCTCGTCGGCCAAGGAGCGTGAGGAGCGCGTCGCGAGCCTGCTGGTCAAGGTCGGGCTCAAGGCCGAGCACATGCGCCGCTATCCCCACGAATTCTCCGGCGGTCAGCGCCAGCGTATCGTGATTGCCCGCGCGCTCGCGGTCGAGCCGAAGCTGATCGTCTGCGACGAGCCGGTCTCCGCCCTCGACGTCTCGATCCAAGCGCAGGTGATCAATCTGCTGGAGGATCTCCAGGCCGAGCTGAACCTCACCTATCTCTTCGTCGCGCACGACCTCTCGGTGGTCGAGCACATCTCCGACCGCGTCGCGGTGATGTATCTCGGTCGCGTCGTCGAGCTGGCAAAGGCGAGCGATCTCTACCGTCACCCGCAGCATCCCTACACGAGGGCGCTGTTGTCTGCGGTGCCGGTACCCGATCCTAAGCTGAAGCGCGAGCGCATCCGCCTCAAGGGCGACGTGCCGAGCCCGATGAAGCCGCCGTCAGGCTGCCACTTTCACACCCGCTGCCCGATCGCGCAGCCCCGTTGCGCAGAAAGCGCGCCGGAGCTGAAGGAGGGAGCCGGTGGGCATCTTGTGGCGTGCCATCTCGCTTGAAGGCCGTCACTGATCTCGTCACGCGCTCTTCGCGGGCCATGATACGACCTGTCCCGACATCACCAGCCGGTCGCGGCCGCTCTCCTTGGCGGCGTAGAGTGCGCGGTCGGCGGCCGCCACCAGCGTGCTGGAATCCGTCGCGATCTGAGATGGCAGGCTCGTCGCAGCGCCGATGCTTGCCGTGATCAGCCGGGAGGGCGGATTCTGCGTATGGAGCATGGCGAGGTCGTGCAGTGCCTGGCGAATCCCTTCGCCGACTTCCGCGCAGCCGTCGGGGCCGGTGTTCGGCAACAGCACGGCGAATTCCTCGCCACCGTAGCGTGCCGCCAGGTCAGCCGGGCGCCTGGCCTGAGTGGACAGGATCCGGCCGAGCGCGCGCAGGCATCCGTCGCCCGCCTGATGCCCGTAATGGTCGTTGAATTTTTTGAAATGATCGACGTCGATCAGCAGGAGCGAGAGCTGCGTGCCGTCGCGCCGGGCGCGTGCCCATTCCTCCATGAGACGCTCGTCGAACGCCCGCCGGTTGGCGAGCCCGGTCAGACCGTCGGTGGTTGCGAGCGAGGCAAGCTTGTCCTGGAGGTCCTTCTGCGCTGTCATGTCGCGCACGACCGCGACGACGCCGTCGATCTCGCCGCTGTCGGAGGCGCGAGTTACGTGCAAGGCCGCCTCGACCCAGATCTCGCTCTTCTCGCGATGGCGCTGGCGATAGACAAGCCTCGCTTCCTCGGCGTCGCCATCCTTCAGCGCGGCAATGGTCTGCGTGACGCGCTCCATGTCCTCCGCATGGATGCCGGCCACCGCCGAGGTGCCCAGAAGTTCGACGGGAGACCAGCCAATGATGCGCACGCATGACGGTGAAACGTAGAGCAGCCGGTTGTCCAGCCCGATCCGGCACACCATATCGCTGGATTGCTCGGCGAGCAGACGGAAATGGGCTTCATTTGCGGCGAGGGCCTGCGCCATACGCTGCCGCTGCCAGAGCTGGCGGACCAGGTAGGAGCCGATCAGCGCAATCAGCACGACGAGGCCGAGCACAAAGGTCGATCGTATCGTCGCCGCGCGCCGCCAGGGCGCGAGCACGTCGTCTTGCGACTTGCTCGCCAGCACCATCACGGGATAGCGGCTGCTGCGCTGGTAGTAGCTCAGCCGCTGCACGCCATCGAGCGGCGACTTGAAATAGTAGACCGCCGCCGTCGGCCGCTTCTTCCATTCCCTGAACAGCGGCGCATTGGACAGGTCACGGCCGACGAAGGCGCTGCTCTCGTCGTGGCTGCGCGCCAGCATGATGCCGCCGTTGTTGAGCAGCGATGCCGAGCCGTTCGGACCGATGTCGAACCGCTCGTAGAACTTGACGAAATAGCTGACGTCGATCGTGAGCAGGGCAACGCCGGCGAAGCCGCCATCGGGATCGTTGATCCGGCGGGACGCGGTGATGATCCATTGGCCTCCGGCCTTGCTCTTGACCGGCGGCCCGATCAGCGTGCCCGTGTCCCGCGAATCGCGATGGCGCTGGAAATATTCGCGGTCGCTGTTGTTGAGCTTGGAAAAATCGAGGCGCTCGGTCGTGGCAAGCCACCGGCCGGTCGCGTCGTAGACGAAGATGCCGCGGATGCGGTCCGATGATTTCCGTGTCGGCAGATAGGCCTGCAGCTTCGCAATCGTGTCCGGACCCGTCCCGTCGATTTCGAGCCGATGGACCAGCCCGACCAGGATCGTGTCGACGAGCTCGAACGTGTCATCGGCATGCTGGACCAGCGAATGCGCCAGATTGGCCACGTCGATCTCGGCATTCCTGAGATCGACATTGCGCATTTCCCATTCGCGCCAGGCGCTCAAGCCGAGGATCGCCACGCAAATCAGCACGACGAATCCCGCCGCCCAGAGCGGAAGGCGCGTCTTGCCGAGTTCGCGGCTGGTGACCATCAGGCTTGCTCCAAATCGGTGCAAACTTGTCACCTTCGCCTTAACGGCCTGTTGCAACTTCTGCGATGATTTTGCGCGTCCGTATTCAATCGGAGGGAGTTGTCGATATCTTGATCGACTCCCGTTCGCAGTTATTAACCACGCCGCCGCAGTGACCGGTGTCCGCTGCGTCATCCATCCAGCGTGAAGCCGACGCGCAACGTCACCTGATAATGCCGCACGGTGCCGCTCTCGATGTGGCCGCGCGTCTGCACCACCTCGAACCATTTCATCTCGCGAATGGTCTTGGCGGCGCGGCTGATCGCATTGTTGATCGCATCTTCGATCGAGGTCTCGGACGATCCGACCAGCTCCAGAATCTTGTAGACGTGGTCCGTCTCGGCTGCGGACATGGTGTGTCTCCGCTCGTTTGCGCTGCGGCACGGCTGCGGGCCGTGCTCCCATCAGAACGGGTACCAGCCGTTCAAGGTTCCATCGTCGGCCGTGGCCCGCGTGCGGACCTGGAGCGTGGGCAGCGAGATGTCGCGACTATTCTGCGGCCTGCGCGGCGTGCGGCAGCAGGGGTGCCGGCTGTGTTGCGCGCCACAGCAGCCTCAGAAGCAGGGCCAGCAAGACCATCATCGCGAAGCCTCCGACGGCCGGGGCAAACTTATCGGACAAATCGGCTTCGGAGCCGAACTGCGCCGCCAGACGCCCCGACTGGAGCATGCCATACGCGCCGGCAAGCAGGATCAGCCCATAAAGGGCGCTGCGCTCGCGTGAATTCGCCACGTGCGCCAGATCGGGCAGCAGCAGAGCAAGGCCGATTCCGACCATCGGCAGGTCATAGTCATAGGCATACGGGCTGATCATCACCGAAACCATGGCGGTGACGCCAAGCGCGAAGGCGGGCGACATCTTGCGCGCTTTGCCGAGCCAGACCGCCAGCACGATCCCGAACAGGGCGAAGCTCGCGAAGGCTGCTTGTGCCCAGAACGCGAAGTTCGGGGGAACGCCGGCCCGGCCGAGGGCCGCGTAGGCCGAGATCATGCGGAACATGGGATAAAAGCCGTGCTCCAGGAAGATGGCCGACTCCCGGATGGAGCCAAGCCATGCGGCCCAAATCTGCCAGCCGAACACCAATGTGCAGACGAGCGAACTCGCCAGCACCACGCTGGTGGCGGTTGCGAGTGCCATCCAGCGTCGTGTCGCCAGCATGTAGACGCCGGCGGCAATGGCCAGATGCGGCTTGATCACCATCGCGCCCAGCGCGAGGCCGGCGATGAGCTGACGCCGCTCGACATTGAGGCAGACGATGCTGATCAGGGTGCCGGTGAGAAAGCCGTTCTGCCCGCAGCCGACCGTGATCGCAAGCGCGGGAAACATGACGACCAGGACATGCGCGAAATCCTTGCCGGCGATAACGCGAAGCGTCAGGAGATAGGCAGTCAGTGTTGCCGTGACGAACAGCAGATAGGCGATGCCGGCGGGCAGTAGTGCGAATGGCGCCACCAGCAGATCGAACTGTGGCGGATAGGTCCAAGGCATGAAGCTGGTCGAACCGGTAAATGCTTGCTGAAGCTTGATCAGGGTTTCGAACCGATAAGCCAGATCAAGCTGACCGTGCCAGATCTGCCGCGCGACGATGTAGAAGGCGTCGAAATCGGACAGCTCCTGGCCTTGCCAGGCACTCCAGCGGCCGAACCTGAACGTCTTGAACAGTATCATCACCGCCAGCGCCGCGACCACGAAGCGGACGTAGATCGTTCGCTTCGACGGCGAGGATTGAACCGCTTCAAGTGTCTCTGCAAACATCAGCGAGGACCCCAGATCTGTCAGATCCGCGGCCTGGCAGGCAGGTCCGCGGATCGCGGCCAGATTGCCACCATAGGTTTAAGGGACAGTAACGACTGTCGCAGGATTCGCGGGCAAAATCCGTTGCGGTTCCGCTGCGTTCGCGAGCGGCATCTTAGTCGCCGCCGGCGCTGCCTGGCCATACTTGCATGCCGAAACGCGGAGGCGTTAACCTTTGTGTCCTGGCATCTTCGATGTGCGACGATGATCGACCGTTGGACGATAAGCGCTCTGGTTGCGATCGGTCTGTCTGCGATGCCTGCGCCGGGCACCGCGCAGGACGATCTCGATGGCGCGCCCGGCACGATGTCGCTGCAAGTCACCAGCGATCCCTCCATGATCGCGTGCCGCAAGCTGGAGGCGATCAATCCCGCTTCGCTCGAGTTCCTGCCGCTGCGCCGGACTTTCAACGAGGATTTCGACCAGCATCCGCTGTCGAGCGGGCGCTGGGTGCCGCATTACGCCGGCGGCGCGGCGTGGCCGGAGGCGCGCTATTGGGGCGGCGACGGTTCCGACTTCAAGCGCAAGACCAGCGCCAATGGCGAGCAGCAGATCTATGTCGATCCGCGCTACGCGGGGCGCGCGGGGACGCCGCTCGGGCTCGATCCCTTCAAGGTCAAGGATGGCGTGCTGTCGATCGTCGCCAGCCGCACGCCGCCGGAATTGAAGTCGGTGCTGTTCAACAACGAGTACATCTCGGGAATCCTGACCACGCAGGGCACGTTCGCGCAGAAGCACGGCTATTTCGAAATCCGCGCCAAGGTGCCGGTCGGCCATGCGGTGTGGCCGGCGTTCTGGATGCTGGCGGATGACGGCGGCTGGCCGCCGGAGTTCGACGTGCTGGAAGGCCGCGGCGAGCGGCCGGGCGATCTCGTCATGACGACGCATTGGCGGATTCCGTCGACCCAGAAGATCTAGTCCTGCGGCTTCGACTTCGCGATCGGCGATGCCTCGAGCGCGTTCCACAATTACGGTGTGCTGTGGGAGGAAGACCGGCTGGTCTATTTCATCGACCGCAAACCGGTCTCCGACATCAAGGTGCCGATCGGCTTCGACGATCCCATGTATATGATCGTCAATCTCGCGATCGGATCGAAATTTTTTCTCGGTGTCGGCCCAGTCGATGCGGAATCGCCTCCGAGCGTCGCATTAGAGATCGACCGGATTTCCGCCTATCAGATCGATATGAAGCAGGCGCAGCGATAGGGATGCCAGCCGGTGTCTCGCGGCCGGCGGGCAATGCGATCGGGGTCTGACGCTTGACGCCAACCCTACGGATCCAGTTCCGTATCCCAATAGAGATAATCCAGCCAGCTGTCGTGCAGGTAGTTCGGCGGGAACAGGCGGCCGTTGCGGTGGAGCTGGTGCACGGTTGGGGCGAAGGCGTGCTGGCGCGGAAACATTCTTGCTTGCGCCGGCGTGAGATTGCCTTTGCGCAAATTGCAGGGCGAGCATGCCGCGACCACGTTCTCCCAGGTGGTCTGGCCGCCCTTGCTGCGGGGGATGATGTGATCGAAGGTGAGGTCTTCGGGCGAGCCGCAATATTGGCAGTTGAAGCGGTCGCGCAGGAACACGTTGAATCGCGTGAACGCGGGATGGGTCGTCGGCTTGACGAAGGATTTGAGCGAGACCACGCTCGGCAGCTGCATCTGCAGCGTGGGGCTGTGAACCGCCTGATCGTAATGCGCGACGATGTTGACACGGTCGAGGAACACCGCCTTGATCGCGTCCTGCCACGACCACAGAGACAGTGGGTAGTAACTCAGCGGCCGGAAGTCCGCGTTCAGGACCAGCACCGGCCAACTGCCTTGCGAGACATGTGCGTTCAAGTAACGCTCCTGGCCTCCAAATGTACGCTGCGAAGCAGCATGTACCGACATACTACATGCAGCGTGACGGGATTGTGAAGCCCGTCGAGCGACTTATTCAGGCGCAAGCAATACGGCGGCGGGGTGGCAAGAGCGCCCAAAAACGCCGCGATCCTGGGCGCGAGGACGACGCCCGGGGGGGCGGCGGGATCGCCCCGACAGCGCATCGCGGCCCCGCACGCCCAACTACGCCCGCACCCGTTCCAGCTTCTGCAAGCACCGCGTCGCGCGGACGACGGCCGGCATCTCCTCGTCCGGGAAGCTCGTGGTCCAGTTGGTGACCCCGACCTCGCCGACATAGATGTCGCCCTTCGAGTCCAGCGCGAGGCCGTGCGGCGCCAGAAACTTTCCGCTGGCAACGCCCGGCCCTGCCTCGCCGCCGAGCCGCGCGATGCGTTTGCCTTGCGCATCGACGATCGACAGCCGGGGGCCGAGATTGGGCACGTTGCGGTTGATGTCGAGACCGGGACCGAGCTCGCCGATGACGAAGGTCGGACTCTTGGCCCCGCCACAGCAGCACAGCGCGCAGGGGCGGTGCAGGTTGTTCCACTGCGTCTCATATTTGCCCTCGCCGTTGAACACCTGCACGCGGTGGTTCTCGCGGTCGGCGACATAGACCCAGCCGTCGGCGTCGGTGGCGATGTTGTGCACGATGTTGAACTGGCCGGGATCGGTGCCCGGCTCGCCCCAGCTCTTCATCAGCTTGCCGTCGGGCGTGTATTTGTGCACGCGCGCATTGCCATAGCCGTCGGAGACGTAGATCTCGCCCTTCGGCGACAGCGCGGTGTGGGTACAGCGGTGGAAGGGCTCGCCACTCATGAACGGCGCCGGCTTTGCGGGGATGCCGATCGTGAGCAGCACCTTGCCGTCGGTCGTGCATTTGCGCACGGTGTGGTCGCCGTCATCGGTGCAGTAGAGATTGTCGTCGGCGTCGATGTGCAGTCCGTGCGCACGCGAGAACAGGCCTTCGCCCCAGCTCCGGACGAAATTGCCCTCGCTGTCCAGCACCACCATCGGATGTTCGCCGCGGTTGAAGACATAGACGCGGTCCTTGCTGTCGACCGCGACCGAGGCAACGTCGGTCAGCTGCCAGCCGTCCGGCAGTTTCGCGAAGTTTTCGACGACGCGGTAGCGGTGCTCGCCGGTGCCGAGAATGGCTGGCATTGGTATCTCTCCTGTCATTCCGGGGCGCGCCCCAAAATCCCTTCCTCGATCGCCTTGATCTGGAGCGCGAGATATTTCGAGTTGATGCGGCACTGTGCAAGGCTGCCGGCGATGAACCAAAGGCCGGGCTGCCTGGTGCGCGCATACATGTTGCGCAGCTCAAAGCCTTCGCCAAAGCCCCAGATCGGGCCGACGCGGTCGGCGACGCTGTCGCCGAACAGTTTTCGTACCAGATAGCCTTGCGGCTTGTAGCCGGTCGCGAGCACGATGAGATCGGCGCGCATGGTCGCGCCGTCCTTCATCCGCGCGCCTTCGGCCGTGAAGCCTTCGATGTCCGAGAACTGCCTGAGCGTGATCGCGCCCTCGACGATCAGGTTGGAGCAGCCGACGTTGAAATAATAGCCGCCGCCGCGGGTGAGGTACTTGAACTGCCAGCCGGTGCCGGCCTCGCCGAAGTCGAGCTTGAAGCCGACTTTGCGGAGGCCGTCGAGCAGCTCCCTGTCGAGCTCCTTCGACTGTTCCGTCAGCATCACATGCGTCTTCTTTGCGAGCGGCGTCGGCATCGAGGCCGCGATCAGGTCGTTGTCCTCGAGCGTGCCCTCGTTGTAGATCGCATAGGCAAGCTGCGCCGACGGCTCGATATTGGTGACCAGCGTGGGCGAGCGCTGCACCAGCGTCACCTCGGCGCCGCTGGAGTGGAGGTCCTGGGCGATGTCGTGGCCGCTGTTGCCGGTGCCGATGACGATGGCGCGCTTGCCTTTCCAGTTCTCGCCGTCCTCGTAGCGGCTGGAATGCAGCAACGTGCCTCCGAAATTGTCGAGGGTCGGAATGTCGGGGATATTCGCGATGCCGCTGACGCCGGTCGCCATGATCACGTGGCGCGGATACATGGTCCGCCTGCTGCCGTCGGCGCGCCGCAGTGTGACGGTCCAGTGTCCGTTCGCCTCGTCGCGGGTGCCGCCCTCGAACTCGGTGCCGGTCCAGAAGTTCAGCTCCATGGCGTCGACATACGCCTCGAACCAGTTGGCGAGCTTGTCCTTGGGGATATAGGTCGGCCAGCTCGGCGGGAACGGCATGTAGGGCATATGATTGACCTGCACCTGGTTGTGCAGGGTGAGCGCATGATACCGCTTGCGCCAATTGTCGCCGATCCGCATCCCGCGATCGACGATCAGCGTATCGGTGTTCAACTGCCTCAGCCGCGCCGCGATCGCGAGCCCGGCCTGGCCGCCGCCGACCACCAGCACGGCCGGATCGCGGCCGGAATAGTCGCGCGAGGCGTTGCGCAGGTCGAGCCAATTCGGTCCGCGAAAATCGCGCGAGTAGGCCTGGCCGCGCGGCCGCGACGCGCCGAGCTGTTCCTCGAAGCCTTTGAGCTCGTCCAGTGCGGTGAACAGCGTCCACGCCTTCAGCCGGTCGCCGTCGGCGCGGTTCCGCGCGGTTCGGCGCGATTTTGAAGTTCGTCGGCGCTGCTTTGGGCGCGCGCGTCGTGAGCTGTTCCGCGATCGTATCTCGCCCGGCAAGCGTTTGCAGGTTCCAGCTCAGCGCCAGCGCATCGCGCCAAAAGCTGTCGGTGGGGAACAGGCGGCCCAGCGCAGCTGGATCAGGCTTGCCAATCGTTCGCTCGAACTCGTCGAGCCAGACTTGCGCGGAGACGGTAACATCCTTCGTCCGATCCAGCATGTGCGACCTCGTGGCCGTCTTCGCGGCGTTCCCCGAGATCGAAGGCTATACTGGATCAGGCTGTGCCAAAAGCGCTTTACCCGAGCAGCGAGAGCATCTGGCCCTGCTCCGGCGGAATGCGGCCCTTAAGCGTGTCGAGATAGATCTGCCGGACGGCTTCGGGGCCGCGGCTCTCGACCACAGTCAGGCATTTCTCCAGCAGCGGTGCGAGGCCGGACCATGCCGCACCAAAACGCTGCTCGATGCCGCCCGGCCCCCATTCCTTGGCCCGCTTGCGGATCTGGTCGGGCGCGAAGAACCAGCGCCGCTTTGCGCCCGGCAGGGCGCCTTCGTCGGCCACGGTGGCGCGATGCGTCAAACCGACCCGCACCGAGCATTTCATCTGGTCGCCGAAGTGTTGGTGCAGTCCGGCGCGGAGCGCGCTGTTGCCGGCCATGTCGACGAAAGCGACCGGCGTGTCAGACGGCAACGACTCGATGCGGTCATAGGTGACGACCTCGTCATAGCAGCCAAGCGACGAGACAAAGCCGGTATTGTCCGCAGAGGTCAGCCCGATCACCTTGCGGCCGCGCGTATGCAGGAGGTGGGCGAGCCCGAACGCGGTCTTGCTCGAGGCACTCGACAGCAGCACGGCGCGTGCGCCGAAATCGTCGTGCTCGACGAGGAAGTCGTCGACCAGGAACGACAACATGAACAGCGGCCGCAGCAGCGCCTGGTAGTCGCCCTGCCGTCCGGCATAGGCGGGATCACCACTGACGCGCGCATAGGCGTTGTAGACCGGTGCGACACCCTGCCGGTGCGCGGCGCCATCGCGCAGGCCGCGCTTGCCGACGTCGGTGGCTTCGATGACGAGATGCGTCGCCATCGGAAAATAGCCGAACAGCCGCTCGCCGACGGCGACATTGGGATGCTTCGAGGCGATCACCTCGCCAAATCCCCACACCGGAATGTTGCCGAAACCGGTCGGTGCCGGAAACAACTGCCAGTATTTCAGCTCGTCGCCGAGCACGGCATAGGTGATGTTGTTGGCGGTCAACGCAAAGCGATCGACCTTCACCAGCAGCGCATCCTGTGGCAACGCATCCGCGGCCGGAATCTCCGTCGCAATCGTCTTGCAATCTTCAAAATCGTCTCGCGCAACGATGAAGTCGATGGCTGCCATGATGTCGATCCCGGCCTTTGTCCGCGCCGGCATCTCAATCGGTCATGGGCACGGCGTTTGCAACCGCAACATAGTTTTAAACGCTGTTCGTTCGCGCCCCGCCAGTCTGGCTCGCCCAATAGGGCTCGCGCAGCTTGCGCTTGAAGATCTTTCCGGTGGCTTCGCGCGGCAGCGCATCGCGGAATTCGATGTCCTTCGGCACCTTGAAATTGGCCAGTCGCTCGCGCAGGAACGATTGAACGGCAGCGGCCGAAATCCCGGAATCCGGTTCAGGCTCGACGAAGGCGCACAGCCGCTCGCCGAATTCCGCGTCTGGAATACCGAACACGGCGCAATCGCGCACGTCGGGCATCGTGATCAGCGCGTTCTCGATCTCGGCGGGATAGATGTTGACGCCGCCCGATATCACCATGTCGCGCTTGCGGTCGCACAGGAACAGATAGCCGTCCGCGTCGAGATAGCCGACGTCGCCGACGCTGACGAGGCCGTCGCGCCCCGCCTCGGCTCTCGCTTCTGCCTTGCCGTGATAGTCGAAATCAGGCACCGCCGTCTGGCGCATGTAGATTTCGCCGACCTCGTTGGCAGCGCAGAGGCTGCCATCGTCGCGGAAGATCTTGACGATGCCACCTTCGATGGCGCGGCCGACCGTGCCCGGCTTCTTCAGCGCCTCCCCGGCCGAGTGCCACACCGGAATGCCGGTCTCGGTCGAGCCGAAATATTCGTTGATGACCGGCCCCCACCAGTCGATCATGGCGCGCTTGACCTCGGGCGGGCAGGGCGCGGCGCCGTGCACGACGAATCGCAGCGACGAGAGATCGTAACGTTGCCTGACCGTATCGGGCAGCCGCAGCAGCCGGACGAACATGGTCGGCACCATGTGGATGTGCGTGACACGGTGGCGCTCGATCAGCGCAAGCAGCTCCTCCGCGTCGAACCGCGCCTGGAGGACGATGGTGCAACCGCTGCGGAACGCCAGCATGCCGTAGGAATGCGGCGCGGAGTGATACATCGGGCCGTTGATCAGCACGACCTGGTCTTCGCGCGGCTTGATGCCATAGGCGATCGCACCGACGCGCTCGGAGGCGGCCGCCTGTTCGGGCTGCATCGGCATCCGCCGCACGCCCTTCGGCATGCCCGTGGTCCCCGAGGTATAGATCATCGCGGCGGCACGGCGCGGCGGTTCCGGCATTTCCGGATGGCCGTCGCGCCAGTTGTCCCAATCGGTCAGTCCCGCCGGAACCTCGGTCAGGTCAGAGACAATCGCGAAGGTCCTCGCGAGTTCGGGCGGTGTTGCGACGACGAGAAGGCGGACGTCCGCCGGCAGGCCGGAGCGGATCTGCGGCAGCAGATCGGCATGGCAGACCAGGACCTTGGCGCCGCTGTCGGTGAGGATGTAGCTGACTTCCTCGGCCTTGAGATGCCAGTTGATCGGCACCACCGGACTGCCGAGCGCGGCAGAAGCGGCAACCACCTCGAACAGCGTAAAATCGTTGCGCAGCATCATGGCCACCGGAGCGCCCTCCGGGGGGCCCAGGGCGCGAAGTCCGCTCGCGGCCCGCCTGATGCGGGCCCGGATCTCGTCATAGCCGATCCGGCGTTCGCCGCTGATGATCATGGTGTGTCCCTAACCTGTGCGAGCCTAGCGATCGTCCAGCACGTCGCCGAAACCGACCCAGCTCTTGCCGTTGAAGCGCCGGAGTTGAAGCTGCTGGAACGGCAGATAGTCGTCGGGGCCGGTCGTGACAGCCATGCCCGGCAGCAGCAGCGGCAGCTTCACCTCTTTCAGCGAGGCCGCCTGGCGCATGATGTTGTCGCGGCTGAAATCGTCCTTGCACGCTTTGAGCACCGTCATCAGCAGCGTCGCATAGTGATAGCCGGTTGCGTAGTTCGAGTTGGAGAGATCCGCATTCGGCATGTACTGCTTCATGAACGCGAAATACTCCTTCACGCTGGGATCGCCGGCCCATTGCGGATCCATCGTGTCCTTCTGGTTGCTCGACGAGATCAGTCCGACCGCGTTGTCGAGCCCTGCAGGCTCCAGGAACGAGATCGACGAGGCGGAGGTCGGTACGAAGAACAGCTCCGGCTTCCAGCCGATCTCGGCCACGCCCTTGACCATCTGCGAGGTGAACTTGCCGAGCACGACGCCGAACAGAACATCGGCGCCGGACGCCTTCAGGGTCGAGAGCTGCGAGCTGATCGTCGGCGCGCTGGTCTCGTAGGTCGCCTCCGCGACGATCATGCTCGCGGCCTTCTCACCGAGCGTGCGCTTGAAGCCCGCGACATAGTCGCGGCCGAAATCGTCGTTCTGGGACAGGATCGCGATCCTGGCGTTCGGCTTGGTCCGCAGGACGTGCTTGGCATAGACCACGCCTTCGGACTCGTAGGCGGCCATGCCAGGCATGGTCCACGGATATTTCTGCGGATCGGCCCATTTCGTCGCGCCGGAGAGCACGAACAGCTGCGGCACCTTCTTGCCGTTGAGATAGCGTTGCACGGCGCTATTGGTGGCGGTGCCGAGCGAGCCGAACATCATCAGCACCTCGTCCTGCTCCACCAGCTTGCGGGTCTGCTCGACCGTCTTCGGCGGCGAGTAGGCGTCGTCCAGCGTGATGAACCTGACCTTGCGGCCGTTGATGCCGCCTTCGGCATTGATCTTCTCGAAGAACGCCTCCTGGGTCCGTCCGATCGCGCCAAAGCCCGAGGCCGGACCGCTATAGGGCAGGGTCTGCCCGATGCGGATCTCGTCGATGCCTTCGGCATGACCGCTGCCCGCAGTGAGCGTCAGCAGCGATAGCCCGATCAGTGCGGCTGCCAGCTTCATGATGTCCTCCCGTTTGTCTTGTCAGTCCATTTTTTTGCCGGACCAAGCCGTCAGGCGCTGGCGCGCATCAGGAAATCCTGCCGGGCCTGATCGAATTCGCCCTTCATCCGGTCGACCAGCTCGGCGACCGGCGGCGCATCCAGGATCTGGCCGATGCCCTGGCCCGAGCCCCAGATATCGCGCCACGCCTTGGATTTCATGTTGCCGCCGGAACCGAAATTCATCTTAGTCTTGTCGGCGACCGGGAGGTTGTCCGGATCGAGCCCCGCGGCGGCGATCGAGGGCCCCAGATAGTTGCCGTGCACGCCGGTGAACAGGTTCGTGTAGACGATGTCGTGCGCGGCGTGCTGCGTCAGCGCCGACTTGTAGGCTTGGTCGGCGTTGGCTTCCTGGGTCGCGATGAAGCGAGTGCCCATATAGGCGAGGTCGGCGCCCAGCGTCAGCGCGGAGGCGATGCCGAAACCGTCGCTGATCGCGCCCGACAGCAGGATCGCGCCGTCGAACCATTGCTTGACCTCGCGCACCAGCGCGAACGGCGACAGCATGCCGGCATGTCCGCCCGCACCGGCGCAGACCAGGATCAGGCCGTCGACGCCCTGCTCGGCGGCTTTCCGGGCATGTTTGACGTTGATGACGTCGTGGAACACCAGCCCGCCATAGGAATGCGCGGCCTCGACGATCTCCGCCGGCGGCCGCAGCGAGGTGATGATGATGGGCGCCTTGTGCTTCACACAGGTCTCCATGTCCTTCATCAGCCGGTCGTTGGAGGCATGGCAGATCTGGTTGACGGCGTAGGGCGCGACCTTCTTGCCGGGATTGCGCGACTTGTATTCGCCAAGCTCGTCCTCGATGCGGCTCAGCCACTCGTCGAGCTTCTCGACCGGACGGGCATTGAGCGCGGGAAACGAGCCGACGACACCCGCCTTGCACTGGGCGATCACCAGTTCCGGTCCGGAGACAATGAAGAGCGGCGAGCCGACGGCGGGCAGCTCCAGATTGTTCTTGAGCAGGGCGGGCAGTGCCATCCGATCCTCCTGACGACGCGCATCGCCGGCCTGCCGGCCGGGGGATGAGCGCTTCCATGTCGATTGTCGCGCCGGCGGGGTGTCCGCCGCCTGCAGTTTGACCCCACTATAGGGTTGGACGGCGGGCGGTGGATCGTTCAATATTGAACATGCGGGTATTCAGCTTTGAACGGAGCCGGCGGTGGATTGGGACCTCTGCAAGACCTTCGTCGCGGTCGCCGACACCGGCAGCTTCACTGCCGCCGCGCGGCGGCTGCACGCCAGCCATCCGACCGTCAGCCGCAAGATCGCGGCGCTGGAGGCGCAGCTCGGCACAAAACTGCTGGCGCGCGCCGCGGAGGGATTCGTGCTCACCGCCGATGGACGTACGCTGCGCGAGCACGCCGAGGCGATGGCGGCCGCCGCGCTCCGTGCCGAGGCCGCGGTTGGCGCCGGCGGGCGCCAGGCCCGCGGCACGGTCAAGCTGTCGATCGGCGCGACGCTGGCCTCGCACTGGCTGATGCCGCGGCTGCCATCCTTCCTGGACGCGCATGACCACATCCGGCTCGAGATCATCACCCATCCGTTTCCGGCCAGCGTGCGGCGCCGGGAGGCCGACGTCGTGCTGCGCCCGGTCGACAGCGGCGAGGAAAACCTGGTCGGCCGCAAGATCGGTCGTCTCGGCACCGGCTTCTATGCCTCGCGCGGCTATGCCGCCGGCCATTCCTTGCCGGAACGGAGCGGCGACTGGAAGGGGCACAGCGTCATCGGCTTTGCCGATCAGGATTCGAACGCCCAGCTGGCGCGCTGGAGCGATACGATCACGCGTCAGGGCACCGTGGTGATGCGTTGCTCGTCGCAAGGCGATATGCTGGCGGCGGCTCGCGCGGGAATAGGAATCTCAGCGTTGTCCTGCTTCGTTGCGGAAAGCTATCCGGACCTGGTGCGCGTCGCGCCGCAGAAACTCGTCAGCGTTTCCGACCTCTGGCTGCTCGCCCATCCCGACCTGGTCGAACTGTCCGCGGTGCGGGCGGTGATCGACTTCGTGGCCGAAAGCGCCCGCGCCGATCGCGAACGCCTGCGGGGCTAGGCGGATCCCGCGAGCACACCCTCGCGCTTCTTCACCGCGCGGTAATAGCTCCACCACAGATGCGCCGCCGCGCCGCGCAGCGGACGCCAGGGCTCGGCGAGCGGGGCCATCTGCTTTTCCGTCGGCCGCGCCGGAAGGCCGAGGCCGATCTTGATGGCCTCCTGCACGGCGAGATCGCCGGCCGGCCAGGCATCGCCATGGCCAAGGCAAAACAGCAGGTAGACGTCCGCAGTCCACGGGCCGATGCCGGGCAGCGAGATCAGCGTGTGATGCGCAGCGTCGGCATCTTCCTCCGCAAGCACATCGAGGTTCAGCCGCTCCGCGACGATCTCGCGCGCGAGGTGCTTCAGCGTCTTGATCTTCGCGGCGGAGAGGCCGAGCCGCCCGAGCCGGTCGGTGCGGGCGCGGCGCACAGCGTCATGGTCGAACGGATCGAAAGCGGCGGACAGCCGTCCCCAGATCGCCGCGGCGCTCGCGGTCGAGAGCTGCTGCCCGCAGACGATGTGGGCCAGTCCGGTAAATCCTGGCTCGCGCCGCCGCAACGCCGGCATGCCCGCGATCTCCAGCACCGGCTTGAGGCGCGGATCGCGCTTGACCAGCGCGTGGACGGCATCTTCGAGGTCGGCCTGGGTTTCGAGGTGGATGGTCATTGCAATTCGGTCAACTCTTTCCGGTGTCATGGCCGGGCTTGACCCGGCCATCCACGTCTTTCTAGCCGTGCGTCATTATTAGCATGGCTGGCGGTGATCGCATTCTGGGCGACCTTGACACGATCGGTGCGAGGCACCGAAGAACGTGGACGGCCGGGACATAGGCGAGCGGAAGCGACGCCGTCCCTTCGGACGGCTATGCCCGGCCATGACGAGTTCCGAAGCATGTCGCCACCCGTTTTCCGATTTGCCCCCAGTCCCAACGGCCACCTGCACCTCGGCCACGCTTATTCTGCGCTGTTGAACTTCGACCGCGCGCGCGAGACCGGTGGGCGGCTGTTGCTGCGGATCGAGGATATCGATGCGACGCGCTGCCGGCCGGAGTATGAGAGCGCGATCTATGAAGACCTCGCCTGGCTCGGGATTGCCTGGGAGACGCCGGTACGGCGGCAGTCGGAGCATCTTTCCGATTATCGCGCCGCGCTCGAAAAACTCTCCGCGCTCGGCCTCGTCTATCCCGCCTTCGAGAGCCGCGCCGAGATCGCAAAGCTGGTGGCTGTGCGTGAGGCCGCCGGCCCGTGGCCGCGCGATCCCGACGGCGCGCCGCTTTATCCCGGCGACGCCAAATCGCTATCCACCAGCGAGCGGACGCGGCTGATCGAGTCCGGCGCGCCATACGCACTCCGGCTCGACATGGCGGCCGCCTGCCTCCGCGCCGCCAGCCTGAGCTGGAACGAGCAGGGAGAGGGCCCCGACGGGGAGCGCGGCATTGTCACGGCGCGACCGGAGGCCTGGGGCGATGTCATCCTGGCCCGCAAGGAGGCGCCGACCAGCTACCATCTCTCGGTGGTGGTCGACGATGCGCTTCAGGGCGTCAGCGAGATCGTGCGGGGCCAAGACCTGTTTCACGCCACCTCGGTGCACGGGCTGCTCCAGGAGCTGCTCGGCCAGCCTGCACCTGCCTACCGCCACCACGCCCTGATTCGGGACGGCGAGGGCCGGAAGCTCTCGAAATCGAGCCGCTCGACCGGCCTGCGGGAGCTGCGCGCCGCCGGCGCTACGCCCGCCAGCATTCGCCCTCTGGTGGGATTAGATTAAGTTTCTCTGGGGGTTAGCGAAAGGTCGCCGTGACTCGGGGCATCCTGCCGTGCCATGCTTGCCGATGGGCCCGGGGTTCGAAGTGGATCCTTCGAAGGGGAATTATGGCGGCGAAAACGCGCGGAGCGCGCACCACGCGGACGACCATGCGATCGCCTCGGAAGCGATCCGGGGCGGCCGTCAAGGTGCGCAAGCGCAGCACCAGGGTGGTCGAGCCGGACGTGGTCCAGGCCGCGCTCGCCGCCTTTGCCCATGAGGTCCGTACCCCCCTGACCGGCATACTCGCGATCAGTGACCTGCTGGCAACCTCGGACCTCGGCGAGCGGGAGCGGCGCTGGGCCGACACCATCAAGGCCGGTGCCGAGCATCTGGCGAGCCTTGCCACGTTGTTCGTGGACGCCGCCCGGTCCGAGAACGGCGGCAGCACGCTGCGGCAAGACCTGTTCGACCTGCGGACACTCGCCCGCAGCGCCGGCGATTCGCTCGCCGGGCGCGCCGCGGCCAAGGGCCTCCAGGCCCAGGTCGAGATCTCCGAAAAGCTGCCCGGGCTGGTGGTCGGCGATCCCGTCCGCCTGCGCGCGGCGCTCGAGAACCTGATCGACAATGCCGTCAAATTCACCGATCAGGGCGGTGTGGCGCTCGCCGTCACACCCTGCCGTCTGGCTACGAGTGGGGGTAAGGCCAAGGACAAGAATAAGGACAAGCGCAAGGTCGGCATCGCCTTCGCGGTGTCGGACAGCGGGATCGGCCTGACCATGGCTGAGATCAAGCGGCTGTTCCGTCCGTTCACCCAAGCCAACGTGACCATTGCTTCACGCTTCGGTGGTGCGGGCTTGGGGTTATCCTCGGTGAAGCAACTCGCGCGCGCCATGGGCGGCGACATCAGTGTCGCGCCGCGGCGCGGCGGCGGCGCCACCTTCACGCTGACGGTGTCGCTCGATGCGGCGGGAGCGGCCAGGTCCCGCAAGTCGGCTGACGAGGAGGCGGAGGCGGTGGCGGGGCTACGCGTGCTCAGCGTCGAGGACAATCCGTTCGGCCGCGTCGTTCTCAACACGATTTTGACCGAGCTCGGCCATCATGCCGAGTTCATCGGGCGCGGCGAGGATGCCGTGAACCGGCTTGCGCAGGGCACCTTCGATGCGGTGCTGATGGACATGGTCTTGCCCGGCATCGACGGCGTCGAGGCGATTCGGCGGATCCGCACCATGCCGGCGCCACTGGCTCAAATTCCGATCATCGGAGTTTCCGGCCGCGGCGAAGACGAGGCAGCCTCGCGCGAGGCCGGCGCCGACGCCTTCCTGGTCAAACCTGTGTCTCCGCGGGCCTTAGCGACTGCGCTGCTTGAAGCGAAACGCCGTGAGGAAGCCGCGACTTGATGATCGCGGCATTGAGCTCGCCGCCGTAAACGAAGATCGCGGCGATGAAATACAGAAACACCAGCGCGATGATAACCGAGGCGAGGCCCGCATACATCGTCACGTAGTTGTTGGCGAAGCGCGCCAGATACTGGCCGAACACGACACCCGAGATCAGCGACGCCACGATCGTGAAGACGATGCCGGGCAGGATCTGGAGGAAGCCGCGCCGTCCCGCCGGCAGCCAAGTATGCAGGATGATCAATGCCACCACCAGTGCGCCGACGGTGATGCCGTAGCGCAGCCAGGTGAGGATGCTTTCGTTGGACTCGACGAACAGCGGAATGTGGCGGCGCGCCGCCTCGATGAAGAGCGGACCGAGCACGATCAGGAATGCCATGGCGAGCGCGGTGAAGGCCGCAATCAGCGTGTAGGCGATCGACTCCAACCTCAGCCAATACCAGGGCCGCATCTCCACCACCGCATAGGCGCGGTTGAGCGCGACCCGCAGCGCCTCGACGCCGTTGGAGGCGAAGTAGACCGACAGCACCGCGCCGATGGTGAATAGGCCGGTGCGGGTCGTGGTCAGCACGTCGTGCACCTCGCCCGAGATCGAATCGGCGACCTGCTTGGGCCAGACCTGGAGCATGAGGCTGGCGGCCTGGTCGGCGAGCTCCTTGGAACCGAAAAAGCCGGCGAGCGAGGTCAGCACGATCAGGAAGGGGAACAACGCCATCAGCGTCGACAGCGCGATGTGGCTCGCGATCGCCCAGCCGTCGTCGGCGAGGAACGTGTAGAAGGCGTCCTCCACGACAACGTAAATGGTGCGGATCGCCTTCACGAGCCACCTACACGACAGCTGCCGCGCGCTCGCCCCGTTCGCGGGGAGAGGCGAAGAAGCCGGATAATCGGCACGGACCGGACATCATCTCGCTACCATCTGATATTATTGGCGGAAAAGCCAGATCGCGAAGCGCCCCTGCCGTCATTCCGGGGCGATGCGAAGCGCGAGCCCGGAATCCATCTCGCCACGCATAATGCTGCCCAATGGATTCCGGGCTCGCGCTACGCACGCCCCGGAATGGCGGCGGTGGTTGCCGCGGCACCATGGCGGAGTGCCGCCCACGATGTTATCTACCCCCGATGGGTTCTATCCTGAGTACTTTCATTCTGCCGGTCGCGGTCGGCGCCGTGGCGCTGGTGTTGCTGCTCGGTCTCGTCAACATGATGCGTGGCGGTTCGCCCAACACCTCGCAGAAGTTGATGCGCTGGCGCGTCGTGCTTCAGTTCGTGGCGATCGTGATTGCCATGCTCGCTGTCTGGGCGATGGGGCGTTAAACATGGTGGTGCTCAACCGCATCTACACGAAAACCGGTGACGACGGCACGACAGCCCTCGGAACTGGCGAACGCCGTCCGAAATACGATCTGCGCATCGGGGCCTATGGTACCATCGACGAGACCAATGCCGCGATCGGGGTGGTGCGGCTCCACACCCATGACATGCCCGAATTCGACGCGATGCTCGGCCGCATCCAGAACGATCTGTTCGATCTCGGCGCTGACCTCGCGGTGCCCGAGCGAGAAGGCAAGGAAATCAAACAGGCGGAGCGGCTGCGGGTGGTGGCGAGCCAGGTCGAGCGGCTCGAGCGCGACATCGACGCGCTTAACGACCGGCTGGCGCCGTTGACCTCCTTCGTGCTGCCCGGTGGCACGCCGGCCGCCGCCTACCTCCACGTCGCCCGCACGATTTGCCGCCGGGCGGAACGAATGATGGTGGACCTGGCAGCCCGGCCTGGCGAGACCGTTGGTAGCGCTGGCATCCAATATATGAACCGCCTGTCGGACTTCCTGTTCGTGGCCAGCCGCGCCGCCAATCATGATGGCGCCGGCGACGTGCTCTGGGTTCCGGGCCAGAATCGCTGACCCAAGATCGCGGCCAATTGAGCCGTGCATTTCCAAGGTCTAAAATTTGGCCCCTTCGCGCGTTGACCGGGCCGGATCAGGCCTTTAGGTTCCGCGCCAGTTGATTAACGCCCCTCCCAGATTGAGTGAAAGAGGATCGATGAAGGTCTTGGTGCCGGTAAAGCGGGTGGTCGATTACAACGTCAAGGTTCGCGTCAAGGGCGATGGATCGGGCGTTGAACTCGCCAACGTCAAAATGTCGATGAACCCGTTCGACGAAATCGCTGTCGAGGAAGCGCTGCGCCTGAAGGAAGCCGGCAAGGCCACCGAGGTCGTGGTGGTCTCCATTGGACCTGCGCAGGCATCGGAGACGATCCGCACCGGTCTTGCCATGGGCGCCGATCGCGGCATCCTGGTGAAGGCCGAGGGCAACGTCGAGCCGCTCGCTGTCGCCAAGATCCTGAAGAAGGTCGCGGACGAAGAGCAGCCGGGCCTGATCATCCTCGGCAAGCAGGCGATCGACGACGACAGCAATCAGACCGGCCAGATGCTGTCCGCGCTGCTCGGCTGGTCGCAGGCGACGTTCGCCTCGAAGCTCGAGGTCGAAGGAAGCGACTTCAAGGTCACCCGCGAAGTCGACGGCGGCTTGCAGACCGTGAAGCTGAAGGGACCGGCGATCGTCACCACCGATCTCCGTCTCAACGAGCCGCGCTATGCATCGCTGCCCAACATCATGAAGGCCAAGAAGAAGCCGATCGCGGACAAGACCGCCGCCGATTACGACGTCGATCTCACCGCGCGCCTCGAAGTTCTCAAGACCACGGAGCCGGCGGGCCGCACGGCCGGTGTCAAGGTCAAGGACGTCGCCGAGCTGGTGTCGAAACTCAAGAACGAAGCCGGGGTGCTCTGATGACGACGCTTCTGATTGCCGAACACGACAACGCGTCGCTGAAGGATGCGACCAACAAGGCTCTGACCGCGGCCGCCGCGCTCGGCGCGGATGTCGAGGTGCTGGTCGCCGGCGAGAACGCCAAGGCCGCGGCGGATGCCGCCGCCAAGCTCGCAGGCGTGAAGAAGGTGCTGCTCGCCGACGGCGCGCTTTATGCGCACGATCTCGCCGAGCCGCTGGCCGCGCTAATCGTCTCGCTGGCCCCGTCCTATGATGCGATCGTCGCGCCTGCGACCTCGCGCTTCAAGAACGTGATGCCGCGCATCGCCGCCCTGCTCGACGTCATGCAGGTCTCGGAGATCACCAAGGTGATCGCCCCCGACACCTATGAGCGTCCGATCTATGCCGGCAACGCCATCCAGACGGTGAAGTCGAAGGACGCCAAGAAGGTCATCACGGTCCGCACCTCGACCTTCGCCGCAGCGGGCGAAGGCGGCAGCGCGCCGGTCGAGACCGTCTCGGCTGCGGCCGATCCGGGCCTGTCGACTTTCGTCGGCGAGGAAGTCGCCAAGAGCGACCGTCCCGAGCTGACATCGGCCAAGATCATCGTCTCCGGCGGCCGCGCCATGCAGAGCCGCGAGAACTTCGCCAAATACATCGAGCCGCTCGCCGACAAGCTCGGCGCCGGCGTCGGCGCCTCGCGCGCGGCGGTGGACGCCGGCTATGCGCCGAACGACTGGCAGGTCGGACAGACCGGCAAGGTCGTCGCCCCCGAGCTCTATGTCGCGGTCGGCATTTCCGGTGCGATCCAGCATCTGGCCGGCATGAAGGACTCCAAGGTGATCGTTGCGATCAACAAGGACGAGGACGCGCCGATCTTCCAGGTCGCCGATTACGGCCTGGTCGCCGACCTCTACCAGGCGGTTCCTGAGCTGACCGAGGCTCTCGGCAAGCTCGGTAAGTAAAAACGCGGTAAAAACACCGGCCGGAGTGATACACTCCGGCCGGTGTTGCTTTTTTGCGGCGTTTTCTTTGGCGTGGGGCACGCCGGGGAAGCGATCCAATCTAGGTTTCGAGCCAAGGTTCTGATTAAATCAGGACTCCCGGCTTTGGGGATAGGCAGGGCGCGTTAAGCGCGCCGTTCCGGTGGATGACATGATGGCGGCAGTGATCAAGAAGGTCGGCGTGATCGGCGCGGGGCAGATGGGCAATGGCATCGCGCATGTCGCGGCTCTCGCCGGCTTCGACGTGGTGCTCAACGACATCTCGGCCGACCGCCTCAAGTCGGGCATGGCCACGATCAACGGCAATCTGGCGCGCCAGGTCTCCAAGAGGGCCGTCAGCGAGGACGACAAGGCCAAGGCGATGGCGCGCATCAAGCTCGCCGAGAAGCTCGACGACCTCGCTGACTGCGACCTCGTGATCGAGACCGCGGTCGAGAAGGAAGAGGTCAAGCGCAAGATCTTTCACGAGCTCTGCGCGGTGTTGAAGCCGGAGGCGATCGTGGCCTCCGACACGTCGTCGATCTCAATCACCCGCCTTGCCGCCGCCACCGACCGGCCCGAGCGCTTCATCGGCATTCACTTCATGAATCCGGTGCCGCTGATGGAGCTGGTGGAGCTGATCCGTGGCATTGCCACCGACGATTCGACATTCGAGGCGTCGAAGGAATTCGTCGCCAAGCTCGGCAAGCAGGTCGCGGTCTCCGAGGATTTCCCGGCCTTCATCGTCAACCGCATCCTGCTGCCGATGATCAACGAGGCGATCTACACGCTGTACGAAGGCGTCGGCAACGTCGAGGCGATCGATGCCGCCATGAAGCTCGGCGCACACCATCCGATGGGCCCGCTCGAGCTTGCCGATTTCATCGGTCTCGATACCTGCCTGTCGATCATGCAGGTGCTGCACGAAGGCCTCGCCGACTCCAAGTACCGTCCGTGCCCGCTGCTGGTGAAATACGTCGAGGCCGGCTGGCTCGGCCGCAAGACCCAGCGCGGCTTCTACGACTACCGCGGCGCCAAGCCGGTTCCGACGCGCTAATCCCATCCGCCTCGTGGCAATTCATGTCGCGTTAACCGATCGCCCGTAGTCTGCCGCCCGTAAATTGGGTTCGCGTAATGGACATGATGGCGATGGTCAGCACCATGCTGGCCGCTCAGCAAGGCGCGCTGCAGTCGAATATCTCGGCGACGCTGATGAAGCAGAACGCGGATATGGAGAAATCCACCGTCCTGACGCTGCTCGGCGCTGGACAGCCCTCGCTCGCCAATGTCGGCGCCGGGGTCGGCGGCAACCTCAACGTCACAGCCTAAAACAAACATCACCGCCTAGAGCGACGCGGCGGCCTTGCCCGTCGCAGCCCGGATCAGCTTGAGCGCGTCCTCGCTCGCCCACTCCGCCGGCCCCGCGATCGTCGCGATCTCGCAGCCCTGCGGGTCGACCAGCACCGAGGTCGGCATGCCCAGGGCCCGGCCTATCGCTTTAAGATCCTGGAAAACCTTGGCTTTCTGGTCGTTGAAATAGCCGAGCCGGGTCAGATTGGCCTCTTTCAGGAACGTCTTGGGCTTTTCGGGGTCGCGCGTGTCGATATTGATCGCCACCACCTCGAAATTCGGGCCCGACAGCTTGCCCTGGAGCTCGTCCAGCGCCGGCATCTCCTTCCGGCAGGGCACGCACCAGGTGGCCCAGAGGTTCACCAGCAGCGTCTTGCCGCGGAAATCGGACAGTTTCTTCGGCTTGCCGTCGGCGTCCTCGAAAACGAGGTCGGGCAGCTTCAGGGGCGCGCTCGCCATCGTCAGGGCGGCCACCTCGCCATGGGCGAGCGGGGCGATTTTCTGCGCGGTGGCCACCGCCGCCTTGCAGGTCGGATCGCCGGAAGGAGCCCGGCTCAGGCCCAACCCGTACAGCGCGGCGAAGCCGGCCAGCCCGCCGATCGCCACGGTGGCGATGACGAGGGGGATCCGGCGCGTGGCCGAGGGCTTCTGGTCGAGCATATCGTTTGTCATCCGGTCGCAGATATGGCTATCAGGAGCCTCTTAATACGGCTGGCTCCGGCCAGCAAACATGGCTAGCGGCAAGGCAAGGCGTGAGCAGGGGATCATGAGCAACAAGATGTGGGGCGGCCGGTTCTCGGAACGTCCCGATGAGATCATGGAAGAGATCAACGTCTCCATCGACGTCGATCGTCATCTCTTTGCCCAGGACATTGCCGCGTCCAAGGCCCACGCCGCGATGCTCGCCAGCCAGGGCATCATCACGGCCTCTGATGCGAAAAATATCGGCAAGGGTCTAGACACGATTTTGTCAGAGATCGGCAAGGGCGGCTTCACGTTCAAGCGCGCGCTCGAAGATATCCATATGAACGTCGAAAGCCGCCTGTCCGAGCTGATCGGCCCCGCCGCCGGCCGGCTGCACACCGCGCGCTCGCGCAACGACCAGGTCGCGACCGATTTCCGTCTCTACGTCCGCGATATCCTCGATGAAACCGACGCCGCGCTCGCCACGTTCCAGGCCGCACTGGTCAATCGCGCGCTCGAACATGCGGCGACCGTGATGCCCGGCTTCACGCATCTGCAGACCGCGCAGCCGGTGACCTTCGGCCACCACCTGCTCGCCTATGTCGAGATGGCCGCGCGCGACCGCGGCCGTTTCCAGGACGCGCGCAAGCGGCTCAACGAGTCGCCGCTCGGTGCCGCCGCGCTCGCCGGCACCTCGTTTCCGATCGACCGTCACGCCACCGCGAAGGCGCTTGGTTTCGACCGCCCGATGGCGAACTCGCTCGACGCGGTCTCCGACCGCGACTTCGTGCTGGAGACGCTGTCGGCGGCCTCGATCTGCGCCGTGCACATGTCGCGCTTTGCCGAGGAGATCGTGATCTGGACCTCGCCGCTGGTGGGCCTGATCCGCCTCAGCGACAAGTTCACCACCGGATCCTCGATCATGCCGCAGAAGCGCAATCCGGATGCCGCCGAGCTGGTGCGGGCCAAGACCGGCCGCGTCATCGGCGCGCTCAATGGCCTCCTGATCGTGATGAAGGGCCTGCCGCTGGCCTATCAAAAGGACATGCAGGAGGACAAGCAGGGCGCCATGGAGGGCTTCGCTGCGCTGTCGCTGGCGATCCGCGCCATGACCGGCATGGTCCGCGATCTCGTCCCCGACGAAGCCAGGATGAAGGCCGCCGCGGGCGAGGGCTACGCCACTGCGACCGATCTCGCCGACTGGCTGGTGCGGACCTTGAAGATGCCGTTCCGCGATGCCCACCACGTCACCGGCCGCATCGTCGCCAAGGCCGCCGAGAGCGGCGTGGCGCTGCACGAGTTGCCGCTGAGGGAGATGCAGGCGATCGAGCCGAAGATTACCAAGGACGTGCTCGGCGTGCTCTCGGTCGAATCGTCGGTGAAGAGCCGGACCAGTTTCGGCGGCACCGCGCCGAAGAACGTGGCATCGCAGGCCAAGGCCTGGGTGAAGCGGCTGGAAAAAGAGCGAAAATTGGGCTGAGGGCAAAATTTCGCTTATGTTTCATGGTCATCCGGCTCTCGCCAGAGCGCGCCAACCTCTGTATGGTGCGCCCCGCGTAGTGGGGATTTCGTCGTGACGTCAAAGTTTCGCCCGGCCGGCTCGGGGTGGGCCATCATTGTCTTGAGCCTGACCGCGCTCGCGCTTGCCGGCTGCGGCCGCAAAGGTCCGCTCGATCTGCCGCCGACCGCCTCCGGCGCGCCGACGGCCAACGCCGCCGGGCCGACCGACACCGAGACCGAAGCCCAGAGGACGCCGAGCGTGTTCAATCCCACCTATGGTGCGGATGCGGAGCCTGCCGCGACCAAGGGCAAGAAGAAATCGTTTATCCTCGACCCGCTCCTGGACGAAAGACCCAGCCGATAGGCTGGGGCAACTGAGCCAACGCCATGAACCATTTCGACTATCGCAACGGCGTGCTGCACGCCGAGGCGGTGAACCTGTCCGAGCTGGCTGCAACCGTCGGCACGCCGTTCTATTGCTATTCGACCGCGACGCTCGAGCGTCACTACCGCGTCTTCACTGAGGCCTTCGCCGGCGAGAAGGTGCTGGTCTGCTACGCCATGAAGGCGAACTCCAACCAGTCGGTGCTGCGCACGCTGGCGAGGCTCGGCGCCGGCGCCGACGTGGTCTCCGGTGGCGAGTTGAAGCGCGCGTTGGCCGCCGGTATCCCGGCAAGCAAGATCCTGTTCTCCGGCGTCGGCAAGACGGAAGACGAGCTGCGTGCCGCGCTTGCCGCCGACATTCTCTGCCTCAACGTCGAATCCGAGCCCGAGCTCGAGCTGCTGTCGCGCGTTGCAACCGAGATGGGCAAGACGGCGCGCATCTCCGTGCGCGTCAATCCCGATGTCGACGCCGGCACGCACGCAAAAATCTCGACCGGCAAATCCGAGAACAAGTTCGGCATTCCGATCGCCTATGCCCGCGAGGTCTATGCGCGCGCGGCGAAACTGCCGGGAATCGAGGTGACCGGCACCGACGTGCATATCGGCAGCCAGATCACCGATCTCTCCAAGATGGAGACCGCGTTCCGCATCCTCTCCGAGTTCGTGCAGACGCTGCGTGCCGATGGCCACAACATCTCGCACGTCGATTTCGGCGGCGGCCTCGGCATTCCCTATTACATGGACCGCGAGGCGCCGCCGGCGCCCGATGCCTATGCCGCCATGGTCAGGCGCGTCAGCCACAATCTCGGCTGCACGCTGATGTTCGAGCCGGGCCGCATGATCGTCGGCAATGCCGGCATTCTCGTCGCCAAGGTGATCTATGTGAAGCAGGGCGACGGCAAGAATTTCGTCATCATCGATGCCGCCATGAACGACCTGATCCGCCCGACGCTGTATGAGGCCCATCACGACATCCTGCCGGTGACGCAGCCGGCCAAGGGCGCGGCCACCATGACGGCCGACGTTGTCGGCCCGGTCTGCGAGACCGGCGACTATCTCGCATTGGATCGCACGCTGCCGGCACCGAAGCCGGGCGATCTCATCGCCATCATGACCGCGGGCGCCTATGGCGCGGTGCAGGCCGGCACCTACAACACGCGGCCGCTGGTGCCCGAAGTGCTGGTGAAGGGCGATCAATACGCCGTGGTGCGCCCGCGCATCGAGGTCGAGCAGCTGATTGCGATGGACACGCCGGCGCCCTGGCTGTGAGGGGGTGAGGGCGGTACATACCCGCCTCATATTCGCTGTCGTCCCCGCGGATGCGGGGACCCATAACCCCAGGGAGTGGTTGTAGCGCGAAGTTGGTAACTCCGGGTCTTCGCCAAAGAGCATCCTGTGGCTATGGATCCGGATCTGCGCTTCGCTTGTCCGGGACGACAGCGGAGAAAGTGGCGCTACTTCCCCGCCGATCCGCCCTTCGCGCCGCCAACCACGACCCCCGCCTTCTTCTCGATCGGCTTGATCGCCGCGGTGAAATCAGACTCGGCGCCCTCCGCGCTGATCACGGTCTCCCACAGGCGCCCGACTGCGTCCGCAACCTCCATGGACAGGCCGAGCTGTTTCATCTCCTCCAGCGCCAGCCGTACGTCCTTCACCATCAGTCCCGTGGCGAAGCCGAAGTCGAAGGTGCGCGGCAGCACCGCGCGCGGAAACTTGTCCCGGCTCGCGGTGTTCATGCCCGAGCCGGCATTGATGACGTCGATCATCACGGCGGGATCGAGCCCGGCCTTCACGCCCATCACCACCGCTTCCGACGTCGCCACGATCGCAGTCGCCGACAGGAAATTGTTGGCGAGCTTCATGGTCTGCGCCGCGCCGGGCTTCTCGCCGATGAAGAAAACCTTTCCGATCACATCGAGCGCCGGCTTGAGCAGCTCGAACTCCGCCTTCGGCCCCGACACCATCACCGCCAGCGTGCCCTTCTCGGCGCCGCCGACGCCACCGGAGACGGGGCAGTCGATCTGCACGATGCCGCGTTTTGCCAATAGGCCATGAATCTTCGAGGCCATTGCCGAGCCGACGGTGGAGAGATCGATGAAGCGCTTTACGCGGCTCCCCTCGATCACGCCGTTCGCTCCCGTGGCAACTTCAAGCGAAGCCTGCAGCGACGGCAGGCTCGCCATGACGGTTTCGACCCGGCCTGCGACGTCCTTTGGCGATGTCGCAGCGCTGGCGCCGCGCGCCATGAGCTTGTCGACGACCTCTTGGCGCGTGTCGAACACGACGAGCTTGTGTCCGGCCTCGATCAGCCGCCGCGCCATTGGGAAACCCATGTTTCCGAGGCCGATGAATCCGATGTCCATGGTGTTTCCTTGTATTTGTTGCTTCATTGTCATCGCGGGTGAGGACGTGCGCCCCACCCTCAGTGTCGTCCCGGACAAGCGCGCCCCAAGCGCGCGCAGATCCGGGACCCATAACCCCAGGGAAAAGTCCTGGCGCGCGAGGGTAGATCCGAGTCCCCGCAACCATACCTGCCTATGGCTGGGTCCCGGATCTGCGCTCCGCCATGGGACAGCGCTACGCGCTGCCCGTCGCTCCGCTTGTCCGGGACGACAGCGGAGGTTGGCGTACCCCTCACGCCTTGCCGTCGATCTCCGCGAACACCTCGCGCGCGATCCGAAAACTGTCGACCGCGGCCGGCATGCCGCCATAGATCGCGACCTGCATCAGGATCTCGCGGATCTCGTCGCGGCTGACGCCGTTGGTCAGCGCCCCCTTCAGATGCGCGCGAAACTCGTGCTGGCGGTTGAGGATCGCGATCATCGCGATGTTGAGCATGCTGCGGGTCTTGCGCGGCAGCTCTTCGCGGCCCCATACGGTGCCCCAGCAATATTCGTTGAGCATCTCCTGGAACGGGCGGTTGAAGTCGTCGATGGTCTTCAGGGTGTTGTTGACATAGGCCTCGCCCAGCACCGCTTTGCGGACTTCCAGGCCCTTGTCGTGCATCTTCTGGTCCATGGCGTTTTCATCATCTCTTCTTCGGGGATGGCGGCGCGGAAATTACGGGGTTGCGGCAGGCCAGTCACGTCCTCGTGTTATGCGGGAAAAGGGGGTTCTCCCGCACAGGAATGGATGCCTCAGTGCTGCCGTTGTGGTAGGCTTTGCTGCAGGGCAACCTGGAGAGTTGATTGAACGGCGTCACCCCCGACCCGTCAGACCCGATCCGTGATGGCGACGCTCTGTCGCGGCTGAAGCTGGCGCAGGCCCTCGATCGGGCCATTTATGCCATCGCGTGGGAACGTGCCTGGCCGCATCTGGCCCGGGTGCTGACTGTTGTCGGCCTGTTCCTGGTGGTGTCGTGGGCCGGTCTCTGGCTGGTGCTGCCGTCGATCCTTCGTGCCATCGGTCTCGTCGCCTTTGCCGCCATCGCCATCGCCGCGCTGGTTCCGTTGATTCGTTTCCGCTGGCCGGGCCGCGATGAGGCACTGAGTCGGCTCGACCGTGGCTCCGGCATCCGTCACCGCCCGGCCACGACGCTCACGGACACGCTGAGCTCGAAGGATCCGGTCGCGCTGGCGCTGTGGCAGGCGCAGCGCGAGCGCACGCTGGCTTCGCTCAAGCGCATCCGTGCCGGTCTGCCGCATCCACGCCTCGCGCTGCACGATCCCCGGGCGTTGCGCGCGCTGGTCATGGTGATGCTGGTTGCGACCTTCTTCGCCGCCGGCGACGAGCGCGCGATGCGGCTCGGTGCCGCGTTCGACTGGAAGGGCGTGCTGGCGCCGACCAACGTTCGCGTCGATGCCTGGGTCACCCCGCCGCTCTATACCGGCAAGCCGCCGATCATCCTGTCGGCCGCCAGCAAGGAGGCGGCGGCGCTGCCTGCCAGCGGTCCGCTCGCGGTTCCCGCCGGCTCGACCCTGATTGTGCGCTCCTCCGGCGGCAATCTGGATGTCGCCACGTCCGGCGGCCTCAAGGAGGTCGCGCCGACGGAGGCCGCGCCGAACGGCACCAACGAGAAGCATTTCACCATCGCAGGCGACGGCAGCGCGCATGTCCGCGCGCCCTCGGGCCAGCCGCAATGGACCTTCACGGCGACGCCGGATCGCGCGCCGACGATCGCGCTCGCCAAGGATCCCGAGCGCCAGGCCTACGGCGCGTTGCAGCTCTCCTACAAGATCGAGGACGATTACGGCGTCACTGGCGCTGCGGCGCAATTCATTCCGCGCGCAGCCGACGACAAGGACGGAACCAAAGACGTGGACGGCAAGGCCGCGCGGCCCCTGTTCCAGCCGCCGCAATTCGCGCTCACCCTGCCCAATGCGCGGACCCGCAACGGCGTCGGGCAGACGGTGAAAGATCTCAGCGAGGATCCCTATTCCGGCGCGGATGTCACGCTGACGCTCACCGCCAAGGACGAGGCCGGCAACGAGGCGAGAAGCGAGCCCTTCAACATGCGCCTGCCGGGGCGGCTGTTCACCAAGCCGCTCGCCCGTGCGCTGATCGAGCAGCGCCGCATCCTCGCGCTCGATGCCAACAGGAATTCGGACGTCTATGCAGCGCTGGACGCGCTGATGATCGCGCCCGACATGTTCACGCCGGAAGCCGGTCAGTATCTCGGCCTCCACAGCGTCGCGCGCCAGCTCGAGGCGGCGCGCACCGACGATTCCTTGCGCGAGGTCGTGGCGAGCCTGTGGGCGCTCGCGGTGACGATCGAGGACGGCAATACCAGCGACGTCGCCAAGGCGTTGCGCGCGGCACAGGACGCGCTCAAGCAGGCGCTCCAGCGCGGCGCCAGCGACGAAGAGCTCAAGAAGCTGATGGACAATCTGCGGACCGCGCTGGACAATTACATGCGCCAGTACGCCCAGCAGATGCGCAGTAATCCGCTGGCGCGACCGGCGATTGGCGTCGACGACCAGATGAAACGCATCGAGCGGCTGATCCAGCGCGGCAACCGCGAAGCTGCCGCGCGCGAGCTGGATCGCCTGGCGCGTGCCCTGGAGAATCCGCCGGGGCCGCTCAGCGCCGAGCAGAAAGAGATGGACGAGATCGCGCGCGAGCTGAACGACCTGCTCCGCGAGCAGAACACGCTTCGGGACGAGACCGATCGGCAGAGCAAGGATTCCAAGCGCGGTCCGCGCACCAAGCCCTTGCCGCCCAAGGTCGCCGAGATTCTGCGCAAATCGAGAGAGCTGCGGCAAAAGACCCGCGGCGCGACCAGCGATCAGCTGGACGACCTGGCACGGCAGCAGGAATCCCTGCGCGAGGAGCTCAGGACCTGGCGTGAATCCCAGGGAGCGAGATAGTTCATGAAACACACCTCGATCCGGCAAAACGGGAAGGCCGCGCGCGGAAAGCTCGCAACGGCTTGTCTCGTCCTTGCACTATCCTGTTCCACGACTTCGATTGGCCTTGCCCAGTCGTCGCGCGCCGACCAGAAAAGTCTGGATGCGCTGCTCGACAGCGCCGAGCGGTCGATGAAGCAATCCGCCGACAGCCTGAAGGAGAAGAACTCGGACGAGAGCGTCGGCCAGCAGTCCAAGGCCATCCGGGACATGGAGAAATATCTCTATCCCGATCCGAACGATCCCTCGGCCTCGCGCGAAGGGTCGCAGGACACGCAGGGCCGGCAGGAGCAATTGAAGAAGCGGCTGGAAGCGCTCAAGAAGAAGCTCGCCGAGATGGGCCTCCAGCAGGATGGTCAGAAGGGCCAGCGCGGGCAGAAGCAGCCGGGACAGCAGGGCCAGCAAGGTCAGCAGGGCCAAGGCCAGGGTCAGGACGGTGATCAGGATGGCGACGACGGCTTCGACGCTGCCGAGAACGCCATGGGAGACGCCGGCAATCAGATCGGCGAAGGCGATGCCGACGGCGCGACGACGTCGCAGGGCAAGGCCATCGACGCCCTGCGCAAGGGCATGCAGGATCTCGCCGACGCGCTTGGCGGGCAGCAGAACGGCGAAGGCCAGGATCCGGGCGATGGTGACGGCCCCGGTCAAGCTGTGGGCCGCCAGCAGAGCGGAGGCGAACGGACCGATCCGCTGGGCCGGCCGTTGCGCGGCAAGGAATACAGCGACGACTACACGGTCAAGATTCCCGGTGAGATCGACGCCCAGCGCGCGCGCCGCATCCTCGAAGAGCTCCGCCGCCGCCTGAGCGATCCCGCGCGCCCGCAGCTCGAGCTCGATTATCTCGAGCGGCTATTGAAGGATTTCTAAGGGTCGCTGGTAGCCCGGATGGAGCGCAAGCGTAATCCGGGACTGCTGTCGCCCGGAACTCCCCGCATTCCGCTTCGCTCCATGCGGGCTACGATTCGGAAGTCGTTACGTCTTCTTCGCCGCCAGCGCGTCGGCCACCGCCGTGCGGATGTCGGCGACCGAGAACGGCTTGGTCACGACGTCATGAACCAGCGCATTCAAGTTCGAGGCGCGCTCGCGCTGATCGGCGAAGCCGGTCATCAGCAGGATGGTCAGGTCGGGGAAATCGCGCGCGGCGGAGAGCGCCAGCGCGATGCCGTCCATGACGGGCATCTGGATGTCGGTGAGCAGGAGGTCGAACGCGCCGTCTGCGCCGGTCAGGATCTCCAGCGCCTCGGCGCCGTCCTGCGCGGTGACGGTCTCGTGGCCGTCCATGGCGATGGCGCGCGCCACCAGCGTGCGCATCGACTCCTCGTCGTCGGCGATCAGGATTTTGGGCATGAGATCAACCTCGAGACCAACCTTGGGACCAACCTGCCGTGCGGGCCCTGCGAAATCGATTATACGCTGCCGCCGGCGATGTCGCGCCGGTTGAAGAAGCGAACGTCGATATTGCGGCCCTCCGGCGGCGGCGAGGCCAAGCGGGAGCGGAAGAAGGCGCGCTCACCCGGCTGCAGCACGGTCTGCTCCAGCACGGTATTCCAGGCGTAGATTTCCGCGCCTTGCGCGTCGCGCACCGCAAATCGCAGCCGCGGGATATCGAGCGGCTTCTTGCTTTGGCCGACGATCACGCCCTCGATCACCAGCACCTGCTTACCGTCCACGGTCTCGCTGGAAAGCTTGACGTCCTTGAAGGCGAGCCCGCGCAGGTTCACGTCGAACCCGACCATCCTGTAGAAGGCCGCGGTCTGCGGCAGCAGCCGGACCATGTCGCCGCGCCAGATCATCAGAGCGATCACCAGCGCGCCCATGGCGGCGCAGGCGGTCGGCAGGCCCAAATGGGATTTTCGCGGCGCCGTGGTGGCAACCGGGCGGCTCACCCGCGCACCGCGGCGGCCGAACAGGCCGCGGAACCAGGACTGGTGCTGCGCGCCGGCGACGTCCTCTTCAGCAGCCCGGGCTGCCGCGGACCATTCGTCCTCGATCTCCTTGGCGTCCTCGCCCGGCCAGTCGCTAACGATCGAGGGGCTGTCGACCACCGGAGTGTCGGCGGCGCCGTCGTCCCTGGCGTAGGAGTTCCATTCCGCGGCGAGGTCGGACTGGTCGTCGGCCTGGCTGGCGGTGGCCATGGCCGGGACGGACGCCTCCTCGATGGCATCCTCGGCATAGGCAACCCAGGTCTCCTTGCAGCGGGAGCAGCGGACCGTCCGGCCGTTCGTCCCCAGGCTCGCGAGCTTGATGGCGTAGGATGTCGTACAATGGGGGCAGACGATATGCATGGACACGAGCCTTGATGCATCAACGAGGTCTTGGATTGGTCTTGACGATGCTCCGGTCGAGGAGAGCGGGGCATCCTGGATGCTACAGGGCGACCGTTAACGAACCGGAAACCATAACGGCCGCAAAACCCGTTGATTGCGTATGGCGGAGCGCAGCAATGCGGGCCGCGTCCCCTCTCGAACGGAGCTGAGCTTGGTTCGGTTCGAAAATGTCGGATTGCGTTACGGTCTGGGGCCGGAGATCCTGCGCGACCTCAGCTTCCAGATCCCGGCGCATTCGTTCCAGTTTCTCACCGGCCCATCCGGCGCCGGCAAGACCTCGCTGCTGCGCCTGTTGTTCCTGTCGCACCGGCCGACACGCGGCCTGGTCAATCTGTTCGGCCATGACATCTCGCTGCTCGGCAAGGACGAGATCGCCGACCTGCGCAAGCGCATCGGCATCGTGCTCCAGGATTTCCGCCTTCTCGACCACATGACCACCTACGAGAACGTGGCGCTGCCGTTCCGCGTCATGGGCCGCAGCGAATCGAGCTATCGCAAGGAGGTGATCGACCTGTTGCGCTGGGTCGGGCTTGGCGAGCGCATGGACGCGCTGCCGCCGATCCTGTCCGGCGGCGAGAAGCAGCGCGCCGCGATCGCGCGTGCGGTGATCTCGCGGCCGCAGCTCCTGCTCGCGGACGAGCCGACCGGCAGCGTCGATCCGACGCTCGGGCGCCGCCTGCTGCGGCTCTTCATCGAGCTCAACAAATCCGGCACCGCCGTCATCATCGCGACCCACGACATCGGCCTGATGGACCAGTACGAGGCGCGGCGGCTGGTGCTGCATCAGGGACGGCTGCACGTCTATGAATAGGACCGACGAGCGCGGCGTGCTGGTCGATCTCGGGCAGGAGCGCCCGCAGCTTCCGGCCAATGCGCGCAACATGTCGCCGATCGTGCCGCGCGCCTCGATCCACGGCCGCGCCCTGGTCGCGGTCGTCGCCATCATGACCTTCCTGGCGTCGATGACGACGGGCACGGTGCTCCTGGTCAGCGCATCCGCCGCCGAATGGCAGTCGGATGTCGCCAGCGAAATCACCATCCAGGTCCGCCCGCAGACCAGCCGCGATCTCGACCGCGACACCGCCGCGGTAACCGAGGCGATGCGCGCGCAGCCCGGCATCGTCGAGGTCAAGCCGTTCAGCAGGGATGAAAGCGGCAAGCTGCTCGAGCCCTGGCTCGGCACCGGATTGTCGATGGACGATTTGCCGGTGCCGCGCATGATCATCGCGCGCGTGCAGCCGGGCACGCCGCTCGACCTCGGCGCGTTGCGCGCGCGTGTGACGCAGGCCGCGCCGAGTGCCAGCGTCGACGATCACCGCGCCTGGATCGAGCGGATGCGCTCGATGACCAATGCTACCGTGCTCGCCGGCATCGGCATCCTCGCGCTGGTGATCGTCGCGACCATCATCTCGGTGTCGTTCGCGACCCGCGGCGCCATGGCGGCGAACCGTCCGATCGTCGAGGTGCTGCATTTCGTCGGCGCCGGCGACCGCTACATCGCCAACCGTTTCCTGCGCCATTTCCTCCGGTTGGGCCTGGAGGGCGGCGTGATCGGCGGCGGGGCCGCCATGCTGGTGTTCGGCTTCTCCGAGTCGATCGCCGGCTGGTTCTCCGGCACTCCGGTCGGTGACCAGTTTGCGGCGCTGCTGGGCACCTTCTCGCTGCGGCCGTCCGGGTACGTCGTGCTCGCGGTGCAGGCGGTGCTGATCGGTGCCATCACCGCGGTTGCTTCTCGTCAGACGCTGTTCGCGACGCTGAATGATGTCGATTGAGCCCGATAAACCGGACTCCACTTCGCCTCAAAACGTCCTAAAATCATCCGGGGAAGGGATTACCGATATCATATGACCTCGCTGACCGACGATCGATCGCCGAAACTGCCGCGCGGCTGGCTGCGCGCGGCGTTGGTGTCGGCGATCGCGTTGGCCTTCGTCGCTGCGGCGGCGGGCTTCGTCGCGTTCCTGTCGCAATTGCGCGGCGCGGAGATCGCGCCGAACCGCAAGGCGGATGGCATCGTGGTCCTGACCGGCGGCTCCTCCCGGGTGTCGGACGCGATGGAGCTGCTGGCGGCCGGTTACGGCAAGCGGCTGCTGATCTCGGGCGTGCACCCGACCTCGACGGCGAGCGACATATCGCGGACCTTGCCGGAGAACCAGTCCTTCATGCATTGCTGCGTCGATCTCGATCGTACCGCGGTATCGACCCGCGGCAACGCGGCGGAGGCGCGGCGCTGGGCCGAGGGGCGCGGCTTCAGATCGCTGATCGTGGTCACCTCGAACTATCACATGCCGCGCGCGCTGGTGGAATTCTCGCATGCGATGCCGGAGACGAATCTGATCCCGTTCGTGGTGGTCGGCGACAGATGGCGCGAGGAGCCGTGGTGGACCTCGGCCCCGACGCTGCGGCTGCTCCTGTCCGAATACATCAAGTACATCGCGGCCGAGCTCAGGGTGCGGCTCGAGGATTTCGGGATTGACCTTTCGCCCGAGATGTCGGAGCAGCCTCCGGGCGTGGCGCCGAAGCGGCCCGCCACCGCCCAGGCCAATTGATCGGCAATTGATCGGATCGTCGATGTTTCTGATTTTCCTGCGCTCGCTCGTCTTCAACGTGCTGTTCTACGCCGTGCTGGTGTGCCTCGCGATCGCGGCGCTGCCGACCTTCGCGATGCCGCCGCGCGCCATGCTGACGATCGCGGAATGGTGGGCGAAGGCGACGCTGTTGCTGATGCGCGTGGTCTGCAACATCAAGGTGGAATTCCGCGGCACCGAGAAGATCCCGCGAGGACCGCTGGTGGTCGTCGCCAAGCATCAGTCGTTCTGGGAGACGTTCGTGCTGCCGGGGTTCTTCGACCACCCGATCTTCATCCTCAAGCGTCAGCTGATGCAGATTCCGGTGTTCGGCCAGTTCCTGGTCAAGATCGGAATGATCGCGATCGACCGCAAGGCCGGCGTCAAGGCGCTGCTGGACATGACACGGCGGGCGCGCGAGGCGGTGCGCGGCGGCCGCCAACTGGTGATCTTCCCGGAAGGCACGCGCCGCGCGCCGGGCGCGCCGGCCGACTACAAGACCGGCTTTGCGCAGATCTACTCGTCCTGCGGCGTGCAGTGCCTGCCGGTCGCGCTCAATTCCGGCCTGTTCTGGCCGCGCCGCACCTTCATGCGCTATCCCGGCACGCTGGTGGTGGAGTTCCTCGACCCGCTGCCGCCGGGCCTGCCGAAGGACGAGTTTCTCTCCCGGGTGCAAGCGGCGATCGAAGGCGCGACCGGCCGCCTCGTCGAGGCCGGCCGGAAGGAGCAGGAGCAGCTCATCGGCTCCGCGCCGAGCTACAGGGGCGCCGGGAGCTAGCGGTTCTCTCGATCTTCGAGCGGAGCCGGCAGGGAATGCGCATCTGCGTGCAGCCTCGTCGCGAGCTGATGCAGTTGCGCATCGCGAAAGCCTTCGGCCTCGATCGCTTTCACCGTCGCCGTCACGTAGTCGCGGTTGGCGCCGGACTGGCCGTGACCCTGGAGCACGTGGCGGTGCTGCTCGGCGAGCGGCAGCCGCCCGGCGTATTGCACGTGGCCGCGGTCGACGACATAGGCGAGCGCGGAGACGCGCTGCCGGGCGTCGTTCTCGAGCCACACCGAGCGCATCACCTCGCGATAGACTGACGTCACCTGCTCGCGCGCCCGCAAATAGGCGACCACGTCGGCGCGGTCCTTCTCGGCGACGCGGAAAGCAATGCCGCGGCAGGCGCCGCCGCGGTCGAGCCCCAGCACCAGGCCCGGCTTCTCCGGCGTGCCGCGGTGCACGAAGGAATAGACGCAGAGCGCGCGGTGCTCACCGACCAGCCGCGCCGGAACACGCTCCTCGAATTCGAAGCCCGGCCGCCACATCAGGGAGCCGTAACCGAACACCCAGAGGTCGCCCTTGGCTGTCGTGACGGAGGGGAGGGTGATTTCCGACATTTCGGGCACGGCTACCAGAACCGCGCCCCCGAGCGAAGCGAATTCTCCGCCTTTCGGAGCAAGCCAGCCTCGCTTATATTTGCCATCATCTGGGGTCAAAGGGTCGCCGCATGTCCGATACGACCGCAGCCGCAGGCCGCCGCCCCCGTTGGGGCCTTTTCATCGCGCCCGTTCTTCTCCTGATCCTCGCCGTGGCCTGGAGCGGCTTCTGGTTCTATGCGGCATCGCAGGCCGAAGTCGCCGCCGACGCCTGGCGCGCGCAGGAGGCCAAGTCCGGCCGCATCTATGATTGCGCCAAGCGCTCGATCGCCGGCTTCCCGTTCCGCTTCGAGGTCCAGTGCTCCGGCGCCAGCGTCGCGCTGGTGTCGCAGAACGCCAGCAAGACTCCGTTCACGGCCAGGCTCGACAACATCCTGGTCATCGCCCAGGTCTACGACCCCAAGCGCGTCATCGCCGAATTCTCGGCGCCAGCAACGCTGACCGATGGCGTCACGCAAAACACCTTCGTGGTGAACTGGAGCAAGGGCCGCAGCAGCGTGGTCGGCCTGCCGGCCGTGCCGGACCGCGCCTCCATCGTGTTCGACGATCCCACCATCAACCGGCTGGATGGCAACGTGCAGGTGCCGCTCGCGCGCGCCAGGCAAATCGAGCTGCATGGCCGTCTCGCCGAGGGATCGCCGTCCGATCACCCTGTCATCGAGACCGTGCTGCACGTTGCGCAGGGCAGCATCCAGGGCGTTCATCCCTTGCTTGCCGAGCCGTTCGAAGCCGACACGCGCGCGAAGGTTACGGGGCTCACGGACCTCACGCCAAAACCCTGGCCGCAGCGCTTCCGCGAGATCCAGGCCGCCGGAGGGCACATCGAGATCGTGCAGTCGCGCATCCAGCAGGGCGAGATGATTGCGGTCGCAGCCGGTACGCTCGCCCTCTCGGCCAGTGGCCGGCTCGACGGCGAATTGCAGATGACGGTGACGGGGCTCGAACGCGTGATCCCGGCGCTCGGCATCGAGAAGATGCTGGAAGAGGGCGTGCCGCAGGCAACGCTCGACCGCGTCGCGCCCGGCGTCAAGTCGCAGGACCTCAACAGTCTGTTCGGCGCGCTCGACCGCGCCGTCCCCGGCCTCGGCAAGGTCATCAAGCAGAACGCCAATGCCGGCGTTGCCGCCGGCATCAATTCGATCGGCACCGAGAGCACGCTGGAAGGCAAGAAGGCCCGCAGCTTCCCGCTGAAGTTCGTCGACGGTGCCGTGCTGCTCGGCCCGGTCAAGGTCGGCCAGATCCCGCCGCTGTACTAGCTAAGGCTTCTTCAACGCCGCATGCGGCCGGCCGAAATCGGGCGCGGCCGAATCCTGGCCGATCTCGACGATGCCGCGACGGATCGCGCGGGTGCGGGTGAAATGGTCGAACAGCGCTTCGCCGTCGCCGCGGCGGATCGCGCGGGTGAGCTTGGCGAGGTCCTCGGTGAAGGTGCCGAGCATCTCGAGCACGGCTTCCTTGTTGGCGAGAAAGACGTCGCGCCACATCGTCGGGTCGGATGCCGCGATGCGGGTGAAATCGCGAAATCCGCCGGCGGAGAACTTGATGACCTCGGATTCCGTCACCTGCTGCAATTCGTCGGCGGTGCCGACGATGGTGTAGGCGATCAGATGCGGCAGATGGCTGGTGATTGCGAGCACGAGATCATGATGATCCGGCGTCATGACCTCGACCTTGGCGCCCATCGCGGCCCAGAACGCACGCAGGCGATCGGTCGCGGCCGCATCGACGCCTTCCGGCGGGGTGAGGATGCACCAGCGATTGATGAAGAGTTCGGCGAAGCCTGAGTCAGGTCCCGAATGCTCGGTGCCTGCCACGGGATGCGCTGGCACGAAATGGATGGTCTTCGGCAGATGCGGGGCCATGTCCCGGACGATCGCGCCCTTGACCGAGCCGACATCGGAGACGATCGCACCAGGCTTGAGGTGCGCGGCGATCTCCTGTGCCACCGACCCGCAGGCGCCGACGGGAATGCAGAGGATGACGAGATCGGCATCCTTCACGGCTTCCGCATTGGTCGCCACGACCTGGTCGACGATGCCGAGTTCGATCACCCGCGCGCGCGTCTTCTCCGAGCGTGCGGTGGTGACGATCTCGGCCGCCAGGCCCTGGAGCTTCGCCGCGCGCGCGATCGAGCCGCCGATCAGGCCGAAGCCGATCAGCGCGACGCGCTGGAAGTGCGGATCAGCGCTCATTTGCCCGCCATGAACTCGCGCAAGGCCTCGACGACGAGGCGGTTGGCTTCCTCGGTGCCGATGGTCATGCGCAGCGAATGCGGCAGCCCGTAGTTCTTCAGTCCGCGAAGCACGAGGCCGCGCTTGGTGAGGAAGGCGTCGGCCTCGTCCGAGGTCTTGCCCTTTTCCGGGAAGTGGATCAGCACGAAATTGGCGACGCCGGGCGTCACCTTCAGACCGAGCTTGCCGATCTCCTCGGCGAGCCAGTTGCGCCAGGTCTCGGTGAACTGCTTCGACATCGCCTGATGCGCGGTGTCCTCGATCGCGGCGATCGCGGCATACATCGCCGGTGTCGACACGTTGAAGGGACCTCGGATGCGGTTGACCGCGTCGATGACGTGCTCGGGCCCGAACATCCAGCCCACACGCAGCGCGGCAAGGCCGTGGATCTTGGAGAAGGTGTGCGTCACCACCGTGTTCTCGGTGGTGGCGACGAGCTCGATTCCCATCTCGTAATCGTTGCGCGAGACGTAATCGGAATAGGCGGCGTCGAGCACCAGCAGCACGTGCGACGGCAGGCCGGCGCGCAGGCGCTTGACCTCATCGAACGGCACATAGGTGCCGGTCGGATTGTTGGGGTTGGCGAGCCAGACCAGTTTTGTGCGCGGCGTCACCGCCTCGAGAATCGCTTCGACATCGCAGGTGAGATTTTTCTCCTGCGCGACCACGTTCTTGGCCCCGACCGCCATCGTCGCGATCGGGTAGACCAGGAAGCCGTGCGTGGTCGAGATCGCCTCGTCGCCCTGGCTGAGATAGGTGTGAGCGAGCAAATTGAGGATCTCGTCCGAGCCGGCGCCGCAGATGATGCGATTGGGGTCGAGCCCGAAAGAGCGCCCGATCGCCTCGCGCAGCACGCGCGAGGTCCCTTCGGGATAGTCTTCGAGATGCGTCGCCACGTGCTTGAAGGCCTCGATCGCCTTGGGCGAGGGCCCGAACGGCGTCTCGTTGGCCGAGAGCTTGAACACCTTGCGTCCCGGCTCAGCCACCGGGGTCTTGCCGGGCGTGTAGGGCGCAATATCGAGAATGCCGGGATTCGGCACGGGGCGGGACATCTTCAACTCCGGAAATGGCAGGCGGCTCGTGACTTACGGTTTCGACCCGGTCGGGGGCACCGTATAGCGCGTTGCGTGGCTGCCGACGAGGGCCGTGGAGCGCACCGAGGCCCCCGTCTCGATCAGGGCAGCCTTGATCTTGTCGATGCTGGTCGCGCTGGTGACCGAGACCAGCAGCGCGGCGCCGTCGAAGGCGGTATCGGGCACCGCCACGATCTCGGCAAGCGGCGACAGGGCGCACGCGACCTCGGCGTTCCATCCCGACACGCGCACGCTGAAGGTCTCGACTTCCGTCACCAGGGCGCTGTCGGCGACACGGGAGACCGCGAACACGGGCAGCGCCGCCGGATGATCGGCACGCTCGACGAAGGGCAGCCGCGCGATGATTTTTGGCGCGCCGGCTTCCTCGAGCGAGAGCCACCATGGCGTGCGGCTGGAGGTGGCCGAGACCAGCGCCAGATCGCCCTTGGACTTCGCCACCGCCTCGACCGCCGCCTGCGCGCTGAAATGGGCGACGTAAGGAACAGTGAAGCCGAAATGGAAGCGCGCAGAGTCGCGCATCGCCGGCTCGCTCACCGAGATGTCGGCATGCACGGAGAACGGCGCCTGGACATAGGTGAAGGTCGAGATGATCACGCGCCAGATGCTCTCGACCGTGTCGAGCGGCAGGATGCCGCGATGGCGCTGCACGAGATCACGCATCATGGCGGCCTCGCGCGCCGGGCGGAATGCCGAGCCGACCTCCTGGGTCTGCTTCACTTGGATCAGGCGGTCGATGATGTCGCCGCGCTGCATGAGGAGGCGATGCATGCCCTCGTCGATCGCGTCGATCTCCTTGCGCAATTCCTGGAGCGATGGTGGCGCGGGCGGACGTTGGGACATATCTGCGAGGTGCTGTTGAGAGGCGTTCCAGGGCGGACCGGCCAAAAGGCGAGGCCGCTGCGATCGATGTCCTGATTAGGCAGTCAGGGCGGCGAAAGCAAAGAGAAATGCAGAGCGAAATTGGGCCCTTTCCAACGCCGGTCGGGCAGGCGAATTTGGTCGATCCAGGCCGCGACTTGACGAAAACCGCCCAAGACGGTAGCTTTTGCCCGTTCCGTGGTCATTTGAGCCGGCCGGCTTGCAGCCACGTTAAAAAACTCGCTAAACAGGCCGGGGACGCTTCTGATCCCGGCCGAACCTATCGTTCAGGCCGGGTTTTTCATGGCCTGATGTCACTGCGGTCCCAAGTCTGATCGCAAACGAGGTCGATGTCAGAGATGGGTGGCGTCAAGTCTGTACCGAGTCCTGCGATCAGTGCCGACGAGCGGTCGCATGAGGTCGATCATCCGAGCTCGCAGGTCGCGCGTTTCGGCGCCGAGCAGCCGCTGCGGCTCGATTGCGGCGTCGATCTCTCCCCGTTCCAGATCGCCTACCAGACCTATGGCGAACTCAACGCCGATCGCTCCAACGCCGTTCTGATCTGCCATGCGCTGACCGGCGACCAGCACGTCGCCAATGTGCATCCCGTCACCGGCAAACCCGGCTGGTGGGAGACCTTGGTCGGGCCCGGCCGGCCCCTTGATCCCCAGCATTACTTCATCATTTGCTCCAACGTGATCGGCGGCTGCATGGGCTCGACCGGCCCGGCCTCTATCAACCCCGCGACCGGCAAGGTCTGGGGCCTCGATTTTCCCGTCATCACGATTCCGGACATGGTGCGCGCGCAGGCGATGCTGATCGACCGGCTCGGCATCGACACGCTGTTCGCCGTGGTCGGCGGCTCGATGGGCGGAATGCAGGTGCTGCAATGGACCGCCGCCTATCCCAAGCGCGTCTACTCCGCGCTGGCGATCGCCTGTTCGACGCGGCATTCGGCGCAGAACATCGCCTTTCACGAACTCGGCCGGCAGGCCGTGATGGCCGATCCCGACTGGCACAATGGCGGCTATGCCGATCACGGCATCCATCCGCATCGCGGCCTCGCGGTCGCGCGCATGGCCGCGCACATCACTTATCTGTCGGACGCGGCGCTGCATCGCAAGTTTGGCCGCCGCATGCAGGACCGCGAGCTGCCGACCTTCTCGTTCGACGCCGACTTCCAGGTCGAGAGCTATCTGCGCTACCAGGGCTCGTCCTTCGTCGAGCGCTTCGATGCCAACTCCTATCTCTACCTGACGCGCGCGATGGACTATTTCGACATCGCCGGCGACCATGGCGGCGTGCTGGCGAAGGCGTTCGCGGGCATCCAAACCCGCTTCTGCGTGGTCTCCTTCACCAGCGACTGGCTGTTCCCGACCTCGGAATCGCGCGCGCTGGTGCACGCGCTGAACGCGTCGAGCGCGCGGGTGTCGTTCGCCGAGATCGAGACCGATCGCGGCCATGACGCCTTCCTGCTCGACGTGCCCGAATTCTTCGACATCTCCCGCGCCTTCCTGCAATCGGCGGGCAAGGCCCGCGGGCTGACCGGCAAGAACGACTGACGAGAACGACTGACAAGGACGCCTAGCGATGTCTGTACAGGAAGTGCTGCCGCTGGGCGGCCTCACTGCGGAGCAGTCCGGCCAGTTTCGCGCCGATCATCTGCTGGTCGCCGGGATGGTCAAGCCCGGCTCGAAAGTGCTCGACGTCGGCTGCGGCGAGGGCGATCTGCTCCAGCTGCTCGAGACCCGCGGTATCGACGGGCGCGGCATCGAATTGTCGCGCGAGGGCGTCAACCGCTGCGTCGCCAAGGGCCTTGCGGTCGTGCAGGGTGACGCCGACACCGACCTCGTCAACTATCCGGACGACGCCTTCGATTACGTGATCCTGTCGCAGACGCTGCAGGCGACGCGACAGCCGAAGGTGGTACTGGAGAATCTCCTGCGCATCGGCCGCCGTGCCATCGTGTCGTTCCCGAACTTCGGCTTCTGGAAGATGCGGCTCCAGCTCCTGGTCGGCGGCCACATGCCGCGCACGGAGAATTTGCCGGCAAGCTGGTACGACACCGCCAACATCCATTTCTGCACCATCAAGGACTTCGTCGAGCTCTGCGACGCGATCGGCGTCAAGATGGAACGTGCCGAGGCGCTCGATCTCTACGGCCGCCCGCTGCGGCTGCGGATGCCGTGGTGGGTGTGGAATCTGTTCGGCGAGCAGGGCGTGTTTCTTCTCACGCGAGGCGGCAGGAAGTGACGCCGAAGGCGCCATTCCGGGCGATGCGGAGCATCGAGCCCGGAATCTCGAGATTCCAGCTCTGGTCCTTCGGACCATCCCGGAATGACATCGGCTAATGCGGCGCCAGCGACCGCGAATCGCGCACCGGCCATCGCCCCGCATCCACCAGCGTGACGAATCGCTCCACGGTCTCGTTGAACAGCGCGGGCTCTTCGAGGTTGAGCACGTGGCCCGACTTCGGGAACATCGCGAGGCCCGCCGCGGGCAGATGCTGCTTCAGAAACAGGCTGGCTCCCACGCACGGATCGTCCTCGTCGCCGCAGATGATCAGTGCGGGCGTGGCCACGTTCTTGATTGTATCTGTCATCGTGTAGATCGAAGGCCTGCCACCCTGGAAGCCGCGCATGGTGTTGGCCGAACCCCTGGCATCGTGCCGGGCCAGCGCGGCGTAGAAATCGGCGTGGCCGCGCGGGTCCTTCACCAGGAAGGGAATGCGGCTCGGCGCCTCGCGCGTGACCTTTGCGACTTCGGCGGAGCCGAGCGTCTCGAACTGCTCGGCGTTGGCGCGGCACTGCTTGCGCCAATTGTCGAGATTTTCGATCTCCGAGCCCGAGCCGACGCCGGCCAGCGTCATCGACAGCGCGCGGTTGGGCGCGTTCAATCCGATCTGGAGCGACGAATAGGCGCCCATCGAGAGACCGACCAGATGCGCGCGCTCGATCCCGAGATGGTCGAGCACTGCGAGTGCGTCGGTGTAGAAGTGCTTGTAGGTGTAGACCTCGCCGGCAGGCACATCAGACGGCGTGTAACCACGCGCGGAATACGTGATGCAACGATGGCCGCGCGAGAAGTAGCGCATCTGCGGCTCCCAATTGGTGTAGTCGGCCGCGAACTCGTGCAGAAAAATGATTGGCGTTCCCTGACCCGCTTCTTCGAAATAGATGCGGACGTCGTCCTTGGTCGTGGCGTGGGGCATTAACTGTTTCCCTCTCTTCATGCCGCAATTGCAGGATCGCAGTTAATGGTGTTGTCCGCAATGCGGCGGCATCGGGCGAGCCCGGCGCAAAATCATCGCAGCCATTCGCCGGCGCGGCGTCTTTTTCTCGCCACATCGGGCGGCTTAACGGCCAGACGGATGTCGGCCACCGCACGGGCCGATTGGAAGTGGGGGTGTCAACGAAGGATGAAGAATGTTCGAGTTGTTTGCGTCTCGCCTGTCGCGTTGTGTTGTCGCACTGGCGCTTTTCTTCGCGGCGATCGCCGTGGTTTCCTCTCCGGCCTCAGCGCGGCCGCATCATCGTCATAGCGCAGAGCGGCACGCCTATGTGCACCACGCCAGACATCATCATTACCGGCATCATGCACGCAGCTCGCGCTTCGAGCGCGGCGCGGCGCAGTTGCAGGCGAGCGGATTCATGAACACGCAGGCCAGCTACGATCCGAACGCCAATGCCGGCAGCATGGGTGACATGCGTTACGCGGGCGGCAGTGACGTAGGCTTCGGCGGAAACATGAGCCGCGTTGGCAAGATGAGCCGTGCCGGCAAGATGAGCTATGCTGTCAACAAGAGTAACGCTGGTGACATCGGCAACGCCGGCAACATGGGTGCGAGCGGCTTCGGCGGCGGCTCCGGCCTCGTCTCTGAGGCGCGCCGCTATGTCGGTGGCAATCCGACCGGGCGCGGCAGCCTCTGGTGTGCGCGTTTCATGAACATGGTGCTAGAGAAAACCGGCCACCGCGGCACCGGCTCGGACATGGCGAACTCGTTCGCGCATTACGGCACGCGTGTCTCCGGTCCTCAGGTCGGCGCCATCGCAGTGATGTCGCGCGGCGGCCGGGGCGGCCATGTCGGCATCATCACCGGCATCGACGCGCAGGGCAATCCGATCATGATCTCCGGCAACAACGGCAACCGCGTCCGCGAGGCGCCGGTCTCGCGCGGCCGGATCTATGCGTATGTGATGCCGAATTGACCGTGCCGTAGGGTGGGTAAAGGCGCGCAAGCGCCGTGCCCGCCAGCGGTATGTCGACGTTCGAAAACCGGAATGGTGGGCACGCTTTCGCTTTGCTCACCCTACGGCAGCGGCGCTCGTTCACACCAATCTCGGCTCTTCCACCGCGATCGCGTCACCGACGCCGATCTCGCCATCCGCGATGACCTCGGCATAGATGCCGCAGTCCATGTGGCCGAGATGGCGCGAGAGCGTCGGCGGTATCTCCAGATCGCGTGCGCCGGTCTGGGGGTCGACGTTGGTCGCCGGGCATCGGACGATGCGCTTGACGACTTTCAACCGGGCCTGACCGATCGCGAGCGTCTGGCCGACGAGGTCGAGCTCGGACCAGGCCGGCCAGCCCTTCACGTAGAGGTTGGCGCGGAAGCGGAGGGGATGCACGGCGGCGCCGCCGAGCATGGCCTCGATGGCATGGACGCTGCCGAGATTGATGATGGACACGACCTTGCGGGCGACGTCCGAAAAGCTGTGGTCGCGGCCGGACAGAACTTTTGGCGGGCCCTTCAGCTCCGGCTGGAAGTTCGCGCTGAAGTAGGCCTCGATGGCGGCGCGCCCGGCGGCAGTCTCGAGATCGCCGCTGGCGACGACCTGGCCGTCCTTGCGAATGGTCAGGCGATTGGTCGCGTCCTCGAACCGGCTGTCGAGGGAAGCCAGCCGCTCATTGCGAGCCAGCATCAGGAACTGGATTTTCGGCTTCCAGGCCGGCGCTTCGGGATCGAACCCGCTGGGGCCGTTCTCGATGGCGTAGCGGCGATCGGCGGGCAGGGTCTGGCCGGTCCTTAAGGGGACCCGCGTCAGGGCCTCCGGCGTCAGGCCCTTAATCGGGTAGCGATAGAGGCCGATGATTTCGGCGGTTTGGCTGGCTGTCATTGCGCTGAGTGTCATGCCGCTACTTAGGGGATTCGATGGAGGCCCGCCAAGCAGGCGGATCAGCGCACGAAATTGTGAACGCGCCTCTTCCGATCGAAGGGCACGCTTCCCACATCGGGGTCAGGCCGGCGCCAGCGTCGGCTGATAACGACCGCTTGCGGGTTGAGAATTATCAACGCGACCGGCGGAAACCCAATGAAGATGCTGTCTGGAGTGCCTTAGAGGGCTCCAGGGGCAGGCCGAGGGACAGAAAAGACCATGAATATCGACAAATACACTGAACGCTCCAGGGGCTTCATCCAGTCCGCGCAGTCGCTTGCGATGCGCGAGGGGCACCAGCAGTTTTCCACCCTGCACGTGCTGAAAGTCCTGCTGGACGATAATGAGGGGCTGGCTACCGGTCTGATCGACCGCGCCGGCGGCAATTCCCGCGCAATTCTGAAGGCGACCGAGGACGCCTTGGGCAAGGTGCCGAAGGTCTCTGGCGGCGGTGCCGGCCAGATTTACCTCGCGCCCGAGCTCGCCCGGACCTTCGATGCGGCTGAGAAGGCCGGCGAGAAGGCCGGCGACAGCTTTGTCACCGTCGAGCGGCTGCTGCTCGGCCTCGCGCTGGAGAAGACCAGCGAGGCAGGCAGCCTCCTCGCCAAGGGCGGCGTCACCCCGCAAAACCTCAATGCCGCCATCGAGGCGCTGCGCAAGGGTCGCACGGCCGATAGCGCGACCGCCGAGAACGCCTATGACGCGCTGAAGAAATATGCCCGCGACCTAACCCAGGCCGCGCGCGACGGCAAGCTCGACCCGGTCATCGGCCGCGACGAGGAGATTCGTCGCACCATCCAGGTGCTGTCGCGCCGGACCAAGAACAATCCCGTCCTGATCGGCGAGCCCGGCGTCGGCAAGACCGCCATCGCGGAAGGGTTGGCGCTGCGCATCGTCAACGGCGACGTGCCGGAGAGCCTGAAGGACAAGAAGCTGCTGTCGCTCGACCTCGGCGCGTTGATTGCGGGTGCAAAATACCGCGGCGAGTTCGAGGAGCGGCTCAAGGCCGTGCTCCAGGAAGTGACGGGCAGCGATGGCACCTTCGTCCTGTTCATCGACGAGATGCACACGCTGATCGGCGCCGGCAAGGGCGACGGCGCGATGGACGCTTCCAACCTGCTCAAGCCGGCGCTCGCCCGCGGCGAGCTGCACTGCATCGGCGCGACCACGCTCGACGAGTACCAGAAGCACGTCGAGAAGGACGCCGCGCTGGCGCGGCGCTTCCAGCCGATCTTCGTCAGCGAGCCTTCGGTCGAGGACACCATCTCGATCCTGCGCGGGCTGAAGGACAAGTACGAGCAGCACCATGGCGTGCGGATCACCGATTCCGCGCTGGTGGCGGCCACGACGCTGTCCAACCGCTACATCACCGACCGCTTCCTGCCCGACAAGGCGATCGACCTCATGGACGAGGCGGCTGCGCGGCTGAAGATGCAGGTCGATTCCAAGCCGGAAGAGCTGGATTCGCTCGACCGTGAGATCATCCGGCTCAAGATCGAGCAGGAAGCTCTCAAGAAGGAGAGCGATCTCGGCTCCAAGTCCCGTCTCGAAACGCTTCAGAAGGAGCTGGCCGAGCTCGAAGAGAAATCCGCGGCGCTGACCGCGCGCTGGAGTGCGGAGAAGAACAAGCTCTCGGATGCCCAGAAGCTCAAGTCCGAGCTCGATGCGCTGCGCGTCGATTTGGCCGACGCGCAGCGGCGCGGCGAATTCCAGAAGGCGGGCGAGCTGGCCTATGGCCGGATCCCGCAGCTCGAGAAGCAGCTCGCCGATATCGAGGCGCGCGACGGCTCCGGCGAGATGATGGAGGAGGCGGTCACCGCCAACCACATCGCGCAGGTGGTGTCGCGCTGGACCGGCGTGCCGGTCGACAAGATGCTGGAAGGCGAGAAGGAGAAGCTCCTGAAGATGGAGGAGCAGCTCGGCAAGCGCGTCGTCGGCCAGGCCGAGGCCGTGCGTGCCGTCGCAACCGCCGTGCGCCGTTCGCGTGCGGGCCTGCAGGACCCGAACCGGCCGACCGGCTCGTTCATGTTCTTGGGACCCACCGGCGTCGGCAAGACCGAGCTGACCAAGGCGCTCGCCGAGTACCTCTTCAACGACGAGACCGCGATGGTCCGCCTCGACATGTCCGAGTACATGGAGAAGCACTCGGTCTCGCGGCTGATCGGCGCGCCGCCGGGCTATGTCGGTTATGACGAGGGCGGCGCACTCACCGAGGCGGTGCGGCGCCGGCCCTACCAGGTCGTGCTGTTCGACGAGATCGAGAAAGCGCATCCGGACGTGTTCAACGTCCTGTTGCAGGTGCTCGACGACGGCCGCCTGACCGATGGTCAGGGTCGTACCGTCGATTTCCGCAACACGCTGATCATCATGACCTCGAACCTCGGTTCGGAATTCCTGGTGAATCAACCGGAGGGCGAAGACACCTCGGCCGTGCGTGAGCAGGTGATGGGAATGGTGCGGGGGCATTTCCGCCCCGAATTCCTGAACCGCGTCGACGAGATCATCCTGTTCCACCGCCTGCAGCGGAGCGAGATGGGCCGGATCGTCGAGATCCAGTTCACCCGGCTCCAGAAGCTTCTGACCGATCGCAAGATCGTGCTGACGCTCGACACTGCTGCCCGCGACTGGCTCGCCGCCAAGGGCTGGGATCCTGCCTATGGCGCAAGGCCGCTGAAGCGCGTGATCCAGCGCTACCTCCAGGATCCGCTCGCCGAGATGATCCTGGCCGGCGATGTCAGGGACGGGGACAACGTTGCGATCTCGTCCGAAGGCAACGTGCTGACGTTCAACGGCAAGGCGCCGCAGACCGCGGAGATCGCCCAGTTCGAGGCGCCGCTGTCGAAGCGCAAGCTGAACTGAGCGTCACGACCGGCTGAAACGATAAATCGCCCCGGAGAGGCTTACTTCTCCGGGGCGAATTGCTTTGGCGAGATCGGCTGGCTTGCTAGCTGATTGCAGATGCCGAGCCGGGATCGGCCGGATCTTCCTCCTCGCTGTCCTCTTCGAGCTCCGACAGGATGTCCACGAGCTCGCGCACCCGTCCCTGCGCCAGCGGGCGCAGATCATTGATCATCGGCTCGTCATTGGCGAGCCAGGCCTGGGCTTCGGCGAGCTGCTCGACAGTCGCGCCGGTTCCGATGATCTGGGCGATGGTAACGTCATCGGCCCCGCTGACGGCCTTGGTGACGTCGTCGCGTGAAAGACGTCGCATGATCGTCCTCCTGTTGCAGCGGGCACAAAATCTGCGCCGGACCAACTAATCCGCTTGGCGGCCGAACGGTTCCCATGGGCCGCAGCCCGGCGGGTTCCATGCTGTTCCGGCGAAGTTGAATGAAGCAGCAGGGGCTGCGGCACGCCGCAAGATCGGGGCAGCCGACTATCGGTTGGTGACGTTATCGGTTCGTGACCTGGAGCGGCCCGCCGGTTGCGTCCGACATGCGGGCGATGGCGCCATTGCGGCCGCTCATCATGCCATCGAGCCGGTCGCGCTCCTTCTCGAAGCCGGCCAGCATCGGGCCTTCCAGCGAACGGCCGCGCGGCAGCTTCACGCGCATCGGGTCGACGAAGCGGCCGTTGACCAGGATTTCGTAGTGAACGTGGGGGCCGGTCGACATGCCGCTGGAGCCGACAAAACCGATCACCTGGCCCTGTCGCACCTTCTTGCCCGGCTCCATGCCCTTGGCGAAAGCCGACATGTGGCCGTAGGCGGTCTCGTAGCCGTTGTTGTGCTTGATGCGGATGTACTTGCCGTAGCCGCCTTCCGGGCCGGCCTTCTCGATCAAGCCGTTGCCGGAGGCGAAGATCGGCGTGCCGTAGGCGGTGGCCCAGTCGACGCCGGTGTGCATCTTCACGAAGCCGAGGATCGGGTGGCGGCGGCCGCCGAAGCCGGAGCGCATGATCGCGTTGTTGACGGGTTTCCTGACCAGGAATTTCTTCGCGCTCTTGCCGGTCTCGTCGTAGTAGTCGACGACGCCGTCGTCGGGGCTCTGGTAGCGGTAGTATTTCTTGGTCTCGCCGCCGACCGTGAGCGAGGCGAACAGCACGTCGTTCTTTTCGCTCGACGTCACGCCCTCGTCCTCGCCGGCGTAGAACACGTCGAAGGAATCGCCGGGCTGCACCTTGCGCTGGAAATCGACGTCGTAGGAGTAGATCTTGATCATGTCGTCGATGACGGGCATCGGCACCTTGTTGCGCATCGCGGTCTCGTAGATGCTCTGGTAGAGCCGCACGCCGGTGCCGTCATCGTCATCGTCGTCGTCGCTGTTGGCGCTCGCCGCCGCATCAGCGACGGTGTTCATGCTGGAGACGTCGACCGCGACGTATTTGCCGAGATCGGACAGCGCCGCGATCGCCTCGACCATGGTCTCGTTGGCGACGACGACGCGGTAGGGCTGGAGCCTTGCCCCGGGGCTTGCGGGCGCCATCAGGATGCGAAGCTTCTCGCCTTCCTTCAGGCCGCCGTCGCGGCCGCGCGGGCCGAGCGTCGCGGTGATCGCCTTGATCTCGTCGGCCGTCGCGCCGAGATCGCGCAGCACGGCGGCGACGCTGTCGCCCTTCTTGACCAGATGGATGCGTTCGCTGTTCGGATTGCCGCCGGTGATCTGCTCCTTGGTCTTCGGCAGCAGCGTGACATTTTCCGGCACCACGCGCGTCTCGAACCCGGCATAGGGATCGGATGGTGAAGCTTCGGCAGCATAGGCGCTTCTGAGGTCGGACGGGCCGGTCGCGCCGGAAACGTCGGCGGCGGCGTTGGCGAGCGAGGCGTAGCGGACCCCGCCATTGCCGCGCCAATTGGCGGCATCACGCACCCGCATCAGGATGTCGTCGAGCGCCACCACCGCGGAAATCTTGGCCTTCGGCAGCACCTGCGACAGGTCCTTGGTGACGAAGGAGACCTCCGCGTCGGGCTCGACGGCTTCGGGATTATTGGGATCTTCGGACGCGGTCTTCGGATCGGAGCCGACGTCGGTCAGCATGCGCTGGGCGTTGAACGGCGGGATCTTCGCCGACAGATCGCTCGTCGTCATCGACAGATTGCCGGCAATCCGGACGAACGGGCGCACCCGCATCACGTCGCGGTTGCCGACGCGGGCGACCGTGGAGACGCGCACGATGTTGCGCGATGCGGTGGATTCGTTCGGCGGCGGCAGCCGGTCGCTCTTGTGCAACGTGGCGGCGCGATCGCCGGCGCCGAACGCGCCTCGCAGCGCGCCTTCGACCCGCTCCGGCACCTTGGCGAAGGTCATCTCGCCGTCGAGAGATGCGAAAACGGCGCCGCCGATCAGGGCCGCGCCGCAGAGTCCGGTCAGAATCGTGCCGCTGAACCATTGCACCGAGACGCGACGGCGATCGATGACGGCGGCTTCAGAACCGTCGACGGACAGCGGCGGCTCGTGGCCGAGATCGATGATCCCGGTCTCACGCCCGTAAGCGCCGCGTGACGTCCTGTGGTTCAAGCCAAGTCCCCCAATCAACGACCCAAAAGCCCGGTCTCGAACCTCTCCCTCGTCGCCCTCTTCGAGGCGCATCGCAGGAAAAGGGCAAGCCGCATAGGCGTCCGCGGTCAGAAGGCCCTGATGACGGGCCGGCCGAAATTACGAACAGCTAAGCGGAAAAAAGGTCTCTCGATGTCTCTCGAATGTCGAAGGAAGGCCGCGTCATCTGCAAGTCGCCTTCCTCTGACCCCATGAAAACCGCAGGCAGCCCCCACTGGCATCCCCGCGATTCAAGCTTGTCTCTTATCAGAACGCCGCGGGATTGTGGCTCTAGTACGGCGCCTCTTATGGAAAAAGTTTCCTCAAGGGGCGGGCGGCAGGGCCCGTCCGGGAGGGGCGCCGGGAACCGCCCCCGGAGCCCCCCAGGAGCGCGAACTTTTTTTGAGATTTTTTCCGGCGCGGGCTCCGCCGGCCTCGTCCATGGCCTCCTAATCAGTTGGAAACGCTGGATTTTTTCCGACGATCCACTGTGCGACGATTTGTTGACGATGGCCGTTGACAACGCCGATGGGTGGGGCCTATAACCCGACCACTGAGCGCGGCGCCGCCGGGTCACTGACCAAGGCGAGCGAACGCGCCACTGATGCTCCTCACCTTGTTGAGTGACACAACAGTCGACGTAAGTCGATTGGAGTTCATTCATCGTCGGTAAGGGTGTCGGAACCCTTCCTCCTAGGGAAGGTTGGGGCCTTCTGGTCCCGGGCTGTTTGACAAGTGAAGATGAAGAAAGAGAAACGTGGACGGCGGAGTCCTTGCGGGTCTCGCTTCTGAAAAGCTTCGGCTTTTCTGATCGAGACCGGACGAAAGACTTCGGCGGTACACGTTTCATAGGTTACACCATCGTTGCCAGCGATGTGAATCGCGGGCAGCTCGTCGATTTCGGTCGATGAAAAATGGTGGGACCTCGTCAAACGTTGTGATCAGCCGGTTCAAAGTTCAAGTCCAACTTGAGAGTTTGATCCTGGCTCAGAGCGAACGCTGGCGGCAGGCTTAACACATGCAAGTCGAGCGGGCGTAGCAATACGTCAGCGGCAGACGGGTGAGTAACGCGTGGGAACGTACCTTTTGGTTCGGAACAACACAGGGAAACTTGTGCTAATACCGGATAAGCCCTTACGGGGAAAGATTTATCGCCGAAAGATCGGCCCGCGTCTGATTAGCTAGTTGGTGAGGTAATGGCTCACCAAGGCGACGATCAGTAGCTGGTCTGAGAGGATGATCAGCCACATTGGGACTGAGACACGGCCCAAACTCCTACGGGAGGCAGCAGTGGGGAATATTGGACAATGGGCGCAAGCCTGATCCAGCCATGCCGCGTGAGTGATGAAGGCCCTAGGGTTGTAAAGCTCTTTTGTGCGGGAAGATAATGACGGTACCGCAAGAATAAGCCCCGGCTAACTTCGTGCCAGCAGCCGCGGTAATACGAAGGGGGCTAGCGTTGCTCGGAATCACTGGGCGTAAAGGGTGCGTAGGCGGGTCTTTAAGTCAGGGGTGAAATCCTGGAGCTCAACTCCAGAACTGCCTTTGATACTGAAGATCTTGAGTTCGGGAGAGGTGAGTGGAACTGCGAGTGTAGAGGTGAAATTCGTAGATATTCGCAAGAACACCAGTGGCGAAGGCGGCTCACTGGCCCGATACTGACGCTGAGGCACGAAAGCGTGGGGAGCAAACAGGATTAGATACCCTGGTAGTCCACGCCGTAAACGATGAATGCCAGCCGTTAGTGGGTTTACTCACTAGTGGCGCAGCTAACGCTTTAAGCATTCCGCCTGGGGAGTACGGTCGCAAGATTAAAACTCAAAGGAATTGACGGGGGCCCGCACAAGCGGTGGAGCATGTGGTTTAATTCGACGCAACGCGCAGAACCTTACCAGCCCTTGACATGTCCAGGACCGGTCGCAGAGATGTGACCTTCTCTTCGGAGCCTGGAGCACAGGTGCTGCATGGCTGTCGTCAGCTCGTGTCGTGAGATGTTGGGTTAAGTCCCGCAACGAGCGCAACCCCCGTCCTTAGTTGCTACCATTTAGTTGAGCACTCTAAGGAGACTGCCGGTGATAAGCCGCGAGGAAGGTGGGGATGACGTCAAGTCCTCATGGCCCTTACGGGCTGGGCTACACACGTGCTACAATGGCGGTGACAATGGGATGCTAAGGGGCGACCCTTCGCAAATCTCAAAAAGCCGTCTCAGTTCGGATTGGGCTCTGCAACTCGAGCCCATGAAGTTGGAATCGCTAGTAATCGTGGATCAGCACGCCACGGTGAATACGTTCCCGGGCCTTGTACACACCGCCCGTCACACCATGGGAGTTGGTTTTACCTGAAGACGGTGCGCTAACCCGCAAGGGAGGCAGCCGGCCACGGTAGGGTCAGCGACTGGGGTGAAGTCGTAACAAGGTAGCCGTAGGGGAACCTGCGGCTGGATCACCTCCTTTCTAAGGATGGTTCTTCAGAAGCTTGCTTCTATCGAACCGTTTTAGAAACATCAGTGGCCAACGGTCGTCAGGATCGTTGAGCTGCATTGGCGGGATTTCGCCGTCTACGTTTCTCTTTCTTCGCGGACGAACACGCGCTGGGGCTGCAGGCTTGCAGATCCCTGGTCCTTGACTGGATATGCGTTAGGGGCTTGTAGCTCAGTTGGTTAGAGCGCGCGCTTGATAAGCGTGAGGTCGGAAGTTCAAGTCTTCCCAGGCCCACCACACTCATCGAGTGAGCATTCGTCTTCTGGTTACGGGGCCATAGCTCAGCTGGGAGAGCGCGTGCTTTGCAAGCATGAGGTCGTCGGTTCGATCCCGTCTGGCTCCACCAGATGGTTTGCTCACCGAGATCTTGTACCGTCGTCCGCGAAACATCACTTCGCACCCACTAGTCCGGATGGACAGTGACGTGCGTGATTTCTGACATCGTAAAGAGGAGATCGATCCGAGTTGGATCGTGCAGCAAGCAATTGCTATGCGATACTTCATTATCTCCGGGTCATTTCGGCGCTCGTGCGTCTTTCAGGGCAGCTCACAAGGCTGCGTTTGAGAGACTAGCGAGTTGTAAATGATCCTTTTAGCGAAGCTTGACCGCCTCGCTATCGGAACGATCTTACGAAGCAAGCTGGTCTTTCTAATCATTGTCCGGCTGTACGTAGCGTTCATCGAGGGCGCGCGCCGCGAGGCAATCGTACAGACAACATTCTGCCGAGTGTGTGGACATTGATAATGAGAGCAATCAAGTGCCTTAAGGGTGTTCGGTGGATGCCTTGGCGCTGAGAGGCGATGAAGGACGTGCTACGCTGCGATAAGCCGTGGGGAGCTGCGAAGAAGCTTTGATCCGCGGATTTCCGAATGGGGAAACCCACCTTCGATAGCCGGAACTCCAAGACCTCAGTCGAAAGACTGTGGTGTGGGGTTCGAACAGAAATGTGAGATGCCTAAGCCTTTAGATTTCGATCGAAGAGGTTTTGGATTTCCGGTTATCAAGAGAAGGTATGAGACTTCTGAATACATAGGAGGTTTCAAGCAAACCCAGGGAACTGAAACATCTAAGTACCTGGAGGAAAGGACATCAACAGAGACTCCGTTAGTAGTGGCGAGCGAACGCGGACCAGGCCAGTGATACATCAAAGACAATCGGAACCAGTCAGGAAAGCTGGGCCTTAGAGGGTGATAGCCCCGTACGAGTAATGCGATGATGTATCCACGAGTAAGGCGGGACACGTGAAATCCTGTCTGAACGCGGGGGGACCACCCTCCAAGCCTAAGTACTCCTCAGCGACCGATAGTGAACCAGTACCGTGAGGGAAAGGTGAAAAGCACCCCGACGAGGGGAGTGAAATAGACCTGAAACCGGACACCTACAAACAGATGGAGCCCAAGATACGTTCTGGGTGACATCGTACCTTTTGTATTATGGGCCAGCGACTTAATTTAACGAGCAAGCTTAAGCCGATAGGCGAAGGCGTAGCGAAAGCGAGTCTGAATAGGGCGCCAAGTTCGTTGTATTAGACCCGAAACCTAGTGATCTAGCCATGAGCAGGTTGAAGGTGAGGTAACACTCACTGGAGGACCGAACGGGTGTCTGTTGAAAAAGACTCCGATGACTTGTGGTTAGGGGTGAAAGGCCAATCAAACTGGGAAATAGCTGGTTCTCCGCGAAAGATATTTAGGTATCGCCTCGGATGAATACCTCAGGGGGTAGAGCACTGGATGGGCTAGGGGGACTTACCGTCTTACCAAACCCAACCAAACTCCGAATACCTGAGAGTACTATCCGGGAGTCACACAGCGGGTGCTAACGTCCGTTGTGGAGAGGGAAACAACCCGGACCTACAGCTAAGGCCCCTAATTCGTGGCTAAGTGGGAAAGGATGTGGAAATCCCAAAACAACC
>NZ_JASXTA010000008.1:0-75000 GCF_032290525.1 Bradyrhizobium cosmicum | reverse complement strand
GGCGGAAACAGCAGGCCGTCGGTGGGCACGTCGAGCCCGCAGGCATTCGCAATCGCGGCCATCTCGATTGCCGATTTGGTGCCGTCGAGGAAGGAATTGAACATCTGCGGATTCATGCCCGCCGATTGCGCTTCGCCCGCGGTCAGCCCGTAATGCTGCCAGACGCCATCCGGTGTCACCTCGTGATACGCCGGCAGGTACTTCGTGCCCTTGCCGGCGGCGACGACGTGAAAGCCGGTGGCGCGCGCCCAGTCCACCATCTCGGCCGTCAGTGCCGGCTGGTCGCCATAGGCAAGCGAATAGACCACGCCGGCCTTGCGCGCCTCTTCGGCGAGTAGCGGGCCCGCCAGAACGTCGGCCTCGACATTCACCATTACGATATGCTTGCCCGCCGCGATCGCCGCGCGCGCATGCTTGATACCGACTGCCGGATTGCCGGTCGCCTCCACCACCACGTCCATCGCGCCGCCGGCAATGGCGCGCGCGCCGTCATCGGTGAAGACGGTGGCTGCGATCCGCTCGGCGCTCCAGCCCACGGTGCGGCACGCCTCGCGCGCGCGGTCGCGATCGATGTCGACGATGACAGGCACCTCCAGCCCCGGCGTGTGCGGCACCTGCGCCAGGAACATCGAGCCGAATTTGCCGGCGCCGATCAGCGCGACACGGACGGGTTTTCCGGCGCTGGCGCGGGCCTGGAGGAGGCGGTGGAGGTTCATGGGGGTGTTCCGGTGTGATCGTGTCCCGGACGCGATGCAGCGTGCAACGCTGCTTCGCAGAGCCGGGACCCAGAGAGAAACTATCCGTGTGGTATGGGCCCCGGCTCTGCAGCGCATCGTCGAAGAGACGCTGCGCTGCGTCCGGGGCACGAGAGCTATTTTACTCCGCCGCCTGCCGCGGCGCACGGGCGAGCCGCAGCAGCGCGTCGTCGTCCACCGTCCTGATCGGCGTAAAATCACGATGCGCGATGTACTCCGGCCGCGTCGGGGTGCGGATGTAGTTCGAGACCGCGTTCAGAGTCAGGTACACGATCTTGCGCGGGTAGGGCGTGATGTTGCCGCTGGAGCCGTGCACGAGATTGCCGTGGAACATCAGCATGCCGCCTCCCTTGCCGGTCGGCGCGACGATGCCGCCCTGCTTGACGAGGCGCGTCACGGTTTCCTCGTCCAGCGTCCACAGCGGATAGGACGTGGTGGCAAGGTCATGCGAGGCCTTGAGGTCGCCGGCGTGCTGGCTCTGCGGCACCAGCATCAGCGGCCCGTTGATCGGCATCACCTCGTCGAGGAAGATCGCGATGTTCATCGCGCGCGGCTCCGGCATGCCGTCGTCGCGCTTCCAGGTGCCGTAATCCTGGTGCCACTGCCAGACGTCGCCGGTGAAGGCCGATTTCGCGTTGATCTTGAACTGGTGCATGTAGACCTGTTCGCCGAACAATTGCTCGACCGGCTCGATCATGCGCGGATGCGCGCCCAGAATGCCGAAGGCTTCGTTGTAGAGATGTGCGGCAAAGGCCGTGCGCGGCGCGCCGCTCTTCTCGCGCCAGACCTCGGGCCGGTTGGTGTCATAGATGGCAACCGCCTCGCGCGCGAGGAGATCGACCTCCTCCTGGCTGAACAGCTCTGGCAGGAACAGCCAGCCCTCGCGGTGGAAGAACTCCAATTGCTCCTGCGACAGTTTCATGGGTCGTCCTCCTTGCTTTGTTTTTGTTGTCATTCCGGGGCACGCGAAGCGTGAGCCCGGAATCCATTTCTCCGCAGCGTATGCCGTCCGATGGATTCCGGGCTCGATGCTGCGCATCGCCCCGGAATGACGGCGTATGCGGCTACGCCGCCGCCTCGTCCGTCGCCCTCAATCGCTCCTCGGTCATCCGTCCCGCCGTCCGCGCATGCGCCAGCGCGGCGCGTTCGGCGGCGTTCGCATCGCCTGCAAGGATATGCCCGGCAATCGTCGCGTGCTCGGCCCAGGCACTGCCGCGATAGTCGAGTTCCGACAGTACCGTCGCCATCGAGCGGCGCATATGCGGCCATTGCGGCGCGATCGTCTCCTCGATCACGGGATTGCCGGCGAGTTGATAGATCGCGCGATGAAAATCGACGTCGAGCGTGATGAGCTCGCCGAGCGGGGTGTTGCGATCGATACCGCGTCCGACGGCGAGCGCTGCGTCGAGCCGTGCGCGTCCGGCCGCGTCGCTCGCGGCGCGCTCCGCGGCGAGCCGCGCTGCGAGCGCATCGATGGCGCCGCGCACCTCGTAGAGCTGGCGGATGCGCGCGGGATCGAGCTGGGTGACTTCAAAACCGCGACGGCCGCTCTCGGCGACGAGGCCCTGACGGTGCAGCAGATGCAGCGCATGCGACACCGGCTGGCGCGACACGCCAAGCTTGTCGGCGAGCTCGTTCTGGCGGATGCGCTGGCCGGGCTCGAGCGTGCGGTCGGAGATTGCCTCCAGGATCCTTGCATAGACCTGGTCGATCAGGTTCGGAAGCGGATCGAGAGGGATCACACCGGCAGCTCCGACAGCACAAGGGAATACGGAATTCCGTATTCGAAAATAATGCGAAAAGGGGCCCGGGGTCAAGGCGTGTCGCGAGGCCGCTCGAGCTGGATAGGGGGATCACTAAGTCATTGAAATCGCTAGGGCCGTCTACTGTGCATGGGGTTGTTTTCGCGAAAAATCTGCGGCACCGGCCGCTACTCCGCTAAAAACCTGCTCACCACCTCGCCGAACTCCAGCGGCGCCTGCTCAAACATCCAGTGGCCGGCCTTGGGGATCACCGCCGTCTTGCTGCCCGCGATGTGCTCGGCCAGCGCGCGCCACATCACCGACAGGCTTCCCGTCGTGGCGCCGCCGCCGATCAGCAGCGTCGGCGTCCTGATCGCCTGCGCATCGCTGAGCGTGTAGGGCCGGCGCTGCTCGTTGACCTGGCCGAGGAAGGTGAGCGCGTTGTCGCGCAGCTGCTGTTTTGCGGCAGCCGGCACGCGTCGCCACGAGCCGTCGCCTTCGATGCCCTCGTAGAAATTCTGCAGTGCGCCATCGAGATCGCCCGCCTGGATCATCTCGACGGAGCGCGCCGTACGCGCGGCCAGCGGTGGATGCGCCGGCGTGCCTTCGGGCACCCGCAGGCTGGCGTCGAGATCGCCGCCGGGCTCGGCGAGCACCAGCTTGCGCAGCAGATCAGGCCGCGCCTGCGCCACGCGAAACGCGATATGGCCGCCGCGCGAATGGCCCATCAGGTCGACCGGCCCGGGCCTCACCTGCTCGATGAAGGCGATCGTGTCGGCGACGTGCTGCGCCATCTTGTAGTCCTCGCCGACGGCGTCCCAATGCTCGGGGAAGAAATGCCTCAGGCTGACCGAGATCACGCGCTGCGATTTCGACAGCGGGCCGAGCACCGAATACCAGGTGCGGAAATCGCCTAACGTGCCGTGCACGCAGACCAGCGGCGGCCCGTCTCCGACTTCGAGATAGGCCATGTCGTAACCGTTGACGCGAAAGCTCTGCATGATCAGCTCGCCAGAAAGTCGAGAACCACTTCCGAATATTTTTGCGGCGCCTGCTCAAACATCGGATGCGTCGCATTCGGGATGATCGCCGTTTTCGAATAGGGCACATGCGCGGCGAGCGCGTGCAGCACCTTCGGCAGCAGGCCCTTGGTCCGTGCCCCCAGGATGAACAGCGTCGGCATTTTGATCGACTCTGCATCGGCCTTCGAAAACGGCGGACGGCTGTCGCGGACCTGGCCGATCAACGTATAGGCGTTGTCGCGAAGGTTCTGCTTCACCAACGCCGGCAGCCGCGGCCAGGTACCGGCGCCCTCCAGCGTGTCGACGAAGACGGCGAGGCCGCCGTCGACATCGCCCGCCGCGATCTTCTCGGCCGACGCCGTGAAGCGCGCCAACAGCGGCGAGGGGCCGCCGGCATAATCAGGGTCGAGGCTGGCATCGAGCTCTCCGCCGGGCTCGGCGAGGATCAGCCGCCGGAGCAGGTCGGGGCGCGCCTGCGCCGCGCGGAAACAGATGTGTCCGCCGCGGGAATGGCCCATCAAATCGACCGGGCCGAGATCGAGCGTCTCGATGAAGGCGATGACGTCCTGGACATGCTGGGCGATCGAATAGGTCTCGCCGACGCCGTCCCAGCGTTCCGGGAAGAAGTGCCGCAAACTGACGGCGACCACCCGGTGCCGCTGCGTCAGCGGTCCGAGCACGCAGCCCCAGACGCGGAAGTCGTTGAGCGAGCCGTGCACGCAGACCAGCGGCGGCCGGCCCCTGTCCTCGCCCACGTCGAGATAGGGCATGTCGTATCCGTTGACGTGGAGGCTTTGCATTCAGGGGCTCTCGAAAAGGGCGGAACTCCTGTGCACGATTCCCGGAAACCGGGTGGATCGCAACTATTTCCAAGCCTAGATTTAGGCCGAGAACACAATGGGGGCATGCGACAAGGACGCAAGCCAGGAACCAAGCCATGACCGACCAGCATTTTGCCCTGTTCGACACCAGGATCGGCCTTTGTGCCGTCGCCTGGGGCCCGCGCGGCATCAACGGCACGCAATTGCCGATGGGCGGCGAAGAGAAGATCCGCACCCGCATCAGCCAGCGCCATGCCGACGCCAGCGAGGCCGAGCCGACCGCCGAGGTGCAGCAGGCGATCGACCGCATCGTCAAGCTGCTTGCGGGCGAGCCCGACGACCTCACCGACATCCCGCTCGATCTTGACGGCGTGCCCGACTTCAACCGGGGCGTCTACGAGATCGCCCGCGCCATCCCGCCCGGCAAGACGGTCACCTATGGCGACATCGCCAAGCAGCTCGGCGGCGTGCAGCTGTCGCGCGACGTCGGCCAGGCGCTCGGCCGCAACCCGTGCCCGATCGTCGTGCCCTGCCATCGCGTGCTCGCGGCCGGCAACAAGCCCGGCGGCTTCTCGGCGAATGGTGGCGTGGTGACGAAGCTGAAGATGCTCGAGATCGAGGGCGCGCTGGTGAACCACACGCCGAGCCTGTTTGATTGAAGTGATAGGTCTCGTGCCCCGGACGCGGTGCGGCACGTAGTGACGCACTGCAGAGCCGGGGCCCAGCAGCTCAGCGAGATGGGTCCCGGCTCTGCGGCGCACCGCTACGCGCTGCACCGCGTCCGGGACGCGAGAACTCGCCTAGATCTTCGCCACCGTCTTCGGCCAATATTTGTCGCGCAAGTGCCGCTTCACCAGCTTGCCCGTTGGCGTACGCGGCAGCTCGGCTTCGAAATCGATCGAGCGCGGACATTTGATCGCGGAAAGGCGGGTCTTGCAGTAGGCGATCAGGTCAGCCTCGAGCGCCTCGCCTGCGCGGCTCATGTCGTGCGGCTGCACCACGGCCTTGACCTCTTCACCCATCTCCTCGTTCGGCACGCCGAACACGGCAACGTCGGCGATATCAGGATGGGTGATGAGCACGTCCTCGGTCTCCTGCGGGTAGATGTTCACCCCGCCCGAGATGATCATGTAGGACTTGCGGTCGGTGAGGAACAGAAAGCCGTCCTTGTCGAGATAGCCGACATCGCCGAGCGTCGACCAGCCCTTGGCGTTGTAGGCTTTCTTCGTCTTCTCGGGATCGTTGTGATAAGTGAAAGCAGGCGCGTCGGCGAAATAGACCGTGCCGATCTCGCCAACCGGCTGCTCGTCATCGTTCTCGTCAAGAATCTTGATCTTGCCGACTACGGCGCGGCCGACGCTGCCGCGGTGCTCCAGCCATTCTTTCGAGTTGCAGACGGTCACGCCGTTGCCCTCCGAGCCCGCGTAATACTCGATCAGTATCGGTCCCCACCATTCGATCATCTTTGCCTTGACGTCGACCGGACAGGGCGCGGCGGCGTGGATCGCGCCCTTCAGCGTCGAGACGTCGTATTTCGCGCGGACCTCGTCCGGCAGCTTCAGCATGCGCACGAACATGGTCGGCACGAGCTGGGATTGCGTGACTTTGTACTTCTCGACGAGCTTGAGAAAATCCTCGGCGTCAAATTTTTCCATGATGATGGAGGTGCCGCCGAGCACGATCGCCATCATGTTGAAGCGCAGGGGAGCTGCGTGATAGAGCGGTGCCGGCGAGAGGTAGATCGTGTCGGCATTCATGCCGCACATGTTGGCGCAGAGCACGCGCAGGAAGGCGTTGGGTTCATCGATCGGCTTGCCTTCGAAAGCTTTCTTGATGCCCTTGGGCCGGCCGGTCGTGCCCGACGAATACAGCATGTCGTAGCCGGCGACCTCGTCGGCGATGGGCGTTACCGGCTGCGCGATTGCTTCCTTGTCGTAGGAGCGGAAGCCGGGCAGGGGCTCGTCGACCATGTAGAAGATCGGCTCGCCCGCGGTCCCCTTGACCAGGGCCTTGATCTGGTCGGCGCATTTCGGCGTGGTGATCACGACCTTGGCGCCGCAATCGGCGATGATGTAGTCGATCTCGTCCTGTTTCAGATAGCGGCTGATCGCGGTGTAATAGAGTCCGCTGCGTTGCGCCGCCCAGCAGATCTCCATGAAGGCGAGCCGGTTCTCCATCAAGAGCGCGATATGGTCGCCGGCCTTGAGGCCGAGCGAGCGGAACAGTTGCGCGCCCTGGTTCGAGAGCTCGTCGAGCTCGCGATAGGTGATCGCCTTGCCGGTCCCGGCCATCCGGTAGGCGATCTTGTCGGGCGTGGCGCGCGCGTGGATGGAGGGGTGAGTCATGGGGGAGATCTCGCAACAGAAAAGGTGTCATCCCGGCGAAGGCCGGGATCCATAACCACCAATCCAGATTGTTGAAACGCGATGTCGCCCCAGCTAGTCCTAACCACAAACTTCTGTGGTTATGGGTCCCGGCCTGCGCCGGGACGACACCTTCAATGTGGCAACGCCTGAACGATGCAACGCGGGCTTACAGTCGCTCCACGATCGTCACATTCGCCATGCCGCCGCCTTCGCACATGGTCTGCAGGCCGTAGCGCTTGCCGCGCTGGTGCAGGGCGTGGATCAGCGTGGTCATCAGCTTGGTGCCGGAGCCGCCGAGGGGATGGCCGAGCGCGATCGCGCCGCCATTGACGTTGAGGCGGGCCGGATCGGCGCCGGTGGTCTTCAGCCAGCCGGTCGGCACCGAGGCAAAGGCCTCGTTGACCTCGAACAAATCGATATCGTCGATGGTCATGCCGGCCTTCTCTAGCGCGCGCTTGGTGGCGTGCAGCGGAGCATCGAGCATGATCACGGGATCGCCGCCGGTCATGGTCATGTGGTGGATGCGCGCGAGCGGTGTGAGGCCAAGCTGCTTGAGGCCGCGCTCGTTGACGACCATCACGCCGGAGGCGCCGTCGCAAATCTGGCTCGCACTGGCCGCGGTGAGCTTGCCGTTCTCGGCGATCAGCTTGACCCCCTTGATTCCGTCCAGCGTGGCGTCGAAGCGGATGCCTTCGTCGATGTGATGCGTATCCTTCGAGCCGTCGGCGCGTGTGATCTCGAGCGGCACGATCTCCTTCTTGAAGTGACCGGCCTGCGTTGCCGCGATCGCGCGCTGATGGCTGTTGTAGGAATATTCGTCCAGATCATCCTTCGAGAGGCCGTACTTCTCGGCCATCATCTCGGCGCCGGTGAACTGGCTGAACACGATGTTCGGATATTTTTGCTCGATCCCCGGGCTCTTGTAATTACCAAAACCGTTCTTGGCGGGAAGCTGCGACGACAGACCCATCGGCACGCGGGTCATCGATTCCACGCCGGCCGCGATCACCACGTCCATCGTGCCGGACATCACGGCTTGCGCTGCGAAATGCAGCGCCTGCTGCGAGGAGCCGCACTGGCGGTCGATCGAGGTGCCCGGCACGCTCTCCGGCAGCTTCGATGCCATGATCGCGTTGCGGGCGACGTTGTTGGACTGCTCGCCGACCTGCATCACGCAGCCCATGATCACGTCCTCGACCAGGGCGGGATCGACCTTAGTGCGGTCGACCAGCTCGTCCAGCACCTTTGCGGCGAGGTCGGCCGGATGCCAGCCGGCGAGGCGGCCCCCCTTGCGCCCGCCGGCGGTACGCGCAGCGGCGACGATATAAGCCTCGGCCATTTCGGTCTCTCCCATGATTGTTCTGAACCGTGTTGGGTTGCGGGGCGGATTTAAGGGGCGAGATATCATTTAGTCAATCGATCAATTAACTCTTGTGATGAGGCGCTGCTTCGGCTTATCTGCGCTCCGCTTCAAGCGGCGAGAACAGGGATCTCCGTGACTACCAGCGTACCGAACCGGCTCCCCAGCGGAAAGAATTCCACGGCAGAGAAATTGCTGGTGGCCGCAAGCGAGCTGATGATCGAACGCTCCTCGATCGAGATCTCGCTCTCCGACATCGCCCAGAAGTCGGGCGCCAATGCCGCGCTGGTCAAATATCATTTCGGCAACAAGGACGGCCTGCTGCTGGCGCTGCTCGAGCGTGACGCCGGGACGGAGCTGTCCAATCTCGAATATTTGCTAGCCCAGCCGATCACACCGACCGCGAAGCTGAAGCTGCATATCGGCGGCATTATCCGCGCCTATCACCGGTTCCCCTACATGAACCGGCTGATTCACTATCTCCTGCACGAGAGCGTTGCCGGCTCCGCCGATGAGGTCTCGAAATTCTTCGTGGCGCCGCTGCTGGACTTTCATCGCCGACTGCTCGCCGAAGGCGTCAGCCACGGTGAATTTCGCGCCACCGATCCGGTGCTGTTCTACACCAGCCTGATCGGCGCCTGCGATCATCTGTTCTTCGGCCGGCACGCGATGTCTCGCGCGACCGGCGTCGGCCCGGTCACTGACGACGTCTGCCGGCAATACATCAAGCACATGGAAACGCTGATCTGCGGCGGCATCCTCACGCAAGCCGCTGCCGCGGCCGGATGATCCGGCCAACACTCTCAAAGTCCAGAGAAGAAACGCCCAAGGAAAGGTCGAAGCGATGGAATTGAAAGACGTAGCCGTTCTCATCACCGGCGGTGGTTCGGGTCTCGGCGAGGCCACCGCCCGCGCCATGGCGGCCAAGGGCGCCAGGATCGGCGTGATCGACCAGAACAAGGACAATGCCGAGAAGGTCGCCGCTGAGGTGAAGGGCGTCGCGCTTCATGCCGACGTCACCAGCGAGGAGCAGATCAAGGCGGCGATCGCGAAGGCGGAAGCCGCGCACGGCGTCGCCCGCGTGCTGATGAACTGCGCCGGCATCGGCGGCTCGCAGCGGATCGTCGGCCGCGACGGCGTCTATCCCCTGGAAAAATTCGCGCGCATCATCAACGTCAATCTGATCGGCACCTTCAACTGCTTGCGGCTGTTCGCCGAGCGCCTCATCACGATCGAGCCGGTCGGTGAAGAGCGCGGCGTCATCATCAACACGGCCTCTGTCGCCGCTTACGAAGGCCAGATCGGCCAGATCGCCTACTCGGCCTCGAAGGGCGGCGTCGTCGGCCTCACGCTGCCGGCCGCGCGCGATCTCGCCAGCCAGAAAATCCGCGTCAACACCATCGCGCCCGGCCTGTTCTTCACGCCGCTGCTGATGGGTCTGAACGAGGAAGCCCGCAAGAGCCTGGGCGCCCAGGTGCCGCACCCCTCGCGCCTTGGCGACGCCAAGGAATACGGTTCGCTCGCCGTGCACATCGTCGAGAACCCGATGCTCAACGGCGAAACCATCCGTCTCGACGGCGCCATCCGCATGGCGCCGCGGTAGGGCTGCTCTTGACCCTCCCCTGGAGGGGGAGGGTCGGCGCGAAGCGCCGGGGTGGGGTGATCTCTCCGCTCGGGCACTGTTCAGGGTGGAGAGACCGTCACCCCACCCCGCTCGCGCTCCGCGCGATCGACCCTCCCCCTCCAGGGGAGGGTAAAAGACCGGCGCCTGACTCGCATGGAGGACGTTCGCATGTCCCAACCGCTGCTGATCGAGCACAACGACGGCGTCGACACCGTGGCGCTCAACCGGCCCGAACACCTCAATGCGCTCGATCCCGCGCTGATCGATGCGCTCAATGTCTATTTCCAGGGCCTGCAGCGCAACCGCGACACGCGCGTCGTCGTGCTCAAGGGCGCCGGCAAGAGTTTTTGTGCAGGCCTCGATCTCAAGGCCGCGATGGCGCGTCGTGCCGGGCAGCAGGAGCTGCCCGGTGTCACCGAGTCGCTGGACTCGCAGCGGCGCATCGCTGACATCGTGATGCTGATGCGGCGCTGTCCGCAGCCGATCCTGGCGCTGGTGCAGGGCGCGGCGGCCGGCGGCGGCTTTGCGCTGGCGCTGGCGTCCGACATCCGTATCGCGACGAAATCGGCGCGGATGAACTGCGCCTTCATCAAGCTTGGCCTCGGCGGCTGCGACATCGGCACGAGCTATTTTCTGCCGCGGCTTGTGGGCGTCTCCGTGGCTTCCGAACTGATCCTCACCGGCCGCTTCGTCGGCGCCGAGCGCGCGCTTGCGGTCGGGCTCGTCTCCGAAGTCGTGGATGAAGACAAGCTCGACGCGGCGGCCGAGCCTTATGTCGATGCGATGATGACGGCCTCGCCGGTCGGACTCCGTCTGTCCAAGGAATGTCTCAACATGAGCGTCGATGCGGGATCGCTGGAAGCTGTGATCGCGATGGAGGACCGCAACCAGGTCCTGTGCAGCCGCTCCGAGGAATTTTCGGAAGGCATCAGGGCCTTCCTTGAGAAGCGAAAGCCTGTCTATATCAAGCGCTGACAATGAAGATCCGCCAAGGACGATAATTCCGGGAGACGCAAAATGAGTGGAAGCGCGGCGACGGTGATGACGAAGCCCGCCTTTCGCAAGGTCGAGTGGCTCGCGCGCGACATCGACGTCGCGCGCCGCGGTGACGGCACGGTAGTGCTGAAGTCGCGCATTCCGCTGCAGGCTTACGAAAAGCACATCCCGGCCTCGCTGGCGAAATGGGCGAAGGACGCACCCGAACGCATCTGGCTCGCGCAGCGCGGAGGTCCGAACCGCGAATGGCGCAGGGTGTCCTACGGCGAAGCCAAACGCACCGTGGATGCGCTGACGCAGGCGTTGCTCGATCTCAATCTCGACGGGCGCCCGGTCACGATCCTCTCCGGCAATTCGATCGAGCATGCGCTGATGACGCAGGCCGCGATGCAGGCGCGCGCCCCCGCGGCGCCGGTGTCGCCGGCCTACTCCCTGATGAGCCACGATCACGTCAAGCTGAAGTACCTGTTCAACCTGATCAAGCCGGCCGTGGTGATGGTGCAAGATGGTCCGACGTTCGAAAAGGCGCTGAAGGCACTCGACCTTACCGGCGTCACGGTCGTTCACGTCGTGCGACCCTGCGACGGCGTCAAGAGCGTCAGTTTTGCCGATCTGGCGGCAACGCCCGTGACCGCGGATGTCGAAGCATCGATCGCAAAAATCACGCCCGACACCGTCGGCAAGCTGCTGTTCACCTCCGGCTCGACCGGCATGCCCAAGGCCGTCATCAATACGCAAGCGATGATGTGCGCCAATGCGGCGATGATGATGCAGGTACGGCCGCGCGATCCCAGCGGCCCGATCTCGACCATGCTGGACTGGATGCCCTGGAACCACACCATGGGCGGCAATGCGGCGTTCCACCCGATCCTGGTCGACGGCGGCACGCTCTATATCGACGACGGGCGGCCGATGCCGGGCCAGTTCGAGGAGACGCTGCGGAATCTGCGCGAGATCTCGCCGACCTATTACGCCAACGTGCCCGCCGGCTATGCCGCGCTCGCGGCCGCCATGGAGAAGGACGACGCGCTCTGCCGTTCGTTCTTCAAGAATTTGTCGATCATGGCGTATGGCGGCGCCCGGCTGCCTGATGATCTCTATGAGCGCATGCAAGCCCTCGCGGTGAAGACCACCGGCGAGCGCATCGTGTTCTACACCGGCTGGGGCTCGACCGAGACCGCGCCGACTTCGACCGGTACCTATTGGGACACCGAGCGCGTCGGGCTGATCGGCCTGCCGTTCCCCGGCGTCGAATTGAAGATGGTGCCGTGCGGCTCAAAATACGAGCTGCGCCTGCGCGGCGTCAACGTCACGCCCGGCTATTTCGGCCAGCCGGACCTGACGAAGAAGATGTTCGACGAAGAAGGTTTCTATTGCATCGGCGATGCCGGCATCTTCGTCGACGATGCCGATCCGGTGAAGGGCATCATCTTCGCCGGCCGCGTCGTGGAAGATTTCAAGCTCACCACCGGCACCTTCGTGCACGTCGGCTCGCTCCGCACCGACGCGATCGCGGCCACAACGCCCGTCGTGCATGACGCGCTGGTCGCGGGGCAGGATCGCGCCTTCATCGGCCTGCTGGCCTGGCCCAATTTGCATGCCTGCCGCCAGCTCGTCGGCAATCCCGACCTGGGCTTCGAGGATGCGGTGAAGCATCCCGAGGTGATCGCCTGCTTCAGGCGCGGGCTCGAAGCGCACAACCGGGAATGCGAGGGCGCCAGCAGCCGCATCATTGCCCGCGCCATGCTGATGGCCGAGCCGCCCTCGATCGACGGCAACGAGCTCACCGACAAGGGTTACATCAACCAGCGTGCCGGCCTGGAGCGCCGCGCCGCGCTGGTGGAGCGGCTCTATGCGGACAAGCCGGATCAGGATGTGATCGTGCTGAAATGAGTGCGCAACTCTCTCCCCTCGTCATTCCGGGATGCGCCGAAGGCGCAGGCCCGGAATCCATAACCCCGGCTTGTGGTTATAGATTCCGGGCTCGCGCTCCGCGCGCCCCGGAATGACGGTCTCAATGGATACAGACGAATAAACAAAGGTCAGCGCCATGAACTTCGATTTCTCCGACGACCAGAAGCAGCTCCGCGACCACGCGCGCAAATTCCTCACCGAGAAATGCTCGCCCAAGGCGGTGCGCGTCGTGCTCGATGGCAAGGCGCCCTATGACAAGGAACTGTGGAAGGGCCTCGCCGAGATGGGTTTTCTCGGCGTCGCGATCCCCGAGGAGTTCGGCGGCGCGGGCGCCGGCCATCTCGAGCTTTGCGTGATCGCCGAGGAAATGGGCCGCGCCAATGCACCGGTGCCGTTCTCCTCGACCGTTTATCTGGCCGCCGAAGCGCTGCTGATCGCCGGCAGCGACGCGCAAAAGAAGAAATGGCTGCCGGCGATCGCCTCGGGCGAGGCGATCGGCACGCTCGCGCTGTTCGAGGGCAAGGGCAATCCATCGCCGAAGACCATCAAGCTGACCGCCGCGAATGGGGTGCTCAAGGGCGTCAAGAAGCCGGTCGCCGATGGCGCTATCGCCGACTTCGCGGTGGTCGCCGCGCGCACGGGAACGAGCGGCCGCGACAACGACATCTCGCTGTTCCTGGTCGACCTTAGGGCGGGCGGCATCGAGGTCAAAAACCTCACGAATCTCGATCCGACCCGCGGACAGGCCGAGATCACCTTTACGGACTGCAAGGCCGAGCCGCTCGGCGCCGCCGGCGAAGGCTGGAGCATTTTGACCCAGGTGCTCGACCGTGCTGCGGTGCTGTGCGCCTTCGAGCAGGTCGGCGGCGCCGATCGTGCGCTGGAGATGGGCCGCGACTACGCGCTCGACCGCATCGCCTTCGGCCGCCAGATCGGCTCGTTCCAGGCCGTCAAGCACATGCTGGCCGATATGTATGTCTCGGCGACGCTGGCGCGCTCCAACAGTTACTACGGTGCCTGGGCGCTCTCGACCAACGCGGCCGAATTGCCGGAAGCGGCGGCCGCCGCGCGGATCAGCGCGACGCAGGCGTTCCAGCACTGTGCCAAGAACAATATCCAGGTTCACGGCGGCATGGGTTTCACCTGGGAGTTCGACTGCCACATGTACTACCGCCGCGCCAACGCCATGGCGCTCGGGCTCGGCAGCCTCACTTATTGGGAAGACCAGTTGATCGACCGCATGCGCAAGAAGAACGCGGCCTGATGTCATTCCGGGGCGCCGCAGCGCGGCGAACCCGGAATCTCGAGATCAGTCGGTTAACCTCTGGGTTCCGGGTTCGATGCTTCGCATCGCCCCGGAATGACGGAAGAAGAGAAGAACACCATGAACTTCGACGACACCCCGCAGGAAGCCGAATTCCGCAGCGTAGCCCGCGCCTGGATCGCTGCGAATGCGCCCAGGCAGTACGAAGAGGAGCTGCGCAAATCCTCGCTCGGCCGCACCCAGCTCAAGAACGCCAACATCCTCGAAGTGGCAAAAGCCTGGCAGAAGAAGAAAGCCCATGCGGGCTGGGCCTGCCTGCACTGGCCGAAGGAGTATGGTGGCCGCGGCTCATCGCCGATCGAGCGCGTGATCTGGCAACAGGAAGAAGGCCCGTTCGGCCAGTTGTCCCGCATGTTCATCATCGGCCACGGCATGTGCGGGCCGACCATGATGGCGTTCGCGCGCGAGGAGCATAAGCACACCTATCTGCCGCCGCTCGCCTCCGGCGAAAAGGTCTGGTGCCAGTTGTTCTCCGAGCCGGCCGGTGGATCCGACGTCGCGGGCCTGCGCACACGTGCCGAGAAGGACGGCGACGACTGGGTCATCAACGGCCAGAAGATCTGGACCTCGGGCGCGCATTATTCCGACTATGGCATCCTGCTGACCCGCACCGATCCTGATGTCCCCAAGCACAAGGGCCTCACCATGTTCTTCCTGGACATGAAGAGCCCGGGTGTCGAGGTGCGGCCGATCAAGCAGGCGAACGGCGCCTCCGACTTCAACGAGGTCTATTTCACCAACGTCCGCATTCCCGACCACCAGCGCCTCGGCGAGGTCGGTGACGGCTGGAACGTTTCGCTGACGACGCTGATGAACGAGCGCAGCGCGATCGGCGCGGGCGTTTCGACCGGCTTTCCGGAACTGTTCGACTATTGCTCCAGCCTGATGCTCGACGGCGGCCCGGCAATCGAGGATCGTGCGGTGCGTTCAAAGCTCGCGAATTGGGCGGTGAAAGCGAGCGGCCTCAGATACACCAGCATGCGGGCGATCTCGGCGTTGTCGAAGGGCGAGCGGCCGGGGCCGGAAAATTCCATCGGCAAGCTGGTGGCGGGCGCGATGATCCAGGACGTCGCGACCTACGCACTGGACTTGCAGGGCGCGGGCGGCGTGCTCAGCGGTCCGGAAGACGCCGAGGTCGCCGGCCGTTTCCAGGCGATGCTCTTGCGCGCGCCCGGCACCCGCGTCGAAGGCGGCACCGACGAGATCATGCGCAACATTATCGCCGAGCGGGTGCTGGGCCTGCCCGGCGATATCCGTGTCGACAAGGACGTGCCGTTCAACAAGATCCCGACCAAGGGAAGAGGTTAGAGGTCCGCCATGAATTTCGACGACACCCCGCAGGAAGCCGCATTCCGCGAGACCGCGCGCAAATGGGTCGAAGCCAATGCGCCGAAGGAATTGCATGCCGAGCTGTCAAAATCCTCGCTCGGCCGCATTCGGCTTGCCAGTCACGACATCGTCGATGTCGGCAAGGCCTGGCAGAGAAAGAAGTTCGAAGGCAATTGGGCCTGCCTGCATTGGCCGAAGGAATATGGCGGCCGCGGCGCCACGCCGATCGAGCGCGTGATTTGGCAGCAGGAAGAAGGCGTTTACGGCAAGCTGACGCAGCCGTTCCAGATCGGCGAGGGCATGTGCGGCCCGACCGTGATGGCCTGGGGCAGCGAAGATGCAAAACGCCGCCATCTGCCGAAACTTGCCTCGGGCGAAGAGATCTGGTGCCAGCTGTTCTCCGAGCCGTCCGCCGGCTCCGACGTCGCCGGCTTGCGTACACGCGCAGAGAAGAAGGGCGACAATTGGGTCGTCAACGGCCAGAAGATCTGGACCTCGGGCGCGCATTATTCCGACTACGGCCTTCTGATCGCGCGCACCGACCCGAACGTGCCCAAGCACAAGGGCCTCACCATGTTCTTCCTGGATATGAAGAGCCCGGGCGTCGAGGTCCGCCCGATCAAGCAGGCCAACGGCATGCAGGAGTTCAACGAGGTCTATTTCACCGACGTGGTGATTCCGGACAGCCAGCGGCTCGGTGCCGTCGGCGAGGGCTGGAGCGTCTCGCTGACCACGCTGATGAACGAGCGCATGTCGATCGGCTCGCGGCTGGCGACCGGCGTCCCTGAAATGTTCGAGTTCTGCTCCAACCTGATGCTGGAAGACGGGCTTGCGATCGACGATCCCGCCGTGCGTTCGAAGCTCGCGAGCTGGGCGGTGAAATCGAGCGGGCTGAAATACACCAGCTACCGCGCGATCTCGGCGCTGTCGAAAGGCGAGCAGCCTGGCCCGGAAAATTCCATCGGCAAGCTGGTCTCGGGCCTGATGCTGCAGGACATCGCGACCTATGCCATGGACCTCCAGGGTGGAGCCGGCGTTCTCACCGGCACGGACGAGGAGACGGCGCAGGGCCAATTCCAACAAATGCTGCTGTCCTCGCCCTCGATGCGGATCGCCGGCGGCACCGACGAGATCCTGCGCAACATCATCGCCGAGCGGGTGTTGGGTCTGCCGGGCGACATCCGCGTCGACAAGGACGTGCCGTATAACAAGATCCCGACCAAGGGGCGGTGATATCTCGTGTCCCGGACGCGCGGAGCGCGAGCCGGGACCCAGGAGCCACAATGGACAAGTCACAATGGGCCCCGGCTTAGCGCCGCATCACTTCGTGCTGCGTCGCGTCCGGGGCACGAAAGCGAGCTAAGCAATGGACGCTGCAGTCAACCGGAATAACCGCATCGGGGTGCTCGAAGAGCTCCTCAACGAGCGCTACTCCGTCCGCGCCTTCCTGCCCAAAGAAGTCGACCGCGCCACCATCGAGCATGTGCTCACCACCGCGCAGCGAACGGCGTCATGGTGCAACAGCCAGCCCTGGCAGGTCGTCATCGCCAGCGGCGCGGCCAAGGAACGCTTTCGCCAGGCGATCTACAAGGAAGCCTCGGGTGGTCTTGGCGATGACTACGACTTCACTCCGCCGCGCGAATATGTCGGCGTCTATCTCGACCGCCGTCGCGAGAGCGGTTTTCAGCTCTACAACACGCTCGGCATCGCACGCGGCGACAGAAGCGCCTACGCCAAGCAGGCGCTGGAGAACTACAATTTCTTCGGCGCGCCGCACGTCGCCGTCATCCACACCAACGAGCCGCTCGGCATCTACGGCGCGATTGATTGCGGCGCCTATGTCAGCAATTTCATGCTGGCTGCCCAGGCGCTCGGGCTCGGCACCATCCCGCAGGCGGCGCTCGCGCGCCACTCCGGCCTGATCCGCCGTCACTTCGATCTGCCCGACGACCGCCGCATCGTGTGCGGCATCTCGTTCGGCTATGCCGACAACGCGCACAAGATCAACAGCTACCGGACTTCGCGCGCCAGCGTGGCCGACACCGTGACATTCGTGGACGAGTGATCGAGCGACCGGCTTGTTCGCACGCTGAGATACACGCGCGCGCAAAGGCGGCCGCGGAAACGGCCGCCTTGAGATCTGGTCTCGATTCGACGCCGCTCGTTATCCGCCGCTGCCGCCGATCACGGCGCGCACGGTCTCGTCAGGGCCAAAATCTTCGGCGCCGTCGACATAGAGCAGCGCGGCGAGCTTCGAGCGCGCGCGGTTGACGCGGCTCTTGATCGTGCCGACCGCGCAGCCGCAGATCGAGGCCGCGTCCTCATAGGAGAAGCCGGAGGCGCCGACCAGGATCAAGGCCTCGCGCTGATCCTGCGGAAGCTTCTCCAGCGCGCCGCGGAACTCCTCGAACTCGAGATGTGCGTTCTGCGAGGGCTGCGTCTTCAGCGTCTTGGCGTAGTTGCCCTCGGCATCCTCCACCTCCCGCCGCCGCTTGCGATAGTCGGAGCGGAACAGGTTGCGCAGGATCGTGAACAGCCACGCCGGCAGGTTGGAGCCGGGCTGGAACGAGTCGATGTTGGCGAGCGCACGCAAAAGCGTTTCCTGCACCAAATCGTCTGCGCGATCGGCATTGCCGCTGAGCGAGATCGCGAACGCGCGCAGACTGGGCACGGCCGCGAGGATGTCGTCTCGAAGGGAGTCCGTGAGAGGCATTAATCCCTCCCATTGTTGTTGTCGTTTGAGCCCCCGTCAGTTTCCACTTGGGGTGCGCCTCCCGGCGCATCAAGCTTCTTGATCAGTTCCGCGAACCGGTCCGGAACCCCCTGCCGCACCACGTCGTCGTACATGGCGCGCAGCTGGTGCCCAATCCGGGATTGGATCTCCGGAGTGAGCCCTCCCTTGCCGGGGGTCGTGCTTTTGCTGGCTTGAGACTTGAGATCTTTCATTGACCTGTTCCACGTTTCCCCGAGTTAAGTGACTGTAAAATCGAGAAATTCTCTCAACTGGGAGCCGTTCCCTGGACAAGTTCAATTCCAGCTTCGACAAAAAGTTCCGGCCCATGTGGAACTTTTCTCGATCTGAAACGTCTTTAGCCAAGCAGGGGAACCCGGGCCTCCCCTCGTGTTGCCCGTTCTTCAAGGTCGGCCCGAAGATGAATGGAGTGGGGATGTCCCGTTCACAGCTCGTTGCTGAACACCTGCCGTTGCTGCGCCGGTATGCGCGCGCCCTGACGGGCAGCCAGGCCTCCGGCGACGCCTATGTCGCAGCCATGTTGGAAGCCATGCTCGGAGATCCCTCTGTGCTCGATGAGAGCCACGGGCCGCGGGCGGGCTTGTTCCGGCTGTTCACGCAGATCTGGAATTCCGTGTCCGTCAACGACGATTCGGAGGTGACGACGTTGCCGATGCCGCCGGAGCGGCGGCTGTCGAACATCACGCCGCTGCCGCGGCAGGCGTTCCTGCTGCTTTCGCTCGAAGGCTTCTCGGAAGAGGAAGTCGGCTACATCCTCGGCACCGACGTTGCCGAGACGCGCCGGCTTGCCGACGCCGCGGGACGCGAGATGGCGGCCGAGATCGCCACCGACGTGCTGATCATCGAAGACGAGACCTTCATTGCCATGGACCTCGAGAGCCTGGTGAAGAATCTCGGCCACAACGTCGTCGGTGTCGCGCGCACCCATGCCGATGCGGTGGCGCTGGCCAAGAACAAGCGGCCGGGCCTGATCCTTGCCGACATCCAGCTCGCCGACGGTTCGTCGGGCCTGGATGCCGTCAACGAGCTGCTCCGCACCTTCGAGGTGCCGGTGGTGTTCATCACCGCCTATCCGGAGCGCTTCCTCACCGGCGAGCGCCCCGAGCCGGCGTTCCTGATCTCAAAACCGTTCCAGCCCGCGATGGTGTCGGCGGTGGCGAGCCAGGCGCTGTTCTTCCAGCGCAACTCGCGCAACCGCACGCCGAAGGCGCCGGCGGCGTAAGGAATACCTGCATCGAAAAACAGAACGGCGCGCTGCAAGGCGCGCCGTTTTTGTTTGCCCTATTCTTTTCAGCAGCCCCGGCAGATGCTGCGCATCTTGGCATCGACCTTGGCTTGCTCTGCGGCCGACTCTGTCTGCGACAGGCTGCCTGACCGCGGTAGCGTGGTTTTCGCCCTGAAGACGATAGGCGCCGTGAGGTGAAGACTGTCCTCCTGAATCTCGACGGGCGGCTCGGGAAAAGGCGCAGCCGCTTCCACCATAGCCAAGGCCGCGGCGTCCAGTTCGGTGGAGCCCGTGCTTTCGACCAGCGCGCTCGAAATTAAATTCCCGGTCCGATCGAGAACAAGCAGGACTTTCGCCGAACCGCCTTCGGCAGGCGACTTGCGCGGATAGATCCTCTTGCTGACCAACCGATTGGAAACTTGCCTCTTCCAGGCGTCGATAGAACTCTCTTGGGTGTCTGGATCCGTAGTCTGCGGATACGCGGGGAGGGCCGCCAGCAATCCGAGAAGCGCGGCGAGCAAGGGAAGTTTCATCTGCATCGATGCGGATACTAATCGCCGTCAGGTTGATTGCAAGTCTAAGTGCGCGCATCGCGTTTACTGTTGTGGGCAATTCGATGGGCAGCGAAGCGCGCTTGACGATGGTTGGATTGCCTCGTTGATATCTCGGGCCGATGACGTTCGTCATCGCGGCCTCAATCCGCCAGGAGATATCACATGGACCAGCGACTCCTCGACCGCCTCGCCATCCGCGATCTCGTCGAGAACTGGGCGGTGTGGCGCGACGCCGGGGACTGGGAGCGCTTTGCGACGGTCTGGCATGACGAGGGCTGGATGTCCGCGACCTGGTTTCAGGGACCGGCACGGGATTTCATGCGCGTCAGCCAGGAGGGCTTTGCCGGGGGCGTGCGGATTCTGCATTTCCTCGGCGGCACCAGCATCGACCTTTCCGGTGAGCGGGCGATCGCCCAGACCAAGATGACGATCTCGCAGCGTGCCCCGGTACACGACGTGCTCTGCGACGTCGTCTGCACCGGGCGCTTCTACGATTTTCTGGAGAAACGGCAGGACAAATGGGGCATCGTCCGCCGCCAGCCGATCTACGAGAAGGACCGGATCGATCCGGTCGATCCCGCCGCGACGCTTCAACTCGACCAAAAAGCGCTTGCCGCGCTCCCGGAAGGCTACCGCCACCTCGCCTACATGCAGGAGCTGATCGGCTACAAGGTCAAGCGCGACATGCCGGGCCTGACCGGGCCTGAGGTCGAGAAGCTCTACGGCGAGGGGCGGGACTGGCTGGCGGGGCAGGCCAATCATTCGGCGCAAAAGTGAACCGCAGACAAAAGTAAGGCGCGACTGGCATCACCACAGTCGCGCCCTACGTCACCGGCTTATGGGGCAGGGGGGAATAGCCGGCTGTTGAGACGACTCGCGGGGCACGGAGTCGTTCCAGGCGGTTGCGAATTTTTTTGTGCGACCCGCAGTGACTATCGGACACGGTTAAGTGATCCTAACTACCGAGAACTCCCGGTCCGCTCCTCGCGTTGTTCCAGCGATCGCCATGGGGCGAGGGGTCGACAGCCATGTCACAGATTCAAAAGGTATTTTTGGGCGTCGTCGCGATTGCCGCGACCATTGGGGCCGTCCAGGTCGGTGCCGTGCAACTGGCCTCCGGCCAGGATCTGGCCGACCGCTGGCAGGCGGTCGCCAACATGCCAAGCCAAAATGCAGGTCACCAAAATGCAGGTCACCAAAATCTGAGCCACAACGTCAATCGCTCCGCCAAGGCTGACCGGTCCGCCGACATCAAGCAGGCCCCGGTTCCCACTCGCACCGTATCGATGCGGCTGAACGATCTGACCGACACCTCGGTTCTGCTGCGCGTCCCCGCGGTGATCGAGACCGGGAACGCCAAGCCGCCGGTGCTGCTCCAGAAGCAGGATCAGAAGCAGGGCCGCAAAAAGCCCACGCTCGCCTGTGAGCCGACGGTCAGCTCCCTGACCGAGGTCGCAAAACTGCTCCAGCCCGGCCGCTGCGTGACCTGATCCGCCCTGTTCACCATGGACAGAACGTCCTCCCGCCGGAGGGGTTCTTCCGTGTGCACTTGATCCCCTATCCCGTCGCGTTATATCCCGGGTTTCTTCCCCTTTTGATTGACCGGGTAAACGCATGACGACGTCAGATACGGCCGCGCATACGCAGCCATTCCAGGCCGAGGTTTCCGAGCTCCTGCACCTCATGGTGCACTCCGTCTATTCCGAGACCGACATCTTCCTGCGCGAGCTGGTCTCCAACGCCTCGGATGCGTGCGACAAGTTGCGCTATGAGGCGATTGCCAATCCCGCCCTGCTCGGCGAGGGCGACGCGCTCAAGATCCGGATCATCCCGAACAAGACGGCCGGGACCCTGACGATCGCCGACAACGGTATCGGCATGGAGCGGCAGGAGCTGATCGACCATCTCGGCACCATCGCCCGCTCCGGCACCAAGGCGTTCGTGTCGAAGCTGAAGGAGGCCAAGGACGGGCTCGGCCTGATCGGTCAGTTCGGCGTCGGGTTCTATTCCGCCTTCATGGTCGCCGAGAAGATCGTCGTGGTCAGCCGCCGCGCCGGTGAGAGCGACGTCTGGACCTGGACGTCGTCCGGCGGCTCCGGCTTCGAGATCGCACGCGCGAGCGACGAGGAAGCGGCCCGCGTGGCACGCGGCACCGAGATCGTCCTGCACCTGAAGGACGACGCCAGGAAATATCTCGAAACCTACGAGATCGAGCGCATCGTCAGCGCCTATTCCGACAACATCTTGTTCCCGATCGAGCTCGTTCCGGAAGAGGGCGAGCCGCGCCAGATCAATTCGGCGAGCGCGCTGTGGCAGCGCTCGAAATCCGAGCTGACGGCGGAGGATTACAAGAAGGCCTATCAGCAGATCGCCTCCGCCTTCGACGATCCCGCGATGACGCTGCATTACCGTGCCGAGGGCCGCTACTCCTACGCCGTGCTGCTGTTCGCGCCGTCGACCAAGCCGTTCGACCTGTTCGAGCCCTCGCGCAAGGGCCGCGTGAAACTCTACGTCCGCCGCGTCTTCATCACCGACGATGCAGACCTGTTGCCCGGTTATCTGCGCTTCATCCGCGGCGTGGTCGACAGCGAGGATCTTCCGCTCAACATCTCGCGCGAGATGCTGCAGAACAATCCGCAACTCGCGCAGATCCGCAAGGCCGTGGCGACCCGCGTCGTGTCCGAGCTCGAAAGCCTCGCCGAAAAGGATCCCGAGAACTTTGCAAAGATCTGGGATGCTTTCGGCGCGGCGCTGAAAGAGGGCATCTACGAGGATTTCGAGCGACGCGAGAAGCTGCTGGCGCTGTCGCGCTTCACCACCACATCGGGTGAGAAGCGCTCGCTGAAAGATGTCATCGCCGATTTCAAGCCGAACCAGACCGAGATCTATTACCTCGTCGGCGACAGCATCGAGCGGCTGAAGTCCAATCCGCGGCTAGAAGCTGCGACCGCGCGCGGCATCGAGGTGCTGCTGCTGTCCGACCCGGTCGATGCCTTCTGGACCTCGATGCCGACGGAGTTCGACGGCAAGCCGCTGAAATCGCTGAGCCAGGGCGATCTCAATCTCGACCTGATCCCGCGCGTCGACGAGGCGGACGAGGCGAAGAAGGACGAGCCGGTCGCCGATGAAGCAGCCACCATCGCCGTGATCAAGGCCGCGCTCGGCGAGCGCGTCAGCGACGTCAAGGCCTCGACCCGCCTGACCAGCTCCGCCTCCTGCCTCGTCGCCGACAGCCAGGGCCCGAGCCGCGAGCTCGAGCGCATCCTGTCGCAGCAGAACCGCGGCATGCGCACCAAGCCGGTGCTCGAGATCAATCTGCGCCACCCGATGGTGGGTGCGATCACCAAGGCGCAGGCCGGCTCCAAGGCCCTCGACGATCTCAGCCTGCTCCTGCTCGAACAGGCGCAGATCCTGGACGGCGAGTTGCCGGAAGATCCGGCCGCGTTTGCGGCCAGGTTGAACCGGCTGGTGCTGCAGGGGCTGGGCGGGTAGCGCGCCGAGCGCACCGCACTCACCTTGCCGTCATCTGCGCCCAGGAACGGTCGCCTCTGCCGTGGTGTTATGCCATACGAGGCGGCCGGCATTCTGGGCCGCCGACATGACCGATTCGAGGATTTTTCGATGCGTTTGCCGATCCTGACCCTCACCGCAATTGCCACGCTGTTCGTCGCGGCAGATGCCAGTGCCCAGACCTATGATCCGCGTTACCCGGTGTGCATGCACGTCTACATGCCGGGCGGCTTCGGCGGGGGCGGCGGCGATTATTACGATTGCTCCTTCACCTCAATCCCGCAATGCCGCGCCACGGCTTCGGGCCGCTCCGCAAGCTGCGACGTCAATCCCTATTACGCCTTCGACGAGCCGCCGCCGCCGCCGCGCCGGCGCTACAAGAAGGTCCACTAGCTCCGCGGTGCGGCTTCGAGGAACATTTTTATGCGCTTTTCATTTGGCCTGATCGTGACCGTCGGTGCATTGCTCGCAGCCGCGCCGTCGCATGCGCAGACCTTCGATCCCCGCTATCCCGTCTGCATGCACGTCTATTCCGGCGCGAATGGCGGCGGCGGGGAGTGGTACGACTGCTCCTTCACCTCGGTGCCGCAGTGCCGTGCCACCGCTTCGGGCCGCGCCGCGGTCTGCGATCTCAATCCGTATTATCCGGTCAACGCACCGCCGCAGCGTTTGCGTCACAAGCGAAGTGGCTAGCGACGGACGATCGCCCTCCGGGCGCAGCGGGATCGCGCCGAGCCTGGCGATGCCGGCGACTAGGGTTAATCGCGCCCTAACTTGGTTTTACCTTGTCTCTTAACACCTGGGCAGGGCGCTCGGGCTAAGCTGCCGGAACCAGCAGGCACAGCCCGAGAGAATGAACGGCATGACCACCGGCGTCATCGAGCAACCGCAAGCCGCGCGCGCACCGTCGGCATCGAAAATCTGGCTGAAGGCGATCGAGCTCACCGCAAGGATCGAGACGCTGCCGGGGCGGCTGTTCGCCGACGTGGTCGACGACTGGGCGCTGCGCCAGCCCGCGCGCGCCGCGCTGGTCACGGATGATGCAAGCCTCGACTACCAAAGCCTCTCCAGGCGCATCAACCGTTACGCCCGCTGGGCGCGCTCCGCCGGTGTGGCCAAGGGCGACACCGTCGCGCTGATCATGCCGAACGGCATCGACTATGTCGCGGCCTGGCTCGGCATCAGCCGCGTCGGTGGCGTGGTTGCACTGATCAACACCAAGCTGGTGGGACAGTCGCTCGCGCATTGCCTCGATGTAGCCAAGCCGTCGCACGTCATTGTCGCGCACGAGCTCATGAAGGCGCTGGACGGCGCGTCGCCGCACCTCAAGACGGAAGCAAAAGTCTGGACTCATGGCGATGCCCGCCGCGAACGCGCCATCGAAGTCGCGCTCGCAGTGCTCGACGATGCTCCTCTCTCGCCGGGCGAGCATGGCGACGTCACCATCAACGACCGTGCCCTGTTGATCTACACATCCGGCACCACCGGCTTGCCGAAAGCGGCCAGCATCAGCCACCGCCGGATCCTCAATTGGGGGTTCTGGTTCGCCGGCCTCACCGGCGCCACGCCGCAGGACCGGCTCTACGATTGCCTGCCGCTGTTCCATTCGGTGGGCGGCATCGTCGCGCCGTGCAGCATGCTCGCGGCCGGCGGCTCGGTCTTGATCGCCGAAAAATTCTCGGCGTCGAATTTCTGGCCGGACATCGTGCGGCATGACTGCACGCTGTTCCAGTACATCGGCGAGCTCTGCCGTTACCTGCTCAAGGCGCCGCCGTCGGAATACGAGAACCGGCACCGTCTGCGGCTGGTCTGCGGCAACGGTTTGCGCGGCGACATCTGGGAGGACTTCCAGGCACGCTTCGCCATTCCCCGCATCCTCGAATTCTACGCCGCGACCGAAGGCAATTTCTCGCTGTTCAACGTCGAGGGCCAGCCGGGCGCGATCGGCCGCATCCCGCCGCTGCTCGCGCATCGCTTTCCGGCGAGCCTCGTCAGGCTCGATCCCGATGGCGGCGCGCCGCTGCGCAATGACGAAGGCTTTTGCCTTGCCTGCGCCCGCGGTGAGGCCGGCGAAGCCGTCGGCCGCATCGGCTCGGCGGACGAGGGCGGCGGCCGCTTCGAAGGCTATACGGACGCCGGCGAGACCGAGAAGAAGATCCTGCGCGATGTCTTTGCCAAGGGCGATGCCTGGTTCCGGACCGGCGACCTGATGCGGCTCGACGACAAGGGCTTCTTCCATTTCGTCGATCGCATCGGCGACACCTTCCGCTGGAAGGGTGAGAACGTCGCGACCTCGGAGGTCAACGACGCCGTGCGCGATTTCATCGGCGTGATCGATGCCACCACCTACGGCGTCAGCATCCCCGGCACCGACGGCCGCGCCGGCATGAGCGCGATCGTCGTGAACGATGGCTTTGACATGGAAGCGCTGCCCGCACATCTCGCTCGGCGCCTGCCGGCCTATGCCCGCCCGGTCTTCATCCGCATCTCGCGCGAGCTCGATGCGACCGAGACTTTCAAGCAGAAGAAGGGAGAGCTCGCGCGCGAGGGATTTGATCCGGGCGCGGTCGCCGACCCGCTGTTCATGCTCGATCCGGCGTCCGGCGGCTATGTTGCGCTCACTTCCGAGGCTTATGCGCAGATCCTCGATGGTACGATCAGGCTATAACCGCACCAAAAATCCGGAGATGGGTCCAATTTTATCTGAATTGTCCAAGAGGCCATTTACTTCTGTCCGGTAAACAACGGGCCATGGGAGGCGGTCATCAAGAGCCGCCGCACCACTGAGATCGATAACAAGAGCGAGCCAGCCATGTCGATACGGTCTAAGGTCATTGAAGCGATCCAGCAGATCGCCAAGGAGCAGCACGTTGCGCTTCCCGCACTCTCTGACGATCTGTCTCTGCACGAGACGGGCTTCGACTCGCTCGCCTTCGCGATTCTTGTCGCGCGTCTCGAGGACGAGACCGGGGTCGATCCCTTCACCATTTCCGAGGACGCAGCATTCCCTGCCACCGTGGGCGATTTCGTGCGGGCCTACGAAAATGTCCCCGCGTGAGATCTTTGCGCTCCGCGACCATCTCGGCGCGGAGCTGACCGGCCGCACGCTGTCGGACGCGCACCATGTCGTGTCGCTGACGGACATCCTCTCGCAGACGGTCCTCGGCGGCCGCCTGCGCGAATTGTCCGGTCGCGCCGTCCTGGTGAAGCTGTCCGACCAGCTCCGGTCGGGCCTTGCCATGATCGAGCTCGACGGCATCGCCCGTCGCATGCTGCTGTGTCCGCCCGATCTCAACCCTGCCTATCTCGAAGCTCTGATCGCCGACTCCGGCATCGATGCGGTCGTCACCGACGAGTCCGATTCCTGGGGCAAGACGGGCGTATCGCTCGTCATCACCGCGCAACTGCCACTTCAAGCGACAGCGCCCGCCAGGACCGAGCGCGCGACCGAATGGCTGATGCTCACCTCGGGCACGTCGGGCGTACCGAAAATCGTCGGCCATACGCTGGAGGCACTCACCGGCGCCATCGTCGCGGAAGGCCCCGCGCGCGGACCTGCGCCGGTGTGGGCGACGTTCTACGACATTCGCCGCTATGGCGGCTTGCAGATCTTCCTCCGCGCGGTCCTCTCCGGCGGCTCCATGGTGCTGTCTGATCCGCATGAAGCACTCGGCGACCACGTCGCGCGGCTGAACGCGCGTGGCGTATCGCACATCTCCGGTACACCCTCGCACTGGCGCAAGCTTTTGATGAGCGGCGCGGCCGCGCAATTCGCGCCGGCTTACGTCCGCCTCTCCGGCGAGATCGCTGACCAGGCGGTGCTCGACGGGTTGAAGGCCGCATTCCCCAATTCCTCCGTCGGCCACGCATATGCCTCGACCGAGGCGGGCGTCGGCTTCGCCGTCAATGACGGGCTCGAAGGTTTTCCGGCGAATTATCTCGGCAATCGCAATGGCGTCGAGATGAAGGTCGTCGACGGCTCGCTGCGCATTCGCTCGAGCCGCACCGCGCATGCTTATATCGGCCGCAATGCGGCCGCGCTGACCGACGACGATGGCTTCGTTGACACCGGCGATATCGTCGAATTGCGCGGCGATCGCTATTATTTCGTCGGCCGCCGCGGCGGCATCATCAATATCGGCGGCCTGAAAGTTCACCCTGAAGAGATCGAGGCGGTGATCAATCGCCACCGCGATGTGCGGATGTCGCGGGCCAAATCGCGCAAGAGCCCGATCACCGGCGGCATTGTCGTCGCCGACGTGATCCTCGCCGACGGCACCGATCCGGCGCGTGCGAAGGAGATCCGCGAGCAGATCCAGGATCAGTGCCGTGCGCAGCTCGCGTCTCACAAGGTGCCGGCGGTGATCCGCTTCGTCGAGGCGCTCGACGTCACCCCGGCCGGAAAACTGGCGCGCACCGATGCATAATGTTCTCGTCACCGGCGGCAGTCGCGGTATTGGGCTGGCGATCGGCAAGCGGCTCGCCGACGCCGGCTACAACGTAATCGCAGCGGCGCGGCGCGAGAGCCACGAGCTCAAGACTGCCATTGTCGAGTCAGAAGGGCGCTTGCATTTCCGCGCCTGCGACCTCGCCGTGATCGACGCGATTCCCGCATTCGCGAAACTCGTCCGCGACGAATTCGGCCCGACCTACGGCCTCGTCAACAACGCCGGCCTCGGTACCGAAGGCCTGCTCGCGACCATGCACAATTCGGAGATCGAGGCGCTGGTGCAGCTCAACGTGCTGTCGCCGATCATCCTCACCAAATATGTGGCTCGCCAGATGATGGCGGATGGCGCCGGCCGTATCGTCAACATCTCCTCGATCATAGCGACCACCGGCTACAACGGCCTCTCCGTCTACGGCGCGACCAAGGCCGCGGCCACCGGCTTCACCCGGTCGCTCGCGCGCGAGGTCGGCAAGCTCGGCATCACCGTGAACGCGATCGCGCCGGGCTTCATCGACACCGAGCTCACGCACAATCTCTCCGACGAGGCACGCAAGCGCATCGCCGGCCGCAGCGCGCTACGCCGCCTGCCCGAGACGGACGATGTCGCGCGGATGGTGGAATATCTGCTCGGCGAGGGCGGCCGCAACGTGACCGGCACCGTGTTCACGATCGACGCGGGCAACACGGCTTAGAACGGAACTCCACCGCCACAATTGAGTTGATCCGGCGCAATGACATCAAGCCGGATTTGGTCGTAAGATGCCCCGCAATCGATTGGGTTACGTCAATCGATCTGCCCCAATTGAAAGGGAGCAGTCCATGACCACGTCAAGCGCGACCGCTTCAAATCAGGGCCGGACCGAGCAGCCTCGCGCGAAGCTTGACGATGTGCATTGTCCGCCGATGACGCATCAGAATTCCGGCGGTCACGGCCATGAAATGTATCCGCAGCAATTCGTACGCCTGATCGGCTGCCATGACGCATCGCTCGATGCCTTGCGCAAGCGTCAGGACGAGAAGCTGCACTAGCAGACATAGCCTATTCCAAGCGATCGCGAGTCTGGGCCGCCGCCACCAGCTGTCACAGTTGATTGTCTGCTGCCGGTGTGAACCAGCATCTTGTTGTCGGGCCCATTTCAGCCAATGATGCGCTGCCTTATTGGGCAAGCCGGCCGGCGAACCCAAATTGGTCCCGCCGCGTATCTCGTCTCATCTGAAACCCGACCGGCTCCCGCAATGATCGCCGAATCCTTCTACGGCAGCATTCCTGTCTTTCGCGGCTTTACCAGCCTGATGGACCCTGCGCTCTATTCGCCATTGCCGGACGACTGGAGCGTCGGCGTTGCCGATATCGTCGATTCCACCAAGGCGATCGCGGCGCAGCGCTACAAGGCGGTCAACATGGCCGGTGCCGCCGTGATCGCGGCGGTGACCAATGCGCTCGAGGGGCGCGAATTCCCCTTTGTGTTCGGCGGCGACGGCGCGAGCTTTGCGGTTGCGCCTTCCGATTTCGAGTCCGCCCGCGACGCGCTGGCTGCGACTGCAACCTGGGTGCGGGAAGATCTCGACCTGACGATGCGCGTCGCGCTGGTGCCGGTGGGCGCGATCCGCGCACAAGGTCTCGACGTGCGCGTCGCGCGCTTCGGTCCGTCGGCCAATTTGTCCTACGCGATGTTTTCCGGCGGCGGGCTCGCCTGGGCCGACGCCGCCATGAAGCGCGGCGAGTTTGCGGTGGCCGAGGCGCCCGCCGGCACGCAGCCGGATCTCTCCGGCCTGTCCTGCCGCTTCGAAGTGATGCCGGCCGCGCGCGGCCTGATCCTGTCGGTGCTGGCAATGCCGGCGCGCGGCGCCGATCCGCAGGCTTTCCGAAAAGTCATCGAGGACGTCATTCACCTCGTCGAGCGTAGCCCCGATGGGGGCCGTCCGGTGCCGCCGCAGGGACCGCCCCTGAAATGGCCGCCGCAGGGGCTGGAATTCGAAGCCCGCACCAGGCGTGGCGGTCCGTTGCTTGCGCGTCGCGCCAGCGTGCTCGCCTACACGCTGTTCGTCTATCTGATCATGCGTTTCGACCTCAAGGTCGGCGGCTTCGTGCCCAACGTCTACAAGCGCCAGGTGGTCGAGAACTCCGACTTTCGCAAATATGACGACGGCCTGCGCATGATTCTCGACTGCACCCCGCAGCTCGAACGGGCGCTGAGCGATCGTCTCGCGGCTGCGGCCCGCGATGGCATCGTGCGATACGGGCTCTACCCGCAGGATGCCGCAATGATGACCTGCTTCACGCCCTCGGCGCTGCGCAGCGACCACGTCCATTTCATCGACGGCGCACGAGGCGGCTATGCCTCGGCGGCGACGGCGCTGAAGGCGATGATGGCGTGAGGGACTAGCGTCCGGCGCGGGCCCAGGTCTCGCCGCCGCAGAGCGCGCCGACGCAGCCCTCGACCCGGAGAGAGTCAGCACCAGTCACCGTGACGCTGCTCGCATAGGTGCCGCCGTCGTCGGCATTGTAGATCTGGCCCGACCATTTGTTGGGCCCTGACGGCTGCATGCCGCTGAACAGCGGCAGGCCGATCATGGGACGCCTGGCGAGCGCGGGATTGGGATTCTTGCTGTCGGTGGCGGGTTGCCCGGTCGCGGTATCGTGAGGCTCGCGCAGCCAGACGATGTGGCCGCAGATGCCGTCGCCGCATTTGCTGATCCTGACGCGGGCATCGCCAGCCTGGGTGAGCCAGGTCCCGTCGGCGCTCTGCGCGCGGGCGGAAGTCGCGCCGAACAGCGCAGCCAAAATGACGATGAGAGCGGCTAGTCTGGATGTCATGGAGAGAGCCCCGGAATGGAGGCGTCTCCATAGCAGCAAATCGGGCGGGTGCAACGCCCGATGGAATCACATTCCCGCGCTTATTTGCCTGCGCTCATTTGCCCCAGCGCGCAAAGGCGACGGAGGCCGCGGTCGACAGCCCGAACACGGCCATGGCGCCGCCGACCAGCGCGAACAGCGTCCAGGCCGGCGCCTGCGCCATCATCAGGCCGACGCCGCCGATCGCGACGATCAGAAGCCGCGCCGTTGAGGCCAGCACCGGCCCGCCGACGCGCGCCGCGCCTTGCGAGGAGAAGTACAGCGACACGCCGATGCCGAAGAACGCGAAGACCGGACCTGCCCAGTGGAAATAGCTGTATGCGGCGGCGGTAACGCCCGGATCTTTCGTGAAGAGCGATACCCACAAGGCTGGATCGAGCGCGACGACGAGGCCGATCAGGCCGACGGTAATCCCGGAGGCCGCAGCCGCGGTCCAGGCCACGCGCCGCGCGCGCTTCAAGTGTCCGGCGCCCATCGCCAGGCCGACCATCGGCACCGAGGCGATGCCGAAGGCGAAGGTGATCGGGATCAGCAGAAATTCCAGGCGCGAGCCGATGCCGTAGCCGGCCAGCACCTCGGTGCCGAAGGTCGCGAGGATCTTGGTGAAGATCAAGATGGTGAGCACGGTCTGGAGCGGCGACAGGCAGGCGACCGCGCCGACCTTGAGGATGTCCAGGAACATCGCGCGCTCGAAATGAAATGCGCGAAAATCCAGCGGCAGCCGGCTGCGGCCGGACCAGAGATACCAGAGAAAGAAGATCGCGGCGCAGGTGAACGCGATCAGCTGGCCGGCGGCGACACCCGGCATGCCGAATTGCGTCACGCCGAACAGGCCGAGCCCCAGCGTGCCGCCGAGCACGATCTGGAGCACGCTCGAACCGATCAGAACCATCGAGGGCAGGCGCATGTCGCCGGTGCCGCGGATCACCGACGCCAGCGTGTTGACGAGCCAGATCGCGACCGCGCCGGAGAACAGCATCTGCGAATAGGCGGATGCCTCCTCCAGCACGCGCTCGCGGCCGCCGAGCAGCATGAAGAACGAGTGGCCGAAGACGAGCATCACCACCGTGAAGAAAAGTCCGCCGCAGAGGCCGATGATGGCCGCGTGCAGGGCCAGCGTCGCGGCGCGGTCACGATTCCCGCCGCCGAGCGCGCGGCTGATCGCGGACGACACGCCGCCGCCCATCGCGCCCGCGCTCATCATCTGGGTCAGCATCGCGAACGGAAACACCAGTGCGATCGCAGCGAGCGGGACGGTGCCGAGCCGGCCGATATAGGAGGTCTCGGCAATCGCAACCAGCGTGCTGCCGACCATCGCGATCATGTTGGGAATCGCGAGCCGCAGCAGCGTCGGCAGGATCGGCGCGGTCAGCAGGCTGGCAATGGAGGAGGCCGGTGCGTGCGGCGGGACGGCGTCTACGGGGGCGTCGATCGTCATGTCTCACCGAGCGGAATATTGAATGATGAATGACATATTATAGGGCGTGGCACCTCTGCGCGCCCTCTGCTCACGCAGGGCTCACCACGGCAGGCCGCATAGGTCGATGGTGCCCAGCGTCGGCGCGCGGACGATGTTGAAGACGTAGGGTGCCATAGAGTCGAAGCGGATCCGCCCCTCCGGCTGCTCGCAATAGACCTCACCGTTGAATGGCAGCCAGCTCCGGGTCTGGTAGAAGGCGAAATTATGCGGCTCGCAGAACAGCAGCGCGAAGCGGACGGCTTCGTTGGCGCGCATGGTGTGAACCGCCGCGTCGATCGCCATGGTGGCATAGCCTCGGCCGCGCTGGTCCTCGCGCGTGCAGACCCCGCCGATACCGCCGATATGCGCCTTCTGTCCGTTCCAGATGACGGTGCGGAAGTAGATGCCGACATGGCAGACGAGGCCGTCCTCGGGCGTCTCGATCAGCACGCGCAGGTCGGCGTTGGCCCATTTGACGTGAGCCCAGGGCTTGTCCGCAACCTGTTGCGGCCCCCAGACCGCCTGATGCAGCGGCTTCGCAATCGGCCACGAGGCGTCGCCGTTCAGGATATCGATCTCGATGCTCATTGTTCTCTCTCTTCCGCATCTCCGCGTCGTGGTGCGCGTTCTGCCATAAGCGCCTCAACGGCAATGATATTTCGCGGTGATTGAAACGCCCTGCACACTTGCGACGATTTTATGCAATCGGGCCATACCGCCGCATCATCCGTTTTCGCAAATTGGCGGTATTTAACGGCTGCGGAACCTTCTATAAGAGGTGACCGTTAAGCCTCGTTCCCCATCAGTTGCGGACAACAACCCATGACCTTCACTCTGCCCCCCCTCCCTTACGCCTATGACGCCCTCGGCCAGTTCATGTCAAAGGAGACGCTGGAATTCCACCACGACAAGCATCATCAGGCCTACGTCACCAACGGCAACAATGCGCTCAAGGGCACCGAATGGGAAGGCAAGTCCCTTGAAGAGATCGTCAAGGGCTCGTTCGGCAAGAACCCCGCGGTGTTCAACAATGCCGGCCAGCACTACAACCACATCCACTTCTGGAGCTGGATGAAACCCAATGGCGGCGGCACCAAGCTGCCGGGCAAGCTCGAGAAGAAGATCAACGAAGACCTCGGCGGCTTCGAGAAGTTCAAGACCGACTTCCAGGCGGCCGGCGTCGGCCAGTTCGGCTCCGGCTGGTGCTGGCTCCAGGTCAAGAACGGCAAGCTCGAGATCTCCAAGACCCCGAACGGCGAGAATCCGCTGGTGCACGGCGCCACCCCGATCCTCGGCTGCGACGTCTGGGAGCACTCCTACTACATCGACTATCGCAACCGCCGTCCCGACTATCTCAAGGCGTTCGTCGAGAACCTCGTGAACTGGGAATACGTCGAGTCCCTGTTCGACAAGGCCTGAGATTTTACGCCGTCATTCCGGGATGGTGCGTTAGCACCAGACCCGGAATCTCGAGATTCCGGGTTCGGCTTCGCCGCCCCGGAATGACAGAATAGAGAAGGCGGTCGCGTTCGCGGTCGCCTTTTTGCTGGGCGGAAATCAGTGAACCAGCCCTGCACCATGCGCGCATGGGCCTGTGATCGTTCCGTTTGCATCACCTGAGCGGCACCCTTAATCAGAACGGGCATCACCCTCGAGCCGAACGCGCCCGTTGTCAGAACCTTCCCCGAAACACCCGGCGCCTGCCGAGGACGCGGAATCCGAGCCGCGGCCGGGGCGTGTGCGCAAGCCGATCGGCTGGTCCACGATCATCATCGCGGTCCTGGTGGCGGTGAGCGCAGGTCTGGTCTGGCGGCGTGACGGCACCGACGGCGTTCTCGACATCCTGACCCACGATCTCTCGCTGTTCGGCGGCATCCTGCCGCGCGTGCTGGCCGGCTGCCTGCTCGGGGCCTTCATCTCCGAGATCCTGCCGCACGAAAAAGTCTCGCGCTCGCTCGGGCCGAAATCCGGCCTAAAGGGGCTTCTGATCGGCACGGCTTTCGGCGCGATCCTGCCCGGCGGTCCCTTCACCGCTTATCCGGTGGCGAGCGCGCTGCTTGCGGTCGGCGCCGATTTCGGTGCCACCATCGCCATGGTCGTGAGCTGGACCCTGATCGGTTACGGCCGCGCGGTCGCCTGGGAAATCCCGATCATGGGCACCGACTTCACGCTGTGGCGGATCCTCATCTCGCTGCCGCTGCCGGTGCTCGCCGGCGCGCTCGGCCGGTTCGTCTATGTCCGGATTTATCCGCAGCCTGCCGCGAAGGACGACGAGAGTTGAGCGCGGCGCTTCTCATCGACATCCTGCTGTGGGGCTCGGTCTTCGGCGTCGGGTTGATCGCCTTTCGCCGCGGCCCTCCCGTGTTCAAGGCCTCGCTGCGCGAAGGTTCGATGGACTTCGTCAACATCGTGCCGCGGATTGCGCTGGGCGTGATCGGCTCCGGCTACATCGCCGCCATCATCCCGCAGGAGGTGATCACCGGCTGGCTCGGCCCGGACAGCGGCTGGCTGGGGGTTGCCACCGCCGTGGTCGCCGGCGCAGCCACGCCCGGCGGTCCGGTGATCGGCTTTTCCATCGGCACGGTGGCGCTGAAGTCCGGCGGAGGCGTGCCGCAGGTGGTCGCCTATGTCGTCGCCTGGGCCCTGTTCGCCTTTCAGCGGGTGATCTTGTGGGAAATCCCGTTCATGCCCGCCCGTTTCGTCTGGTTCCGCTGCCTGGTGTCGGTGCCGTTCCCGTTCGTGGCCGCCGCCATCGCGATGGTGATCGGCAAGCCCTGAGCCCGGCGTGGACAGACGTAATGTTATAATATAACGTCCTTGGCATGGTTCCCGCCGCGTCCCACGCCCATCATCACGACCATGCCCATTCCCATGGCCATTCCCACGACCATTCGCACGGGCACGACCATACCCACGCCCATGTCCACGATGCGGCCTCGCCGCATCCGGCCCAGGACGCGCCCTGGTCGATCCTGCGCATGACCCTGGCGGCACGCCTGTCGGCCGCATTGGCGGTCTGCGCCGTGCTTTGGGGCGTGGTCTTCCTGGCGATGAGGTGATCATGGCGGCGCTGCACTTTCACAACGTCACGCTCGGCTATGACCGGCATCCGGCCGTGCACCATCTCAAGGGCGAGGTCGCGCCGGGCTCGCTGGTCGCCGTGATCGGCCCGAACGGCGCCGGCAAGTCGACGCTGCTGCGCGGCATCGTCGGCATCCTCAAGCCGCTCGACGGCAGCATCCACCTCGGCGGGCTCGATTCCCGCGATATCGCCTATCTGCCGCAGAGCGCGGAGATCGACCGCAGCTTCCCGATTTCGGTGTTCGACTTCGTCGGCACCGGGCTGTGGCGCGAAGCCGGCCTGTTCGGCGGCATCGGCAAGGCCGCCCGCGACAAGATCCTGCGCGCGATCGCCTCCGTTGGTCTCAACGGCTTCGAGAACCGACCCATCGGCACGCTCTCCGGCGGCCAGATGCAGCGCGTGCTGTTCGCGCGCGTGCTGCTTCAGGACGCAAGGCTCATCGTGCTCGACGAGCCCTTCAACGCCATCGACAGCAAGACCACGACTGACCTGCTCGCGCTGGTGAAGCACTGGCACGGCGAGGGCCGCACCGTGCTCGCCGCTTTGCACGACATGGAGATGGTGCGCAACCATTTCACCGAGACGCTGGTGCTGGCGCGCGGCCCCGTGGCCTGGGGACCGACGGCGGATGTGCTGACGCCGGAAAATCTGCTGGTCGCGATGCGGATGTGCGAGGCCTTCGACGACAGCGCCGCGGCCTGCGCCGCCGATGATGCCCGCTCCCGGGCCGCGTGATATCAGATGGTCTATGACGCGCTGATCGGTCCGTTCACCGAGTTCGAGTTCATGCGGCGCGCGCTCGCCGCTGCGATCGCGCTGTCGCTGGCGGGCGCGCCGATCGGGGTGTTCCTGATGCTGCGGCGGATGAGCCTTGTCGGCGACGCCATGGCGCATGCGATCCTGCCCGGTGCGGCCGTGGGGTTCCTGCTCTCCGGCCTCAACCTGTTTGCGATGACGGCGGGTGGCCTGATCGCCGGCTTTGCGGTCGCGATCCTCGCCGGTGTGGTCGCGCGCTCGACCGGGCTGAAGGAGGATGCGTCGCTCGCGACCTTCTACCTGGCCTCGCTGGCGCTGGGCGTCACCATCGTCTCGATCAAGGGCACCAATATCGACCTCTTGCACGTGCTGTTCGGCAACATCCTCGCCATGGACGACCAGACGCTGCTGGTGGTCGCCTTCAACGCCACCGTGACGCTGCTGGTGCTCGCCGTGATCTATCGCCCGCTGGTGATCGAGAGTGTCGATCCGTTGTTCCTGCGAACCGTGAGCCGCGCCGGGGGACCCGCGCATCTTGCCTTCCTTGCGCTGGTCGTCATCAATCTCGTCAATGGATTTCAGGCGCTCGGCACGCTCCTGGCGGTGGGTCTGATGATCCTGCCTGCCGGTATCGCGCGGTTCTGGTCGCGCGATCTCACGGTCATGATCTGCATTGCCGTGATCGCTGCTGCGGTGTCCGGCTATGCCGGCCTGGTGCTGTCGTTCCAGACCCGGGTGCCGTCGGGCCCCGCGATCATTCTGGTGGCGACGGTGTTCTACATCGTCTCCGTGCTGTTCGGCCGCGTCGGCGGCGTTATCAGGCAGCTGTTTCCCGGCCGGCATCTGGAAGCGTGACGGCGATGCGACCTATCCTGCTTTGTGTGCTCCTGCTGATCGCTTCGCCGCTTCACGCCGCGGAACGGCTGAAGGTCGTCGCAAGCTTCTCGATCCTCGCCGATTTCGTCCGCAATGTCGGCGGCGACCGGATCGACCTGACGACGCTGGTCGGCGCCGACAGCGACGCGCACGTCTACACGCCCGCACCGAGCGATGCGAAGCGCATCGCCGACGCAAAGCTCGTCATCGTCAACGGGCTCGGCCTCGAGGGATGGTTGCCGCGCCTCGTGCAGTCCTCCGGCGCCAAGGCGCAGGTGGTGGCCGCGAGCGCCGGCATCGCGGCCCTCAAGCTCGGCGCTGCCGCCGATCCCCACGCCTGGCAGTCTGTTCCCAACGCCAAGATCTATGTGACCGACATCGCAACCGCGCTCGCCGCGGCGGCCCCGGAAGACGCCGAGTTCTTCCGCGCCCAGGCAAAGGCCTATCTGGAAAAGCTCGAAACGCTCGACCGCGAGGTCCGCGAGGCCGTCGGCAAAATCCCGCCGGAGCGGCGCAAGGTGATCTCGACCCACAACGCCTTCGGCTATTTCGCCGCCGAGTATGGCGTGCAGTTCGTGGCCCCCCTTGGGGTCTCCACCGAAACCGAGCCCAGCGCGCGGGATATCGCGGCCATCATCGGCCAGATCAAGGCCCAGAAAATTCCGGCCGTTTTCCTGGAAAATATCAGCGACGACCGGCTGATCCGGCGGATCGCGGCCGAGACCGGGGCCAAGGTCGGCGGGACCTTGATTTCGGACGGTCTGACGGGTGAAAAGGGCCTTGCACCCACTTACATTGATATGGTCAGGCACAATATAAAGGCCCTGACCAGCGCGCTTGACCATTAGGGCAGGGGCCACCCCGCCTCGCGTCGCGCGAAACGCCCCAAGTCCGGAGTGATTATGTCTGAAGCGACCGCCCCCAAAATTCCCGTGACCGTCCTGACCGGCTATCTCGGTGCCGGCAAGACCACGCTGCTCAACCGCATCCTGTCGGAAAACCACGGCAAGAAATACGCGGTCATCGTCAACGAATTCGGCGAGATCGGCATCGACAATGACCTCATCATCGGCGCCGACGAGGAAGTGTTCGAGATGAACAACGGCTGCATCTGCTGCACGGTGCGGGGCGATCTCGTGCGCATCATGGACGGGTTGATGAAGCGCAAGGGCAAGTTCGACGCCATCATCGTCGAGACCACGGGCCTTGCTGATCCGGCGCCCGTCGCCCAGACCTTCTTCGTCGATGAGGACGTGCAGAAGAACGCGCGCCTCGATGCGGTCGTCACCGTCGCCGACGCCAAATGGCTGTCGGACCGGCTCAAGGACGCACCCGAGGCCAAGAACCAGATCGCCTTTGCCGACGTCATCGTGCTGAACAAGACCGACCTCGTCACCAAGGGAGAGCTTGCCGAGGTCGAGGCCCGCATCCGCGCCATCAATCCCTATGCGAAACTGCATCGCACCGAACGCTGCTCGGTGGCTTTGGCCGACGTGCTCGACCGCGGTGCGTTCGATCTCGACCGCATCCTCGACATCGAGCCGGATTTTCTGAATGCCGACGATCATGACCACGACCATGATCATCACCATCACGGCGACGACCGTCATCACCATGATCACGGCCATGGCCTGAAGCACTATCACGACGAGGACATGCAATCGCTGTCGCTCAAGACCGACAAGCCGCTCGATCCGAACGTGTTCATGCCCTGGCTCCAGAATTTGGTGCAGGTCGAGGGCGGCAAGATCCTGCGCTCCAAGGGCATCCTCGCCTTCCACGACGATGACGACCGCTACGTGTTCCAGGGCGTCCATATGATGCTGGAGGGCAACCACCAGCGGAAGTGGAAGGACGGCGAGCCGCGCCAGAGCCGCCTCGTGTTCATCGGCCGCGAATTGCCTGAAGAGCTCATTCGCACGGGCTTCGAGAGCTGCATCGTCTCGTGATGAAAGAGTTTACGCCGGCTCCCGATTCAGCCTCGATCGTCTCCGTCACCGACCGCGTCAAGCCTGTTGCGCTCGGCATGGGCGTGACTTCGGTGCATTTCCTTGGCCCCCGCGCCGCCTTCGTCGGCGCCGAGGAGAATGTCGCGTTCGTAGATAACCAGGGCGAGATCACCGCCGTCCCCGTCCACACCGGCGGCATTCTCTCGACCGCCTCCGACGGCAAGCGCCTCGTCATGGGCGGCGACGACGGCAAGGTCGTGTCGCTCGACGCCAAGGGCGAGGTGACGCTGCTCGCGACCGATCCGAAGCGGCGTTGGATCGATGCGGTGGCGCTGCATCCCGATGGCGCCTATGCCTGGTCGGCCGGCAAGACGGCGACCGTCAAGAGCGGCAAGACCGAGGAGAAGTCGCTCGAGGTGCCCTCGACCGTCGGCGGCCTCGCGTTCGCACCAAAGGGCCTGCGGCTCGCGATCGCGCATTACAACGGCGCGACGCTGTGGTTTCCGAACATGGAAGGATCGGCCGAATTCCTGCCCTGGGCCGGCTCGCATCTCGGCGTCACCTTCAGCCCGGACAACAAATTCCTGGTCACCACGATGCACGAGGCGGCGCTGCACGGCTGGCGGCTCGCCGATAACAGGCACATGCGCATGACCGGCTATCCCGGCCGCGTCCGCTCGATGTCCTGGAGCGCCGGCGGCAAGGGGCTCGCGACTTCGGGCGCCGATACCGTCATCATCTGGCCGTTCGGCAGCAAGGACGGCCCGATGGGCAAGGAGCCCGCGATGCTGGCGCCGCTCCAGGCCCGCGTGTCCGTGGTCGCATGCCATCCGAAGAACGACATCCTCGCCGCCGGCTACAGCGACGGCACCGTGCTGATGGTGCGCCTGGAAGACGGCGCCGAGATCCTGGTCCGCCGCAACGGCACCCCGCCGGTGGCCGCGATCGCCTGGAACGCCAAGGGCACGCTGCTGGCGTTCGCTGATGAAAATGGGGACGGGGGCCTGCTGGAGCTTTAATCTGTCATGGTTCCGGCCGTAGGGTGGGCAAAGGCGCGCTTGCGCCGTGCTCACCATCTCTCCGCGAAACGAAAGTGGTGGGCACGTCGCGCGAAGAGCGCGCCTTTGCCCACCCTACCGCATCTCCCAAACGGCGGCGCGAACACATGCGGTTTCTGACGACCTTCCAGATTGCCGACTTCGCGGACACGCTGGTCAGCCTGTTCACGGCCTTCGTGCTGGGCACGCTGATCGGCGCCGAGCGGCAATATCGCCAGCGCACCGCGGGCCTGCGCACCAACGTGCTGGTCGCGGTCGGCGCCGCCGCGTTCGTTGATCTCGCCATGCATCTGACGGGCGCGGACGGCGCGGTGCGGGTGATCTCCTACGTCGTCTCCGGCATTGGCTTTCTCGGCGCCGGCGTCATCATGAAGCAGGGCATGGACGTGCGCGGGCTCAACACCGCCGCGACGCTGTGGGCCTCAGCAGCGGTAGGCTCCTGCGCCGGCGCCGACATGGTCGCGCAGGCCGCCGCGCTCACCGTGTTCGTCATCGCGGGCAACACGATGCTGCGCCCCTTGGTCAATGCCATCAACCGCATTCCGCTGAACGAGAAGGCCTCGGAGGCGACCTACTACTTCAAACTTGCGGTCGCGCCGGACGCCTTGCCCGATATGCGCGACCGGCTCGTCGAGAAGCTCGAGGGCGCAAAATATCCGGTGGCCGATATCGACGTGGTCGAGACCGGTGACGATTTGATCGAGATCGTCGCAAAGCTGGTCGCGACCGCGGTCGATCCGAACGAGCTGAACGCGGTGGCGACGGATCTGCAGCATCTGCCCGGCGTGCGCCACGCCACTTGGGAAGTCAGCACCACGGATTGAGCGCGGCGTTTTGGCGCGCAAACGTCCGGTTCCGCCCGGACGGGCTTGGAACTGCGGCTTGGCAAATTCGTTGATCCCGCAGACAAAGGTGGTGATCGATATGCCCGGCAGGAACGACAAGCGCGGACTTCGACGAGACCTTTTGATCGCCTGTTCGCTATTTGCTGCAGGTGTCGCGATCTCGGGCCTGTCACTCGCGCAGATTCGCGCCGAGAGTCGGCTGCAACTGGCACAGGCGACGCCGCCGCTCCAGGGCACGCCGTCCGATGATCAGAGCAAGACGCCTGCGGAATCAAAGCCCGGCGGCGATCGCCCGACCACGCCGGCGCCCGAGCCCGCGCGCCCCGACCCGCAGACGCAAGGTGCGGCCGGCGGGGCCAAACCGGCATTGCCGCCGGCACCTGCCGAGAAGATCGCGCCACCGATCAAGGAGAAGTAGGGAAATCGCTGTTGCAGCGTCATGCCCGGGCTTGTCCCGGCCATCCACGTTCTTGGAGCTGCACGAAGAAAGTTCGTGGATACCCGGGACAAGCCCGGGCATGACGGCTGAATTGTCACCGCACCAGAATATTCCGGAACTGCCAGGGATCGCTGGTATCGATATCCTCCGGAAACAGTCCCGGACGATCCGTCAGCGGCGTCCAGTCGGTGTAGAAACCCTTTACGGGGCCGAGATACGGCAACTGGATTTCCAGCAGGCGATCGAAATCCATCTCGTCGGCTTCGACGATGCCTTCGTTGGGATTCTCGAGCGCCCACACCATGCCGCCGAGCACGGCGGAGGTCACTTGCAGGCCGGTGGCGTTCTGATAGGGCGCGAGCTTACGGGTCTCCTCGATGGAGAGCTGCGAGCCGTACCAGTAGGCGTTGTTGTCATGGCCGAACAGCAGCACGCCGAGTTCATCGATGCCGTCGACGATCTCGGTCTCGTCGAGGATGTGGTGCTTTTCCTGCATCTTCGCCGCGCGGCCGAACATTTCATGCAGCGACAGCACGGCATCGTCAGCCGGATGATAGGCGTAGTGGCAGGTCGGCCGGTAGACCGCCGTGCCCGAGGCGTCGCGCACCGTGAAGTAATCGGCGATCGAGATCGATTCGTTGTGGGTGACGAGGAAGCCATACTGCGCGCCGCGGGTCGGGCACCAGGTGCGCACGCGGGTGTTGGCGCCGGGCTGCATCAGATAGATGGCGGCGCCGCAACCGGCTTCGTGGGTGCGCGCATTCTCGGGCATCCATTTTTCGTGCGTGCCCCAACCGAGTTCGGACGGCTGCACGCCTTCCGACAGGAAACCTTCCACCGACCAGGTGTTGACGAAGACATCAGGCTCTTTCGGCTTCTTCGAGCGCTGCGTGTCGCGTTCGGCGATGTGGATGCCCTTGATGCCGGCCTGCCGCATCAAATCCGCCCATTCGGCCTTGGTCTTCGGCTTGGGGGCATTGAGCTTCAGGTCGGCGGCGACATTGAGCAGCGCCTGCTTGACGAAGAACGAGACCATGCCGGGATTGGCGCCGCAGCATGAGACGGCCGTGGTCGAGCCCGCCGGGCGCGCCCGCTTGGCGGCCAGCGTCGCTTCGCGAAGAGCGTAATTGGAGCGCGCTTCCGGGCCCTTCGACGCATCGAAATAGAAGCCGAGCCAGGGCTCGTTGACGGTGTCGATGTAGAGCGCGCCGAGCTCGTTGCAGAGCTCCATGATGTCGGTGGAGCCGGTGTCGACCGAGAGATTGACGCAAAAGCCCTGGCCGCCGCCTTCGGTGAGCAGCGGGGTCAGCAATTCGCGGTAATTCTCCCTGGTCACGCCCTTCTGGATGAAGCGCACATTGTGCTTCTCGCAATGTGCCTTGCGGCCGTCATCCTTGGGATCGATCACGGTGACGCGCGACTTGTCGTAATCGAGATGCCGCTCGATCAAGGGCAATGTGCCTTTGCCGATGGAGCCGAAGCCGACCATGACGATGGGACCGGTGATCTTCGCGTAGATCTGCGAGGCGGGGCTCATGGGGGTGGTTCTCCGGATAGGGCGGGCAGATGGGTGGTGAGGGATGGATCAGGCGCTGCGGCGCTTGGCGGTGACTTCGATCTCGACCTTCATCTCGGGCCTGGCGAGGGCGCTGACGACCAGCAAGGTCGCGGCCGGCCTGATGTCACCGAGCACCTCGCCGCAGACGGCGAAATGGGCATCGATATAGCTGGCGTCGGTGATGTAATAGGTCGCACGGACGATGTCGGCCATCTCGAATCCACCCTCATTCAGGGCGGCTTCAATGGTCTTGAAGCAGTTGCGTGACTGGCTCGTGACGTCGGCCGGCATCGTCATCGTGGTGTAGTCATAGCCGGTGGTTCCCGCGACAAAGGCGAAATCGCCGTCGATCACGGCGCGGCTGTAGCCGACGGTCTTCTCAAGGGGAGAGCCGGTGGAGATCAGGCGGCGGGACATGGTCGTGGGCCTCGACTGGAGGGGGGCTTGGCGGGTTAAAGGGCGTTTCTCAGGCCCGCGCAACCCCAAAGGAACGGGCACGCGCGGGCATAGCCGCGGAATGCGGCTTGGTCGTCGCCATCATGGCAATCCCTTAGGCCGCGTGCGCTTCGAGGGCGCGAACCGCCCTCCGTTTGGGCAAGGCCGCGCCGGTCGGCACGATCATCCCCTCGGCGCCATCCAGGGCGCCGGCCTGGAATTCGATCGCCAGCAGACGGTCGGGCTCGAACGGACCGGGCAGCGACAGCGCGCCGGTCTTCTCGCCCGTGAAGCCGAAGCGGGCATAGTAGGGAGCATCGCCGAGCAGGATCACGGCAGCATGTCCGCGCGCCCGGGCGGCAGCCAGCGCTTGTTGCATCAGCGCGGCGCCGATCCCGAGCTCGCGGCAGGCAGGATCCACCGCCAGCGGTCCGAGGACCAGAGCGGGCCTGCCTGCGGCGCTGACGTGCCACAGCCGCACGGTTCCCATGAGCTTGCCCTCGCGCACGGCCGACAGGGCAAGGCCTGCGGCAGGTGCACGTCCGTCGCGCAGGCGCTGGCAGGTGCGGTCATGGCGGTTCTCGCCAAAGCAGGCATCCAGCAGCGCTTCACGCGTCGCGACGTCGGCAGCACGCTCGGCTCGGATCGCGAACGGAGCGGCTTTCGAGGTGAGGGCGATCTGTGGCTTCCGAAAAGCAGTCATGGCGCGTCAGTCCCCGCTTGAACCGACGTGCGCGCAGCACGCCGTCCAAGACGTCGTCAGAAATCGAAATGTCAGGGGAGGAGCCGGCAAGCCGGCTCCCGGGTTCGTCAGGCCTCGGAAAGAGAGGCTGCTTAGATGTGGTACGTCTTCAGCGGCGGAATGCCGTTGAACGCCACCGCCGAGTAGGTCGACGTATAGGCCCCGGTGCCTTCGATCAGCAGCTTGTCGCCGATCTCGAGCGTGACGGGGAGCGGATACGGGCTCTTCTCGTACAGCACGTCGGCGCTGTCGCAGGTCGGGCCAGCGAGCACGCACGGCGTCATCTCCGCGCCGTCATGCGGGGTGCGGATGGCGTAACGGATCGACTCGTCCATCGTCTCGGCGAGACCGCCGAACTTGCCGATGTCGAGGTAAACCCAGCGCACCTCGTCCTCGTCGCTCTTCTTCGAGATCAGCACGACCTCGGATTCGATGATGCCGGCGTTGCCCACCATGCCGCGGCCCGGCTCGATGATGGTCTCCGGGATCTGGTTGCCGAAGTGCTTGCGCAGCGCGCGGAAGATCGACCGGCCGTAGGTGACGACCGGCGGCACGTCCTTGAGGTACTTGGTCGGGAAGCCGCCGCCCATGTTGACCATGGTCAGGTTGATGCCGCGCTCGGCGCAGTCGCGGAACACCTGCGAGGCCATCGCCAGCGCACGGTCCCACGCCTTCACCTTGCGCTGCTGCGAGCCGACATGGAACGAGATGCCGCACGGCTCCAGGCCCAGGCGCTTGGCGACGTCGAGCACATCGACGGCCATTTCCGGGTCGCAGCCGAACTTGCGCGACAGCGGCCACTCGGCGCCGGCGCAGTCATAGAGGATGCGGCAGAACACCTTCGCACCGGGCGCGGCACGGGCGATTTTCTCGACCTCGGCGGTGCAGTCGACCGCGAACAGGCGAATGCCGAGCGCGAAGGCGCGCGCGATGTCGCGCTCCTTCTTGATCGTGTTGCCGAACGAGATGCGGTCGGGCGTCGCACCGGCGGCCAGCGCCATCTCGATCTCGGCGACCGTCGCAGTGTCGAAGCAGGAGCCCATCGAGGCGAGCAGGGCCAGCACTTCCGGCGCCGGGTTCGCCTTGACGGCGTAGAACACGCGGCTGTCGGGCAGCGCCTTGGCAAAGGTCTGGTAATTGTCGCGCACGACCTCGAGGTCGACGACGAGGCAAGGCTCGGTGTCCCGGCCCTCGCTGCGGCGGTTGCGCAGGAATTCCTGAATACGTTCGGTCATAGCACTCTCCCAAACGGCCCAGCGACGGGGATCCGTTCAAAAAATGACGTCGGATAAGAGCGCTCCGGCCAGATCACGCGATGGAGGCGCGACGAGCCAAAGACTCAGATCAGACTGTGCTGCCGTGGATTGGTTGGGAATTTCCCGCCCGCACACCTGGCAATGAAGGACAAGCCTTTTCAGTAGCCCGCGCCGGCGTTGGACTGCCGGTAGAGACCAAAAAAGCCCGATCCGTCGTTGCTTTAAGTCGCGTCCCCCGTTGAGAGCGGGGTGCGCCGGTTCGCCTCCGGCTGCCAGTCACGGTTGCAAAAAGTGAAGTCACCTTCGACAAGGCATCTCTTTGAGAGAGATGCTGGACGCTCCGGGTTTGCTTTCGTCTCAGGCTTCATGAGCCTTTCGACTTCCACACTTCCGAAGAGCCCCTCGGCTTCTTCACCCCTTGGCGGCTGTCCGGCCTCTTGTCCGGATACCTACCGACTGACACACGACCACAGGCACGTGCGAAATTGGGCAAGAGCGCACATAAGGCTTTTGACTCTGCTTCGCAAGAATTTTTTTAGGCTGCGGACGGAATTGCCTAACATCTGCTTGCGCAGTGTTGCGGCAGCGACGCGGAAGATGAACGCGCGTTAAGTTTTCAGTGTCGTGCGCGCGTCGGACGCGCGCGAGGAAGCGTCAGCCGCGCTTCGTGAAGGGCTCGACGCGCTGGGCTGCGCGGATGAAGGCGGTCATCACGAGCACGCCGAGTGCGAACAGCACGGCCTGAAGGATGTGGGCGCCCTGGTCGCCGAGCCCGAACAGGATCGCGAGCGCCCAGCCGCCGGCAAACGCTGCGCCGAACACTTCGGCGCCGATCAGGATCGCAGCGCTGATGACGGTGATGACGCTGGGCCAGACGATCCGGCGGGAGGACGAGGAAGACGCGTTCATGAGCTCAGGGATCCAGGCTTCGAGGGCCGCAATCTCTCCGAAAAGGCGGGCGGGAGCAAGGCCAAATGGCCCAAAAAAGCCCCATCGCGTGCTATAGCTGGCCGCAACAAATCAGCTCAGAAACCGGGACTTGCGATGTCAGAACCCCGCCAAACTACGGATGCCGAGACCAACCCGCTGGTGCAGGCCTGGGTGACGCCGTTCGCGACCCCGCCCTTCGACGAGATCAAGCCGGAGCACTTCCTTCCGGCCTTCGAGCAGGCCTTCGCCGATCACTCCGCCGAGATCGCGGCGATCACCAATGATCCGGCGGCCGCCGACTTCGCCAACACCATCACGGCACTGGAGCGCTCGGGCAAGCTGCTGAGCAAGGTCGCAGCGGTGTTCTACGATCTCGTCTCGGCGCATTCCAACCCGGCCATCCTCGAGATCGACAAGGAGGTCTCCTTGCGGATGGCGCGGCACTGGAATCCCATCATGATGAACGCCGTGCTGTTTGGTCGCATCGCCCAGCTGCACGAGAACCGCGCCAATTTGGGTCTCTCCTCAGAGCAGCTTCGCCTGCTGGAGCGCACCTACACCCGCTTCCATCGTTCCGGCGCCGGCCTCTCCGAGGAGGCCAAGACGCGGATGGCGGAGATCAACGAAAAACTCGCCCAGCTCGGCACCAGCTTCAGCCATCATCTGCTCGGCGACGAGCAGGAATGGTTCATGGAGTTAGGGGAGGCCGACCGTCAGGGCCTGCCGGAGAGCTTCGTCGCGGCAGCCAAAGCTGCGGCGGAAGAGCGCGGCATGGAAGGCAAGGCGATCGTGACGCTGTCGCGCTCCTCAAGCGAGCCGTTCCTGAAGAGTTCGTCGCGGCGCGACCTCCGCGAGAAGGTCTACAAGGCCTTCGTCGCGCGCGGCGACAATGGCAATGCCAACGACAACAACGGAGCCATCGTCGAGATCCTGAAGCTGCGGGAAGAGAGCGCCAAGCTGCTGGGCTATCCGACCTTCGCGGCCTACCGGCTCGAGGATTCCATGGCCAAGACGCCCGACGCCGTGCGCAGCCTGCTCGAGCGGGTCTGGAAGCCGGCGCGGGCACGGGCGCTCGCCGACCGCGACGAGATGCAGGCGCTGATCACGACCGAGGGCGGCAATTTCAAGCTGGCGCCCTGGGACTGGCGCTTCTACGCCGAGAAGCTCCGTCTCCAGCGCGCCAATTTCGATGACGCGGCGATCAAGCCGTACCTCACGCTCGATCACATGATCGCCGCCGCCTTCGACTGCGCCACACGCCTGTTCGGCATCACCTTCGAGGAGCGCAAGGACGTGCCGGCCTGGCACCCGGATGTCCGGGTCTGGGAGGTGAAGGGGCCCGACGGCAAGCACAAGGCGCTGTTCTACGGTGACTACTATGCCCGCCCCTCAAAGCGCTCCGGCGCCTGGATGACCTCGCTGCGCGACCAGCAGAAGCTCGACGGCGAGATCGCGCCCTTGATCATCAATGTCTGCAACTTCGCCAAGGGCGCCGGCGGCGAGCCCTCGCTGCTCTCGCCCGACGATGCCCGCACCCTGTTCCACGAGTTCGGCCACGGCCTGCACGGCATGCTCTCCAACGTGACCTATCCGTCGCTGTCGGGCACGTCCGTGTTCACCGATTTCGTCGAGCTGCCGTCCCAGCTCTACGAGCACTGGCAGGAGCGCCCCGAGGTGCTGCAGCAGTTCGCCCGCCACTACCAGACCGGCGAGCCGCTGCCGGACGATCTGCTCCAGCGCTTCCTTGCCGCTCGAAAGTTCAACCAGGGCTTTGCCACGGTCGAGTTCGTGTCGTCGGCGCTGGTCGATCTCGAATTCCACACCCAGCCGGCCGCCGCTGCGCAGGATGTCCGCGCCTTCGAGAAACGCGAGCTGGAGAAGATCGGCATGCCCGAGGAGATCTCGCTCCGTCACCGTCCCACGCAGTTCGGCCATATCTTCTCCGGCGATCACTATGCCGCGGGCTATTACAGCTACATGTGGTCGGAGGTGATGGACGCCGACGCCTTCGGCGCCTTCGAGGAGGCCGGCGACATCTTCGATCCCGAGGTGGCCAAGCGCCTGCACGACGACATCTACTCATCGGGCGGATCGGTCGATCCGGAAGCCGCCTACGAGGCCTTCCGCGGTCGCCCGCCCGAGCCCGACGCGCTGCTGCGCAGGCGCGGCCTGCTCGACGCCCCGAAGGCGGCCTGATGGGCATGCACGCCCTGTTCGGACTGCTGCTCGCCGCTGGCCTGACGCTGGCAGGCAGCGCGGCGCGCGCGCATCCGCATGTCTGGATCACCGCGACCAGCGAATTGCTCTATGCCGCCGACGGCAGCATCACTGGCGTCCGCCACGCCTGGACGTTTGACGACATGTTCTCGGCCTATGCGGTGCAGGGGCTCGAGGGCAAGACCAAGGGCGCCTATACAAGCGAGGAGCTCGGGCCGCTGGCGCAGACCAATGTCGAGTCGCTGAAGGAATATGCCTACTTCACCTTCGCGCGAGCCGACGGCAAGAAGGAGCGCTTCCAGGAGCCGGTCGACTACTTCCTCGACTACAAGGATACGGTGCTGACCCTGCACTTCACGCTGCCGCTGAAGAACCCGGTCAAGCCCAGGCAGCTGGTGCTCGAAGTGTTCGACCGTTCCTTCTTCATCGATTTCCAGATGGCCAAGGACAACCCGGTCAAGCTGGTCGGCGCGCCCAGTGGCTGCCAGATGAAGCTGGATCGTCCCAGCGACGGCACCGCGAGCGCGCAGAAGCTCAACGAGCAGACCTTCATGAATGGCGAGAACTCGAATTTCGGGATGATGTTCGCCAACAAGATCACGGTGGATTGTCCTTGAGGCCGCAGCTCTCCCCGCTCGCGCGCGGGCTGCTCGCCTGCGCCGCTGTCGTGGTTGTCGTAGCCGCGACCGACGCCGCACTTCACGATCCCCTCGCGCAAAACCCGTTCGGCGCACCGCGCCCGGCGCAGGCGGCCGAGCGCGAGGCGGGCGGCCTCATCGGCTGGCTGCTGGCGAAACAGTCGGAATTCTATCGGCAGATGTCGGCGACCATTCGCGCCGCGAAGACCGACGGCTCGGCGGTGTGGACGCTGCTCTTCATTTCGTTTGCCTACGGCATCTTCCATGCCGCCGGCCCCGGCCATGGCAAGGCGGTGATCGCCTCCTACCTCGTCGCCAACCGCGAGACCGCGCGGCGCGGCATCGTGCTGTCGTTTGCCTCGGCGCTGATGCAGTCGCTGGTGGCGATCCTGATCGTCGGCATCTCGGCCTGGGTGCTGAATGCGACCGCGAAAACAATGTGCAAGGCGGAAGGCGCGATCGAGATCGCCAGTTACGGCCTGATCGCGCTGTTCGGCCTGCGCTTGGTCTGGGTCAAGGGCCGCACTTTCATCCGCGCACTCCAGGCGACGCAGGCGGTGCCGGCGATCGCCGGCGTGCCGCATGATCATGATCATCACCATCATCATGATGCGCATGATCGTCATGGCCACGATCACGCGCACACCGATCACCACCACGCGCACGACCACGTCCACGACGAGCATTGCGGCCATTCCCACGGCCCCACGCCGAGCGAGCTCGCCGGCCCCGGCGGCTGGCGGCGTGGGTTCGCCGCGATCCTGACCGTCGGCATCCGCCCCTGCTCGGGCTCGATCCTGGTGCTGGTGTTCGCGCTCGCCCAGGGCCTGTTCTGGGCCGGCATCGCCGCGACCTTGCTGATGGGGCTCGGCACCGCGATCACGGTCGCGGCCATCGCGGTCGTCGCCGTCTCCGCCAAGGACGTCGCCGCCCGCCTGAGCGCAGGCCGCGACGGCGGCGGCGCGCTGTTCATGCGCGGCATCGAATTCGGCGCCGCCGCCCTCGTGCTGCTGTTCGGCGCCGGCCTGTTGTTTGGCTACATCGCCGCCGAACGGACGACGTGCTTCTAGGCAAGCCTCTCGTGCCCCGGACGCAGCGGAGCGTCCCTTCGACGATGCGCTGCAGAGCCGGGGCCCATCTCTCCGCGGAGCGTGTGGCCTTCTGGGTCCCGGCTCTGCGGAGCAGCGCAAGAGCGCTGCACCGCGTCCGGGACACAGGAGCGAGAAACTCACACCGGCAGAAACTGCTTCAAGGCCGGCATGAAGAAGATCCCGAGGTTGATGGCAAAGCCGATGCTCCAGAGGATCGAGCGCAACGCCGGGCGGTTGCCGAGATAGGTCAGCACATAGGCGATCCGCACGATCAGGAACAGCACCGCGAGCTCGTCGACCAGGCGCTGCGGCGAATCCCGGAATTCGGCGAGCAGGACGGCGAAGGCGAAGAACGGAAAGCTCTCGATGCCGTTCTGGTGGGCGCCCAGCGCCCGCTGCGCAAGGGCGCCCTCGAAGAAGGCAGGGTCGCGCGGCCGCGAATTGTCGAACGTGCGAAACCTGATCCATTTGATCGAGACGATCGTCGACAGATAAAGCAGCAGCGCTCCGAGAACGCACCATTCCGCGAGTGTCATCAGCCCCTCCCGCTTGGCTGCGACCCTAGCGAAACCGCCCTCATCTTGACAAGTTCGGAGCAACGCGCGACGCAACGGACCATGACAATTGCCCCCCTCGAGACTGCAAAGCCGGCCGTGCGATCGGGCCGGCCGCGGGTCGGTGTGCTTCTGGTCAATCTCGGCACGCCCGATACGGCCGATGCGCCCGGCGTGCGGGTCTATCTCAAGGAGTTCCTGTCGGACGCCCGGGTGATCGAGGACCAGGGCCTGGTCTGGAAGCTCGTGCTGAACGGCATCATCCTGCGCCGCCGTCCCCGGACCAAGGCGCTCGATTACCGGAAGATCTGGAACAACGAGACGAACGAGTCGCCGCTCAAGACCATCACGCGGTCGCAAGCCGACAAGCTCACCGCGGCATTGTCGGACCGCGACCATGTCGTGGTGGACTGGGCGATGCGCTACGGCAACCCCTCGATCAGATCGGGCATCGACGCGCTGATCGCGAAAGGCTGCGACCGCATCCTCGCTGTTCCGCTCTATCCGCAATATTCCGCCCCAACCTCGGCGACCGTCTGCGACGAAGTGTTCCGCGTGCTCTCCCGCCTGCGTAACCAGCCGACGCTCCGGGTGACGCCGCCCTATTACGAGGACGATTGCTATATCGAGGCGCTCGCGATCTCGATCGAGACGCATCTGGCGACGCTGTCCTTCAAGCCGGAGCTGATCGTCGCTTCCTTCCACGGCATGCCGAAATCCTATGTCGACAAAGGCGACCCGTATCAGGGCCAGTGCGTCGCCACCACCGAGGCGCTGCGCCGCAGGCTCGGCATGGACGAGACCAAGCTGCTGCTGACCTTCCAGTCGCGCTTCGGCGATGACGAATGGCTCCAGCCCTACACCGACAAGACGATGGAGCGTCTGGCGAAAGAAGGCGTGCGCCGCATCGCGGTGGTGACGCCGGGCTTTGCCGCCGACTGCCTGGAGACGCTGGAAGAGATCGCGCAGGAGAACGCCGAGATATTCAAGCACAATGGCGGCGAGCAGTTTTCCGCGATCCCCTGTCTCAACGACAGCGATCCAGGCATGGACGTGATCCGCACTCTGGTGCTGCGTGAGCTTCAGGGCTGGATCTGAGGGTGTCTGCCATGAATCGCCGCGAAGTCTTGGCGCTTCTTGGGACGATCGCCGCGCTGCCGGCCCCGGTGCTGGCGCAGCAACCGACGCGCCGGCTCGGCGTGCTCGCGGTCGCCGCCGATGCAGTGATCGGGCAGACCCGCCTCGCCGAGGCGCTTGCCGCCCATGGCTGGAAGGAGCACGACAATTTGCGGATCGACTGGCGCAGCGGCGCCGGCGACCGGGCGCCGATCGCCGGGCTCGCCGACGAGTTGATCGCGCTCAAGCCCGACATCCTGCTCGCGGTCGGCACGCCCTCGGTCGAAGAGCTGCGCCGGCGCACCACGACGATCCCGATCGTGTTCGCCGTGGTGACCGATCCCGTGAGCCAGGGCTTTGTCCAGAATCTCGCGCATCCCGGCGGCAACATCACCGGCTTCACCGATTATGACGGCCCGCTGGCCGGTAAATGGCTGGAGATGCTGACGCAGGTCACCCCAAAAGTGTCCCGCGTCTTCGTCGTCTACAATCCCGCCACCGCGCCGTTCGCGCCGCTGATGCTGCGCACGATCGAGGACGCCGCCCGGATCCTCCACGTGACGGTCGAGCCCGCGCCGGTCCATGACGCGGCCTCGATCGCCGCGCTGGCTTTGCGCAAAGACGGCGGCCTGCTGGTGCTACCGGACTTCTTCACCATGGCCAATCGCGCGCATCTGCTGACAGCGATCGGCGACGCGCGCGCGCCGGCGGTGTTCTGGAGCCGCACCTTCGTCGACGAGGGTGGGCTGATGTCCTACAGCACGGACAGCGCCGAGCAGCTCCGCCGCGCCGCCTCCTATATCGACCGGATCCTGAAGGGAGCGCAGACGGCTGACCTTCCGGTCCAGAATCCCACCAAGTTCGAGCTCGCGATCAACCTGAAGACGGCGAGGGCACTTGGCGTCACGCTTTCTCCAAGCCTGCTTGCAACGGCGGATGACGTCATCGAATAGGAGTTGGCTTCGACATCTGGCATGCCGGATTCGTTAACGCCTGCCGCTAGGTCTGCGCTCGCAGGCTTTCAAGAGCGCCTCGCAAATACATAATCGCGACCATTCCCTCTCCCTGCGTCTTGTGTAGAATCGCGCCAATGCAGAAATTATGCAGCGACCGCTGAACCCATTGCTGAACTTTGGGGGTCGTGATCCCGACCAATGACGGCCCGGGAAGGGTTTTCCCCGGCTTGGAGGAAATATGAGCGGTTTCGACATGTTTGCGATTGTTCTGGTGTTGCTCGTCATCGTCACACTGGTCGCCGGCGTGAAGACGGTACCGCAGGGCTATGACTGGACCATCGAGCGGTTCGGAAAATACACCCAGACCTTGAGCCCCGGGCTCAATCTGATCGTGCCCTATTTCGATCGCGTCGGGCGCAAGATCAACATGATGGAGCAGGTGATCGACATTCCCGAGCAGGAGGTGATCACCAAGGACAACGCCACCGTGACGGTCGACGGCGTCGCCTTCTACCAGGTGTTCGATGCCGCCAAGGCGAGCTATGAGGTCTCCAACCTGACCCAGGCAATCACCGTCCTGACCATGACCAACATCCGCTCGGTGATGGGCGCGATGGATCTCGACCAGGTGCTGTCGCATCGCGACGAGATCAACGAGCGTCTGCTGCGCGTGGTCGATGCCGCGGTCTCGCCCTGGGGCCTCAAGGTCAACCGTATCGAAATCAAGGACATCGTGCCGCCCGCCGACCTCGTCGAGGCCATGGGCCGGCAAATGAAGGCCGAGCGCGTCAAGCGCGCCGACATTCTCGCGGCCGAAGGCCAGCGTCAGTCGGAAATCCTGCGCGCCGAGGGCGCCAAGCAGGGCCAGATCCTCCAGGCCGAGGGCCGCAAGGAAGCCGCGTTCCGCGACGCCGAGGCGCGCGAGCGGTCCGCGGAGGCCGAGGCCAAGGCGACGCAGATGGTCAGTGAAGCCATCAGCAAGGGCGACGTCGCCGCGCTGAACTATTTCATCGCCGACAAATATATCAAGGCGTTCGGGCAACTGGCGGACTCGCCGAACCAGAAGGTGATCATACTTCCGGTCGAGGCGATGAGCATGCTGGGCTCGCTCGCCGGCATTGGCGAGATCGCCAAGGCGACGTTCGGCGAAAACGCGGCGTCTGCCGCTGCCGCCCGCCGCGGCAGCTCGGTGCCGACGACCGGCAGCACGCCGCCGGCGGTGCCGCCGCGGCAGGGATAAAGCGCATGCCCCGGACCCGAAGGGCCACGTTAGTGCAAAGTGGACACCGGTTTTCCGACAAGGGCATGCGTCAATATGAAGAGGTCTTGTCATGACCGACATGTTCGTATCGCTCGGCACCTGGAACTGGCTGATCTTCGGCTTCATCCTGATGGCGCTGGAGGTGCTGGCGCCTGGCATCTTCCTGTTCTGGCTCGGGCTCGCCGCGTTACTCGTCGGCTTGATCTCGTTCACCGTTGCCCTGTCCTGGCAGATCCAGCTCGTGATGTTCGCGCTGTTCGCCGCCGCCGCCGTGCCGGTGTGGCGCCGTCTCGCCCGGCCGAAGCCGGACGCCAGCGCCAGCCCCTTCCTCAACAAGCGCGCGGATGCGCTGCTCGGCCGCGAGTTCACGCTGGAGAAGCCGATCGTGGACGGCAACGGCACCATGCGTATCGGCGACACCGTCTGGCGGGTGGCAGGGCCGGATACGCCGGCCGGGACGCGGGTGAAAGTCGTGCAGGTGGACGGTGCGAATCTGACGGTGGCGGCGGCGTAGCCGCGCTTACCCTCCCCTGAGGGGGAGGGTAAGAGAAGACTCACCTCTTCCACCTCTCCGCAAACCGGTGCAGCGGCATGAACGTCTCGCACAATTCCCGCCCGAGGGCCGTCAGGCCATAACCTCCACCGTCGCCCAGCTCCACGAACCCCGCCTCGCGCAGCTCGCTCAGCCGCGCTTGCAGCACCGTCGGCGAAGCCTCGTCGCAGGCCGTGCGCAGTGCGCGCGAGGTGAGGGGGGCGGCGCGCAATTCCCACAAGACCCGCAAGGCCCAGCGCCGGCCCAGCAAATCGAGCAGCGCCATGATCGGCCGCCCGGTGCGCGAGCCGCGGACGTTCCCTGATATGGCCTGTCGTGCCATCGCGCTCCTCTTGCGTTTTGCTACAAATAATGTAGCGTGTTGCTACGATAATTGTAGCAACGGAGACCGCCGATGTCACAGGCCACATCGCGCATCGCCCCGCTCGCGCCGCCTTATCCTCCGCAGATCCAGCAACAGTTCGACCGCATCATGCGCGGTGCGCCGCCGCTGATGCTGTTCCGGGTGATGGCAGGCCATGCGCGCGCCTGGGACAAGTTTCGCGCCGGCGGCCTGCTCGATCCCGGCCCGCTGTCGTTGCGCCAGCGCGAGATCGTCATCGACCGCACCTGCGCGTTGACCCAATGCGAATATGAGTGGGGCGTGCATGTCGCGATCTTCGCTGGTCCGGCAACGCTGACCGAGGAGGAGGTTCGTGCGACCGTTGCGGGCGATGCGACCTCAGCCTGCTGGTTACCGGCGGAGCAGGCGCTGATCGCAGCGGTCGACGCGCTGCATCACCGCGCGACGCTTGATGACGAGGAGTTCGCCGCGCTGTCGGCGCATTACGACGAGGCGCAGATCCTGGAGATCATGCTGCTGTGCGGCTTCTACCGCACGGTGTCGTATCTGGCGAACGGGCTGAGACTGCCGCTGGAGGAGAATGCGGCGCGGTTTCCGGCGCCGCTCTAGCCGCCGTCATTGCGAGCGCGCCTTAAGCCACGCCCGCTCGCAACAGATCGTGCAGATGCACGATGCCCACCACCTTGTCCGCCTCGGTCACGACCAGCGTGGTGATCTTGCTTGTGTTCAGCACCTCGATCATCTCGGTGGCGAGCATCGAGGGCGGTACGGTCTTGGGCTGCCTCGTCATGATGTCGTCGACCGAAGCCGTCAGCAGATCCGGCCGCATGTGGCGGCGAAGATCCCCGTCGGTGATGATGCCCGCGACCCCGCCGGAATCATCGACGATGCAGACGCAGCCCAGCCCCTTGGCCGACATCTCCATGATCGCATCCGACATCTCAGTGCCCAGCGGCTTGAGCGGGATTTCCGTGCCGGTGCGCATGTAGTCGCGGACGAATTTCAGCATCGCCCCTAACTTGCCGCCGGGGTGGAAATGCGCGAATTCCAGCGCGGTGAAGCCACGTCCCTCCAGCAGCGCGATCGCGATGGCATCGCCGATCGCGACCTGCATCATGGTCGAGGTGGTCGGCGCCAGATTGTGCGGGCAGGCCTCGCGCGCCTTCGGCAGCTCGATCACGATGTCGGCGGCCTGGCCGAGCGAGGACGCCGCGTTCGACGTCACCGCGATCATCGGAATCGCGAACCGCGCGGAGTAGTTCACGAGCGTCTTCATCTCCGGCTGCTCGCCGGACCAGGACAGCGCCATGATGACGTCGTCGGTGGTGATCATGCCGAGGTCGCCATGGGCAGCTTCCGCGGTGTGGACGAAGAAGGCGGGCGTGCCGGTCGAGGCCAGCGTCGCCGCGATCTTGCGCGCCATGTGGCCGGACTTGCCGAGGCCGGTGACGATGACGCGGCCCTTGGCGTTGCGGATCAGGTCGACCGCCCCCGCGAAGGTCGCGCCGAGCGGGCCGCGCAGGGCGGCGGCGAGCGCATTGATGCCGCCGCTCTCGGTCTCCAGCGTGCGGAGTGCGGATTCGACGCTGGTGGGGATAGGGCCGGATGATTGGGTCATCAGCGGTTTCGAGCTCGGCATGGTTTCGTCCAGGGGAAGGGTGGGGCGGTGGCCCCTTGGCGCCTGCTTAGCACGCGCGGGCGGGCGAGGCGACGAGGGCCCAGACGCCCTCAACCGGTCATTAACCATAATTGTTTTAACTCCATTAACGATGGTTCCCGTCAGCCGGCGGGGATGATCGCGAAAGTGTTTGATTTCGTTGGAGTTAATCCATCGTGGGGTCGTCTCCAGGCACCAGCCGGAGCAAACGCGCGCATTTCCTGCGCGCGGCTTTGCCGTGTCTTGCCCTGACGGCCTTCCAAAGCGCTCCGGCGTCGGCCCAGAGCCTTACGCCGGACCTGTTCAATCCCAACCGCGGCGGCTTTGCCGCGCCCGACACCTTGCCGACGCGCCGTACGGCGGGCGTGCCGCAGGCGCCCTTGGATGCATTGCCGGCGCTGCCTGATCCCGGTGCCGATCCGCGCAAACGCCAGCAGACGCCGGCAAACTCGCGCGTCGGCCAGAACCCCACCAACCAGGTCCCGGCCTACGGCCTGCCCGCCGCCAACGGCGCGAGCAGCTCCGGCTACGACTCGCTGAACCGCAAGCGGCAGCAGCCGAAGCTCTATCCGGGTCAGCCCAAGCCGAAGCGCGCAGCCGGTCCCGGCTCGCGCGCGCCGACCACAGCGCCGCCGCCGTCCACGCTCGGACTGCCGAAGATCGCGCCGCCGCCGTCCGCCTCCGCCAACAAGGCGCCCGTGCCGGCGGCGATGGCGGGAACCGTGCCGGGCCAGCCGCTGCGCCGCCGCCTCAAGGCCGATGACGATGCGTTCGGCGCCGTCGGCGATTATGCCGGCAGTTTCCTGATCAAGGGCGGGCTCGAGCTCTCTACCGGCTACGACACCAATCCCGCGCGTCTCAACAAGCCGGTCGGCTCGCCGGTCTATGTCGTTGCGCCCGATCTTCTCGTAGCATCCGACTGGGAGCGCCACGCGCTGGTCGCCGATCTGCGCGGCTCGTTCTCGGGCTACACCAACAACATGCCGGCGACGATCGACGGCTTTGCCTCGCCGTCGCCGGTCGAGATCGACCGCCCCGATTTCACGGGCCATGTTGACGGCCGCCTCGACGTCGACCGCGATCTCAAGCTGACCTCGCAGTTGCGCCTGCGGCTCGCCACCGACAATCCCGGCAGCCCGAACGTGCAGGCTGGCCTGCAGAAATATCCGGTCTACGCCACTTACGGTACCACGCTCGGCTTCGACCAGACCTTCAACCGCTTCCAGGTCGCCGCCGGCGCCACCGTCGATCGCACCGCCTACACGGATTCGAAACTCACCGACGGCTCGACCTTTGCCAATACCGACCGCGACTTCAACCAATATGGCGGTGTTGCGCGCTTCTCCTACGACCTCAAGCCCGGCCTGAAGCCGTTCGTCGAGATCCAGGGCGACACCCGAATCCACGACTTGGCCGCGGACCGCAACGGCTACTTCCGCGATTCGAATGGCGGCTACGGCAAGGTCGGTACGTCCTTCGAGTTCTCGCGCATCCTGACTGGCGAAATCTCGGTCGGATATTCCGCGCGCAACTATACCGACCCGCGCCTCAGCCAGCTCGCGGGCTTCCTCACCTCGGGCTCGCTGGTGTGGAATGCGAGCGGCCTCACCACCGTGAAATTCTTCACCGACACGCAGATCGCCGAGACCACCGTTCCCGGCTCCTCAGGCGTGCTGGTGCGCACTTACTCCGCCGAGGTCGACCACGACTTCCGCCGCTGGCTCACCGCCGTCGGCAAGTTCACCTACGGCACGCTCGACTACCAGGGCCAGAACCGCAACGACAAGACCTACTCGTTCGAGAGCAATCTGATCTACAAGCTCAACCGCAACATCTGGGTCAAGGGCACGCTGCGCCACGACATCTTGGATTCGAACCAGCCGGGCTCAAGCTCGCAGGGCACGGTCGTGATGGTCGGGGTGAGGCTGCAGAACTGAGCAGCGCCTGCGGCCGAGCGCATGCAGTGTGACCGCGACGAGAGGCACCGCTCTTTCCGCCGTCATTCCGGGGCGCGCGAAGCGCGAGCCCGGAATCCGTTCATCTACTAACCGTGAGGCCCGATGGATTCCGGGCTCGCGCCAAGTGGCGCGCCCCGGAATGACCGACCCTACCGCGGCAGATCCGTCTTCCCCATCAGGAACGTATCGATCGACCGCGCGCACAGCCGGCCCTCGCGGATCGCCCAGACCACCAGCGACTGGCCGCGGCGCATGTCGCCGGCCGTGAACACGTTCGGGCGCGAGGTCTGGTAGTCCAGCGTGTTGGCCTTGACGTTGCCGCGCGGGTCGAGCTCGACCGAGAGCAGCTTGAGCAGGCCCTCGTGCACGGGATGGACGAAACCCATCGCGAGCAGGACGAGGTCGGCGTCGAGGTCGAATTCGGTGCCGGCAATCGGCTTGAACTTGTCGTCGACGCGCACGCAGTGCAGCTTCTTGACCTGTCCGTTCTCGCCGGAAAACTTCTGCGTCAGCACCGCGTATTCGCGGATCGCGCCTTCGGCCTGACTCGAGGAGGTCCGCATCTTCAGCGGCCAGTTCGGCCAGGTCAGGCCCTTGTTCTCGCGCTCGGGCGGGGCGGGCATGATCTCGAGCTGGGTGACCGACAGCGCGCCCTGGCGCAGCGAGGTGCCGATGCAGTCGGAGCCGGTGTCGCCGCCGCCGATGACGACGACGTGCTTGCCGCCGGCCAGGATCTCCTGGACGCCGCCGAGCGGCTCCTCGGAGACGCGGCGGTTCTGCTGCGGCAGGAAGTCCATCGCGTAGTGGATGCCCTGGAGGTCGCGGCCGGGGATCGGCAGGTCGCGCGGGGCTTCCGCGCCGCCGGTCAGCGCCACGGCGTCGTACTCGTTGAGCATCTCGCGGGGATCGACATTGCCGTCAGCGCCGACATGGCTGTTGTAGTGGAAGGTGACGCCTTCGGCTTCCATCTGCGCGACACGGCGGTCGATGATGTTCTTCTCCATCTTGAAGTCGGGAATGCCGTAACGCAGCAGGCCGCCGGCCTTGGCGAACTTCTCGAACAGATGCACGTCGTGACCGGCGCGCGCGAGCTGCTGCGCGCAGGCCATGCCGGCCGGCCCCGAGCCGATCACCGCGACCTTCTTGCCGGTCTTGGCGGCGGCAACTTCCGGCTTGAGCCAGCCATTGTCCCAGGCACGGTCGACGATCGCGCATTCGATGGTCTTGATGGTGACGGGGTTGTCGTCGATGTTGAGCGTGCACGACGCCTCGCACGGCGCCGGGCAGATGCGGCCGGTGAACTCCGGGAAATTGTTGGTCGAGTGCAGGTTGCGTGAGGCTTCTTCCCAATTGCCCTGATAGACGAGGTCGTTCCAGTCCGGGATCTGGTTGTTGACCGGGCAGCCGGGCGTGCCGGGCGCGACCGAGCCGGTGCCGTGGCAATAGGGAATGCCGCAGTTCATGCAGCGCGCGGCCTGGTCGCGCGTTTCCTTCTCGCTCAAGGGAAGGACGAATTCGTGAAAATGCTTCACGCGCTCGGGGACCGGTGCGTACTTGCGGTCGTGCCGTTCGATTTCGAGAAAACCCGTGATCTTGCCCATTAAACCCGAAGTCCCTGCCGGCTAATTCGTCTGTTGTTTCCTCGACCGTCATTGCGAGGAGCGAAGCGACGAAGCAATCCAGTCTGCATCAAGGTAGAAAGTCTGGATTGCTTCACTGCGCTCGCAATGACGGGGTGTGATGCCTTACGCCCCGATCGCGATTTTCGGCTCGGCGTCCGCGTTGGCGGCAGCCATTTCGCGCAGCGCGCGCCGGTACTCGACCGGCATCACCTTGCGGAATTTGGGCAGCCAGTCCTTCCAGTTGGCAAGGATCTCGGCGGCGCGCCTGGAGCCGGTCGCCTTCGCATGGCGCGTGATCAGGACGTGGAGGCGCTCGACATCGGAGTCGAGCAGGTCCCTGAACACGTCGACCCGGCCGTGCGCCTCGAGGTCACCGGAGTGGTGATAGGTGCCGGCGTTGATCAGCTCCTCCGACAGCACCGGTTCGAGCTCGACCATCGCCATGTTGCACAGCTTGTCGAAGTCGCCGGCTTCATCCAGCACATACGCAATGCCGCCCGACATGCCGGCCGCAAAATTGCGCCCCGTCTTGCCGAGCACGACCACGATGCCGCCGGTCATGTATTCGCAGCAATGATCGCCCGCGCCTTCGACCACGGCGACCGCACCCGAGTTACGCACGGCAAAGCGTTCGCCGGCGATGCCGCGGAAGTAGCACTCGCCCTGGATCGCGCCGTACATCACGGTGTTACCGACGATGATGCTCTCCTCCGGCACGATGGCGGAGTTCCTCGGCGGCTTGACGATGATCTTGCCGCCGGAGAGCCCCTTGCCGACATAGTCGTTGGCTTCGCCTTCGAGTTCGAAGGTGACGCCATTGGCGAGCCACGCGCCGAACGCCTGGCCCGCGGTGCCCTTGAGGCTGACCTGGATGGTGTCCTGCGGCAGGCCGGCGTGGCCGTAGATCTTGGCGACCGCGCCCGACAGCATCGCACCGGCGGAGCGGTTGGTGCTGTTGATGGCGGCTTCGATCTTCACCGGCGCGCCGCGGTCGAGCGCAGGCTGCGCCTTCTCGATCAGCGTGCGGTCGAGCACCGCCTCCAGATGATGGTTCTGGCGCTCGGAGTGATAGATCTTCTGGCCCTTCTCTTCCTTCTGCTTGACGAACAGCTTTGAGAAGTCGAGCCCCTTGGCCTTCCAGTGCGCGACCAGCTTGGTCTGGTCGAGCAGCTGCACCTGGCCGATCATTTCGTTGAAGCTGCGGAAGCCGAGCGAAGCCATGATCTCGCGGACTTCCTCCGCGACGAAGAAGAAGTAGTTGATCACGTGCTCGGGCTGGCCGGTGAAGCGCTTGCGCAGGACGGGGTCTTGCGTCGCGACGCCGACCGGGCAGGTGTTGAGATGGCACTTGCGCATCATGATGCAGCCGGCCGCGATCAGCGGCGCGGTGGCGAAGCCGAACTCGTCGGCCCCGAGCAGCGCGCCGATCACGACGTCACGTCCGGTGCGGAAGCCGCCGTCGACCTGGACCACGATGCGGCTGCGCAGCCGCTCGCGCACCAGCGTCTGGTGGGTTTCGGCAAGGCCGATCTCCCAGGGGCTGCCGGCATGCTTGATCGAGGTCAGCGGCGAAGCGCCGGTGCCGCCCTCGAAGCCGGCGATGGTGACATGGTCGGCACGCGCCTTGGCGACGCCCGCGGCCACCGTGCCGACGCCGATCTCGGAGACCAGCTTGACCGAGACCGCGCCGTCCGGGTTGACGTTCTTGAGATCGTAGATGAGCTGCGCCAGATCCTCGATCGAGTAGATGTCGTGGTGCGGCGGCGGCGAGATCAGGCCGACGCCCGGCGTCGAGTGCCGGACCTTGGCGATGGTGGCGTCGACCTTGTGGCCGGGCAGCTGGCCGCCTTCGCCGGGCTTGGCACCCTGCGCCATCTTGATCTGCATCATGTCGGAGTTGACGAGATACTCCGTGGTGACGCCGAAACGGCCCGAGGCGACCTGCTTGATCGCCGAACGCATGGAATCGCCGTTCGGCATCGGCTTGAAGCGGTCGGCTTCCTCGCCGCCTTCGCCGGTGTTCGACTTGCCGCCGATCCGGTTCATGGCGATCGCGAGGGTGGTATGGGCCTCGCGCGAGATCGAGCCGAAGCTCATCGCGCCGGTGGCGAAACGCTTGACGATGTCCTTGGCCGGCTCGACCTGGTCGAGCGGCACCGGCTTGCGCTTCTCTTCCTCCGGATTCTTGATTCGGAACAGGCCGCGCAGCGTCAGCAGCCGCTCCGACTGCTCGTTGAGTATCTTTGCGAAGGCGCGATAGCGCTCCAGCGAATTGCCGCGTGCGGCGTGCTGCAGCAGCCCGACCGACTCCGCGGTCCAGGCATGGTCCTCGCCGCGGCTGCGATAGGCATATTCGCCGCCGACATCGAGCGCGCTCTTGTAGACCTGCGCCTCGCCGAACGCGTCGGCGTGGCGGCGCACGGCTTCTTCCGCGATCTCCGAAAGGCCGACGCCCTCGACGCGGGTATGCGTGCCGGCGAAGAACTTTGCGACGAAATCCGCCTTGAGGCCGACCGCGTCGAAGATCTGCGCGCCGCAATAGGACTGGTAGGTCGAGATGCCCATCTTGGACATCACCTTGAGCAGGCCCTTGCCGATCGACTTGATGTAGCGCTTGACGATCTCGTAATCGTCAAGCGAGCCGGGCAGGCGGTCCTTCATCGCGATGATGGTCTCGAACGCCAGATACGGATTGATCGCCTCGGCGCCGTAGCCGGCAAGGCAGGCGAAGTGATGCACTTCGCGCGGCTCGCCGGATTCGACGACGAGGCCGACCGAGGTGCGGAGGCCAGTGCGGATCAGGTGGTGATGCACGGCGGCGCAGGCGAGCAGCGACGGAATCGGAACCCGGTCGGTGCCGACCATGCGGTCGGACAGGATGATGATGTTGACGCCCTCGCGCACCGCGCTTTCCGCGCGTGCGCAGAGCTCGTCGAGCACCTGGTCCATGCCGGCCGCGCCGAGACCGGCGTGGAAGGTGGTGTCCAGCGTGCGCGACTTGAAGTGTGTGTCGGCCACGTCCGAGATCGAGCGGATCTTTTCCAGGTCCGCGTCGGTCAGGATTGGTTGGCGCGCTTCGAGACGCTTGGTAGTGGCAAGGCCCTGCAGGTCAAACAGGTTCGGCCGCGGTCCGATGATGGAGACGAGGCTCATCACCAGCTCCTCGCGGATCGGGTCGATTGGCGGGTTGGTGACCTGCGCGAAATTCTGCTTGAAGTAGGTGAACAGCGGCTTGGCCTTGTCCGACAGCGCCGAGATCGGCGTATCGTTGCCCATCGAGCCCGCAGCTTCCTCGCCCGTGGCCGCCATCGGCGTCATCAGGATGGTGATGTCTTCCTGGCTGTAGCCGAACGCCTGCTGGCGATCGAGCAGCGACAAATTGGAGCGGACGCCGGTGGTCGGAACCTTCGGCAGCTCTTCCAGCACGATCTGGGTCCGCTCCAGCCACTCCTCGTAGGGATGGCTCTTGGCGAGCTCGGCCTTGATTTCGTCGTCCGGAATCAGGCGGCCCTGTTCGAGGTCGACCAGCAGCATCTTGCCGGGCTGCAAGCGCCACTTGGTGATGATCTGGTCCTCGGGGATCATCAGCACGCCCATCTCGGACGCCATCACGATGCGGTCGTCCTTGGTCACGAGATAGCGCGCCGGCCGCAAACCGTTGCGGTCGAGCGTGGCGCCGATCTGGCGGCCGTCGGTGAAGGCGATCGCGGCGGGACCGTCCCACGGCTCCATCAGCGCGGCATGGTATTCGTAGAAGGCGCGCCGCTTCTCATCCATCAGCGGATTGCCGGCCCACGCCTCCGGAATCATCATCATGACGGCATGCGGCAGCGAGTAGCCGCCCTGCACCAGAAATTCGAGCGCGTTGTCGAAGCAGGCGGTGTCGGACTGGCCTTCGTACGAGATCGGCCAGAGCCGGTTGATGTCCTTGCCGTAGAGCTCGGAGCTCACCGAAGCCTGGCGCGCCGCCATCCAGTTGACGTTGCCGCGCAGCGTGTTGATCTCGCCGTTATGCGCGATCATGCGGTAGGGATGCGCCAGCGACCACGCCGGGAAGGTATTGGTCGAGAAGCGCTGATGCACCAGCGCCAGCGCGCTCTCGAAGTCCGCCTCGTGCAGATCGGGATAGTACTTGCCGAGCTGGTCGGCGAGGAACATGCCCTTGTAGATCACGGTGCGGCAGGACATCGAGCACGGGTAATAGCCCGCAAGCCCGCGGTCGCGGCGCTGGTAGATCGCCTGCGAGATCGACTTGCGCAGGATGTAGAGCCGGCGCTCGAAATCGTCCTCGGTCCTGGCGGTGCCGTTGCGGCCGATGAACACCTGCATGCAGGCGGGCTCGGTCGGCTTCACGGTGACGCCGAGCGAGGAATTGTCGGTCGGCACGTCGCGCCAGCCGAGCAGCGTCAGGCCCTCTTCCTTGATCTGGTCGGCGATGATGCTCTTGATGACGTTGCGCCAGGCGGTGTCGCGCGGCATGAACAACGCGCCGATGGCGTATTCGCCCGGGTTGGGCAGCGCGAAGCCGAGCTCCCCGGCCTTGCGGGCGAAGAAGGCGTGCGGGATCTGCACCAGGATGCCGGCGCCGTCACCGGCGCGCGGGTCGGCGCCGACGGCGCCGCGGTGCTCGAGATTGCAGAGAATGCTCAGCGCGTCCGAGACGATCTCGTGGGACTTCTTGCCCTTGATGTTGGCGATGAAGCCGACGCCGCAGGAGTCCTTTTCCAGGCTCGGATCGTAGAGGCCTACGGCCGGCGGTCGCGAATTGTGTTCCTGAATCGGATCGGCCGTTTTCGAGGCGACCGTCGCCGACAGCTCTTCTGCCACGATGCTTGCGCGCTCGAATTGCGACCCGTTCATGTCCTCGTCCTCTCCATGCGGCAAGCTGCCTCACCGCCATCTTCGGCGCACCTTGGGCGTCCCGCGGCACCCGGTTCTGGGCCACCGCTCGTCCTCTGCGAGCCGCATTTTCTTAAATTCAGGCCAAGGCGCTCTTCGTCCCCGAGAACGGCTTTGCCTGTTGCCTTCCTGATGCTCGAAAGCATCGACTTTCGTTGCAATCCCTATGCCGGACCGCAACAAAATTGAGACAGTCTTCCTGTCCTAACACACACCTTGCCAAATTTTTCTCTATCACACAAGCGTGGGAAAGTCCCGATTCCCGATATGTCAATCAATCGCTTTCCGAAAGTTGCGCGGCCCCGGTTTTGAAGCAAACGCGCCCTGATCCGGCCCTGTGGACGCCGAAATCGCGAATGAAGCTTCGGATGGCCCCTTCGGAAGTCGCGTCACGCCGCCAGAAGCGAAAGAGCGCGAGCCATTCGGGGCCTGACAGGAGCGTCTCGACCATGAAGTTTTTCACAGGATGTTTGGCCGCCGCCGTGCTGGCGCTGACTGCGACTGCCGCTCAAGCGCAAGTTCCAGTGCGCGGAGCCGTGATAGCGGTGTCGGATTTCGACGGCCCCTACGCGCAGCCGGACGCCGCGCCGCCCCCGCCGCCGCGCTACGGATATGGCTATGGTTACGAGGAACGCGGTGCGGCCCCGGCGCTGCTGCCGTCGACGGAGGTCTACGCGGTGCTGCGTGAAAACGGCTTCTCGCCGCTCGGCATCCCGCGCCTGCGCGGCAGCGTCTACACCATCGCGGTGATCGACCGCCGCGGCGACGATGGCCGGCTGGTGATCGACGCCCGCGATGGACGGATCTTGCGCTTCATGCCGTCCGCCGATGCCTACGGCATGGCGCCCAGCTATGAAGAACCCGCGGTTGCACCTTACCGCCCGCAGAGCGCGCTGCCGCCGCCCACCATGGTCCGCAGCGGCCCGCCGCGCCCGCCGGCCCCGATCCCGCACGTCGCCAGCCGCTCCGTGCCGCTGCCCAAGGCCGCCCCGCCGCGCGGCGAGGCGCCGGTCGCAGCGGCGAAGCCGGCCGAGTCTGCGCCACAACAGGCTCAGCCTGCGCAGCCGTCGCAGCAGACCGCTGCCGTACAGCCCAAGCCGGCCGAGACCGCACCGCAAGTTGCCGCTGCGCCAACAGTGGGGCAGGCCAAGCCCGCGCCGACGATCCTGCCGACGCAGGACATGCCGGCGGCGCAGGGGTTGGATTAGCGCGTGGCCGTCGTTTGGCGCGACAGCGCGCATCATACCCTCGGTGTCGTCCCCGCGAAGGCGGGGACCCATACCGCGTGATCTATCGGCGGGGAGGAGGCGCGGGTACCGACCACCGGTCTTCGCCAAAACTGCTCCCTGTGGCTATGGGGCCCCGCCTTCGCGGGGACGACATCGGGAGAGAGCAGAGCAAAACAAAAGCGCCCGAAAAACTTCGGGCGCTTTTGCATGGCAGCGACAGTGCTTTCAGCTCCGCCCATACCCCGCCGCTTCCAGGATCAGATTCGCGACTTCCTTCGGATGCGACACCAGCGAAAGATGGCCCGCGTCGAGCTCGACCGTGGTTGCGTTCATGCGCTTGGCGAGGAAGCGTTCGAGATTGGGATTGATGGTGTAGTCATTCTTCGATACCGCGTACCAGCTCGGCTTCGAATGCCAAGCGGCTTCGGTGGTGCGGCCGCCAAAGATCGAGGCTGCCGTCGGCCATTGAACCGCGTAGAGCTCCCTGGCCTGCTCCGGCTTCACGCCGTTGGCGAAATACTTCAGGAAGGCGTCTTCCGAGAGCTTTGTGTAGCCGTCGCGCTCGACGATGCCGGCGCGCACCGGGCCAGTCGGAAACTGCTTCGACAGTGCAACGAAATCCTCGTTCGCATCGGGCGCGCGTGCGGCGATATAAACGAGGCCGGTGACCTTCGGATCGGTGCCGACCTGGCTGATCACGGTGCCGCCCCAGGAATGCGCGACCAGCACGGTCGGTCCATCCTGCTCGGCCAGCGCGCGCTTGGTGGCCTCGACGGAGTCCGCGAGCGACGACAGCGGATTCTGCACGGCAGTCACGTGCAGGCCGGCGGCCTGGAGGATCGGGATCACCTCCGACCAGCTCGAGCCGTCGGCCCAGGCGCCGTGCACCAGCACGACGTTCTTGGCCTTCACCGTCTGCGGGGTCTGTGCGTGAGCGAGGCTGAGGGGGGCCGCCAGCAGGCTCGCGGCGACGAAAAGGCTGCGCCAGAAAGTCATGATCGTTCTCCGTCTTGTTTTGGTTCGATATCCAAAGGACGAGGAGCAGGGCGGCGGCGTTACGCCATTCACCGCTCTGTGATGCAGTGCAATAGTCCAGCAACGCAGTTCAGCAATCGGTGACGTCCCGGCGAAGGCCGAGACCATCATCTCAGGGAGGGTATGGCAGATCCGTCGTTCGGTATTCCTTCCGCGCACGATTATTGATCTCGCGGTAGGATTTCTTGGCTTCGCCCGGACGAGGAGAGCCAAATAAAAAACGCCCCGGGGCACCGGGGCGTTTTCGCAACCTGGAAGTGGCGTGCGTGATTACGCGGCGGCTTGCGTGGCCGAGCTCTCGATCACCTGCGCGCCCTGCGCACCGGTGTTGATCGCGATCTGGCGCGGCTTCTTCGCCTCGGGAATCTCGCGGACGAGGTCGACGTGAAGCAGCCCGTTCTCGAGCGAGGCGTTCTTCACCTGCACGAAGTCGGCAAGCTGGAAGGCGCGCTCGAAGGCACGCGCGGCGATGCCGCGGTAGAGCACTTCGGACTTCGAGTTCTCATTGGCGACTTTCTCGCCCTTGATCGTCAGCGTGTTTTCCTTCGCGACGATGGAGAGCTCATCCCTGGCAAAGCCCGAGACCGCAACGGTGATGCGGTAGTCGTTCTCGCCGGTGCGCTCGATGTTGTAGGGGGGATAACCGGGGCTGCCGTCCGAACCGGCCTGGTCGAGCAGGTTGAAGAGGCGGTCGAAGCCGACGGTGGACCGATAGAAGGGGGTGAGATCGTAGGTACGCATGGTCAAGTCCTCCATTGAGCGACTGTTGAGGTAACCCGCCCGCCGATCGGGCCGGGCTTTCGTCTGTGTGCAGCCTGATGTTCCGGTTCCGAAACACTGGTAGCGGCCTGCACCGGGGTGATATGGGTTCAGTGAAACTGCGTTCAAGAGGGCGGCACCGGCGCCTTTTCGGCGCCCCCGCTCTCCTCGATTTTCAGTCATTCCCGCCCATGACGCTGGTCTCGATTCCGTCCAATCCCGTCCCCGAAGACGTCGTCAGCGGCACCATCAAGACGCCCGATGGTGCCGAGCTTCGCTTTGCGCGCTGGGCGCCGCCGGCGAACCGCAAGGGTACGGTCTGCGTCTTCACCGGACGCAGCGAGCAGATCGAGAAGTATTTCGAGACCGTGCGCGATTTGCGCGACCGCGGCTTCGCGGTGGCGATGATCGACTGGCGCGGGCAGGGCCATTCCTCGCGCCGCCTGCGCGATCCGCGCAAGGGTTACGTGCGCGACTTCTCCGATTTCGAGATCGACGTCGAGACCTTCGTGCAGCAGGTAGTGCTGCCGGACTGTCCGCCGCCCTTCTTCGCGCTCGCGCACTCCATGGGCGGCACCGTGATGCTGCGCCTCGCGCATGCGGGCAAGCGCTGGTTCGACCGCATGGTGCTGTCGGCGCCAATGATCGACCTGCCCGGCCGCGCCACCTCGTTGCCGGCGCGGGCGCTCCTGAAGACGATGCGCTTGATGGGGATGGGCGGCCGCTATGTCCCCGGCGGCGGTGACCGCATCACCGGTCTCGAACCCTTCATCAACAATCCCCTGACCAGCGATCCCGTGCGTTATGCGCGCAACGCCGCGATTCTGGAGGAGGATCCGACGCTGGGGCTGGCGTCACCGACGGTCGCCTGGGCCGACACGGCCTTCCGCGCGATGAACACCTTCAAGGGTAAAAACTACCCCTCCGAGATCCGCCAGCCGATCCTGATGCTGGCGGCCTCCAGCGACACCGTGGTGTCGACCGCGGCGATCGAGGAGTTCGCCTATCACTTGCGTGCCGGCTCGCATCTCGTGATCGCCGGTTCGAAGCACGAGATCCTGCAGGAGCAGGACCGTTACCGCTCCCAGTTCTGGGCCGCCTTCGACGCCTTCGTGCCGGGCACGCCGCTGTTCAAGTGAGTGAATGTCCGGATACTTCCGGAGTGCTGAGCGTTCCGCAATCTCCGTCATGCCCGGGCTTGTCCCGGGCATCCACGTTCTTGGTGCCACGATGAAGATCATGGATGGCCGGGGCAAGCCCGGCCATGACGATCATGGGATGCACTACAGCGTCTTCAGATACTCGATCAGATCGTAGCGCTCCTGCTCCTTGAGCACGCGGCCGATGGTGCCGTCCTTGCCGGGGCCTGGCGTGCCATCGAACGAGTGGCCGGCATTGCTGTTGCCGAACATCTCGGTGCCATCAGATGCCCGCGTCGAGAAGCGCGACTGCCCGGTCTTGCAGCTCTCGCCGTCGATGACCGCGAAGCCGACCTGCTTCGGATCGTAGTCGCGATCGCCACCCATGCAGAACGATTTGGGGCGCTCGGCCGCGGGGCTCAGCATCCAGTAGAGCGAGGGGACCGATCCGTTGTGCAGGTAAGGCGCGGTGGCCCAGACGCCGTTGAGCGGGCGCGCGCGATACCAGGGCCCCGGCTCGGTCTTGTCGGGCGGTTGCGGGCCGGGATTGGGGCAGTTCTTGCGCTTACCCCACCAGGCCTCCTGAACCTTCGGGGCGATCTTCGCATCGTCCATCGCCTTGCGGCTGACGATGTCGACGAGCACCATCAGGCCGAGCGAGTACGGCATGTCGGTCGAGGAAATATCCGGCAGATTGCAGCTCCACCAGGCATTGAGATTTTGCGTGGGATCGAGCTTGAGAAAGCCCGGGACCTGAACCGTCCGCGTCGCCAGCACACCGGCCTGGGCGGAGTCGGTCCCCATGCCTTTGACGCTTTTCTGGACCTCGTTAAGGAATTTGTCGTCGCCGATGGTCTCCCACCGAGACGAGGACCAGATGCTCTGGTCGGGAAATTCGGTGTCGAACTTGGGATCGTTGACCGGGCCGAGATGGCATTCGGCGCAAATCTGCGCATAGAGCTTGCGGCCGCGCTTGACGCGGTCGTCATCGATCTTCCAGGCCGCATCGCCGAAGATGTCCGACGGCCATTTCGGCGAGGTCAGTCCGGAGAGCTGCTTTTTCGGATAGGGCGCCGACCCCTTCAGCAGATCCTCGATCCAGTTCAGATTCTTGATGTCCATCGACGAGCGGAACAGCGTGTCCTTGGGGGTATTGTCGGACAGATTGAGCAGCGCGGTCACGCCCAGCGCTTCGCCGGCGTTGCGGATCAGCGGTTGTTCGATCGAGGCGTCATATTGCGCGAATTTGAGCCAGGGCACGGTCCAGATCGGCGGGAAGCTGACCGGCGCGTCCTTGGCATGCAGATTCTTCTCGAAGCCGCTGAGGCCACTGAGCGCCATGTCCTGGGAGAAGACCTGGTTGCCGATGCGGTTGAGCGCGTCGAGACGGCCGTATCCTTCCTCCGTGTCCTGCTGCTGCTCTTCCCGCTTCGTCTTTTCGTTGAACCTCGTCTTGCCCTCGATGGTCTTCTTGTAGGTCTTCTCCCAATCGACCAGGAATGTTTCGATCGCACGCAGCTTCTGCTTCAGCGCATCGCGATCCGAATCGCTGGCGGAGGGGCCGAGCACACGGTCGGCGAAGCGCGTGAACCGGCCAGGCACGAGGAGCGTGTAGGCAATCGACAGGCCGGTCGTGACCTCGAGCTTCCTGAGGTCGGTCATCGCCGGGCCGCCGTCGAAGCGGATGTCGATGCCTTTGTAGCGGATCTGGCCGGTGTGGCAGGCGGCGCAGGTCAGACCGATCCGGTCCTCGCCGGTCTTGCCGGTCGCGGGATCGGGCACGCCGGTCATGCGTGCAAAGCCGACGGGCAGGCCGTCGACGTTTTCAGCCTGGGCACCCCAGTCGACCGGCGGATTCCAAAGCCGCGCCGGCACCGGCTTCGTCTTGTCGTAGACGTTGGCATAGCCGAACCGGCGCAGCGTGGCGTCGTCGGTGTTGATCGTCTGCGGGCTCGGGATGAAGCCGAAGCGCTGCAGATGGTCGCTGTCATGCAGCATCCCGGGTTTTTCGAAGAAATGAAGCCGCGGCTGCTCAAGCGCCATGAACCAGTTATAGGGCACCGGGAAGGTCGCGGTGCCCTGGCTGGCATGATGAAACCAGTGCCGGTCCTCCAGCGCCCAGTTTTGCTCGAGCCAGTACGCAGCCCGCGGTTCGACGTGCTCGGGCAATGGCGGCGCCACCAGGTCCCCGAGGATGCCGGGCAGCATCGGCTGGAATTGATCGGGAAAGCGTAGCGCCACGACGCCAAAGACCAGGAGCGCGGCGAGGAGTCCGCCTGCAGCGCGCAATATGAGCGAGGGCGGGGTGACCGGCTGGCTGACGACCCGCTGAGTGATCCGGTCAGGGAGTTTCCTCTCGCTGAACAATGTCCTCACCTCGGCCACGCTGAGATAGCGGTCCTCGCCCTGGCCCTTGCCCATGATCTTGAGCAGGATCGGCCATTCGAACTTCATCAGGATCGAGTAGTACCAGCGCGCTTGATTGCCGGCGCGCTTGAGATTGTCGTCCATGAAGGTCTGGATTTGCGAGGCGTTGAGCCCGGTCTCGGTGCCGCCATCGGGATCGGTATAGGTGCCGCCGAAACTGGCGAGTCGCGCCAACTCGGCCTCGTCGACGCTACCGTCGAGGCCGAGGATGCGCGAGCCGGCACCGAGCTTGTCGAGCGGGCCGCCGCGCAAGCTATTGAGCTGCGCGCCCCAGAAGATGCTTTGCAGGATGTGACAGGCGCCGTTGGCGATCAGCGCGACGCCGCGGACCTGAATGCGGGCCGAGATCTTCTTCAGCCCGGTCTCGCCGCTCGCATTCGCGATGGTCTGTGAGAGAGTTCGGAGCGGCACGGTCCCGCCCTCGACGAAACCTTCGCCGACGAGGCCCCGCAGGAAGGGGCAGGGATTGTTCGGTGAGACCTGGATGCAGGGATTGAAGGGAGGCTTCGAAGCGGGGTCGTTCATGGCCCAAATCCTGAAAACAGCGAATCGTGAAATACAGACGCGGCGATCAAGCGCGTTAAAGTCCTAACAAACCGACAGACATTATACTACTTCAGCGTGTAGCGAAGTGTGGCTGAATTCACTGTCGTGTCAATAAAGGTGGACGGGAAATTGCCGCTGGCCCTCAGGACTCGGCGGCGCGTTTGATGTCGCTCTGGACCAGGGTCAGCTTGCCGAGCGGCACGCCCGCCTTCAGAAGCCCCTCCCGGTAATGGGCGAGGTCCTCGGGCCGCTTCCAGTGGAAATTGCGCAAGTGACGATCGACATTCAGGGTCGGGTAGTTGCTCATGAGCACGCCGGTAGCCTCGCTGGCCTCGTCGCTCCGTCCCATTTGCGCCAGTGCCGCGGCGCGGATCGCCAGTGCCTGCATGTGGTTCGGGTTGACGTAGAGCTGCTCGCGGGCCCATGACAGGGTCGCGTCGTATTGGCGCAACAGATAGTGACTGAAGGCGTTCAGCGCGGACCATTGGTAGCGCGGGTCGCTGTTGTCGCGCTGCGCGGCCATCGAGAACAGTTCGATCGCCTCGCGGTGCTCGCCGATGACGAAATGGCAGATGCCGAGCACGCCGCGCGCACCATTGTCGTAGGGATTGAGCGCGACCGCGCGCTTGGCGGCGTCCATCGCCGCCTCGTAATGGCCCTCCAAGGCATGGGCCCAGGACAGGATCGAGAACGCAAAGGAGGAGCGCGGATCGAGCCGGACGCTGATCTCGGCGAGGTTCATCGCCTCGGCCCACATCTCGCGCGTGCCCTTGACCCAGCCGAACTGGATGCTCTGGATCTGGATCGTGGCGAGATAGGCGTGCGCGATCGACAGTTTGGGATCGAGCCTGATGGCCTCCCGGAACAGGTCGACGGCGACCGCGAGATCCTCCTTGGTCTGCCGGTAGTAATGCGACAGCCCCTTGAGGAACCGGTCCCAGGCGGTCACGTCGGTCGAGAGCCGCGCCGGCGCCGAGGCCTCCGCGCGGACGATCTCGGTGGCGATCGCGGCGGACAAATTGGTCGTGATCTCGTCCTGCATCGCGAACAGGTCGCCGATGTCGCGGTCGTAGCGCCCGGTCCAGAGCTGCTCGCCGGTCTCCGGCGCGATCAGCTCGGCGGTGACGCGGATCTTGGCTCCGGCGCGCCGCACCGACCCCTGGATCAGATAGGTGGCGTCGATCTCGCGCGCGATCAGCCGGGTGCTGGTGTTCTTGCCCTTGAAGGCGAAGGTCGAGTTGCGGCTCAGTACGCGGTAGAAGGATTGCAGCGACAGCGCGTGGATCAGGTCCTCGGTGAGGCCGTCGGAGAAATATTCGTCCTGGGCGTCGCTGAGATTGGCGAAGGGCAGCACGCCGACGATCGCGGTGCGGTACTGCTGCGCAAGCGTGGACGCCTCCCGCAGCTCGGGAGCCAGCGCCGGCGCGCCCTCGGGCTTCCAGGTCCAGACCCCGACGGCATCCCGGATGTTCTTGAAGCGATGGTTGCCGGCATCGGTCAGCGGCACGGTGAGATGCTTGCCCGCCTCCCGGTAGGCCTTGGCCGAGATCGCGAAGCCGCCGGGGCTCGCCACCGATTCCAGGCGGACGGCAATGTTGACGTCGTCACCGAACACCTCGCCCTCGTCGGCGATGACGTCGCCCATGTGGATGCCGAGGCGGAACTGCATGGCGCGGTCGGCGGGCAGATGGTGGTTGCGCTCCGCCATCAATGTCTGCATCGCGATCGCGGCCTCGGCGGCACCCACGATCGAGGGGAACTCCAGCAGGAAGCCGTCGCCGGTGTTCTTGATCACGCGGCCGCCATGGTTGAGGATGATGGGGTGGATCGCGCTGCGATGGGCCTTGAAGGCGGCATGGGTGCCGGCCTCGTCGCTGCCCATCATGCGCGAATAGCCGGCGACATCGGCGCAGACGATGGCGGCCAGACGTCTTTCCATATCCCCGGAGCTCCAACGGAGGGCGGACCGGCCACGGTGGCAGTCGCCTCGAATCCCGCATTTCAAGAACCCTGCCTTTATAGAGCAGATGAAGCCGCGCGAAAGTATGATCCGCAATGCAAATTCGAGGTAAATTGCGCAGTTGCGGTGGTGGACGAAGGCGGGTGAACCGATTAAGCCCCCTTGAGACCGAGGGTCGGACGGCGGGGCACCTCACACATGCTGGGCATTCACGAAATCTGGCTCTTCATCCTGTCGGGCGTGCTGCTCAACGTCACACCGGGGCCGGATACGGTCTATGTGATCGGCCGCAGCCTGCAGATGGGCTGGCGGGGCGGCGCTGCGGCCGCGCTCGGCATCAGTTGCGGCTGTTTTTTCCACGTTGCGGGCGCTGCGATCGGCCTTTCGGCCCTGCTGATGGCCTCGTCCACCGCGTTTGCGATCCTGAAGCTGGTCGGCGCCGCCTATCTCGTGGTGACCGGACTTCAGATGCTGTGGTCGCGGCCGGTGCTGGCGTCCGCCGTCGACGAGCCGGTGCGGAGCTCGCTGCGGCGGGTTTTCCTCCAGGGCGTCTTCACCAACGCGCTCAATCCCAAGGTCGCGCTGTTCTTTCTGGCCTTCCTGCCGCAATTCGTCGCAGCCGACTCAGCCCACAAGCCGCTCGCCTTCCTGGCGCTCGGCCTGATCTTCATCGGCACGGGGACGCTGTGGTGCCTGGTGCTGGCCGCGTTCGCCGCAAAGGCGGCGCACGGCCTGCGGCGCTCGGAGAGCGTGATCGCCTGGGTCAACCGCGCGCTCGGCGGCCTCTTCATCTATCTCGGCATTCGCGTCGCCATGCTGGAGACGCGGTAGCTCGTTCGAACGAATGACGAGAGCGGGGCTTCGCAGGGTGGATTAGCTCGCGGCTGCGCGAAGCCCGATCCGCTAGCGTAATCCACCACTGTTTGCCTCCGGAAACTAAAGAAGTGGGTTACGCCTTCGGCTAACCCTACGATGCGCCCTAGCACTACTTTGGCAGATTGTTGATTTTGTCTCGTTTTATAGGATTCCCGAATCAATTTTTCAATGATTCATG
>NZ_JASXTA010000007.1:0-335459 GCF_032290525.1 Bradyrhizobium cosmicum | reverse complement strand
GCGCCGATGCGATCGTCATCGTCACCGAATGGGTCCAGTTCCGCGCGCTCGATCTCGACCGGCTGAAGACGATCATGACCCAGCCCATCATCGTCGACCTCCGCAACATCTACCGCCCCGAAGAGATGCAGGCTGCCGGTTTTGTGTATGAAAGCGTCGGACGGTCGAAGGAACAGAGCAGCGCCTAACCCGTCGCATAACTGCGGGAACATCACCTGTTCCGTCGTTTCCCGAGACGGCGGTATCGACGGTATCATTGGCGTCCGTCACCATCAAATGGAAGCACAACGACCATCGAAGCTTAGAGTGGCTTCCGTCGTGGCTACGGTCCGCCTTCCGAATGGGCCGAAGAACGATCCCGGGAGGTCTTTGTCGGCCAGCCTGGATGTTTGTTCGCACAGTCGCTTTATTCGGACGACGGGCATTTAGGGGAAGCAAGCGGCGGCACGGCTCTTTGCCGGAACCGATGGTCCGGCAGTTGCCGCGGTAGGCCAGAGGACGACCGCCGCGCCAACAGCGCCTCCGCCGGGAACGCAACCATCCGCTTCGGCCCCCGTGCACCTTGCCGCGCGATGTCCGTTCAGTGCTGCTCCGGAACCAGCCTAGTCCATCTGACGTCAACATTGTTCAATCCTAGATGTAGATAGATGTATCCTCGCGCGCAGCGCGAGTCCTCGCGAGCGTAGACATTTACAATCGCAGATTGTGCATGCCGCGCGAGGCGCACCGCGCCTCGCCATCGCCAGCGCAAAGACATCTCGGTGCCCCAGGATCATCACTCTGTGCGCAAAGTGACGTGCGATGAATGTCGCCAATGGCGGCGGGCAAGATCGATTCCCTACATCGCTGAAATCATCAGGCTGCTTGCGCAGAAGTGCGCTCGACGTGCCGTCGCTTCGGCGCGGCGAGCGTCGTCGATCGCGCGAGCGAATGTGAAACCGTGATGGTTTGTTCCGCCGTGGAACTTGATTGAAGGAGCATCACTGATGTGCGCGAGCCGCTGAAAATTTGGGCGAAAGCCTGACAATTTTAGCTTTCTTGAAGTCGGTTTTCTTAGGAGTGACTGCGAGTCTGCGCTCCATGGAAATGGGGGCACTCTAAATGTCGAACGCGACGGTTACCACTGCATCGAGCTTTCTGAATTCTCTCGGTATCAACAGCAATGCGGGCGCCTACACGGACGCATACACAAACTCCAGTCTGATCATCAACAGCCTGAACTATCTGGGCATCAGTCACGTCCGCGACTCCTACAACGCCATGGGGCATGCAAACGCCGTCATCGATGCGCTTGCCAATGCGGGTGTCTCTTTCGATTTTCGCGTGGCTTACACGCTGCCGGAGTCGGGCAGCAGCGGGCTGGCCAACTATGTCGCCGCTCTTGCCGAGTTCAAGGCGGAACATCCGGGCACCCTGCTGTCGATCGAAGGCATCAACGAAGCCAATCTCAACTCCTTTTCCTATAACGGGCTGACTTCGCTGGAAGGCGCGGCGGCATTTCAGCAGGCGCTCTATACGGCCGTGAAAGCCAACGGCGCTCTCAGCGACGTCACCGTCGTCAATTTCAGCATCGGCTACCAGACGGATGCGACGAACGCCGTGGTCGGCGACATGGGCGCCTATTCGGACGCGGCGAACGCCCACGTCTACGTGCAGACCGGCGCGCTCGCCGACGGCCAGATCGAAGACGACCTTCGTCTGGCGCAGAATATCTCGACGAACGATCCGGTTATCGTGACGGAGACCGGTTATACGACGTTGACGAGCGTCACCGGCATCGGCGCAAACGAGGACGCGCAGGCGAAGCTGGTGCTCTCCAACCTTCTGTTGGCGTATGAAAACGGATCCTCCGCCACCTATATCTACGAGCTGTTCGATTCGCCGTCCTCGGCGACGCGCGGCGACAAGGAAGCCCATTTCGGTCTCTTCAACGTCGACGGAACCCCGAAGGAAGCTGCTGTCGCCGTCCACAATCTGACGACCATCCTGGGCCATGGTGACAACGGCACCGCTCATACCGGCACGGATCTGAGCTACACGCTGTCCAACGCGCCCAGCAACACCCATACGATGCTGATGAACAAGTCAGGCAGCGTCAGCGACCTCGTCGTATGGGCCGACACGCGTGTATGGGACAGTGCGAGCCAGACCGAAATCACCACGCCGGTCACGTCCGTTACCATCCAGTTCGGACAGGTGGAAAACACCATCTACGTCTACGACCCGCTGCAGGGTACGGACCCGATTGCGGTGTATAACAACACGAGCTCGATCCAGGTCGGCCTCGGCGATCATCCGCTGGTCATCGAAGTTCGCGCGTCGTCGGCCGTGGGCGAAGCCCCGACGACGGTCGAGAGCGCACTCACGATGACATCGGCCGAGTTCGTCGCGCAGATGGACGCTCTGGTGAATGCCACCGGGCTGGACAAGGTGACTTTGAGCGACTCGCATGTTCTGGCCGTCTCGTCGACCCAGACCATGCAATACGCCATTGCCCATTATGGCAATCTGCTGTCGAAGATCGACGGCGGCTATTCCTTCTCCGTCACCTGGAGTGGCGTCGGCTGGACCAAGGAACAGGATTTCGACGCCACCGGTTCCCTGACCGAGACCACCGTTTGGGGGTACGACGGCAGCGGCACCCTCATCTCGAAAAGCATCACGCAGGCCGACGGGCAGCTCGACTATTATCACTATGGCATCACCGGCCGGGCCTACACGTCACAGCACACGGCCTACGATGCGAACGGCAACGTCACGCTGATCGAGCGCTTCCACGCCGATGGCAGCCATCAGTACAAGGCTGCATATAACAGCGACGGTTCCAAGGTTTACGACTACTACAGCAGCACCGGTGCGCTGACCACGGAAGTCAGCGTGACCTCGTCCAGCACGGTCACGACCACCTATGACGCTGCGACCGGATACAAGCTCCGGGTCCATACCGACAATGCGGACGGTAGCGCCGACAACAAGATCTATACCAACGGCGTGCTGATGAAGGACAACGTCCTTCACACGGACGGCTCGTCCGAAGTCTACGTCTACAACATCGCCGGCCAGTCCTACACGTCGACCCATCAGGTGACCGACGCCGGCGGCAAGGTGACGCTGATCGAGCGCTTCCACGCCGACGGCAGCTACCAATACAAGGCTGCATACAACAGCGACGGTTCCAAGGTCTACGATTACTACACGAGCACGGGTGTTCGGAGCTCCGAAGTGGTCATCACCTCGACCGGCACCACGACGACGACCTATGACACCGCGACGGGCAACAAGCTTGTCGTCTATACGGCCTACGTGGGCGGCGGCGCCGACAACAAGGTCTATACCAATGGCGTGCTGACGAAGGACAACGTCCTCCACAAGGACGGCTCGGCCGAGGTCTATGTCTACAACATCGCCGGCCAGTCCTACACGTCGACCCATCAGGTCACCGACGCCAGCGGCAAGGTGACGCTGATCGAGCGATTCCACGCCGACGGCAGCTACCAGTACAAGGTGACCTACAACGCGGACGGCTCGAAGGTCTACGACTACTATACGAGCGCGGGCGCTCACAGCAATCAGGTGGTCATCACCTCGACCGGCACCACGACGACGAACTATGACACGGCGACCGGCAACAAGCTCGTCGTCTATACGGCCTACGTGGACGGCAGCGCCGACAACAAGGTCTATACCAACGGCGTGCTGATGAAGGACAACGTCCGCAACAAGGACGGATCGTCCGAGGTCTACATCTACAACATCGCCGGGCAGTCCTACACGACGACCCATCAGGTGAGCGACCCCAGCGACAAGGTGACGCTGATCGAGCGTTTCCACGCCGATGGCAGCTACCAGTACAAGGTGGCCTACAACGCGGACGGCTCGAAGGTCTACGACTACTACACGAGCACGGGCGTTCGGAGCTCCGAGGTGGTCGTCACCTCCACCGCCACCGCGACGACGACCTATGACACGGCGACGGGCAACAAGCTCGTCGTCTATACGGCCTACGTGGGCGGCGGCGCCGACAACAAGGTCTATACCAACGGCGTGCTGATGAAGGACAATGTCCTCCACAAGGACGGTTCGGCCGAGGTCTACATCTACAACATCACCGGCCAGTCCTACACGACCACTCATCAGGTTGGGGACGCGAGCGGCAAAGTGACGCTGATCGAGCGTTTCCACGCCGACGGCAGCTACCAGTACAAGCTGGCCTACAATGCGGACGGCTCCAAGGTCTACGACTACTATACGAGCGCGGGGCTTCACAGCTCCCAGGTGACCGTCACGTCGGCCAGCACCACGACGACGACCTACGACGTCGCGACCGGCTACAAGATCACGGACTACATTGCGTATGTGGACGGCAGCGCGGAGAACAAGACCTACACGGGCGGTGTGCTGACGAAGGACAATGTCCTTCACAAGGACGGCTCGTCAGATGCCTATGTCTACCAGATCACCGGCCAGTCCTACACCTCGACGCATCAGGCCAGCGACGCCGGCGGCAATGTCACGCTTGTCGAACGCTTACATGCCGACGGCAGCTACGACTACAAGGCGGTGTACAACGCCGATGGCTCCAAGCTCTACGACTACTATACCGGCGCCGGCAAATTGAGTACGGAGGTCTCGGTCATCTCGACCGGCACCACGACGACGACCTATGACGCGGCGACGGGCCACAAGCTGACCGAATACACGGCCAATGTGGACGGCAGCTCGGAGAACAAGACCTACACGGGCGGCGTGCTGACAAAGGACAATGTCGTCCACATGGACGGCTCGACGGACGCCTATGCCTATCAAATCACCGGTCAGTCCTACACGTCGACCCACCAGGCCTACGATGCCAGCGGCAGCGTGACGCTCATCGAGCGGCTCCACGCCGACGGCAGCTACGATTATCTGGAGAAACACAATACGGACGGCAGCAAGGACATCTCCAACTATTCCAGCACCGGCGCGATCCTCAACCACGCGCTCGTCAAGGCCGACGGCTCCCGTGAGGTCGACTATTACAGCCAGGATGGGACCGGCGATGTCCGCACCGACACGATCAATGTCAGCGGTAACGTAACGATGCGCGAATATACGCACACCAGCGGGGCCCACGAGGTCTATGCCTATGCCGACAATCTGAAGCTTGCGGGCGGTGCGGGCAACGACACGTTCTACTTCCGCTCCACCAACGGTGGCACGGTGACCTATCAGGGCGGCAATGACACGATCTACAGCTTCAACACCGATACTTCCACCGGCACGGACAAGATCTCGGTCAGCTCCTCGCTTGCTGCAAGCTACAACGATCTTCACATGGCTCAGCAGGGTTCGGATGTGCTGATCACGCTGGACAGCCAGGATACGATCCTGATCAAGGGGTCCACGGTCGCCAACCTTCACAGCGATTACTTCATGTTTACGTGATGGGGCTTCAGAATGCGAGCGTCTGCCTCAAGAAAAGTGCTCTTGCAAGGCAGGCAGGCTCCGGCCCAGTCGAGCAGGCGGTGATGACCGACGACGTGCACACGATCCGTAGCGGCGGGCTCACCGCGACCATCAAGGCGCAAGGCGCCGAGATGTGTTCGCTGACGAGCGATGCCGGCGTCGAATTCGTCTGGCAGGCGGGGCCGGCCTGGCCGCGCCACGCGCCGCTGCTGTTTCCGATCGTCGGCCGTCTCGCCAACGACGAATTGCGCCACCGGGGCAAGACGTACCGGATGACGCAGCACGGCTTCGCGCGTGACAGCCGCTTTGCGTGGTCGGAACGCGGCGAGAGCCGTTGTGCCCTGGTGCTCGAAGACAGCGAGACGACGCGCGCGCTCTATCCCTTCGCGTTCCGCCTGACGGCGACCTATGCGCTCGATGAATCCGGTCTCGATCTCTCGCTCACGATCGCGAACACCGGCAACGAAACATTGCCGGCCTCGCTCGGCGGCCATCCCGCTTTCAACTGGCCGCTCCAACCGGGAGCAGCGAAGGACAGCTACGCGCTGACCTTCGCGAACGCAGAGTCGTCTCCTGTCCGCCGCCTCGATGGCGGCCTGCTGCGCCCGGCAACGGAGCCGAGCCCGGTCACAGGCTGCGTGCTGCCGTTGTCCGAATCCCTGTTCGTCGACGATGCCGTCATCTTCGACCGGATTGCGAGCAATTCGGTCCGCTATGCCGCGGGGCAGGGCGCGTCCGGCGGGCCGTGGCTGAAAATGTCCTGGCGCGGCTTTCGCGAGCTCGGTGTCTGGTCGAGGCCGACGGGCGCGCCGTTCCTCTGCATGGAGCCGTGGCATGGTTGTGCAAGTCCTGCCGGCTTCGACGGCGAATTCACCGGGAAGCCGGGCCTGATGCACATCGCGCCGGGAGCGGAAGAGCAGTTGTCATTTCGGATCGAGGTCGGATCGTCCTGAGGCCGGCCACCTGATGGTTCTCAGACCTCGATTCTCATGAGGTCCTCGCCGAGCACGACGGGACCGGCATAGTCCCGTCTGACATCCGCGAGCAGCGCGTTCAGCATGGAATCGTCGGTGCGCGGCCGGTGGTGGGTCAGGGCGAGCTTCTTGACGCCAGCCTCGGCGGCGACCTTGCCGACCGTATCGCCGCAGGCGATCGTGAACTTTGCAAGCCGGCGCAAGTGCTCGTTGTCGATTTCCGGCGTCGCGAGGAAGCAGCATTGGACCAGCAGGTCGGCTCCCTCGGCCAGCCGCTCGAGACCGGGGCAGGGGACCGTGTCGCCGGAAATCGCAATGACCTTGCCCTCCGCTTCGAAGCGATAGCCGAGACACATCCAGCGCGCGAGGAAGGCAGGCGGCATGTCGAGGCCGTCACCATGCGAGACGAGCTCGGCGCTGATCCTCCAGCGGCCGGTGTCGAGAACAGGGCCGGGAATGATGTCCGTCGCCACGACCGGCTTCCAGCCTCCGAAAGCCGGCTCGCCCCGATCGCGCCAGACGATGTCCTTGTCGTAGACTTGGGTGACCAGCGTGTTGACCAGCCGTTCGGTGTCCGGCGGTCCATAGACGCGCAAATCGTCCTTTCGCCCATGCATCCACGAATTCAGCATCACATCGTAGAGGTCGCCGATGTGGTCGAAGTGGTGATGGGTGAGAAAGACCGTGTTGATCGCGCCGAGCGGCACGCCGGCCTTGCTGAGCTGCACCATGACGCCGCGGCCGGCGTCGAACAGGATATTCTCCTCGCCGAGCCTGATCAGCGTGGTCGTCGCCATGCGGCGCGGGTCCGGGCGCGGGCTGCCGGTGCCGAGCAGTATGATCTCCATTGCCTACTCCAGCGTGCAGATCTTAGGCACCTACAGTAGATTCGAACGCGGAGGCGAGGCAAGCCGCGCCGGGTCCAGGGACGGAGCGGGGCGTTCAGTGCATGCCGGCCGCAGTGACGGCGGTGGTCGGCCGGATGCCTGACCAGCCCGATGTCGCGGACGTCAGCCGATGCGCGAGATCCTGGGCGTGCCGCTCGACCAGATGCCAAGTCGCACGCGCGACGAGATAGCTGAGCGCGGCGGTGACGACATAGGCGACCAGCAGCGAGACCAGCCCGTCGGCAAGCGGCCAGACCTGGCGCAGGCCAAGGATTACCGCGAAGTGCGACAGATACATGGAATAGGAATTGCGGCCGAGCGCCTCGATCGGCCGCCAGCGGATCGCAAGCCGGATGCAGCCGGCCACGCCCGCGCCGAGCACAAGGTTGATCATGAGATAGTTGAACTCATGCGAGCCGGTCGCGCGATCGGCGATGAAGGACAGCGCGATGAAGACGGCGAAGATCGCGGCGTCCGACCTGGCAAAGCCGTCGCGCAGCGAGAAGAACAGAGCGCATCCGACGAGGAAGACCGGCAGCTGGTTCAGGAAGCTGATGTGCAGCGCATTCCGGACGAAGGCCTCGTGGCCGGGCCCGTAATAGGCCGAGAACAGCGCGAGGGCCCACGGCTTGAACAGGCAGACATTGGCGAGATGCAGCACGATCGCGAGCGCGAGGTAGAGATGGCGGCGCGATCCGAAGGCGGTGATCACGACGGGAAAGACCAGATAGAACGTCATCTCCGCGGCGATCGACCAGTCGCCCGGCACGACGCTGTTGACGCTGTCGGGCCAGAAGCCGTGCAGGAACGTCGCCGTCAGGAGCACCTGGAGCGGGCCGATGCCGTCGGGCGCGTTGTAGCTCGGCCCCGTACCGTTGACGGCGAGATAGACCGGGATCGCGAGCCAGAACAGCGGCGCGATGCGCAAGACACGGCGGATGTAGAATTTGCGCGCCGGGTTCGCTTCGGTTCGCTGTGTCCACATCAGGCACATCGTCATGGCGCTGACGAAGTAGAACACGTTGACGCCGGTCCAGCCGCACATGAAGGCGTAGTCGACGGCGTGGATATTCGATGGAAAGGATTGTGAGACGTGGATCGCCATCACGCCGAGGATGGCAAGACCGCGCAGCAAGTCGAGCGTGCGCGAGCGGCCGAACGGCTTTGCACCCTGCTCGGATCGTCCGGCAGCCGGCCGGGCCTGCCCCTGCATTCGCGTCTGCTCCCTGATTTCGCACTCGCGGGGACCATAGCGGCATGGCCGGCTTTTCCGAAGCCGAACGCATTCTTTACGTTAACCAGCGGTTGAGTCCGGTGTGACCCCGCGGCGCTGGCGCTGGCGCGAGCCGTGGCGGAAGGATGATGCGCGCAATGAGAATTGTGGGCCAATTCATACTTAATAGGTCAAGATCGTGACCAGTATTGTTCGGGCAGCACAACACGCCTAGTATTCCAGCAGGCAATTCGGGGGCGAACCGGTCGTGAATGCTCGTTCACATGACCGCGCGTTGCGCGGCGACCTGAATTTTCAGGCTGGGCCGCCAACGCACAGGACATCCAACATCGTGGCTGATTCCGCACGTCAGGAAGTGCGTCCCGCCGGCCGCGAGCGGCTGGTCGTCGTCGAAGATGATCCGGTGACGCGGACCATGCTGGTCGGCTATTTCAGCGAGAACAATTTCGACGTGGTCGGCGCCGGCTCCTGCGCCGAATGCCGCCAGGCGCTGCGCTCGCGCACCGATCTCGTCTTCCTCGACGTCCAGTTGCCTGATGGCGACGGTTTCGAGCTCGCCAGGGAGATCCAGGCGACCGGCAACGCTGGCATCATCTTCGTGACCCGCCGCGACACCGACGTCGATCGCATCCTCGGCCTCGAGGTCGCCGGCGACCATTACGTGACCAAGCCGATCGATTTGCGCGACCTGCTCGCGCGCGCGCGCAGCGTGCTGCGGCGCCGTTCGCTCGACCGCAAGGCGGCGCGCAACCACAATTCGATCGCGTTCGGCGACTGGATCATCGACCTGACGCGGCGCGAGCTGCTCGGCAGCGACGGCAAGCCGGTCGCGTTGACCCGCGCCGAGTTCGACCTGCTCGCGGCGCTGGTCGGCGCCGACGGCAGGCCGCTCAGCCGCGACTATCTGATCGAGGTCGTCAGCAACCGCCAGGCCGAGGTCGACATCCGGACCGTCGATGCGCTGGTGGCGCGGCTGCGCCGCAAGCTCGTCGGCAGCGGCACGCCCGTGATCGCGACCGTCACCGGCGTCGGCTACAAGCTCGCACTCAGCGAGCGGCTCTAGCGCCTACCGCGCGCGGGCGCTGTGGTCCGTCAACGTTCTTTGCGCAGGTCCGGCCAGCCGGTCGTCGACCGCATAGAGCGTGCAGGTCGGTGACCATTTCATGCAGGCGCTGAGCGAATCGCGCTGGGCGTCGTCGGCCGTGGTGCGCCCCGAGCGCCAGCCGTATCCGCCGTTCGGCGACACCGCAAACGCCTTGTGCGGCATCGTGCTGGCGAGATAGCGCGAGAACTCGGCGCGCGCGGCCTCGTTGAGCTGGCCCGGCGGCGGTAGCGGATCGGGCGGGCTCAGAATGTCGTGGCCGAGCCCGCGCTCGCGCAGGAAGGCGTCGAGATAAGGCGTCCATTGCGGCCGGCCGACCACCGAATAGAGAAAATGGCCGTCATCGCCGTAAGCCGGCGCCGCGACGAATTTCGCGTGACCGCCATTGCCGCGAAACCCGTCATGGAGACGTCGGGCCAGGTCGGGACCGAAGAACGAATCGTTGGTCGCATAGACCCACAGCATCGGCACGCGCGATGTTTTGCCGAACGTGGCGAAGGCCTGCACCAGCCCATCCTCGTTGCAGACGTCGTCGTCATCGCGCGAGCCGCGGCCGCCGGCAAAGCTGATCGCGGCGATGAGACCGGAGGGCGCCTGCGCGGTCAGCGCGACGGTGGCAAGCCCGCCGGCTGAATGGCCGGCCGCGATCATGCCCGATGTAGTGACGTCGGCCCTGCGCCCCATCGCGTCGATCGCCGCGCGCAAATCCGCGACCGCGACCGCCGCCGCCGGCAGGTAAGCGGCATTCGCGCAAGCACCGACGCTGTCGACGCGCCCCCCGGCCGAGGTGCCGTAGCCGCGCCGCATCACGACCAGCGCGGCAAAGCCACGCCGGGCATATTCGAGCGCGATGGCGTAATATTTGTGCGCCGACATGGTCGCGCGGTCGTCGAACTTGCGCGGCGAGCCGTGGCTGAGCAGCGCGAGCGGATAACGGTTCGCCCCGGCCGGGCGGACCAGAAAGGCCTCCAGCCCCTGCGGCCCGGCCTCCGCCATCGGGATACGCAGGTCTTCGGTGTAGAACTCCGCGGCGATCGCATGGGGCACCATGCAGGCCGTCGCAAGCCAGACAATAACAACCAAGAGCCTGTGAAACAGCGTCATGCCCCGACTCGAAAAACCGCGATCCGAACGACCATAGCATGATCTCGGGAACAGCCAGCCCACAGCGCGTGTTGTGCCCTTGGCGGGGGGCCGGCCGATGCTATGGTATCCCGCAATCTCTGGACGACAGGACGAGGATATTTCAGTGGCTGATGTTCATCCCGCGGCGGGCAAGCAGGCCTCGCCGGACGCGCTCACCAACGTTCCGCGGCTGGTGACGGCCTATTTCGCCGGCAGGCCTGACGTCGACGACCCGGCGCAGCGGGTGGCGTTCGGCACCTCCGGCCATCGCGGCACCTCCTTCAAGAACAGCTTCAACGAGGGCCATATCCTCGCGACCACGCAGGCCATTTGCGACTACAGACAAGAAAAGGGACTGACCGGTCCGCTGTTCATCGGCATCGACACCCACGCGCTGGCCGAGCCGGCGCTGGTCAGCGCCGTCGAGGTGTTTGCGGCCAACGGCGTCGAGGTCATGATCGACAAGGACGGCGGCTACACGCCGACGCCGGTGATCTCGCACGCGATCCTGACCTACAACAAGGGCCGGACCTCGGGCCTTGCGGACGGCGTCGTCGTCACGCCCTCGCACAATCCTCCTGAAGACGGCGGCTACAAATACAATCCGCCGCATGGCGGGCCGGCCGACACCGATGTCACCGGCATCGTCGAGAAACGCGCCAACGCCTATCTCGCCGACGCCTTGAAGGACGTGAAGCGCATCGATTACGCCAAGGCGCGCAAGTCTTCGAACGTCCACGCCTACGACTTCATCACGCCCTATGTTGCCGATCTCGGCCGTGTCGTCGACCTCGACCTCGTCAGATCAGCCGGCGTCAATATCGGCATCGATCCGCTCGGCGGCGCCGCAGTACATTACTGGCATCCGATCATCGAGCGCTACGGACTGAAGGCGACCGTCGTGAACGAGGCGATCGACCCGACCTTCCGCTTCATGACGGTCGACTGGGACGGCAAGATCCGCATGGATTGCTCGTCTCCTTACGCGATGGCGAGCCTGATCGCGATGCGCGACCGCTTCGACGTCGCCTTCGCCAACGACACCGATGCCGACCGCCACGGCATCGTGACGCGCACCGGCGGGCTGATGAACCCGAACCATTATCTTGCGACCGCGATCGCCTATCTGTTCGCGCACCGCCCGGACTGGGGCAAGGATGCCGCGATCGGCAAGACCGTGGTGTCGAGCTCGATCATCGACCGCGTCGCCAAAAAGCTCGGCCGCAAGCTGGTGGAGACGCCGGTCGGCTTCAAATGGTTCGTCGACGGCCTGGTCAGCGGCGGATTCGGCTTCGGCGGCGAGGAGAGTGCAGGGGCCTCGTTCCTGCGCCGCGACGGCACGGTGTGGACCACCGACAAGGACGGCATCATCCTCGGCCTGCTCGCGGCCGAGATCATGGCCAAGACCGGCCGCGATCCGAGCCAGTTCTTTGGCGACCTCACCGCCGAGCTCGGCGTGCCGCATTATGCGCGCATCGATGTCGCGGCCACGGGGCCGCAGAAGACCATCCTGAAGTCGGTCACGCCGGAGCAGCTCGGCCTCGAGGTCCTCGCCGGCGATCCCGTCCGCGCCACGTTGAGCAAGGCGCCCGGCAACGGCCAGCCCTTCGGCGGCATCAAGGTCGAAACCGATTTCGGCTGGTTCGCCGCAAGGCCGTCGGGCACGGAGGACGTCTACAAGATCTACGCGGAGAGCTTTCGCAGCACCGATCACCTCAAGCGGATCCAGGACGAGGCGCAGGCGGGGCTGAAGAGGGTGTTCGGGGCGTAATTGCCGACGAAGCTGCCGCGCTCACTGCCCCTCAGGGGAAGGACTCGCCGCATCAACAGGTGTCATCACCCGCGAAAGCGGGTGATCCAATACTCCGCGGCGGAAGTTGCGTGAACCCAATGTCTGCCGCGGCGTGCCTGGATTCCCCCCTCCGCGGGGAAATGTCACCATCTCTGGATCTGTATACATATTTTCTGTAATAAGTACTATTATACCTTATAATAGGCCTTGAACGATTCTGTCCCCCTGCTATTGTATACATAACGCATACAAGCCTTGGGAGATCGCCGGTGACAAAACCCTTCCCGATGAACGCCTGGTACGCCGCCGCCTGGGACGCCGAGGTGAAGCCGGCGCTGCTGCCGCGGACGATCTGCGGCAAGCATGTCGTGATGTACCGCAAGGCCGATGGCTCGGTGGCCGCGCTGGAGGATGCCTGCTGGCACCGCTTGGTGCCGCTGTCGAAGGGCCGGCTCGAAGGCGACACCGTCGTCTGCGGCTATCACGGACTGAAATACAATGCGCAGGGGCGCTGCACCTTCATGCCCTCGCAAGAGACCATCAACCCGTCGGCCTGCGTGCGCGCCTATCCCGTGGTCGAGCGTCACCGCTACATCTGGCTCTGGATGGGCGATCCCGCGCTGGCCGATCCCGCGCTGGTGCCCGACATGCACTGGAATCACGATCCGGCCTGGGCCGGCGACGGCAAGACCATCCGCGTCAATTGCGACTACCGCCTCGTGCTCGACAATCTCATGGACCTCACTCACGAGACCTTCGTACACGGCTCGTCCATCGGCAATGAGGCAGTGGCCGAAGCGCCGTTCGACGTCACCCATGGCGAGAAGACGGTGACGGTGACGCGCTGGATGCGCGGCATCGAGGCGCCGCCGTTCTGGGCCAAGCAGCTCGGCAAGCCCGGCCTGGTCGACCGCTGGCAGATCATCCGCTTCGAGGCGCCGTGCACCATCGCGATCGACGTCGGCGTGGCGCCGACCGGCACCGGCGCGCCGGAGGGCGACCGCTCGCAGGGCGTCAACGGTTTCGTGCTCAACACCATCACGCCGGAGACCGAGAAGACCTGCCATTATTTCTGGGCCTTCGTCCGCAACTACCAGCTCGGCGAGCAGCGCATCACCACCGAGATCCGCGAAGGTGTCTCCGGCATCTTCCACGAGGACGAGCTGATCCTCGAGGCGCAGCAGCGCGCGATGGACGAGAATCCCGACCGCATCTTCTATAATCTCAACATCGACGCCGGCGCGATGTGGACGCGCAAGCTGATCGACAGGATGGTGGCGAAGGAAAATCCGCCGCAGCATCTGCAGGCCGCGGAGTAAGCCGGTATGGCCGAGGTCGACCGCTCCGTCTCGCAGACCGTGAAGGCGCAGCTCGCGCTGCGCGACCAGATCCTGTCGGGCGCGTTGCGTCCGGGCGAGCGCATCTCCGAGCTCCAGGCGGTGGAGACCACCGGCGCCTCGCGCACGCCGGTGCGCATGGCGCTGGTGCGGCTGGAGGAGGAGGGCCTCTTGGAGGTGATCCCTTCCGGCGGCTTCATGGTCAAGGCGTTCTCCGAGCGCGACATCTCCGATTCCATCGAGCTGCGCGGCACGCTGGAGGGCCTCGCCGCGCGCTTCGCCGCCGAGCGCGGCGTCTCCGCGCGCGAGCTCGAGCCGCTGAAGGAATGCCTCGCGGCGATCGACGAATTGCTGCGCCAGGTGCCGATCTCGGTCGACGCCTTTTCGTCCTATGTCACGCTGAACGCGCGTTTCCACGCGCTGCTCACGGAATTGTCGCGCAGCCCGCCCTTGATCCGGCAGATCGACCGCGCCTCCGCGCTGCCGTTCGCCTCGCCCAGCGCCTTCGTAATGGCGCAGTCGGCGCTGACGGAAGCGCAGCAGATCCTGATCATCGGGCAGGAGCACCATCGCGTCGTGATCGACGCCATCGAGAACCGCGAAGGCGCCCGCGCCGAAGCCGTGATGCGCGAGCATGCCCGGCTTGCCGTGCGCAATTTGCGGCTTGCGCTGCGCAACCGGACTCATCTCGACTTGCTGCCGGCGCTCGCGCTGATCAAGTCCGCAACCGATTGAGGGGATTCTCATGCGCTTCATCGAAACCTGGACCCCCGCAAGCTTGGTGTCGACCCGCGACCTCGCTCCCGGCATTCGCGAATTCCTGATCCTGCCGGATCGGTTCGACGGCGCCGCCTATCCGGTCGGCAGCCACATCAATGTCAGCGTCACCATCGACGGCTTACCGGAGACCCGGTCCTATTCGCTGGTCGGCGAGGCTTCGCCGCGCGGCTTGCGGATCGCGGTGCGCCGCGCCGAGGATTCCCGCGGCGGCTCGCGCTATATGTGGTCGTTGCAGCCGGGCGCGCGGCTCGACATCACGACGCCCGCCTCGCTGATCGCGGTTGACTGGACGCGCGAACGCTACTGCCTGATTGCGGGCGGCATTGGCATCACGCCGATCCTCGGCGCCGCGCAGGCGCTGGCGCGGCGCGGGGCCGAGGTCACGTTGCATTATGCGGTGTGCTCGCGGGCCGAGGCTGCTTATCTCGACGATCTCTCTGCCCTGCTCGGCGATCGCCTCGTGGTTCATGCGAGCGACGAAGGCCAGCGGCTCGACCTCGAGGTGCTGTTCGCGTCGTTGCCGCAAGGTTCGCTCGCGCTGTTCTGCGGCCCGATGCGGATGCTGGATGCCGCGCGCCACGCCTGGATCGGCGCCGGCCATCCGCTCCCCGATCTCCGCTACGAGACCTTTGGCTCCAGCGGCACGCTTCCGACCGAAACGTTTCGCGTGCGCCTGAAGGGCTCTAATGTCGAGCTGGAGATTCCGCGCGAGCGCTCGATGCTGGACGTGCTCAATGCCAGTGGCCATGACGTCATGTACGATTGCAAGCGCGGCGAATGCGGCTTGTGCGCCATCGACGTGGTCGATATCGACGGCGAGATCGACCATCGCGACGTGTTCTTCAGCGACCATCAGAAGCAGGAGAACCGCAAGATCTGCGCCTGCGTCTCGCGCGCGCGGGGCACCATCACCGTGGACACGCTGCTGCGGGCGGACGCGGTTTGAGAGGGGTTTGGGCCTCCGGCGAAGGGACGCCGTAGGCTAACGCTATTGCTCGGCCACCTCGTCGGCAAAGGTCCGCGGGCATCGCCTGCTGAAAATTCCAGCCCGCCACGCCGTCCATGCTTGTTCGATGCTTGTAGTGGCCGTCATCGTGGGGTCGAGAGGCTGCGGCTTCCGGTCCCGGCGCGAACGGGTTCGAGCGAGCCCGCTTGCAATGCCGCGCGTCGTTCGGCAATGGCGTGATCAAACAGCTCGAGCACCAAACCAAAGGCCGCCAGTTCCTCTTCCTCGATGGCACCATCATCGTAGCATTCGAGCGTTTCACTGATGATGGTATCGACCTCGCGTTGCATCGCCAGAAGTTGCTGGTTGGATTCCGCGGTGCGTGCTCCGGAAACCATCGCCATGATCTTGTTGCGATGGCTGGTGGTTTCGTCCCGTTCATCCCGATTCAGATAGTGGCGCAGCCAGGCGGCGGCCGAGCCGATCCCGGAGAGCAGCAGGAGCGCAAACCAGAAGTAATCGCCATACTTGTCGAGGAAGGTACGTTCGGTGCCGTCGATGACGGCTGCCGCTCCGCGATGTACCGGCAACTCTCCGTCTCTCTCGGTGTCCGGCTTGGTGATGTGCGCGACGCCGGGCGTTCGCCGGGCAATCACTTGACGAACGGCGAACAATTGCCGGAAAAATGCCGCGACGGTTGTTTCGGGCAAAGTCTTTTGCGCCAAGATCAGATGGCTGACGCTGACCGTCTCTACTTTGTCATCCGGCCAAGCCGGAGACGCATTGAAGACACTGGGCGGAATTTCCTCGGATTCATAACGCGGGTGCTTCAGGGCGATGGCTTCCGATGCCTCGATCGCGAGAAACTTCGGCTCTCCCCGCGCCCGAGCCGTCGCAGCGATTGCGTCGGAGGTGATTTTGCTGTCGAGCGGACCAACCGCCATAAATGCATCGAGGCTCCGATCGCGCGCCAGCTCCTCGAGTTGGTCCGTGCCGAATTGCGCAACGGCGACCTTGTCCGACTCCACCCCGGCGGCGCCCAGGATCACCCGCAGCAACGCGGGGTTCGCCGGCGTACGGCCGATCACGCCAACCCTGTGCCCTGCGAGATCGGCGATCTCCTTGATTTTCGCCGCGGGCTTTTTCTTGGAGCTCTTGCCCGCAAGTCCGGAAGGTGACCACAGGACGACGAAGTTCTTGCGCAGGACCGCGACGGTTTGGGCGTCGGCCGGCATCTCCAGATCGCCACGAGCCACCGCGAGCTGGGCCTTGCCAGCCCTTAGCAGGGCCAGAGCTTCGACCGCGCCGTCGGTCGTGATCAGTGACAGCTTGACCGTCCTGCCTTCGCTGGCGAAGGCCTCGGTCGCCGCCTGAATCACCTTGTGGTCGTCGCTGCCCGCCGGTCCGACGGCAATCCGAAGAGTTACCGGCTGCAGGGCATAATACAGCGCGCCCGCCGCAGCGCAAAAAACAAGGAATCCGACGGCCAGGATCAGCAGTAACGTATTGGCTCTTCTCCGCTCGCGGCGGGCTGGGTCAGTCGTTCCACTTGTACCATCGGACGAGGACATTTTCGCTCTCCGGTCGGAGACAAGAGCCCTGCAGGATCATATCTTGAACCAATTTCGCGGCGGCGAACATGTTGCAGGCGAAACATGCTTAGGGCTCCCAAAACTTGCCCGTTTGGTCATGTCCGGACGGCGATGGGCAGATCCTCTAGGAGCGATGGTACCATCTCCGCGGCGAAAGCGCCTCTACGGATCGGCATGTGGCTGGCGGCCAGACAAACATCTTCGGGAAATGGATAACGTCAGGCCGCGTACATCCGCCGCAAGCCTGGTCACCACTTGCTTTTCGCAGGCGATGACGGCGGCGGCAGGTCATGCGCAACCTTTCCGATTCTTGTGATCGCGAAACTCAGCGCCCCAACTGTTTCGGATCGTAATAGAACCGCTCCTCAATCAGCTGATCGCCCCGCCAGGTCTGCCACGCAATCTCTTCCAGCGTCCGCGTGACGCCTTCGGCATTGGTGAAGCTGAATTTCCAACGCGTGGCGACGTTGTCGCCTTCGATCAGGCTCGGCCCGATACGCACGGCCCTCACTTCCTTCGAAGCTGCAAGCACGCCGCGCTCCTTGGCCACCAGCTTGTCGCGGCCGACCGTCGGCGCGGCGTTGTTCTCGTAGGTTACGGCGTCGGGCGTACAGAATTGTTCGATCGCTCCGACGAAATCCCCGTCCTCCAGCCGCTTCGCAAAGGCTTCGACGATGTCACGGCTCGGCATGGCGCACCTCACGAATAAAACCGACTGTTGGTCGGTAAATACCGACCGATAGTCGAAAAGTCAACTGGCCGCCGATGCAGAATTTGATTAGACGAGACTCATGGCGAAACAGGCGGTGCGGCGAGCGGCGACCACCGAGGCGATCCTGACGGCGGCGCGCCGCCTGTTCGGGACGCAGGGCTTCGCCGCCACCACAATGGACGGGATTGCGCACGCTGCCGGCGTCGCCAAGGGCGCGGTCTATCATCACTTCAAGACCAAGGAGGCGGTGTTCGAAGCGGTATTCGATTCTGTGTCGCGCGACCTCGTCGCCGAGATCGACAGCACTGCGCGGGCGGAGAAGGATGTGCTCGCCGCGATGGTCGCCGGCACCCAGCATTATTTCGCCGCGACCGCCAAGGGTCCGACCGGCCAGATCATCCTGCGCGACGGTCCAGCCGTGCTCGGCTGGGAACGCTGGCGCAAGATCGACGCCCGGCATTTCGGCGGCAAGCTGCCGCGTGCAATTGCGGCGGCCATGGAGGCCGGCCTGATCGCGCGGCAGCCGGTCGAGCCGCTGGCGCGGCTGCTGCTCGGTGCGGTGACGGAGGCCGCGGTCGCCTGCGCCGGCCGCGCGGATATCGCAAGGGCGGGCGCGGAATATGCCCGTGCGCTCAGATCGCTGGTCGAGGCGCTGCGACTGCGGGAATGATTGTGCTACTGACGAACCGGAAACGCCCATCAACAAAAAGAATCGTAGCGCATGAACGCAAATTCTGCCCTCACGCCGTCTGATCCCGAATTCGACTACATCATCGTCGGTGCCGGCTCCGCCGGCTGCGTGCTCGCCAACCGCCTGTCGGCGAACGGCAAGCACCGCGTGCTGCTGTTAGAGGCCGGCCCGAAGGATTCCAACATCTGGATCCACGTGCCGCTCGGCTACGGCAAGCTGTTCAAGGAGAAGACCGTCAACTGGATGTACCAGACCGAGCCGGAGCCCGAGCTGAAAGGGCGGCAGGTATTTCAGCCGCGCGGCAAGACGCTGGGCGGATCGAGCTCGATCAACGGCCTGCTCTATGTGCGCGGCCAGCACGAGGATTATGATCGCTGGCGCCAGCTCGGCAACACCGGCTGGGGCTATGACGACGTGCTGCCCTATTTCAAGAAGGCCGAGAATCAGTCGCGCGGCGCCGATGAGTATCACGGCAGCGGCGGTCCGCTGCCGGTCTCCAACATGGTGGTGACCGATCCGCTGTCGAAGGCCTTCATCGATGCCGCGGTCGAGACCGGTCTGCCCTACAATCCCGATTTCAACGGCGCCACCCAGGAAGGCGTCGGCCTGTTCCAGACCACGACGCGCAACGGCCGCCGCGCCTCGACGTCGGTGGCCTATCTCGGTCCCGCAAAGACGCGCAGCAATCTCAAGATCGAAACCGGGGCGCTCGGCCAGCGCGTCCTGTTCGAGGGGCGCCGTGCGGTCGGCGTCGAATACCGCCAAGGCGCTTTGCTGCGCCGCGCGCGTGCGCGCAAGGAGATCGTGCTGTCGAGCGGCGCCTACAACTCGCCGCAGCTCCTACAGCTCTCCGGCGTCGGCCCCGCCGATTTGCTGCGCCGGCACGGCATCGATGTGGTGCTGGACGCGCCGGGCGTCGGCCACGATCTCCAGGACCACATGCAGGTCCGCATCGTGATGCACTGCTCGCAGAAGATTACGCTGAACGACACCATCAATCATCCGCTCCGCCGCACCATGGCCGGTGCACGCTATGCGCTGTTCCGCAAAGGCTGGCTGACCATCGCGGCCGGCACCGCCGGCGCCTTCTTCAAGACCAGCCCGCGGCTCGCTTCGCCCGACATTCAGGTCCATTTCCTGCCGTTCTCGACCGACAAGATGGGCGAGAAGCTGCATGGTTTTTCCGGCTTTACCGCCTCTGTCTGCCAGCTCCGGCCCGAGAGCCGCGGTTCATTGCGCATCAAGAGCGCGGACCCGACCGTGCCGCCGGAGATCCGCATCAACTACATGTCGACCGAGACCGACCGCACCACCAACGTCGAAGGTCTCAAGATCCTGCGCAAGATATTGAATGCGCCGGCGCTGAAGCCGTTTGTGATCGACGAGTACGATCCCGGGGCGAAGGTATCCACGGACGCCGAACTGCTCGATTATTGCCGCGAGCGCGGCAGCACCATCTACCATCCGACCTCGACCTGTCGTATGGGCAATGACGCGCTCGCGGTGGTGGACCAGCGGCTGAAGGTGAGGGGGCTCGAAGGCCTTCGTGTGGTCGACGGCTCCGTCATGCCGGATCTGGTGTCGGGAAACACCAACGTGCCGATCATCATGATCGCCGAAAAGGCCTCCGACATGATATTGGAGGATGCGCGGTAAATTCGCGTCTCGAGAGGATTTGGACTTGGCTACGCGATTCAAGATCGGCACCCGCAAGAGCGCGATGGCGCTGGCCCAGACGGAAGAGATTGCGCGCCGCCTGACCGCCGCCATGCCCGATCTCGACGTCGAGATTGTCAAGTTCGACACCACTGGCGATCTCGACCAGACCAGCAAGCTGCTGCCGCATGGCGGCAAGGGCGGCGCCTTCGTGGCGCAGATCCGCGCCGCCGTGCTGTCGGGCGAATTGCAGGCCGCGATGCATTCGCTGAAGGACATGCCGGGCAACGAGGACACGCCCGGCCTCGTCATCGGCGCGACGCTGTCGCGCGATCCGGCGAGCGATGCGCTGGTGCTGCGCGACGGCGTGACGCTGGGGGCGCTGCGCCAGTCGCGCGGCAAGGGCTTTAAAATTGGCACCAATGCCGTGCGCCGTGCCGCTTATGCGCGGCGTCTGTTTCCGGATATCGAGGTGATCCACTTCCGCGGCGCCGCAGACACGCGCGTGCGAAAGCTCGACAATGGCGAGAAGCAGCGCCTGCCGGACGGCGGTGCAGTGGGACCCGCGGACGCGCTGATCATGGCGCGCTCGGGGCTCGACCGCGTCGGCCTCTCCCATCGGATCGCCTATGAATTCGCCGCGGCGGAAATGCTGCCCGCGGCAGGACAGGGCATCGTCGCCGTCGAATGCGCGGCGCAGGACTGGCAAACGCGAAAAATCCTGTCATCGATCGACGATCCCTCGGCGCATGCCTGTGCCGATGCCGAGCGCGAGGTGCTGTGGGTGCTCAATGGTCACTGCAATTCGCCGGTGGCAGGATTCTCGACCATCGATGGCGATCAGATGTCGCTCACCGCATCCGTGCTCGATCTCTCCGGCAACACCATCATCGAAGCTTCACGCACGGGCCCGGCCAACCGCCCGCGCGAGCTCGGCCGCGCGGTGGGACTGGATCTGCTGACGAAGGGCGCCGCCGAGATCATCGAGCGCAGCCGGCCGCGCTAGGGCGTGGACCATAAATCCGGTGGAGTGAGGCAACGACCGGCTTTTCATCTACGGCGACCAAGCTGTTGCGTCATCGCAATATGTCGCGATGGGCGATGAGGAGACATGGCACTTATTGTGGTTGGCAATCGCTCTCCGACAATTAAGCAATGAACGCGCGGGCAAGTAGAAACACGCCCGAAGCGCTTAGCGCGACACCGGCGGCGCGGCTGAACGCGCGGCCGTATGGCAGCAATTTCTCGCATGCGACATAGAGGGCGATGCCGGCAATCCAGACAAGGTTCATAACCCCGCTGACGAACAATAACGCCATCAGGAACCAGCAACAGCCGAGGCAGTAGCCTCCGTGCCGGAGCCCCATGCGTAGTGCGCCCCCTGCACCAGGTTGCCAGTACCGGCTTAGGAATAGTACCGGGCTCTGGCAGTAGCGCAGGCAAGCATGCTTGACCGGCGTGAACTGATAGAGCCCTGCGGCAATCAGAATGACACCGCCGAGTACCGGGCTGGTGCTTGCCATAGCCATCGACAACAGCCCGACGCGTTCGAGGCCCCACTGCGTCAGGATGGCGAAGAGGCTGAAACCGGCCCACACCACAAGATAGCCGCCAAAAAAGAGCCAGGCCTCCGCCGGGGGATTAACGGAGGTCTCTTGCTTGCGGCGGATTGTCGTAAATAGCAGGATCGTGGGAGCCGCACTCGGCACCATCATGGCGATCATCATGACCCACCACATGACGAACACGAGCGCCGCGTAGAACGGCGACCACGGCATCGGCATATCCATCGCCATGTTGGCCATGTCGGTGTCCATGCCTGCCCCGGTGACCAGATATGCCCACGCCAGCGCCACCACGACAGCCAGCCCGACGCCAACAATAAGCCGGTCGCGCCGCAGCAAGTATTCCAAGGCCAACAGCTCAGCCATTGGGCTCACACGCCTAGGTCAGATCAAGGACAGAACCCTACATGGCATCAAGCCGCAACACCGTCAGGCGTCTGTACGACGTTTGCGAGAGAACTGTGCGTGCCTTTCGTGTCGAACTTGATCGCCCCGGTCGAGCGGATGTTGGCCGAGGCCACCTCGGCGGCCTTGTGCTCGAACCCTTCCGGCATCACGACCTGGATACGATGTGGCGTACCGGTCACCGGGTTCTTGATCGGCTCGACCTCCGTCTCCAGCACGCCCTTGGCGACGAGCTTGGCGACGCGCCCGTTCTTATCGAAGGTGAACTCGAAAGGCACGAAGACCGGATCGTGGATCTTGGTGACGATCAGGCTGAAGATATGGAACAGCGTGCCGTCGGCTGAATGCTTGCCGGAGAAGATGTTGAACAGGGCTTCGCGCTGCTCCGCCGTGGCGCGTTCGTCGATGATCGGCTGCATCTGCCCGTTGCCCTCATGCAGCGCGCCGGGAAAATCGACGGTTGCGGCGAACACCAGGCCGTCGAGCTTGGTACTCCCGAAATGTCCTTTGGTGATCCTCATGCCGACCAAGCCCTTGCAGCTGCCGTGGGTCGGCGGAGCATTGAAATCGCAGGGGCAGCCAAATGCACAATTGCAGTTCTTGATCCATTCGCCTTCGAGACGCCAGTCAGATGCAGCCATGACGCACCTCCCATCGTGTTTCCGTGGGACGATTAAGCCGCTTGATGATCCATTTGCGTCGAAAAATCCGGAGCGATGCGGGATCGGGACTCGACCTGAACGATATGCATCCTTCCAGGAAGCCACGCGACGGCTAACGGACCGGCGACCATGCTGTCCCAATCATGGAAGCATATCAGCCCGCGTTCTGAGCGTACAGGTGCATTCGACGCTCCACCGCGGCCACATCATTGGCCGCGGTGGCTGTGATCTTCGATTCAGGGGCAATGCCTCGGTAGCGACGCATGACTTCGCCGGCGTCTCCGTCCTCCAGGCAAGGAGTGGCCGTCAGCGGGAGTAGGTCGGCCCAACTATGGCGGCTCTTGAAGACGCTCTTCAAAGACGCTGGCGACACCGACGAGCTGATCGACTAGCCGCAGCGCTTGGCCAGCCTTTTGGGCCGCTTGAGCAGCATCCGTTTGGCTTTCGCCTCTGAACGCTTTTTGATCTCGGCCTTGATCTGTTCGATCAGGGTTGCTTCCGACTTTTGGATCTTAAGGGTGGAGTTCACATTCGCGTCCTCCGATAAGCCGTGCAGCTCAACAGGCTAGTCTAATTTGACCCCACGCAAAAGCCGCCAAGGTCTCCCTCGGCGGCTTGTGCCGTTGCGCTGCGTTTTGCGTAGAGGTTTGCCGCGCCGAGCGGTGCTCGAACGTGGCCCAAGCCTGCTAGCCGCAGGACGCACAGCCTTCATCCGAATGAGGCGGTCAATGCGTTGCCTGTGTGTCGGGGCCAACGTGTCCCCGATGACCTATAATGTCATCACCGGCGCGATGCTAATCAAGCCAGTGCTGTTGTCCTATAGATGAAATGATAGTCCCGTCGCCGCTCTGGCTAGCGGAGTCGTTGAGTGCTGAAGTCGCTTTTCCCGATGTGGCGCGAAATGGACGTCCGCACGAGCCCTTCTTGGCCGCGACGATGGCGTCGATCATCTTGCGCCCAGATCGACGGTGCTTGGCGTTCGCGTGCAACTCGACGAGAACGCGCCTCGGCTTGAGTACCTCCTAATGGTAGACGCCCGATCTACCGTTTGCCCGCAACGATCGGCATGATGCACGGACTGTACGCCGTGAGGTAAAGACAATGAGCAATGACCGTCTCGTGCGACCGCCGCGGACCGCTCGCATCCGCAAGATTGGCATCATCGGAGGCGCAGTCCTCCTGCTCGGGCCGATGGCCGTTTCCACCGTCTTTGGAGCAGGAACGCGCATCTCTGATGGCTTCGAACCGTTCGTGAAATCGGCGAATGAGCGGGTCGCCCAAGCCTTCGAGGACATTAGGGACCTCGCGCCCCTCTCTGATGAGTTGAACACCGCGCTGGCGTCGCTGAGCCAGAACGTTCAGAGCGCTCAGAAGCCACCGGTTCAGGCTGAAGACGATGAATGACCTGACCCCTGGTTCGCGTTCTTGCTAGGCCGCGACGCCATTCTCAAGCTGTTTGGGGTAGGGCCCCGCCAAGGAGCCTAACCGCGTCGCTGTCCGCTGATCACGTGTGGGCATCGCGGCCATCTTTCGATCCATAGCAACCCGCAAGCGGAGAGGCAGCTACGGGCCATGAGCCGCAGGGCCTATGGTTGCGCCGGGCAGAATTCTTCAATGATTTGTACTGTGCATGGGGTTGTTTTAACGGTTTTTGTTTCCGCCTCCTTGAGGGGACCGAATTTTTTCACCCCCGTACGCGCCTCAGCATCTGCTCGACATGGGCGATCGGCGTCTCCGGCTGGATGCCGTGACCGAGATTGAAGATGAAGCGCCCTTGCGCAAAGTTCGCCAGCACGTTGTCCACCGCGCGGTCGAGCGCGGCGCCGCCTGATATCAGCACCAGCGGATCGAGATTGCCTTGCACGGCGACGCGTGATTGCACGCGCTCGCGGATGAAGCCCGGTTCCGCCGTCCAGTCGATGCTGACCGCGTTGACGCCGGTCGCCTCGACGTAACCGGGCAGTTGCGCGCCGGCGCCGCGCGGAAAACCGATGATGTTCGCGTCCGGCACTTTTGCGCGCACGCCTTCGACGATGCGCCGTGTCGGCTCGACCGACCAGCGCGCGAATTCGGCCGGCGGCAGCACGCCGGCCCAGGTGTCGAAGATCTGCAACGCATTGGCGCCGGCCGCAAGCTGCTTCAGCAGATACGCGATCGAGTTCTCGACCAGCACGTCGATGATCTCTGCGAAAGCCTCGGGATGCCGGTAGGCCATCATCCGCGCCGGGGCCTGATCGGGCGTGCCGCGGCCCGCGACCATGTAGGTCGCCACCGTCCACGGGGCGCCGCAGAAGCCGATCAGCGCGGTCTTTGCGTCGAGCGCGCCGCGCACGATCGTGAGCGCCTCGAACACCGGGGCGAGCTTGGCGAAATCGGCGCGGCGCGCCAGCGTCGCGACCTTGGCGGGATCATCCAGCGGCTCGAGCCGCGGACCCTCGCCGACCTCGAAGCGCACGGAGCGGCCGAGCGCATAGGGGATCACCAGGATGTCGGAGAAGATGATCGCCGCATCGAAGCCGAACCTTCGGATCGGTTGCAGCGTGACCTCGGCGGCAAGCTCCGGATTGAAACAGAGATCGAGGAAGCCGCCGGCCTTGGCGCGCACCTCGCGGTACTCCGGCAAATAGCGGCCGGCCTGCCGCATCATCCACACCGGCGGGACGGCCTGGCGCTCGCCGGAGAGCACGTCGATGAACGGTTTTGTCGCAGATTGGGGCACGGACTGTCCTGATGCAGGTTGAGGTTCCTGATACACTGCCGGGAGCGGAAGCGGAACAGGGGAACCAGCGCAAATGGGCCGCGTTGACCAGCCCAATGGAGGAGGAATTGCATGGCCCAGACATTCAATCCCGCGCCGCATGACAAGCACGCCGACGATCTGCGCGATGCGCTCGCCGCCGATCGCAACGCCAAGCTCGATACCGGGTTGGAAGATACTTTCCCCGCGTCCGATCCCGTCAGCGCCGCGCAGCCGACGCCCTCGAAGGCCGATGCGGACGCCGACAATCCTTCGCTCTGGCAGAAGGTCAAGGCGATCTTCAGCTAGCGGCGCCGGTTTCCGATAGGGTCGCTAACGCATTGTTAGCGATCCAATGACGCTGCAGTCCGTAGGAGTACGGGAAAACCCGCACATCCCGGCGAATGTCGACAAGCCTTTCAGGGTTCAATAACAGAAGCGGTGGAACCTCCGGCTAACGGAGAGTTCTGCCGCATGAGCGTCGCCTCACAAAGAGCTGGATGGAGCCGCCTGCCGCTGCGCGCGGCGGCGTTCGTCGCGCTCACTTGCGCGACCATTCTCGGCGTCAGCGGCTGGCGCGAGTGGGCCGCGCGCGATGCCGTGCTCAAGGGCGCCGAGACCGAGATGGCGAACGTCGCCCGCTCGCTGACGCAGCATGCCGAGGACAGCCTCGATCTGCTCGATTCCGGCGTCGTCGGCGTCGTCAGCCGGCTGGAGATGGACGGCACCGAGCCGGCCACGGTCGCCAAACTCAGAACCCTGCTGGAAGCGCGCAAGAAGGCGATGCAGCGCGTGCACAGTCTCGCCATCATGGACGACCACGGCAACTGGCTGACCTCGCCCGGCACGATCGCATCGACGCTCAGCGACGACGCGTTCTTCCGCCACCATCAGCTTTCCCCGAAGCGCGAGCCCCATGTCGGCCGTCCCGTGAAGAGCCTGCTCGACGGCGAGTGGGTCGTCACCCTGTCGCGCCGTTTCAACAAGCTGGACGGCAGCTTCGGCGGCGTGGTGCTCGCGACCATCAGCTCGAAATATCTGTCGCATTTCTACGAACAGTTCGAGATCGGCCGCAACAGCTCGGTGGCGTTGACGCACGGCGAAGGCCTGATCATCGCGCGCAACCCGCGCAACGACAAGTTCGTCGGCCGCAGCGTTGCCAACACGCCGCTGCTCCGCGATGCCAGCCTGCAGCGGCCGAGCGGCGCCTATCATTTCAAGTCGCCGCTGGACGGCGCCGAACGCGTCAGCTTCTTCAAGCGCAGCGGCCGTTATCCGCTCGTCCTGCTCGCCACAGTCGACAAGGACGAGCTGCTCGCCCCTTGGCGCGCTGCGGCGATCTCCCGCATGCTCTACGTGCTCGCGCTGGTCATGCTGATCGCGGTGATCGGCGCGGTGCTGGTGCGGCAATTGCAGCGGGGTCAGCGCATGGCTGCCGCGCTGGTCGAGAAGGAAGCTCATTTCCGCCTGCTCGCAGAAGGCTCCAGCGACATGGTCACGCGTATCGGGCTCGACGAGCGGCTGCGCTATGTCTCGCCCTCGTCGGCCCGCGTCGTCGGCTGGCGCGCCAACCAGCTGATCGGCACACTTGCGCTTGCCGGCATTCACGCCGAAGACCGGCCGCAGGTCCAGGCCATCGTCGATGCGATGAAGCGCGGCGACAAGGAGGAGGCACGCGTCACCTACCGCAACACGCACCGGACGAACTCCGAGGTCTGGCTCGAATCGACCATGCGGGTGACGCGCAAGGACAATGGCAGCGTCGACGGCGTGGTCGCGATCTCGCGCGACATCACCGAGCAGAAGAAGCTGGAGACCCGGCTCGAAACGCTCGCGATCGAGGACAGCCTCACCGGGCTTGCCAACCGCCGCCGCTTCGACGACCGGCTCAACGAGGAATGGGCGCGCGCTTACCGCGACCGCTCGAGCCTCGGCTTGTTGATGATCGACGTCGATCACTTCAAGTCCTACAACGACCAATACGGTCATCCCGCAGGTGACGCCTGCCTGCGCGTGGTGGCGCGGGTCATCGCGGCCGAGATGAAGCGTCCCGGCGATCTCGCCGCGCGCTATGGCGGCGAGGAATTCGCCATGCTGCTGCCGAACACCGATGCCGCGGGCTGCGCCCGTATCGGCGAGCGGATACGGAAGGCTATTCGCGAGGCGGGCCTCGTCCACAGCTCCAATCTCGCCTTCGGCTGCGTCACCGCGTCGCTCGGCGGAGCAGTCTGCCGGCCGGCGCTGGAGCGCACCGCCGGTGTCGGCACGTTGATCGAGGCTGCCGACCAGGCGCTCTATGCGGCGAAGGAAGCCGGGCGCGATCGCCTGATGATGTCGGTCCAGGTGGCGCACCTGCCCAAGGCTTCGGGCCAGTAAATATCACTCAATAATGCGGCGGGCGCTCGTTGGCAGGGCCGGGTGCATTCGTTTCAGCTTCCTGAAGCCGCTCACCGAGCTCCGCGATCTTCCGCGTCAACACGTCGATCTGCTTCCATTGCGCGGTGATGGTCTGGTTCAGCGTCTCGATGGTGTCGTCCTGATAGGCGATGCGCATCTCCAGCGCGTCGACGCGCTCGCCAAGAATCTCGCCAGGTGTCTTGATCTCATTCGTCAAGCGCCGCGTCCTTGTCCCGTTCGCGTAAACCATGACTGAGCGCGACGCGCTCGTCGAACACGAAGCATTCTCCGCGCCAGCGGCTCTGCGCCTCAGGCACCTCTTCGAGATATTTCAAGATGCCGCCCTTGAGATGATAGACCTCGGTAAAGCCGCGCGCGAGCAGATGCGCGCTGGCCTTCTCGCAGCGGATGCCGCCGGTGCAGAACATCGCGATCCGGCGATGCCTGGCCGGATCGAGCTGTTTTGCGGCATAATCCTTGAACTGGCCGAAGCTCTTGATCTCAGGGTCGACAGCGCCCTCGAACGTCCCCATCGCAACCTCGAAGGCGTTGCGGGTGTCGAGCACGAGCGTCCCCGGCGCCGAGATCAGCGCGTTCCATTCGCTTGCATCGACATAGGTGCCGACCTGACGGGTCGGATCGGCGGCCGCGTCGCCGAGCGTGACGATCTCCTTCTTCAGCCGCACCTTGAGCCGGCCGAACGGCATCACCTCGGCGGCCGAGAACTTCAATTCGAGATTGTCCAGCCGCCCGCCGAACAGGCCGCCGTGCGCGATCTCATGGACGAAGACGTCGATCGCTTCCGGCGCACCTGCGATCGTGCCGTTAATACCTTCGCTGGCCAGCAGCACGCTGCCCTTCAGCGTGAGACCGGCGCAGAACGCGCGCAGCGGCTCGCGCAGCTCGCGATAATCGGGCAGGGCGGCGAATTGATAGAAGGCGGCGACCTTGTGGATCATGCCGGCCCGTTTAGCAGGCGGCGGCCGCTCAGAAAACCCGCATGGCCGGGCTCTGCGAAGGTCTATACGCCCAGCGGATGGCAGCCATTTCCCTGGTATGCCAGCATTGCCCCAGCGGGCTCGAATGTGTCATGTAGGCCCGGTTTTTCCGAGACGCGCGCGACCCGCGCCAGCGGCCCAGGCGGCCTAACGAGAGCAAGATATTCGATGAGAAACTTCCATTTCCCCGGCAGGTCCACGGTCCACGCCACCAACGCGATGGTGGCGACCTCGCACCCGCAGGCCTCGCTGGCCGCGATCGAGGTGCTGCGCGAGGGCGGCACAGCGGTGGACGCGGCTGTTGCGGGATCGGCGATCCTCGGCGTGATCGAGCCGCAATCGACCGGCATCGGCGGCGACTGTTTTGCGCTGATCCAGCCGCGTGGCGAAGGCAAGATCGTCGCCTATAACGGCTCCGGCCGCGCGCCGAAGGCGGCGAACGCCGACTGGTATCTCGAGCACAAGATCAACTCCGTGCCGCTGACCTCGGCGCATGCGGTCTCGATCCCCGGCGTGATCGACGCCTTCGCGACCGTGCTGCGCGATCACGGCAAGTTCGGCTTCGACCGGCTGCTCCAGCCCGCGATCAAGGCGGCCGAGGAAGGCTATGTCGTCGCCCCGCGCATCGCCTTCGACTGGAAGAATCAGTTCGAGAAGCTGAAGGGTGGCACCAACACGACGCGTTACTTGCTGCCGGGCGGCAAGCCGCCGGTGGCCGGCGACGTGATCCGCCAGGCCGAACTCGCCAGGACGCTGCGCGCGATCGCCAAGGACGGCCGCGACGCCTTCTACAAGGGTGAGATCGCGGAAGACATGGTCGAGACCCTGCGCGGCATCGGCGGCCTGCACACGCTCGACGATTTCGCCGCGCACGCGACCGAGGTGACGACGCCGATCGGCACCATGTACAAGGGCCATGACGTCTGGCAGTGCCCGCCGAACGGCCCCGGCCTCACCGCGCTGTTGATGCTCAACATCCTGTCGCGTTTCGACCTGACCAAGTACGCGCCCCTGAGCATCGAGCGCTTCCATCTCGAAGCGGAGGCCGCACGCATCGCCTACATGCATCGTGAGCTGCATGTCGCCGACCCTGATCATATGCAGGTCGAAGTGTCGAGGATCCTCGTCAAGGAATTCTGCGAAGAACACATCAGCAAGATCCGGATGGACGGCATGCTCGATTTGCCGAACGTCGCGCCGCCGATGAATCCCTCGACCATCTACATCACGGTGGTGGACAAGGACCGCAACGTCTGCTCGTTCATCAATTCGGTCGCGCATTCGTTCGGCTCGGCCATCGTCTCCAACAAGACCGGGGTGCTGTTCCAGAACCGCGCCGGCGGCTTCCGCATCCAACCGGGCCATCCCAATTGCATCGCTGGCGGCAAGCGCCCGCTGCACACGATCATGCCGAGCCTTATGACCAAGGGCGGCCGCTCCGTGATGCCGTTCGCGGTGATGGGCGGGCAGTATCAGCCAGTCGGCCAGACTCACGTCGTCACCAACATCCTCGACTATGGCTGCGACGTGCAGGAGGCGATCGACATGCCGCGCGGCCTGCACTACGAGGGCCAGTACCAGCTCGAGGATAGCGTGCCGGCCGATATCGTCGAAGGGCTCAAGAAACTCGGCCACAAGACCACCAGCGTGGTCGGCCCGCTCGGCGGCGCGCAGGCGATCTGGATCGATTGGGACAAGGGCACGCTCACCGGCGGTTCCGATCCGCGCAAGGACGGCTGCGCACTCGGCTATTGATCATCCGCGCGCGGGACGAGGTTCCGCGCGTGAGGATCAGGAAGATGTGACACAGGGCGGGGCGGCATTTGCTGCGCCGCCCTTTCTCGTTCGGAACTGCGCTCATTGCCCCAAGTTAAGGGGCGATGAGCGGTGCAGGCGTGCGCTGCGTTGTCTTGAAGCGGCGGAGGCCGTCCATGTCCGACAAAGCAAGTTCCCAATCCGGATTCGATCGGCGCGCTTTCTTGACAGGTGCCGCCGGCAGCGCACTCGTTCCGCTGGCCGCGCGCGCGGCCGCGCAGGATGCGAGACCGCCAGTGGCGCAGGATCCGGCGCTCCCGGTCGACGTCACCCTTCGGGTGAACGGCCAGGACAAGCGTCTCCAGCTCGACGCGCGCACCACCGTGCTCGATGCGCTGCGCGAACATATGGGCCTCACCGGCAGCAAGAAGGGCTGCGATCACGGCCAGTGCGGTGCCTGCACGGTGTTGATCGGCGATCGACGCGTGGTTTCGTGCCTGACGCTCGCGCTCGCAGCCGAAGGCGAGGAGATAACGACCATCGAAGGCCTCGCCACCAATGAACGTCTGCATCCGATGCAGCAGGCTTTTGTCGACAACGACGCCTTCCAGTGCGGCTATTGCACCCCCGGCCAGATCATGTCGGCGATCGCCTGCGTGAAGGAAGGGCATGCCGGAAGCGAGGCCGACATCCGCGAATACATGAGCGGCAACATCTGCCGCTGCGCGGCCTATCCCAACATCGTCGCCGCCGTGAAGCAGGCCGCGCCTGAGATCATGAAGGGCTAGGCCATGCGACCTTTTTCGTATCGGAGGGCGACCGATCCCGATATGGCCGTGCAGGCGCTCAGCGCCGCCGCAGCCGCCGCCGATCCACTGACGCAGGCGGCGGCACAGCCGCTCGCCGGCGGCACCACGCTGATCGATCTGATGAAGCTTGACGTGATGCGGCCTGCCGCGATCGTCGACATCAATCCGCTGGCACAGGGATGGTCGGCAATCGAACCCGGCGGCGAGAACCTGCGCCTCGGCGCGCTCGCGAGAATGTCCGACGTTGCCGCGCATGACGAGATCCAGCGTAGCTATCCGGTCATCGCCAATTCCCTGAAGCTTGCCGCCAGCGCCCAGCTGCGCAACATGGCGACGCTGGCCGGCAACGTCATGCAACGGACTCGTTGCAGCTATTTCCGAGACGTCTCCTACGAGAATTGCAACAAGCGCATTCCTGGCTCGGGGTGTGCCGCGATGGACGGTGTCAACCGCATGCATGCGGTGCTCGGCACCTCCGATCGGTGCATCGCGACCTATCCCGGCGACTTCGGACAGGCGCTGATCGCGCTCGACGCCACCGTCGAGATCACGGGCAAATCCGGTACCCGGAGCATGCCGTTTGCGCAGCTGCACAAGGCACCCGGCAACACGCCCGACATCGAGACCGCGCTTCAGCCGGGCGAGCTGATCTCGGCCTTCGTCATTCCCGGCCGCTGGCCGCGCTCGGTGTATCTCAAGGCGCGCGACCGGCAATCCTACGAGTTCGCGCTGTCGTCGGCGGCAGTCGCGCTCGACGTGCAGGACGGCACGATCAGGGACGCGCGAGTGGCGCTCGGCGGCGTCGCCACCGTGCCCTGGCGGGCGCGCGAGGCCGAGGCCCTGCTGAAGGGGCAAAAATTCGATGACGGCCTGGCGCAGCGGGTCGCCGACGCCGCCTTTGCAGACGCCAGGGGGCGCCAGCACAACAGCTTCAAGATCGCGCTCGGCAAGCGTGTGGTGGCACGCGCGCTCCAGCAGGCCGTAACGATGGAGATCTGACCATGACCGCTGCTGCTCCGGAGCCGAAGACGAATATGGGCCAGTCCGTGCCGCGCTACGACGCGGTCTCAAAGGTGACGGGGCGGGCGACCTATGCGTCCGACATGCCGCTGCCCAATCCCGCCTATGCGTTCCTGGTCACCAGCGCCATCGCCAAGGGCCGCGTCGACAGCTTCGATCTCGACGAAGCCAGGCGTGTCCGCGGTGTGATCGAGATCGTCACGCACGAGAATGCACCGAAGCTGAAGGACTCGAAACTGTTCAGCAATGGCGGCTATGCCGGGACGACGATCCAGCCGCTGAAGTCGGCCGAAATCGCGCATGATGGCCAGATCATCGCAGTGGTCGTCGCCGAAACCTACGAAGCGGCGCGCGAAGCCGCCAACCGGGTCAAGGTCAGCTATACGGCCACGACGCCGAGCTCGACGTTCGACTCGCCGGGAACGACCACGGCCGCCGCGAAAGGACAGAACGCGCAGTTCAAGGACGACCCGAAAGCCGGTGACTTCGCCAAGGCGTTCGATGCGGCCGATGTGAAGCTCACCGCGTCCTACGACACGCCGACCCAGCACCATAATCCAATGGAGCTGTTCACGACGAGCTGCGCCTGGATGGGCGACAATCTCGTCATTTACGAGGGCAGCCAGTATGTCCATGGCCTGAAGAACGGCGTGGCCGAGCAGCTCGGCATCGACGCCGACGAGGTGCGCGTGGTCAATCCCTATGTCGGCGGCGGTTTTGGCTCGCGCGGTTCAATGACTCCGCGCACCGCCATCATCGCCGGCATTGCCAGGCGCCTGAACCGGGCAATCAAACTCGTGCCGACCCGTGACCAGGGCTTTACCATCACGACGCATCGCGCCGAGACGCGGCATGAGATCAAGCTCGGTGCCGGGCGTGACGGCAAGCTTGTCGCGCTCAGGCATGAAGGTGCCGAAGTCTCCTCGCGTCCCGACGCTTATTGCGTCGGCGGCACCAAGACCACGACGCGGCTTTATGCCTGCCCGAACGTCGACAGCCTGGTCTCGATCGTGCGCGCCGACCGCAACACGCCGGGCTTCATGCGCTCGCCGCCGGAGGTGCCGTATCTGTTCGCGCTGGAGAGCGCGATGGACGAGCTCGCGGTGAAGCTCGAGATGGACCCGATCGAGCTGCGACGCATCAACGACACCACCAATGAGCCGATCGGCGGCAAGCCCTACACGTCGCGATCGCTGATGGCGTGCTTCGACGAGGGTGCGAAGGCATTCGGCTGGGCGCGGCGCTCGCCGCAGCCGAAATCGATGGCGGAGGGCGATTGGCTGATCGGCTATGGCTGCGCTGCCACCTGCTACCCGACGCAGATGGCGCCGTCCGCCGCGCGCGTGCGGCTCCAGCGCGATGGCCGCACCCGGGTCGAGATCGCCGGCCATGAAATAGGTACAGGGGCCTATACGGTCATTGCCCAGACCGCGGCCGAGCGGCTCGGTGTGCCCCTGGAAAAAGTCGCCGTCTTCATGGGCGACAGCGACCTGCCGCCTGCGCCGGTCGCGGGCGGGTCGAACTCGACCGCCAGCACCTGCTCGGCGGTGATGATGGTGTGCGACCAGATCCGCCAACGCTTGTTCAAGGCGATGATGCCGAACGACAGCTTCACCGACAAGGCCAGGGAGACGATCGGCATGGGGCAGACGCCGACAACCCAGGCGGCAAAAAGCGACCGGCCGCTCGATATCGAGAAGGCATTCGATGCACTCGGTGTCGTCCTGGTCGAGGAATACGGCGAGTGGAAGCCGGACGGCGCGCCACTGGATTCGTTCAAGGCGATGCACAGCGGGCATGTGCGGCTGGTTGGCGGTCCCGAGATGAAGGACAAGATCGCCTACGCGTTCGGCGCCGAGTTCGTCGAGGTCCGGATCAATCGCTTCACCCACGAGATCCGTGCGCCGCGGTTGGTTGGCGCCTTTGCGGCGGGCCGCATCATGAATCCGCGCACGGCGCGCAGCCAGCTCATGGGCGGCCTGATCTGGGGCATGTCTTCGGCGCTGCTGGAGGCCACCGAGATCGACGAGCGTACGGCGCGCTACGTCAACGACAATCTGGCCGACTATCTCGTGCCTGTGAATGCGGACGTCCCCGGCGTCGAGGTGATCCTGCTCTCCGAGCAGGACGATCACATCAACCCCGCAGGCGCGAAGGGGCTCGGCGAGCTCGCCAATGTCGGCACCAATGCCGCGATCTGCAACGCGATCTATCACGCCACCGGCCAGCGTATCCGCAAGCTGCCAGTGCGGCTGGAAAATATCGAGGTCTGAGGGGTGGAAACCGTACCGTCCTTGGGCTAGACACCTTCGGCCTCAAACGGAAGGTGTCTTATGCAGCGTCTCCAGCGCGTGCTTCTCGTCCTGATGTCGGCACTGGCGATCACCGTGATCGGCGGCGTGTCGCATTTCGTTTCCACCACGGCCTCGGCCCAGACGGCAGGAAAGCCCATGACCACAGCTTCAGGCTTGCAGATCATCGACAGCGTCGCCGGCACCGGTGCCTCGCCAAAGCCCGGCCAGATCTGCGTGATGCACTACACCGGCTGGCTCTACGAGAACGGCCAGAAGGGCAAGAAATTCGACTCGTCCGTCGACCGCAACGAGCCGTTCGAATTTCCGATCGGCAAGGGCCGCGTCATTGCCGGCTGGGACGAGGGCGTTGGCTCGATGAAGGTCGGCGGCAAGCGCACGCTGATCATCCCGCCGCAGCTCGGCTACGGCGCCCGCGGCGCCGGCGGCGTGATCCCGCCGAACGCGACGCTGATGTTCGACGTGGAATTGCTCGCGGTGAAGTAAGCCCACAAACAAAAGACCGGCCTTTCGGCCGGTCTTTTCGCTTTTCATCTACAGGTGTCACTCCGCGGCGCGCTTTGCTGCAGCGGCAGCGCGATCCATCGCCTCCTTCGCGGCGTCCTTGGCGTCGCCCATGGCCTGCTGGCCCTTGCCCTTCACTTCCTGGATCGCGCCTTCGCCCTTCATGCGGTCTGAGCCGGTGGCTTCGCCGATGCCCTGCTTGGCCTTGCCGATGGCTTCGTTGGCGTTGCCCTTGATCTTGTCGCTGGTGCTACCCATGAAATGCTCCTTCCGGTTTACTTGCGAGGACAACACCTGGCGGTTACGAGAGTTCCGATTTTGGGTATGGCTAGATGGGCCTGCTTTGGTTAGCTTGCCGCGCACGGAACCAACAGAAAGCAAGTCCCATGACCGGCCATGACCATTCGCATTCCCACCATGACCACGATCACGACGATCGCTGGAAACATGACGGCGTGCGCGTCATTCCCGGCAACCAGCTCGATACCAACGTGCCGTCGACGGCCGGCATGGACCGCGCGGCCGCGATCAATTTCGCCCGCGTCGGCGCGCAGAAATTGTGGGCGGGCACCGTCAGCATCAGGCCGGATGCCAAGACCGGCGCGCATCACCACGGCCATCTCGAAAGCGTCATCTACGTGGTGAAGGGCAAGGCGCGGATGCGCTGGGGCGAGAGCCTGCAATTCACCGCGGAGGCCGGCCCCGGCGATTTCATTTTTGTGCCGCCTTACGTGCCGCATCAGGAGATCAACGCCAGCCCGGACGAAGTGCTGGAATGCGTGCTGGTGCGCAGCGACGGCGAGGCGGTCGCGGTCAACCTCGACATCGAGCCGGTCGAGAAGCCCGAGACCGTGCTGTGGGTCGATCCCATTCACCGGGATCCCAACGAGAAGAAGTAAGGCCGTAGACGGTACCAGGTTGGGTACCACGGACCCTACAGGTCAAAAAAATATCCGGAAGCGGTGTCGGATGGCTGTCGGGCCATCCGTCCTTGGGCAGAACCCCGCCCAAGGAGCTTCCGATGCCCAAAATGATTTTCGTCAACCTGCCGGTGACAGACCTCAAGCGGGCCACCGCCTTTTATGAGGCGGTCGGCGCGGTCAGGAACCCGCAATTCTGCGACGACACGGCAAGCTGCATGGTCTTCTCCGAGACCATTTTCGCGATGCTCCTGACCCACGACAAATTCCGCCAGTTCACGCCGAAGCCGATCGCGGATGCCAGGACCTCGAACCAGGTCCTGCTTTGCCTGTCGGCCGACAGCCGCAACGACGTCGACGACATCGTCGGCAAGGCGGAGGCTGCGGGCGGGGTGGCCGATCCCAGCCCCAAGGACGAATACAGCTTCATGTACGGCCGCAGCTTCGAGGATCCCGATGGCCATATGTGGGGTGTGAACTGGATGGACATGGCGGCCTTCGCCGCCCAGCCCCACATGGCGAACGCCTGATCGAAGCCCCGAATACCAGATCTGAAGAGGAGCATCCACGATGTCCAAGCTCGTGCCCTGCATGTGGTTCAACGGCGATGCCGAGGAAGCCGCGAAGTTCTATGTCTCGCTCGTGCCGAATTCGGAGATCACGCACGTCCAGCGCAACGTTTCGGACGGCCCGTCCGGCAAGGAGGGCTCCGTGCTCGTGGTCGAGTTCACGGTGGCCGGCCAGCCGCTCGTCGCGCTCAACGGCGGCATGAAGATGGAATACACCCACGCCATCTCGCTGATGATTCATTGCGACGACCAGGCCCAGGTCGACAGCGTCTGGAATGCATTCCTGGCTCATGGCGGCAAGGTGGAGCAGTGCGGCTGGCTCAGGGATCGCTGGGGCGTGGCCTGGCAGGTGGTGCCGAAGGTGATGTTCGAATTCCTGTCGAGCCCCGACAAGGCCGCGGCCGCGCGCGCGATGCAGGCCATGATGAAGATGGTGAAGCTGGATGTGGAAACCTTGCGCCGCGCGTTCGAGGGCAAGTCGGCGGCGTGAGGTCGTACTCTCGCCTCATGCTCACTGTCATCGCCCGGCTTGACCGGGCGATCCAGTACGCCGAAACGGTCGTTGGTCAATCGATAGGCCGCGGCGTACTGGATGCCCCGGTCGAGCCGGGGCATGACATTGGAATTTGAAGCGAAGGCGCGTGCTAATAATTCATCCGCAGCCCGACGCCGCCGTGGATGGTGTTGCCGACCGGCTGCGGGCCGAGCGTGCCGTTGGCGAACAGGTCCACGACCCAGCCCTTCTGCACGCGGAAACCGAGGCGCCCGCCATATTCGAACCAGCCCTGGTTGCCCATGGTCGGCACCACCACGCCGTCGCCGGTCACGGTGGCGACGATACCGCTATGGCTGGCGAAGGACTGCACCCAGCCTCCATTGATGTTGGTCTCGATGTTGCTGCCGAAGAGGTGCGTCCACTGGCCGCCGATCTTGACCAGGCTGGTGCGGTCGGTGCCGGTCGCAATGGTGGCGTCGAACGGATTGAACGCGACCGCACTGTCCGAATAGCCGGAGACGCGCTGCCAGAGCTGCCAGACCTCGATCGAGGCCGCGACCTCGTCGCGCGGTGACAGGCGGCTCATCCAGCCGGCGCGGCCATACACGGCGTAGTTCGAGGCGTTGGTCGAGCCCGTGACGCTCACCGGTCCGAGGCTGGTGTTGTAGCTGCGGGTGTAGCGCGCCTTTTCCCACGGTGTCAGGATGGTGCCGACGTCGAAGAACGGGCGCGACGAGCCCCAGTCGGTGAAGTCATAGCGCAACGCGAAGGCGCCGATCGGCGCGCTGGTGATGTGGTAGCCGCCCTCGTTGTATTGCGTGTAGGCGATGCCGGCGAGCAGCGACAGATTGTTGGTGAGTTCCTTGCGGCCGTGGATGCCGGCCGAGAACGAGCCGGCCGAGCCGAACGCGCTGATGCAGTCGCTGCAATTGACCTGCTCGTTGACGCCGAGCAGCACCGTGCCGAGCACCCGGTTGGTGATCATCTGGTTGAAGCGCTGGCCCGCGAGACCGCCGATCGAATTGCCGCTGGAATCGGCGCCGGTCGGGCCCGACGGTGGATACGGGCTCGGCGAGGGCGACGGATAGGGGCTCGGCGAAGGGGACGGTGTCGGTGTGGGTGTCGGAGATGGCGAATAGGTCGGGCCGGGGGTCGGCTCACCGCACTCGGATTCGCACACCGCCGACTGGGCTGCCGCCGGTCGCACATCGAAGGCGACAAGCGCGAACGCCGCGGTTGCGGTCAGTGCAGCGGCGAGGACGAGGCGCCTGGCGTCAAACTTTGCCATCATCACCGCCCGCACAGCATACCGTCGTCCTGGACGGCGGGCGTGATGGTCGGCGAAGCGGCCGCATACTGGTTGACCGAGCACAGCCCGGCGCTCGCGGCGCAGTTGGCGGCAAAGGTCCAGGGCGGCGTATTGGTTTTGGTGATGCTGATCTTGCCGCCGGCCGAAATGATGATCGCGGTGTCGCCGGGCTGGGTGAGCTGCACGCACTGCGAGTTCGTCGCGCAGACGCTGGCTGCACCGTCCTGAAGCACGACCACGGAACGGCCGCGCTGCGAGAGGATGTCGAGCGTGGTGCCGCGCACGCCGATGGTCGCCAGCGGGGTCGTGATCTTGTAGGCGGTCTTCTCCGAACGTCCAGTGACGAAACGGAATGCGCCGGTGGTCATGCGGATCGCGACGTCACGATAGCTGTGCTCGTCCTTGAAGACCGTGCGATCGAGCTTCAGTGTCGCGCTCGGCCCGAGCGAGAGGTTGGTGCTGTCGGCCATGACGAATCGCGCGGCGCTCTCGGCGCCGGTGCGCACGGTCTCGTCGCGCAGCATGCTGTCGCCGACATTGATGGGTGTCGTGGTCGCGGCCACGCGAACCACTTCGTTCTGGATCAATACGGCCTCACCGACGCGCGTCTGCGCCTGGGCGCAGGGCGCCGCGCACGATGCGGCCGACAGCAGTGCGGGGAAAAGCCAGAAACGCAAATTCATTTCGCAACCGATCGATGTGTCCCTGATCGTACCGGATCGCGCGTGCTTCTGATGTGGCGGAATTATCACAAGCAGCGCCGGACGTGCGTTATGCTTAGTGACAGTTGCGGCAGAATGCGTTCAATGAAAAGCGCGATCCTTGTTTTTCTCCGCGGTGACGCAGATTTGCCACGCAAGACATCCCCACAGATGCCGATCGAATTGCCTGCGGTTCCGAAGATGTCGCAGAGCGCCGCGATCGCTGTCGCAATTTTCCTGATCGCGCATCTTGCGCTGCTGATTGGACTGTCGGCGCCGGAGAAGTTCGTCTTCGACGAGGTGCACTACGTGCCCGCGGCGCGGCAGATGCTGGCACCCGCGATGTCGCAGCCGATGCTCAATCCGATGCATCCGCCGCTGGCCAAGGAGCTGATCGCGGCGTCGATCGCGGCGTTCGGCGACGACGCGTTCGGCTGGCGCTATCCGGCGACATTGTTCGGCGCGCTCGCAATCGTCGCGATCTATCTGTGCGGACTTGCGCTGTTCGCCGCGCAGGGGCCCGCGATCGCCGCCGCGCTGATCGCGGCCTTCAACCAGATGCTCTACGTGCAGGCGCGCATCGCGATGCTCGACATCTTTGCGCTCGGCCTCGGTCTGCTCGCGATCGCGGTCTTCATGCACGGCTTTCGAAGGGATCGTCCGCATGCGCTGTTCGCACTCGCGGGCAGCCTGTTCGGTCTCGCGGCGGCCTGCAAATGGAGCGGACTGTTTCCGCTCGGCATCTGCATCGCCATCGTTGCGATCGTCCGCCTGATGCAGGGCTGGCGCACATTGTTTGCCGATGCGAAGCCCGACGACTGGTACCGGCCGGATCTCTGGTCCGGTTTCAGGCTGCTTCACGCTGCGCTGTGTTTCGCGGTGCTGCCGGCGCTGACATATCTTGCCGCCTTCGTCCCGCTCTATGGATTGTCGCTGCCCGACCTGATCGAGGCGCAGCGCCGGATCTTTGCCGACAACACCACGACCGCGATCGCCGGCCACACCTATATGAGCGCCTGGCCCTCCTGGCCGCTGCTCGCGCGCCCGGTGTGGTTCTTGTTCGACAAGACGGCAGAAGACAATGTCTCCGCCATCGTCTTGCTCGGCAATCCGCTGGTGCTGTGGCCGGCGTTGCCCGCGCTCGCGGCCGTGCTGCGCGATTTCATCGTCGCGCGCCGCTGGGATGCGTTCCTGATCGCGGCGTTCTATTTCGGCTGCTGGCTCGCCTGGGCGCTGCTGCCGCGCACGCTGGGCTTCATCTACTATTATCTGCCGGCCGCAATGGTGACGTCGCTTGCGCTGGTCTATGTGCTGCGAAAGCAAGGGCTGCCGTGCTGGCTGCTATGGGCCTATGTCGGGGTCGCCGCGCTCGGCTTCGCGGTTATGCTGCCGGTCTCGGCGGCTTTCATCGGTACATCGATGCAGACGTTCGGCCGGCTGATGCTGTTCCAAAGCTGGATATGAATTCGCCGCCTGCCACGATCATGGCAGGCGGCGTGTTTCGTGGGACGATGGCTTGAGGATCACTTCGACGCGGTCTTGGTGTCCATGTTGACGACCTGGACGCGGCGGTTGGCTGGATCGGCTCCGTTCGCGGCATCCTTGAGCTTGGCCTCGCCGTAGCCGACGGTGACGAGATCTGTGCTGGTGAGGCCGTAGTTCTGAACCAGGTACTTCTTGATGGTGTCGGCGCGCCGCTCGGAGAGCCCCTGATTGTACGCTTCCGTGCCGACGGCGTCGGTGTGGCCCGCGACCACGAAGGTCGAGCCTTTCAGCGACGGGTCCGACAGCGCCTTGCCGAGCGCCTGCACCGAGGCCACCGAGGTCTTGGCGATGTCGGCCGAGTTGTAGTCGAACTGGATTTCCAGATCGATCTTCGGCTTGGTCGCAGCCAACTCGGCGATCTGCTCACGCTCGCCCGTCGAGAGCGACCGGGTCGAGCGGTTGCGCACGGTGTTCAGGAAGGTGGTTTCCTTGGCCTGCAGCGCGAGGTCGGCCTGCGGACCGGCGGACAGGCCGCGGGTCACGGGCTTCGGCTTCAAAGCATCCAGAATCTGGCTCGAGGAGACGTTGTCGCCGGCCAGAGCCAGGCCCGCCGTCATCGACAGCGCGGCCGCAAGAGTGATCGCCTTCAATCCAAAAAACTTATCAAAACGGGTCATTGTCATATCCTCGGTGTTACGCCTGATAGCGATTTGATGCCGCGAGCCTAGGTCAGGTTCAAAGGCTTTTACGTGATCTTGATCACACTCAAAGCCGCCACGCCAAGGTCATTCTGGTTTGCCGCGAGATCGCTTGCTTCGAACCAGCTTCTGAGGGTTCCCGGAAACCCGCGTGCACCGATCGCCGCAAAGGGGTCGCCACGCGGCCCGCGCGCGAACAAGAATTCGTCCAGATGCCCCCTAACAGGCTTCAATCATTCGACAATTTGTCCGCGACAGGAGCTCAGTTCCATCCCGTGCCGAGGCCAAGTGATTATCAGCGTGAGACCTATCGCGGTGGCCCGCCGGATCGGACCGTCTTTCTGAACTCCATGCCGATCTATATCGGCGCGGCGATGATCGCGGTGGCGATCCTGCTGTCGACATTGATCACGGGTCTGACCTCCCGCTGTGTCGGCCTGGGAGGGCCGACCGAGGAGAACGTGTGGCTGGTCGATCGTCTCACCGGCAATGTCTATCGCTGCCAGTCGGAGGGGCGCGGCAAGGCGTCGTGCGAGCCGGACGTTGCCACGGGCAGCATCGGGGAGCGCCCAAAAGCCGCACGTTAATAGGGGGCTGGCGCTGCGGCGCAGCAACGAAAATGTCTTCTCCCTGAAAACTTGTCGCTGAAGAATGGCTCCCGTGTTGGCCGGCATGGCGCCGGATTTGTCCTACGGAGGAGACATTCGATGAGAATTTTGCTTTCGACCGTTCTGCTCGCCGCGCTCGCGGCCTCGCCAGCTTCTGCGGCAAAGATGCAGCCCTGTACAGGCGAGGCAATCGGGAAGTCGATGACCGCGATGGGAACCGTGGATTCGCCGGCCAAACAGGCCATGGCCAAGGAAATGGCTTCAGCCAACACCGAGATGAGCAAGGGCAATATGCGCGGCGCCTGCAAGCATTACATGAAGGCGCAGAAGATGAGCGCGAAATAGTTTGGAGCCGTTCGGTGACCGACCGCGCTGTCAGCAGATGGCAGCGCGGTTTTCTTTGACTGCTTTATTTGCCTCAGCGCGAATCCCGCTACATTGCCTCCTGCAATGTCCCGCACGCCCAAACCGCTTCCGATCACCACGACGCAGGCCCGGCAGATATGGCTGCATGCCCAGAGGTTGGATCATCGCACGCCGTTTGGGGAAGGCCCGCAGGCGGTGGCGGATGCGATTGCACACCTCGGCTATGTGCAGATCGACACCATCAACGTCATAGAGCGCAGCCACCATCACATCCTGTTCAGCCGCATCCCGTCCTATCGCCGCGCCGATCTGCGCCAGGCCCAGAGCGTCGACAAAAGCGTGTTCGAATACTGGACCCATGCGCTGTCCTACGTGCCAGCGAACGACTTCCGCTTCTTCCTGCCGGCGATGCGCGAGCATCGCCGCGAGGGCCACAAATGGTATGCCTCGGTAAAGCCTGCCGACACGCGCAAGGTGATGCGGCTGCTGCGCGCCGGTCCGCTGACGATCCGCGACATCGAGGATGACGTGCTCACCGAGAAGGAGCATCTGTGGCAGAGCCGCAAGCCCTCGAAGCGGGCGTTGCAGCTCGCCTTCTATACCGGCGTTGCGACCGTCAGCGCGCGCCAGGGCATGCTCAAGACCTACGAGCTGATGACGCGGCATTTCGGCTGGGACAAGCTGCCGAAGCCGGCCTCGGCGAAGGAGATCACGGCCTATCTGCTCGAGCGCGCGCTGCGGTCGCAGGGCGTGGTCAGCCTTGATTCGATCTGCCATCTCGATGCGCCGAGCAAGAAGGCCGTCTCCGGCCTGATCGCCTCGCGCGTTCGCCGTGGCGAGCTCGTCCCTGTTGCGATCGAAGGTGCCGGCAAGCAGGAGCATTGGGCGCAGCCGTCGGTGATCGAGAGTGGCGGCGAGGGCGTCTCGCCCGATCTCGTCCACATCCTCTCGCCGTTCGATCCGCTGATCATCCAGCGCAAGCGCACCAATCTCTTCTTCGGCTACAATCACCTGTTCGAGGCCTATGTGCCGAAAGCCAAGCGCAAGCTGGGCTATTTCGCGCTTCCGGTGCTGGTCGGCGACGAGATCGTCGCCGCGCTCGATCTCAAGACCGACCGGCAGGCCAGGAAGCTGTTGATGCAGAAATGGACCTGGGTCGGGGAGGGGAAGAAGACGGCGGGGCGCAGGGAGCTCAAGCGCAAGATCGAGGAAGAGCTCGACCGGTTCGAGCGGTTTCAATTGGCGGAGTGAGGCTGCTCGCCACGGCGTCGGCCTCGTAGGGTGGGCAAAGCGACTTGTCCGCCGTAGCTCGAAGAGCGAAGGCGTGCTCACCATCATTATCCGTGGAGGAAATGGTGGGCACGGCGCTAGGGCGCCTTTGCCCACCCTATGAGACTGCGGATCGCGACGAGCCGATCGATCCAGACGCCGAACGCAATTCCGATTGCATAGGCGACGACATTCCACAGCGAGAAGATACGCCCGAGCAGCAGCGCGCCGGCGGTCGTTAGGCGGAATGTATCGAGCCAGGGCGTATGCACCAGCCGGGAGAACTCGACCACGATCGCGGTCACCATCGCGACGGCTGCAAGCTGCGCCCCAGTGAGCCGTGGCAGCAAAATCCCGAGCAGCAGGAACAGCATCGTCGCCCACAACAGCGAGCCGCCGTACTTCACGACGAAGGCGGGAAGCCCGAGCGGAAATCCGTACCAGCGCAGCGACAGTCCGCAGGCGATCACGACCAGCGCCATGCTGGCGCGGATCAGCGATGTCCGTAGCAGCGCAACAGGTTTGTCCGGCTGCGCTCCGTGCATTGCTTGCTCCATTGACTCTTTGTTCGCGATGCTGAAAACCGCAACCAGCCCATAAAAGCAACAACCCTGGGGGAAGCCATGAGCCAGACCACGACCTACGCCGGTTCCACCGGCGCAGCCAAGAACGCCAACAAGTCGGAAATCGAGACATCGACGATCCGCGCCATCTCCTGGCGCCTGATTCCGTTCCTGGTGCTGGCCTACTTCTTCTCCTATCTCGACCGCGTCAATCTCGGCTTCGCCGCGCTGACCATGAATGCCGAGCTGAAGTTCACGCCGCTGATCTTCTCCTGGGGCGCCGGCATCTTCTTCATCGGCTATTTCATCTTCGAGGTGCCGAGCAATCTGGCGCTGGAGAAGTTCGGCGCCAGCCGCTGGATCGCCCGCATCATGGTGACCTGGGGCATCATCTCGGCGCTGATGGCCGTGGTCAGCGGCGTGACGAGCTTCTACGTCCTGCGCTTCCTGCTCGGCGTCGCCGAAGCCGGCTTCTTCCCCGGCATCATTCTCTATCTCACTTACTGGTATCCGGCCGAATATCGCGCCCGCTTCCTCGCGGCCTTCGCCGTCGCCGTTCCGGTCTCCACCGTGATCGGCGCGCCGGTCTCGGGCCTGCTGCTGGGGCTCGACGGCGCGATGGGCCTGAAGGGCTGGCAGTGGCTGTTCATTATCGAGGGCATCCCGTCGGTGCTGCTCGGCATCGTCACCTGGTTCTATCTCACCGACAGGCCGGAGAGGGCGGACTGGCTCTCGGCCGAGCAGAAGGCCTGGCTCAAGGCCAAGCTGGATTCTGAGATCGCGATCAAGCAGGCCGTGAAGCACCCCTCGCTCGGCCAAGCGCTGACGTCGCCGAAGGTGATCATGCTGAGCCTGGTCTATTTCGGCTTCGTCGGCGCGCTCTATGGCATGCAGTTCTGGCTGCCGCAGATCGTCAAGGCGTTCGGCCTCACCAACGCCCAGACCGGCTTCGTCACCGCGATCCCGTATCTGTTCGGCACCATCGCGATGATCCTGTGGGCGCGCCATTCGGATGCCACGCGCGAGCGCGTGATGCATGTCGGCGCGCCGCTGCTGCTCACGGCGGTCGCGCTCGGCGTTTCCAGCTATCTCACCGATCCCGCCATGACGATGGTGGTGCTGACGGTGGCCGCGATCGGCGTGTTCTGCTGCTTCGGCGTGTTCTGGACCCTGCCGACAGCCTGGCTCTCCGGCACCGCCGCGGCCGGCGCCATCGCCCTGATCAACTCGATCGGCAACCTCGCCGGCTTTGGCGGTCCCTATCTGATCGGTTGGGTCAAGGAAGCCACGGGCCAGACCTCGACCGGCCTTCTGGTGCTTGCCATTCTGCCGCTGATCGCCGGCATCCTGGTCTTCATCGGCGGCCACGACAGCAAGCACGAGTTCGCCGGACAGGGGCGGTAAGCAGCCCGCGCGACTGCTTGGCTCCGTATGGTGGGCAAAGGTGCGCTCGTCGCGCGCCGTGCCCACCCATTTCTATTCGATCGCGAGGACGTGGTGGCACGCTTCGCTTTGCCCGCCCTACAAAAGTACCATCTTGCTCCGGGGGCATCCCAATCCTTACCGCCCCTTAACGATCACGGATTCCTGATGACTGACGATTGTTGACTTTCATCAGTGAATAGTCGACATTCCTCTCATTCGAGATGCAGGAGTGTCCTCCGATGTTCGTCCGTTCGGTTTTGTCCAGCTATTCCAGGCTCTTGGCGGGTGTATCGCTGGCGCTGATGGCCGCCGCGTTGGCTGGGTGCAATGATACCGTCGCTGAGAAAGCCGAGCCGCCGCGGCCGGTTTTGGTCGCGACCGCGCACTATGACGCCGAGACGCCCGAGCGCAGCTTCGTCGGCACCGTCAGGCCCCGGATCGAGAGCGATCTCGGCTTTCGCGTCGCCGGCAAGGTCGCCAAGCGCCTGGTCGAGGTCGGCCAGACCGTCGAGATCGGCCAGCCGCTCGCGACCCTCGACGAAGTCGATCTGAAGCTCCAGGCCGAGCAGTCCGTGGCCGAACTGACGGCCGCGACCGGTGTGCTGGCGCAAGCCGCCGCCGCCGAGCAGCGCGCCAAGGATTTGAGGGCCAAAGGCTGGACCACCGACGCGCAGTTGGATTCGAGCCGCGCCGCCGCCGACGAGGCGCGTGCGCGCCTGAACCGGGCCGAGCGCTCGGTCGAGCTGACCAAGAATTCCCTTTCCTACGCGACGCTCAACGCCGACGCCCGTGGCGTCGTCACCGCAACGCTGATCGAGCCCGGCCAGGTGGTTGCCGCAGGCCAGACCTCGATCCGTGTCGCCCGCTTTGCCGAAAAGGAAGCGGTCGTCGCGATCCCTGAGACGCTGGTCGGACGTGCCAAGTCGGGCGCCGCCAGCGTCACTCTTTGGTCGGAGCCGGGCAAGAAATATGCGGCCAAGCTGCGCGAGATCGCGCCCACCGCGGATGCCGCGACGCGCACCTATCTCGCAAAGTTCTCGCTGCCCGAGGCCGACGACAAGGTCTCGCTCGGCATGACGGCGACGCTGACGCTGTCGGATGCCGCGACCGAGCGTGTCGCGCGGCTGCCGCTGTCGGCGCTGTTCAATGAAGGCGGCAAGCCGTCCTTCTATGTGGTCGACGACAACGGCGGGGTGGCGCTCAAGCCGGTCGTGGTGAAGTCCTACGAGAGCAACGACGTCGTCATTACGAGCGGTGTCGAAGAGGGCGCCAAGATCGTGACGCTTGGCGTGCAGAAGCTCGATCCGAGCCAGCGGGTGCGGATCGTCTCGTCACTGTCTTTCTAGAGTTTACGAGTTCGTCGTTGCGAGGAGAGTTTCGGCCCAAGCGCAAATGCTGGGGCTGAAGCGGCGAAGCGATCCAGAACCTGCCCAGCCCCCTGGATTGCTTCGCTGCCTCGCGATGACGGTTTGAACAGAGCGGCTGTGTTTTTTGCAATTGGACCATCTTTGGAGAGTGCGATGAAGCGCTTCAATCTTTCGGCCTGGGCCGTCAGCCATCCGACGCTGGTCCTGTTCCTGATGATCATACTCGGTGTCGCCGGCTTCTTCTCCTATCAGAAGCTCGGCCGCGCCGAGGATCCGTTCTTCACGGTGAAGGTGGTCAACGTCTCCGTGCTCTGGCCGGGCGCGACCGCGCAGGAGATGCAGGCGCAGGTCGCCGATCCCATCGAGAAGAAGATCCAGGAGCTGCCTTACTTCGAGAAGGTGCAGACCTACTCCAAGCCCGGCTTCACCGCGCTTCAGGTCACCTTCCGCGACTCCACGCCGCCGAAGGACGTGCCTTATCTCTTCTATCTGCTGCGCAAGAAGCTCGCCGACGTGCAGGGCCAGCTGCCCTCGGGGATTCTCGGTCCCGTCGTCAATGACGAGTTCTCCGACGTCGATTCCATCCTCTACATGATGACCGGCGACGGCGCCGATTATGCCCAGCTCAAGAAGGTCTCCGAAGGCTTCCGCCAGCGCCTTCTGAAGGTGCCGGGCGTGACCAAGGTCGACGTCTACGGCAACCAGGACGAGCGCATCTTCGTCGAATTCTCCCATGCCAAGCTCGCCACCCTCGGCATCACGCCGCAGGCGCTGTTCGATTCGCTCGCCAAGCAGAACAACGTGACCCCGGCCGGCACGGTCGAGACCTCCTCGCAGCGCGTGCCGCTGCGCGTCACCGGTGCGCTCGACGGCGCCAAGGCCGTCGCCGAAACGCCGGTCGAGAGCAATGGCCGCGTGTTCCGCCTCGGCGACATCGCCACCGTCACCCACGGCTATGTCGATCCCCCGAGCTTCGTCGTGCGCCAGGAAGGCAAGGCCGCGATCGGCATCGGTGTCGTCACCGCCAAGGGCGCCAACATCCTCGATCTCGGCAAGGAGGTCGAGAAGGCCACCGCCGAGTTCATGAAGGCCGTGCCGCAGGGCGTCGACGTCAAGCTCATCGCCGACCAGCCCAAGGTGGTCGAGCACGCCGTCGGCGAATTCGTGCACTCCTTCATGGAAGCGCTCGTCATCGTGCTGTTCGTCTCGTTCCTGGCGCTCGGCTGGCGCACCGGCATCGTGGTCGCGCTGTCGGTGCCGCTGGTGCTCGGCATCGTCTTCGTCGTCATGAACACGATGTCGCTCGATCTGCACCGCATCACGCTCGGCGCGCTGATCATTGCGCTCGGCCTGCTCGTCGACGACGCCATCATCGCGGTCGAGATGATGGTGGTGAAGATGGAGCAGGGCTGGGACCGTTTCCGCGCTGCGTCCTTTGCCTGGGAATCCACTGCGTTTCCGATGCTCACGGGAACGCTGGTCACGGCCGCTGGCTTCCTCCCCATCGGCTTTGCCAATTCCGCGGTCGGCGAATATGCCGGCAGCATCTTCTGGATCGTGGCGATCGCGCTGGTCGCCTCGTGGTTCGTGGCGGTGATCTTCACGCCCTATATCGGCGTCATGCTGCTGCCCAACATCAAGGTGCACCACAATCACGATCCGCACGCGGTCTACGAGACCCGCATGTATCGTGGGCTGCGCGCCATCGTGCAATGGTGCGTCAATCACCGCATCACCGTGGTGGCCGCGACCGTCGGCGTCTTCGTCGCCTCGATCGTCGGCTTCGGGCAGGTCCAGCAGCAGTTCTTCCCGTTGTCGGAGCGGCCCGAGCTGTTCCTCCAGCTCCGCCTGCCTGAAGGCACCGCCTTCAACGTCACGGAAAAGACGGTCAAGAAGGCCGAGACGCTGCTCAAGGACGACAAGGACATCGAGACCTACACCGCCTATGTCGGCCAGGGCTCGCCGCGCTTCTGGCTCGGCCTCAATCCGCAGCTTCCGAACGAGGCCTTTGCCGAAATCGTCATCGTCGCCAAGGGCGTCGAGGCGCGCGAGCGCATCAAGGCCAAGATCGAGAACGCGGCGGCCGAGGGCATGCTGAGCGAAGCGCGCGTGCGCGTCGATCGCTTCAACTTCGGTCCGCCGGTCGGCTTCCCCGTGCAGTTCCGCGTGATCGGCCCCGACGCCAACAAGGTGCGCGAAATTGCCTACCAGGTCCGCGACGTCATGCGGCAGAACAAGAGCGTCAAGGACGTCCAGCTCGACTGGAACGAGCAGTCGCCTTACCTCAAGCTCGTCGTCGACCAGGATCGCGCCCGCGCCATGGGCCTGACCCCGCAGGACGTGTCGCAGGCGCTGTCGATGCTGATCTCCGGTGCGCAGGTCACGACCATCCGCGACGGCATCGAGAAGGTCGGCGTGGTCGCACGCGCCGTCCCGTCCGAACGTCTCGACCTCGGCGCAGTCGGCGATCTCACCATCACGTCGCGCAACGGCGTGGCCGTGCCGCTGCAGCAGATCGCCAAGATCGAATATGCCCATGAGGAGCCGATCATGTGGCGGCGTAACCGCGACATGGCGATCACCGTGCGCTCGGACGTCGTCGACGGCGTGCAGGCGCCCGATGTCACCGGCCAGATCGCGCCGAAGCTGAAGGCGATCAAGGACAACCTCGAGCCGGCCTACCGCATCGAGGCGGGTGGCGCGTTCGAGGAATCCGCCAAGGGCAACGCTTCGATCTTCATCCTCTTTCCGCTGATGGTCATGGTGATGCTGACGCTGCTGATGTTCCAGCTTCAGAGCTTCTCGCGCCTGATCCTGGTGTTCCTGACCGCGCCGCTCGGCATCGTCGGTGCGTCCTTGGGCCTTAACGTCGCCAATGCCCCGTTCGGCTTCGTGGCGCTGCTCGGCCTGATCGCGCTCGCCGGCATGATCATGCGCAACACGGTCATCCTGGTCGATCAGATCGAGACCGATGTTTCTCATGGCCTGACCCGCCGAGAGGCAATCGTGGAAGCGACCGTCCGCCGCGCCCGTCCGGTGGTGCTGACGGCGCTGGCCGCGATCCTCGCCATGATCCCGCTGTCGCGCTCGGCGTTCTGGGGCCCCATGGCGATCACGATCATGGGTGGCCTGTTCGTCGCGACCTTCCTGACGCTGCTGTACCTGCCGGGCCTGTACGCCCTGTGGTTCAGGAAGAGCCTGGATGAGGCGGGTTCTGCCGAGCAACCTACCGCGCCGCAGCATGGGAGCGATGACCATCCGGCAATTCCGCTTGCTGAAGCGGCTGAATAAGTGAGATGAAGTACCGACTGACGAGTCCTGACACATGACACTGGTTGCGGAGCATATCGAAGGCGACACCCGGGATCGTATTCTCGAGGTGGCCGAGCGGCTGTTCCGCCAGATCGGCTACCAGAAGACCACGGTCGGCGACATCGCCAAGGAGCTCAGGATGAGCCCCGCCAACGTGTATCGCTTCTTCGAATCGAAGAAGGCGATCCACCAGGCGGTGGCGCGGAGCTTGATGGGCGAGGTCGAGCTCGAGGCGCAGCGGATCGTGGCAAGGCCCGGTCCGGTGCTCGCGCGCTTCCGCGAGCTGCTCACCACCGTCAACCGGATGAACACCGAGCGCTATGTCGGCGACAACAAGCTGCATGAGATGGTCGAGATCGCCATGCAGGAGGACTGGGACGTCTGTGTCAACCACATGGAGTGCATCGCCGGAATGATCGGCCAGATGATTGCGCAAGGCGTGGCCTCCGGCGACTTCGAGGCCCCCGACCTGCAACTGGCCGCGCTGTGCGCCTGCACCGCGATGATGCGCTTCTTCCACCCCCAGATGATCGCCCAGTGCGCCACCAAGCCGGGCCCGACCATCGACCAGATGATCGATTTCGTCATCGCCGGTCTGTCCCCGCGCCACTGACGCGGCGTGGGGTTTTATAGCTATAAGCACACCTGCCGTCATTCCGGGGCGCGCGTAGCGCGAACCCGGAATCCCGAGATTCCGGGTTCGGTCCTGCGGACCGCCCCGGAATGACGGAAGCTGGAGACTCCGCGTGACCGACAAAGACCTTCACTTCTACGAGCCCTCCAAAGGCCACGGCCTCAAGCACGATCCCTTCAACGCCATCATCGCGCCGCGGCCGATCGGCTGGATCTCCTCTCGCGACACCAAGGGCCACGTCAACCTTGCGCCCTACAGCTTCTTCAATGCCTTCTGCTACGTGCCGCCGATCATCGGCTTCTCCTCCACCAACTGGAAGGATACGGTCGCGAACATCCAGCAGACCGGCGAGTTCGTCTGGAATCTCGCCACCATGGACCTCGCCAGGCACATGAACGCGACTGCCGCTCATGTCGCGCCTGAAATCGACGAGTTCGAGATCGCGGGCCTCACCGCCGCGCCCGGCAAGCTCGTCAACGTGCCGCTGGTGGCCGAGAGTCCCGTCGCCTTCGAATGCAAGGTGTCCGACGTCGTCCGCCTCAAGGGTGCCGATGGCAAGGAGGCCGACGCCTGGCTGACGCTGGGGGAAGTCGTCGCCGTCCACATCGACAAGGCGATGATCAAGGACGGCGTCTACCAGACCGCCGCCGCCCGCCCGATCGTCCGCGCCGGCCGCCTTGGCGATTATTTTGAGATCAAGCCGGAAAACATGTTCGAGATGGTGCGGCCGGATTAGGCCGGCGCTGCTCTCTCCATTGTCATTCCGGGGCGACGCGTAGCGTCGAGCCCGGAATCCATTCATCGACCAACGCTGCGGCACGATGAATTCCGGGCTCGCGCCTGACGGCGCGCCCCGGAATGACGGCAGGGCATTCAGCGCCCGCCCCCCCGGAACTGCCCCCACGCCCCGGCCGTTATGGTCCCCGGGGCGGTCGCCCGGCCGCGTCAATTCGCGTCTTTCGGCGGGCGAAGTGTTCGCCTCCGCCTGCCACTTTCCGCTAAAATGCCCGACATCCGCGCCGATGCATGAGGTCCGCCATGAGCTTCCGCCGCGACAAAATCACAAAGCCGATCTTCTCCTGGGCGCGCGGCGTATTGCCGGCGATGTCCGATACCGAGCGCGAGGCGCTGGAGGCCGGGGACGTCTGGTGGGATGCCGATCTCTTCACCGGCAATCCAGACTGGACGAAGCTGCTGAAGCTCCCGCAGGCGAGGCTGACCGCCGAGGAGCAGGCCTTTCTCAACGGCCCCGTCGACGAGCTCTGCGCCATGCTCGACGAGTGGAAGATCTTTTGGGAATGGCGCGACCTGCCGCCCGATGTCTGGCACTTCGTCAAGGGCGAAAAATTCTTCGGCATGATCATCCCGAAGGAGTTCGGCGGCCTCGGCTTCTCGCCCTACGCGCATTCGGAAGTGGTGCGCAAGATCTCGACCCGCTCGATCGCGGCGGCGGTCACGGTGATGGTGCCGAACTCGCTCGGCCCCGGCGAGCTCTTGATGCGCTTCGGCACGAAAGAGCAGCAGCAGCGCTGGCTGCCGCGTCTTGCCGACGGCCGCGACATTCCCTGCTTTGGCCTCACCAGCCCGGAGGCCGGCTCCGACGCCGCCTCGATGGTCGACACCGGCATCATCTGCAAGGGTGAGTTCGAGGGCCGCGAAGTCGTCGGCCTCAGGCTCAACTGGCACAAGCGCTATATCACGCTCGGCCCCGTCGCGACGCTGCTCGGCCTCGCCTTCAAGGCCTGTGATCCCGACCATCTCGTCGGCAGCCGGGAAGACCTGGGCATCACCGTGGCGCTGATCCCGACCCATCTGCCCGGCGTCGAGATCGGGCACCGCCATCTGCCGTCGATGCAGGTCTTCCAGAACGGTCCGAACCGGGGCCGCGACGTCTTCATCCCGCTCGACTACGTCATCGGCGGCGAGGCACGGCTCGGGCAGGGCTGGAAGATGCTGATGACGGCGCTCGCCGCTGGCCGCGGCATCTCGCTGCCGTCGCTGTCGGCGGCGGGCGCCGCCTATGCCGCGCGCACCACGGGCGCGTATGCCCGCATCCGCGAGCAGTTCGGCATCTCCATCTCGAAGTTCGAAGGCGTCGAGGAGCCGCTCGCGCGCATCGTCGCCACCGCCTACCAGCTCGACGCGGCGCGGCGGCTGACCTGCGCCGCGTTGAACGCCGGTGTTCATCCCGCCGTCATCTCCGGCATCATGAAGCTGCACGCGACCGAGCGGATGCGAACCGCGGTCGACGACGCCATGGACATCCACGGCGGAAAGGCCGTGATCGACGGGCCGCAAAACTACCTCGGCAACCTTCATCGCGCCGTCCCCGTCGGCATCACAGTCGAGGGCGCCAATATCCTGACCCGCAATCTCATCGTGTTCGGGCAGGGCGCCATCCGCGCCCATCCTTTTCTGCTCGACGAGATGAATGCGCTCGCCGATACCGACCGCGAGCGCGGGCTCACCGCCTTCGACAAAGCGTTCTGGAAGCACGTCGGCCACAGTTTTCAGACGCTGTTGCGAGCCTTCGGCCGGAGCTGGACCTTTGGCGCCTTCGCGCTGGCGCCCGATGCGGGCGACGCCACCCCATTCTACCGCCAGCTTGCGCGCTATTCGGCGGCCTTCGCGCTCTGCGCCGACATGGCGCTGCTCACGCTCGGCGGCGCACTGAAGCGCAAGGAGATGCTGTCGGCGCGCTTCGGCGACATCCTCTCCGAGTTGTATCTGCTCTCGGCCGCGCTGAAACGCTGGCAGGACGAGGGCCGGCAGAAGGAGGACTTTGCCGCGCTGGAATGGTGCATGGCGACGGGCTTTCGGACCATCGAAAACCGCCTTGCCCAAATCCTCGCCAATCTGCCCAACCGCTTCGTTGCTGTCATCCTCAAGCTCGTGGTCCAGCCGTTCGGTGCGCGCGTGCTCGGCCCCTCCGACCGCGTCGTGCACCAATGTGCAAGCCTCGTGCTGGAGCCCTCGGCCGCGCGCGAGCGCCTGACGCCGGATCTGGCCCATGTCGACGATGACGGCGGCTTTGCCCGGCTGGAGCATGCGTTCAAGCTGGTGGCGAGCACGGACGAAATCGCCAAGCGCATGCGTGCCGCGCATATGCGCGACTGGAAGGAGGCCGCTGCCAAGGGCGTGATCACGCAGGCCGAGGGCGAGCAGCTTGCCGCGGCCCGCGAAGCCGTCGCAAAAGTGATCGAGGTCGACGATTTCGCGCCGGAGGCGCTGTCGCCGATTTACAAGAAAACCGGCGACGTGCATCAGTTCTTCCAGGAACTCGGTGAACAGAGGGCGGCGAGCTGATGGCACGACCGGTTTTCATCGTCGACGGCGCCCGTACGCCGTTTCTGAAGGCGCGCTCCGGGCCTGGGCCGTTCACGCCGGTCGATCTCGCCGTGCAGTGCGGACGGCCGCTGCTGGCGCGCCAGCCGTTTTCACCTGACGATTTCGATCAGGTCATCCTCGGCTGCGTCAACGTCATCGCCGACGAGATGAACCCGGCTCGCGTCGCGGCGCTCCGGCTCGGCATGGGCGAGGACATGGTCGCCTTCACCATGCAGATCAATTGCGGCTCCGGCATGCAGTCGATCGACACCGCCTACCGCTACATCCGCGCCGGCCATGCCGACATGATTCTGGCCGGCGGCACCGAGGCTTTGAGCCACGCACCGCTGGTCTGGCCGAATTCCGGCGTGCGCTGGTTCGCAGGGCTTGCCACCGCCAAGGGCGTGGCCGCGAAGCTCGCCGCCGCCTTCAAGCTGCGGCCGCGCCACCTCAAGCCGATCATCGGCCTGGAGCGCGGCCTGACCGATCCCATCACCGAATTGAACATGGGGCAGTCCGCCGAGGTCGTCGGCCATCTCTTCGGCATCACCCGTGCGCAGTCCGATGCCTATGCCGCCGAGAGCCATCGCCGGCTCGCGCAGGCGCAAGGCGCTGGTTTTCTGAAAGGCGAGGTCGAGACCGCGTTCTCCCGCGACGGTAAATTCTTCGACCATGACGACGGCGTGCGGCCGGACTCGACCGCCGAGACGCTGGCAAAGCTGAGGCCGGTGTTCGAGCGCCCGTGGGGCCAGGTCACCGCGGGCAATTCCTCGCAGATCACCGACGGTGCATCCTGGGTGATCCTCGCCTCGGACGAGGCGGTGGCAAAACACAGACTGACGCCGAAGGCGGCCATCATCGACAGTAACTGGGCCGCGCTCGATCCTGCTATCATGGGCCTTGGTCCCGTGATGTCGACGACGCCGCTGCTCCGGCGCAACGATCTCACCATCAAGGACGTCGAGACCTGGGAGCTGAACGAGGCCTTCGCGACGCAGGTGCTCGGCAGTCTCGCCGCCTGGAATGACGACAAATTCTGCCGCGAGATACTTGGGCTCGACGGCGCCGCCGGCGAAATCGACCGTGAAAAGCTCAACGTCGACGGCGGTGCGATCTCGCTCGGCCATCCCGTCGGCACCTCCGGCAACCGCATCGTGCTGCATCTCGTCAACGCGATGAAGCGGCTCGGCACGCGGCGTGGTGTTGCCACCGAATGCATCGGCGGCGGGCTCGGCGGCGCCATGCTGATCGAGGCGGTGTGACCATGGATTCCAAGATCATGACCGCGCTCGGTGACCGCGTGCTGGAACTCGGGCCGCAGCCGGCGGCGGACGGTCCGTACAAGAATTTCAAGCTGACACGCGATGCCGATGGCGTCGCCTGGCTGCTGTTCGACCGCGCCGACGCCAGCGCCAACACGCTGTCCTCCGACGTGATGGAGGAGTTCGACGCCGTGCTCGCGGCGATCGAGACCGAGCGTCCGGCAGGCCTCGTGCTCCGCTCGGCAAAATCGTCCGGCTTCATCGCAGGCGCCGACGTCAACGAATTCCGCGGCGCATCCGATCCTGAAGTGGTGGAGACGCGCATCCACGCCGCGCATGCGGTGGTGGATCATCTGGAGGCGCTCAAGCTGCCGACGGTCGCGGTCATCCACGGCTTCTGCCTCGGGGGAGGGCTCGAGGTCGCGCTCGCCTGCCAGTCGCGCATCGCCATCGACGGCGCGCGCTTCGGCTTCCCGGAGGTGATGCTGGGCCTGCATCCCGGCCTCGGCGGCACCGCGCGCTTCACAGCGCTGGTCAATCCGACCCAGTCGATGGCGCTGATGCTGACCGGCCGCACCATCGATGCCCGCCGCGCCAGATCGCTCGGCCTCGTCGACACAGTGACGCAGGAGCGCCATGTCCGGAGCGCCGTCAAGGACGCCCTGTTCGGGCGCCTCAAGCGGGTGCGGCCAAATCTCCTGACGCGCGCAGCCAATTTCGGGCCGGTGCGCGGGCTGCTTGCCAAGCGCATGCGCTCGGAGGCGGCGAAGGCCGCATCCCGCGAGCACTATCCCGCGCCTTTCGCGCTGATCGATCTCTGGGAGACCCATGGCGGCAGCAAGGCCGCGATGCTGAGGGCGGAGCAGGCCTCGTTCGCCAAGCTGATGGTGACACCGACCGCACAGAACCTGATCCGCGTCTTCTTCCTGCGCGAGCAGATGAAGAAGGCCGCGGGCAGCGGCAACACCATCAAGCACGTCCACGTCATCGGCGCCGGCGCGATGGGCGGCGACATCGCGGCCTGGTGCGCGGGGCAGGGCATGCGCGTGTCCCTGGCCGACATGAAGGCGGAGCCGATCGCCGGCGCGGTGAAGCGCGCGGCCGAGCTCTATGGCAAGATCCTCCGCAAGCCGACCGAGGTGCGCGACGCGCTCGACCGCCTCGTCCCCGACATGGACGGCGAGGGCGTCCGCAACGCCGATCTCATCATCGAGGCGGTGCCGGAGAAGCTGGAGCTGAAGCAGAAAGTCTATGCCGGCCTCGAGCCGCGGATGAAGCCGGGCGCCATCCTTGCGACCAACACCTCGAGCATCCCGCTCCAGGATCTGCGCACCACGCTGGCGCGGCCCGAGCGCCTCGTCGGCCTGCATTTCTTCAACCCGGTGTCACGGCTGCAGCTGGTCGAGGTCGTCGATCATGACGGCAGCGAGCCAGAGGTGCTGAAAGCGGCGCTCGCCTTCGTCGGCGCGATCGACCGGTTGCCGCTCGCCGTCAAGAGCTCGCCCGGCTTCCTCGTCAACCGCGCGCTGACGCCTTACATGCTGGAGGCGATGGTGATGCTGGACGAGAAGACCGACCAGCGCCTGATCGATGCTGCGGCTGAACAATTCGGCATGCCGATGGGACCGATCGAGCTCGCCGACCAGGTTGGCCTCGACATCTGTCTCGATGTCGGCGACATGCTGCGCACCAAGTTCGGCGATCTGCTGCCGCCGACGCCGGCCTGGCTGCGCGAGAAGGTCGCGAAGGGCGAACTCGGCCGCAAGACCGGCAAGGGCTTTTACGTCTGGAAAGACGGCAAGGCGGGAAAGGCACGGCTCGCCGAGACCGGCCCGCGCGTCACCGACCAGATGATCGACCGCCTGGTGCTGCCGATGTCCAACGTCTGCGTCGCAGCGCTCCGCGAGGGCATCGTGGACGATCCCGATGCCGTCGATGGCGCCATGATCTTCGGCACGGGTTATGCGCCGTTCCGCGGCGGTCCATTGAACTATGCACGCGCGCGCGGCGTGGATAACGTCGTGTCCACCTTGCGCGGGCTTGCCGATCGATTCGGCGGACGTTTCGCGCCTGACCCGGGCTGGGACAATTTCAAGTGAGAGGCACATGGCCGAGAAGTCCGACACCGAGCCAAGCGGCGATCTCTGCATTCGCACGCTGGCGATGCCCGCCGACACCAACGCCAACGGCGACATTTTCGGCGGCTGGCTGCTCAGCCAGATGGACGTCGGCGGCGGTGTGTTCGCCTCGAAGGCCGCAAGGTCGCGCACCGTCACGGTCGCGATCGAGGCGATGAACTTTCGCAAGGCCGTCTATGTCGGCGATCTCGTTTCCGTCTACGCCAACCTCGTGCGCGTCGGTCGCACTTCGCTCACGGTCCACCTCGAGGCCTGGGCGTTGCGGCGCAAGGAGCTCCACCCTTTCCTCGTCACCGACGGTAATTTCACCTACGTCTCGATCGACGACGACGGTCGGCCGCAGGCGATTCAGCGAAACGATCCACCGATCGCGACGTAGCCGCGCGGCTGCCATCGTTCCTTCGTCGCGGCTTTGCCAAGAACGGGTCATAAAACGGATGAGGTCCCGGCGTATTCAATAGCGTGTCGATTCGGGGTGGAAACGGCCTCAAATGCCCAGGAACCTTTGGGCAGAAGTGCCGTTAGTTGCCCGCAGTTGAGGAATCCACGGGCCATGCCGGACAGCTACATTATCGAAGTCAATTCGCAGACCGCGGGCATCGTCGTTCGCTCTCAGGGAGGCTACCGTTTCTTCGCTTCGTCCGACCGCTTCTACCGCCTCGAAGGCCAGCTCTTCCGCAACGCCCGCGAAGCCGAGCGCGCCGCGCGCAAGCTGGCGAACGGCGACGTGGAGGAAGCGGCGTAGCATCCGTCATTCCGAAGCGCGCGTGGCCCAGGTCGGAATATTTTGCAGCCCATAATGGTGTTGTGCCTTCTCCCTTTGTAGGAGAAGGTGGCGCGAAGCGCCGGATGAGGGGTTGTTTCCGAGCATTCAACAGCAAGAGAGTCTCGCGCGGAGAGAGACCCCTCACCGGTCTCGCCGTTGCGCGGCGAGCTACCCTCTCCCGCAGGGGGAGAGGGCAAGAAGCGTCATCACAATTTCGTTGCCGCGCGCGACAGCAGCTTCCAGTCGTCGCCCTGCTTCTGCCAGTTCATCAGGATGTGAAGGTTGGTCGATACTTTCTTTCCATCGGCCGCCATCTCTTGCTCGGCCATCCAGTGGAAGCGCACGATCGCGGCGGGACCGACGACCTTGATGGTCGGGTCCTTGTATTCGATCGACAGGAATTTCGCTTTGCCGTCGGTGGCGTTGGCGATGAAGGCGGCCTTATCCTCGACTTTGCCGCTGGAGTGGCTGTAGCTCACCTCGTCGGCGCAGAGTGCGCCGAGCGCCTTGGGGTCGGCCGCGATCTGGGCGAGGCGGAAGGCCTCGACCTTCTTCGCCACGGCTTCTTCGTCCGCCGAGGCGGCCAGCACCGGTGTCGCGAGAGCGGAGACGGCAAAAGCTGAGACGGCTAGAGTCGAGAGAGCCAGATCGCGTCGGTTGATCGTCATCGTTTCCTCCTTTTTGATCTTGAAGAGAGTGTTGCAGTCGCGCGCGGCTTTGTCGAGTGTCGCGTGGTGGTCATGTCGATGCGTCATTGCGCGTTTCGGGCCTTATTGATACGTCTTCGGCATTGATGCAGCGCCCGTTCGGGAAAGTACGGAAATGATCGAGACTATCGGCAGGGCATTGCTGTTCGACATCGATGGCACGCTCGCCAACACGGACCCTCTGCATCTGAAAGCTTTCAACGCGGTGCTCGGTCCTCGCGGCCATGTCTTCGATCACGCGCGCTTCTCGAGAGAGCTGCAAGGTTTTGCCAATGTAGCGATCGGCGAGCGCTTTCTGCCTGACGAAACCGTGGAGCGTCGCACGGCGATCCTCGGTGAGAAGGAGGAAGTCTTCCGCGCGCTCGTCGCCGGGCAGATCGAGCCGCTGGCGGGCCTGATGGCGCTGCTCGACCGCGCGGATGCGGCCGGCATTCCCATGGTCGCCGTGACCAACGCGCCGCGTCTCAACGCTGAGCTGCTGCTCTCCGGCCTCGGCATCACGCACCGTTTCAGGGCACTCGTGATCGGCGACGAACTGCCGCACGGCAAGCCGCATCCGCTGCCCTATCAGGAAGGGCTGCGTTTCGTCGGCGCCAGTGCGGCGGCTTCGGTCGCATTCGAGGATTCCCGCACCGGGGTGCAATCGGCGACCGCGGCCGGCATTCCGACCATCGGAATCCGGACCAGCCTCAGCCACACTGACCTCGTCGGCGCCGGCGCGGTCGCCTCCGCCGGCGCCTTCGACGATCCGGAGCTGCTCGCGCGCCTCGCCGCCACAATAGCCTGGTGAGGGCCTTCGTCCGTTAACCGTGATCGGCGCGCATTGACCGGAGGCGCGAACCGCCGCACCATGCGGCTTCCCGATTTGAGGCCGTCGCAGTGACCGGACTGACCCATCGCCAAGCCGAAATCCTCAATATCGCGCGTGCCTCGGGCCGCGTCATGGTCGAGGAGCTCGCGCGCAAATTCGAGGTCTCGGCGCAGACCATCCGCAAGGATCTCAACGATCTGTGCGAACGCCGCTCGCTGACCCGCATCCATGGCGGCGCCATCATCGCCTCGGGCGTGGAAAACCTCGCCTACGAGGCGCGCCGCTTCGTCGCCGCCGACGAGAAGAAGGCGATTGGGGCTGCGGCCGCCTCGCTGATCCCGAACGGCTGTTCGCTGTTCATCAACATCGGCACCACGACGGAGGAGGTGGCGAGCGCGCTGACCTCGCACGAGGATCTGCTCGTCATCACCAACAATCTCAACGTCGCGATGCTGCTCTACCGCCATCCGCGCATCGAGGTGGTGGTGGCCGGCGGCACGGTGCGGCGCGCCGACGGCGCCGTGGTCGGCTCGACCGCAACGCAGCTGATCGGCCAGTTCAAGGTCGACTATGCCATCATCGGCGCGTCCGCCATAGACGAGGAGGGCGCGCTGCTCGACTTCGACTATCGCGAGGTGCAGGTGGCGCAGGCCATCATCGCCAATGCCCGCAGCGTCATGCTGGTCGCGGACTCGACCAAGCTCCGCCGCAGCGCGCCGGTGCGCATCGCTCATATCAGCCAGATCCAGACCTTCGTGACCGATCAGGAGCTGCCCGAGCGCCTCGCCACCATCTGCCACGGCAAGGGCATCGAGGTGGTCGAGGCGATGCCGAAGGGGGCCGATATCGATGAGGCGGCCGAACCGGCGCAAGAGGCCGCGCCGGTCGTTCGGCTGCGCTAGGTCTTGCGGTCATGAACGGGTGATGTCCGTCGTCCGCGGCGAAGTATGCAAATCGATGCGCGTGAATGGCTGCGAACGATCCGGAGCGGACATCACCGCTGCTCATAGACCAAAACGTTTCAGGTCCTCCGGCAGGAAATCTCGACCTGTCCGGTTCTTGACGCTCGGCAGGTTTGATATTCTTTCCCGCCAGGCGATGAGCGATTTGCACGCGTCGGGAATCGATATCCCCGCTGCGCCAGCGAAGTCCAGGCTCGCAAAGACCGTGATATCGGCCATCGAGAAGGCGTCACCGGCAACGAACGGTGTGTTCTTCAGGACGCCGTCGAAATACGTCATACCGCGGACGAACCTGGCGCGCTGTCGCTCACCCCATTCCTTTCGGCCGGCCCATTCCGGAGCCACATAGGGCTGCATCGCAGGCCCGAGTCCCGGCGTGGCATAGTGAAAATAGCCGTCGACCGCGCCCATGAGCTCGGCTTCGGCGCGATTCTGCATCATGTGGATCACCGCCTTCTCGCGCGGTGTCCTGCCGGTGAGGACCGGATGGCCGTCGAGATGGTCCAGATATTCGGTGATGGCCGTCGACTCCGAGATCAAGGTGCCGTCGTCGAGTTCGAGCACCGGGATTTTCCCCGAGGGGTTGATCGCGAGAAACGGCGCCTGCTTGTGCTCTGCGCCGATCAGGTCGACGCTGACGAACTCGACCTGTTTGTCGAGCCCCTTTTCGGAAAGAACGATGCGAATGCGCGAGGGATTGGGAAATCCGGGCTGGTCGTAGATCTTCATGAGAGCGTCCTTATCTATCGATAGATAGGTAGAAGGCCGATATGGGCCCTTTTGCAACGGCGGAGTCAAGAGCTATCTATCGATAGATAGACGGAGGCGAGGAATGACGGCCGATACCAGGCAGGTGATCATGGATGCGGCCCGCGCGATGGTGCAGGCGCGCGGTTACAACGGCCTGAGCTTTCGCGACCTGGCGAAGCAGGTCGGCGTCAAGAGCGCCAGCGTCCACTACCATTTCCCGACCAAGGGCGATCTCGGCGCCGCGCTTGCGCGTCGCTATGCCGACGAGGCGATCGAGATCTTCGATGGTTTTCTCGAGGTCTCACAGGATGTGGGGGCCTGCATGAGGATGTATACGGACGTCTTCCGCTCCGCGCTGTCGAACGACAACAGGATGTGCTTGTGCGGGATCATGGCCGCCGAGCACGATGACTTGCCGGACGAGGTGAGAGCCGAGGTCGGCAGGTTCACCGACGTCAACATCCGGTGGCTGGTCAAATTGCTGTCGCGTGGAAAGAAGGGCGCAACGGGAACGATTGAACAGCGGGCGCTCGCGATCTTCGCGGCCGTCGAGGGCGCGCAGCTCGTCGCGCGCGGGCGAGGCGACATCGCGATCTACGACGAGGCGATCGAGGCTTACCGGGCGGCAGGGCTGCTGCCCTGAGCTCGCGGTGGGGCGACGCCTTATGCGGCGTCCCACGGGTTGAGCAGCGGGACGCCCGTTGGTTCGAAATCGGCCACGTTGCGTGTAACGACCGTCAAGCTGTGAACAAGTGCGGTCGCTGCGATGAGAGCGTCGCGTTCGGCTCGCGGGTTGGGAACGTGAAGCCGTGCACAGCGCTGCGCCACGGCCGTATCAACGGCCAGGATTCGATCCTCGAAGCGAACCAGAATCTGATTGTCGATCCAGGTGCGCAGGGCGGCACCTTGCGCCGCGTCTCTGCGTGCTGTCAGGCGCGCGCCAAGTTCAATTTCGAGAATCGAGATCGCGGACATGAAGAAACTCGCCGCGGGAACGGCATTAGCCCAGGCGACGACATTGCGATGAGCCCTGGCCGGTCGCCTCAGTTCGGAAATGACGTTGGTGTCCAGCAGAACATCAGTCGAGGTCGGCCGGCTTGAAGATTCCGTCGTCAAGTCGAGGCGGATCGAAATCAAAGTCCGCGCCGGCCTGCGCCAGCGCCTCGGCAAGGCTCATGCGTCCGCCGGTGAGACGCAAATAATCCTCGATCGTCAGCAGGACGTGGGCTGGGCGGCCACGGTCCGTAATAAAGACCGGTCCCTCCGATGCGGCCTTTTTCGCGCCGCTGGTATCCTGATTGAACTCTCGGCTGGTGAGAGTGGTGGCCATGCTTGCGCCTCCGCCTCGATTGGAATTGGCGACGCATAAGTATATGTAGATACGTTGCTACATTCAAGCTTCTTCCCCTTTATGACGCGTTTGTCGGCAGATTTCCCCGCCGGAATTGCCCACTAAAAAGTTCCGCTTTCACTTCCCCTTCGCCTCTCTTTCATCTTGCTTTCGTTTTTCGGTGTGATCTAATCAAAAACGAAAGTAACCGCTCGAAGGAACGAGCGACCGCCGGGGGATGCGTCTGTTGGAGCGTATTTTCGACCTCGCCATTATCGGAGGCGGTGTTAACGGCTGCGGCATCGCGCGCGATGCGGTGGGCCGCGGCAACAGCGTTTTCCTGTGCGAAATGAACGATCTGGCCAGCGGGACGTCGTCCTGGTCGACCAAGCTCGTGCACGGCGGCCTGCGCTATCTCGAATATTACGAGTTCCGCCTGGTCCGCGAGGCGCTGATCGAGCGCGAGATACTCTGGGGCATCGCGCCCCACATCATCCGCCCCCTGCGTTTCGTTCTGCCGCACCATGCCGGCCTGCGTCCCGCCTGGCTGCTCCGCCTCGGCCTCTTCCTCTATGATCACATCGGCGGCCGTCACTTGCTGCCGGCGACCCGCTCGGTCGACCTACGGCGCGACGAGGTCGGCAAGCCGCTGATCCCGAATCGCTACAGCCGCGCGTTCGAATATTCCGACTGCTTCGTCGATGACGCCCGCCTGGTCGTGCTCAACGCGCGCGATGCCGCCGACAAGGGCGCCGAGATCCGCACCCGCACCCGCGCGACTGATATCAAGCAGTCCGACGGCATCTGGACCGTCAGCATGGTCAACACCCTGACCGGCGCGCGCTCGTCGATCCAGGCCAAGGCGCTCATCAATGCCGGCGGCCCCTGGGTCGAGGACGTGCTCGGCCGCGGCGCCGGCGTCAACGCCAAAGCCAAGGTGCGCCTGGTGCAGGGCTCGCACATCGTGGTCCGGAAGCTGTACGACCACGACCGCGCCTACATGTTCCAGAATGCGGACGGCCGCATCATCTTCGTCATCCCGTACCAGGACGATTTCACGTTGATCGGCACCACCGACCGCGACTATGACGGCGATCCCGCCAAGGTGAAGGCGACGCCCGAGGAGATCGAGTATCTCTGCAAGGCGGCAAGCGAATATCTGGCCAAGCCCGTGACGGCCGAGGACGTGGTCTGGACCTATTCCGGCGTGCGTCCGCTCTATGACGACGGCGCCAGCGAAGCCAAGGCCGCGACCCGCGACTACGTGTTCGAGCTCGACACGCCCGGCGGCGTGCCGCTGCTGTCGATCTATGGCGGCAAGATCACGACCTATCGCCGCCTCGCGGAGGAAGCGCTGGAACGGCTCGCGCCTTATCTTCGCAGTGCGAAAGCGCGCGAAGGCTGGACCGGCAAATGGCCGCTGCCCGGCGGCGACATGGGCGTATCCGATGTCGACGGCCTGATCGCCGAGCTCCAGCGCGGCTATCCCTTCCTCAGCCACGAGCATGCCCGTCGCCTCGCCCGCGCCTACGGCACCCGTGCCGCCAGGCTGCTCGGCGATGCGAAATCGGCGGCCGACCTCGGCGAGGCCTTCGGTGCGACGCTGACCGAGCGTGAGGTCCGCTACCTCATGGCCCATGAATGGGCGGTCACGGCCGAGGATATTGTCTGGCGCCGCTCCAAGCTCGGCCTGCGACTATCTGCCGACGAGATCTCTGCATTGAACGACTGGATCGCAACCCACGCTGTGCCGCAAAGTCCCCTGCTGGAAGCGGGAGGACGCTCATGACCGTGACACTCGATCACGTGACCCGGACCGTCGAGGGTATCGAGCACATCCGCGACGTCTCGCTGACGCTCGAGAGCGGCACGCTCAACGTGCTGCTCGGGCCGACGCTGTCGGGCAAGACCTCGATCATGCGGCTGCTCGCCGGCCTCGACAAGCCGACCACGGGCAAGGTGCTGGTTGGCGGCAAGGACGTCACCGGCGTCGACGTACGCAAGCGCTCGGTCGCCATGGTCTATCAGCAGTTCATCAACTATCCCTCGCTCACGGTTTACGAGAACATCGCTTCGCCGCTGCGCGTGCAGGGCAAGCCGCGCGACGAGATCGAGAAGCGTGTCGCGGAAGCCGCGCGGCTGCTCCGGCTCGAGCCGTTCCTGAAGCGCACGCCGCTCCAGCTCTCCGGCGGCCAGCAGCAGCGCACCGCGATGGCGCGCGCGCTGGTCAAGGGCGCTGATCTCGTGCTGCTCGACGAGCCGCTCGCCAATCTCGATTACAAGCTCCGCGAGGAGCTGCGGGCCGAGCTGCCGCGCATCTTCGAGGCCTCCGGCGCGATTTTCGTCTATGCCACCACCGAGCCGACCGAGGCGCTGCTGCTCGGCGGCAACACGGTGTGCATGTGGGAGGGCCGGGCGCTCCAGATCGGCGAGACGCCGAGCGTCTACCGCCGGCCGCAGACGCTGCGGGTCGCGCAGGTGTTTTCCGATCCGCCGCTCAACCTCGTCGGCATCGAGAAGAAGAACGGCTCCGTGCAATATGCGGGAGGCATCGCCGCGCCGGCGTCCGGTCTCTATTCATCCCTCGCCGACGGCGCCTATCGCGTCGGCTTTCGCGCGCACCAGCTTGCCCTCGCCAACGGCGAGACCGACCGCCACGCCTTTCATGCCACGGTGACGGTGACCGAGATCACCGGTTCGGAGAGTTTCGTGCATCTGACCCGCGACGGATCGAATTGGGTGGCGGTGCTGCACGGCGTGCACGAGTTCGAGCCCGGCCAGACCATCGATGCCGTGCTCGATCCCAATGATGTTTTCGTTTTCGACGCGGCTGACCGTCTGGTCGCCGCTCCTGGATCGTGAGGGGGAGCGCGTCATGGCCCGCATTGACCTCGTCGATCTCGCCCATTCCTACGGCGGCAATGATGCGCCGCAGGACAGCTTTGCGCTGAAGCCGGTCACCATGACGTGGCGGCAGGGCGGCGCCTATGCGCTGCTCGGGCCGTCCGGCTGCGGCAAGACCACGCTGCTCAACGTCATCTCCGGCATCATCACGCCGTCCCGTGGAAAAATCCTGTTCGACGGCGACGACATCACACCGCTGTCAACCCAGAAGCGCAACATCGCCCAGGTGTTCCAGTTTCCGGTGATCTACGACACCATGACGGTGGGGCAGAACCTGGCGTTTCCGCTGAAGAACCGTGGCGTGCCGAAGGCCGAGATCGACAAGCGCGTCGCCGAGATCGGCCGTTTGCTCGATCTCGAACCCTATCTGAACCGCAAGGCGACGCGGCTCACGCCGGACGCCAAGCAGAAGATCTCGCTCGGCCGCGGCCTGGTCCGCTCCGACGTCGCCGCCGTGCTGTTCGACGAGCCGCTGACGGTGATCGATCCCGAGCTGAAATGGCAGCTCCGCTCCAAGCTGAAGGCGCTGCATCGCGAGCTCGACCTCACCATGATCTACGTCACCCACGACCAGACCGAGGCGCTGACCTTCGCCGACACCGTCGTCGTCATGCATGACGGCCGGGTGGTGCAGAGCGGCACGCCGGCCGAGCTGTTCGACAAGCCGGCACACACCTTCGTCGGTTACTTCATCGGCTCGCCCGGCATGAACATCATTCCGGCCGAGGTGAGGGGGCGTGAGGCCAGGATCGACGGTCACGTCATCGCGCTCAAACGCAGCTACGACAAGCTTCCGGCCGGCGCGAAGATCGAGATCGGCGTTCGTCCTGAATTCGTCGATGCCGTCGCGCCGGCACCCGGCCTGCTCACGGCCAGGATCGAGCGCATCGACGATCTCGGCCGCATCCGGTTTGCGCGCACTCGGCTCGGTGACGCGAAACTCGCGGCGCGCGCGCCTGCGGGCTTCACCAGCTCGGACGGCACGGCCGGGCTGAAATTCGATCCGTCGCACGTCCACGTCTATGCCGACAGCCTTCTGGTGGAGGGGGCCGCCTGATGGACAAGACCGTCAACCAAAAAGCCTGGTTCCTGGTGCTGCCGGTGTTTCTGGTGGTCGCCTTCTCGGCGGTGCTGCCGCTGATGACGGTGGTGAACTACTCGATGCAGGACACGTTCGGCAACAACCAGTTCTTCTGGAACGGCGTCGGCTGGTTCAAGGAGCTGCTCGATCCCTCGACCGATCTCGGCGGCCGCTTCCTCGCCTCGCTCGGCCGCAACCTGTTCTTCTCGATGGTGATCCTCGCGATCGAGGTGCCGCTCGGCATCGTCGTCGCGCTGTCGATGCCGCGCCAGGGCTGGACCGTCGCGGCCTGCCTCGTCATTCTCGCGCTGCCGCTGCTGATTCCATGGAACGTGGTCGGCACCATCTGGCAGATTTTTGGACGGCCCGATATCGGCCTGCTTGGCTATGTCCTCAACGCCATGGGCATCGACTACAATTACGTTTCCAACGACATCGATGCCTGGGTCACCGTCATCGTGATGGATGTCTGGCACTGGACCAGCCTCGTTGCGCTGCTCTGCTATGCCGGCCTGAAATCGATTCCCGAGGCCTATTACCAGGCAGCCCAAATCGACGGCGCTTCGCGCTGGGCGGTGTTCAAGGCGATCCAGCTGCCGAAGATGAACCGCGTGCTGCTGATCGCGGTGCTGCTGCGCTTCATGGACAGCTTCATGATCTACACCGAGCCGTTCGTCGTCACCGGCGGCGGACCCGGCAACTCGACCACCTTCGTGTCGATCGAGCTGGTCAAGATCGCGCTCGGCCAGTTCGACCTCGGCAAGGCCGCGGCGCTCTCGCTGGTCTACAATCTGATCATCCTGATCGTCTGCTGGATCTTCTACACCGTCATGACCAATGCTGGCGTCGAACGCAAAGTTCAGGCGGAGAGCGAGCCGGCGGCGGTCCCTAGGCCTTTGGCCGGGTCCAAGCCCCTGCCCGCACTCAAGCCAAAGGAAGGAGTGGCCTGATGCACTCGATCCCCGGCCGCCGCCTCATCATGGCGCTGTTCCTGATCTTCCTGCTGTTGCCGATCTACTGGCTCGTCAACATGAGCTTCAAGACCAACGCCGAGATCGTCTCGACGATGACCTTGTGGCCGCACACGCCGACGCTGCAGCACTACAAGCGCATCTTCACCGACGAGAGCTGGTACTCCGGCTACATCAATTCGCTCGAATATGTCGTGCTCAACACCATCATCTCGATCTCGGTGGCGTTGCCGGCGGCCTATGCGTTCTCGCGCTACCGTTTCCTCGGCGACAAGCACCTGTTCTTCTGGCTGCTGTCGAACCGCATGGCGCCGGCGGCGGTCTACGCGCTGCCGTTCTTCAATCTCTATTCGGCGATCGGCCTGTTCGATACGCCCTGGGCGGTCGCGCTCGCGCATTGCATCTTCAATGTGCCGCTGGCGGTGTGGATCCTGGAAGGCTTCGTGTCTGGTGTGCCGCGCGAGATCGACGAGACCGCCTTCCTCGACGGCTATTCGTTTCCGCGTTTCTTCATCAGGATCCTGGTGCCGCTGATCGCGAGCGGCATCGGCGTCGCCGCGTTCTTCTGCTTCATGTTCTCCTGGGTCGAGCTCTTGCTCGCGCGCACGCTGACCTCGGTGCAGGCCAAGCCCATCGCCGCGATCATGACGCGGACGGTGTCGGCGGCCGGCATGGACTGGGGCCTGCTGGCGGCGGCCGGCGTGCTCACCATCATTCCGGGCGCACTCGTGATCTGGTTCGTCCGCAACTACATCGCGAGCGGTTTCGCACTCGGCAGGGTCTAGGCGCATGATCCCGAAAAGTGGAAACCGGTTTTCGGACCAGATCATGCGAAAGGAGTAGAGCTCGTGGAATCTATTGCATGGATGGCCTGGACGCCGCCGACGGCGATCTTCTTCGCGGCGCTGGCCTGCACCCTCGCGGTCATGACGTATCTCGCCGCGGTCTATCCCGAAGCCGAGCGCGTTGGTGTGCTCAGGATTCCCACCACCCGGGGCGACCGCCTGTTCATCTCGCTGATCACGGCGGCCGTCATCCACCTCGTGTGGATCGCCTTCATCGGCACCGACGCGCTCGCCACGCTGCCGATCGGCGAGGAGAGTTTCGAGATTTCGCGCCTGTGGCTCGCATCAGGAATTTCGCTGGCGACGGCCGTGCTCATTTTTCGCACGGTCTAGCTCGCGAAGGGACGGCCAGATCCGGGACCAACCCGGGCCTGTATAAAATTTTGTCGCTGCAACGGAGGAACAACATGCGGCAGTTTAGGAGAAGGGAACGTCCATTGAGCAAGAGCAGTTTTCTGACGATGTCCAGCGTCGCCGCCATCGTCGCGGTGTCGCTCGCTGTCACGGCGCCGGTCCGCGCCGCCGACGACGCCACGATCCAGAAGTGGATTGCGGAATTCCAGCCCTCGACGCTGTCGAAGGACGAGCAGAAGAAGGAGCTGGAGTGGTTCGCCAAGGCTGCCGAACCGTTCAAGGGCATGGAGATCAACGTCGTCTCCGAAACCATCACGACCCATGAATACGAGGCGCAGACGCTGGCCAAGGCGTTCTCCGAGCTCACCGGCATCAAGCTCAAGCACGACCTCATCCAGGAAGGTGACGTCGTCGAGAAGCTGCAGACCCAGATGCAGTCCGGCAAGAACGTCTATGACGGCTGGATCAACGATTCCGACCTGATCGGGACGCACTTCCGCTATGGCCAGACCATCGCGTTGTCGGACTACATGACCGGCGAGGGCAAGGACGTCACCGACCCCATGCTCGACGTCAACGACTTCATCGGCAAGTCGTTCGGCACCGGGCCCGACGGCAAGCTCTACCAGCTGCCCGACCAGCAGTTCGCCAACCTCTATTGGTTCCGCTACGACTGGTTCACCAACGCCGACTACAAGGCCAAGTTCAAGGCCAAGTATGGCTACGAGCTCGGCGTGCCCGTGAACTGGTCGGCCTATGAGGACATCGCCGAGTTCTTCACCAACGACATCAAGGAGATCAACGGCGTCAAGGTCTACGGCCATATGGACTATGGCAAGAAGGACCCCTCGCTCGGCTGGCGTTTCACCGACGCCTGGCTGTCGATGGCCGGTAACGGCGACAAGGGCATCCCGAACGGTCTGCCGGTCGACGAATGGGGCATCCGCATGGAAGGCTGCCGTCCGGTCGGCTCGAGCGTGGAGCGTGGTGGCGACACCAACGGTCCCGCCGCGGTCTACTCGATCACCAAGTACCTCGAGTGGATGAAGAAGTATGCCCCGCCGCAGGCCCAGGGCATGACCTTCTCCGAGTCCGGTCCGGTGCCGGCGCAGGGCAACATCGCACAGCAGATGTTCTGGTACACCGCCTTCACCGCCGACATGGTGAAGCCGGGCATCGCCGTGATGAACGCGGACGGTACGCCGAAATGGCGTATGGCTCCGTCGCCGCACGGCTCGTACTGGAAGGAAGGCATGAAACTCGGTTACCAGGACGCCGGCTCGCTCACGCTTCTGAAGTCGACCCCGGCGGATCGCCGCAAGGCGGCCTGGCTCTATCTCCAGTTCATCGTCTCCAAGTCGGTGTCGCTGAAGAAGAGCCATGTCGGTCTCACCTTCATCCGTGAATCCGACATCTGGGACAAGTCGTTCACCGAGCGTGCGCCGAAGCTCGGCGGCTTGATCGAGTTCTACCGCTCGCCCGCGCGCGTGCAGTGGACCCCGACCGGCAACAACGTGCCCGACTATCCGAAGCTGGCTCAGCTGTGGTGGCAGAACATCGGCGATGCGTCGTCCGGCGCGAAGACGCCGCAGGCCGCGATGGACTCGCTCGCCGCGGCCCAGGACTCCGTGATGGAACGCCTGGAGAAGTCCGGCGTGCAGGGCGCCTGCGGCCCGAAGCTGCACAAGAAGGAGACCGCCGAGTACTGGTTCGCCAAGGCCCAGAAGGACGGCACGATTGCTCCGCAGCGCAAGCTCGCCAACGAGAAGCCGAAGGGCGAGACGGTCGACTACGACACGCTGATCAAGTCGTGGCCGGCACAGCCCCCGAAGCGGGCCTCGCTGCAGTAAGGCACGCCTCATGACGACAATAGGCCGGGAGCAATCCCGGCCTTTTTCTTGTTTCGCGTGACGTACCGCTCTCTCGATTTTTCTCCGCTGTCATCGTCCGCGAAGGCGGACGATCCAGTATTCCAGAGGCGGTCGTGATTGAATCGAGAAGGCGCGGCGTACTGGATGCCCCGCTTTCGCGGGGCATGACGGCGTCATGTGTGGAGAGGAAGCTACTCCGCCGCCTCCGTCGCCGCCAGCGCCGGGTAGTCCGTGTATCCGTTGGCGCCGCCGCCGTAGAAGGTGGTCTTGTCCCAGTCGTTCAGTGCCGCGCCCTGCTTCAGCCGCTCGACCAGGTCGGGGTTGGAGATGAACGGCTTGCCGAAGGCGATGAGATCGGCTGCGTTCGCATCCAGCACCTTGCTCGCGAGTTCGAAGTCGTAGCCGTTGTTGGCGACATAGGCGCCCGAAAAGCGCTTGCGCAGGCCCGCATAGTCGAACGGGGCGACGTCGCGCGGGCCGCCCGTGGCGCCTTCGACGACATGGAGGTAGGCGAGCTTCAGCGCGCTGAGGCCGTCGACGATGTGGTCGTACAAAGCTTGCGGGTTCGAATCCGAGATGTCATTGGCCGGCGTCACCGGCGAGATGCGGATGCCGGCACGGTCGGCGCCGGCTTGGGCCACGACGGCCTTGGAGACCTCCAGCATCAGCCGTGCGCGGTTCTCGATCGAGCCGCCATAGGCATCGGTGCGCTTGTTGGTGCCGTCCTTTGCAAATTGCTCCAGCAGATAGCCGTTGGCGCCGTGGATCTCGACGCCGTCGAATCCGGCCTCCAGCGCATTCCTCGTGGCGCGCCTGAAGTCGTCGATGATGCCTGGAATTTCGGAAAGCTCGAGTGCGCGCGGCTCTGAGACGTCGGCGAAGCCGCCGTTCACGAAAGTCTTGCCCTTGGCGGGGATCGCGCTCGGTGCCACCGGGGCTGCGCCGCCCGCCTGGAGATCGACATGCGAGATGCGGCCGACGTGCCAGAGCTGGATGAAGATCTTGCCGCCCCGCTCATGGACCTTGTCGGTGACCTTGCGCCAGCCCGCCACCTGGTCCTTGCTGTAGATGCCGGGCGTGTCCTGATAGCCTTGGCCCTGCTGTGAGACCTGGCTCGCTTCGGTGATCAGGAGGCCTGCGGAGGCGCGCTGGGCGTAGTAGTCGGCGGCGAGCGCGCCGGGTACGAACGTGCCGGGGACGGCGCGGTTGCGCGTCAGGGGCGCCATCACGAAACGGTTGGCCAGCGTGATCGGGCCGAGCTTGTAGGTCTCAAACAGTTTGGTCGGACGGCTCATGGGGGTGCTTCCAGGCGGTGAGAGGTCCGAAACACTTGTGCATCGCGGCAATCAGCGCAAGGGAGGAGCCATACGGAAAGTGCAGGCGGGCTACGCGGCCGGGACCGCGTAGCATAATTCATGTGCAATTTCGGCGATGGCAGTGGTTTTTCGTCGCCGCGGCCCGCGAGCTCAGTTCAGGCCCATGAAATCGCGCTTGCCGATCTCGACCCCGTTGTGACGCAAGATGCCGTGGGCCGTCGCGGCGTGGAAATAGAAGTTCGGCAGCGAGAATGCGCTGAGGAATTGCTGACCTTTCATCGTGATGGTCTTGTCAGGGCCGCCGGGGAAGCTGACGTCCTTGGCCTCGGCACCCTCGAACTGCTCCGGCTTGAACGACTTCACATAGTCGATGGTCCTGGCCAGCCGCTGCTTCAACTCCGCGAAGCTGGTTTCGGTGTCGGGCGTGGAGGGCACCTCGCTATGGGTCAGGCGCGCGCAGCCCTTGGCGGCGAAATCGCTGACCAGCTGGATCTGCTTCGACAGTGGCAGCATGTCCGGAAAGAGGCGTGAGCCGAGCAGCACGCCCGGATCGATCTTCTTGGCCGCGCAATGCGCCTCGGCTTTGGTGAGCAGGCCGATCAGGCTGTTCAGCATCTGCAGATAGGCGGGGACGACGGCGTCGTGGAAGGACATGTGATGCTCGCTTCAATGAGGGGGAAATCTCAGGAGAAAACCTGAGCCACTCACATGGGAGCGTCATGGAAAAATACAATCGCAAGAGTGGCCTGTGCAGTGCGAAAATTCTACCGGATCGTTGCCGCCGGCTGCGCCTGCGCCGTACCCCCGCGCATTCGGGCCAAAAGCTCCGTGGTCGGCCAGGAATCCGCCGGCAGGCCGAACTTGATCTGCATCGCCTTGACGGCGGCGCGGCTTTGCTGGCCCAGCACGCCATCGACCTTGCCGACATTGAAGCCGGCCTGGACCAGAAGCTGCTGCAATTGCTTGAGCTCGTTGAACGGCAGTTGCGCGACCGGCTGCGTCGGCTTGCGCATTGGCGGCGCGCCCGCGATGCGGGTGGCGAGATAGCCCGCGGTGGTGGAATAGATCAGCGAGTTGTTCCACTCGGTGTAAGCGGCGAAATTCGGGTACGCCATGAAGGCCGGACCGAAGCGCCCCATCGGCAGCAGCACGGACGCTGAGAGGTTGTCATTCTGCAGCGGCCGGCCATCGGGATAGGTGACCCCTAACTGCGCCCATTTCGAGCGCGGCTGCTGCACCGTGAGGTCGGTCTGATCCCACGGCAGGTTTTGCGGCACCTTGATCTCTTCCAGCCACGGCTCGCCGCGCCGCCATTTCAAGCCGTTGGCGATGTAGTTCGCGGTCGAGCCGATCACGTCGTCCTCGCTGCGCAAGAGATCGCGTCGCCCGTCGCCATCATAGTCGACGGCGTAGTTGACGTAGTGCACGGGCAGGAACTGCGTCTGTCCGAGCTCGCCGGCCCAGGAGCCGACCATCTCGTCCGGATGCAGATCGCCGCGATCGATGATCTTCAGCGCGGCGATGGTCTCGTTCACGAACATCTCGGAGCGCCGGCAGTCATAGGCCAGCGACACCAGCGATTTCAGCGTCGGCAGATTGCCCATGTTGACGCCGAAGTCGCTCTCCAGCCCCCAGAACGCGGCGATCACCGCCGGCGGCACGCCGTACTCCTTTTCGGCCCGTGCGAACGCGGCCGCGTGGGTCTTGATGTGCTGCTGGCCGTTCTGCATGCGATAGGGCGCGGCCATGCGTCCGGCGAACTCGGTGAAGAGCTGGCCGAACACGCGCTGGCCACGGTCGCGGTTGACGATGCCCTGGTCGTAGACGAGGTAGGGCGAGGCCTCCGCGATCGTCCGCTGCGATACGCCGGCGGTGACCGCCTGCTGCTTCACGTCGGCGAGGAAGCGATCGAAGCTCGCGCCGTTGTGGCACGATGCTGCGCGCGGAGAAGGGGTGGTGGCCTTGGGTGCGGCAGGCCTTGCGGGCGGCGGTGCGAACTGGGCGGAGGAAGTGGCGGAGCATGCGAGGAGCGCGACGGACGCGATCAGAAATCGGGTCTGGACCATAAGGGTTCCGGCGGGGGAGGGAGCGCGTAGATTCGCCTCGAAGTCTAGGTGAAGTGACGGCCTCAGGCCATCCTTTCCATGCCATGCCATGCCACAGCAGCCATGCCGAATGCGAGCGAGCGGATGTCGCGCGGCCTAGCCGAACAGCCGCAGCAGCAGTGCTTTCCCGACCGGGAGCGCCTTGACGCCGCGATAGGCGCGGACATATTCGCCGGCATAGAATGCCCGGATCGCATGCACGCGCGTATTCATGCTTTCCTCGAACCGCACCGCGAATCCGTCCGTGGTTCGTCGCACCACGATGGCCGCGATCGAGCGGCCGTAGATCCGGCATTCGATCGTGCTGCCGGGGAGCGGCGGATCGGGATCGATCAGCCGCGCGCCGGTAATGGAGATGTCGGCGAGCCGTGCGAGATACGACTTGCCGTCCTGACGCAGCAGCACCGGCTCATTGCGATGAAAACGCTCGGCTTTGCGCTTGCGCGGCTGCTCGATGCAGACGAAGCAGACCACGGTGAGGATGAGCGCGTTGTAGAGGCTCCAAGCCAGGGCCAGTCCGCCATAGGCGATGTTCTCGCCGCGCAGGCGCAGGATGAAGGCATAGGCAATGGCCGCCAGCGTGATGACGAGGGCGCAGCCATAAATCCGCAGCAGCGGCCATTCGACAAATCTCCTGTCGCGGTCGCCGCCCTTCGCCGTGACCTTGAATTTGCGTCCCTTCGGCTTCAACAGGCCAGCGGCCACCGCCTTGAGCACCGCGGGCGCGGCGATGAGTTGCGAGACGTCCGACATCATGGCGAGCGAACGGCCGCGTGATAGCCAGGCCATGCTGAGCCCGTGCCAGACGTAGAACGGCAGGAAGAAGCGCAATAGCTCAGTGAGATCCGCCTGCACCGCCTTGATGCCGAACAGTAGGAATAGCCAGGGCACCATGAGTCCGGCGACCTTCGACGTGTAGACCGCCGACCAGCTCATGAATGCATCGACCAGCGAGAGCCGGTCGATAAAGGACAGCTTTGAGTCCTGCGAGAGAGGTCCGCTGCGGCCGCGCACGATTTGCATCAGGCCGAGACACCAGCGGGCGCGCTGGGTGATGTATTCCTTCAGCCCCTCGGGCGCCAGCCCGATCGTCAATCGCTCGTTGAGATAGATCGTGCTGAGTCCGTACTCCTTCAGGCGAAGGGTGACGAGATAGTCTTCCGTGACGGAATCGGTCGGAAAGCCTCCGATTTGCATCAGCCCGCTATAACGGATGAGGGATGATGTGCCGCAGCAGAAGGCGACGCCCCAGGCGTCTTTTGCCGGCAGCAGGATGTCGAAGAAGAAGCGTTGCTCGTCGGGCCAAACGTCAGTCGCAGCCAGGTTGGTCTGGATCGGATCTGGATTGATGAAGTGTTGCGGCGTCTGCACCACACCGACCGAAGCATCGTCCATAAGAGAGATGGTGCGCGCGAGGAAGTCGGGCCGCGGCACGAAGTCCGCGTCGAGAATGGCCACGAAATCTGGCCGCTCCGGCAGGGCGCTGACGTGCTTGAGCGCATGATTGATGTTGCCGGCCTTGGCGTGATGGTTGTTCGGCCGCGTGAGATAATGGCAGCCGAGTTCGCCTGTGAGCCGCCGCAGCCAGGAGCGTCGGCCGTCGTCGAGCACCCAGACGCGATAATTGCCGTACTCCATACCGGTCGCGCCGATGATCGTGCGCTCGAGGATCGATCGTTCCTCGTTGTAAGTGCAGATGAAGACGTCGATCAGCGGCGCGTGCGGATCGATGGCACGGCCGTCGATCCTGGCCGCACTGGTGCGGTCCGTGGTCCGGCTCAGAAACAGCAGGGACAATGCGACCGCGACGAGCGAGGCGGCCTCCAGCAGCATGAAGGGATAACCGATCACGGCGTCCGCCGTCAGGTGCGGTGGCGGGAGCGTCGCCGTGACACGCCAATAGAGATAGCGGAGCAGGAAAACCAGCGAGACAACGGCCAGGAACGAGCGCGCCATCGTGCTGTCGCGCCTGAGTAGCGGGACGACAGCCATGAAGGCGCCGAGCGTAATCAGGCCTGGCGACAACGCCATCATCACGGCGCGGTCTCCTGCCGGGCAAACACAACGCGGCCGGTGCGCCCCACGGCGCAGGCGTTGGCAGCGGCATCGCGAGGCGCCACGGTCACGCGATAGGGCTCCTTGCTGAGCGCATCCGGATTGATGGCGAGATTGGCAGGCGCGCCGGCGGCGCCGGTCAGATTGACCACGGTGCCGGAGATCGGCGCGCCGCCGTCATTCGGCTCGAACGTGGCCTGGTCACCGAGCTGCAAGCGGTTGTAGACGTTCTCGGTGACGTTGGCCGTGATGACGGCGCCGCTGCAATCGAGCACCTTGAGCAGGGGCTGGCCGGCCTGCACGTCCTCGCCCGGCGAGGTCATCATCTCCCAGACACGGCCCGCTACGGGCGTCGTGATGTTGGCTTCGGACAGATCGGCGACGCGGACCTCCTCGATGATGATCTCGTTGGCGAGCCAGGCGATCTCGGTGTCGGTGCGCCCGAGATCAGCCTCAAGATCGCCGACGCGCTGGCGCATCTCCTCCTCGCGCTGCACCGAGCTTGGCCGGTCATTGTAGCTGTCGCCGAGGAACGAGCCGTTCCGTGCCGCAGTGAGCTCGACCTTGGCTGCATCCAGCCGCTTGCGCGCGCCGAGCTCGGTTTGCTGTGACACGGAAAGCTCGCGCGTCAGCCGCGCCAGCTCGACCGTCGAGATATTGCCGGACTTCGCGAGCGAGGATGCGCGCTCGACGGCGGCGCTGGCTTCTTCCCGCCGCGCTGCCGCCGCCTCGATCGAGGTCTGGATCTCGGCGATGCGGGCCTCGAGCTGAAGCACGCGTCCCTCGCGAAATTGCGTGGCCTGCCGCGCCAGGTCCTTTTGCGAGGCCTGGGCCGCTGCAAGCTTGGTGGCGAGGCTCGGCCGCTCGTTCTCCAGGCGTGATTTCTGCCGCCGCAGATCGTCGAGCCGGGTGCGATCGCTGCGCGAGTTCACGACGCGCAGGAGCACGGTTCCGGCGTCAAGTTTGGCCTGATCGGTGACGCGCTGGGCGGCTGCCACACGGCCGCCGATCGGCGTGCGCAGGGTGACGAGGCGGGAATTCAACACGGCCTCGACGCTCGAATACTCCCAGATCGCGCGCAGCGGCAACCAGCCAAACACGGCGACGATGGCAAGCCCGATGGCGATCTTGGCGCCGCGCCGCAGACGCGGCCAGCGGTGCCCTGATTCCGGCGAAGTCGGTGCATCGGGCGCGTGGCTGGGCTCGTCAATGGCGAACAGCTGTTCTTGCAGCGCCTCCTGCAATCCCTTGGCATCACTCCTTGTGTCGTGAGGGGAGGGAGCCGATTTTGGGTCGACGGAAGCGGCGCTGGAGCGATCCATCATGACGGTCACCTTGCCGACGGGAAGCCAACGGAACCGGTCAATGCGCAAGGACCGCGCGGCGTGCCGGTCACCGCGGATTAAGCCAGAGTTGCAGTTTCCAGGCCGATAAACTTCTGCGCGTGTTTTTGCGCAAATTTCGGTCAAGGTTTAGCGACGCCGCAAGGCTGGTCGCGCGTTTGCGGTCTGCGGCCCGGCGACGCACCTCGGCAACCTTGCGGCGCAGGGTAGCGTCCATACTTCGAGGGCGCCGGCCAACGGCTTGTCCGGGCCGGCCGGGAGACGGCCATGAACTATCTTCGTACCGCAATGCTGCTCGCAGGCCTTACCGCCCTGTTCATGGGCGTGGGCTATCTGATCGGCGGCGCCTCCGGCGCCATGATAGCGCTCGTCATTGCCGCCGCGACCAATCTCTTCACCTACTGGAACTCCGATCGCGCGGTGCTCTCGATGTACGGTGCCCACGAGGTCGACCGTAGCGGCGCGCCGGAGCTGGTTGGGCTCGTGGCCGAGCTCGCGGGACGCGCGGGCCTGCCGATGCCGCGCGTGTTCGTGATGGACGAGGCGCAGCCGAACGCCTTCGCGACCGGGCGCAATCCCGAGAATGCCGCGGTCGCCGTCACCACCGGGTTGATGCACCAGCTCAGCCGCGAGGAGCTTGCCGGCGTCATCGCGCACGAGCTCGCGCATATCAAGAATCACGATACGCTGCTGATGACTATTACGGCGACCCTCGCGGGCGCGATCTCCATGCTGGCGCAGTTCGGCATGTTCTTCGGCGGCAATCGCGACAACAACGGTCCCGGCATCGTCGGCTCGATCCTGATGATGATCCTGGCGCCGCTCGGTGCCATGCTGGTGCAGATGGCGATCAGCCGCACCCGCGAATATGCCGCCGACGATCTCGGCGGGCGCATCGTCGGTCAGCCGATGTGGCTGGCGTCCGCGCTGGTCAAGATCGAGGGCGCCGCGCATCAGGTCCCGAATTTCGAGGCAGAGCGGAATCCCGCGACCGCGCACATGTTCATCATCAATCCGCTGTCGGGCCACGGCATGGACAATCTCTTCACCACCCATCCCTCGACCCAGAACCGCATCGCCGCGCTCCAGCAGCTCGCGGCCGAGCTCGGCGCGCGGGCCGCGCCGTCGGTCGGTGCCAACGAGAACTACCCGCCGCAGGGGCCGTGGGGCCGGTCATCCTCGCGCGGGCCCGCACGCGGCCCTGCGCGTGGTCCTTGGGGCTGATGCGAAACCTGCCGGAAATTGCCCCCTCTTTGTGACCTGGCGCACACAGGATGATGCCGGCCGGTGCTAACACCGCAGCGTGACTGTTCCTTCGAAAGGGGATGCGTGGCCGGCCTTCTGCCTGCCGCCGTCGAAGATGACCAAAGCTGCGGTACCATTGCTGATCATTCTGGGCGTGCTCGTTGGCTTGTCCACGCACACGGTCGTCAATTGCGGGGACGAGGACGAGCCCGACATCTGCTCGGCCGTGATCGGCTTCTCGCCGCTGCGCGGATCACTGATTGCCTTTGCCTATGAGGGGCGCGGGCGGATCGCGCTGCGTCGTGGCGACTTCAGGCGTGCGATCGCCGATTTCGACGAAGCCATCCATCTCAATCCCAACCGCGCCTCGCTCTATCGTGACCGCGCACTGGCGCGCCTGCAGAACGGCGACCTCGCGCTCGCGATCGAGGACTATGACGAGGCGATCGCGCATGATCCCAGGCACGCCGTGCCCTATCATCAGCGCGGTCTGGCGCTCGCCGCCTCCGGCGATCTCGATCGCGCCATCCTGAGCTACAACACCGCCGTCCGCCTCGATCCCTCGCATGCGCAGGCCCGGCTCGATCGCGGCCTCGCGTTCCTCGCCCGCGGCCAGGCCGACGATGCCCGCGCCGATTTCGAAGCCGCGCTGGCATTGCCGGTCGGCAAGGACGCCCGCACCCGCGATGCGGCGCGTGCCAGGCTCGCCGAGCTCACGAGTGCCGAGCCGACCCGGGTCGCCGCGCCGCGAAGGTGAGAGGAGTCTCTCTCCCTCTCCCCGTTCTTACGGGGGAGAGCGTTCGGGTGAGGGGCTCTATCCGCGAAGACGGAAACAGTTGGAGCTGCGGAGGCTCACCTGGATTGCATCTGCGATGCAATCCGACCTCTCCCCGCAAGCGGGGCGAGGTGAAGCGCGCGAGCCGCGCCTACTTCGCTTTCTTGGTTTTCTTCTTCGCCTTCGCGGCCTTTACCGGCTTCTTCTCCGCCTTCTCCGCCTTCACCGGAATCGGCGTGCTGGCAGCCAGGCGCATGGCGCGGGCGTAGCTGTCGGCGACGTTGTCGGCGGACATCTGGAGGCGCTTGGCGGCGGTGCTAGCCTGCTCCATGGTGGCCTTGGCCATCATCTTGAAGCGGTCGCCGGTCTCCTTGCCCTTGGCCTTGGCCGCAAGGCCATTGAAGCGATCCCGCCGCTCCTTGGCGCGGGTCATCAGGCCCGCATGCAGCTGTCTGGCCAGTTGCCGGATCACGACATCCAGGTCGGCGTCCGCCATGTTCTTCAATCCTCTTCGTAAACGGTATCGATGCGGGCGGGACTATGCAGATCGGGCCCCGCCTTGGCAATTCCCGGCTGTGAATCATCCGCAGCTTCCGGCTTGCAAACAAAAAAGCCACGCTGGCCGCGCGGCTCTTTGTCAGTGCATCGCAGGCGTTCAGTAATCGTAGCCGGGACGGCCGGGGTAGTATTGCCGATTGCAGGTCCTGCGGCCGCGGTCATAGGCAGCGGCATCGCCATGGGCGAGCGCGCTGACATATTTCAGGCAGCGCACGTAATTGTCGTTGCCGAGCCAGTCCAGGCTACCGGCAGCAGCGGGGGAGATCTGGGCGGAGCCGACGAGCGTCGTGACGGCGACGAGGGCGGCGATGGCGGAGAAGGTGAGCTTTGTCATGATTGGCATCTTTCCACTTGAGGCTGCCCGATGCAGCCCCCATGACCTGACGATGCCTGATACTTCATCGAACGACTGTGCTGTCCGTCACGCGGCCTGAGCAAGGTTTGCCGACGCTGCGATCGCCAAGTCCCGGGTTGAAAAAGAAAGAGCCGCGTTATCGACGCGGCCCTTGGTGTGTTTGGAGCAGGCGCTCTGTGTCTGCCTCACTTCAGCGAGGCCACCGGGCCGTTTGATGCTGCCGGCTCCGGGTCGAAGCCGAACACGCCGACCAGATATTTGTAATAGTCCGGCATCTTCTCCTTGAGCACCTCGCGCGTCTTCGGATCGTGGAATTCGCTCTTCCCGGCCAGAAAGATGCTGGAGGTCACGGCAAAGAATTCCATGGGATTCTTCATCGCATAGGAGTCCTTGGGCAAGAGGTCCTTGGACTTGGCGAGAGCGAAATAGCCGATCACGCCCTTGTTGGCGTAGCCGTCGGGCAACAGCCGGGCGTGGTAGGCATGCAGCAGCTCATGCAGCAGCACGGCCTCCTTCTCGTAACGCATCATGTCCGGCCGCAGCATGATCACGCCGAGTCCCGAATCGACCGCGAGGTCGACCGCGTTCGGATTGGTCCAGCGCTGGCTGGCATGGTCCCACACCGTCAGCGTCCGCGGCACGCGGCGCTCGACGTTCGGGGTGACGCGGCCGTAGCAGGCGGTCGCGGCGCCTTCGTCGAGGCAGGCCAGCTCGCTGGCGATGATCGGGACGGTGCGGAAGAAGCGCAGCACGCGCGGCGACAGGCCGGACGTCTCGACCACGTCGATCTGACTCTTCAGATTTCCGGTGAGCTTGTCGACGTCCTTGCGGTCGGAATTCTCCGACAGGTCGAACATGTAGCCGCGGTAGCTCTGGAAGCCCGGCGGCAGCGGCCGCGGGGCGTCGGCATCGAGCGATCCGGCGTTGGATGGACTGGTGAAGAGCGCGCCGACGATGGTTGCGGCTAGCAGCAACGCAATGCGCATGATGAACCCCCTGATGTCACTTCGCCCGGCAGAATAGGCCACCGTTGTTTGCGAAACGTGAGTGGGGCAAGACTAAGGCGCCGATGTTGAGGCGTGCTTAATCGTTGGTTGCCGATCGCGGAACTGGATTAGTACCGGGTTAACCAAGCAGGGCAGGGTATCGGCCTCGGCTCGCGGGCGTCACGAGATCGACTGCACGCATCGTCGCAACAGCAACTGCTGATGCAACGCAACGCGTTCTTGTTGCGGCCGATGCAACCGCCGTCGGAACGTTTTGCGCGCTTACCACTTTATCCCGTGCCTCTTTTGGCAATTTTGAAAATTGGAGGAGACAGGACATGAGGTTCCTGAAATTGTCTGCGGCCGCAGCGGCGCTGCTGGCCGGTACTGCACTCGCGGTTGCGCAATCGAGTTCGACGGTGGGAACTGGCGGCAGTTCGGTCGGCGGCGGCACCAGCAACTCGACGGTTGGCACTGGCGGTTCGTCAGCCGGCTCTGGTAGCGGCTCCGGCTCGGCGTCGACGCTGGGCACCGGCGGCTCGTCCGCGGGCGGCGGCACCAGCAGCTCCACAGTTGGCACGGGCGGCTCCGCGGCCGGCAGCGGCACCGGGTCCGGTTCGGCCTCGACGCTCGGCACGGGCGGCTCATCGGCCGGTGGCGGCAAGAGTTCGTCAAGTGTCGGCGCCGGCGGCTCCGCAGCGGGCTCGGGATCGAACTCGGCTTCGACCGTTGGCACCGGCGGATCATCCGCGGGCGGCGGCAAGAGCGGCTCGACCGTTGGCGCAGCCGGCTCGTCGGCTGGCCATGCCAGCGACATGGGCATGGAAAAGGGCAAAGGCCACCACAAGGACGAGTGGAAGAAGGACAAGAATTAGTCCGGTCCCGGGAGCGGCGGCAACGCCGCTCCCTTCATCTCTGTCGGAGGAGAACGCAATGAACAAGTCGAGCATTGCGATCGCGGTGATCGCCCTAATGGGCGGCACTGCTTTTGCGGAGACCATCGAAAAAACCGGCAAGACGGCATCGGGTGACACCTGCAAGGTGAAGGTGGAGAAGCATGCCGACGGCAGCATCACCGCAATCGGTTCGTCTGGCTCGGGCACGACCGGCTCGACCGCGTCGGCGGGCTCGCTGTCGAGCTCGAGTTCAGCCGGAGGATCGTCCGTGAATGTCCAGGCCGGCGGCGGCCACGTGTCGAGCTCGTCGTCGACATCAGGCGGCCCCGGTTCGACCAGCGCCAGCACAATCACCGTCAACGGCTGCACGATTTCGACATCGTCGCCTTAAACAGAAGGATTGATTCATGAAGACGTTTCTCACGACCTCGACGGTCGCGCTTCTGCTCGCCGCCACCGCGCCGCTCTTTGCGCAAACCAGCATAACGGGTGGCACCGGCGGCTCGGCGGCTGCTGGCGGCACCTCGGCCAGCACGCTCGGCACCGGCGGCACCTCGACCTCGGCATCCGGTCAGACCGGCTCGTCGATCGCGGCCGGCGGCAGCGCGGCAGCGGCGAATGGCAGGGCGCAGACCGGCACGAGCATGAACAAGGGCAACGGTCCCAACCTCAACGCCAACGCCCGCGCGCAGGCGCATGAGGGCGGCACGTTCAGCCGCTCGCACACGCGGACCAAGGTGAAAGCGGGCGAGGAGGTCGGTTCGACGACCAAGACCATGTCGCACGTGCCAGGCTCCAAGCCCACCATGTCGACCACCTCGACGACAGCTCGCTAGTCCTCACGACACTGCTGCCCGATACGTCGGGCAGCTTTTTTGTGCCTGCCTCGGTATCAACCGCCTCGCAGCGTGTTGCTGATCCTCGTGACGACGCTGTCCCACCGCCGTTTCTCGGCCGCCGGATAGTTGATCAGCACGCAATGCACGTAGCGGCCGGAAAAATTGCAGCGATCGTACCAGATCGTGTCGCGTTTGACGCTGGAGACCACGAAGAAGCGAGGCGTGACGCGTTTGTAAATGATGCCGGATGGCGGGTTTTTGCGGGCGAGGAAGGCTGCTGGCGATTCGCCGGTCCTGGGCACCGCCTGCACCGTGAGATCCGCGCGACCATCGGCGGAGCGAAACCGCTGCCCATAGCCATCCGGTTTGCCGGCTTCTTCGGTGAAAATGGAGGCCGGAATATCCACTGCAGTGCCGGTTTCCGGAATGCGATAGCTGGTCCAGCTCTCCCCATGCGCAGCCGCAGAGCTGCAAAGCACCACAGCGATTGCAGCCAGGCTCCTCTTAATTGTCATCATTGACCTCGTCATGTCCGCGGCGCGAGCTGGAGCTCCATCAGCGCAATCCGCTCGAGCACCGCGACATCGCGCTCGCCGGCATTGGCTGTGCGGAGAATGGATTGGGCAAGTGCGTCGACATGCCCGGCATGCACCGGCTCAGGCAGTGTTGCGACCGCAGCCCTCAATGCAGCGGTCATGATCTCGATGACCTCGGGGGAGAATTCCGCATTTGAAAAGTTCTTCATCGCCCGACCGGCGGTACATCACCGCGCACCTCGTCGGACAACATCGGGAAAAAGCGGAAGTTCCTGGGGTCGTTATCGAGGCCTGCCAGCAGCGCGCGTCGACAATTGCGCACGGGAGCGTGGATCGATCCGGTGCTTCGGCGTAGGATCGCATTTGGGCACCAGGCCCACACGCAGCCAGGAGGAAGCCATGTATGCCGCCATCCGTCAGGCCAAAGCCAAAAGCGGGAGCGCGGAAGAGCTGGCGCGCCGCATCAAGGACGGCGCCGTTCCGATCATCAGCGACGTCGACGGTTTCCGCGCCTATTACGTCGTCTATGCCGGCGACGACACGGTCACCGCGATCTCGATCTTCGACAAGTTCGAGCAGGCCGAGGAGGCGAACCGGCGCGCGATCGCCTGGATCGAGAAGGAGCTCGAACCGCTGCTGGCGGGACATGCGAGCGCCGCGGCGGGGCCGGTGATCGTGCATACGCTGGCGTGAGGCGTTAGGTGGAGCAGTCGGGCCGTATCATCCGCTGTCATCGCCCGGCTTGACCGGGCGATCCAGTACGCCGAGGCGGCTGTGATGGAGCCGGCGGGCCGCGGCGTACTGGATGCCCCGCTTTCGCGGAGCATGACAGCGGTGGATGTGCGTGCGCTTTCCGCCAAACCCGCACTCCCCCTCACAACTCCCGCGCATTCGAGAACGCGAACGAGCTTACCCGCCGCGTCGTCTCGTCCAGGATCAGCGTGCGCGTGATCGGCGGCTCGGCGCGCTGAGCGCAATTTTCGCGCTCGCAGAGGCGGCAGTTGACGCCGATCGGCGTACCCTCTGTCTTCTCGAGGTCGATGCCGGCGGCGTAAGTCAGGCGCGCGGCGTGACGGATCTCGCAGCCGAGGCCGATGGCGAAGCGCGGCTGCGGCAGCGGATGCGGCGCGACGGGGCGGCGCACCATCTGCGCGATCGAGAAATAGCGCGTGCCGTCCGGCAGCTCGATCACCTGCTTGAGCAGGCGGTCCGGCGTGTCGAAGGTCGAGTGCACGTTCCACAACGGGCAGGTGCCGCCGAATTTCGAGAATGGAAACGTGCCGGACGAGAACCGCTTCGAGACGTTGCCGGCATTGTCCACCCGCAGCAGGAAGAACGGAATGCCGCGCGCGTTCGGCCGCTGCAGCGTGGTGAGGCGATGGCAGACCTGCTCGAAGCCGGAATTGAAGCGCTGCGCCAGCAAATGGATGTCGTAATTGAGCGCTTCGGCGGCCGCCAGGAAGGCCGGATAGGGCATCATCACGGCGGCCGCGAAATAGTTGGCGAGCGTGATCCGAAACAGGCGCCGCGGCGTGTCGTCGAGCGGGCCGGCGCGGCCGATGATGGTCTCCAGCTGCTGCGCGCATTCGCCGAGGCCAAGCTGGAAGGCGAGCTGGAACGCACGGCCGGGCGGATCAACCAGCTCGGAGATCAGGAGCTGGCGGCGGTGGCGGTCGAACCGCCTCAGCGTCTCGCGCATGACGTCGACCGGCATGATGCGGGTCTGGATCGAATGTTTTTCGCGAAGGCGCGCCGCGAGCGCCGCGCAGAGTCCCTCGGCCGGCACGTTCAGCTCGTCGCGAAGATTTTCCGCGGCCTGCTCGAGCTCCGGAAAATAGTTGCGATTGGCCTCGATCAGCTCGCGCACGCGCTCGACCGGATTGGCCTCATAGCGCGTGCCGACGTCGCGGTCGGCCATCTGCGCCGCCGCCAGCGTCTCGCCCTGGCGGGCCTCGGCATAGGCCGCGTAGAGCCGCTGGAGGGCATGGGTGACGCCGGGGCAGAGCTCGGCGAGGTCACGCAGCTCCTGCTTGGGAACGTCGATCTGGCGGAACAGCGGATCGGAGAAGATCTCGTTCAGCTCGGCGAAGAAGCGGTCCTCGTCGGCGGTGGCGAGGTCGCGGAGGTCGAGGTCGTAGGTCTCCGCCAGCCGCAGCAGGATCTGCGCCGTCACCGGCCGCTGGTTGCGCTCGATCAGGTTGACGTAGCTCGGCGAGATCCCGAGCCCCTCGGCGATCTGGGTCTGTGACAGCCCCAATTGCTGCCGGATCCTCCGGAAGCGCGGGCCGACGAACAGTTTCTTCCCGGATACGGCGGGCATTTGTCAGGTCTCCGAGGGTCTCGCGAAAGGCATCAAGGGCAGCCTCGCTGACCTATCCGTTACACAATTTACAAAATAACATCTGTTACATGTACTGATGTTACATGACATCACCATTCAAATACAAGGGCTCTGTACGAACTTCCCTTTCTCGCGTTTAGCTCATGACACGCATTTCGCAATGCACTGTCAAAATTGTCGATGACAAGGCCAGTCGCTTGTCATCAGCGAAAGGATCGAGCACATGAACTACCAGCCCCGTGGCATCAACACCCTCCAGGGTCCGGCGTCCTACCAGAGCGAGGTCGACGCGGCCAAGGCGCTGCTCGAGAAGCAGCCGACCTGGAACGGGGTGACGGCCGAGGCCGTCGCGCGCATGCGTCTGCAGAACCGCTTCAAGACCGGCCTCGACATCGCCCGCTACACTGCGGCGCTGATGCGCGCCGACATGGCGGCCTATGACGCCGATCCGACCAAGTACACCCAGTCGCTGGGCTGCTGGCACGGCTTCATCGCGCAGCAGAAGCTGATCTCGATCAAGAAGCACTTCGGCGGCAAAACCGATCGGCGTTATCTGTACCTGTCGGGCTGGATGATCGCGGCGCTGCGCTCCGAGTTCGGACCGCTGCCCGACCAGTCGATGCACGAGAAGACCTCGGTGCCGGCGTTGATCGAGGAGCTCTACACCTTCCTGCGTCAGGCCGACTCCCGCGAGCTCAACGACATCTTCCGCAGCCTCGACAAGGCGCGCAAGGAAGGTGACAAGACCCGAGAGAAGGAGCTGATCGAGAAGATCGACAACTTCCAGACCCATGTCGTGCCTGTTATCGCCGACATCGACGCCGGCTTCGGCAATGCCGAGGCGACCTATCTGCTCGCCAAGAAGATGATCGAAGCGGGCGCCTGTGCGCTGCAGATCGAGAACCAGGTCTCGGACGAGAAGCAGTGCGGACACCAGGACGGCAAGGTCACTGTGCCGCACGAGGTCTTCCTCGCCAAGATTCGCGCCTGCCGCCATGCGTTCCTCGAGCTCGGCGTCGAAGACGGCGTCGTCGTGACCCGCACCGACTCGCTCGGCGCCGGCCTGACGCAGCAGATCGCCGTCAGCCACAAGCCCGGCGACATCGGCGACCAGTACAACAGCTTCCTGGATTGCGAGGAAGTCACGCCGGAGAACGCTCGCAACGGTGACGTCATCATCAACCGCAACGGCAAGATGATGCGTCCGAAGCGTCTGCCCAGCAACCTCTACCAGTTCCGCGCCGGAACGGGCGAAGACCGCTGCGTGCTCGACAGCATCACCTCGCTGCAGAACGGCGCCGACCTGCTCTGGATCGAGACCGAGAAGCCGCATATCGAGCAGATCGCCAAGATGGTCGACCGGATCCGCAAGGTCGTCCCGAACGCCAAGCTCGCCTACAACAACTCGCCGTCGTTCAACTGGACGCTCAACTTCCGTTGGCAGGTTTACGACGCGATGAAGGAAGCCGGCAAGGATGTCAGCAAGTACAACCGTGCCGAGCTGATGAAGCCGGAATACGACGATACGCCGCTGGCCATCGAAGCCGACGAGCGCATCCGTACCTTCCAGGCGGATTCGGCCAAGCGCGCCGGCATCTTCCACCACCTGATCACGTTGCCGACCTATCACACGGCGGCGCTCTCGACCGACAATCTGGCGAAGGAATATTTCGGCGAGCAGGGCATGCTCGGCTACGTCAAGAACGTCCAGCGCGCCGAGATCCGTCAGGGTATCGCCTGCGCCAAGCATCAGAACATGGCTGGCTCCGACATCGGCGACGACCACAAGGAATACTTCGCGGGCGAGGCTGCCCTGAAGGCGGGTGGCGCCCACAACACGATGAACCAGTTCGGCTAACGCAGAACACTGCCTGAGAGGAGAGCGACAATGACCAACAGCAATTTCTGGGTGATCGGCGGCGAGTTCGGTTCGATGAATTTCCACAAGCTCGTGGAAGGCTCGGCCCAGGTCAAAGGTCCCTTCAAGTCCCGCAAGGAAGCCGAGGACTGCTGGAAGGAAGTGTCGGAAGAGAGCCGTCACAAGGCCGGCGTCCGCTTCTCGATCGTGGAAGAACCGTCGCGGGTCTCGGCCTGACGGCGTTGCCGCGAGCCTGAATTAAGAAGACGTCCAAGGACGGATGGTCCCATCCGGCGCAAGCCGGGTGGGATCGTCTGTTTTTGGCACAGGCGCTCCGGCTGTGGGCTCCTTAAGTCTCTGAATTGTGGACCCTTTGCGGAAGGTTTGGTTGCTGATAGGTTAATGGCGGCAAGTGAGGACGAGGCCGACCATGTCAGAGCCCGAGACCAGCGGGACCCATCCCAGCCAGCCGCGCCCGGTGCGGCTGCGCGATGCGCTGTTGCGCGCACGGATCGAGGCTGCGGACCGGACCGGCGTGGTGGTCGACCTCAGGGATGCCGAGGTGGCGCGGCTGGAGATCCTCAACGATGCGCTCGATCCCCTGTTCGCGCAGGTGCCGGACAAGATCGATCTGTTCGACCGCGGCGTCAGCCAGGGCGATACGCCGAGACTCTGGATCGATGTCGTCGCGCACATCATGATGGGACGCGACAAGCGGATGTACCGCTTCGTCCAGGACACCCGCTTCGGCCGCATCGTGCTAGCCGAATCGCACGACACCGCCGTGATCGTCGAAGCCGTCACCGACTACGTCGCGCGCCGCATGATCGAGCGCGAGCATGCCATGGTGGTGCTGCCCGAGCCGAAACCCGAAATCGCGCCGCCGCCGCGCCGCTCGCGGCTCTGGCCGTTCGTGTTCGGATTTGTGTTGGGCGCAGCCGCCCTGTTCGGAGTTGCCGTGGTTGCGGCTCTGCGGAGCTGGTGACGGCGTCGTCATTCCGGGGCGCGCGAAGCGCGAACCCGGAATCCATTCATCAGCACGTATTGCGGCCCGATGGATTCCGGGTTCATGCTTCGCATGCCCCGGAATGACAGCGGGTCTAAATCAATTTCACATGTTTGATCTGCTGGATCTGAAACCCCGCTGCCAGTCCCCGCACCGTCTGCTCGCAGCGCCAGCCGGCATTGTCCTTTTCGATCGTGAAAAGGTTGTACGCCGCCGCCGGATAGCGCCCGTGCGCCAGCGCGGAGGCCGACGGCACGCCGATCGCGGGGATGTTGCCGTTGGGGCCCTCGAACCACATCGTCGAATGAATGTGGTCGTGGCCGTGCAGGACCAGCTCGACGCCGTGGCGCTTGAGCAGCGCCAGCAGATCGGCGGAATCAGTCATCCGCTTCTGCCGCGCCCTGGATCTCAACGGATGATGCACCAGCAGCACGCGGAAGACGTCATCCGCCGCGAGACGCTCGAGGAGCCGTTCGAGAGAAGCGAGCTGATCGCGCCCGAGCGTGCCCGTCGCCATCAGCGGCAGGCTCGGCACCGCCGTGGACAGGCTGATCAGCGCCAGCGGCCCGCGCCGGCGAAGGGCGGGGAAAGCCGCGGCGCCCGGCATGTCCCCGGCGATGTAATGCAGGAACGTCTCGCCGAAGCGGTGCGACGTTGCGCCGACATAGGCATCGTGATTGCCAGGGATCGCGGTGACGCGGTCGGGCGGACCGACGCCTTCGAGCCAGGCCAGCGCCGGTGCGAACTCGGCTTCCAGCGCCAGGTTGACGAGATCGCCTGTGACCGCGATGTGGTCGGGCGCCTGCGCCTTCATGTCGGCGACGAGGGCATCGAGCACCTCGCGGCGCTGGTACTTGTGGCGGTTGCGCGTCCAGTTGACGTAGCCGAGCGCGCGCTTGCCCGCGAGCTCGATCAGCCGCGGTTTCGGCAATGGCGGCAGATGCGGGTCGGACAGATGGGCGAGCGTGTAGGGAGCCATGGCGCGCGATTGCCTCGCTATTCGTCCGCTGTAATGGCAAGGTCGCGAGGACTGTGCAAGCGGGGCCCGGGCAGGGGCCTCCCGGGAGCCTGATGGGGGATCGTCTGAACAGCATTCGACGGAGATTCGAGCCGCTGCTGCGGCGAATCTTCCACGCCTATTTCCTGCTGGTGCGCGGCATGACGCTCGGCGTCCGTGCCGTGGTGCTGGATTCCGAGAACAGGGTGTTCCTGGTCCGGCACAGCTACATCAGCGGCTGGCATCTGCCCGGCGGCGGCGTCGATCTCGGCGAGACCATGGAGCAGGCGATGCGGCGCGAGCTCAAGGAGGAGGGGGATATCGACCTCACCGGAGAGGCCGTGCTGCACGGCATCTTCCTCAACAGCCACGTCTCCCGCCGCGACCACGTCGCGGTCTACGTCGTCAGGCAGTTCAAGCAGGCGAACCTGCCCGCGCCGAACCACGAGATCGCCGAATGCGGGTTCTACGCGGTCACGGCGCTGCCCGAAGGGACCACGCACGGCACCCGGCAAAGGCTCGCGGAAGTGCTGGACGGCAGGCCGTTGATCGCGACGTGGCGTTGAAATGATGTGGCGTTGAAGCAGTCTGGCGCTAGCCGTCGGGCTCGCCGCCCTGCTTCGCCTTCAACTCCAGCTCCAGCAGGCTCTGCTCCTGGATCAGCGCGCAGTTCTGCCGCTCCAGCCGGTGCAGCCGCGCCGTCATGTTATGCATGAAGGCGAACACCACCAGGAACAGGGCGCCGAACATCACCACGAACGGAAACACGACGCCGGTCAGATGGCTGACGACATAGGCCAGCGTCGGAAACAGTGTGAAGCCGGCCGGTATGATCGCCACCATGGACAGCATCAGGAAGTCATAGAGATCGAATTTCCCTTGCAGCGTCTTGCGCAGCAGCACCAGCATGTAGATCAGTGCGAAGGCGGAGACGAGGACGACCGTCTCCGGGCTCGGAAGGGCATTTGTCACGACTGCCTCCTCAAAATGTTCGACGCGTTAACGAGACTGCAAACCGGCGCGGAGTGTCTCGGCGTCATGACGTTCTCACCAGACGAGCGAGCAGGATATAGCCGAGGACGCGGATCATGTAGCTCGCCGACTTCAATCCATCGATCGAGCTGACGCCGGTCTCTCTCGCGCGCATCTCGACCGGGACCTCGCTCACCGTGAGGCCCGCGCGCAGCGCCCAGGCCAGCGAGATCGGCTCCGGAAAATCCGTCGGATACGCTTTTGCGAAGAAGGCGATGGCGGAGCGGTCGAGCAGCCGCATGCCGCTGGTCGGATCGGTGATGCGGCGGGCGCCGAACAGGCCGTTGAGCGCAAGCACGATCAGCCTGATCCCGGCGCGGCGCATGCGCGTGGAGCAGAAGCCGGCATGGTCGATGAAGCGGCTCCCGATGGTGATGTTGCTTGGGGCCTTGCGATGGCCATTCAGCAGCGTCTCGATCGCGCGCGGATCATGTTGCCCGTCGCCGTCGATCTGGATGCAGAAATCGTAGTCGTGGCGCGCCGCGTATTTGATGCCGGTCTGCACGGCGCCGCCGATGCCGAGATTCTGCGCGAGGCGGGCGACGGGCGAGCGGCAGCTCGCCACCGCGCATGTCGCGTCCGACGAGCCGTCGTCGACGACCAGGGTGTGGTAGTGGCAGCCCGTCGCCGCGATCTCGCTCAGCAGGTCGCCGATCGAAGCTTCCTCGTTGAAGCAGGGAATGACGAGCAGGATCCGCGGCGCGGAAGCGTGCGATGCAGCGGCACCGCAAATGTCGGTCGAACCCAATTCCATATTGGTCACGGCCGTCTCGCCCCCCGAAATCCTGGCCTTGCTATACTTGCCAGTGCTTTTCCTGTACAGGCGGCAGAGCCCATTTCGAGCTGCGGCGGCTCGTCTCGCAGGCGCCCATGAGAGTTGTTAAAGTAGTTCTTTCGCTTTTGTTTCTGGCAATTCTGGCCAGCAATATTCGGCTGGTCTCGCATTGGAGCGAGAGCCGCGGTGTCTATGACGACATCTGCTATCTCAGGCAGGCACATCTGTTCCAGCGCTTCGGCTGGCATGGCCTCGACACCAGCCTCGCCCGTGAAACCGACGGCTATCTCGCGGGCAAGTTGCGCAGCATCGATTTTCCGAACTGGAATGAGCCGACCCGGGCTCCCTGCCACACCCAGACCGCCGACGGCAGCAAATGGGTGATGACGCCGCCGCCGGGCACCGGCTTCGTGCTGGCGCTGTTTCCCGAGGGGTTCCAGGTCGTTCCGCTCCATGTCGTCGCGAATTTGATCGTCGCCGGCTTTGCGCTGTACGGTCTCTGGCGGGCGCGCGAAGCTGTGTCCTTGACGCTTGCCGCAGTATTCGGCGCGCTCTCGATCATCTTCATGATCAATCCGACCAAGGCCAGCTATTCGATGGCGCCGACCATGGTCGTCTGCGCGTTGGCGGGTCTGTTCACCGCAAGATTGTTCGTCGGCGAAAGCCGGCGTCTTCTGATGGTCGCGGCCGTCGGGATTTTGCTCGGTCTGTCCGCGAGCTTTCGGATCGCCAATGTGGTCCTGTCGGCCGGCTATTTCCTGTTCTTCGGATTGTCCTTCCTGATCTGGCGCACCCGTGAGACTTTCGCGCAAGGCCTCACGCTGGGCATCGCATTCCTCGTCGGACTGTTGCCCGTGTTCGCGGCGAACCTGGTCAATTCCGGCAATCCGCTGGTCTCGGCCTATGGCGGCCAGGACACGGCCGCGCGCAGCCTCGACACGGCCGTGCTGCTCGCTTATCTCCGCGACACCCAGTTCCTGTTGATCGTGGTCGCCTGCGTCGGGACCGCGCTGCTCTGGCGTTTTGCAAGCCATGCCAGTGTCAGGCCATTGACACTGCTGGTCGCCGCAAATCTTGCGCTGAATTTGGCGTTCTTCGCCACGCATCCGATCTTCACGCAGTATTACGTCATCCCCGTCCTGATGCTCTCGCTTTGGACCCTGCTGTTCGCGGCCGTGCTCACCCGCGGCCCGGCGCGGGGTCTCGCCAAGGCCGATGGACCGCGGCCCCCTGAGATGTTATCCCGCATTCCGCATTGACGCGTTTTCCCGACGCGAACCTGAAACCACTTCGCTCGAAGACGCATGCTGACATGACCGATCTCTCGCTCACCATCCTTCCTGAAGCCGCCGGCGACGCCCAGGCGATCGAACGGCTGCACGAACGCACCTTCGGCCCCGGCCGCTTCGTGCTCAGCGCTTACCGCATCCGCGAGCATGTCGACCATCTGCTCGAATTGTCCTTCACCGCCCGCATCGGCACGCTGCTGGTTGGCTCGGTCCGGCAATTGCCGGTCCTGATCGGCGACACGCCGGCCCTGCTGCTCGGGCCGCTCACCGTCGAGCCGCCGTTTCGCGGCCGCGGCGTCGGTCGCCTGTTGATGGAGCGCGCACTGAAGGACGCCAGGGCGAAGGGCCATGCCCTCGTGCTGCTGGTCGGCGACGAGCCCTATTACAGCCGCGTCGGTTTCAAGCAGGTCCCGAAAGGCCGCGTCACCATGCCGGGCCCGGTCGACGCCGCGCGCATCCTCGTGTTCGAGCTCGTCGACGGCGCCTTCGAGGGCGTGTCGGGGCAGGTCGCGCCCGACTGGAGCAAGGCGCGGCGTTAAGTTTGTAACCCGGCGGCACCTCATACTCCGTCATTGCGAGCGCAGCGAAGCAAATCTTTCCGCGGAGGCAGTCCGGATTGCTTCGTCGCAAGGGCTCCTCGCAATGACGGTGTGTAAAGCCGGGGTCCTGAGGACCTTGGCTGCCGCATGCCTAGAACTTGAAGTTCGCGAACGCGCGAACGCCGATGCCGGGCATCAGCACCTCGTCCTTGGTGTAGGACACCGAGTTGCGGATGTTTTCGTTCAATAGATTGTTGCCGACGAGGCCGACCAGCATCTCGCGCGCGCCGAATGCATTCGGGTGGAGCTTGGTCTTGTAGCTGACCTCGGCCTTCAGCAAATTGTAGCCCGCCGTCGGCGTCTCCGCGATCACTGCGACGTTGTTCTGCGCGAAGGCGTGCAACAGATTGACGCGCATCAGCCAGTTGTCGTCGCGCCAGAACACGCCGGCGCCCATCCGCAAGGGTGGAATGCGCGGCACGTTGGTGCCGTCGCTGAAGGTGGCGCGAACGAAGTCGATCTGGTTCTCGATGCCCCAGATGCCACCCTGGAATGCGCCGACATCAAGCTGCGACTGGAATTCACCGCCGCGGAAATTCGCATTGCGCTGCGAGTAGACTGCCTGGTTCAGCTCGGCGCCGGGCGCACCGCACGAGGCGAAATCGTCGTCGCACATCACGCCGGTAAGGCGGCGGTAGATGAAATTGTCGAAATGCGTGTAGTAGACGGTCGCCTCGAAGCGGAACGGTCCCGTCGCCCTGCGCACGCCGACTTCGACGGACTTCGCGGTCTCAATGGTGAGGTTGGGATTGCCGATGTCGAAGGTCGCGGTCGCATCATGGCCACCGCGGGAGAACAGCTCGGCCGGCTTCGGCGCGCGCTCGACATATTGCGCGGTGATGCTGCCGACCATGCCACCCGGCAGGTCCTGCAACAGGCCGATGCTGCCGCTCTTCGGCGTAAACGACGGATTGCGGACGATGCTTGTTTGCGGCGTCCCGTCGGGCAGGAAGTCCGCCGGGAAATCGGGCGTCGACCCGTGCAGTTCGACATGTTCGATCCGGCCCGCGATCTGCGCCCTGGTCTGTTCGCTGAATTTGAACTCATTGAAGACGTAGCCCGCGACGCGGTAGTTTCGGTTCGGGTCCCACAACCCGTTGAACAACGCGCCCGGATCATCCGGACTCGGCGCCGTCAGCTCCTGGTGACCCGCCTGAAAGCCGAAGGCGGTCGTCACCTCGGCAAAACGGGCGTTGAACGGCATCAGTTGCGTCTCGATGCGGAGCTCCTGCTCCTTGTTGGTGAAGGTCTGCCGTACGCCGTCGCTGTTGGGATCGGCGGGATCGGCAAGGCCGATCTCGTTGTGCCGGTAGTCGGTCGCGCCCGCCCAGAACCGGACGGCGTCGATCGCCGTATTGTCGGGGTGGTACTCGCCCTTGACGTTGATCTTGGTCTGGTGGCCGTCGATCCGCGTGTTGTGGTCGGCGCCGTCGATGCCGGGGATGTGGTAGAGCGAGTCGTTCTGCGTGATCGACGCGCCGATATAGCCGCCCTGGAAGAAGTAGGAGCCGCCGATTGAGGCGCCGTCCGAGCGCGTCGCCGAATTGGGCTGGCGGCCGTTCACGGGCCGCGACTGATCGTTCAGATAGGGATAGCCCGGGATGGAATAGTCGGAGGTCGTGCGGCCATAGGCGTCGGCATGGAAGGCAAAATTGCCGCCGCCGGTATCGAGCAGCACGCCGCTCTCGACGCCACGATCGACCGAGCTGAACGCGGTGCGCGTCTCGGCGGTGACGCAGGGCGATGTCGCTGCGGTCGCGAGCGGCGCCTTGGTCGGCATGCCGTAGCTCTGGAACGACGGCGCGCAGGAAGGCAGCGCATCCGGAATCCGGTTGTTGGTGGCGCTGATGACGCCGCCGATCGAGGTCGAGCCGTAGCGCAAGGCCGCCGGCCCGCGCACCACCTCGATCTGGTTGGTCGCGAGCGGATCGATCGGAACGAAATGGTCCTCGCCGAGATCGGACGCGCCGTTCGCATTGGTGCCGTTCTCGACGACGCCGACGCGGTTGACGTCGAGGCCGCGGATGATCGGCCGGCTGGAGGCGCCCGGCGCGAAGCTCGAGCCGGTGATGCCGGGCTTGGAGAACAGGAGATCGCCGAGCTGACCGCCGCCTTCGCGGCGGATCTCCTCGTTCGGCACCACCGTGACGGTGGCGAACTGGTTGGTCACTACAGGCAGCACGCCCTGCTGGGGCGTGGCGGCGGGCGCCGCTGCCGCCGGCGTTGCTTCCGCCGTGCCCGGCTGGCTGCGCACGCGTGCGGTTCGCGTCGTGCGGACCGGGGCGCGGGTCGGCACCACCGCTCTGCGCACGATCGGGCTCGGCGCCGTCACGGTGACGGCCGGAATCTCGGTCGATGACTTGTTCTGCGCAGGCTCTTGGGCGAACGCCGGTGTGGCGGCGGCGCCGAGCAGGAGCAGGCTTGCTCCACCCAGACACTGCGCGCGTCGCATTTTAAACTTCATGGTCCTGATTCCCGTCAGGCGCGTCCGAAAGATCGGCTGTTGATCGGAGGCAACCTGCCGTCGCGGTGCGACGGAATTCGACTTCAACTGCTCCCGTGCATTTGCCGACATGCGGCGAGCCCAGGGGTGATCGACGTTGGAAGTCAGGACGCGGGTGGGGCGCGGGGCTGGAACGCCGTGCCGGCCGATTTCAGGTGAGCGAATTCGGCATCGGTGGTGCGGTAGAGCAGATCGATCGCCTGCGGCAGCAGCAAGAGAGGCGGCGTCGCGGACACGACGGTGCCCGCCATCGCGACGACGGCGCAGATCGCGCAATTGTCCTCGCCCGGCTGGTCCCGGTCGGGGGTTGAGGGCGATTGCTTCTCGACCGCGGCGCGGTCGATTGAAGCCGAACCCTTGGCGCTGTCGGGCTGCTGAAGCGAGGACTGGGCGAGGGGAGCGGCCTGCGCGAACCAATGGCTGTGGCCGAAGGTCAGGCCGAACTGCACCAGCATCGCGAACAACGCGAGCCGGGTGCCGTGCCTGATATTCGACCGGAACCACTTCATCTGAAAACGCCACCCCACATCGCGAGGCGCCGATCCCCTCAGCTTCCTACGATGTTACAATATAACATCGCAGGATCGATCCGCTTATGTCAACGGCGGCCGGGCGATCTCGCGCGGGTAACCGCGCGATGTGTCGTTCCGGCAACTACCGCCCTTCGCGGATCCACGTCGCCGCAAAGGCGCCGAGCAGCAGCAGCAGGCCGATCAGGCCGGCGAAGATCGGCAGCACACCGACGCCCTTCACCACGCTGGCGTCGCGCATCCGCACGCCCATCCAGCCGTCGCCGGCGAAGACGCTGGTCGAGCGCACCGGCACGATGCGCGGCAGCTCGACGTTGGCGCCATCGACCACGCGCACGGCGTTGCCGCCGGTCGCCTGCGTCAGCGGCTTCAGGGTTTCGGTGGTGGAGGTGACTTCCGAAAACTCCTTGGGATTGGTCGGGCCGACATTGATCAGCGCCTTCAGCGTGCCATCGGTGGCCTGCCACAGGCCGAGTTCGCTGGCCGGCAGGCTGGCGCGCCACTCGCCGGGATCGCCGGCGCTGAGCGTCAGATCGCGCGACACGCCCGACGGCGAGGTCACGCTGACCGGCTGCACGCTGTCCGACATGGTCTGGCGCACCACCACGAGGTCCTTGCCCTGCACCTGGAGGCGCAGCGCCTCCTCATCGAGATCCGGCTGCTTCATCAGCCAGTGCGACATCCGCCGCAGCAGATCGAGATGTGGCCCGCCGCCTTCGTAGCCACGCGCCCACAGCCAGATGTGGTCCGAGAGCAGCAGCGCGACGCGGCCCTCGCCGAAGCGCGACAGGAACAACAGCGGCTTGCCGTCGACGCCCGTCATCACCGGCGGGTTGACCGCATTGCGGGTGTCGACGGTGCGGAAGAAGCGGCTCCAGCGCGGCGGCTCGCTGGCGGAGCCTTCGAGGCCGCGGGTGACCGGATGGCGTTTGCCGATCTCCGACAGATGCGCATAGAACGGCTTTTCCGTCACGCCGACGGGTTCGGCCGGCAGCACCGAATCCAGCGGCGTACGCCAGATGCTGGTGTTGGACGCGTAGTCCGGCCCGGCCGAGACCAGCACCGCGCCGCCCGCGCGGACATAGCGCGCGATGTTGTCGAAATAGGCGATCGGCAGCACGCCCTGGCGGGCATAGCGGTCGAAGATGATGAGCTGGAATTCGTTGATCTTCTGCTGGAACAGCTCGCGGGTCGGAAACGCGATCAGCGACAGCTCGTTGATCGGCGTGCCGTCCTGCTTCTCCGGCGGACGCAGAATGGTGAAGTGCACGAGGTCGACGCTGGCGTCGGACTTGAGCAGATTGCGCCAGGTGCGCTCGCCGGAATGCGGCTCGCCGGAGACCAGCAGCACCCGCAGCTTGTCGCGGACGCCGTCGATGGCGACGACGGCGCGGTTGTTGACCGGCGTCAGCTCTCTTTCGAGCGGTGACGCCTCGATCTCGACGATGTTCGGGCCGGCATGCTTGATGTCGACATCGACGCTCGCGCTCTGGCCGCTCGATAGCGTGCGCTCGTTCAGGACCTCGCCGTCACGGCGGACCGTGACCTTGGCGCGCTCGCCGGTGACGCCCTGGTCGTCGAGGCGGTAGGTGATGGTCTGGCTCTGCCCGACGATGCCGAAGCGCGGCGCCGCGATGATCGCGATGCGGCGGTCGCGCTCGTCCTTCTGCCCGGTGATCAGCGCGTGCACCGGCGCCTGGAAGCCGAGCCCGGCGGCATTGGCCGGAATGTCGTGGACGCGGCCGTCGGTGATCATGAACGCGCCGGCAACGCGGTCCACCGGCACGTCCGACAACGCCGAGGCCAGCGCGCCGAACAGTTTTGTGCCGTCGGTCTCGCCGTCGGCCTGTCCGGCATCGACGACGCGGACCTCGAGGCCCTTGATTTTCTTCAGGCTGTCGACCAGCGCTTCCTGCGCCTGCGCGGCCTCGCGGTTGCGATTGCCGAAATTCTGGCTCGGGCTCTTGTCGACGACGATGGCGGCGACCGAGGTGAGGGGATCGCGGTCCTCGCGCGTGAAGGAGGGATTGGCAAGCGCCAGCAGGATCAGCGCCAGCGCGGCCACGCGCACGGCCGCGCCGCGCGCGCGCGACAGCAGCAGCACGAGCGCGATGACGACGGTGGCGGCGAGCGCGAGCCAGAGGACGATCGCGGGAACAAGCGGCGTGAAAGCGATGCCGTAATTCATGGCGTGACTCTCTCGGCATCGTCATGCCCGGGCTTGTCCCGGGCATCCACGTTCTTCATGCCGTGCGGCAAGGCGTGGATGGCCGGGACAAGCCCGGCCATGACGGCTTCATTTTGGCGGGCATTCAGCCTCAAACCCCGCATTATTGCCCCAACCGTTCGATCAGGGCCGGTGCGTGCACCTGGTCGGCCTTGTAGTTGCCGGTCAGCGTGTACATCACGATGTTGGCGCCGGCGCGGTAGGCGAATTCGCGCTGGCGGGCGTCGCCGCCGGACATCGGCAGCATGAACTGACCGTCGAGCCGCTGGGCCCAGGCGCCGGCCAGATCGTTCGAGGTGATGATGATCGGAGAGACACCGTCGCCGCCGCGCGCCGGCCGCTGCGCGCTGTCGTCCTCGTCATCGCGCGGCAGGGCCTCGACCCAGGTCTGGCCGGTGCTGAAACGGCCGGGGAAGTCGCGCAGCAGATAGAAGGTCTTGGTCAGCACGTGCTCGCGCGGCACCGGCTCGAGCTCGGGCACGTCGAGCGACGACAGGATCTGACGCAGCGTCTGCATGCCCGGGGTCTGTGCGGCGCCGTTCTCGCCGGGCGGCGCCTCGATGGCGTCGCGGGTGTCGAACAGCACGGTGCCGCCCTGCTTCATGTAAGCGTCGATCCTGTTGATGGCATCCTGCGGCGGCTTGGGCGCGCCGGGCACGATCGGCCAGTAGATCAGCGGGAAGAAGGCGAGCTCGTCGCGTCCGGGATCGATGCCGACGGGATCGCCGGCCTCGAGCGCGGTGCGCTGCGCCAGGAACTGCGTCAGTCCCGACATGCCGGCCTTGACGATGGAATCGACGTCGGCATTGCCTGTCACGACATAGGCGAGGCGGGTCTGCGACACCGCCTTCATCGCGAACTCGTCGGACGCGCTGTCGGCATGCGACGGCGCGGGCGAAAGCGACACCAGGCCTGCGAGCGCGAGTCCGACCACGATCATGGCTGTCGCGGCGCGCCGGCGCAGCAGCGCGGCGATGCCGCCGCCGAGCACCGCGACGATGATGGCGTCGATCAGGAACAGCGCGAGCGCCGTCGACAGCAGCCAGCCGCGCAAGTCGTGCGGCTCGGCATTGGTGTAGGTCGCGTGCCGGGCGCGCAGGCCGGCGGTGTTCAGCGCGGCGATGCGGTCGGAAGCGGCGAGCGTGTTCACGGCAAGCGGTCCTTCTGCCGGACCATAGAAGCCGGGCGGATGATCGGGCGTGGCGCGGTCGCGATAATCCGCCGGCAGCGGCTTTGCGGTCGCCGGTGGGGGGCCGAACGCACCAAAACCGTCGAGGATGTGCAGCGGCGCCACCGTCTCGGCGGTCGCCTCGCCCGCGACCCCTGGCCCGGGCTTGGCGGTGTAGCCGGACATGTCGACGACCCGGCGCAGCATTTCGACGAAGGTGCCCGACATCGGCAGATCCGACCAGCGCATGTCGGCGCTGACGTGGAACAGGCTGACCACGCCCTTGCCGCGATGCTCGCCGGTGACGAGCGGCGTGCCGTCTTCCAGCGAGGCCCAGCTCCTGGTGGCGAGCACCGCGTCGGGCTCGGCCAAAACCTGCCGGCCCACCGTGACGTCCTTGGGGACCGCGACGCCGGCGAAGGGGCCGTCGGCCGCGAAGGCGGCGAGGTGCTGCGGCTTCTCCCAGGTCAGGCTGCCGCCGAGGGTTCGGCCGCCCTTGCGCAGCTTGACCGGAACGAGATCGTCCTCGGCCTGCGCCAGACGGGGACCTGCGAACCGCACCAGCACGCCGCCCTGGTCGATCCAGGCGTTGAGCCGCTCGCGGATTTCAGGGGCGACGGTGCCGACATCGGCAAGGATGATCATCGGCAGCTTCTGGTCGAGGAATTGGGTGATGCCCTGCTGCGGCGAGCCCCGGTCGGCCAGCCGCACGTCGGCGAAAGGCGCCAGCGCGCGGGTGAGGTAGAAGGTCGGCGCCAGCAGCGGCTGCGCGGTCTCGCTGGTCGCGCCCGAGACGATGCCGATGGCGCGGCGGCGCCAGCGCTTGTCGAGCAGCTGCACCGCGCCGGCGGAGCGCTCGCCCGAGATATCGAGCCGCGTGATGTCGTTGCGCAGCTCGACCGGCAGGTCGAATGACGCCTCGGTTTCCTTGTCCTGCGGGCCGAACGCGTAGCGCGCCTCGCCGATCGGGGACGCCTTCTGGTCCAGCGCGCGCACGGTGCCGACGGCGATGCCGCTGTCGGTGCGCAGCACCTTCACCGTCATCCTGGCGGCGGCGTTCTCGGCGGCGACCAGCGCCAGCGGGGAGGAGGTGCCGCCTTCGAACACCGTCAAGCTGCGATCTCCGATGGTTTTGCCGAGGCCCTGCACGAAGTCTTCGCCGCGGCCGGTGTCGACACCGTCCGACAGCCAGGCGATCTCGCAGTCGCCGGTGGCCTTGAGGAATCGGTCGATCGCGGTCAGAATTTCAACGCGGTCGATCGAATAGGGCTTTGGCGCGAGCTGCCGCAGCGCGACGCGCGCGGCACCCGCCGGCATCAGGGTGATGTCGCGGTTCGGCTCGGACAGCGGCACCAGCGCGATCGCGCGGCGGTCGTTGTCGGCATTGGCGATCAGTTCGTCGGCGGCCCTGACCCTGACGTCCCAGTGCGACGCGGCGCTCCAGCCGTCGTCGAACATGATCATCAGCGGCGCCTTGCTGCCGGCGAGGCCTGTTTGCGGATTCCAGATCGGGCCGGCGGCGGCGAAGATCACCAGCGCGGCGGCGAGCAGCCGCAATGCGGTCAGCCACCACGGCGTCCGCGAGGGCGTCTCTTCCCTCGGCACGATGTCAAACAACAGGCGCGTCGGCGGAAACTCGATCCGGCGCGGCCGCGGCGGCATCACGCGCAGCAGCCACCACAGCACAGGCAGGCTGACGAGGCCGATCAGGAGCAGCGGTTGGGTGAAGGCGAGCGGCAATCCCATCATGCGGCCGGCCCCGCCTTGATCGTCGTGGTGCGGGCGCCCGACTTGCTCACCTGCATGCCGGCATGCAGGAACAGCAAGAGCTCGGCGGCGGAGCGATCGGTCGTATGTGTCGTGAACAGCCAGTCGAGCTTGCTGGTCTCGGCGCGGATCTGGTCGCGGTGCAGCGCGAGCCTGGCGGTGTAGTCCTGCGCCCAGCTCTCGGCACGGCCGGCGGTGATCACGCCAAAACCTTCCGGCTCGACGAACTCGACGCGGCCCGAATAGGGGAATGTCTCTTCGGCGGGATCGACGACCTGCACCAGCGTGCCATGCGCGCCGGAGCCGGACAGGCCCGCAAGCGTGGTCCTGATCTCCGCGATCGGCGACCAGAAATCCGACAGCACGATGGTCTCGGCGAGCGCGGAAGGGACGAAGGACGGCGGCAGGCTGAGGCGGTCGGCATCGTCATGCAGCATCGCCTGCGCCATCTTGTCGATCACGCTGCGGCTTGCGGTCGGTGCCATCAGGCCGGGAATGCCGACGCGTTCGCCGCCCGAGACCAGCAGCTCGGCCAGCGCGAAGGCGACGATCAGCGTACGCTCCAGCTTGGATTCGCGCGCGGTCTTCGAGGCGAACGCCATCGACGGCGAACGGTCGGGCCAGATCCAGATCGTGTGCGAGGCTTCCCATTCGAGCTCGCGGACATAGAGATGGTCGTCACGCGCCGAGCGCCGCCAGTCGACGTTCTGCGCTGGCTCGCCCGAGACGAAGCGGCGGTATTGCCAGAAATTTTCGCCGGAGCCGGCGCGCCGCCGCCCGTGCAGGCCGTGGATGACGTTGGCGGCGATGCGGCGGGCCTCGAGCACCAAGCGCGGCAAGGAAGCTGCGAGCGTGCGGCTTTCGCCATCGGCACGTCGGATCGCGATGATCTCCTTTGCCGTGTGCCCGTTCTCCGCAGCCATCAACCGATCCGTGTCTTCAACTGCCGGATCACCTCCGGAATCGTGCGGCCTTCGGCGCGCGCCTGGAACGTCAGCGCCATGCGGTGCTTCAGCACGGGCTCGGCGAGGTCGAGCACGTCGTCGATCGACGGCGCGAGCCGTCCGTCGATCAGCGCGCGCGCGCGCACGGCGAGCATCAGCGATTGGCTGGCGCGCGGGCCGGGACCCCAGGCGATGAACTTGCCGGTCTCGCCGCTCTCCTCGCCCGGACGGGCCGAGCGCACCAGCGACAGGATCGCCTCGACCACGGAATCTCCGACCGGCAGGCGGCGGATCAGCCGCTGTGCCGTGATCAGCGCATCCGCGCTCATCGATCCCCGCGCCAGCGTCTCGTCCACGCCGGTGGTCTCGAACAGGATGCGGCGCTCGGCGTCGCGATCGGGATAATCGACGTCGATCTCCATCAGGAAGCGGTCGAGCTGGGCTTCGGGCAGCGGATAGGTGCCTTCCTGCTCCAGCGGGTTTTGCGTGGCGAGCACGTGGAACGGCTTCGGCAGATCGTGGCGCGCGCCGGCCACCGTGATGTGCTGCTCCTGCATCGCCTGGAGCAGCGCCGACTGGGTGCGCGGGCTGGCGCGGTTGATCTCGTCGGCCATCAGAAGCTGCGCGAACACGGGACCTGCGATGAAGCGGAAGGCGCGCCTGCCGGCGGTGCTCTCGTCGAGCACTTCGGCGCCGAGAATGTCCGACGGCATCAAATCGGGCGTGAACTGGATGCGCTTGGCGTCGAGACCGAGCGTGACGCCGAGCGTCTCGACCAGCTTGGTCTTGGCAAGGCCCGGCACGCCGATCAGCAGCGCATGGCCACCGGAGAGGATGGTGACCAGCGTGTTCTCGATCACGCGGTCCTGGCCGAAGATGACGGAGGCGATCGCTTCCTTTGCCGCGCGGATCTGGCTCGACACCTGCTCGGCCGAACGGACGATTCCGTCTTCCAGTTTCTCGACACTCTCCGCCATCCGTTAGCTCCTTCAGCCTGCCATGCGGCTCGCTTGCGTTGTCAGGTCGTCAATTGCCATGTCATCACAAGTCATCACATGGGCCCCATGCTAGACTTGCAGGAAGGCCATGTATTCGTTGAATTAACCTATCCCCACCTTATCGGCTTGGGGTTATGTAGGGCATCACGAAGTGGCGACCTCCACACCGGACAAATCCGGGAATGGAACCGCTTGGCGATATACAACGTAAACCTGCACCAATCGTGCCAAATACCAATCGTGCCAAATGACAAAGTCAGGGCAAACCATGGCGAACCAAGGGCAGAGCGCCGATCGCGGACTTGAGGGGCTGACCGCCGCCGCCAAAAGTGCTGCCAGTGCCGAAGGCGCCAAAAAGGGCCTGCCTCCGGTGCATCTGTGGAATCCGCCGTTTTGCGGCGATCTCGACATCCGAATCGCGTCCGATGGTACTTGGTTCTACATGGGGACGCCAATCGGGCGTTACGCGCTGGTCCGGCTGTTCTCGACCATCCTGAAGCGCGAGGGCGACAAGCACTTTCTCGTGACGCCGGTGGAGAAGGTCGGCATTCGCGTCGACGACGCGCCGTTCATGGCGGTCGAAATGCGTGAAGACGGCGAGGACAACCATCGCGTGCTGCGCTTCCGCACCAATGTCGACGACTGGGTCACCTGCGATGCCGCGCATCGGCTGCGCTTCGAGCAGGCGAAGGACGGCGGGCTGACGCCCTATCTGCACGTCCGCGCCGATCTCTGGGCCAAGGTCACCCGCGCGCTCTATTACGATCTGGTTGACATGGGCGAGGAGCGGATGGTCGATGGCCAGCCGATGTTCGGCATCGAGTCGGCCGGCGAATTCTTCGCCATGGCCGACGCGGACGAGGTGAGGGCCGCGCTTTGAACAAGCCTGTACTGAAGAACCAGCCCGTCGCGATCGGCGCGGCGGATTTCTTTGCCCGCTCGAAGGCGAGGCTCGGCTTCGACGTTCCGCCCGGCCTCTACGATCCGAACATCATCCCCGCTTCGGGTGATCCCGGCACCGACAAGATGCTCGAGATCATCGCGCGCGAGCAGCCGGTGCGGCCGGCGGCGGTCCTGATCGCGGTGGTCGATCATCCCGAGCCGACCGTTTTGCTGACGCAGCGCTCGGCGCATCTCAACGACCATGCCGGCCAGATCGCCTTTCCCGGCGGCAAGATCGACGCGACGGATTCCTCGCCGCTCGATGCGGCGCTGCGCGAGGCGGAGGAGGAGGTCGGGCTGTCCAGAGACTTCGTCGAGCCGCTCGGCTATCTCGATCTCTACGGCACCGCTTTCGGCTTCCGCATCCTGCCGACCGTCGCCAGAGTGCGGCCGGGCTTCGCGCTCACGATCAACCATTCCGAGGTTGATGACGCCTTCGAGGTGCCGCTATCCTTCCTGATGAATCCGGTGAACCACCAGGTCCACAGCAAGGAATTCCGCGGCATGGAGCGGTCCTACTATGCGATGCCGTTCGCGGAGCGCTACATCTGGGGTGCGACGGCAGGGATGCTGCGTGTGCTGTACGAGCGGATCTATTCATCATGATCCGGCCGATTCTGACCGAGATCGGAATCTTCCTCGTCCCCTTTGCCGTCTATGCGCTGTTCCTGGCCGCCACGCGCTCCGGCCTGTTTGCGCGATCGTCCTGGCCGGTCGCGGTCGTCGCGCGCCTTGCGCTCGCCGCGATCGTGCTTGTCATCGCGGGGCTGATCGGGCTTGCGCATTTCTCCGGCGCGCCGCCGGATTCGACCTACGTTCCCGCCCATATCGAGAACGGCAGGCTGGTGCCGGGCGTGGAAAAATAGGGACTGGACGATGAGCGCAGAGCCGTTACTCGCAAATGCGCCCTGGCTGACCTCCGGCGGGACCGCGCGCGTCCTGGCACTGCTCAATGCCGATGGCGAGGAGGCGCGGGTGGTCGGCGGCGCCGTGCGCAACGCGCTGCTCGGTCTGGTGCCCGTCGACATCGACATCGCGACCACGGCGCGGCCCGACGAGGTGATACGGCGCGCCAGGGCTGCGGGCATCAAGAGCGTGCCGACCGGCATCGACCACGGCACCGTCACGCTCGTCATCGACAGCCATCCTTACGAAGTCACGACGCTGCGCGAGGACACCGAAACTTTCGGCCGCAAGGCCAGGGTCGCATTCGGCCGCGACTGGGTGAAGGACGCCGAGCGGCGCGACTTCACCATGAACGGACTGTCGGCCGATGCGGCAGGCGTCGTGCACGACCATGTCGGCGGCATCGCGGATGCCAAAGCGCGCCGCGTGCGCTTCATCGGCGATCCCGACCAGCGCATCGCCGAGGATTATCTGCGCATCCTGCGCTTCTTCCGCATTCACGCCGCCTTCGGCGCCGGCGAGCCCGACCGCGACGGCTATCTCGCCTGCATCCGGGGCCGCGCGGGTCTCGCTCACCTGTCGGCCGAGCGGGTGCGCATGGAGATGCTGAAGCTGCTGGTCGCGCATGGTGCGTCGGCCGCCGCGGTCGCGATGGCCGATGGCGGATTGCTGCAAGCGCTGGTCGGCGGCGTCGTCTATACCGGACCGCTGTCGGCAATGATCGCAATCGAGCGCGAGCTCGGCCCGCCCGCAAGCAGCACGCGGCGCCTGGCCGCGCTGACGGTCGCCGTGACCGAAGACGCGAGGCGCGTGGCGACGCGGCTGCGGCTCTCCAACGCCGAGGCCAAGGCGCTGGATTCGATGGGGCACCGCTGGTGGCGTTTCGCCACCAAGGACGAAGCCAAGGCGCGGCGGCTGCTCTACCGGCTCGGCGCGGAGCGCTATCACGATCGCGTGCTGCTGGGCTGGGCGAGGAACGGCGGCGACGTCGGCTCGTCGCGCTGGCGTGCACTCGCCGAGCTGCCGCAGCGCTGGACCGCCCCGAAATTTCCGCTTCGTGCCGCCGATTTCATCGCGCGCGGCATGGCGGAAGGACCCGCGCTCGGACATGTGCTGACGCTCGCCGAGGACGCTTGGCTTGCGGCGGATTTTCCCCTAGAGGAAGCCGCGCTCGCTTCCATCGCCGATCAGGCTGCGGCACGCATCAGCCGCGATGAGAAACATTGACCATCGTCTCGGGCTTTGCCGACATCTCGATTTTCCAGCTCCTACTGGTCGGGTAGATGGCGTTGTTTGCGTCCGTTATCGGTGGTCTCGCCGGCTACGGCACCGGCGCCCTGATGCCGCTGGTCCTCGTGCCGCTGGTCGGCGCCGAGCCCGTGGTCCCGATCATCGCGATCTCCGCGATCTTCACCAATTCCAGCCGCGCGCTCGCCTATCTCCGTTATGCCGATCGCCGCCGCGCGCTGATCGTGCTGGCCTGTGCAGCGGTGACGACCGCGCTCGGCGCCTACGGCTACACGCGTCTGACCAATGCCGGCGCCGCGCTCGTGATCGGCGCCATGCTGATCCTGAGCGTGCCGCTGCGCCGCGTGCTGCGTCGTCGCCAGCTCAAGATCGGCGACGCTGGCCTTGCCGCCGGCTCGGTCGGTTACGGCGTGCTGGTCGGCGGCACCTCGGGCTCCGGCGTGATCCTGCTCTCGCTGCTGATGGCCGCCGGCCTCGAAGGCGCCGCCGTGATCGCGACCGACGCGATGATCTCGCTCGGCACCGGCCTCATCAAGATATCGGTATTCGGCCTCGCCGGCGCGGTGAATGCGCAGGTGCTCGCCCTTGCGCTGCTGATCGGCGGGATTGCCATTCCCGGCGCGTTCCTCGCCAAGGCTTTCGTCGAGCGGATGCCGGTGCATATCCACACCGCGATTCTGGATGTGGCGGTGATTACTGGCGGTCTGGTGATGATCTCGGCGGCGGCGAGGCAGTTGATAGCATAGGCGACCACGCGAACGACCTGCGCGGCCTGGCGAATCCGCCGGCTTAGTCGACGGTTGTCAAGGAAGGTTCATGCAATTCTGGAATATTTCGCGGCTCCTCAGCGCACGTGTGTCGTCATAGGATTGGATCATCCGGGCGAACAGGCTTCAGTCCTGATCGGATTCAGTTGAAGCGTACGTTGGTGCCGGAGGCGGATCTGCTTCAAAAGCCGGCCGTACCTACGAATGAAAAGCACAGGGGGGCATCATGTCAGCGTTGTCACGCCGCGATTTCCTTGCACTTTCGACATCCGCCGCAGCTGTTGGCCTCGCCGCACCCTCGCGAGCCGCGATGGGGCCGACCGATAAGTACGATTTGGTGATCCGCGGCGGCGAGGTACTCGACCCCAGCCAGTCGCTGCGCGCCAGACGCGATATCGGCATCCGCTGGGGCGTGATCGAAGCGGTCCAGGAGACGATCCCCGCTGAGCGCGCGCTGAAGAGCATCGACGCGTCAGGCAAGCTTGTGACGCCCGGTCTTATCGATCTGCACTGTCACGTCTATCCCTACGGTTCAGCCATCGGTATTCCCGCCGACGAGTTGGTGCAGTTTCAGGGTACGACAACCGTCGTGTCGGCGGGGGACGCCGGGGTCAACAATCTGGCGGCATTGCGCCGATTTATTGTGGCCCAAACGCGGGCGCGGATGTACGCCTTCGTCCACATCGCCAACAATGGCCTGTCGGCCTTCCCCGTCGCCGAGCTATACAATATCGACACCGCGCAAACCGAAGCCTGCGCGATGGCCCTGGCCGAGAATCCGGACTTCCTGCTTGGGGTCAAAGTGCGCATGTCGGAGAACGTGGTTTTCAAGCACGGGCTCGAGCCGCTCAAGCGCGGTATCCAGGCCTGTGAGATGTGCGGCTGGCCGGCGAAGATGATGGTGCATATCGGCGGAGTCGAATCCAAGGAGCTGATGTCGCAGATTCTCGACTTGCTCCGCCCGGGCGACGTGCTGACGCATGCCTATTCGGGTGCCCCGAACATGTCGAATGCCTTCACGAATATCGTCCAGGAAGGCAAGCTGCTGCCTGCGGCGCTGGCGGCCAAGCAACGTGGCGTCATGTTCGACGTCGGTCATGGCGGCGGCAGCTTCGATTTCACCGTGGCGGAAGTGGCGATCCCCGGTGGATGCACGCCGGACACGATTTCCTCCGATATCCACGTCTTCTCCGGCAATTCGCCGGGCATCCCGTTTCTTCCCAACGTGATGAGCAAGTTCATGGCGCTTGGCTTCACGCTGGAGCAGGTGGTCGCAATGGCCACGATAGCCCCGGCGAAAATCATCAGTCGTGCGGCCAAAATTGGCACTCTGCAAGTCGGTGCGCCCGGCGACGTCGCCATCATGGAGTTGGTGGTGGGGCCGGTCAGCTTTGTTGACACCCGCAACAACAAGCGAGACGGGAAAGCTTATCTCAAGCCGATCCAGACCGTCATCAACGGTGTGCCGTTCGGCCGGCCCTATCAGGCGCCGTTCGCAGTGAGATAGGGAGCGAGAAAGCGCCGGAACCGAAAAGGAGCGCGCCCGCCGCACCTCGGCAATATTCTTGATTACCGCCGCGGCTTTATGCGGGAAAAGCAACCGTCGCAGGGCGTTTGGCGTTGAATGGCATGCAGCGCATAGCCTTGATCGCATTCTTGTTTGCCCTGGCCGTCGCAAAGTGGGGCGACCGCAGCGAAGTGCATACTGCAAATCGCAGCCAATCCGACCAGACCGTCGGACTGGTACACTGACGGCCCACTACGCGGACCGGAGCGCAGTTTTTCCCCGTCTCGCTGGCACGAGCATGCGTCCGCTCGTCGGCTCGGGTGTGAGCCTCCTTGCTCCGGGCAACATGCCTGGGGAACGACCGTTCCTGATGCTCCCATAGTCAAGGCTCCCGGTCCGAGACCGGGAGCCTTGACTGGCACGAGGGGTACATCCGCCCTGACGTGCCGTAACGCTGGAGATCTCGATCTCGGACGAAGCTTCTCCTGGTGCGACGCCTAAGCTTCGAGACCGGCACGCTGGAGCAACCCGCGTCGGCAGAGGCCGTTCCTACTGGTGTTCGCGGAGCTGCCGCTCCAGGTCGATCGCCTGGTCGGCATTGTAGGCGCGTTTCAGCAACGAATTGCGTTCCTGCCCGGGAGGCTTCTGATCGGCCTCCTCGCGCAAGTTCATGGCGAACTGCGCCAGCCTGGCTTCGAGAGAATCTGTTTGCCTGAATCGTCGCCTGCGCTTGATCAACGTTGACACTCCCTTCAGTCGTCGGGAGTTGTATCTCCGCCGCAATGCAGGCCGCAGGAACATAAGTTAATATGTCCATGCAGTCTTTTTTTGTCCGGTCGTATCAAATGTTACGGTGGGCGAGCGGCCCGGCGGCTGGTCCGATCATCAGAATTGTCTTCGGGCGGCTACCAATTGCTGTGACAGTACACTTAAAACTCAGACAGCGGCTTCACCGCAGAAGCGTCGTGAGTTCATAGACGGCGACAGCCGTTCCGAGACAGCGCCGCCAGGGGTTGACGCCGCGAACGATCTCGTCGGCGGCCCAGACCAGAAGTCCGCCCTTGACGACAGCCGCAAAGGCAACGCTGACCTGACCTGACGAGGGCCAGATCCAGAGCAGAAGCGCCGCCACGATCACGATCCACAGCACGAGATTGGGCCACTGCGCGACCGTGATGGCGCCAGTCACGCGATTGCGGAAAAACCAGTTCAGGATCTTGCGCACGATTCTCGTATGGTTTGAACCATCTGCCGCGTGTTAACAACCAAGCGTTGGGATCGTTGCCATAACAAGCCGATCGGGCAGAGATCATGTTCGACGTTCTGATGAACCTCCTTATTCTGTCTTTCGGTTTTCCCGCCATCCCATGGCTTTTCGGGTCCCAATGGGGATCGAGAGGCGTTTGGTTCAGTACAGGATTAGCCGTCGTCTTCCTGCTATGTCTTTTTCCAATATTGCTTTGGGTTACATGCGGTGCCTGTGGGCAGGGCGCGATCGCCATCTTCGTGCTGGGGCCGGTCTGGATTGTTTCGGCATTGCTCACGGTGACTTCGGCGGCGCTGGCACACTACAAATTCGCGCACTGATCTCCGCAAGACCGCGAAGACGCGGGGGTAACATGCTTCCCACAAGCACGCGACAGACGCGATTGAACCGGAACGGACCTCGTCAAGCGTACACACCCGTTGCAGACGATCTGTACAACACGTACCGTCGCCGATACCGAAGCAAGGAACCCCAATGACTGATCGAGAAAAGATTCTGATTGCCCTTCGCGAAAAGCCCCTGAAGACTTTCGAAATCATGAAGCGCGTGAACATAAAGAACCAGGACGACTGCCAATCGCTTCTGTTGAAGATGCGTGACGACGGTGCCGTGAAGTTCGACATTCACAAGGGAAACTGGCGCGTTGCGTGACGTTCGCTTGGTCACCGACGGCGGGTAGAGCTGCCTCCAATTGCCTTTCAGCACAGGGAAAGCGATTAGCTGCTTTCGGGCAGTTTTTCTTTTGGCGGTAACTTCCATTAGTCACTTCAGACATGGCCTTGGGCTGCGGGATGCCCGTTCGTACGGGTAAACCTGTTCGAAGGGAATCAAGGCGCCGAGTTGCGAAATCGACCGATTGGAGACAATCTGCGGGAGATTTGACAGGCACCTCGAATTGCCAAGGAGGCTGTAATGCCCGTGAGGAAAGCATTTTCCTTTCCCATTTTTGCGGTGATTGGTTTGGCGCTTGTGACCGAGAGCGCCGTGGCTGACGAACTCAAGCGGGTATCAATCAACGGCTATGAGCTTGCTTACGTCGAGCAGGGGCAGGGGGAACCGGTAGTTTTCGTTCACGGCGGATTGCAGGACTATCGTATGTGGCGCGCGCAGCTTCCAAAATTCGCGTCCCGCTATCGTGCCATCGCGTACAGTCGTCGGAATAACTATCCGAATGCAGTGAGCCCGGAAGGCACCCCGGATGGCGCGGCAGATGTGCACGGCGAGGACCTCGCGGCGTTGGCGAACGCTCTTGGTTTTTCAAAAATTAGAGTAGTGGCACATTCTTCGGGAGCGCACGCAGCGCTGTTCTTTGCCGCCAAACACCCGGACATGATCGTCAGTCTGGCCGTGAATGAGCCGCCAGCCCTCGGTATGCTGAGCGGCCTCCCAAACCGGGCGGAGATTTTAAAGGAGTTCGCCGGCTTAGGGGCCGCCAGAGAAGCTCTCAAGGCCGGCGACGTCCAACGCGGCATCCCCATGTTTGTGGATGTGGTCGGCGGCCCGGGAGCCTATGAACGCCGTTCGGATGCTGACAAGAAGATGAATCTGGACAACGTCTCGTCGTACCAGGCGGATGCCATCAAGTTGCCGCGACCAATTTTCACATGCGAGATGGCCAAGGCGATCACGGCGCCCACGCTTCTGTCTGATGCGGAACGCAGCCCACGTCTATTTCATCACGTCCTGGATCAGCTGGAAGATTGCTTGCCAAACCGAGAGAGGGTCGAAATTCCCACGAGTTCGCACACCGTTACGGTCGATAATCCCAACGCCTACGAGCAGGCCGTCCTCGCATTCTTCGCAAGACATTAGCAGTGCGCTGCCATGGCAGATGCGCCAGCTTGTGGGCCGTGGGAGATATGCCGGGCGGTCTGACGATGTTCATTCACAGAGTTGGACCGGAAGAACGGTACGCGGCCAAAGTGACGCGATTGACCCGAAGCGGACTCTGTCGCGCGTTCGACTGATAATTATAGGTTCGGATGCTCAATCGAGGGGAACGGCTTCGAACAGGCCGAAGCTTGCGCCGTCCATAAGCGGCCCAATCCGCACCAGCCGGAAACCTGCGCGGTGTAACAGGGACCGATACCATTGCTAAAGCCCTTTGCTGCGGTGTGGTGGCAAGCTTGTCAAAGATGCAGCAGTGCTGTCCTTTTGACCCCCAAATCCATGGTGATAGTGTTGTAAGGGCGGTCTGTCCGGGAGGACACAATGCGATGGTTTGACCGGCTGTTTGGAAGGGCGTCGGCGCCTGCTACCAGACTCTTTGCGAGATTTAGGCGGAAATCGCGGGCACCCACAGATCCTGATCTTCTGAAGATTGCCAAAGACCGAAAAGGGCATATTTCGCGAAGAGCCGTGAGAGATGAATATAACCGGCTGCTTTTGGAGAAGTACGCGCACGACAGGTCCTGATCTTAATCTCATCCGGTAGTTCCACTGCGTGCCAGCGAAGCTCTTCGTCTCGGCGGCTTCTTTCTCGCCTCGCTTATTGGCCCTCAACGGGACAGGCTGACTGCCGCCATCGAGAGCCGTTGCCCTCCAAGGGACGCTTACATGAAATCTCCCTCCCTCGAGTTAGCTTGAAATATAAAGTGCAGGCCAATGTCGTCATTGTCGCTCAGGTTCTGACCCATGAAGCGACGGCGCTACGTCAGTATCGGCAGCATGGTTATCGCCGTGGGTCTGGTTTTTGCCGGGGCCGTGGTGGTCGGTCAATCGCACGTGCCGTCAGAGGCCATAGCGACATCGGTAACGCGTACTCCGGAGCTTATGGAGCGTGCGTGGCACCTGCCCGTGGCAGCTACATTCCAAAGCCACGTTAACTGGCAGTCAAATGGCTCTCGCTGCGGACCTGCAGCTGTTGCGAATGCGTACCGGTCACTTGGCGAGGCGGCAAGGACGGAGGGCCAGGTGTTGGCCGGTACATGGAGCTGCTGGACAGGCGTATGCATCATGGGTCTCACGCTCGATGAGCTGGCCAAAGTCGCCCAGGCCAACACGAGCCGGAAAGTCAGGGTCCTACGCGATCTCAGTGAGAACCAGTTTCTAGAGCATCTCCGTCGCTCCAATGATCCGGGCCGACGCTACATCGTCAATTTCGATCGCACTCGAATCTTTGGTGCCGGAAGCGGACATCATTCCCCAATTGGGGGCTATTTCGAAGCCGAGGATCTCGTCTTCGTGCTCGATGTCAATTTCAACTTCCAGCCATGGCTGATCGAGCGGAAGCGGCTGTTCGACGCTGTAAATACGTTCGACGGCGATAAGAAGCGCGGGCTGCTGTTGGTCGAGTGATATCCCACTGCGTGTCGCCTTTTGGCCCGAATGCGAAGTCTAAGCGGGCCGCCAAAAGTCTGCTTACTGGGGGTGACCGGAAACGGCGATGCGCCCGCGAGCAATAGCCTCTGCACTCGCGGCCGGTTGTTCAAGGACGTCCGACAAGCAACGGCAGCACATCTGCACCGCCCGCCATGAGCGGATTCGACGGCTCGAAATGTTCCCGCAATTCTCGCTTCCGGACGAGTGAGCGCGCATCGAGGAACGCATCCTTCAGGCTGACGGCTTTCCGGAGCGCGACGTTGAAAAAAGCATCGCCAAAATAGGTCCACTTGGCTTTGTCCTGGCAGCCGAACGACGGATGCTTGTCATCGGCCGCGGTGATGACCAGCACATCGGGAGTCGCCAGGCGCGGGATAAAAACCCCGGAATAACAAGCCGAGATGACCACCACCTTGTGTCGCACACCTGTCTTCGCGAGCATGTCGCGGAGACGAGATGGTGTGAGCGTTTCTGTGAGCCGCCCCGCCTTGATTGCAAGGCCATCAGGAGAGCCATGCGAGGTGAGAATCAAAAAGAGAACATCTTTCTCGGCATCCAAGCGGCTGGCTGCCGTCTGCAACGACTTGGCCAGAGCTTCGATCGTTGCACTTCCCCCTTTCTTGGAATTGTACTCCACGTTGATCGGTCCAGTCTCGAAACGGCTGGCCACGACCTGAGCCGCGCCGGTCGCTTCGGATCTAAACACGCCTTGATCCCCGTACAGTCCAAAGGACACCACGCCAACCTTTCCAGCGTCCGCAATAGCATCTACCGGAGGAACCAACGGCCAGATGGTCAGAAAGAAAGCGACGAGCGGCGCGCCGAGCCGCCTGATCGAGGACCTGGAGGTCATCGCGAACCTCGTTTCGAGATCGCCGCTACAGAACTGCGGCTCAACACAACATAGCGGAAAGCCCGTGAATTTCATCCATCCTTCGGAATGGCACGAGCAAGGGCCCGGATATGGCCCATCGGCGAGGTGCCGGCAGTCCTCCACGATGTCCGCTCACCAAGGCATGGCGGACCGGATTTGCTCACGTTGAGATCTTCGCATTTTGACCCGTAGCTGACCTCGCCACTCCGCTGACGACCTCGTTGCGTCCAGAAGCGGACAACCACGGCTGAGATTTGCGTGCTCACCGGAAGAGAGAAACCGCTTCGAGCCGCGGCTGGTGACAAGGCGATCGGCACCAACTTATCTGCCGACGGGAAAGGAACTCTGGATTACCGATATTTCAGCGACAGCAGCTGGCTTTGTTGAGCCGCTGCCGACCGACTCATGCGCAATTGACGCCGGGCCGCACGTTGATCTTTGCGAGCTCACGACGCTCGGCCTCCGACAACTGCCAATCCTCGCACTGACTGCCGAGCTGCCGGAAAACGTCATGTAGCTTGCTTCGAGCGACCTTGACGATTTCGGTGTCGTCGAATTCGCAAGAATTCAGGAAGATTGGCAAGGCAAAACTGGTTTGATGGCTCTCGAATTGAAACGTCAAACGGATGTCCTCGCCTCGTTCGTTCGGCGAAACCATCTCGATGCGTGCGACCCTTATCTTGAATTTGCCCATTGTCTCACCTCGCTGGGTCGATTTTGACCGATCCTTCCGGATGAAACATCACTTACCAAAGGCAGCGCGGACTTCTGGTCCTCATGCCGATCGGGCTGAACAGCGATGTGGCCGTGATCGTAACCAGAATGCCAGCGAGGCTGAGTGCGATCCGGCAGCGCTCCTCTGGCGGTCTTATTTATAGCTGGGGCTCGCTATTCAGCCCTTCGTCCCCACATCCAAGTCTACCTTGGTCAACCATCGATATTGACCAGAGTGCGCGGAGACTTCCCAACGAAAGGGCTCTGCATATGTTCAAATCTCAGCAGCATCGCACGAGAGCAACCGCGTCCGGCGAACTCGTCAAGGATTCGATCTGCGCTGAGGAAAGCAGCGAATTCAAGACCTGGAGCGCCGGCTTCGTCTTGTTGACGGAGCACAGGCGCAAGAATGAAGCCGGTCGCAACAAGCTGCCTTTAACGAGGAATACGCCTAGCGATGCGAGATCTGGCGATGCCGCTCTGTCGCGATGGGAGAACGAGGGAGGCTCAGTCCGCGGCGAACTGCCGATGTGAGTAAACGCAGAAAAACCGGAGGACTCATGATGTCACTTGCACAGTTTAGCGTCGATGACGGTCCCCATAGCATGGATGGGCTACGGCTTTTTGCCCAAGATGGAACTGAACGCATCGAGGCGTTCGTAGGCCGCAAAGTGATGGACGTCTGGCCGAATCTGCCGAGCACCATGGCGGGCGGCAAAGTCTGTTCCGCGATCAATACAATGCGTTTGGCGAACTGAACCTGGCGGCGTCCAACGGATCGTCCGTTCAGGTGTTCCTTTTTGAACAGACTGCCACGTCTCTCCCCGATTTATTCCGTGCATTGCCTGACTTGGAACATATTATCGATCAGCCCGGCCCTCATGGTCGGGCTTTTCGCTTGGGAGGCCGTTCGCGGTCGATGCGGGTCGAACAGCAGCCTCACCTCGGCGTCCAGGCAAGCGAGAAGAGCTTCCTTGGAAGAGTTCGCCGGACTGCGGGTACGCAGCCGGGTCTCGTGTCTTTTCCTTTGAGCAGATAGTCGTCTGCCTCCTGGAAATCGGTCCATCCTTTCCCTTGTCTGCCGTTCGGCCATGAGCGAGTTGACCTAGAAATCCATACCACCCATGCCTCCCATGCCTCCCATGCCGCCGCCACCCGCAGGCACGCCGCCGCCCGCATTCCTCTTCGGCACCTCGGCCACCATGGCTTCAGTGGTAATCAAGAGAGCCGCGACCGAGGCCGCGTTCTGGATCGCCACGCGAACCACCTTGGTCGGGTCGATGATGCCCTTCGAGATAAGGTTGACGTACTCGCCTGTCTGAGAGTCGAACCCGTAGGCGTAGGTTTTGCTCTCCAGGATCTTGCCCACGATCACCGAGCCGTCTTCGCCGGCGTTGATCGCGATCTGGCGAGCGGGGTAGGACAATGCCTTGCGCACGATCTCGACGCCGGTCTTTTGATCGTCGTTCTTGGCGCGCAGGCCCTTGAGTTGCTCGGAGGCGCGGAGCAAGGCGACGCCGCCGCCCGGGACGATGCCTTCCTCCACCGCCGCGCGGGTCGCATGCATCGCGTCATCAACGCGATCCTTGCGCTCCTTCACCTCGACCTCGGTCGCGCCGCCGACGCGGATCACCGCGACGCCGCCTGCGAGCTTGGCGAGACGCTCCTGGAGCTTCTCTCGGTCGTAGTCCGAGGTGGCTTCGTCAATCTGGGCCTTGATTTGATTGACGCGCGCCTCGATGTCAGCCTTCTTGCCCGCGCCACTGACGATCGTGGTGTTTTCCTTGTCGATCATCACCTTCTTGGCGCGACCGAGCATTGCAAGCGTCACGTTTTCCATCTTGATACCGAGATCTTCCGAGATCGCCTGGCCGCCGGTCAGGATCGCGATATCCTGCAGCATGGCCTTGCGGCGATCGCCGAAGCCCGGCGCCTTGACCGCGGCGACCTTCAGACCGCCACGCAGGCGGTTGACGACGAGGGTAGCAAGCGCTTCGCCTTCGACGTCCTCGGCGATGATAACCAACGGCTTGCCGCTCTGAACGACCGCTTCGAGCAGCGGCAGCAGCTCGTTGAGCTGAGACAGCTTCTTTTCGTTGATAAGGACGTAGGCATCCTCCATTTCAACGCGCATCTTGTCGGCGTTGGTGATGAAGTAGGGCGAAATGTAGCCGCGATCGAACTGCATGCCCTCGACCACCTCGAGCTCGGTCTCCAGCGACTTGGCTTCCTCGACGGTGATCACGCCCTCGTTGCCGACCTTCTTCATGGCATCGGCCAGGAACTTGCCGATCTCCGCGTCGCCGTTCGCCGAGATGGTGCCGACCTGGGCGATTTCGTCGTTCGAGGTGACCTTCTTGGAGTTCTTGATGAGGTCGGCGACCACGGCTTCCACCGCGAGGTCGATGCCGCGCTTGAGGTCCATCGGGTTCATGCCGGCCGCAACCGACTTGGCGCCCTCGCGGACAATCGCAGCCGCCAGAACAGTCGCGGTGGTGGTACCGTCGCCGGCCGCGTCAGCGGACTTGGAGGCGACTTCGCGCACCATCTGCGCGCCCATGTTCTCGTACTTGTCCTCAAGCTCGATCTCCTTGGCGACGGTGACGCCGTCCTTGGTGATGCGGGGAGCGCCGAACGACTTGTCGAGCACGACGTTGCGGCCCTTGGGACCAAGGGTCACCCTGACAGCGTTTGCGAGAATGTCGACACCGCGAAGCATGCGATCGCGCGCGTCGACGCCGAATTTGACTTCTTTGGCTGACATAGGATCTCCGTTTTCAACTGGTCAAATCTCAAAGAGCGCGCAACTGGCGAGCTTTTGAGGGATGAGATTTGAATTGCGGCCTTACCCTTCGGAGAACCCGGCTAAGCCGAATCGCTAGGGTAAGGAAAACTGGTTGGCGCTTACGCGGCCTTCTTCTTGGTAGTGGGCAGATCGGCGAGAACGCCCATGATGTCGCTCTCCTTCATGATCAGCAGGTCTTCGCCATCAAGCACGACCTCGGTACCGGACCATTTGCCGAACAACACGCGGTCACCGATCTTGACGTCGATCGGAATGAGCTTACCCGCTTCGTCGCGCCCTCCCGCACCCACCGCGATGATCTCGCCCTGCGAGGGCTTCTCCTTGGCAGTGTCCGGAATGATGATGCCACCAGCGGTCTTGTCTTCGGCCTCAATGCGCTTGACCACGACACGGTCATGGAGCGGACGGAATTTCATGCGATTCTCCCTGGCTTTTGTAATTGTTTCTGGATTGGCAGTCGTAATGCACTACGTGCCGTAACCGGAGTCTTCCGCGTCCATGAAGACGAGAGTCTTCGTTTTCAAAAATTAGCGGCGACCAGATCGTAAGAACCCCTGCTGCCGCGGACGTACACCCTGGCAGCGGCGGCACATATCAGATCACGATTGGAATCGAATGCGTTTAGGAAACCCGATTCATTGGGGTGAGCGCCCGGTTGAAGTCGCCTCAGCGCGTCTTCCTCTATGAAAAACGACGCCTCTAGCGCGCTATCGTATCCCCAAAAACGCACGGCATGCCGCGTTCGGTCATATGAACGACTATGATTTGGAAACTCGATCATGGTGGGTCCGATCAAGTCTGCGCACCGGGAGGAGATGCTGAAAGCAATCCGGCGGCGCTAATCTGTAAATGGCTACTCTGGAATCGGATTACAACTGCCCGCGACAATTAAGCCTACGACCAGCCTCGTGATTCGGCGGAGCGTCACCATATCCCCCACATCACCGCGCGTCCCCCGGGTGTTATCGGTGACTGAGAGTGTTGCGCTCCCGCCCTTTTTGAAAAGGCGGTCCCAAATGTCGAATATCGATAGATTCAGTGTTCGTGAGTGGCTCGTACCTCCAGTATTGCTGCCGATCTTTTTCGGGCTGTTGATCGTCGCTGCAATGGTCATTCAGCGGTAGTCGCCCTCGGCGATGTCCGCTATCGCGCGTTATCGGCGGAAAGCGGACATCACGTGCGCCGGAGCCGAGCGCTCCGGTCTAATCTGCGTAGACGCGGCCTTGGGCGCGCCTACTCCTCGTCTTCGTCTTCATCGTCCTCTTCATCATCCAGCTCTTCCAGGTGCTCGAGCGTCGCGAGCGGCAGCGTCTCGCGGAACAGATCGCCTTCCGCGCCCATCCAAAGGCAGAGAATGTTGTCGCCTTTCACCTCGGCGACGGTCAGCGGCTGGCCGCCGGATTTCAGCATGACGATATCGCCGGCTTTCAGTTCCATGGATGGTCCTTTCGTTGATTGACTTTAAGAAGCTAGCAAGCCGGCATGACAGGCCGGTCACGGCATGCTCGATCGGCGATGTGCTGCGGCAGCGCGCATCCGCTGCCCAGGCTGTCGAAGCGCCGATGAGGGCGCTTCAAGCCGGAAGCGGGACCATGACGGAGGCAAGAACGCCTGCTCGATGGGTTGCGCAGGGGCTGTTTCGTCCCATGCGCCGCGATGATGGCATCATGCGCCTGTTTTGCCCGACGGGTCAAATGATTTCGAAAATTCAGCAATTCGGTTGCGGTTGCCGCAAGCCCTTGATTTTGCAGCAGTCGGCTACTGTGCATGGGGTTGTTTTCGATGTTTTTGCTTTGGTGCCCCGGTCTAATCGCGGCCGGGCACCAGCTCGGTCAGCGACCGGATGATGCGGTCGGGCTTCACGGTCGAGCCTTCCGGCAGGCCGTCGCCATGCACGTCGATCCAGATCGAATAAATGCCGAGCCGCTGCGGCGTCACGACTTCCCATTCCAGATTGTCGCCGATCATCCAGGTGTCCTCGGCGCTGACGCCGAGCGCCTCCATCGCGTGCAGATAGGCGCGCTCCTCGGGCTTGCCGAAACCGTGCTCGCCCTCGATCTGGATGTGGTGGAAGCGGTGCGCGAGCTCGAAGCGCTCGACCTTGGCGCGCTGGGTGTCGCCGGCACCGTTGGTCACCAGCGCAAGCTTGATGCCGAGCGCCTTCAACTGATCGATCGCCTCATGCGCGCCGGGGAAGACGAACATCTCCTCCTCGCGATAGGCGGTGAAGCGGTCGGCGAGGCGAATGGCGAGGTCGTCGGAGAGGGCGCGGTGGCCGGCGGCCGCGAGCGCGGCGAAGCCGCCCTTGACGGTTAGATGCCGGGCTTCGGCGAGCTTCAGCCGCCACGAGGCGTCCGCATTGGCCCAGAAGTTTCGTGCGAAGGCGAGGACGGTGGTTGCGACCAGCTCCGGCGGTAGCGGTGCAAGCTCCTCGGCGAACTCGTTCGCGATCGTGTCCCAGGCGATCTCGGGCCGGCCATAGGCCGACAGGATGGTGTCGTCCATGTCGATCAGCATGGCGCGCGGCAGCGGCCTCATGGCAGGCTTCATCGTCGTCATGGCCATTTCACCTCCGGCGGCAGCGACGACAGGATGGAATCCACATTGCCGCCGGTCTTGAGCCCGAAGATGGTGCCGCGGTCGCAGAGCAGGTTGAATTCGACATAGCGGCCGCGCCGGATCAGTTGCTCCTCGCGATCCTCAGCGGTCCAGGCGGTCGCAAAATTGCGCCGCACGATCTCAGGGTAGATCTTCAGGAAGGCGCGGCCGACATCCTGGGTGAAGGAAAGGTCGGCGTCCCAGTCGCCGCTGTCGTGCCAGTCGTAGAAGATGCCGCCGATACCGCGCGCCTCCTTGCGGTGCGGCAGGTAGAAATACTCGTCGCACCACTTTTTGTACTTGTCGTAATCGGCGACGCCGTTCGGCTGCGCACAGGCCTGCTTCATCGCGGCGTGGAAAGCGATGCTGTCGGCGTCGTCCTGCGTGCGCCGGCGCTCGAGCACCGGCGTCAGATCGGCGCCGCCGCCGAACCAGGCTTTCGTGGTGACGACGAAGCGCGTGTTCATGTGCACGGCGGGGACGTGCGGATTGCGCAAATGCGCGATCAGCGAGATGCCGGAGGCCCAGAATTTCGGGTCGTCCGCCGCGCCGGGAATCTGCGCACGAAACTCGGGCGCGAATTCGCCGTGCACGGTCGAGCAGTGCACGCCGACCTTCTCGAACAGGCGGCCATGCATCATCGACATCACGCCGCCGCCGCCGGCCGCGCCGGTGTGGTCGGTGCGCTGCCAGGGCGTGCGCTCGAAGCGGCCGGCCTTGCCGGCATAGAGGCTTTGCGGCGCGTCGTCCTCGATCTGTTCGAAGCTCGCGCAGATGTCGTCGCGCAAGGCTTCGAACCAGGCGCGGGCACGGCTTTTGCGGTGTTCGATCAAAGTCGAGTCCATCGTGGATGCCATTCCCTCAGCCCTGCGGACCGTAATAGGTGCAGCTCTCGTTGCAACTGTCGCGGTGGATGCTGACGCGCGTCAACGTGCCGATATGCGCCAGCCGCTCCCAGACGAAGCGCGAGAGGTTTTCCAGCGTCGGTGTGCCCAGCGCCTCGATCTTGTTGAGGTACTTGTGGTCGAGCGTCAGGCGCACCTCCTCGATGGCGCGCTGGAGGAGGCCGAGATCGACCACCATGCCGGTCGCAGGGTCGGGCACGCCGCGCACCGTCACCTCGGCGCGGAAGGAGTGGCCGTGGATCTCTTCGCTGGCCGCGCCGAACGTCGTTCCCGACAATGAGTGCGCCGCCTCGAAGCGAAACGATTTCGTCAATTCCCACATCTGTCCGTCAACCGATCCTATCTGATGCCGAGCGATTTATGCGTCTGCACGCTGAGCCGCCATTGCGGATGACGCAGGCAATAGTCGATCGCGCGCGCGGTGTTTTCGGCGACCTCGGGCCCGTCCATCGGCTGCAGCGAGAAGCGCTCGAAAGCGAGATCCTCGAAAGTCTCGGGCGCCGCGAGCGCCTGCGGATAGACCAACTTCAGCTCATGGCCGCGGCGCAGCACCAGCTCGCTGCCGCCCTTGGGGCTGACGCAGATCCAGTCGAGCCCTGCGGGCGCAGCAATCGTGCCGTTGGTCTCGACGCCGATCTCGAAGCCTTGGGCATGGAGCGCGTCGATCAGGGCGGCGTCGACCTGAAGCAGCGGCTCGCCGCCGGTCAGCACCGCGTAGCGATTGCCGGCGGAGGCGGTCCATTGCGCCGCGATGGTGTCGGCGAGTTCCGCAGCCGAGGCATAGCGGCCGCCGAGCGTGCCGTTGGTGCCGACGAAGTCCGTGTCGCAGAATTTGCAGGTCGCGCCCGCGCGGTCGGCCTCGCGGCCGCTCCAGAGGTTGCAGCCGGCAAAACGGCAGAACACCGACGCGCGCCCGGCCTGGGCGCCTTCGCCTTGCAGGGTCAGGAAGATTTCCTTGACCGCGTAACTCAATCGTCTCTCCTCAATCCTATGGGCCCGTGGGGTTCCGGAGCTGCCGCAGCGCCTCGCCTGCGGCCATCGCCGCGGTCATGGCGACATTGAGCGACCGCAGTCCCGGATTGATCGGGATCACCAGCCGCGCGTCCGCGGCCTCGACCACCGCGTCGGTGACGCCGGCGCTCTCGCGCCCGAATAGCAGGATGTCCGCCGTCTGGTAATGAAAATCGCGGTAGTCGGTGGCCCCCTTGGTGGTGAACAGCAGCAGGCGGGCGCCCTGTGCCGCGCGCCAGTCCTCGAATTTCGACCAGGAGTCGTGGCGGGTCAGGCTGACATGGTCGAGGTAGTCCATTCCCGCCCGACGGAACAAGCGGTCGGAGACAGGGAAGCCCGCCGGTTCGATGATATGGGCGGCGATGCCCAGACAGGCGCACAGCCTGAGAATCGTGCCGGTGTTCTGGGCAATGTCGGGTTGGAAAAGCGCGATCTGCATGGGCTGTGCACGGGCTGTATCGGGGGTCGATGCGGGCCGGAAATGTCTCAATAAAACATCGCTGGCCGCGGAATTCGTGCATTGCACGCTCCCACGCCGTTAGCGGGCTTGCGCTCGCCCGGCAAGGGTGCCAATAGAACGATTCTGGACTGCTGTTTTCGCCTTGTTTTGGCGGGGACGAGTGAAGTTCTGCCGCCGCGGGGGGCCGCGGGCGCTGGCAGACTGTTCCGGGGACCTTGGGGGCTCCCGGAACGGTTCCACCGGCAGCATAAGAAGAAAGGGTTGGAATCGTGACGACAGCGTCTTCGGCGGACCATCCGACACGCCGTGATTTCTTATTCGTTGCAACGGGGGCAGCTGCAGCAGTAGGGGGCGCGGCTGCGCTCTGGCCCTTCATCTCCCAAATGAATCCTGATGCGTCGACCATCGCGGCCGGTGCGCCGATCGAGGTCGATCTCAGCCCGGTCGCCGAGGGCCAGGACATCAAGGTGTTCTGGCGCGGCAAGCCGATCTACATCAGCCACCGCACCAAGAAGCAGATCGACGAGGCGCGCGCCGTCAACGTGGCGAGTCTGCCCGATCCGCAGACCGACGAGGCCCGGGTCAAGTCCGGCCATGAACAGTGGCTGGTCGTGATCGGCATCTGCACCCATCTCGGCTGCATCCCGATCGCCCATGAAGGCAATTACGACGGGTTCTTCTGCCCCTGCCATGGTTCGCAGTACGATTCGTCCGGCCGCATCCGCCAGGGGCCCGCGCCCGCGAACCTGCCGGTGCCGCCGTACACTTTCGTTTCCGACACCAAAATCCAGATCGGCTGAGCTTCGGACCCGCATCCGACGCTTCGCGCCGTCTCGTCGTTTTATTTCCTCAGGATCGCATCATGAGCGGACCATCCGACTACCAGCCGAGCAATCCGGCCCTGCAATGGATCGAGCGACGTCTGCCGATCCTCGGTCTCGTCCATTCCTCCTTCGTCGTCTATCCCACCCCGCGCAATCTGAACTACTGGTGGACGTTCGGCGCCATCCTCTCCTTCATGCTCGGGATACAGATCCTGACCGGCGTGATCCTGGCGATGCACTACACGCCGCACGCCGATCTCGCCTTCAAGTCGGTCGAACTGATCGTTCGTGACGTGAACTATGGCTGGCTGCTCCGCAACATGCATGCGGTCGGCGCGTCGATGTTTTTTGTCGCCGTCTACATCCACATGTTCCGCGGCCTCTATTACGGATCCTACAAGGAGCCCCGCGAGGTGCTGTGGATCCTGGGCGTGATCATCTACCTGCTGATGATGGCCACGGGCTTCATGGGTTACGTGCTGCCTTGGGGCCAGATGAGCTTCTGGGGCGCCACCGTCATCACCAATCTGTTCTCCGCCATTCCCTATGTCGGCGAGAGCGTCGTGACGCTCTTGTGGGGCGGCTATTCGGTCGGCAACCCGACGCTGAACCGCTTCTTCTCGCTGCACTATCTGCTGCCGTTCCTGATCGCGGGCGTCGTCGTGCTCCACGTCTGGGCGCTGCATGTTGCCGGCCAGAACAATCCTGACGGCGTCGAGCCGAAGACGGAAAAGGACACGGTTCCGTTCACGCCGCACGCGACCATCAAGGACATGTTCGGCGTCACCTGCTTCATGCTGCTCTACGCCTGGTTCATCTTCTACATGCCGAACTATCTCGGCGACGCCGACAACTACATTCCGGCGAATCCGGGCGTGACGCCGCCGCACATCGTGCCGGAATGGTATTACCTGCCGTTCTACGCGATCCTGCGCTCGATCCCGAACAAGCTCGCGGGCGTGATCGGGATGTTCGGGGCGATCATCATCCTGTGCTTCCTGCCGTGGCTCGATGCCGCCAAGACCAAATCGTCGAAATATCGTCCGCTGGCCAAGCAGTTCTTCTGGATCTTCGTCGCGGTCTGCATCCTGCTCGGGTACCTCGGTGCGCAGCCGCCGGAAGGCATCTACGTGATCGCCGGCCGGATTCTGACGTTCTGCTATTTCGCCTACTTCCTGATCGTGCTGCCGCTGCTTTCGCGCATCGAGACGCCGCGGCCGGTGCCGAACTCGATCGCCGACGCGGTGCTCGCCAAGACCGGCAGCAAGTCGACGCCGATGGTGTCGACCGCGATCGTGCTGGCGCTCGCCGGTTCGTTGTTCGCGGGCTCGATCGACAGCGCGAAAGCGTCTGAAGGAAGCGACACGCCGCCAGCCAACAAATGGTCGTTCTCCGGCCCTTTTGGTAAGTTCGACCGCGGCGCGCTCCAGCGCGGCCTGAAGGTCTACAAGGAGGTCTGCGCCAGCTGCCACGGCCTGTCCTACATCGCCTTCCGCAACCTCGCGGAAGCCGGCGGACCCGGCTATTCGGTGGCGCAGGCGGCCGCCTTCGCGTCCGACTACAAGGTCAAGGACGGTCCGAACGACGCCGGTGACATGTTCGAGCGTCCCGGCCGGCCGGCCGACTACTTCCCCTCGCCATTCCCGAACGAGCAGGCAGCGCGTGCCGCTAACGGCGGTGCGGCTCCGCCCGATCTCTCCCTGATCGCCAAGGCGCGCTCCTATAAGCGCGGCTTCCCGATGTTCATCGTCGACTTCTTCACCCAGTACCAGGAGCAGGGCCCGGACTATGTCGCGGCGGTGCTTCAGGGCTTCGAGGACAAGGTGCCGGAAGGCGTGACCATTCCGGAGGGCTCCTACTACAACAAGTACTTCCCGGGCCACGCCATCAAGATGCCGAAGCCGCTCAACGACGGCCAGGTGACCTATGACGACGGCTCGCCGACCACGGTGGCGCAATATTCCAAGGACGTCACCACGTTCCTGATGTGGACCGCCGAACCGCACATGGAAGCGCGCAAGCGCCTCGGCTTCCAGGTGTTCGTCTTCCTGATCATCTTCGCGGGCCTGATGTACTTCACCAAGAAGAAGGTCTGGGCCGACTCCCACTGAGTGGCGCGAAACACGATATGAAGAAGCCCCCGCGAGGGGGCTTTTTTGTTGGACACGAGCGTGTGTTGATTACCGCGTTGCCTATCGCGCTCCGAGCGGCCAAAATACCTCCAACTGCTCCCCAGCACATCGTGGAGGACATCATGGGAACCGCCATCACGTTCAAGCGCCCGGACGGCAAGGACGCATCGGGCTATCTCGCCAACGCCGCGCGCGGCAATGCGCCGGGCGTGGTCGTGATCCAGGAATGGTGGGGCCTGTCGGATCAGATCAAGGGCCTGTGCGACCGCTTTGCGCTGGCCGGTTTCGACGCGCTGGCGCCCGATCTCTACAAGGGCAAGGTGGTGCCGTATCACGACACGGATGCGGCCGGCAAAGAGATGAACTCGCTCGACTTCATGGACGCCACCACGCAGACCGTGCGCGGGGCCACCCAATATCTGTCGCGCAACGGAGCCAAGGTCGGTCTGACCGGCTTCTGCCTCGGCGGCGCTGTTACCATCATCGGCGCGGTGCATGTGCCGGAACTCACCGCCGGCGTCGTGTTCTACGGCATCCCGCCGGAGCAGGCCGCCAAGCCTGCCGACGTCAGGATCCCGCTCCAGGCCCATTTCGCCAACAAGGACGACTGGTGCACGCCGGAGCTGATCAACGGCTTCGAACAGGCCATGAAGGCCGCCGGCAAGTCGCTGGAGCTGTTCCGCTACGACGCCGAGCACGCCTTCGTCAATGAACAGCGCCAGGCCGTGCACGACCGCGAAGCCGCCGAGCTCGCTTGGGGCAGGGCAACGGAGTTTTTCCGGAAGCATCTGGGGTAGGACCATAGCGACCGATCGGAGCAGCGGAGCATGTCGACGTCGTCTTTCACACGTCTTGTGCTTGGGCTGATCGTTGGATCGATGGCCGGCGTTGCTGGCGTCACCGCGCTGACGACCGCTCAGGCGGCGGCGCAGCAGGCATTCGTCACGCTGAACGGCGACCTAAAGAAAGAGGCCTGGTGGGTCATTGCGGATTTCCATCCGTTCACGACCGAGGTTCGCGGCATTCCTGCGAACCAGATCCGCAACAGCTGGTGCAAGGCGACTGAATTCCGCAAGGACCTGGTTCCGAAAGAGCTGTTGTTCGAAGATGGTGTCGATGTGATGCAGTCAGCCGGCATGTCGTTTGCCGTCGAAGGCCGCTTCGACGGCACGGCGGCAAGGCAGATCGCGGTGGTCGGCGTCTTTCAGGAGTGCGCTGGCCCGAAGGGCCGGTTCGTGCTGATCCTCGATCACTCCGCCGACGGAAAGCCCAAGGTGCGGTTTGTCACCGCCGTGCGCACGGACCGTCAGTTCGGCGCGCTTCGGAAGGGGAAGGGCGGCACGCTGGTCGCCTCGGCGTGCATGCAATGCGACGACAGCTCAGTCCTGAAATGGGATCGGAGGAAACGCAAATTCGACTGGGTGCCTGACGCCGACGAGCTTTAGCCGCGCGCAGGCAACCGCCGGCTGGCGGGCGCTCAGTCCGAACTGGCCCAGGTTCCCCGCCCTTGACGCCGTCGCCCGGCCATGGTGAGTATCCGCCCATGAGCACCGCCGTCCGCCCAGCCCGTCTTTGGTGGCGCACCTCCTGAAGAGGTGGCCGGTGCGATTTCATTTCCCAAAATCGTCTGAGGTCGCCCACGCAGTGCGGCGGCCTTCTCGTTTGTCCTGTGTGGCGTTTCCTCGGCAAGTTTCGTAAGAGGACGACATGAACAGGACAGTCTTTGCCCTCCCGGCCAGAAGCGATTACGTGACCCGCGCGGGTCTCGCGATCACGCGCGTGGCCGAGCAGTTTACCGGCGGCGCCAGCCGGCTCGACGACCTCGTCAACCTGCTCGACCGCCGCCGCGGCGTGGTGCTGTCGTCGGGCACGACCGTGCCGGGCCGCTACGAGAGCTTCGACCTCGGCTTCTCCGATCCGCCGCTCAAGCTCGAGACCACTGGCGTCAATTTCAAGCTGGAAGCGCTGAACGAGCGTGGGCAGGTGCTGATCGCCTTCCTCGCCGATGTCCTGCGCCAGCCCTGCGTCGTGATCTCCGAGAAGACCACGTCGCGGCTCGCCGGTCACATCATCCGCGGCGATGCACCGATCGAAGAAGACCAGCGCACGCGGCGCGCCAGCGTGATGTCGCTGGTGCGCGATCTCGTTGCCGCCTTCTCGGCCAATGACGACGGGCTGCTCGGCCTGTTCGGCGCCTTCGCCTATGACCTCGTGTTCCAGATCGAGGACCTCGTGCAGAAGCGCCCGCGCGAGGCCGATCAGCGCGACATCGTGCTCTACGTCCCCGACCGCCTGCTCGCCTATGACCGGGCCACCGGCCGCGGCGTGGTGCTGACTTACGATTTCGCCTGGAAGGGCCAATCCACCGCGGGCCTGCCGCATGAGACGGCCGAGAGCCCGTACCAGAAGACGCCCCGCCAGGGCTTTGCCGATCACGCGCCTGGCGAATATCAGGCCACCGTGGAGACTGCGCGCGCCGCCTTCGCGCGCGGCGATCTGTTCGAGGCCGTGCCCGGACAACTCTTCGCCGAGCCCTGCGACCGCTCGCCGGCCGAAGTCTTCCAGCGGCTCTGCGTCATCAACCCGTCCCCTTATGGCGCGCTGATGAATCTCGGCGAGGGCGAATTCCTGGTGTCGGCGTCGCCCGAAATGTTCGTGCGCTCCGACGGACGCCGTGTCGAGACCTGCCCGATCTCGGGCACGATCGGGCGCGGCCTTGATGCGATCGGCGATGCCGAGCAGATTCGCCAGCTCCTGAACTCGGAGAAGGACGAGTTCGAGCTCAACATGTGCACCGACGTCGACCGCAACGACAAGGCGCGCGTCTGCGTTCCCGGTACGATCAAGGTGCTGGCGCGGCGGCAGATCGAGACCTATTCGAAACTCTTCCACACCGTCGACCATGTCGAGGGCATGCTGCGCCCCGGTTTCGACGCGCTCGACGCCTTCCTCACCCATGCCTGGGCCGTCACCGTGACAGGCGCGCCAAAGCTCTGGGCGATGCAGTTCGTCGAGGACCACGAACGCTCGCCGCGGCGCTGGTACGCCGGCGCGATCGGTGCGGTGAATTTCGACGGCAGCATCAACACCGGCCTCACCATCCGCACCATCCGCATGAAGGATGGTCTGGCCGAAGTGCGCGTCGGCGCAACCTGCCTGTTCGACTCCGATCCCGCCGCGGAGGACCGCGAATGCCAGGTCAAGGCGGCCGCGCTGTTCCAGGCGCTGCGCGGCGATCCGCCAAAGCCGCTGTCGGCGTTCGCGCCTGATGCGACGGGCTCGGGCAAGCGGGTGCTGCTGATCGACCACGACGACAGCTTCGTGCACATGCTTGCCGATTACTTCCGCCAGGTCGGTGCCGACGTCACTGTGGTCCGCCATGTGCATGCGCTCGACATGCTCAAGCGAAAGACATGGGATTTGCTGGTGCTGTCGCCTGGTCCGGGACGCCCCGAGGATTTCGGGATCAAGAACACCATCGATGCGGCGCTGGAGAACAAGCTGCCGGTGTTCGGCGTCTGCCTCGGCGTGCAGGCGATCGGCGAATATTTCGGCGGCGAACTCGGCCAGCTCACGCATCCCGCCCACGGCCGGCCCTCGCGGGTGCAGGTGCGCGGCGGACGCTTGATGCGCAACCTGCCGAACGAGATCGTCATCGGCCGCTATCACTCGCTCTTCGTCGAGCGCGACAGCATGCCGGAAGTTTTGTCCGTCACTGCCAGCACCGAGGACGGCGTCGCGATGGCGCTGGAGCACAGGACGCTGCCCGTCGCCGGCGTGCAATTCCACCCGGAATCGCTGATGTCACTCAGTGGCGAGGTGGGTTTACGAATTGTCGAGAATGCGTTCCGGCTGAATGCGGACGTCGATTGAGAGGCACCAATGACCTTTGACCACGATCTGAAGGCGAGCGTCCGCACCATCCCCGACTATCCCAAGCCGGGGATCATGTTCCGCGACATCACGACCCTGCTCGCGGATGCGCGCGCGTTCCGCCGTGCGGTCGACGAACTCGTCAATCCCTGGGCCGGCAACAAGATCGACAAGGTCGCCGGCATGGAGGCGCGCGGCTTCATCATCGGCGGCGCGGTGGCGCATCAGCTCTCGGCTGGCTTCGTGCCGATCCGCAAGAAGGGCAAGCTGCCGCACACCACCGTGCGGATCGCCTACTCCCTGGAATACGGCATCGACGAGATGGAGATGCATGTCGACGCCATCGCGCCCGGCGAGCGCGTCATCCTGGTCGACGACCTCATCGCCACCGGCGGCACTGCGGAGGGCGCGGTGAAGCTGCTGCGCCAGATCGGCGCCAATGTGGTCGCGGCCTGCTTCATCATCGACCTGCCCGAACTCGGCGGTGCCGCCAAGCTGCGCGCCATGGACGTGCCGGTGCGCACGCTGATGACGTTCGAGGGGCACTGAGTAGCACGGGCGAAATAGATCGCCCGGGTCAATTTACAAATCAGGACCGTTGCAGGATCAGGCTGAGCTCCAGCTCCCGGAACGCGAGGTAATTGCGCCGGGTCCATTGGTGCAACTCGGTCGAGGTGTCCTTCTCCTGCCGGAGGTAACCGGTGAAAGAGAAGTTCAGCCGGTCGATATAGGTCTTGAGGAAGCCGGGCAGCGCGGGCAGGCGGAATAGACGGCCGCCTTCCATCGCAGCAGGCAATTCGCCGCGGATGACATATTCGTTGTCCACCGTGATCAGGTTCATCCGCGGGATCTGGCCGCGCAGCATCTCGTGGGCGCGGGCCGAGACGCGGTCGGTGTCGGCGACAAACAGGATCTGCGGTGCGACATGCCGGCGCGCCGCTTCCTTCAAAAGCCCGATCTCGTCGGCCATCTTGAAGAACTCGTCGAAGGCGTGGAAGCCGAGGTCGATGACCTTGGCAACACCATCATCGACGATGACCCGGTCCATCAGCTGCATCTTGCCGAACGTATCGATCACGTCCGCCGTTTCGGTGACCTTCGGCAGGTAATCGAGCAGCGACGGCTCCTTCAGGTTGACGTCGAAGGCCGCGACGTTGCCGTTCTTGAGCAGCAGGAATTCGGCAAGCAGCCGCGCCAGCAGGGTCTTGCCGACCTGCGGGCGGGGCGAGCAGATGATGTAGACGGGTGTCGCGGGCATCACGAGCTATTATCTGAGCGAACTCTCCGCCCAATCCAGCCGTATCCACACCTCGCCCGCAACTATTTTTCGCTATTGCGGCCGGCGGACTTCGAACCGACGATGTCGGTCAGGCGGATGCGGTCGAACTCGCTCCAGACGTTGGCCAGCCAGTGCCGGACGTAACCGCGCAGCACGAACGAATAGTTCGCGGCCTCGTCGTTGATGCCCTTGTTGGCGACGAATTTCAGGAACGGGACCGAGGACACCTCGACCTGCTCGTAGGCCATCTCGTTGAGCTTGGGGATGGTCAGCTCGGTCGCGTCCTTGATGCGGTGGAAGTAGGAATTGTAGGTCGCCTGGTCCCACTGGAAGAACTGGGTGTCGTTGATGAAGTTCTTCACCAGGAAATATTTTGCGCCGGTCATGAAGCCCGCGGTCTCGGCGATCTCGTCCAGCGAAGCGATCGAGGGGCCCAGGATGTGGAACACCGCAAAGGTGATCTGGCCGGCCTTGGCGGCGTCGAGGAAACCGATGTCACGCAGCGAGGCCAGAGCCGGCGAGAGCAGGCCGGCGCGGACGTCGATCACGGTCACCGACGGGCTGGTCGCGTTGAGCGTGTCGAAGATCTTCATCTGATCCGACGTCGTCGTCATGTCGACGATCTCGGTGATGTCAGGGTGGAAGCGCTTCAGGGTTCCGCGGGGCGACTCCGTGTCGAAGGCGCGTGTCGGCACGTTGTTGGCGGAAAAATAATCGAGCAAGGTACGCGACACCGTGGTCTTGCCGACCCCGCCCTTGTCCGCGCCTACCACAACCACTGCCGGCTTTGCCATTGCTGTCCCCTAACGCGCCCTCCGATTGCGCTTTGCAACCGGCCGGGCCCCAAATCGATGTCCCGAGTCTGCTGTTGGGCGCGAACATGGCAGAAACAAGGGAGAATTCAAATCTCTGGCACCCGGTTGAGGCAATTCCCGGAGTTTTTCCAAGGCCTCGCGAAACCAGCCGCACGTGACGGCAAATCACGCCCCTCAATGGCGGCCCCAAGGGCCCATGGGATTGATCGGGGTGGCTGTTGCGGTTCCGGCGGGACTCGGCGCGGGCACGGGCGGCGGACTGGCCGGGCCGCCTGCATCGTCCCAAGGTCCTTGGCGCAGCGGCGGCGGTTCGTCCTGCTGTTCGGACTGCGCCTCAGGCGCGTCCGCCTCGTCGCCGGGCGTCGGCAGCGGGCCGGGATCATGGCCGCCGGCGAACTTGACCAGCGCGTCGACCCGCGACTGCACCGACGGATGGGTCGCGAACAGATCGGCAAAACCCTCGCGCGGGTTGTCGACGCAGAGCTCCATCACCGCCGAGGTCGCGCCCGGCAGTTCGCCGCGGTTCTCGATCTTGCGCAGCGCCGAGATCATGGCATCGGGGTCCTTTGTCAGTTCGACCGAGCCGGCGTCGGCGAGATATTCGCGCGAGCGGGACAAAGCGAGCTTCACCACCTGCGACAACAGCCAGGCCACCACGATCAGCACGACCGCGATGATGATGACGATCACCGCCCCGCCGCCGGAGCTCTTGCTGTCGCTGGATGACGAGGACGATCGCGAGGATGAAGAGGAGTCCGACGACCACGAGCCGCCACCGGAGTTCCAGCTCAAATTCGTGAACAGGCGGAAGAACAATTCGCCGAAGAAGCCGACCACGCCGGCGATGATGACGGCGACGACCATCAGTTGCACGTCGCCGTTCCTGATGTGGGTCAGCTCGTGGCCCAGCACCGCCTCGATCTCCTTGTCGTTCAGCGCATCGAGCAGACCGGTGGTGACGGTGATCGAATATTGCCGCGGATTGAGGCCGGTCGCGAACGCGTTCAGCGCCGGGCTGTCCATGATCTTCAGCTTCGGCATGGTGATGCCGCGCGAGATGCAGAGATTTTCGAGCAGATTGTAGAGCCGCGGCTCTTCCTGCCGGGTGATGTCGTGACCGCCGGTGACTGCATCGATTATCGACTGGTGGAAGAAATAGGCGATCACGACCCAGGCGGCCGCAACGATCGTCGCAACCGGCGCGGCGACGATCAAATCGTGGAAGGCGCGGCTCAGGTAGAAAGCAACGGTCTGGTTGCTGTCGATGAGAGCCTCGGCGATCAGCGCACCGGCATAGACCAGTACGTAGATCAGCAGGAACAGGCCGGCAAGCAGCAGCATCGAACGAAACTTGTTCGAGGCGATGTGCGTGTAGAGACCATACGCGGCCATGACGCGCCTTCGTCAATGTCCATCGTTCCGGGGCGCGCCGAAGGCGTGAACCCGGAACCTCGAGATTCCGGGTTCGTCGCTTTGCGACGCCCCGGAATGACGAAGAAAAATAATGGACATGTCAGACAATCAGAACTTCACCTGGGGCGTGGCCTCGACGTCGGTGCGGCTCGCGCCGAGATCGAAGAAGTCCTTCTTGGTGAAGCCGAACATGCCGGCGAACAGGGCGGCGGGCATCTGCTGGATGCCGGTGTTGTATTCCTGGACCGCGCTGTTGAAGAAGCGGCGGCTCGCCGCGATCTTGTTCTCGAGGTCGGAAAGTTCGCTGGCGAGTTGCTGGAAATTGGCGTTGGCCTTGAGGTCGGGATAGGCCTCCGACAGTGCGATCAGCCGGCCGAGCGCGCCGGAGAGCTGGTTCTCGGCGGCGGACACCTGCGACGGTCCCTGCGCGGACATCGCCGAATTGCGCGCCTTGATGACGTCGTCGAGCGTGCCGCGCTCATGCGAGGCATAGCCCTTCACGGTCTCGACCAGGTTCGGGATCAGGTCGTGACGCTGCTTGAGCTGCACGTCGATGTCGGCAAAGGCCTGGCCGACCCGTTGGCTCAGTGCCACCAGGCGGTTGTATGCGCTGAACGCCAGGAACACGAGGACGACGATGACGCCGAGAACGATCCAGCCGGTCGACATGGAGAACTCCTGAAGGGGGAAGAGGCGGGTGCAGCCTAGACCAGATTGGCGCGGAGCGAGAGCCCCGGCGCAGAGGGAAGGTAGGATTTGGTCGGAGCGGAAGCCATCCGAGTTCAAGGCGAAAGCGGCGATCGAGGTTAACTTTCGGACAGAACGGCGTCGCCCCAGCGCCAGCGTCGGGCGCTTGCATAAGCGGCCCTGTCGCGGCGCGGCACCTTCGTCGCGGCGACACCGTCCTCAGTGCAGAGCTTCGCCGTGATTTCGGCCTTGCCGACCTCCGGCGGCGCCAGCACGCGCGAGGTGCGCGTGGCGGGCGGCGTGCGGGTCAGGGCGACGTAAATAAAACGCTCGTCCTCGAACGGCACGTCGGCGCCCTTGATCTGGCGGTGCGCCTGCGAGCGCGGCAGGCGCTGGTTGAAATGACACCAGTCCGGTGCGGTGAGGGGGCAGGGCTTTTCATGCGGGCAGGGCGCGGCGACATGAGCGCCGGCTGCGATCAATTGCTGGCGCAGCGCGAGGATGCGCGCGTAACCGGCGGGCGTGCCGGGCTCGATCACGACCAGCGCGCGGCGGGCCTTGGCCCACATGGCGTCTGCGAGTTTGCGCTGATCGCCCTCACCGAGCTCGCCGATGACGTAGCTCGCGACCACGAGATCTGCCTGCGATGCGTCGGCGAGGTTGGTGCCGGCATCGCCCGGCAGATAGCGGCAGTCCGCCAGACGCGTGCTGTCGCGGGCGAGTTCGAGCGCGAGCCGGCTCAAGGTGGCGTTGGCGTCGAGCAGCGTGAAGTCCTGCAGCGACGGAAAGGCTTCCGCCGCGGCCCAGCTTGCGGTGCCCGGACCCGCACCGACGTCGAGCAGTGTCTCCGGGGCAAGGCTTGGTGCGATCTCGGTCAAAGCGTTCAGGCTGGCGGCCACCGCCGCGTAGGTCGCCGGCATGCGCGCCAGAGCATAGGCCAACGCATCGGCGTCGGTTTTGATCGTGCCCGAGCCGCCGCCGGCGCGGTAGGTGGTCGAGATTTTCTGCGAGCGCTGTGCAGCGTCGGTGCGCGAAAAGCCCTGGAGCTTGCCGTCGAGGGAGGCCTTGAGTTCAGGCGGGAGTGTGGGCGAGATCATCTTAATTCGCCGTCATTCCGGGGCGCGCGTAGCGCGAACCCGGAATCTCGAAATGGTGGCACGAGATTCCGGGTTCGATGCTGCGCATCGCCCCGGAATGACGGCCAAAAAATCACGCCACGTTCTGGTCGAGGATGTCCACCGCCTCCGACAGGCTCACCGACACCAGTTGCGAGACGCCGCGCTCGGCCATGGTGACGCCGAACAGGCGGTTCATCCGCGCCATCGTGATCGGATTATGCGTGATGATGATGAAGCGTGTGTCGGTCGAGCCGGTCATCTCGTGCAGCAGGTTGCAGTACCGCTCGACGTTGTGGTCGTCGAGCGGCGCGTCGACTTCGTCCAGCACGCAGATCGGCGAGGGATTGGTGAGGAACACCGCGAAGATCAGTGCCATCGCGGTCAGCGCCTGCTCACCGCCCGAGAGCAGCGACAGCGTCTGCGGCTTCTTGCCCGGTGGTTTTGCGATGATCTCGAGGCCGGCTTCCAGCGGGTCGTCGCTCTCGATCAGGTGCAGCGCGGCCTCGCCGCCGCCGAACAGTTCGACGAACAGGCGCTTGAAGTGGTTGTTGACCACCTCGAACGAGGTCAGCAGCCGCTCGCGCGCCTCCTTGTTGAGGCTCTGGATGCCCTGGCGCAGCCGCTTGATGGCCTCGACGAGGTCGTCGCGCTCGGTGACGAGACCGGTGTGCTGGGTCTCGACCTCGCGCAGCTCTTCCTCGGCGCGCAGGTTCACCGCGCCCAGGCGCTCGCGGTCGCGGCGCATCTTCTCGAGCTCTTCCTCGATGTCGTGCAGCGGCGGCAGCTCGGCGCCGGGCTCGATCTCGGCGAGGCCGGCAACGGCCTGCGGCTCGACCTCCAGCATGTCGCGGATCTCACGCTCGATGTCCTCGAGGCGGCGCCGGGCGCTCTCCATGCGCTCCTCGGCGCGGGCGGTGGCCTCGCGGGAGCTCGACAGCGCCTCGAGCGTCAGCTTCGCGACGCGATCGGTTTCGGCCATCGCGCTTTCCGCGGCGGCGAGCGCGTCGGCGGCCATCCGGCGGTCGTTTTCGGCGTATTCGATCTCGGTGATCAGCGCGCTGCGTTTCTCGGCGAACACCGCGGGCGCGTTTTCGAGATCGCCACGCTCGATCGAGAGCTCGGCGATGCGGGCCTGGATGGTGTCGATATGGGAGGCCGCGCTCTCCTTGCGGTTCTGCCACTCCGTGCGCTCGGCGAGGATCGCCTGGACGCGGCGGTCGGCGAGCTCGGCCTCGCGCGCCAGCGCCTGCGCCTCGGCGCGGACCTGGGCGGCCATGCGGCGATGGCCTTCGATGTCACTGCGGACGGCCGCGAGATGGGTCTCGGTGTCCTCGCTCGACGGCAGCTCGGTGATGCCGGCCTCGGCATATTCGTACGCGGCCTCGGCCTCGGCGCGGTCGGCGGCGAGGCGGCTGTGCGCCTCCGACAGCGTCGCCTTGCGGGCGGCGTGGCGGCTGATCTCCCGCTCGGCGGTGGCGTGGCGCTCACGCGCGACGTTCAGCTCGCGCTGCGCAGCGCGCCAGGCTTCGCGGCTGGCACCTTCGGTGCTCGCCGCCATCTGCAGCTCGGACTCGGCGTTCTCCAGCGCCTGACGCTTGATCTGCGCGTCGATGCGGGCCTGCTCCAGCTCGTTCTCGATGTCGACGAGACGGGCGCGCTCGGCAAGCCGCCGGGCCGCGCCGGTCGGAGCGTGAGCCGCCGCGACGAAGCCGTCCCAGCGCCAGACGTCGCCTTCGGGCGAGACCAGCCGCTGGCCGGTCTTGAGCTGCGAGACCAGCTCGGCACCGCGCTCGCGCGGCACCACGCCGATCTGCGCCAGGCGGCGGGCCAGCTCGGCCGGGGCCTGAACGTGATTGGCAAGCGGCACGACGCCCTCGGGCAACTCCGGATCGCCGTCAGTGACGCCGGCATTGGTCCAGCGCATCGGCGCGGAGGGATCAACCGGCGCATCGAGATCGTCGCCGAGCGCGGCGCCGATCGCCTTCTCAAACCCCTTGTCGACGGTGATGCCGTCGATGATCGGCGGCCACAGATTCTTGGTCTCGCCGTTGACGATCTTGGAGATCGTGCGCGCCTCGGTCTCGAGCCGCTGCACGCGCTTGTCGGCTTCGACCAGCGGCGAGCGCGAGGATTCCAGCGTCTGGCGCGCGGCGACATGCGCAGCTTCGCTGGCCTGCGCGGCGGCTTCCGAAGCTGCCAGCGTCTGCTCGGCGGTCTCGACCGTCGCGGTCAGCTCGTCGAGATCGCCGAAGCCGCCGGTCTCCGTAGCGAGCTTCTGCTCCTCCGCGGCGACATTCGCGATCTCCTGATCGAGACGGGCGAGCTTGTCGCGATGGGTGCGGACGTTGGCTTCGAGCTGGTTGCGCTTGGCGGTGAGGTCGGCGAGCGCGGTGGTGAGCTCGGCGAACTGCTGCTCGGTTTCGGTCAGCACCGCCTCGGCTTCGGCGACGCGCTCGTCGACGCCGGAGCGCTTCTCGACGCGCGACTTGATCTCTTCCTTCAGCTCGGCGTCTTCGGTGTCGAGCCGCTGCAGCGCGACGTCGGCGTCCATGGTCTGCTGCTGGGCGCGGGAGATGTCGCCCTCGAACTGGGCGAGGCGGCGCTCGAGTTCGGCGACGCGCTCCTTGGCGCGCTCTTCCTCGCGGTCGAGCAGCTCGCGGGCATTGGTGAGGCGCTGCAGCCCCGCCGCAGCGCGCGCTTCGGCATCGCGTAGCGCCGGCATTTCTGCGGCGCGGATGGCCTGGATGCGGGCGGCTTCGGCCTGGTGCTGGGTACGCTCGGCCATCTCGCGAACGGCGAGATCATGGGTCTGGCCGGACTCGTTGACGTCGGCATGGGCGCCGATCCAGCGCAGATGGAACAGTGTGGCTTCGGCCTTGCGGACCTTGGCCGCGACCTCGCGATAGCGCACGGCCTGGCGGGCCTGCTTCTTCAGCCCTTCCACTTGCCCCGCGAGCTGGCCGATCACGTCCTCGACGCGGGTGAGGTTGGTTTCGGCCGCCTTGAGCCGCAGCTCGGCCTCGTGGCGGCGGGCATGCAGGCCAGCGACGCCGGCGGCGTCTTCCAGCACGCGGCGGCGCTGCTCCGGCTTGGCCTGGATGATCTCGCCGATCTTGCCTTGGTGGACGAGGGCCGGCGAGCGCGCGCCGGTGGCGGCGTCGGCGAACAGGATCTGCACGTCGCGGGCGCGCACGTCGCGCCCGTTGATGCGGTAGACCGAGCCGGCCTCGCGCTCGATGCGGCGGGAGATTTCCAGCAGCTGGCTGTCGTTCATCGCCGCCGGCGCGGTGCGATCGGCATTGTCGATCGTCATCGTCACTTCGGCGTGGTTGCGGGCGGGACGGTTGCCGGAGCCGGCGAAGATCACCGCGTCCATGTCGGCGGCGCGCAGCGACTTGTACGAGGTCTCGCCCATCGCCCAGCGCAGCGCTTCGACCAGATTCGACTTGCCGCAGCCGTTGGGTCCGACCACGCCGGTCAGGCCGGGCTCGATGACGAAGTCGGTCGGCTCAACGAAGGACTTGAAGCCGTGAAGTCGCAGGCGGGTGATTTTCATAAGCACGCATCTCTGTTGGCAGGCGCGAATCCCCCTGCCGGGACAATACCATGGAAGGCAGTGTCGCTATCCGGGCGAGTCGCGCGAGGCGCCTCATGCGGTCGGACAATGGCCGCCGCGCGCCGCGAGGGCAACCGGCGAAAGCCGCTTTTCCCAAGGGATTTATGCCGGGAAAGCTACGGCTTTCGAGATGCGAATCAGGATCGTGACGAGCGAATCAGCTCTTCAGCAGCGGATTGATCTTCTTGGCGAAGTCCTCGAACGAGGTCTCGCCCTTGATCTTCTCGCCGTTGATGAAGAAGGTCGGTGTCGAATCCACCTTCAGCACGTCGCTGGCATATTTCTGGTCGGCGGCGATCTTGTCGAGCAGCGCCTGGTCCTTCAGGCAGGCCTCGACCTGCTGCTGGGTGAGGCCGGCCTGCTTGCCGATCCGTGTCAGGGTCTCGGTGGTGTTCTTCATCACCCAGTCGTTCTGCTGGCGGAACAGCATGTCGGTGACCGCGAAGTATTTCGGCGCGTCGTCCTTGGCGATGCAGCGCGACAGCATCGAGCCGGCGGCGGCTTTGATGTCGAGCGGGAACTCACGGAAGATGTAACGCACCTTGCCGGTGTCGATGTATTCCGACTTGATCTTGGGGAACACCTGCTCGTTGAACGCCGCGCAATGCGGGCAGGTCATCGAGGCGTACTCGGTGATGGTGACGGGGGCCTCCTTCGGACCGAGCGCCATGTCGGGCAGCGACACCGGCTTGGCGACGTCGCCGGCCGCCTGCGCCATGGCGTCGGAGATGAATCGCAGCGGCGAGAACCCGGCAACCGCGGCAAGCCCGGTCAGCGACAGCATCGTGGTGAAGGCGCGGCGGGTGATGATCAAGGTCGGCTCCCGAATTGGCGTGGCTCGCCCGCGTATCGTAGGTTCCGGGCGGCCTGTCGCTAGCTTGAAACGTGGTTTGAGGCAATGGCGAGCGGCAGGGACGGGTCCAGATTGGGCGCGAAATAAGGCTCAATTTCGCTTGATGGCGGCCCCGAGCCGCGCCAGCGCCGTCTTCAATTGTTCATCTTCGATGTCCCCCAGGCTCTCCGCCTCCCTGGCCACCGATTTGGGATCCGGCGGGGCGGGGCGGGCCGGCCGATGGGCGCGCGACAGCGGAGCCTGGCGGAAGGCGAGCTTGCCGACCGCGCTCCAGCCGAAGAAGCGGTTGACCCGCTCCAGGATCACGTCGGCCGAATGCTGGATCTCCAGCGCCATTGGCCCTTCGACCCGCAGCACCAGGGTTGCCGGCTCCTGCGGCTGGCCCTCCACCGGCCGCGGCCATTGCATCTTGAGCGGCTCGGCATGGGCCGCGATCTCCGGTCCGGCGATCTGCGCCCACCGCGTCACCAGCTCGCGGGCGGCAAAACCCTGCTTGGCATAGGCCTCGGCAAAGACGTCATTGAGCAGGACCCCGAGCGGCTTGGCACTGATGGGACCGGGCTTGAAGATGGGAGGAGGCTTGGACATGGGCCCTGTCCGTTATGCCGCCGCGCGGGGCCGGATGGCCTTGAGGTCGCGATCGATTTCACGGCGCCGCTGCATCAGATCGTAATCCATCTGGAGCCCCAGGAAGAAGCCCTCCGACAGACCAAAATAGCGGGCGAGCCGCAGGTCGGTGTCGGCGGTGATATCACGCTTGCCCAGCACGATCTCGTTGATCCGGCGCGGCGGTACGCGAACGGCACGCGCCAGCGCATTCTGGCTGAGATCCATCGGCTTCAGGAACTCCTCGAGCAGGATTTCACCGGGATGGGGATTGCGGAGAAGCCCGTTCCTAGTCGTGGTAGTCGACGATTTCGACATCTCTCGGTCCTCCGTCGTCCCAAACAAAGCAGATGCGCCATTGATCGTTGATCCGGATCGAATGCTGGCCCTGGCGGTCGACCTTAAGAGCTTCGAGCCTGTTGCCCGGAGGAACCTTGAGATCGGCCAACAGCCGGGCTTGATTCAACAGACGCAGCTTTCGCAAGGCTACATTTTGAATGTCGGGCGGCAGTTTCCGACTTCGCCGCCCGGACCAGATCAACTCTGTCTCGGAGTTGGCGAAGCTCTGGATCATGCTTGTGTATAACGCAAGGCGTTATAGCAGGCAACTTCCCTGTCGCGCTGGCCACGGGCGTAATCCTCCTCTAGTAAAAGCGGATGCCCCCCACGACCGCGCTCAAGAAGGAACGGAGCTCGGCGGCGAGCACCTCATCGGCTCGCCCGAAGCTTCTGCTCGCCTGGTACGACCGCCACCGCCGCCGATTGCCCTGGCGCGCCGCGCCCGGGGAGGCGTCGGATCCCTACCGCGTCTGGCTGTCGGAGATCATGCTCCAGCAGACCACGGTGAAAGCCGTCGGGCCCTATTTCGAAAAATTCGTCGCGCGCTGGCCTGACGTCACAGCGCTGGGGCGGGCGTCGCAGGATGACGTGCTGCGGATGTGGGCCGGGCTCGGCTATTACTCGCGCGCGCGAAACCTCCATGCGTGCGCGGTCGCGGTGACGCGCGAGCATGGCGGCGTCTTTCCCGATACGGAGGCGGGGCTGCGCGCGCTGCCCGGCATCGGGCCCTACACGGCGGCGGCGATCGCGGCGATCGCGTTCGATCGCCGCACCATGCCGGTCGACGGCAATATCGAGCGCGTGGTGTCGCGCCTCTTTGCTGTTGAAGAAGAGCTGCCGCAGGCCAAGCCGCGGATCCAGCAGTTGGCGGCGACGCTGCTTGCGGATTCTCGCGCCGGCGACAGCGCGCAGGCGCTGATGGATCTCGGTGCCTCGATCTGCGCGCCGAGGAAGCCGGCCTGCTCGCTGTGCCCGTTCAGCGATGATTGCACCGCGCGCGCGCTGGGCACACAGGAAACCTTTCCGCGCAAGGCGCCGAAGAAGAGCGGGACGTTGCGGCGCGGCGCGGCCTTCGTCGTCACGCGCGGCGACGAGCTGCTCGTCCGCTCGAGGCCTGAAAAGGGCCTGCTCGGTGGCATGACCGAGGTTCCGGGCTCGGATTGGCTCGCCGGTCATGACGACGCTCAAGCCAAGCAGCAGGCGCCCGAGTTGAAGGGGCTGTCGCGCTGGCAGCGCAAGGTGGGCGTCGTCACCCACGTCTTCACGCATTTTCCGCTGGAGCTGGTGGTCTACACGGCGACGGTCGAGGCGCGTACCCGCGCGCCCGAGGGCATGCGCTGGGTGCCGATCGCGACGTTGGTCAGCGAAGCGCTGCCCAACGTCATGCGCAAGGTGATCGCGCACGGATTGGATCTCTAGGATCCATCCTGCTGACACCATGCTGTCAGTAGCGGTGCGCTATCCAGCGACGGCAACGGAGGTTTGCATGGTCAAGACTGCGCTGGACAACTTTCGAAAGCCGCCCTGCGCCGAGCTGCTCGGCTGGCGCCTGCTCGATGCGCGCCCGGAGGAGGGCTGGATCAAGCTCGCCTTTGAGGGCAAGCCGGAGTTCTGCAATCCGGCGGGGTTCATCCAGGGCGGCATGCTTTCGGCGATGCTCGACGACACCATGGGGCCGGCGGTGCTGGTGATGAGCGAGGGCCGGCTCTACACCACCACGATCAGCATGACCGTGAATTTTCTCAGCCCCGCCAGGCCCGGCCCCATCATCGGCGAGGCGAAGGTCACGCAACTCGGCAAGACGATTGCGTTCGTCGAAGGCAAGCTGATGGCCGAAGACGGCACGGTGCTGGCGACGGCCAGCGCGACCGAGCGGCTGCTGGAAGCGGCGAGGGTGGTTGGTAAATAGCCAGCCGCGGTTTCTTCTTCCCTTAGGTGGCGCGAAGCGCCGGTTGAGGGGTTGGTTCAGCGATCTCGAATGCGAGAGGTTTACTCGGAGAGAACCCCTCACCCGTGTGAGCCCGCGTCTACCGGCATTGCTGCCCTCTCCCACAAGGGGCGAGGGCACATCAATGCGCATCTCGCTACAGCGAGAGTATTACCCGCCCACCCGCTTCGCATCCCTACTCACGATCGGCGGCTTCGCGTTCAGCGCTTCGACCTGGAATCCCGCTACGCGCTTGTAGTTCGCGGCGATGTCTTCCAGCTCCTTTTGCGACAGCACGTCGGTCACGACGCCATAACCATGCGGCGCGCGCTCCTCGACCAGCTGCATCACCTGCTCGGGCCCGTTCTTGCGGTTGAGCAGGACGAGGTCGGTGGTCGCGGGCCGCCGCTCGGCCTCATAGGCGAGCAGAGCGGCCTGCGTCGGACCATGCGCCAGGATCTCGCGGGTGATGGTGCGGGCATCCAGGATCGCCTGCGAGGCGCCGTTCGAGCCGATCGGGTACATCGGATGCGCGGCGTCGCCCATCAGCGTGACCTTGCCAAAGGTCCATTGCGACACCGGATCACGGTCGACCAGCGGATATTCATAGGCGTGCGGGCAGTTCTTGATCAGGCCGGGCACGTCCAGCCAGTCGAACTGCCAGCTCTCGAACCACGGCAGAAACTCCTCCAGCCGCGCGGTGCGGTTATAGTCCTCGCGCCGCCATTGATAGGTCGGCGGCATGTGCCGCTCGGCAACCCAGTTGATCAGATGGTCGCCCGCCGCATCCGGCGCCTTGGAGATCGGGTAGCAGACGAATTTCAGGATCTCGTGCCCGGCCATGATCATGGTGCGGCCGGACAGGAAGGCTTTTGCCGGCGTGACTCCGCGCCAGAGGATGCGGCCGTTCCAGATCGGCGGGCCTTCGCCCGGATAGAGCTTTTCTCGCGCGGCGGAATGGATGCCGTCGGCGGCGATCAGGATCGCTCCGTCATAGGTCCCGGCGGCCTTGCCGGTCGCCCTGTCGATGAAATCGGCGCGCACGCCGTTTGCCGTCTCGCTCCAGCCGGTCAGATGATGGCTGGTCAGGATATTCTCGCGGCCGAGCCGCTCGATCGCGGTGTCGAGCAGGAGCTGTTGCAGCGTGCCGCGATGGATCGAGAATTGCGGCCATTTGTAGCCGGCCTCCAGCCCGCGCGGCTCGCTCCAGATCGGCTTGCCGTGCTTGGAGAAATAGGCGAGCTCGCGGGTCCGCACGCCGCTGGCATCCAGTTTGTCCATCAGCCCGAGCTCGATCAGCTCGCGCACCGCATGCGGCAGCACGTTGATGCCGACGCCGAGCGGCTTCAGCTCCGCGACGCTCTCGAACACTTTTGCGGGAACGCCGATTGCGTGCAGGCTGAGCGCGAGCGTCAGCCCGCCGATGCCGCCGCCGGCGATGAGTACGGTCATGACAAAACCCCTCCGATTGCTGGCGTCTTGGCACAGGCGAGCGGATGTGGGCAACTGCGAAGAGAATGTCCTGCTATAGACCTGAGGGGCGACAGCCGCTAATTTCCAATTTTCCCATGAGGTCCGACATGCTCAAGCTCTACTACGCCACCGGCACCTGCGCGCTCGCCACCTACATGACCCTGGAGGAGGCCGGCGCCGATTACACGGCTGAACGGCTGAGCTTCAAGGACAACCAGCAGACCAGCCCGGACTATCTCGCGATCAATCCGAAGGGCCGTGTGCCGGCGCTGGTGACCGATCGTGGCGTCCTCACCGAGACGCCGGCGATGCTGGCCTATATCGCGCAGACCTTCCCCAAGGCCAAGCTCGCGCCGCTCGACGACCCCTTCGACTTCGCCCAGGTGCAGTCGTTCAACTCCTATCTCTGCTCGACCGTGCACATCAACCATGCCCACAAGATGCGCGGCGCGCGCTGGGCCACGCAGGAGAGCTCGTTCGCCGACATGAAGGCGATGGTCCCGAAGACCATGGGCGCCTGCTTCGCCCTGATCGAGCAGAAGATGTTTAGAGGACCCTGGGTGATGGGCGATCAGTTCACGATCTGCGATCCCTATCTCCACACGCTCTCGCACTGGCTCGAAGGCGACAGCGTCGACATCAATGCCACGCCGAAGATCGCCGATCACTTCAAGCGCATGTCCGACCGCCCCGCGGTGCGCAAGGTGATGGACGCGCAGAAGGCGTAACAACCTCGGTGTCGTCCCGGGCAAGCGTAAGCGCAGACCCGGGACCCATACCGCGGAATCTATCGATCGCGTTCGCCAGAAGTACCGAACGACCAGTCTTCGCCAAACCACGCCCTGTGGTTATGGGGCCCGGATCGGCGCTTCGCTCCAGACAACGCTACGCGTTGCAAGAGCTGCGCTTGTCCGGGACGACAGCGGATTTTTTGAAGCCGCGTTCTATCCGGCCTTCCGCTTCTCCAGCCCCCGTCCCGTCTCCAGCATCAGCCGCCGCAGCCAGATCGAGCCGGGGTCCATTTGAGCGCGGGTCGGATAGAACATGAACTGCTCGTCGATCCCGGGGTCGAGCGGCGGCGCCACCGCGACGAGGCCAAACTGCCTTGACAACGCCGCGATGAGGCGGCGCGGCACGAAGGCGACGAGGTCGGTGCGGGCGGCGACGTGGAGCGCCTCGAGATAACCTGACACCATCAGCGAAATGTGCCGCTCGATGCCCTTGGCTCGCAGCCAGGTGTCGATCAGGTCCTCGCTCTGGCCACGGATGATCACGCCGACATGACGCGCGGCGAGGAAGGCCTCGTGCCGCTTCAGCTTCGCGCCAACCGGATGGCCGCGCCGGACCGCCAGCGCATCGCTGTCGGTGTAGAGCAGCTGGCGGTGAAAGCCCTTGAAGGCGTTGCCGATCGAGATCACGAGATCGATGGTGCGGGCGAAGTCGGCGTGGAAGATCGGAGAACTCCGCCACGGCACGACGTCGATGCGGACGTTGGGGGCGGCCCGCGTCACCTTCTCCATCAGCGGCGGCATCAACAGCTCGACCGCGAGATCAGGCATCATCAGGCGAAATTGCCGCTCGCTGCGCGCGGCGTCGAAATCATCAGGCACGAACAGCCCGCGCACCTGGTCGAGTGCCTGCGCCAGCGGCGCGCGCAGGGCTTGCGCCCGCGGCGTCAACTCCATCCGCGCGCCGGCGCGCACCAGCAGCGGATCGCCAAAAATGTCGCGCAGCCGCTGGAGCGCGTGGCTCGCGGCCGGCTGCGACAGTCCGATCCGAAGTGCGGCGCTGCTGACGCTGGCATCGCGCAGCAGCGCGTCGAGCGCGGTCAGCAGATTGAGGTCAAGCGAATTCAAATTCATGAGGCGAATAGATATCATATTCGATATCGATTTGAAGAATTCATCTCGCGCAGCGATCATCTTCGTATCGCCACCACACGGAGATGCCGCCATGAGCGCGAGCGCCAACAAGAAACTGATGCAGGATATCTTCGCCGCTGCCGCCAACCCCGACCCGGCCGTGCGCGACCGCTCCCTGTTCACCTCAAGCCTTGCCGACGATGCCAGATGGGTCGTGACCGGCCAGTATTCCTGGTCGCGCACCTTCACAGGCAAGGAAGCGATCCTCAACGATCTGCACGGCTATGTCCGCACCCGCCTGCGTGACCGGACACGCACCGTCGCCCACCGCTTCATCGCCGAGGGCGATACCGTCGTGGTGGAAGCCAAGGGCGACAACGTCACCCCGGAAGGCGTGCGCTACGACAACGACTATTGCCTGGTGTTCCAGCTGGAGGACGGCAAGATCAAGGAGATCAGGGAATATTGCGACTCGATCCTGACCGAGAAGGCGCTCGGTCCGTTCCCGCAAACGGGTGCGAGGGCCGCGAGCTGATCCGGTTGAGGACCATCTCGTCCGCCGGCCGGTGTCGTCCGCCCCGGCCGGCGGTGGTCGCGTCGATCTGGCGCAAATTGTCAGCGATCGTCCGTATCAGGCGCGAGCGGTCGCGGGCCCGGTATCACCTCGCCGCCATGAGCGAGCGCGAACTCCAGGACTGCGGGATGTCTCGTGCCGAGATCGCGTACGAGCTGACGAAGCCTACCCGGCGAAAATAGAGCGCGCGAGGGCTGCGGGGCGTCAGATTGCAGCAGGCCACCGCCTGACAAGCATGCCTCCGGGCTCCCGTGCAGAGATTTGCATGGGGGCGCCGGCCTTGCGCCGGATCATCGCGCAACTGGCCACAAAATCAGCAGATTTTGTGCGCGCGACGCGGGGGCGCGCGAAAAATGGGAAGGTTCAATTAACAAGTGTCCCTCATTGTGTCGCAGTGCAGCGTGGGCGCCGAAAGGCGGCTTGCGGCTGCCGGGGTGGCCGTGACGATCGCCGGAGTCGTTGGTCCGCCCGAATTCACATGCATCCGGGTGGACAGTGGGAATGCCGAACTTTCGTTTGCGGATCAGGGGACGCCTGTACGCAGGATTCATGGCCTTGGTGGCGGTTGGTCTCGTGATGGCGGTGGTTGCCGTCTGGAATTTACGGGAAGTGCAGGATCAGGTCGGGCGACAATCGGCGCTTTCGGACAGCACCGCACGGGTCCTGGAGATCTCGACCCATCTTCAGGCGATCCAGCGGGCCAATCTGCGATACATCTACGACGCCAGCGAGCCCGCAATGAAGGAGGCCGCAGAGCGCGAGACCGCGGCGACCGAGCTGTTGCAGGTCGGCGCGAAAGGCACCGCCTCCGAGGAGCGGCGGAAGCTCTACAATGAGTTGATCGCCGACATTGCCAAGATGAAAGGCCTGCGCGACAATCTCGGCGATGCCGTCAACGAGGCGAGAACGGGCAAGGCGACGCTGCTGCCGAGCGGCGACGAATTGACGGTCAAGATGAACAAGCTGGTCGATGTGGCGCGGGCCGCCGTCGACGAAGACACCGGGGCTCTCGTCGCCGATCTCGAATCCAGGCTGCTCCTCGTTCAGATCGCGAACTGGCGTTTCTTGGCGCTGCGCGACGTCAAGGGGCCCGCCAACTTCAGAACCAATGTGGACCGGGCGTCGCAGCGGCTTTCAGCGCTCGAAAAGAGTCCGCAGGCAACCGAATTGCGGACCACGCTCGCACCGGTGAAGACCTCGCTCGGAATCTACAAATCCGCCTTCGAGACCACGTCGGCGGCGATGCTCCAGGCCGACGAGATCTACCACAAGAACCTCGCGCCGCTCATCGTCGACAGCATTGCCAAGCTCAAGGTCGCCGAAGCCACCCTGAAGAAGGACTACAAGGAGTCGCGCAACACCGCCGAAGCCGTGATCGACGGCACGACCACCGTGCAGGAGATCGCGGGCGGCCTTGCCATCCTGTTCGGATTGATCGTCGCTTTCCTGATCGCCCGCAGCATCGTCGGTCCCCTGACGTCGATGACGCGCGCGATGGCGCTGCTTGCCGGCGGCAATCTCGAGGTCGAGATCCCCGGCCGCGGCAAGGCCGACGAGATCGGCGACATGGCCAAGGCGATCGAGGTGTTCAAGACCAACATGATCGACACCGAGCGTCTGCGCAATGAGCAGAGCGAGATCGAGGCGCGACAGGCCGAGAGCCGCAAGTCCGACATGGTTCGGCTCGCCGACCAGTTCGAGCAGGCGGTCGGCGAGATCGTCGACACCGTGTCGTCGGCATCGAACGAGCTGGAGGCCTCGGCCGGCACGCTGACCGCGACCGCGACACGCGCGCAGGATCTGTCGACCGAGGTGGCGTCGGCGTCACAGGAGGCCACGGCCAACGTGCAGGCCGTTGCCTCGGCGACCGAGGAGCTGTCCTCCTCGGTGACGGAGATCGCCCGCCAGGTGCAGGAATCCGCCCGCATCGCCAGCGAGGCGGTCGGTCAGGCGACCAAAACCAACGAACGCGTCAGCGAGCTCTCCAAGGCGGCCGCCCGCATCGGCGACGTGGTCGAGCTGATCAGCACCATCGCCGGCCAGACCAACCTTCTGGCGCTGAACGCCACCATCGAGGCCGCGCGTGCGGGCGAGGCCGGCCGCGGCTTTGCCGTGGTCGCCACCGAGGTCAAGGCGCTTGCCGAGCAGACCGCCAAAGCCACGGGCGAGATCGCCCAGCAGGTCTCCGGCATCCAGGCCGCGACGGAGGAGTCGGTCGGCTCCATCCGGGAGATCAGCGGCACCATCGAGCGGCTGTCGGAGATCTCCTCGGCGATCGCCGCCGCCGTGGAGGAGCAGGGCGCGGCGACGCAGGAAATCTCCCGCAACGTCCAGCAGGCGGCCCACGGCACGCGGCGCGTCTCGACCAATATCGGCGACGTGCAACGCGGCGCCTCCGAGACCGGATCGGCCTCCTCGCAGGTGCTGTCGGCGGCGCGCTTGCTATCGGCCGACAGCAGCCGCCTGAAGCAGGAAGTCGCCAGGTTCCTGAGCTCGGTCCACGCCGCCTGAGCCTCGAGACGCCAAAGGCCACGCGCATGCGCGTGGCCTCGACGGGCGGCACGCCCGATCAGGCGACCTTGGTCGTCATGTGCTTGAACATGTTGGCTCTCGCCTCGTCGTCCATCTCGGCCTTGAAGGTGAACTTGTCCTTCAGCGCGACCGCGCGCGCCGCCGCCGGCCGCGCCGAGATTTCGTCCACCAGCCGCTTCACATTCGGGTATCGCGCAAAGGCGTCGTCGCCGAGCTTGAACGGCACCATCCGCGCCCAGCCCCACAGCGCCATGTCGACGATCGAATAATCGTCGCCGACCATGTAGCGGCGGCCCTTGAGGTGACCGTCGAGAATCCTGTAGTGGCGATCGGTCTCGTACTGGTAGCGGTTGTGGGCGTAGTCGTGGTTCTGGTCCTTCGGCGCAAAATGCTTGAAGTGCACAGCCTGGCCCGAATACGGCCCGACGCCGGACGCGACGAACATCAGCCAGGACAGCGTCTCGCCGCGCGCGCCGGCGGCGGGCAGGAACTTGCCGGTCTTCTCGGCGAGATAGAGCAGGATGGCGTTGCTGTCGAACACGATGGTGCCGCCATCGTCGATCGCCGGCACCTTGCCGTTCGGATTGATCTTGAGATAGTCCGGCGTGAACTGCTCGCCCGTCCGGGTGTCGATCTTCGCCGGCTCGAAGGGCAGGCCGGCCTCTTCGAGATAGAGCGCCACCTTGGTCGGGTTCGGCGACCCGTTGAAATAGAATTTGAGCATCAATCATCTCCCATTGTTTGTCGGCCGAGAGCGAACGCGGCGGCATGGCCGCGAGGCTGCCTTCCCTTGCCTGAACCTAGTCGGCGAGGGCAACCGGCGAGTTTGCCGGGCGGTGTCTGCGCGGTACGCAGGTCAGCCGGCGTAACAAAGGCCGATCGCCGCCGTAATGATCATGGCCGCGCCCACGGCCTCCAGCCGCAGCCCGAGCCGCGCGGCGAGATGCATGTCGGAGGCCCGTGCCTTGCGCTCCGATCCGCGTGAATAGCCGTGGACGATGACGTCGTGATTGAAATTGTCGTGGGCCTCGTTGCTGCTGGCGAGCCCGACGCAGATCACCAGCACGCCGAACAGAGCGAGGCCGAAGAATCCCAGGAGCGCGATCAGGAACATCGGAAACATGCCGATCAGGAAGATCGGCAGCAACGGCACCAGCAGCAATGTCTCGGACTGTCGTCGCATGGGAGCCGGACCGGTCAGGACGGGGCTGACCGGGCGAATGTAGTCCTGGCGGCGGCGGCTTTCAACCACTGCCGCCGTCATTCCGGGGCGCGCCTCTCGGCGCGAGTCCGGAATCCATTGGGCCGCATGTTGTGTGGTTAGATGGATTCCGGGTTCTCGCTTCGCGAGCCCCGGAATGACGGGGAGGGAAAACTACCCCGCTCCCATGCCCGCGCGGATCTCGGCGCGCAGCTCGTCGATCAGCTTGAGACCCTTCTTGGTCTCGACGTGCCAGTAGGTCCAGCCGTTGCAGGCTTGGGCGCCTTGCGCCACGGCGCCGATGCGGTGGATCGAGCCGACCTTGTCGCCCAGCATGATGGCGCCGTCGGCGCGGACCAGGGCGCCGAGCTTCTTCTTGGCGTCGAACAGCTTCGTGCCGGGCATGATCATGCCGCGCTCGATCAGCTCGGAGAACGCCACCCGCGGCGCTTCGCGCGCGGTCATGAACGGGGCGAGGCTTGCCTCGGGCAGCGGCTCGACCGCGGCGATGCGCGCTTCAGCCGCCTTGGCATAGGTCTTGTCGCGCTCGAAGCCGATATAGGAGCGGCCGAGGCGCTTTGAGACCGCGCCGGTGGTGCCGGTGCCGTTGAAGGGGTCGATCACGAGATCGCCGGGCTTGGACGACGACAGCAGCACGCGCGCGAGCAGGCCCTCCGGCTTCTGCGTCGGATGCACCTTCTTGCCGTCGGCGCCCTTGAGGCGCTCCTCGCCGGTGCACAGCGGGATCAGCCAGTCGGACCGTGCCTGCACGTCCTCGTTCGCGGCCTTCAGCGCTTCGTAGTTGAAGGTATAGCCCTTGGCCTTCTCGTCGCGCGCGGCCCAGATCATGGTCTCGTGCGCGTTGGTGAAGCGGCGGCCGCGGAAGTTCGGCATCGGATTGGTCTTGCGCCAGACGATGTCGTTCAGGAGCCAGAAGCCGAGGTCCTGCATGATCGCGCCGACGCGGAAGATGTTGTGATAGGATCCGATCACCCAGATCGTCGCCGACGGCTTCATCGCGCGGCGGGCGGCAAGCAGCCAGGCGCGGGTGAAATCGTCATAGGCGGAGAATGAATCGAACTTGTCCCAGTCGTCGTCGACGGCATCGACATGGGATTCGTCGGGGCGCTTGAGATCGCCCTTGAGCTGGAGATTGTAGGGCGGATCGGCGAACACGAGGTCGACCGAACCAGCCTGAAGCTTCGACATCTCGGCGACGCAATCGCCGAGAATGATGCGATGCGAAGGGGACTCGAAATTTGTGCGGGGCGCCCTTGCAGACGCCCCGCGACGCGACTCTACCATGACTCAAGAACTCTGACTCAGGCGACGCTGTCGGCGACGCGGGACCAAACAACCGACTGACCGTTACATTGAAGCGGCAAAGTAAAAATCGACTTAACCCGCCGCTTTCGTGAGCAGCCATCGCATCGTGTGCCGAGCGCGGAGCATCGCGCGCATTCGCCGTGTTTTACAGTGTATTTCGCGTTCGCCTTGCCGACGGAGCAATCATGGCTCCAAAAAGGCGCCAAATTTCTCTCGGAAAAAATTGCTCGACCCTCGGAAAAAATTGCTGGCAGGCGCACGCTGTCGCACTAGGCAATAATTGCCGAGCGGGATATTGATTAAAGCAACGGAAATTTTACGTGTGTGGCGCGTTGACCTTTGGCGCTCTTGCGCCCCCGAGCAACGCCCACCAAGGACCGAGGAAGCCCGCCATGCGCTATGATGATTTCCGCCGCAGCGACGATATCGAGGATCGTCGCGATGATGGTGGCGGAGGCGGTGGTGGAGGCGGGTTCGGCTTGCCGATGGGCGGCGGCGGTTTGGGCATCGGCACCATCATCGTGCTCGGCCTGGTCGGCTATGCCTTCGGCATCGACCCACGCATTCTGATCGGAGGCGCCGAGATCCTCACCGGCGGCGGCCATGCGCCGAGCTATCAGACCGATCGTCAGGCCTCCTCCGGCAAGCGCGGCGCGCCGACCGACGAGATGGGCAGCATGATCTCCGGCATCCTCGGCGAGATCGACGACCGCTGGACCGAGATCTTCCAGGCCTCGGGCCAGTCTTTCACCGGTCCGAAGGTCGTGCTGTTCCGCAACGTCACCAATGGTGGGCGCTGCGGCCGGGCGGAGTCGGCGATGGGACCGTTCTATTGTCCGCCCGACCGCACCATCTTTCTCGACACCGGCTTCTTCCGCGAGGTCGAGACGCGCTTCCGTGGCTGCTCCGGCAAGTCCGCCTGTAACTTCACCACCGCCTACATCATCGCGCATGAGGCGGGCCATCATATCCAGAACCTGCTCGGCATCATCCCGCGCGTGACGCGGATGCAGCAGCAGGCCGGCAGCAAGGCCGAAGCCAACGCGCTTCAGGTGAAGGTCGAATTGCAGGCCGACTGCCTGTCCGGCGTCTGGGTCAACCGCGAGGCGCAGAAGCGTCCGAATTTTCTCGAGCCCGGCGACATCGATGCCGCGCTGACCACGGCGAGCGCGATCGGCGACGACACGCTGCAGCGCCAGGCCACCGGCCGCGTCGTGCCCGATTCCTTCACGCACGGCTCGGCGGCGCAACGCAAGCAATGGTTCATGACCGGCTATCAGCAGGGCACGGTCCAGGCCTGCAATACGTTCGGTAGCGGGTCGTAATCGTTATATGACCTCGTGCCCCGGACGCAGCGCAGCGCTTCTTCAGCGGTGCGCTGCAGAGCCGGGGCCCACAACGCCGGTCTCCCGGATAATGGGTCCCGGCTCTGCGCTGCACCGCTGACGCGCTGCATCGCGTCCGGGACACGTGAGGAAGTACCAATGGCCTCCATCGACGAGACAAAACAGTTCATCCCGCTCAACATCGCGGTTCTCACGGTCTCCGACACGCGTGCACTTGCCGACGACAAGTCCGGCCAGACGCTGGTCGATCGTCTCACCGCGGCAAGACATCGTCTCGCCGCGCGCGAGATCGTCACCGACGATGTCGAAGCGATCCGCAGCACGATCCGCCGCTGGATCGCGGATGCCGGCATCGATGTCGTCATCACCACCGGCGGCACCGGTTTTACCGGACGCGACGTCACGCCGGAGGCGATCGAGCCGCTGTTCGAGAAGCGCATGGACGGTTTCTCGATCGCATTCCACATGCTGAGCCACGCCAAGATCGGGACCTCGACGATCCAGAGCCGCGCCACCGCCGGCGTGACTGGTGCGACCTACATCTTCTGCCTGCCCGGTTCGCCCGGCGCCTGCCGCGACGGCTGGGATGGCATCCTCGCCGCTCAGCTCGACTACCGCACGCGCCCGTGCAATTTCGTCGAGATCATGCCGCGCCTGGACGAGCATCTGCGAAGGCCGAAGGCGCAGGGCGCGACGGTGTAGCTTTAGCATCTCGGCCCAGCTGCATTTGGCTGTGCGAGATCGCTACAAATCCCGCTCCCACGTTTCCCCAATCAGGTCCTGCCCAAAACTGTGATGCGGCTCGGTGGCGACCAGCTTGAACCCTGCGCCCTGATAGATGCCGCGTGCGGCGACCAGGATGCTCTGCGTCCACAGTGTCATCTTGCTGTAGCCTCGCTCGCGTGCGCCCTGGATGCATTGCTCGACCAGCGCCCGGCCGACACCAAGTCCCCGCGCTTTCTTCTCCACCTGCAACAGGCGCAGCTTGGCGATCTCGTCGGTGGCCTTGACCAGGAAGATCGAGCCGACCGGCTCGCCTCCCACCTCCGCGATCCAGCAGTGCTCGCGCGCGGCGTCGTAATTCTTGATGAACTGCGCGCAGATCTCGGCGACCAGCGCTTCGTAGCTGATATCCCAGTTGTAGTCCGCGGCATAGGCGGCCGCTTGCTTCGAGATGACCCAGCCCATGTCACCGACGCGATGGCTGCGCAGCATGAAAGAAGCCGGCTGGCTTCGACGTTGCTCCAGCACGGCCTCGATGGTCGCCATCGCCTGCGTGAGCCGCGCTGCATCCTCGGCCGATAGATCAGCCAGCATTGCGGCGACCTCGTTTTGCGAACCCAGGTTCAGCTTGGCGAAGGCTTGGCGGCCTTTGGCGGTGAGGCTGAGCTGGTATTGCCTGCGATCCGCGGGCAGGGGCTTTCGCGTAATCAATCCTTTTTCGTCGAAGCTTTGTATGATGCGACTGAGATAGCCGAGGTCGAGGCCAAGTTCGTTTCCGATCTCCTTTGCCGCAAGGTCCTCGCGTTGCGCGAGCTCGTAGAGCACGCGGGCCTCGCTGAGCGAGAACGGGCTCTTTCCAAGGTGCTGGTCGAGCACACCGAGCTTGCGGATATAGAAACGGTTGAAGGCGCGAACTGCTGCGATCTGATCGTCGGTACCGTTGCTTGCCATCGGCTCACCTCAATATTTGCCATTGTCAAACAATTATTTGACTTTGGCAAATATTTGGCGGCTTCAGCCGACCATGACGATCCGGCTGCGCAGCATGATCCGGGACGAGCGGCCGAGCCGCCGCAGCAGCCGCGCCTCGGCACGGCGGGCCTGGGGCGGATAGCCGCCGATCCGGTCGTAGTGATCACGGGCGATCAAAAGTCCCTGATCGCCGAACGGCCCGGCCAGCTTGCGCGCCACGGCGCGGAGAATATCCCAGAAGCCAGCATCGGCGTATGGCGAACGTGCGTAGCGGAACACCGCTGCACGATCGCGGCCGCTGGTCGCGACGGCCTGGATGAATTGGGTGGTCTCCTCGATCCAGCCGGTTTCCAGCACAGCGCCGGCGGGGAGGAACATCAGCCAGGGCGAACGTGCCTGGAGTGCGCCGGCGGCGAGCGCCGCGCCCTGCGAAGACCCCTCGAAGCCGATGAAACGGCAGCCGGCGACGTCGGCAACGCGCTCGATGACGCCATTGCGGGTGCCGTCGACCAGCAGCACTTCGCGGATGACGCCCGCGGCCGCACCGGGGACCAGCGCGGCGAGAGTTGCGACCGCCGTCTGCTCGACGCCTTCGGTCGGAATGATGACGCTCAGCATGATTGAGGCTTCGGTGTCTGCACTTCGGGAGAAGCGTAGCTCGTTATGATGTTGTCATAAACACGCGGTGCTGCCGAGTGCAACTTTTCGGCGGCCCCGCGGCATGCGATGGTAAACTGCCGGAGCCGTCGCATCCAAATATGTCCCGCACGGGGTGGCGATATTGCTGAATGTTTCGGCACAACCGCACCCTGACCGTATTAATCCGGTGTTCGGCCGCGATATCGCGCGCGCGAGGTCCGCGCGCGGGATCAGGAAAATCGTGCAATCCACGGTGCTGACGAGGGCTTTGAATGAACGCCGATCAACTTGCCGTTAACGCGCCGGCAACGTCTCCCAGGCCGGACGCTGCGCCAACCTTGCGGATCCGCGCCGTGATGCTGGGCGAGCGCATCAATCCCTCCGGGCTCGAGATCGGCCCGGTGGTTTCGTCGACGCCTGCCGCCTTTCGCCTCCATGCCGGCCTCGTGGTCATCTTCCGCTACGGGGTCGTGGTGTTGATCGGCTTGCTGCCTTCGGAGGAGAAGGTTCTGATCGACAGTCTGAAGCCGAGGGTGACCGGCGAGCTCAGTCCTCATGAGGAGGAGACGGCGCAGGCCCAGCTCTGCAAGGACGAAAGCGCGGAGGCGATCCAGCCCGGCGGGCCGATCTGCCTCGCCAAATTCTCCGACGACCGGCTGCTGCTGATCGCGGACGCGCTCGCCAAGAGCACCTCGCTCGCCCGCGACGAGCGCCGCGTCGCCGCGGTCTTCGACGTGATCGAGCCCTTTGCGCGCAAGCTCGCCGAGCAGGGCCGCACGCCGCCGAGGCGCAAGGGCATTCTGCAGCTGATCGGCAATGCGCTGCTCGTGCAGCAGCGCGTGGCCGGCCGTGTCGCAGTCGCTGAGAAACCGGACGTGCTCTGGGAGAAGCCCGAGCTCGATCGTCTCTATTCCCGCCTCGAGGACGAGTACGAACTGAAGGAGCGTCTCGACACGCTCGAGCGCAAGGTGACCGCGATCTCGGAAACGGCCAACGCGCTCACCGACATCATCGATACCCAGCGCTCGCTCCGGCTCGAAATCGCGGTGGTGGTGCTGATCGTGATCGAGGTCGCGATCGGGTGTTTTCAGATCTGGTCGGGTATTCACTGAGACTTTTGCAGCACGGCCGCGCAATGCCGCGCGATCATCAGCTCCTCATCTGTCGGAATGACGAAAACATCAATGGTGCTGTCGTCACCACTGATGCGCGTGCGTGCCTCTTCATTCGCAGCCGCTTCGATGCGCACGCCGAGCCAGCCGAGATGCTCGCCGACCGCGCTGCGGATCTCCTTGGCGTGCTCGCCGATGCCGCCGGTGAAGACCAGGCAATCCAGTCCGCCGAGCGTGGTGGCCATCACGGCGACCTGCTGCGCGGCGCGCAAGGTGAAGAGCTCGACCGCCTCCCGCGCCGCAGTCTCGTGGCTTGCGAGCAGCGTGCGCATGTCGGCGGAGAGGCCGGAAACGCCGAGCAGGCCCGACTCGTGATAGAGCAGGTGCTGGATGTCCTCGGTGGACATCTTCTCGTGCTGTTGCAAATACAACAACACGCCGGGATCGATCGTGCCGCTTCGCGTGCCCATCACGAGACCGTCGAGCGGCGTCAGCCCCATCGTGGTGTCGACGCTGCGGCCGTCGCGCAATGCGCACAGGCTGGCGCCATTGCCGAGATGCGCGATCACGGTGCGCTTTGCGACAAGCCCGGGCGCGATTTCGGCGAGGCGACCCGCGACATATTCGAACGAAAGGCCGTGGAAGCCATAGCGGAGAATGCCGCGCTCCTCGAAGCGTCGCGGGATCGCGAAGCGGCTCGCGGGTGGCGCCATGCTCTGATGGAAGGCGGTGTCGAAACAGGCGACCTGCGTCAAATCGGGCTTGATCGCCCCGATGGTGCGGACCGGCGCGAGGCTCCGCGGCTGGTGCAGCGGCGCCAGCGGCGTCAGCGCCTCCAGACTTGCGGTGAGGTCGTCCGTCAGCGCGACCGGGCCTGAATAATCCGGCCCGCCGTGAACGATGCGGTGGCCGACCGCGCGCAAGCTGTCTGCGCCGAACCGGTCGTCGACGAAGGCGAGCACGTCGGCGAACAGGTGGCCGCCGTCGGCATCCTTCGCTTCGCTCCGCCTCTCGAACAGGTTTTCGCCCGCCGGGCCTTTCACCAGGAGCCGCGGCTTGTCCTCGTGCTCGTCGAGCAGGCCCTTGCCAAGCAAGGAGGGGTCGGCCGCCGAGATATCGAACAGGCCGAACTTGATGCTCGACGAACCCGAATTGAGGACGAGGACTGTGTCCGGCATGGCGACGTCAATCGCCGGCTTCGGCCGGCGTGTTGCCGCCGGCGCTATTGGGCCAGACCCAGTCGCGCACCTCAGGCATGTCCTCGCCATGCTCGCGGACGTAACGCGAATGCGCAATCAGCTTGTCGCGGAACTGCTGCTTCACCTGCGCGGCCTTGGTGGCGAGGCCCGGCACGCGCTCGATCGCTTCGATTGCGAGGTGATAGCGGTCGAGTTCATTGAGCACGACCATGTCGAACGGCGTCGTCGTGGTGCCTTCCTCGGCGAAGCCGCGCACATGCAGGCCGGCATGGTTGGTGCGGTTATAGGTCAGACGGTGGATGAGATAGGGATAGCCGTGATAGGCGAAGATCACGGGCTTGTTTGTCGTGAACAGGCTGTCGAAGTCGCGATCGGACAGGCCGTGCGGATGCTGCTCATTGGGCTGCAGCGTCATCAGATCGACGACGTTGACGACGCGGGTCTTCAGGTCAGGCAGCGCCTTGCGCAACAGGTCGACGGCGGCGAGCGTTTCCAATGTCGGCACGTCGCCGGCGCAGGCCATCACCACGTCGGGCTCTCGTCCTGTGGCCTCGTTGCCGGCCCAGGTCCAGATGCCGATGCCGGCATCGCAATGCGTGGCCGCGTCCTGCATAGACAGCCATTGCGGCGCCGGCTGCTTGCCGGCGACGATGACGTTGATGCGGTCATAGGTGCGCAGGCAGTGGTCGGCGATCCATAGCAGCGTGTTGGCATCCGGCGGGAAGTAGATGCGGACGATGTCGGCCTTCTTGTTGGCGACGAGATCGACGAAGCCGGGGTCTTGGTGGCTGAAGCCGTTATGGTCCTGGCGCCAGACATGCGAGGTCAGCAGATAGTTCAGCGAGGCGATGGGGCGACGCCACGGCAGATCGCGGGTCACCTTCAGCCATTTGGCGTGCTGGTTGAACATGGAATCCACGATGTGGATGAAGGCCTCATAACAGGAGAACAAGCCGTGCCGCCCAGTGAGCAGATAGCCCTCGAGCCAGCCCTGGCAGAGATGCTCGCTCAGCACCTCCATGACGCGGCCGTCCTGTGCGAGGTGCACGTCGTACGGCCCGGTCGGCTCCATCCAGACGCGTTCGGTCGCCTCGAACACCGCGTCCAGCCGGTTTGACGCTGTCTCGTCCGGGCCCATGATGCGGAAGTTGCGCTGCCCGGCGTTGAGGCGGATGACGTCGCGCAGGAATTTGCCGAGCTCGCGCGTCGCTTCTCCCACGACGGAGCCGGGCTGCGGCACGTCCACGGCGAAGTTGCGGAAGTCCGGCAGCTTCAGCTCCTTCTTCAACAATCCGCCATTGGCGTGCGGATTGGCACCCATGCGCCTGTTACCTTCGGGCGCCAGCGCCTGAAGCTCCGGAATCAGGGCACCGCTCGCGTCGAACAGCTTTTCGGGTTCGTAGCTGCGCATCCAGTCTTCGAGAATCTTGAGATGCGCCGGGTTCTCGCGGCAGCTCGCAACAGGAACCTGATGCGCCCGCCAAAAGCCTTCGACCTTCTTACCGTCGACTTCCTTCGGGCCGGTCCAGCCCTTCGGGCTGCGCAGCACGATCATTGGCCAGCGCGGCCGCTCGATCGACTTGCGCCCGTCGCGGGCGTGCTGCTGGATCGAGCGGATGCTGGCGAGCGCGACGTCGAGCGCATCCGCCATGGCCTGGTGCATCAGCCGGGGTTCGTCGCCTTCGACGAACAGCGGCTCGTGGCCGAGCCCGCGGAAGAGTTCGCGGATCTCGCGGTCGGGCATCCGCCCGAGCACGGTCGGGCTCGCGATCTTGTAGCCGTTGAGATGCAGGATCGGCAGCACCGCGCCGTCATGCGCGGGATTGAGGAACTTGTTGGAGTGCCAGGAGGCCGCAAGCGGGCCGGTCTCGGCCTCGCCGTCGCCGACGACGCAGGCGACGATCAAATCGGGGTTGTCGAACGCTGCGCCATAGGCATGCACCAGCGCGTAACCGAGCTCGCCGCCCTCGTGGATCGAGCCCGGCGTTTCCGGCGCCGCGTGGCTCGGGATGCCGCCGGGGAAGGAGAACTGCCTGAAAAGTTTTCGCAATCCGTCCGTATCGCGCGCGATATCAGGATAGATCTCGCTGTAGCTGCCCTCGAGATAGGTGTTGGCGACCATGCCCGGGCCGCCATGGCCGGGGCCGCAGACATAGAGCACGCTGACATCAAGCGCGCGGATAACGCGGTTGAGATGGGCGTAAATGAAGTTCAGACCGGGCGTTGTGCCCCAATGTCCGAGCAAACGCGGCTTGATGTGCTCGGGCCGCACCGGCTCGCGCAGCAGCGGGTTGTCGAGCAGATAGATTTGCCCGACCGAGAGGTAGTTCGCAGCCCGCCAATAGCGATCGAGCAGATCGAGGTCGCTGCTCGCCGCGCGCGATTGTTGTTGATTTGTCATGTTCCTACCGACTTTGACCGCGATCGTCACCAACCGAGTTCCGGCGAGATCGATCCTTTGGCGGCATCAAACGGGATCGGGGTCACGTGGTGTTCCGTGACGTCAAAGGCTGCCGCGCGAAATTTGGGCAGCTCTACTGTGCATGGGGTTGTTTTCACGTTTTTTGTTTGTGTTCTTGATTTGTTCCTACGGCGTGCTATCTTGGCTTCATGAGTCCAGCATCCTCTCATGCTCTCAAGCACCCGCCGGTCACGGCGCCCTCCGAGCCGGCGGGTGCGCCTTCTGACTTCCCTGAGCTGGCGGTCGCCATCGACCGCCAGCGCAGGCGAGGCCGGGGCGCGCAATCCAACGCCAGCGGCCGCTATGAGGCCGAGGCGCGCGTCGCCTTCGACGACGGCTGGCAGAGCCTGGAAGACCTGCCGCCATTCAAGACCAGTGTCGCGGTCGATACCTCGCGCAAGGTGATCACCCGCAACGATTCCCCCGACATCGGCTTCGACCGCTCGATCAATCCCTATCGCGGCTGTGAGCACGGCTGCGTCTATTGCTTCGCGCGGCCGACGCACGCCTATCTCGGCCTGTCGCCGGGGCTCGACTTCGAGTCAAAACTGTTCGTGAAGCCCGATGCGCCGGCGCTGCTCAAAAAAGAGCTTGCCGCAGCAGGCTACGAGCCGCGGATGATCGCGATCGGCACCAACACCGATCCCTATCAGCCGATCGAGCGCGAGCGCAAAATCATGCGCGGCATTCTCGAGGTGCTGGAGCGCGCCGGCCACCCCGTCGGCATCGTCACCAAATCGGCGCTGGTCGTGCGCGACATCGACATTCTCGCGCGCATGGCCAAGCGCAATCTCGCCAAGGTCGGAATTTCCGTCACCTCGCTCGATCCGAAGCTGGCGCGTACCATGGAGCCGCGGGCGTCGACGCCGCCGAAGCGGCTGGAGGCTCTGAAGCAGCTTTCGGAGGCCGGCATTCCCACCACCGTGATGGTTGCGCCCGTGATCCCCGCACTGAACGATTCCGAGATCGAGCGCATTCTCGACGCCGCCGCCCATGCCGGCGTCAAGGAAGCCTCCTACGTGCTGCTGCGGCTGCCGCTGGAGGTGCGCGATCTCTTCCGCGAATGGCTGATGGCCAACTATCCGGACCGCTATCGTCACGTCTTCACGCTGATCCGCGACATGCGCGGCGGCCGCGACTACGACGCCAAATGGGGCGAGCGGATGAAGGGCACCGGCCCGATGGCCTGGACCATCGGCCGCCGCTTCGAGATCGCCTGCGACAAGCTCGAGCTCAACAAGCGGCGCTCCAAGCTGACGACGGATCACTTTGCCAGGCCGAGCCGGAACGGCGATCAGCTCAGCCTGTTCTGACGAGTCGCTGAATAACGGGAATTGCGCGCGGTTCCCGGTTGCGCAGGCCGGGCTGCTTGCGCACGATCCCGGCCATGATTCGGGACCATTCCGCCAAGAAGCCGGCCCAAGACGCGCCCAGGAAGGCCGCTGCGAAGCAGCTCGCGCCCGCGACGGCGGCCAAGACTGCCGCGACGAAGACTGCTGCCGGCAAGACCGCTGCCGGCAAGAAAGGCATCATCGCCGTCGCGCCCCCAAGCTTCCGCCGCGAGCGCACGCTGATCAAGCGCGGCGTCTGGCCGGTCGCCGGCTGCGACGAGGCCGGGCGCGGGCCGCTGGCCGGTCCCGTGGTGGCGGCCGCCGTGATTCTCGATCCCGACCGCATCCCGCGCGGTATCGACGATTCCAAGCGGCTGACGGCCGAAGAGCGCGAAAGGCTATTCGACAAGATCTGCGCCACCGCGCAAGTCTCGGTCGCCGTCGCCTCACGCGCCCGGATCGACCGCGACAACATTCTGCGCGCCTCGCTGTGGGCCTTGAAGCGCGCCGTGGTGGCGCTGCCCGAGCCGCCCCGTCACGTCTTCGTCGACGGCCGCGACCGGCTGGATACGTCGTGCGACTGCGAGGCCGTAATCGGCGGCGACGGCATCGTGCTGTCGATCGCCGCGGCCTCGATCGTTGCCAAGGTGACGCGCGACCGCCTGATGTGCGCGCTGGCGCAGGACTGTCCCGGCTATGGCTTCGAGCAGCACAAGGGCTATGCCGTGCCCGAGCACCTTGACGCGCTCGACCGCCTCGGTCCCACCGTCCATCACCGCAGCTTCTTCGCCCCCGTCGCGGCGGCCCGCGCCAAGCACATGCCATGGACCATCGAGCCGGTGCAGGACCTGTTCGCGGTCGCCGAGGTGGAGGTGCAGGTGGAAGCCGCCCTCGAAATCGATGCGACACCGAGCCCCTAGAACAGACTGCCGTTGCCACGACGCGCAGCGCCCTTTATCAAAACAGTCGTGAGCGAACAGGGCCGGCTGGACGGGTTGGCTGCATCTTCAGGCATTGCATGCGGTTTACCTCCCTGGTCATCGAGCTCATTCGCGCCCGGCCGCGGCTGATCGTCTGGATCGCCGTGCTGCTCCAGTCCGCGATGTGGCTGTTCGTGGCGCTGGTGTTTTACCGCAGCCCGCCGGGTGCGCTCGCCACGCTTTTGGCCTTCGGCCGCGAATACCAGGTCGGCACCGATCTCGGCCCACCCTTGCCGGTCTGGCTCGCCGACATCGCCTACCGCGCCGCTGGTGGCCACATGTTCGGCGTCTACGTCCTCGCCCAGCTCTGCGAGGTCGCGACCTTCGTCGCCCTCTACCATCTCTCCCGCGCCGTGGTCGGCTCGCAGCAGGCGGTGCTCGCCGTGCTCTTGACCATGACCGTGCTGGCCTTCTCCTCGCCCGCACTCGATTTCGGATCCCTGGTGCTGGCGCGTCCGCTCTGGGCGCTGCTGCTGCTGCATTCCTGGCAGATCATCGGCCAGCGCCGCGGCAATGCCTGGTTCGCCTGGTCGATCGAGGCGGGCCTCTTGCTGCTGACGACACCCGCAGCGATCTTCCTGCTGCTCCTGCTCGTCATCTTCGCCGTCTCGACCGCCCGCGGCCGTCGCACCTTGCGCGCGCTGGATCCGCTGTTCGCGCTGATCGTCGTCGCCGTGCTGGCGCTGCCCTATGCGGTCTGGCTGATGCGCGCCGAGACGCTGGTGCTGCCGAATCTGCCGCAAGTCGACGAGCTGAACGCCCGGGCGCTGCATGCGGCCTGGCTGCTCGGCGGGCTCGTGCTCGGGGCTGCCGCGATCCCGGCGCTGACCTTCCTCAATGCCGGCCTGTTCGTCGCCAAGGGCGAGGAGGCGCCGATCATCTATCGTCCGCCGGTCGAGCCGCTCGCGCGCAACTTCGTCCATTTCTTCGCGCTGGCGCCCGCGCTCGGCGCGGTCCTGATCTCCGGCATCCTCGGGCTCGAGACCCTCGTCGCCGGCGCCGGTGTCCTGCTGGTCATGTCCGGGCTTGCCGTGGTCGTCGTGGCCGGCGATCTCATCGCGATGCGCCGCGCGCGGATGCTGCGGACGGTGTGGGCCGCCGCCGTCGTGGCGCCCGCAATCGGCGTCGTGCTCGCCGTCCTGCTTCTGCCCTGGACCGGCACCGGCGAGATCGCGACCTCGATGCCGGCACGCGCGATCTCCGATTTCTTCGACGAGAGCTTTGCCCGCCGCACCAATCATCGCCTGCGCGCGGTCGCCGGCGAGACTCAAATTGCGAGCCTGATCGCGCTGCATTCCGGCCGGCCGCATCTGTTCATCGACGCTCAGCCCGCGCGCACGCCGTGGATGAGCCAGGCGAAATTCAGCGAGACCGGCGGCGTCGTGGTCTGGCGCGCCTCCGAAACCGCCGGCACGCCGCCGCCGGAAATCCTCGCGCGTTTCCCCGGCATCGTGCCGGAAGTGCCCCGCGCTTTCGAGTGGCTGGTGACCGGCCGCCAGCAGCTTTTGCGGATCGGCTGGGCCATCGTGCGGCCGAAGGGGACGTAGCGACAACGCAGCAATCGTAGCGTGGGCAAAGGCGCAAAGCGCCGTGCCCACCGTCAAGTCTATCCGTCGTCGAGATAAAGATGGTGGGCACGCTTCGCTTTGCCCACCCTACGAGAGCCTGCTACCCCGCCAGCACCTTTGCGATCGCCCGCAGATCCTGCCAGGCCAGCCGCTTGTAGGAGGGCGAGCGGAGCAGATAGGCCGGGTGGAAGGTCGGTAGCGCGCGGATCGTGCGGCTGCCCGTCTCGTACTCGAACCAGCGGCCGCGCGTGCGCATGATGCCTTCGCGGGTTCCGAGCAGCGTCTGCGTCGAGGGATTGCCGAGCGTCACCAGCACGTCGGGATTCACCAGCTCGATCTGGCGCTGGATGAAGGGCAGGCAAATTTGTGTCTCCTGCGGCGTCGGCGTGCGGTTGCCGGGCGGCCGCCAGGGAATCACGTTGGCGATGTAGGCCGTGCTGCGGTTGAGGCCGATAGCTCCTATCATCAGATCGAGCAGCTTGCCGCTGCGCCCGACGAAGGGCAGCCCCTCGATGTCCTCGTCGCGGCCCGGCGCTTCACCGACGAACATGATGCGCGCCTGCGGGTTGCCGTCGGCGAACACCAGCCGCGTCGCGGTGTGCTTCAGCGCGCAGCCCTCGAAACTCTGCATCAGCTCGCGCAGCGCCTCGAGCGTCGGCGCGGTGCGCGCGGCCTCGCGCGCGGAGGCGATCGCGATCTCGGGCGCAGGTGCGGCTTCGCCGCGCATCACCGCGGGCGCTGCGACCGGCCGCGGCGCCTCGATGGGCGGTGCTGCGCGCGGGGCCGGCGGCGGGGCGTCCAATTCCGCCAGGCGGTCGATCGGCTCCTCCGCGAGCGCGCAGTCGACCCCGGCCTCCAGATAGAAGGCGAGAAGCTCTCGGACGGTGGGTGCGGGGTCGGGGATCATTTGGAAAGTCAGACTTTTATATCAGTTTGCGCCGCCTTGCATCCCACCGGAACGCATTTCCGTGGTTGTCCTACCCGGAAAAATCGGAAACAAGAGGGCGCAATCGACCCAAGGACCGTCTCAAGGGCTGAGATCAGATGAGCACCGAAGAACTTCCTCCGCGCGAATCCATGGAATTCGACGTCGTCATCGTCGGCGCCGGCCCCTCGGGCCTGGCTGCGGCGATCCGGCTGAAGCAGCTCAACGCCGATCTCAACGTCGTCGTGGTGGAGAAGGGCTCCGAGGTCGGTGCGCATATTCTCTCCGGCGCCGTGATCGACCCGGCCGGGCTCGACAAGCTGATCCCGGACTGGCGCGAGGATTCCGATTGTCCGCTGAAGACGCAGGTGAAGGACGACCGCTTCTACTGGATGACCGCTGGCGGCGCGATCAAGCTGCCGAACTTCATCATGCCGCCGCTGATGTACAATCATCACTGCTATATCGGCTCACTCGGCAATGTCTGCCGCTGGCTGGCGCGCAAGGCCGAGGCGCTCGGTGTCGAGATCTATCCGGGCTTTGCCGCGGCCGAGGTGCTCTATGACGAGCAGGGCGCGGTGAAGGGCATCGCCACCGGCGACATGGGCGTCGGCAGGGATGGCAAACCGAAGGATTCCTTTACCCGCGGCATGGAATTGCTCGGCAAGTACACGCTGTTCGCCGAAGGCGCCCGCGGCAGCCTGACCAAGCAGTTGATCGCGAAGTTCGCACTGGACTCCAACAGTGAGCCGGCGAAGTTCGGCATCGGCCTCAAGGAAGTCTGGCAGATCGATCCCGCCAAGCACCAGAAGGGGTTGATCCAGCATTCCTTCGGCTGGCCGCTCGACCTGAAGACCGGCGGCGGCTCGTTCCTCTATCATTACGATGACAATCTCGTCGCCGTCGGCTTCGTCGTGCATCTCAACTACGACGACCCGTACCTGTCGCCGTTCGACGAATTTCAGCGCTTCAAGACCCATCCGTCGATCCGCGGCACCTTCGAAGGCGCCAAGCGGCTCGCCTATGGCGCGCGCGCCATCACTGAAGGCGGCTATCAGTCGGTGCCGAAGCTGACCTTCCCCGGCGGTGCGCTGATCGGCTGCGCGGCCGGCTTCGTCAACGTTCCCCGCATCAAGGGCGTGCACAATGCTATGGGCACCGGCATGCTGGCTGCCGAAAATGTCGCAGCGGCGCTCGCCGCAAATCGCGCCAATGACGAGATCATCGACTACGAGAACGCGTGGCGCTCCTCGTCGGTCGGCAAGGATTTGTTCCTGGTCCGCAACGTCAAGCCGCTGTGGTCGAAATTCGGCACCGTGCTCGGCGTCGCGCTCGGCGGCTTCGACATGTGGTGCAACACGCTGTTCGGCGCCTCGCTGTTCGGCACCCAGTCGCATGCCAAGCCCGATCGCGCCACGCTCGATCCGGCCAAGCAACATGCGCCGAGGACCTATCCGAAGCCGGACGGCAAGATCACCTTCGACAAGCTGTCCTCGGTGTTCCTGTCCAACACCAACCATGAGGAGGACCAGCCGGTTCATCTCAAGGTCACGGACATGAATCTGCAGAAGACCTCCGAGCACGACGTGTTCGCCGGTCCCTCGAACCGCTATTGCCCGGCCGGCGTCTATGAGTGGGTCGAGGAAGGTTCGAGCCCGCGCTTCCAGATCAACGCCCAGAATTGCGTCCACTGCAAAACCTGCGACGTGAAGGACCCCAACGGCAACATCACCTGGGTTCCCCCGGAGGGGGGCGGCGGCCCGAATTACGAGGCGATGTAAGCCGGGACAATTGGACCGAGGCGATCAAGCCACGGCCAATGTGACGTGCCTCCGGCATTGTGACGCACGTTCGCGTGAGAACCGGGCCGTGGTGGCGGCCCATGGCCACGATAAGGCCATACTGGCAGCGTCTTGGGGCGCTGACGGCCGGTTTGGGACGCGCGGAGGGGATCGCACGCCCGAATCCTTGCGGTGAAGCGCCAAAAGCGGCATTGTCGGCCTGACGGTTCCGGGTCCCGATGCCACCGGCCGCGTTGGCATGCGATACGGCCTTCTGCTGCAAACCCAGGCACTACCAACTCAAGGCGAGCCCTGATGTTCTCAAATCGTTTCAACCGCTGGACCGCTGCCGCCATCGCCCTCATGGGCACCGCGATTGCGACGGTCCCCGGCGCGGTCCTGGCGCAGACACCGGATCATCCGTCCGACACGGCGGCGCAATTTCCGACCCGAAACGATCTGAAGTCGCTGACGACCTCCGGCAGCTATCTCGCTGCGCGCCACGCCAGCGTCGAGCGCGACGCGACCTCCGCCGCCGCCTTCTACCGCTCGGCTCTGCGCACCGACCCGAAGAACAACGAGCTGCTCGACCGCGCCTTCATCTCGTCGGTCGCCGACGGCGACATCGACGAAGCCGTCAAGCTCGCCGAGCGCATCCTCACCATCGACAAGACCAACCGCGTCGCGCGTCTCGTCGTCGGCGTGCACGATCTCAAGACGAAGAAATATGCGACGGCGCAGACCAACATCAACCAGTCGATCCGAGGTCCGATTACCGATCTCGTCGCTACGCTGTTGTCGGGTTGGGCCGCCTATGGTGCGGGCGATGCCAAGGCCGGTGTCGCCACCATCGACAAGCTCGCCGGTCCCGAATGGTATCCGCTGTTCAAGGATCTCCATGCCGGCATGATCCTCGAGCTCTCAGGCAAGGAGAAGGATGCGGGCACCCGTTTCGAGCGCGCCTACAAGCTCGACGATTCCATGCTGCGCGTCACCGAGGCCTATGCGCGCTGGCTGTCCCGCAACAAGGACTCCGCCGCCGCGACCAATGTCTACCAGGCCTTCGACAAGAAGCTCGCCCGCCATCCGCTGATCGTGGACGGCCTGCGCGATACCAAGGCCGGCAAGAAGATGCCGCCATTGGTCGATTCCGCGCAAGCCGGTGCGGCCGAAGCGCTCTACGGCATCGGCGCCACGCTGACTCGCCGCGGCGGCGAGGATCTGGCGCTGGTCTATCTCCAGCTCTCGCTCTACCTCCAGCCGACCCATCCGCTGGCGCTGCTCTCTCTCGCCGATCTCTACGAATCGGTGAAGCGGCCGCAGATGGCGATCAAGGTCTACGAACGCGTGCCTGCGAACTCGCCGCTGAAGCGCAACGCGCAGATCCAGCTCGCCATCGATCTGGACTCCGCCGACCGCACCGAAGAGGCCATCAAGATCCTCAAGGGCGTCACCACTGACGATGTCAAGGATCTCGAAGCCATCATGGCGCTCGGCAACATCGAGCGCGGCCGCAAGAAGTTCGGCGATTGCGGCGCGACCTATTCGCGGGGCATCGACGTGCTGCCTGCCGGCAACGACAAGGCCAACAGCGTCTGGTATTATTATCGCGGCATCTGCGAGGAGCGCTCCAAGCAATGGAGCAAGGCCGAAGCAGACATGAAGAAGGCGCTCGAACTCCAGCCCGACCAGCCGCACGTCCTCAACTATCTCGGCTATTCCTGGATCGACCAGGGCGTGAATCTCGACGAAGGCATGAAGATGATCAAGCGCGCCGTCGAGCAGCGGCCCGACGACGGCTACATCGTCGACTCCCTCGGCTGGGCCTATTACCGCATCGGCAATTACGAGGAGGCGGTGAAAAACCTCGAGCGCGCGATCGACCTCAAGCCCGAGGATCCCACCATCAACGATCACCTCGGCGATGCCTATTGGCGCGTCGGCCGCACCTTGGAAGCCAAGTTCCAGTGGGCGCATGCACGCGATCTCAAGCCCGAGGCGGAAGAGCTTCCGAAGATCGAGGCCAAGATCGCCAACGGTTTGACCGAAGACAATGCGAACTCCTCGGCCGCACAGGCGGAGAAGAAGAAGGACGACGGCAAGGGCGGCTAGTCTGAGTGAAGTTGGGGGTTGCTCGGCAATGCCGGCGTTGATTGAAGAAGGACGGGCGAAGGTCAATCTGAGCCTTCGCGTAATCGGCCGTCGTGCCGACGGCTATCATGACCTCGAAAGTGTGGTCGCGTTTGCCGACTGTGCCGACCGGCTCACGCTGGAGCCCGGCGGCGAGCTGAAGCTTTCCACCACGGGGCCGCTTGCCGCAGCCTGCGGCGATACCGCGGACAATCTCGTGTTCAAGGCGGCCAAGCTGTTGGCCGAGGCCGTGCCGAACCTGAAGCTGGGCGCCTTCGCGCTCGACAAGGTGCTTCCCGTTGCGGCCGGCATCGGCGGCGGATCGGCTGATGCCGCAGCGGCGCTTCGGCTGTTGGCGCGTCTCAACAATCTGTCGCTCGATGATGCCCGTCTTCAGAAGGTCGCGCTCGCGACCGGCGCCGACGTGCCGGTGTGCCTGTTCTCGCGCGCCTGCGACATGACCGGCGTCGGTGAGCAGCTGTTGCCGCTCGCGCTGCCGAGCATGCCCTGCGTGATGGTCAATCCGCGCGTGCCTGTCGCCACCAAGGACGTGTTTCGGGAACTGGGCCTGCGCAACGGCGAATTGCTGGTCGGCGTCACCGATGTCATCCGCGCTACGGCATGGCCGGACGAGGGCGCCTCCATTGCCGATTGGGTCGATATCCTCGAAAACATACCCAACGATCTCGAAGCCCCTGCGCTGCGCATCCAGCCTGTCATCGGTGACGTGCTGGAGGCCTTGCGCGACTCCGCCGGCGTCAAGCTCGCTCGCATGTCCGGCTCGGGCGCGACCTGCTTTGCGATCTATGGCACGCCTGCCGATGCGCATGCCGCCGCCGAAAGGATCCGGCGTGATCACTCCGGCTGGTGGGTGCATGCGGGGATGTTGAGCTAACCGCCGTGTTCAGCGAGCCCGAGAAACCGACGGATCTCGCCCAGCACCTCCTGCGGCTTGTCATGCTGCAGCCAGTGCCCCGCGCCGGCGATCGTCTCAATACGCGCGTCTCGGAAATAGCGCTCCAGCCCCGCCGCCCTGGCGCCGGCGAGAAAGCTCTCGCCGGCATTGAGCAGCAGCGTCGGGCAGGCGATGCGCGACCACAGCGCGACGTGATCGTCTGGCCACAGCCGGTGCGGCGCAGAGGCGCGCTGGTAGGGATCGAACTTCCAGCTATAGGTGCCGTCCCCGTTCTGCCGCGTGCCGTGCGTGGCGAGGTGCAGCGCGAGCTCGCGGGACAGCCGCTTGTTGTGCAGCACCATCTGCGCGGCCGCGTCTTCGAGAGTCGCATAGCGGCGCGGCGTGCGCTCGTGCAGCCTGTCGAGCTGGCCGACCCATTTGGTGATGCGCTCATGCGTTGGCGCTTTGGGCGTGTCCGGCAGCATGGTCACGCCGTCGAGGACGACGAGCTTCGAGACCTTCTCGGGGAAAGATCCTGTAAAGATCAGGCTCACCATGCCGCCCATGGAATGGCCGATCAGAGTGATCTGAGGCGCCGCGATGCTGCGGACGAGCTGGGCGAGATCGTAGACATACTCCGTCAGCGCGTAGCTGCCGCCCTTGGTCCAGTCGGAATCGCCGTGGCCGCGCAGGTCGGGCGCGAGCACGTGGAAATGCGGCTGCAGCGACCGGGCGATGACGTCCCAGCTCCGGCAATGATCGCGGCCGCCGTGAACTAGGATGGCGACCGGCGCGCCCTCATTGCCCCAATCGGCATAATGCAGCCGCAAGCCGTGCGATTCATGGAAGCGGCTTTGCGGAGCGCTAGCCATTGGCCGGGCGCCGCGCCAGTGCAAGCGAGAGGCCGAGGCCGGTGATGAACAGTCCGGAGCCCTGGGTGAGGCGCCGCATGAGCTGCGGCCGTCCAATCAGCCGCGTGCGCGTCGCGGAGGCCATCAGCACCACCACGACGTCGGCAAGCGTGTTCAGCGTCACGGAGATCGCACCCAGCACGATGAATTGCAGGGTGATGTTGGATCCCGCCGGATCGAGAAACTGCGGAATGAAGGCGAGGAAGAACGCCGCGGTCTTCGGGTTCAGCGCCTCGACCAGCACGCCGTCGCGAAACGCGCGGCTGTCGCCGACCAGCTCGCTCTCCAGCGACGCCGCGCGGCCGGCGCTGCGAAAGGTCCTGATGCCGAGCCAGACCAGATAGAGCGCGCCGACGAATTTCACCGCGGCAAACAGCTCGGCGCTGGCCAGGATGATCGCGGAGATGCCAAGGCTGCCCGCGACGACATGAACCATCCCGCCGAGTGCCGTGCCCGCGGTCGAGGCGAAACCGCTGGCGCGTCCTTCCGACAAGGTCCGGGCCGCGACGTAGAAGATGCCTGGGCCGGGAACGGCGGCAATGAGACAAGCTGCGGCCAGGAACAGCCAGAAATTCGTTCCGATCATCCTGTTTTGGTAACGAAGCCTGCCGCGATTGCAAGGCCTCTCATCAGCCCATCCGGCGGAAGATCGCGCTGGCGTTGACCCCGCCGAAGCCGAAGCCATTGGTGATGGCGCTCTGCATCGGCATCGGCCGCGCACGGCCTGAGACGATGTCGATGCCATCAGCGCCCGCATCAGGATTTTCGAGATTGAGCGTCGGCGGCGCGATCTGGTCGCGCAGGGCGAGGATTGTGAAGATCGCCTCGAGGCCGCCGGCGGCGCCGAGCAGATGGCCGGTGGCCGATTTGGTCGCGCTCACGGCAATCCCGCGGTTGCGGCCGAACAGCGCGGCGATGGCGCCAAGCTCGCCCTCGTCGCCGGCCGGCGTCGACGTCGCGTGCGCGTTGAGGTGCTGCAGATCGGCGGGCTCAAGGTTGGCCTGCCGAAGCGCGATCTCCATGGCGCGGCGGGCGCCGTCGCCGTCGGGCGGACCCGACGTCATGTGATAGGCATCCGCCGTCGTGCCGTATCCGACGAGCTCCACGATCGGCGTCGCGCCGCGCGCCAGCGCATGCTCGAGATCCTCGATCACCAGGATGCCGGCGCCCTCACCCATGACGAATCCGTCGCGGTCGCGATCGAACGGGCGCGAGGCGCGTGCGGGCTGGTCGTTGAAGGAGCTCGACAGCGCGCGGGCCGCGGCAAAGCCGCCGAGGCTGACGATATCGATGCAGGCTTCCGCGCCGCCGCAGATCGCGATGTCGGCTTCGCCGCCGCGGATCATGCGCGCGGCATCGCCGATCGCCTGGACGCCGGCGGCGCATGCCGTGACCGGCGTGCCCAGCGCGCCCGTGTAGCCGTATTTGATCGAGACGTGGCCGGCCGCGAGATTGGCGAGGAACGAAGGGATCGTGAACGGCGAGAGCCGGCGCGCGCCGCGCTGCTCGGTGATGCGCACCGCCTCTGCCATTGCGGGGAAGCCGCCGACGCCGGAGCCGATGATCGTTGCGGTTCGTTCCAGCGCGCTGGCGTCCTGCGGCATCCATTTGGCCTGCGTCACCGCTTCCGCGGTGGCGAGCAGCGCGAACAGGATGAAGCGGTCCATCTTGCGCTGGTCTTTTGGCGCGGCGGCCTGCGCGGGATCGAAACCGCCGTCGGCATCGTCGGCCTTGTCGGGCACGCGGCCGGCAATGCGCGCAGGCAACGCCTGCGCCCATTCGGGCAGGGGGCGCAGTCCGCTTTGGCCGGCGAGCAGCCGCTGCCAGGACAGTTCAACACCACAGGCGAGCGGCGACACCGCGCCCATTCCCGTCACGACGATACGACGCATGTCAGTCTCCCGCCGGCGCGACGGCCGGGTTCATGGCTTTGAGCGAGGCGAGCCGCGCGCGCATGCCGCGGCTGGCGCGGGGACCCGCGATAAGCACCGCATTGGCGAGCGTGATCGGACGCATGTCGGCGGCATCGACCACGATCGGATCGAACGGACGAACGTCACTCCGGTTCGCCAGCACGATCGATTCGCCCTTCGGCGCGAGATGCTTGTTGCCCCAGGCGAGCAGCGCCGCGACCACGGGAAAGAAATCCCGTGCCTTGTCCGTCAGCACATAGTCGTAACGCGGCGGCCGCTCCTGATAGCGGCGGCGGACGAACATGCCGCTCGCGGTGAGATGGGCAAGCCGCCGCGACAGGATGTTCGGCGCAATCCCGAGGCTTTGCGAGAATTCGTCGAACTTGGTCGCCCCCTGGAACGCATCCCGCAGGATCAAAATGCTCCACCACTCGCCGACCGTCTCCACGGCGCGGCCGACCGGGCATTCCTGGATGGACGGCGATTTGGGCTGCATGGCGGCAAGGTAGGGGAGTAGCTTGCAAAATGCAAGTCACTAGCCGGGCTGCCCGGACGCAGCGCAGCGCTTCTTCAGCGGTGCGCTGCAGAGCCGGGGCCCATGTTGCTGATGATTGCGGATGTCGCGTGGGTCCCCGGATCTGCGCAGCAGCGTTTCACGCCGCAGCGCGTCCGGGACACGAGAGTGGGGCGACGCCGGCGCACCCTCCTCCATCATTGCGAGCGCAGCGAAGCAATCCAGAATCTTTCCGCGGTGGCGGTCTGGATTGTTTCGCTGCGCTCGCAATGACGAGGGGGAATGGCTCACCCATATCTATCACCGTCACCCTGAGGTGCTCGCCTCTTCGGCGAGCCTCGAAGGGCGGCGGCCGGCTGCATCGCGGCCGTGCATCCTTCGAGGCTCCCCATGGGACGCGTTGCGTCCCATGCCTCGCACCTCAGGATGATGACGGGCTACTGCAAGTGTAGGAGCGACCAGCGCGTCGAGCCGAAACGCGAATTAATGCGACCTTGCCAAACAGAACGCCACGACCTGCTCCAGCGCGCTCTTCATCGGCGACGACGGGAACAGCGCGAGCGCATCGACGGCCATGGCGCCGTAGTGGTGGGCGCGGCTGATTGTATCCTCAAGTGCGCGGTGCTTGTTCATCAGGCCGATGGCGTGGTCGAGATCGCCGTCACCGATCTCGCCGCGCTCCAGCGCGCGAATCCAGAAGGCGCGCTCGGTGTCGTTGCCGCGGCGGAAGGCGAGCACGACCGGCAGCGTGATCTTGCCTTCGCGGAAATCGTCGCCGGTGTTCTTGCCGAGTTTCGCACTCTTGCCGCCATAGTCGAGCACGTCGTCGACGAGCTGGAAGGCAATGCCGAGATTCATGCCGACAGAGCGGCAGGCGGTCTGCTCCGCCTTGGGGCGGTTGGCGATCACCGGCCCGACCTCGCAGGCGGCGGCGAACAGCTCGGCGGTCTTGCCGCGGATCACGGCGAGATACTCGTCCTCGGTGGTCGCGGTGTTCTTGGCGGCCGCAAGCTGCATCACCTCGCCCTCGGCGATGGTGGCGGCGGCGGCGGAAAGGATGTCGAGCGCGCGGAGCGAGCCGACTTCGACCATCATGCGGAAGGCCTGGCCGAGCAGGAAGTCGCCGACCAGCACGCTCGCCTCGTTGCCCCAGAGCATGCGCGCCGACAGCTTGCCGCGTCGCATCTCGCTCTCGTCGACGACGTCGTCGTGGAGCAGGGTGGCGGTGTGCATGAATTCGACGGACGCGGCGAGCTTGACGTGGCCGTCGCCGGTGTAGCCGGCGAGGCTGGCCATGGCGAGCGTGAGCATCGGGCGCAGGCGCTTGCCGCCGGAGGAGATGAGGTGGTTGGCGACCTCCGGGATCATGGTCACGTCCGACCCGGTCCGCGACAGGATCGTGGTGTTGACGCGCTCCATGTCGCCGGCGACAAGGGCAACCAGCTGTTCGATCGACGCGCCGGGAGTTTCGAAAGGTACGATGACGGCCACGCCGGTCTCCAATATTTTCCCCGGAAGGGCTATTCTGATGGAAAGACAATAGAAACTGGCGGCGGATGCGGCAAGGGCTGCAGAACCATTGACATTCGCCGCTTTAACCCCCTTCAGGCAGGAGACCTGCTTTGCGCGAACTGGTTCGAACCAACGATATTGTGCTGGTGTCGGCGATCGGCGCGCTGCTCGACGGCGCCAACATCCATCATCTGGTGCTGGACCAGAACATGAGCATCATCGAGGGCTCGCTCGGTATCTTGCCGCGGCGGATCCTGGTCCATGAGGACGACGCCCAGGAGGCCAGGGAACTCCTCACCGAGGCCGGCCTCAGCCACGAACTGCGCGGCGATGATTGAGGCCCTGCCGGACATCACCGAGGACGCCTTTCTCGGCGGCCAGCTGCGCCTGAAGCAGAAGCGGTCCGGCCATCGCGCCGGGCATGATGCCATTTTGCTCGCGGCGGCCACGGAGACCCGAGCCGGCGAGCGTGTGGTCGATCTCGGCGCCGGGATCGGCACCGCCGGGCTGGCGCTTGCCCGGCGTGTGGCCGGGATCAGACTTGGTCTGATCGAGATTGATCCGGAACTGGCGGAGCTCGCGCGCGCCAATGCGGCGGCGAATGCGATTGCGGCCGAGACGATTGTGCTCGACGTGACGGCCGACGCGCAGGCGTTTGCGGCAAATGGCCTCGGGCCCGACAGCGTCGACGTGGTGCTGATGAACCCGCCCTTCAACGATCCCGCACGTCATCGCGGCTCGCCGGATCAGGCGCGCCACACCGCGCATATGGCGACGGAGGAGACGCTGCATGCGTGGGTGCATGCAGCGCGGCGCATCCTCCGGTCGAATGGCGCGCTGACATTGATCTGGCGTGCAGATGGGATTGGCGATGTCCTGGCAGCGTTGTCGCGCGGCTTTGGCAGCCTGGCGATCCTGCCGGTTCACGGCGAGGCGGGCCGGCCCGCGATCCGCGTGCTGGTGCGCGCGGTCAAGGGCGGCCGGGCGCGAACGCGGCTGCTGCCGGGGCTCATGCTCAACGACGAGCGAGGCGTGCCTGACAACGAGGTGAGGGATATCCTGGACGGGAGAGCGGTGTTGCCGCTGGCGGAGTCGTGAATGCTTACTGGGGAAGCGATTCCGACTGCTGGTCCTGCGGCGTCGTCAGGCGGATCGCCATGAACAGCGCACCGATCAGCAGCATCAGCAGGTAGATTTTCATGGCGTTCTCCGCTGCCTCATTGCAGCCTCTCAACGGAGATTCTGCAAAACACGTTCCGGGCACTTCCAATGACAGTCGCGTGATAAGAAATGGTTAATCAGAGGTAACGGCATGGCCGAAAAATTGAACGATCGTGAGAGTTCCGGCCTGGCCGACAAGCTCATGCAATATCTGCCGGCGCGATTCCGTCCCGGCACGGCGGTCGTGCCGGTGGTGCGGCTCTCGGGCGTGATCGGCGCGGTGACGCCGCTGCGCCCGGGCATGTCGCTCGCGGGTGTCGCGCGCGTGCTGGAGCGGGCGTTTTCGTATCGGAACGCCAAGGCGGTGGCACTGGTGATCAATTCGCCCGGCGGCTCGCCGGTGCAGTCGCGCCAGATCTATCTGCGCATCAAGCAGCTGGCCGCGGAGAAGAAGCTAAAGGTCCTGGTGTTCGTCGAGGATGTCGCGGCCTCCGGCGGCTACATGCTCGCCTGCGCCGGCGACGAGATCATCTGCGACCCGTCCTCGATCCTCGGCTCGATCGGCGTGGTCGGCGGTAGCTTCGGTTTCCAGGAGGCGATCAGGCGGCTCGGCATCGAGCGGCGGCTCTACACGGCCGGCTCGCACAAGGCGATGCTCGACCCATTCCTGCCGGAAAACCCTGACGACGTGGCGAAGCTCAAGGCGATCCAGCGCGAGATCCATCAGATCTTCATTTCGCTGGTGAAGGAGAGCCGCAGCACGCGGCTCAAGGGCAACGACGACACGCTGTTCACGGGCGAATACTGGGCCGGCGAGAGCGCGATCGCGCTCGGGCTCGCCGATGGCATCGGCGATCTCCGCTCAACTCTTCGTGCCCGCTATGGCGAGAAGGTTCTCACCCCCGTGATTGCGCAGCCGACCGGACTGCTCTCCGGCCTTTTGGGGCGCAAATCGCCCGGCGCGGGTCAGCTTTCGGCTCTGGAAACGATCGCCGGGCTGCCGGACGAGCTGATCTCGGCGGTCGAAACGCGGGCGATTTGGGCGAAATTCGGGTTCTAGGCGGCGCCCGCCCGCGCCATTTGGTCCGAGGGGATTTGAACTCGGGCCAATTGCGGTGCGGTCCGGTCTGCGCAAGAATGTGCGTGGGGGCTGAGCACTCAACAAGGATCGACCGATGCCGCCGTTCGTCGCTTTCGCGGGCGTCCTGGGCGGGCTTGCCGTGGTCCGCTGGGCCTACAAGACCGCTGTCCGGATCAACCAGGAGCTGGAGGAGATGCGCCTGTCACGCGTCGCCGAGGCCGCCCATGCCGGGACTATTCAGACGTTGAAGCGTGACCCGGTGACGGGAGCTTATCGGCCGGGTTAGTTACACATTCTCCGTCATTCCGGGGCGCCCAAAGGGCGAACCCGGAATCTCGAGATTCCGGGTTCGATGCTCCGCATCGCCCCGGAATGACAGCCATTTTGGCCCCTTTGCCTTGATTCCCACCCCCGCCGTCGATACGGTCCCGCGCGATTCACCCCCCGCGAGAGCCTGATCTGACGATGGACGCCTCATTGCCCGCCCATATGCGCCCGGAACGCTCGTTCCAGGGTTTCATCCTCGCGCTCCAGCGGTTCTGGGCCGAGCAGGGCTGCGTGATCCTGCAGCCCTACGACATGGAGATGGGCGCGGGCACCTTCCATCCGGCCACGACCCTGCGCGCGCTCGGGCCAAAGCCCTGGAACGCCGCCTATGTGCAGCCCTCGCGCCGGCCCAAGGATGGCCGCTACGGCGAAAACCCGAACCGGATGCAGCACTACTACCAGTTCCAAGTGATCATGAAGCCGTCGCCGCCGAACCTTCAGGATCTGTACCTGAAATCGCTGGCCGCGATCGGCATCGATTCCGCCGTGCACGACATCCGTTTCGTCGAGGACGACTGGGAGAGCCCGACGCTGGGCGCCTGGGGTCTCGGCTGGGAGTGCTGGTGCGACGGCATGGAAGTCTCTCAGTTCACCTATTTCCAGCAGGTCGCGGGTTTTGAATGCGCGCCGGTGGCGGGCGAGCTCACCTACGGGCTCGAGCGCCTCGCGATGTATGTGCAGGGTGTCGACCGCGTCTACGACCTCAATTTCAACGGCCGCGAGGGCGACGCCAAGGTCACCTATGGCGATGTGTTCCTGCAAGCGGAGCAGGAATATTCGCGCCACAACTTTGAAGTTGCCGACACCGCGATGCTGTTCGAGCAGTTCAAGATGGCGGAAGGGGCATGCCGGAAATATCTTGAGGCTGGCTGGAAAGACGGCAAGCGCGAGGCGCATCTGATGGCGCTGCCGGCCTATGACCAGTGCATCAAGGCGAGCCACGTCTTCAACCTGCTCGACGCGCGCGGCGTGATCTCCGTGACCGAGCGGCAGAGCTACATTCTTCGCGTGCGTGAGCTGGCCAAGGCTTGCGGCGAGGCCTGGATCCATACCGAAGCGGGCGGAGCGGCCTGATGCCCGATCTTTTGCTTGAACTATTCTCCGAAGAAATCCCCGCGCGGATGCAGGCCAAGGCGGCCGACGACCTGCGCCGCATGGTCACCGACAAGCTCGTCGCCGAAGGCCTCGTCTACGAAGGTGCCAAAGCGTTCGCGACACCGCGCCGCCTCGCGCTGACCGTGCACGGAATCCCTGCGCGCCAGCCCGATCTGAAGACCGAACGCCGCGGCCCCAAGATCGGCGCGCCCGATGCGGCCGTGCAGGGCTTTCTGAAAGCGACAGGCCTGAAATCGCTCGATGAGGCCAAGATCCAGCGCGACCCCAAGGGTGATTTCTACATCGGATTGATCGAGAAGCCCGGCCGCGACGCGATCGACGTGCTCGTCGAGATTCTGCCGGTGATCATCCGCACCTTCCCCTGGCCGAAATCGATGCGCTGGGGCGCGCGCTCGGGCAAGCCGGGATCGCTGAGCTGGGTGCGTCCGCTGCACGCGATCACCGCGACCTTCGGGCTCGAGACCGAAGACCCCGATGTCGTGAAGTTCGAGGTCGACGGCATCGAAACCGGCCAAACCACCTACGGCCACCGCTTCATGGCGCCAGCTGCGATTTCCGTGCGCCGTTTCGAGGACTATGAAGCGAAGCTGAAGGCTGCCAAAGTCATCCTCGATCCGCAGGCGCGCAAGGACATCATCTTCGCCGACGCCAAGGAGCTGACCTTCGCGCAAGGATTCGAACTGGTCGAGGATCAGGTGCTGCTCGACGAGGTCTCGGGCCTGGTCGAATGGCCGGTTGTCATGATGGGATCGTTCGAAGCCGAATATCTCGCGATCCCGGACGAGGTGATCCGCGCCACCATCCGCAACAACCAGAAGTGCTTCGTCGTTAAAGATCCGAAGACGGGCAAGCTGACCAACAAGTTCGTGCTCACCGCCAATATCGAGGCGCCCGACGGCGGCGAGACCATCGTCGCCGGCAACGAACGCGTGATCCGTCCGCGCCTGTCGGATGCGAAGTTCTTCTACGAGACCGATCTCAAGACAAAGCTGGAAGACCGTCTGCCGAAGTTCGAGCAGATCGTGTTCCACGAGAAGCTTGGCACCCAGGCTGAACGCATCAAGCGCATTGAACGTCTGGCCGCCGAGATCGCGCCGCTGGTGGGCGCTGATGTCGCGAAAGCCAAGCGTGCCGCGCATCTGGCGAAGGCGGATTTGCTGACCGAAGTCGTCGGCGAATTCCCTGAGGTGCAGGGCCTGATGGGCAAGTATTACGCCATGGCGCAGGGCGAGGATGCCTCCGTTGCTGCCGCCTGTGAGGAGCACTACAAGCCGCAGGGGCCGGCCGATCGCGTGCCGACCGATCCGGTCAGCGTGGCGGTGGCGCTCGCCGACAAGCTCGACACGCTCGCTGGCTTCTGGGCGATCGACGAGAAGCCGACCGGCAGCAAGGACCCGTATGCGCTGCGGCGTGCGGCGCTGGGCGTGATCAGACTGATTGCCGAGAACAATTTGCGTCTGTCGCTCATGAAGGTGGCGGCCTCCGCACTCGGCGGCTTGTCCGTAAAGTCGGCGGATGTGGAGAAGCTTCCGGGCGACCTGCTTGCCTTCTTCGCCGACCGCCTGAAGGTCCAGCTTCGCGAGCAGGGCGCGCGTCACGATCTCGTCGACGCCGTGTTTGCGCTCGGTGGCCAGGACGATCTGCTGATGATCGTCCGCCGCGTCGAGGCGCTCGGCAAGTTCCTCGAGACCGACGACGGCAAGAACCTGCTTGCCGGCATCAAACGCGCCAGCAATATCCTTGGCATCGAGGAGAAGAAGGACAAGCGCACATTCGACGGTACGCCGGAGCCTGCGCTCTACAGTCTCGCCGAGGAGAAGGCGCTGGCCAAGGCGATCGGCGAGGTGACGGTGGAAGCCAGCGCTGCCGTCGCCAAGGAAGACTTTGCCGCGGCGATGAGTGCGATGGCAAAGCTGCGTCCGCCGGTCGATGCGTTCTTCGAGAAGGTACGCGTCAACGACGACGATGCGAAGGTGCGCGAGAACCGCCTGAAGCTGCTGAACGAAATCCGCAGCGCCATCCGTGCGGTGGCGGATTTCTCCAAGATCCAGGATTGAGTGTGCCCCGGACGCTGCGCAGCGCATCTTTGCGGTGCGCTGCAGAGCCGGGGCCCATGTCACGGCGTGCTCGGAGCTTCTGGGTCCCGGGTCTACGCTTCGCTTGCCCGGGACACGAGAGCACGCGCACACGAAAAAGCCCCGCCCGGCGGGGGGAAGACCGGGCGGGGCCTGATGTCCGATTTAACACTGCTCGCGCCAGCCTGATATGGCGCGCCGGACATCGAGTTGAACTCGTGTCGAGTTGGACGCTAGTTCAGCACCTCGACGATGCGACGCGAGCGCGGCTCGACCAGCACGGTCTCGCCGTTCACGACGGTGTAGCGGTACGTGGTAGCGCCGAAACGTTGTGGCACGTCATAATAGGTGATGCCCGTCTCGGGTAAGGTGGCACCGACCACCACGCGATCGGGAGTGCGGAAGGGCGGCACACGTTGCTCGACGACATAGTCACGGAAAGCCGGCCGCTGTTCGACCGCAATCGTTGGGGCGCTGTCGACCACGGCGGGCGCGCGTCCCACCGTGACATCGCTTTGCGCCTGCACCGCAAGGGGCGAGCCGATCGCGGCCGCGAGCGCTGCAAGAGCGAAAATTCTGTTCCGCATGGGCAACTCCTTCGAGAAGGTTTTCGGGAAGCGCCAGTGGCGCGACCGGTCGCCAATGCTGCGACGCGCGCGATGTTCCGGAAAACGCCCTGCCGCATTCGCGGCATTTTCAGGCAGTTTTCGCGAAGGCGGGAACCTGTTTGCCCCCAAGGGCGTCTCTACCCGCGGAACCCGGTCCGCTATGATCCGGCCGCGATTCGCCTCAGCCCACGGAAAGACAATTCATGCACATCACCGTCGCCCACATCTCGCCGCTTCTGTCGCTGCTTGCGGGCGTGCTCATTCTGATCATGCCGCGCCTTCTCAACCTGATCGTTGCGATCTTTCTCATCATAAATGGTGCGATTGGGCTCGGATTGTTGAAGTGGCTCCATCTCTAGGCCTTGATTTTCCGGAACTCTTCGACTTGCGCGGGCCTGCCCAAAGTGGTGTAAGGCCCGCGATTTCCCTTTCCTCTCGCAGGTTGTGTGCAAGCTATGGCCAAAGCCGCCTCGAAGCCGAATAAAACTCCAGCGAAAATACCAGCGAAATCAAAGTCCTCCGCGAAAGCGACCGCCGCGCCGGCGGCCCGCAAGGCGCTTCCGAAGAGTGCCTTGAAGAGCGCCCCGAAGCCGGTCGCCAAGCCCGCAGCCAAGACGGCCGCACCCAAGGTCACTGCGAAGCCTGCATCGAAGAAGCCTGCACCGAAAAAGGCTGCGCCCACCAAAGCGGCGCCAGCTGCGGCCAAGGCCGGCAAATGGGTGTTCACGTTCGGTGGCGGCAAGGCCGAGGGCCGGTCGGAAATGCGCGACCTGCTTGGCGGCAAAGGCGCCAACCTCGCCGAGATGGCCAATCTCGGCCTGCCGGTGCCTCCGGGCTTCACCATCCCGACCTCGGTCTGCACCTATTTCTACGCGCACGACAAATCCTACCCCAAGGAATTGCAGTCGCAGGTTGAGAAGGCGCTCGACCATGTCGGCAAGTTGACCGGCAAGGTGTTCGGCGACACCAAGAACCCGCTGCTCGTCTCCGTGCGCTCCGGCGCCCGCGCCTCGATGCCGGGCATGATGGACACCGTGCTCAATCTCGGCCTCAACGACGAGACCGTGGAAGCGCTGTCGGAGCTGTCGGGCGATCGCCGCTTTGCCTATGACAGCTATCGCCGCTTCATCACCATGTATTCCGACGTGGTGCTCGGCTTCGAGCATCATCACTTCGAGGAAATCCTCGACAGCTTCAAGGACAGCCAGGGCTATACGCTCGACACCGACCTGTCGGCCCAGGACTGGGTCGAGCTGGTCGGCAAGTACAAGGACGCGGTCGCGCGCGAGACCGGCAAGGACTTTCCGCAGGATCCGCACGACCAGCTCTGGGGCGCGATCGGCGCGGTGTTTTCATCCTGGATGAACGCGCGCGCGGTGACCTACCGCAAGCTGCACGACATTCCGGAATCCTGGGGTACCGCGGTCAACGTGCAGGCCATGGTGTTCGGCAACATGGGCGAAACGTCGGCGACCGGCGTTGCCTTCACGCGCAACCCGTCGACCGGCGAGAGCAAGCTCTACGGCGAGTTCCTGATCAACGCGCAGGGCGAGGACGTGGTCGCGGGCATCCGCACGCCGCAGGACATCACAGAAGAGGCGCGGAAAGAGTCGGGCTCCGACAAGCCGTCGATGGAATCGGCAATGCCGGAGGCCTTCAAGGAGCTGACGCGGATCTATACGCTGCTCGAGAAGCACTACCGCGACATGCAGGACATGGAGTTCACGGTCGAGCAGGGCAAGCTGTGGATGCTGCAGACCCGCGGCGGCAAGCGTACCGCCAAGGCGGCGCTGCGCATCGCGGTCGAGCTCGCCAATGAAGGCCTGATCACCAAGAAGGAAGCGGTGTCGCGGATCGATCCGGCTTCGCTCGACCAGCTCCTGCATCCGACCATCGATCCCAACGCCAAGCGCGACGTGATCGCGACCGGCCTGCCGGCTTCGCCGGGAGCTGCCTCCGGCGAGATCGTGTTCTCATCGGATGAAGCGGCCAAGCTTCAGGGCGACGGACGCAAGGTCATCCTGGTCCGTATCGAGACCAGTCCGGAAGACATCCACGGCATGCACGCCGCCGAAGGCATCCTGACCACCCGTGGCGGCATGACCTCGCACGCCGCGGTGGTCGCGCGCGGCATGGGCAAGCCCTGCGTCTCCGGCTGCGGCACCATCCGCGTCGATTACGGCCGCGGCACCATGAGCATCGGCTCGCGCACCTTCAAAACCGGCGACGTCATCACCATCGATGGCTCGCTCGGCCAGGTGCTCGCCGGTCGCATGCCGATGATCGAGCCGGAGCTCTCCGGCGAGTTCGGCACGCTGATGAACTGGGCCGACCAGGTCCGCAAGATCGGCGTGCGCGTCAACGGCGACACGCCGGACGACGCGCGCACCGCGATCAAGTTCGGCGCGGAAGGCATCGGCCTCTGCCGCACCGAGCACATGTTCTTCGAGGAGACGCGCATCCGCACGGTGCGCGAGATGATCCTCTCCGAGGACGAGCAGTCGCGCCGTGCCGCGCTGGCGAAGCTTCTGCCGATGCAGCGCGCCGACTTCGTCGAGCTGTTCGAGATCATGAAGGGCCTGCCCGTCACGATCCGCCTGCTCGATCCGCCGCTGCACGAGTTCCTGCCGCACACTCACGCCGAGGTCGAGGAAGTGGCGCGTGCCATGAACACCGACCCGCGGCGCCTCGCCGACCGCGCGCGCGAGCTCTCCGAGTTCAATCCGATGCTCGGCTTCCGCGGCTGCCGTATCGCAATCGCCTACCCTGAAATCGCTGAGATGCAGGCGCGGGCGATCTTCGAGGCGGCAGTCGAGGCCGAGAAGCGCACCGGCAAGGCCGTCGGCCTCGAGGTGATGGTGCCGCTGATCGCGACCAAAATGGAGCTCGATCTCGTCAAGGCGCGCATCGATGCCACCGCGAAGGCGGTAATGCGCGAGACCAACACCAAGCTGGGCTACCAGGTCGGCACCATGATCGAGCTGCCGCGCGCCTGCCTGCTCGCGGGCGAGATCGCGCAGTCGGCCGAGTTCTTCTCGTTCGGCACCAACGATCTCACGCAGACCACCTACGGCATCAGCCGCGACGACGCGGCGAGCTTCCTCGGTCCATACGTCGCAAAGGGCATCCTCTCGGTCGATCCCTTCGTCGCGCTCGACCAGGAAGGCGTCGGCGAGCTCGTCAAGATCGGCGTTGCCCGCGGCCGCAAGACGCGCCCGCAGCTCAAGGTCGGCATCTGCGGCGAGCACGGCGGCGATCCGGCCTCCGTCGCCTTCTGCCACAACATCGGCCTCGACTACGTGTCGTGCTCGCCCTACCGCGTGCCGATCGCGCGGCTGGCCGCGGCGCAAGCCGCGCTCGGCAAGGCGGTTGCGAGCCAAGCGTAGGCGAAGAGTTGAGATGTTGAATGCGAAGAGGCGGGGCCAAACCCCGCCTCTTTCATTTTACTCAATGTTGTTTCCACGTACTCGCTGTCGTCGCCCGGCTTGACCGGGCGATCCAGTACGCCGAGACATGGGTAATTGAATCGAGACGCTGCGGCGTACTGGATGCCCCGCTTTCGCGGAGCATGACAGCGGTGGTGTGGAGGCGCTGTGCACAACAGCGGAAACATACGCGTATCCCGTAGTGCTACGCGTTCCTAAGAGTTCCTTCACCATTCGCGTTGACCGATTGTTTACCGCTTCACATCAGGCGGCGTTTACCAACGCGTATCATTGCCCGTGAAAACACCTGCAATCGCTTGCGTGTGCCGCGCGTGCAACCCCGATTAACGCCCCGGCAACCTAAATTGGATACTTACGATAAAGATCGAATTGCACGGATGTACTGCTGGTCGATCTTCCTGGCGTAAGCGTAGCGTGAGCGTGTCGATGTCAGTGTTGCGTAACCATCCGAAGGGCGCGCGGTTCGCGTCCTTCGGAATCGGTCTCTGCATCTTCGCATTGATGCCGAGAGAGACCGGCTATCAGGACATTTCGTCGTTGCTGGCGCGTCAGCCCGGCGTCGCCGAGCGTTGGCAGAAGCAGGTCTTCTCCGCAGCGTCCTCGATCCAGCTCGCCACCTACAGCTTTTCCCGTCCCATCGGCACCTCGATTCCGCAGAGCGCGATGGTCCGCCTCGCGAGCCTCGATAGCCGCGACGTCACCGGCGCGATCAGCCGCAATCCGGCGCTGCAGGCGCCGCCGCGCTACCAGGCCGCCGATTTTCCCAAGGTCGATCGCTCCATGAAGGGCGATCGCCTCGCAATCGCTACGCCGACGCAAGCTCCCGGCACGGCGGCGCCATCCGCAGCGCCAGCGCAGCAAGATCCCGCAACCTCGAACAGCTCGGTGTTCGGCGCCAAGACCGTCGCGTTACCACAGGCAATGTCGCCGGAATCCGCGGCTGCGCTCGACCCTGAGCTCGCGGAAGCCCTGCGTGCGCCGCCGCTGCCGCAATATGTCAATCCACCGCAAGCCAGCGACGCCGCGCGCGCGTTCGCGGTCCAGCCGCTCGAAACGCTGAAGCAAGCGACCATTCCAGAAGCACCGCCGCGCGATCCGTTCCGCGTGAAGACCTCGAACCTGTTCTTCGGCAGCTCCTCGCTCGGCGGCAATGTCGAGAGCATCGAGAGCTGGCAACCCGGCGCCGAACCGCTGATCGTGATGCCGGATCCCGATATGAAGGTGACGGCGTCGTTGACGCCACCGACGGCCGGGATCGCCAAGGACATCGAAAGCGGCGAGAGCGTCGCGCCCAAGGGTGCGGTCAACGCCGATAACCAGCGCGCCAGATCGCCGGCGGAGCGGCTCGGACTCGACGACAAGTCTCGCGCGAAGTCAGAGAAGTGCCTCGCGGATGCCATCTATTTCGAATCGCGCGGCGAGGCCGTGCGCGGCCAGATGGCGGTTGCGCAGGTCGTGATGAACCGCGTGTTCTCCGGCAAATATCCCGACACCGTGTGCGGTGCGGTCTATCAGAACAAGCACCGCCACTTGGCCTGTCAGTTCACCTTCGCCTGCGACAACAATGCCGACGTGATCCGCGAGCCCGAGATGTGGGAGCGCGCCAAGAAGATCTCGAAGGCGATGCTCGACGGGCAAATCTGGTTGCCCGAGGTCGGCAAGTCCACGCACTATCACGCCTACTGGGTACGCCCGTCCTGGGTCGCCGAGATGAAGAAGATGTACAAGACCGGCGTGCACACCTTCTATCGCCCGCGCGCCTGGGGCGACGGCAGCGAAGAACCGAGCTGGGGTACCCCGGCCCAGACCGCAGCGCTATCGGCCGAGCTCGCGCAGGCAGCCAAGAGCTCCGCGGAGATGGGCGTGAGCGAACGAAGGTAGCCGTTCACGCCGCGATATCCAGCGCGCAGTCGAAATTCGGCGCCGAATGGGTCAGGGCGCCGGCTGAGGCGTAGTCGACGCCAGTCGCGGCGATGGCCGCGATCGACTCCAGAGTGACTCCGCCGGACGCCTCCAGCTCGAGGCGGCCCTCGTTGAGCCTGACAGCTTCGCGCAGCGTCGCAAAATCCATGTTGTCGAGCAGCACGGCATCGGCGAGCCCGCTGTCGAGCACCTCACACAGTTGCGACAGCGTATCGACCTCGATCTCGATCTTGACGAGATGACCGCCATGGGCGCGGGCGCGCTCCAGCACGGGGCGAATCCCGCCCGCGACCGCAATGTGGTTGTCCTTGATCAGGATCGCATCGTCGAGGCCGAAACGATGGTTGAAGCCGCCGCCGCAACGCACCGCATACTTCTCCAGCGCCCGTAGCCCCGGCGTGGTCTTGCGCGTGCAACAGATGCGCATTGTCGTGCCTTCGGTTCGCGCGACGTAGTCGGCCGTGAGCGTCGCGACGCCCGACAGGCGGCCGACGAAATTGAGCGCGGTCCGTTCCGCGGTGAGAATGGCGCGGGCCGGACCCGAGATCGTCAGCACATGCTGCCCGCGAGCGACGCGCGCGGCGTCGCGGACATGCGCGCGCACCTCGATGTCGGACGAGAGCTTTTGCAGCGTCGCCAGGGCCAGCGGCAAGCCGGCGATCACGCCGGACTGGCGCGCGACGAGGACGGCTTGCGCCCTGGTCGCTTCCGGGATCGTGCCCAGCGAAGTGATGTCGCCGGCGCGGCCGAGGTCCTCGTCGAGAGCGCGGTGCACGGCCTCGTCGATGGCGAGCGGCGAGAGGAAGGCGTCGGGATAGAGCAGGGAAGTCGGGTTGATCATGGGGTTTCCTTCAGGCGATCATGGGTTGGCCGATCCGGGCGAGCGGGCGCTCCCCCAGGCCTTCCGCGACCTCGCGCGCTGCGGCGAGAGTGGTCATCGTTCTCTGCCTCAGCGCGGGGAGGTCGGAGGGATGGTCAATGCGGAAATGCGCGCCGCGGCTCTCGTGCCGGCGCCACGCCGCGGCGGCGACGAGCAGGGCCGTCGTTGCCATGTTGCGGACCACGATGCCGGTTGCCTCGCGTTCGAGCGCGGCGAAGCTGCGCACGGCCTCCGCCAGCCCGTCACCGTCGCGGATCACACCGACATGCGCGCTCATCGTCGCTCGCAGCCGCTTCACGGCCGATGCGTCCGGTTCGCCGGCGCGCGGCGTCACCGCCGCGTCGGCAAGCCGTGCAGGCGAGGGGACGGCGCGGCCGGCGATGTCGTCGGCGATCCGCGCGGCGTAGACCACGGCCTCCAGCAGCGAGTTCGAGGCGAGGCGGTTGGCGCCGTGCGCACCGGTGGACGACACTTCGCCGCCGGCCCAGAGCCCGTCGATCGAGCTGCGGCCGCGCGCGTCCACCGCGATGCCGCCCATGTGGTAGTGCGCGGCCGGCGCGATCGGGATGGCTTGCGTAGCGGGATCGATGCCGGCGGCGATGCAGCTTGCATGCACGGTCGGAAATTTTTCGGCGAAGCGCGCACCCAGCGCCTGCCGCGCATCGAGGAAGGCGCCGCGCCCGGCCGCGATCTCGGCGAAGACGCCACGGGCCACGATGTCGCGCGGCGCGAGCTCGGCGAGCGGGTGGCGCGCCAGCATGAAACGTTCGCCATGGCCATCGATCAGCGTCGCGCCTTCGCCGCGCAGGGCTTCGGTCGCGAGCGGCGCCGGATCGCGCCCGACCATGATGGCGGTCGGGTGGAACTGGACGAATTCAGGGTCGGCGATAACAGCACCGGCGCGTGCCGCGATCGCCAGGCCCGATCCGCTGGCCTCGATTGGATTGGTGGTGGCGGCATAGAGATGACCGATGCCGCCGGTCGCAAGCACGACCGCGCGTGCGGCGAGCAGGACCGGCGGGGCCGCCGCGTTGCCGGCTTCACGCAATTGAAGGCCGGTCACGGCACCATCCTCCGTCAGCAGCGCCTCGGCAACGAGACCTTCGATCAGGCGGATCGACGGCGTTCGTCGCACGGTTTCGCTCAACGCCGCGATGATCGCGGCACCGGCACCGTCGCCGCGCACATGCACGATGCGCCGCGCTGAATGCGCGGCCTCGCGTCCGACCGCGAGCCGGCCTTCGAGGTCGCGGTCGAACGGCACGCCATAGGCGAGCAGATCATGAATTCGCGGTGCGGCCTCGCGCGCGATTCCGAGCGCGATGGCTTCATCGACGAGGCCGCCACCGACCGCGATGGTGTCGGCAACGTGTGCTTCAGGCGTATCGCCGTCAGCCACCGCCGCGGCGATGCCGCCTTGCGCCCATGCGGACGATGCGCCCTGTCCGAGCGGAGCGGCCGAGATCAGCGTCACCGGGCGCGGCGCCAGCTTGAGCGCGCAAAAGAGCCCGGCGAGGCCACCGCCGGCGATGACGACGTCGTTGGTGATGCGGGCGAGATTGTGGATGTTGTTGGTCATGATATTTCCTCTTGCTCCTCTCGTCCCCGCGAAAGCGGGGACCCATAACCCCAGGGAGCAGTTGCGACGCGAGCTCGTCACCACGCGTCGTCGCCAAACATCTTCCTGTGGCTATGGGTCCCGGATCTGCGCATCGCTCCGCTACGCTTGTCCGGGACGACAGCTATGCTTGTTGCTGCGTGTTGCCTTCAGTTCTTCAGATTGATCATCCGCTCGACCGATCGCCGCGCACGTTCCGCAAGCGCGGGATCGATCGTCACCTCCTCGCGGAGCGTCAGCAGGCTCTCCAGAATGTTGGCGAGCGTGATGCGCTTCATGTGCGGGCAGAGATTGCAGGGACGCAGCATCTCGACGTCAGGCAGCTCGGCGCGGACATTGTCGGCCATCGAGCATTCCGTGATCATCACCAGCCGCCGCGGCCGCTTTTCGCGCACCCAGTTGATCATGTGCGCGGTCGAGCCGGTGAAATCGGCCTCCGCCAGCACGTCCGGCGGACATTCGGGATGCGCGATGATCTGCACGGTCGGGTCGGCCTCGCGATAGGCGCGCAACTCCTCGCCGGTAAAACGCTCGTGCACCTCGCAGGCGCCTTTCCAGGCGATGATCTTTACGTCGGTCTTCGAGGCCACGTAAGTGGCGAGATAGCGGTCGGGCAGGAAGATCACGGTCGGCGCGTTCAGGCTCTCGACCACCTGCACCGCGTTCGACGAGGTGCAGCAGATGTCGACTTCAGCTTTCACCTCCGCCGAGGTGTTGACATAGGCGACAACTGGGACGCCCGGAAATCTTTCGCGGAGCAGGCGGACGTCCGCACCGGTGATGCTGGCGGCGAGAGAGCAGCCGGCGCGCATATCCGGGATCAGCACCGTCTTGTCCGGGTTGAGCAGCTTCGACGTCTCCGCCATGAAGTGCACGCCGCACTGGACGATGATGCCGGCCTTCACCTTGGTGGCTTCGACGGCAAGCTGGAGCGAGTCGCCGCCGATATCGGCGACACAGTGGAAGATCTCGGGCGCCTGGTAGTTGTGTGCGAGGATCACCGCGCCGCGCGCCTGCTTCAGCTCATTGATCGCCTTGATCGTCGGCGCCATTAGCGGCCACTCGATCGCCGGGATCACGTGCTTGACGCGCTCATAGAGCGGCGCGGTGGCCGTCGCGACCTCGTCCGTCCATTCCAGCGAGGGCATGGGCAGCGAGGACCCCGGTCGAGCCGGCGCAGCGGGGCGAGAGATCGTGATCTGGCCTTTCGGCCGGTCTGCAAAGTCGTCGGGGCCGTAGATTCCAGTGATCGGCATCGAAGCCTCCCATGCTAATTATGCTCCATTTGAGTATATATGGAGCCTGAGAAATCCGGCCGAGGGGCCGGTGCAGTTTCATCAGAGCTCACATATACTCAATCTGAGTAAATCAAAGATAACACTCCTTGCGAGAGGCCGCTAGGTCCACCCGCACACATTCTCGTCAAAGGGCATGCCATGCGCCTCGGGCGAGGTTGCATTGAAACGCAATGCTCCCGCGCCAGCCCTTCCTAGAACGCAACCGTTTTTGACTTGGGGTTTTCATGCATCTGCATTAAATGCCCTGGTCAGCGGCTGCCCATTCCGGACCCGCCAACGAGACGAGGAACACGATGTCGACTCAAGCTGGCGAGCTCGGTCCTGTCTCACGTTCCTCCTCCTGGCGCACGCCGGCAATCATCATTCTCTGCGGCTGCGCGATCGGGATGCTCGGCTTCGGCCCGCGCTCGGCGCTGGGCTTCTTCGTGCAGCCGATGAGCCACGAATACGCCTGGGGCCGCGACGTGTTCGGCCTCGCGATCGCCTTTCAGAACTTGCTGTGGGGACTGGGCCAGCCCGTCGCCGGCGCGGTCGCCGATCGCTTTGGCGTGTTCCGGGTGATGTGCGTCGGCGCTCTGCTCTATGCCGGCGGCTTGCTCCTGATGCGCTATTCCTCGACGCCGCTGTCGCTGAACATCGGCGCTGGCGTCATGGTCGGCTTCGGTCTCGCCGGCTGCTCGTTCAATCTGGTGCTGTCGGCATTTACCAAACTCTTGCCGGCCGAGAAGCGCGGCCTTGCGCTCGGCGCCGGCACTGCGGCGGGATCGTTCGGGCAGTTCCTGTTCGCACCGATCGGGGTGGCCCTGATCGACAATTTCGGCTGGCAGCAGGCACTCACCGTGTTCGGCTTCCTGATGCTGCTGATCATCCCGCTATCGCTGGCGCTCTCGACGCCGCCGGTCGCAACTACAGCAAAGGCGGCGCCCGCGGACGAGCAGACCTTCACCAGGGCGCTCGCGGAAGCCTTCGGCCATCGCTCCTACGTGCTGCTGGTGCTCGGCTTCTTCACCTGCGGCTTCCAGCTCGCCTTCATCACGGTGCATCTGCCGGCCTTCCTGGTCGATAGCGGCATCTCCACGCAAATCGGCGGCTGGGTGATCGCGGCGATCGGCCTGTTCAACATCATCGGCTCGCTCAGCGTCGGCTATCTCCAGAACAGCCTGCCCAAGCGCTACATTCTCTCCGTCATCTATTTCACCCGTGCGCTTGCGACGCTTGCCTTCATCTCGTTCCCGATCACGCCGTTCTCGGCGATTGCGTTCGGCGCGGTCTCCGGCCTGACCTGGCTGTCAACGGTGCCGCCGACCTCGGCGCTGGTCGCACTGATGTTCGGCACGCGTTGGTTCGCCACCCTCTATGGCTTCGCCTTCGTCAGCCATCAGGTCGGCGGCTTCCTCGGAGTCTGGCTAGGGGGCATCGTGTTCGAACGTTTTGGTTCCTACACGCCGATCTGGTGGCTCTCGATCCTGTTCGGCGTGCTCTCCGCGCTGATCAATCTTCCGATCGTGGAGAAACCGGTCCACCGGGCGGTTGCGCTGCCTGCCTGATCGGCTAAACATCGCTGAAACAAGTCAGGGAGTTCAGCCGTGGCCACATTCAAGGCGATCCGGATCGACAAGGCGGACAAGGGAACTACCGCGCAGCTCGCGCAGTTCGACGAAGCCGAGTTGATGGACGGCGACGTCACCGTCCGCGTCGAATGGTCGACGCTGAACTACAAGGACGGCCTCGCGCTGACCGGCAAGGCACCGGTGGTGCGCCGTTTCCCGATGATCGCCGGCATCGATTTCGCCGGAACCGTCGAAGCCTCCTCGCACCCGCAATGGAAGGCGGGCGACAAGGTCGTCTGCACCGGCTGGGGCATGGGCGAGACCCATCTTGGCGCCTACGCGGAGAAGGCGCGGGTCAAGGGTGACTGGCTGGTCGCCTTGCCGCAGGGCCTGTCGGCGCGCGACGCGATGGCGATCGGCACCGCCGGTTTCACCGCGATGCTGTCGGTGCTGGCGCTGGAGAAGCACGGTATCTCGCCCAAGAGCGGCCCGGTCGTGGTGACGGGCGCGGCCGGCGGCGTCGGCTCGGTCGCGACCGCCGTGCTGTCGAAGCTCGGCTACCACGTCATTGCGTCCACCGGGCGTGCCTCGGAAGCCGACTATCTCCAAGAGATCGGCGCGGCCGAAGTGATCGACCGCAACGAATTGTCGGCGGCCGCCAAGCCCCTCGCCAAGGAGCGCTGGGCGGGCGGCGTGGACAGCGTCGGCTCGACCACGCTGGCGAATCTGCTGTCGATGACGAGATACGGCGGCGCAATCGCGGCCTGCGGGCTGGCGGCTGGCATGGACCTGCCGTCGTCTGTCGCGCCCTTCATTTTGCGCGGGGTGTGCCTTCTCGGCATCGATTCGGTGATGTGCCCGATCGAGCCGCGGAAAGCTGTCTGGCAGCGTCTGGCATCGGATCTTGATCGGACGAAACTAGCTGAAATCACTCATGAAATTTCGCTCGACCAAGTTTCGGAGTGGGGCGCGAAAATCCTGGCCGGCCAAGTCCGGGGCCGCATCGTGGTAAAAATTGTCTAACGGCGTTCAGACTTTACCAACCAAGCTGCTTCAATGTCGCCATGGTTAGTATGGTAAGCAGCGGGTAAAGAGATAAGGCATAGCCCGCTGCGGGGTTGGTTCGGAGTTGAGCATGCTTGCGCGTATTGTGTTGGGGGCTGTCACGGCGGCAGCGACGTTTGCGCCGGCCATTGCTGGAAGCATGAACGCCGACGAGGCGCGCCGCTTCGTCGCCGGCAAGGTGTTCGCTTTCACCTGTTTCGACGGCACCCGCGGTGCAGGCCGCATCCTGGACGACCTCGGCGCCGCTGGCGCCGTGCAGTTCTCGGGCGCAGGCCCGGTGAAGCATCTTCGCCTGCCCGGCAACACGCTCCAGATTCGTGGCCAGAACGTCTGCGCCTCGATCAAGGGCATTCCGTTCGAGCCCTGCTTCAACCTGGAAAAGACCGATGATCGCAGCTTCCGCGGCTCGGTATCCGGGATGGGCTTCGCCTATTGCGACTTCCACCATCAGGGCGGCAATCAGATGCTGATGGCGCGTGCCGCCGCGCGTCCGCGCTCGCTGCGCTCTTCGGAGCACACCGGCTCGGTCGGCGCGTCCAACACCGAAGTCGCCGCGCGCGTCGAGACGCCGCGTGTCGAGAGCAGCCGGCTCGAGCCGGTGAAGTCGGAAGCCAAGCCGGAGCCCGCCAGGACCGAGGCTCCGCTGGAGCTGCGACGCTCGACACAGTGAATTGGCGGCGCGGGATCGTTCGCGCAATTTGTCATTGAAGCCATCCGCCGAATACGAAGCTGCTGCGCCGTAGTCATACGGACGGCGGCCTTCATGCGTTGGTAGCGACTCGCACCCCAGTTTGCGGCACGGCCGGGGGGCGCAAGGGTTCACGATGTCGCTGTACTTCTTCCGCATCAGCACGGGCCGCTATTCCGGCGCTGCCGACCACCCCTATGAGTTCGAGGATCGTGCCGCCGCCTGGACCGAGATGACCGAGGTCTGCGCCAATCTGCTCGGCGGCATCGCGCGCGGCCTGAAGCAGAATGCCGAGTGGCGCATGGAGCTGCTCGACGAGAACAAGGAGCCGGTGTTCCGGATCAGCCTCGTCGGTGAGAGTCAGAAGGCCAGCGACCGCGTCGACTAGAAACTCGGCATCCTGCCGCGTGTGATTAACCTGCCAAGCGCGCGGACCGTGCCATAAGACCGGCTCGGCGTCCTCGCAGGTGCTGGCGGCGGCGCAGTCGCTGTCCGGCGAAAGCAACCGCCTCAGGCTCGAGTTCGGCAAATTCCTCGATACCGTGCGCGCGGCGCAAATGGTCGCGCCGAGATTCTCGAGGCAGTTCGCGAGACGTCCGCCTCGTCGGGTGAGTCGCTTTCTGTCTTGTTCTCCCTGCGAACGCCGTGCGCCAGACTGCAGGGAGCCCGCGGCTGCAAAGGCGAACTGTGGCGACCTCAAGCTGCAATTTGCAACTTTTTCGCGAAATCAGCAATCGCGTTTCAATCATTTGGTTCAAAATCTCAGTAGTAGTGCCAAGTCCCCCGTTAATCAGAATAGGGACTTTGGCAGCTAGCTTCGCCGCAAGGACGATCAACGTCCATGCGGCCGGCAAGGACTTGGCTGCGTGTTTCCTATGGGGGAAACGGACCATGTTGAGTCTTGCCCAGAGTCAGCAAGCTCGAGCCAATGTCGCCGGCGCATCGAACCGGCTTGGACATGTTCGGATCGGCACAATTTTGCCAGCCATCATCGCAGCGCTGGTGCTGCTGGGGTTGGCCTCGGCGGGATTCGTCGCCTACCAGGCCATCGTCAAGAGGCAGGAGTCCCAAGCATTCCTGAAGGTCAATCGAGCTGCGCAACTGCTGCTGCGCAGTGCAGGACATTGGGCAATCGAACGCGGCATGACCAACGCGGCGCTGAAGTCTCCCGATGCCGTGAGCTCCGAGCGCCGCGCCGACATCGAGAAGGCGCGCGCTACGGCAGACGACGCCTTTCGCGAAGCCGTGCTCGCCATTCGTTCGATACCCGAAATGACGAGAGAACAAAGGCAGGTTGCGGACGCCGTGGGCAAAGTCGAGGCACTGCGCCTGTTGCGCGAGAAGGTCGATGGAAGTCTCGCGCGTCCACGCGCGGAACGGGCGCCCGACGTGATCGACGGCTTCGTTCCGGCGATTACCGACGTGATCGATGTTGCGAGCAACCGTTTGCGGCTGACGCTCGAAACCCTCACCAGCCCGCCTGTCGCAAGGCTGGCGCAACTGATCGGCTTGCGGCATCTTGCAGCCCAGATGGCCGAGAATGCCGGACGGGAGCGCGCCTTGCTGGCCGGGGCCGTCGGTGCGCATGCGAAGCTCGGCACGGAAGGCCTTGAGCGGCTGTCTGCGCTACGGGCAAAGGTAGAACTCGCGTGGGATACGATATTGCCGGTGCGGCTGCGCCCGGATCTGCCGGCGCAGATCGGGGACGCGATGACCGAGGTCGAGAATATCTATTTTGGTCTCTATGGTGAAACGCGCGCGCTCACGCTCGCCTCGGGACAAAGCGGCGACTACAAGATCACCGGTTCCGAATACTTTGCGCGGGCCACTGCCGGCATCAATGCGGTGCTGAAACTCGGCGAGGCCATTGGCGCGGTCGCCGGCCTGGAAGCCACGATGCAGGCGGAAGCCAGCGCGCGCAATTTCATGCTTACGGCTCTGTTGCTTTGTGCCTCTCTGCTGCTCGCGGGCCTCAGCTTCTGGATCACCTTCTCGCGGATTCTCAATCCGCTCTCAGCTATTTCGGGCGCGATGGGCCGGCTCGCCAACGGCGATCTTGGCACCGCGGTGCCCGGCACCAGCCGAGCTGATGAGGTCGGCGCGATGGCGCGTACAGTCGAAGTCTTCAAGCAGCACGGTCTTGAGGTCGAACGCATGCGTAGCGAGCAGGCGGAGACCGAGAAGCACGCCATGGCGCAACGCAGGGCCGAGATGCACGAGCTCGCGAATGGTTTCGAAAGTGCCGTCGGCGAGATCGTCGATACCGTCTCCTCGGCCGCGACAGAGCTGGAGGCTTCGGCCTCGACGCTGACCTCGACGGCGGAGCGTGCCCAGGAACTGACGACGATGGTGGCTGCGGCCTCCGAAGAAGCATCCACCAATGTGCAATCGGTAGCGTCCGCAACCGAGGAGCTGTCGTCCTCGATCACCGAGATCAGCCGCCAGGTGCAGGAATCGGCACGGGTCGCGAGCGAGGCGGTCAGCCAGGCCCGCACCACGACCGACCGCGTCGGCGAATTGTCCAAGGCTGCGGCACGGATCGGCGACGTGGTCGAGCTGATCAATACCATCGCCGGCCAGACCAATTTGCTGGCGCTCAACGCCACGATCGAGGCGGCGCGCGCCGGCGAGGCCGGCCGCGGATTTGCGGTCGTCGCCTCCGAGGTGAAGGCGCTCGCCGAGCAGACCGCGAAGGCGACCGGCGAGATCGGCCAGCAGATTTCCGGCATCCAGGCGGCGACGCAGGACTCCGTCAGCGCTATCGGAGCCATCAGCAACACCATCGAAAAGCTGTCGGAGATCTCGTCGACCATTGCGGCGGCGGTCGAGCAGCAGGGCGCGGCGACGCAGGAGATTTCCCGCAACGTGCAGCAGGCTGCGGCAGGCACCCATCAGGTGTCGTCCAACATCATCGACGTGCAGCGCGGAGCGGGCGAGACCGGCTCGGCATCCTCGCAGGTGCTGGCGGCGGCGCAGTCACTGTCCGGAGACAGCAACCGCCTCAAGCTCGAAGTCGGCAGATTCCTCGACACCGTGCGGGCTGCATGACGGCGGAGCACTTTGGACTCGGTGCGGGGTCCGCCGCGCCGAGTGTTGCACCGCAAGCGGCGCGCTCGCGTTGCGGTATGGGGTGCAGGTGCAGCTGCAACAGATGGTTGCAGAGAAAATAACGACGGCCGGGACTGTCCGGTAGTTTTACGTAGGCCCCTGTTAACGCCTGTTTGCAACTATGAGCGCAGTCTTACGGGATAAGAACCAGCCAGCATTGTTGGAATGACTTCCGCCCTGTCGTCCGTCGCGATGATGGTGGCGCGGGTGATTTGTGCGTTGCTGGGTATCATTGGGATTTGCTGTGATGTCGAAGTTGTCGATCGTCTTCAAGCTTCTGACCGTGCTGTCGGTCCTCGTGCTGTCGCTCGCGGGAGTCGGCGTGACGGCGATCGGCACCATGCAGAACATCAATTCTCACACCGTCGAGATCGCGGAGAGCTGGCTGCCGAGCGTGCGTGCGCTCGGCTCGCTTCGCGCCGACATCAACGAGCTGCGCGTCGCGCTTCGCCTGCACCTGATGCAGGAGACCGCCGAGGGCAAGGAGGCCGCCGAGAAGCGCCTCGCCTCGCTGCGCGAGCGCATCGAGAAGACCCGCACGGTCTACGAGCCGCTGATCACCGGTGCCGAAGAGCGCGCGCTCTATCAGCAATGGACCAAGGCGTGGGCCGAATATCTGAACGGCGTGCAGGACGTGATGGCGCTGTCGCGCAAGAGCGTCGGCCGCTTCCCGACCGATGCCAACGAGCTTCTGCAGACCAAGGTCGCGAAGATGGCCCAGGCGGCCGACCCGTTGCTCCAGAAGGGCATCGAGATGAACAATCGCGGCGCGGAACTGGAAACCAAACAGGCGGCCGACAGCTATGCCATGATCTTCCGCGTGCTGGTCGGCATCATCGTGCTCTCCGTCGTGATCGCGATCGGCGCCGCCTATTATCTGGTGCGCGACGTCTCGCGTGGCATCGCCTCGATCATCAAGCCGATGCAGTCGCTCGGCGAGGGCGACCTCTCGGCCGAGGTGCCGCATCGCGGCGAGAAGACCGAGATCGGTTCGATGGCGGATGCGCTCCAGATCTTCAAGGAAGCGCTGATCGCCAAGAAGGCCGCCGACCAAGCCGCTGCGGCCGACGCCGAGGCAAAGATCGAGCGCGGCCGCCGCGTCGACGCCATCACCCGCAAGTTCGAGGCCATGATAGGTGAGGTTGTCGGCACCGTGTCGTCGGCCTCGACCGAGCTCGAGGCCTCCGCATCGACGCTGACCAACACGGCGCGGCGCGGGCAGGAGCTCGCGACCGTCGTTGCTGCTGCCTCCGAAGAGGCCTCCACCAACGTGCAGGCGGTCGCATCCGCTTCGGAAGAGCTGTCGTCCTCGATCACCGAGATCAGCCGTCGGGTGCAGGATTCGGCGCGAATGGCCGCAGAAGCCGTCGAACAGGCGACGCGGACCAACGCGCGCGTCAATGAGTTGTCGCAGGCGGCCGCCCGCATCGGCGACGTCGTCGAGCTGATCAACACTATCGCTGGCCAGACCAATCTGCTGGCGCTGAACGCCACCATCGAGGCGGCGCGCGCCGGTGAGGCCGGCCGTGGCTTCGCGGTCGTCGCCTCCGAGGTCAAGGCGCTGGCCGAGCAGACCGCGAAAGCGACCGGCGAGATCGGGGCGCAAGTCTCCGGGATTCAGGCCGCGACGCAGGACTCCGTCAACGCCATCCAGGAGATCGGCGGCACCATCGAGCGGCTGTCGGAGGTTTCGGCCGCCATCGCCGCTGCCGTCGAGGAGCAGGGCGCCGCGACGCAGGAGATCTCTCGCAACGTGCAGCAGGCCTCGGTCGGCACGCAGGAGGTCTCGATGAACATCACCGACGTGCAGCGCGGCGCGATCGAGACCGGCGAAGCCTCGACCGAGGTGCTGTCGGCGGCGAAATCGCTCGCGACCGACAGCACCCGCCTCAAGGTCGAGGTCGCGCAGTTCCTGGATTCGGTCCGCGCCGCCTGACGCTCTACGTGCCTGCCTGCGGAGCCGGCGGTGGCGCGACCTGCCGCCGGAACAGGATGCGCTGGTAGAGCCAGCCGATCGCCACCAGCACGATGCCGAGGCACATGAACGACAGCGCGCGATAGACGCCCGTCAGCGTCGACATGTCGATCACGAAGGCTTTGAGGATCGTCAGCGCGATCACGACCGCCGACGCCAGCCGCGCCCGCTCCGAGTTGACGAGAATGCCGACGCCGAGCAGCACCACGCCGAAGCCGAGCCAGCCGATCGAATAGGTGTATTGCTCCGCACCCGTGGTGCCGCCGTAGAGCAGGACCGGGCCGTGATAGAAGCGGCGGATCTCCAGCGTCACGTAGCTGAGCGCGAACACCAGCGCGCCGCCCGCGATCGTGTTCGCATAGGCGACTGGGCGATGTCCGGCCACCGCATAGGACAGCAGCAGCATCAGCACGGCCGGCAGAGCGTAGCCGAGCAGCAGCAGGTTGAAGACGAGGCCCCCGACATTGACGCCGGAGAGCAGCAGCGGATTCTCCAGGATCAAGAGGCCGAACACGCTGATGATCCCGGCGATCGCGGTGAGCACGACCGCGCCGACATTGTGCACGATGCTGTGGCTGCGCAGCCACAACCGCTCCAGCCCGATCGCCATCGCGAGCATGACGCAGACTTGCAGCGCGAATTCGAGCAGCGAGGGCGCCGCCGTCATGCGGCCGCCGGTCGCAAGATGGCGAATTTCCATGAAGGCGAGCAGTGCCGTGAACAGGATCGCGGCGGTCTCCACCATCCGCAGCGGTGCGTCGTCGCCTCGGCGGCGCAGGAACACGCTCGCCGCCCAGAACGACGCCGCCGGCAGGCCATAGCCCCATAGCAGCCAGTTGAAGATCGGCGTGGTGCCGACCGCATCGCCGACGATGCGCGGATCATAGCCGATACGTGCCGTGACGATGCCCGCAAAGATGGCGGCCAGCCAGCGCAGGAACGGGATCGGCCGCTGCATCGAGATCCAGGCGGTGCCGAGCGACATCAGCGCCAGTGCAATCGTGAGCCAGCCCTTCTCCAGCGCAAACGTCAGCGCCAGCGCCAGCGCACCGAGCGTGCCGGTCGCGAACAGCGCGGTGGCGATTGCGACGCCCGGCCGGGTCTCACGCCGGGTCAGGGATTCGGTCGCAGCGCCAAAGGCGGCGGCGAGCAGCACGGCGAGGATGGCGAACGGGATCGAACGGTCGAGATGGGCAATGCGTGCGTAGAGTGCAACCAGGATCGCGATCGGGGTCGCAACTGCGGTCGCCGACCACACCACCGGAATGATCGCCGAATTCGAGCGGCCCTGCGCGAGAAAGCCGGCGATGCCGAAGCCGGCGGCGAAGATCGCGGCCATCACCAGATGAAGCGTCACCGCGCTGTCGATCGCCGTTGGCCCGACGCCGGCGATGGGCCCGCCCGGCAGCACCAGCATGTCCGGGTTGGCGCGCACCGCCCATTCGGCGAACACGATGAAGACGGTCGCCGCGGCCGCGCCGAGTGCCCCAGTGGCTGCGGGCGCCCGCCACGCGACGAACAGCGTCGCACCGACCAGCAGGGTGAAGGCGATCAGCGCGAGATCCGCATGCGCGCTCGACAGCACGATCAGCATCGCGCCGAACAGATAGGCGCCGAGCGAGCTCGACGAGACCGGCTCGATCTCGCCGTCCTCGACGGCCGGGCCGAACATGAAGCCGCAGACGACGAGCAAGGCCGCGAGCACGAAGCCTGCGATCACGTGGAAGGCGTGCGGCGCGACCTGCAGATCGCCGGTATCGAGGCCCGGGAAGATCCAGAGCACGGCGAAGGCGATCGTCGTGACCGCGAGCCAGCGCCACAGCCGGATTCGGGCGAGACCAAAACTCGCGGCGGTGACGATGGCGAGGTAGATATAGAGCGCCCAATAATCCGGCTTGCCGCTGGAGACGAGGATCGGCGTCACGAAGGCGCCGACCACGCCGAGGCCCGCGAGCGCGGGCCCGTGCAGCAGTGCTGCGGCAAGCGTGCCCATCGCAACGATGCCGAGCAGCACGAAGGCGGTCGCCGGCACGAGGAAACCGTAGAGCGCGTAGGCCGCATAGATGGTCGCGAACGCCACGGCTGTTCCGGCCGCGGTGAGAATCGCGGGGATATTGGCGATCGGCAGCGCCGCGATGTTGGAGATGCTCTCCTTCCGCCGCGACCATTCGCCGGAACCCAGCAGGGCCAGCGCGAACAGGCCGCCGAGGAATACGCGCACGCCGGGGCCGACGAGGCCGGCCTCGATCGAATAGCGCACCATGAAGAAGCCGCCGAGCGCGAGCGCAAGGCCGCCGATCCACACCACCCAGCGCGTGCCGAGCCGTTCCTCGAAGCCGGGCACCGGTGCGGGCGGCGGCGGTGCATCGGCCGCCGTGCCCGCTTCAAGCGGCGGCGAAGCTTCTTCGGTGACGAGCGGCGGTGGCGCTGCTGCAGCTTCGGGCGCGAGCGGCGGCGGCTCTGCTGGAGCTGTTGCGGGCGCCTCGGCCTGCACGACATAGGCGGGCATCGGCGGCGGCTGCACCGGCCGCTGCGCGTAAAACATCTCTTCGAGCGAGTTCAGCTTGCGCCGCAGCTCGGCCGCCTGGCTGGAAGCCTTGATCGCGATCAGGAAGGCGATAATCGCAATGATCAGCGCAAAGAAATCAAACGGGCCGTCGAACATGAAGCCTCCAGGCAGCCGGCGGGGAGGGGCCGGTCGCGAATCCTAAGGTCACTAGCGCCGGGAGCGCATGCGCAAGCCCGGCGCGGGCCGCTCCTGGAGTACGTCGCGGCGGAAGCGGTAGAGCGCGGCCGGCCGTCCGCCCGTCTGTGTCGACATCACCCCGGTCGGTTCGACCAGGGCTTCCGTTTCGACCAATCGGCGGAAATTCTGCTTGTGCAGGTGCCGGCCGGAGATTGCCTCCACCGTGTACTGCAGTTCGGTAAGTGTGAACTCGGCGGACAAAAGTTCAAACACCACAGGACGATACTTCAATTTCGCACGCAGCCGCGCGATTCCCGTGGCAAGAATCCGGCGGTGATCGAAGCGCATGGAGGTGCCGAGCACGGGCAGGGCGTTGCGCGCTATTGCCGCAGGACGGCCGTCGCGTCGTGCCTCCTCGATCAACCCAGCTTCGTAGAGCAGCTCGTAGCGGTCGAGCACGCGCTCCTCGTCCCAAGGCGCGCCGTCGAGGCCGAAATAGAACCGCACGCGATCCCTCCGCGGCAATGCGCGCGTGGTCTCCGGCGTCTCCTGATCGGCCCAATCGGTCAGCGCCGGAATGATGTCGCGGGCGATGATCGCGGGCGGCTCCTCGCGCCAGTCTTCCCAGGGCAGGAAGCGATACCATGGCTCGAAGCTCGCGCCGGTTGCCGCGAGCGCGCCGCCGACGGCACGCGTCAGCGCAAGATATCCGATCGACACCATATGCGCGCCGGTATCGCCGGCCTCGGCATGGCGGCCGCGATCGCCAAATGTATAGAGCTGCTCGACATAGCCGAGCCGCAAGCCGGCCTGTTCCTCGACCCAGGCGCGCAGGCCGATCTCGAAGGTGCGATGGCTCAGCGCATCAAAGGGACCGAACGGCAGGCCGGCCAGTCCGTCACTGCCGCGCGCGGTCAGGATCAGCGGCTCGTGATCCTCGATCGCGACGATCGCCGCGGTCAGGCCGATTTCGATCGGCGTCAGCAGCTTGTCGCTCATGAGGTGACGATCGCAGCTGTCATTCGAGCTCGATCACGAAGGGGCGGCCCTCGACCATCATCGCACCCGGGCCCATCTCGTCGAGCGCGCGCAGCATGCGGCCGTTGCGCCCCAGTGCGCGGTCAGCGAGGCCGACGATGCGCCGGTTGGGCGAGGCGATCGGCGAGGCCGCACGGATCTTTTTAGCGATCTCGATCTCGTCGCGATCCGGATTGAGCGCGCAGACCGCCGCGAACGCGCTCGCGGTGGAGCGGCTGATGCCGGCGTAGCAATGCACCACCAGCGGCGCGATGCGATCCCAGCCGCGCACGAAATTCAGCACCTTCTCGATATGCGCCTCGGAGGGCGCGACGAAGCCGTCCATCTCTTCCGTGATGTCGTCCATCGACACCTTGAGATGGTTGGCCGGCAGCACCGACACTGGCCGCGCGACCTGCTCGACATTGGCCATCACGGTCAGCACGTGGCTGGCCTTGGTGAGGCGGACGGTTTCGGGAAGGGCGGCGAGGGAACAGACGTGGATCATGGCGGACCTTTTTGCTGATTATAGCCGCGGCCGTAGGGTGGGCAAAGCATCCACATCGTCGTCCCGGACAAGCGTAGCGAAGCGGAGCGCAGATCCGGGACCCATAACCACAGGATTGGGTTCTGGTTAAGACTCGCGGTTGCCTGTTTTGCGCCGCAACGTCCCCCTGGGGTTATGGGTCCCCGCTTCCGCGGGGACGACGGCGAATGTGGGGCGCCACCAACCCAAAACAACGCTCACGCAAACACCGCGCCAAACCGCTCTAGAAACTGCTTCTCGGCCCGCGCCGCGGTCCAGGGCGTGAGATAGTCCCGCCGGACACTGTCGGAGAGGCCCGGGTCCTTGCCGAACAGGCGCCTCGCCTCGCTTTCGCTGAAGCCGGCAAGCTCGGTCGCCTCCAGATAGGCCGCGCCGCGATCGGCGGCCTTGATGGACTGCGTGATCTCCTCCGGCAACGCCGGCGGCAGGCCGAAGCGGATGTGGATGGCGCCGAGCAGGCGCTTCTCAACCGCCTTGTAATGGCCGTCCAGCACGGCCTTGAACGGCGAGATCATGTCGCCGATCACATATTCGGGCGCATCGTGCAGCAGCGCGGCAAGCCGCACGCGTCGGTCGACGCGCGGGTTCTCGTGCCGCATCACGGTCTCGACCAGCAACGTGTGCTGCGCGACCGAGAAGATGTGCGCGCCGGTGGTCTGGCCGTTCCAGCGCGCCACGCGCGCCAGCCCGTGCGCGATGTCGGCGATCTCGATATCGAGCGGGGAGGGATCGAGCAGATCGAGGCGCCGGCCCGACAGCATGCGCTGCCAGGCGCGGGACGCCGCCTCGCGTGCGGTCTTCTGCGCGGTCATTTGACCTTGAGGCGCGGCTTGCCGCAGCTTGCATGACAATGACAGTCGACGAGATGGTCGTTGACCATGCCGGTCGCCTGCATGAAGGCGTAGACGATGGTGGGGCCGACGAATTTGAAGCCGCGCGAGGACAGCTCCTTGGAGATCTGCACCGACAGCGGTGTCGAGGCTGGCACGCTCGCGGTGGTCTTGAAGTTGTTGACCTTGGGCCTTCCGTCCATGAAGTCCCATAGCAGTTTCGAGAAGCCCGGGCCCTTCTCCATGATCTCCAGATAGGACTTCGCGCTGAGGATCGTGCCGTCGATCTTGGCGCGGTTGCGCACGATACCGGCGTCGTTCATCAGCGCGTGGACTTTCTTGTCGTTGTAGCGCGCGATCTTCTCCGGCTGGAAATCGTCGAAGGCTTTGCGGAAATTGTCGCGCTTGCGCAGGATCGTGATCCAGGAGAGGCCGGCCTGAAAACCGTCGAGGATCAGCTTTTCGTAGAGCGCGCGGTCGTCATATTCCGGCACGCCCCATTCGGTGTCGTGATAGGCGACATAGAGCGGATCTTCGCCGGGCCAGGGGCAGCGCGTCTTTCCGTCGGGATGCAGTCGGGGCGCGCGGCTCATGCGATGGGCTGCTTCGTTGGAATGCGCACGACTTCGGGTTCGGCGAGTCTCACAACAAGGCCACCGGCGGTGAGCGGCTGGCCGGCATCGAGCGCATCGGCGACGCGGTCGATGCGCACCAGCGCGATGCCCTTGCCGTGCGCAGACGAGCCCATCGTGCCGACCGGCTTGTCGCCGGCCATGACACTGACGCCGGCCTCCGGCGAGAAGTCATCGAGCAGCACCTTCACGCTGCGGGTGCGCGCGGTGCCGCGATGCTGCATGCGCGAGACGACCTCCTGGCCGACATAGCAGCCCTTGTCGAAATCGACGCCGGCAAGCCGGTCCATGTTGGTCTCGTGCGGGAACGCATCGCTGTAAATGAAATCGAGCCCGCCGCGCGGCACGCCGAGCGCGATGCGGTGCGCCTCGTAGTCGGCCGCATCGACCAGTTCGGCCCCGATCAGATCGGACAGCGTCTGCTTGAGATCTTCGGGGATCAGGATGCGATAGCCGAGCTCGCCATTGCGCGGATCGGCGAAGGCGAGGTCCGGCTGAGCGGCAGGCTGGCCGTCCCAGGCCGCGAGCACGCCGAGATCGAGATTTTCCACGGTGACCTTGGCGCGCAGTTTGTAGAATTTGAGCTTGGTGGCGAGGCCCTCCGCCAGCGCTTTGGGGCAGTCGATCAGGAACCCGCCGCCGTGGCCCGCGGGCACCTCGGTGATCAGGAAATCGACGATGATCTTGCCCTGCGGCGTCAGCAGCGCGCCGAATCGCCCCAGGCCCGGCTTGAGCCTGTCGAGGTCGGTCGTAACGAGGCCGTTGAGGAAGTTGCGCGCATCCTCGCCTGCGACCTTGATCACGCCCCGTTCGGGAAGAAACGCTGATTTCATGCGAAAATCTCTTGCGACATGTTGCTCCGGAACGTAAGCCCGCGAGGCATAAACGACAAGACCTCGAGCCCCGCGCTTGGGGACGAGAGAGGCCTCTAGCCATGACCCAGCGTTTCGATGTGATCCTCAAAGGCGGCACTGTCGTCAACCAGGACGGCGAGGGTGTTCGCGATATCGGCATGGTGGGGGGCCGCATCGCCGAGCTGGGTTCGCTATCTCAAGCCAGCGCGGCGGAGGTGATCGACTGCAAGGGTCTGCACATCCTGCCCGGCGTGATGGATACGCAAGTGCATTTCCGCGAGCCCGGGCTGGAGCAGAAGGAAGACCTCGAGACCGGTTCGCGCAGCGCCGTGATGGGCGGTGTCACGGCCGTGTTCGAGATGCCCAATACCTCGCCGCTCACGGTGACCGAGGCCAACTTCACCGACAAGGTGAAGCGCGCGCATCACCGCATGCATTGCGATTTTGCCTTCTTCATCGGCGGCACCCGCGAGAATGTGCAGGACCTGCCGGTGCTCGAACGCGCGCCGGGCTGCGCGGGCGTCAAGGTGTTCATCGGCTCCTCGACCGGGGCGCTGCTGGTGGAGGACGACGAGAGCCTGCGCCGCATCTTCCAGGTGATCCGCCGCCGTGCCGCGTTCCATGCCGAGGACGAGTACCGCCTCAACGAGCGCAAGCCGCTGCGCATCGAGGGCGATACGCGTTCGCATCCGGTCTGGCGCGACGAGACCGCAGCGCTGATGGCGACGCAGCGGCTGGTCAAGCTCGCGCACGAGACCGGCAAGCGTATCCACGTGCTGCACATCTCGACCAAGGAAGAGATCGAATTTTTGCGCGACCACAAGGACGTCGCGTCCTGCGAGGCGACGCCGCATCATCTCACGCTGGTTGCGCCCGAATGCTACGAGCGGCTCGGCACGCTGGCACAGATGAACCCGCCGGTGCGCGGCGCCGATCACCGGGCCGGCATCTGGCGCGGCATCGAGCAGGGCATCATCGACGTGCTCGGCTCCGACCACGCCCCGCATACGCTGGAAGAGAAGCAGAAGACCTATCCGGCCTCACCCTCGGGCATGACCGGCGTGCAGACGCTGGTGCCGCTGATGCTCGATCACGTCAACGCCGGCCGCCTGTCGCTGGCACGGTTCGTCGATCTCACCAGCGCCGGCCCTGCGCGGCTCTACAACATGGCCTGCAAGGGCCGCATCGCTGCCGGCTATGACGCCGACTTCACCGTCGTCGACCTCAAGCGCAGCGAGACCATCACCAACAAATGGGTGGCGTCCAAGGCCGGCTGGACCCCTTACGACGGCGTGCGCGTCACCGGCTGGCCCGTCGGCACCTTCATCCGCGGCCGCCGCGTGATGTGGCAGGGTGAACTCGTGACGGCCTCGCAGGGCGAGCCGGTGCGGTTCCTGGAGACGCTGAAGCGGTAGGGCAATATTGCGCCGTCAACTCCGCTGTCATGCCCCGCGAAGGCGGGGCATCCAGTACGCCGCGGCCTCTCGATTCAAATTGACGCCTCTGGAATACTGGATTGCGCGCCTTCGCGGACAATGACAGTGTCGGGCAACCGACAGCCTGAACGTGGGGAAGCAACGATGGCCACGCCAACATCCCTCATCACCACCGAGCAGCTCGCCTCCATCCTCGGCAATCCCGACCTCCGCCTCTACGACTGCACGACCTACAACGAACCGGTCCCCCCCGGCAGCGACGTTCCGTATCGCGCAGTCCCCGGCGACAAGACGTTCGCGGCCGGCCACATCCCCGGCGCCGATCTCCTCGACCTGCAAGGCGAGTTCTCGGACACCTCCGCGCAACAGTTCTTCATGATGCCTGACATCGCCCAGCTGGAAGCCGCCTTCGGCCGCCACGGGCTCGACGCATCCAAGACGATCGTCCTCTACAGCATCGGCACCATGATGTGGTCGACGCGGTTCTGGTGGATGCTGCGGTCGCTCGGCGTCGATGCGCAGGTGCTCGATGGCGGCCTCGACAAATGGAAGGAGGAGGGCCGGCCGATCGAGACGGGCGCGCCGAAGGGGTATCCAGCCTCGACGTTCAAGGCCACGCCGCGCGCGGGCTTCTTCGTCGACAAGAATGTCGTGAAGGCACGGATCGGCGACCCCTCGACCGTCATCGTCAACGCCCTCGGGCCGCAATTTCATGAAGGCCGCGAGCCGAGCCGCTACGGCCGGCCCGGCCGCGTTCCCGGCAGTGTCAATGTTCCCGCGGCCACGCTCGTCAAAGCCGACAAGACGCTGACGAGCTTTGCCGACGCCGAAGCGAAATTCGCCGCGGCAGGCGTCACGCGCGACAAGAACGTGATCCTGTATTGCGGCGGCGGCATTTCGGCGACGATCGATTTGCTGCTGCTGACGCAGCTCGGCTACGACAAGCTGACGCTGTACGATGCATCGATGGGCGAATGGGCGAGGGATCCGGCGCTGCCGATCGAGACGGATTAAAGGTCCTTTTTCGGGAACGTTCTCGGCGGATGTGCATCCAATGTCCGAAAGAGGGAGGAGACGCCCGTGACCGCCACGCATCGCACCGCAACATTCCCGGCCGTGGACGCCGGCGCGCCCGAGGCGGAATTGATCCGCCGGGCCCAGGCCCGCGACGAGGCGGCGCTGCGCGCCATCATGCAGGCCAACAACCGCAGGCTCTATCGGCTCGCCCGTGGCATCCTGCGCAACGACAGCGAGGCCGAGGATGTGGTGCAGGACACCTATGTCCGCGCCTTCACGCATCTCGACGGCTTTCGTGGTGAGTCCGGCCTGTCGACGTGGTTGTCGCGCATTGCGATCAATGAAGCGCTCGGCCGGGTGAGAAGCCGCAAGCCAGACGTCGAGTTGGACACGTTGCCGGAAGCCGTGCTCGAAGCTCAGATCATCCGGTTTCCCCTATCGTCAGCATCAAGCGATCCGGAAAAGTCCATGGCCCAACGTGAGATTCAGCGTGTCGTCGAGCATGCGGTCGATGAATTGCCGGACGCCTTCCGCATGGTCTTCATCGCGCGTGTGATGGAGGGGATGACGATGGAGGAAACCGCGGAGTTGCTCGGCGTCAAGCCCGAGACCGTGAAGACCCGGCTGCACCGGGCGCGCACGATGTTGCGCGCGAATGTCGAGAAGAAGATCGGTCCGGTGGTGATGGACGCGTTCCCGTTTGCCGGCGAGCGCTGCGAGCGCCTCACCGAAACCGTGCTGAAGCGCCTTGGGGTCGGTGCGTAATATTCTTGGGAACGTTCGCGCGGAATTCGCATCCAACTCCCGTGCAAGCAACGCGCCGGCAAAGGCCCCGGCGCCACAGGAGTGTCAAATCATGTTCGTCAGATGGAGCGCGGCGATCGCTGCGGTCGCCCTTTTGTCCAGCCCGGCGCTCGCGCAAGGCGCCAAGCCGAGCGATCCGCAGATTGCGCATATCGCCTACACCGCAGGCGTGATCGACATCAACGCCGCCAAGCAGGCGCAGAAGAAGGCCAGGAACAAGGACGTCAAGGCATTTGCCGAGGACATGCTGCGCGATCACGAGGCCGTCAACAAGCAGGCGCTGGCGCTGGTCAAGAAGCTGAACGTCACGCCTGAAGACAACGACACCAGCAAGGCCCTGTCGAAGCAGGCGAGCGAGAAGCTGGCCGAGCTCGACAAGCTGGACGGCGCGGCCTTCGACAAGGCCTATGTCGCCAACGAGGTCGCCTACCACAAGGCGGTCAACACAGCGCTGGAGACCCAGCTGATTCCGTCCGCCAGCAATGCCGAGCTGAAGAGCCTGTTGCAGACCGGCCTGAAGATCTTTCAGGGCCATCAGCAGCACGCCGAGCACGTCGCGGCCGAGCTGAAGTAAGGAGTGCGTCATGATGTCGGGACGGCTGTCTGCGATCACCATGGCACTTGTTTTCGCGGCGATGGTCGTCCCGGCGCGCGCCGCGACGATCGAGATCACGATGGAGAATCTCGAAATGTCGCCGAAAGACGCTTCGGCGAAGGTCGGCGACACCATCGCATGGATCAACAAGGACGTCTTCGCCCACACAGCGACCGCTGGGAACGGCGATTTCGACGTGAACCTGCCGGCGAAAAAATCGGGGACGTTCGTTCTGAAGAAAGCGGGCACGGTCGAGTATTACTGCCGCTATCATCCCAACATGAAAGCGACGCTCAAGATCGAGCCGTGATGAATGGCCCCGCTCGTGTGGCGGGGCTGTGTCGGCAACGCCTACTGCCGGCAGATATCGACGGAGAACTCGCCGTTGCGGATGCGCCCCGGAAAACCCTCGACGAATTTCGCCACCGCGTCCTCGCCATAGGTGCCGACCAGCTCGGCGAGCGCCGCAAACAGGCTTGCCTGCGCCAGGCAGTCGCCGTCGACGCCGTCATGGCGCGCTTCGGCCCAGGCCTCGTTGAGATAGCTCAGTGCGGCCTGTTTCTGCTCGTGATCGGGCAGCGGCGCGCGGGCGGGGGCGTAGGAAATCGGCTGGCTCATGAAACTCGATCAGGGCTGGGGCGCGATCCACGGCGATGCGCTGTGCGAGAGGTGTAGCACGCGCGTTAACGACCGCTAGGCCACATCTTTAGGAACGGTTAATGGCGGTGGACAAAGTCGATGACGGGTTCCCGTCGCGCGTCTCAGTTCGCGTAACGCGCCGTGAGATCGCGCGAGATCTTCGAGCCTTCCTCGATATAGCGGCGGATCGCCACCGTCGCGGCCGGCGTGCAGCTCCGATAGGTCTGCTGGAAGCCGTTATAGCCGCGGTTGAAGCCGGCGATCATGCGGGTGCGGCGCTCGCCCGAGGGGGTTTCGGCATCGATCAGCGCCTGCATCTCGCTGCGCCATTTGTTGCCCTCGTTGGCCCCGCAGATGCCGCGCAGATAGTGCAGGCCGCCCAAGATCTCCGCCAGCCGTTGCAAATCGCCATCGAACGGCGCCGCACCGTCCTGCGCCCGGACGGGCGCGGAAGCGCAGGCGAGAATCAGGGCAAAAATGGCCAGAAATCGCGTGGACATCGGCGGGGTGTATGCCCCTTCACGCTGGTGGAAGCAAGGCGAGGCGGTCAGGACCCGGTAAGCCGGGCGGCGGCTTGAATGACCTCCTCCAGCCCTCCGGTCAGCTTGAGCTCGCCGAGGCCGGCCAGGGCGTCCGGGGCGATCCAGCGGTAATCGTCGAGTTCGTCGTTCAGGACTGGCTCCCGGGCCGCCCAGCGGGCGGCAAAGGACATGATCAGATAATGGCCGGCGCCGGGAGTGACCGGCAGCACCTCGCGCCAGCCGGCAAGGCCGATGATCTCGATCTCCAGGCCGGTTTCCTCGTCAACCTCGCGCATCAGGGCCTGGTGCAGCGATTCGCCGAACTCGACCCGGCCGCCCGGCAGTGAATAGAAACCTTTGGCGGGCGAGCGGGCACGGCGGGTCAGCAGCACCTTGCCGTCGCGAAAGATCGCGGCACTGACCGCGATCTGGGGACGGGTGGGCTGGATGACCGTGGCCATGACTTCACCTGTTCTGGCCTAGTTCGCCATGATGGTGTCGACGTCGGCTTCCGCCCCGCCATTGATGATGCCGCCGCAGGCGGCGATCAGCGGCTTGACCCAGAGGGCGGCCTGCTCGGCCAGACGGACGCGGGTCGTGTCCTTGTCGACCTCGCGCATGGCCGAGCCGACCGCCGACAGGATCGAGGTCATCGTGTCGGTGATGTGGTCGAACTGGGCCCGCACGTTGGGATCGGCCTTCTCATAAGCCTCGATTGCCAGATCCCGTGCCTTGAAGTTCGACGCCGTGAAATGCTCGGCGTAGGACAGCGGGGACCAGGTCAGAAAATCTTCCGCGCATTCCGGCATGTCCGGGACCATTTCCAGCAGCATCACGGCTTCATTGAAATGGTTGAGATAGTCGGTGGCAAGCCCAGTCCGCGGGTTGATGTTGGCCACGCGCAGCCGTTCGGCCCAGGCGGCAGCCTCGGGGCCCGTCTGTACGTGCGTCCGCGCGGGTTGGGAGGCCGTTGAGCTCATCTGCCGCAGTGTTAACGTTGTGGGTTAAAAGGACCTGAACGAACCCTATATGGACGCCCAGGGATGTGTGGACGCTTTGTCATAACTTCGGCCCCCGCGGCTTTGCGGCAACTGTTCGGCTATGTCGAGCAGCCGAACTTCCCGCCCCGATACAACGTCGCCCCGACGCAACCGATTCCGGTCGTATGGATCGAAAACGGCGCGCGCCATTTCCGGCTGATGCGCTGGGGCCTGTTGCCGGGCTGGGTCAAGGATCCCCGCGGATTTACGCTTCTGATCAATGCCCGCTCGGAGACCGTGCTGGAGAAACCCGCCTTCAAGAACGCGATTCGCCGGCGGCGCGGCCTGATCCCAGCCGACGGCTATTACGAGTGGAAGGCGGAGGGCGGCCGCAAGCAGCCCTTCTTCATCCATCGCGCTGATGGCACGCCCCTGGGGTTCGCTGCAGTGTTCGAGACCTGGGCCGGGCCGAACGGCGAGGAACTCGACACGGTCGCCATCGTCACGGCGGCAGCAAGCGAGGATCTTGCCGGGTTGCATGACCGCGTGCCCGTCACCATCAGCCCGCGCGATTTCGAGCGCTGGCTCGATTGCCGCGGCGATGAGCTCGAGGGAATTTTGCCGCTGATGGCGGCCCCGCGCATCGGCGAATTCGCCTGGCACCCGGTTTCAACCCGCGTCAACCGCGTCGCCAATGACGATGACCAGCTGCTCTTGCCGATCAGCGCGGAGGAGATGGAGGCGGAAGCAGAGGCCGCGAAGCCGAAGAAGGCGGTGCGGAAAGCCGCGGGTGGATCGGCCGATGACGGGCAGGGGTCGCTGTTTTAGCCAGGTACTCCGCTGTCATCCCGGACAAGCGCGCCTAAAGCGCGCGCCGATCCGGCCCATCGCCGCAGGAAGAGGTTATGATGCGAGACGGCGACCACGAGTCTTGGCAAAACTGAATCCTGTGGTTATGGCTCCCGGATCTGCGCTGACGCTTGTCCGGGACGACAGGTGAGTTTGTAGCCGCTCTTCAAACAATCTCCCGCGCCCGCAGCGCCGCGATTTCCGCCGCATCGAAGCCCAGCTCGCCCAGCACAGCATCGGTATCCGCGCCCAGCTCCGGCGCCATCCGGTCCAGCTTGCCGCTGCCATGGGCGAGCTTGAATCCGCTGCCGGCGAAACGAAGCCGGCCGTAGGGCGTGTCCAGCTCCTGGATCGCGCCGCGTGCCTTGATCTGCGGATGATCGATCACTTCCTCGACCTTCCAGATGCTGGCGCAGGGCGCGCCGGCGTCTTCCAGGATCGTTTCCCATTCCCGCGCAGGCCGTTTCGCGAGCGCCTCTTCGATGATGGCGCGTAGCGCTGGTTCGTTCGCGTTGCGCGCAAACCAGTCGGCGAAGCGCGGATCGCTCAGCGTGTCCTCGCGGCCGAGCGCAGCCATCAGCGCGCGGTACTGCCTCTCGTTGTTGACCGCGAGCAGGATGTGGCCGTCGCCGCATTTGAACAAATTCGCCGTGGTCCTGCGGCTCACGGCTTGATTGCCTGACAACTGTTGCCGATGACCGGCCACCGACCAGTCCGCGATCTGCCCCGAGAGAAACGCCAGCGTCGCCTCCAGCATGGAGACGTCGATGAACTGGCCCACTCCGGTGCGGTCGCGCTGGTACAGCGCGCTCGACACCCCGAACGCAGCGGTTGCACCGGAGAGCACATCGCAGACCGCAAAGCCGGCGCGCGTCGGCCCCGTCTCGGGATGGCCTGATATCGCCATGATGCCCGACAGCGCCTGCATCTTGCCGTCATAGCCGGGCCGCAGCCGATCCGGTCCGGTCTGGCCGAAACCCGATACCGCGCAATAGATCAGTTTTGGATTGATCGCCGACAGCGCCTCATAGCCGATGCCGAGCTTGTCCATCACGCCCGGGCGAAAATTCTCCATCACGACGTCCACCTGCGCCGCGAGCTTCTTCACGATTGCGACGGCGTCCGGCTTTTGCAGGTCGAGCGTCAGGCTGCGCTTGTTGCCGTTGATGGCCTGGAATGCCGGCGCCAGCCCGCGCTCGGCCCATGTCCTCGCCCTCGCGCCGCTCGACCTTGATGACGTCGGCGCCGAGCAGCGCGAGCTGGTAGCTCGCATAGGGGCCGGCCAGCACTTGTGTGAAGTCCAGTATCTTCACGCCCTCGAACGGTCGCGTCACGTCGCTCTCCCTTTTTGTCTTGCTTGTCGGAGGACGTCAGGCGGCGCGGTTGCCGCGCGCGATCTCCTTCTGCTTGTCGAATTCGGCGCGGCGGCGTGCCAGCTCTTCCGGCGAAAGCTGCGCGACGTTGTTGTAGTCGAGCTTCCAGGAGGCGTCCTCGCTCCAGCGCAGCGGCGATTGCATGGTCGTCTGCGGGCCGCTCGCGGTCTCCAGCAGCTTGAACGCCAGCTCGAGCGTCTGTGCCTGCGAGGCGACGTCGTGCGGCTTGCCGGCGGAATTGCCGAGCGGGAAGTCCGAGAACAGGAACCGAGGCACGGCGGCGTGCTCGATGATGTCCTTGGCGCAGCCCATCACCACGGTCGGAATGCCGTTCCGCTCCAGGTGTCGCGCCACCAGCGCCGTGGTCTGGTGGCAGACCGGGCAGTTCGGCACCAGCACGGCAACGTCGACCTTGTCGGCGAGACAGCGCGCCAAAATCTCCGGCGCGTCGGTGTCGAGCGTGACGCGATGGCTGCGATTGGTCGGCGCGCCGAAGAAGCGCGGGGCAACCTCGCCGATGCGGCCGGCAGCGCTGGCCGTCAAGAGCTGCGGCAGCGGAAACCAGGTGCCGTTGTCGGTGGCCGAGGTGTGCTTGCGGTCGTAGCCGATATGCGAGATGCGCAAATCGTGCTGCTTCGCGGTATCGCCATCATAGACCTGGTAGAATTTCGCGCCGCCGTTATACGCCGCGCCCGGCCCCTGGTCGCCCTTGGTCGGATCGTAAGGCGCGGCGGTGGTGATGATCGTGACGCGCGACTGCGACAGCTTCTTCTTCAGCGGCTGGAACGGCGCCTCGGTGTAATGCGCCCAGCGATACGCCGTGGTGTAGCCGATCGCGGCGTAATACTCGCGCGTGCGCTGCATGTAGGGAATGGGGGCATCATAGTCGGGCGCAAAGCCGAATTCGTCGTCGCGCGGTGCGGACATGGGCGCGTCTCCTGGTTCTTGATTAGAGCCAGACTAGAGATAGTTGGCGGTCAGCTCAACAGGCCCCATGGCCGCGCAGGTCAGAATTGCAGGCCGCGGGTGGGGCTACCGAAACACATGCAGCGCCACATATTGCAGCAGCATGATCGCCTTGGCGTCGATGATCCGTCCATCCGCGATCATGGCCAGGGCCTCGTCGATGGAGAGCTCCAGCACCTCGATGTCCTCGCCCTCGTGCTCCAGGCCGCCGCCGTCGCTGACGCGCATCTCCCGCTCGTACTCGGCGATGAAGAAATGCAGTTTTTCGGTGATCGCGCCGGGGCTCATGAAGGCCTCGAACACCTTTTCGACGTGGTGCAGGCGATAGCCGGTTTCCTCCTCGGCCTCGGCGCGGATGCGCACCTCCGGGGCGGCATCGTCGAGCACGCCGGCGGCGGCTTCGATCAGCAGATCGTCGTAGCCGCGAATGAAGGCCGGCAGGCGGAATTGCTTCACCAGGATCACCGTCTGCCGCGCGAGATTATACGGCAGCACGGCGGCTGCGTTGTCGCGCTCATAGGTCTCGCGGTGCTGCGTCTGCCACTCGCCATTGGCGCGCCGGTACTCGAACGTGGTGTTCTTCAGGGGCGTCCAGTTGTTCGAGAGCACGCGGACGTCCTTGATGCGGACGCGGTCGGAAATGGTCATGGCAGGATCTCAGTTGCTTGGCGTGGTCGCGCGGCCGTCGAGCCACTTCTGGAACATCACGGAGGTGGATTCCGTAAAGCCCAGCGACCCGTAGAAGGCGTTGGCCTGCTCATTCCCGCGGCGGACCAGGAGCTGCAGCTTCGCAATGCCGGCACTCCGCAGCCAGTCCTCGGCGGCCGCCATGATCAGGCGGCCGTAGCCGCGCTTCTGGCAGTCGGGATCGACCGCGACGTAATAGACCCAGCCGCGATGGCCGTCATGGCCGACCATGGCCGTCGTGACGACCGCGCGGCCATCGCGGCCGACCACGTCGAATTGTCGCGCCGCCGCGCCAGCGCGATGTCGGCATGTGGATCGTTCCACGGCCGGGTCAGGCCGCAGCGCTGCCACAGCGCGACCACCGGCTCGACGTCGGCGTCGGTGATCGCGTCGATCTTGAGAGTGCTCACAGCACCTTCCCCGGATTCATGATTCCCTGCGGATCCAGCATCGCCTTGATCGCGCGCATCAGCTCGATCGCGGTCTTGTCCTTCACCTCGGGCAGCTCGTCGCGCTTGAGAACGCCGATGCCGTGCTCGGCCGAGATCGATCCGCCCATGCGCAGCACGATCTCGAACACGACCGCGTTCATCTCGTGCCAGCGCGCCAGGTAATCGGCGGTGTCGGCGCCGATCGGCTGGCTGACATTGTAGTGCAGATTGCCGTCGCCGAGATGGCCGAACGGCACCGGTCGCGCGCCCGGGATCAGTTTTACGACGGCGGCATTGGCCTCGTCGATGAAGGCGGGGACGGCGGCAACCGGCACGGAGATGTCGTGCTTGATCGAGCCGCCCTCGGGCTTCTGCGCCGACGACATCTCCTCGCGCAGCTTCCAGAAGCCGTTGCGCTGGGATAGGTTGGCCGCGATCACGGCGTCGTCGACGATCTCCTCCTCCATGGCGCGGGCCAGAATCGTCTCCAGCGGCGTGCGGGCGTCGTCGCTAGGGGAGGACAATTCCATCAGCACGTACCAGGGATGCTTGGCTTCAAGCGGATCGCGCACGTCGATGCCGTGGCGGACCGAGAAATCGACCGCCATCTCCGAGAGCAGCTCGAAGCTCGTCAGCGCATTGGCGGCTTCGCCTTGCGCGATCGTCAGCAGCTTCAGCGCCGCTTCCGGCGATTTCAACCCGACGAAGGCGGTCTCGATCGCCCGCGGCTTCGGAAACAGTTTCAGCGTCGCCGCCGTGATGATGCCGAGCGTGCCTTCCGCGCCGATGAAGAGGTTGTGCAGATTGTAGCCGGTGTTGTCCTTCTTCAGCTTCGACAGCACGTTGAGCACGCGCCCGTCGGCGAGCACCACCTCGAGCCCCAGCGCCATCTCGCGCGCGACGCCATAGGCGAGCGCCGCCGTGCCGCCGGCATTGGTCGAGAGGTTGCCGCCGATGGTGCAGCTCCCTTCCGCACCCAGCGAGAGCGGAAACAGCCGGTCCACCTCCGCCGCCTTCGCTTGCGCGATCTGCAGCACCACGCCGGCCTCGCAGGTCATGGTGTTGGAGGCGGTGTCGACCTCACGGATCTTGTCGAGCCGGCGCAGCGACACCACCACCTCGCCATTGTGTGGCGTCTGCCCGCCGACGAGTCCGGTGTTGCCGCCCTGCGGCACCAGCGCGATTCTGTGCGCGGAGGCGAGCTTGCAGATCGCGGAGACTTCCGCCGTCGAGCCCGGCCGCAGCACCAGCGGTGAGCGGCCGTGGAACAGGTTGCGCTCCTCGGTGACGTAGGCCTCGATGTCGGCCGTGTCCGTGATCGCATGGCGCTCGCCGACAATTTTGCGGAATTGCGCGATCAGCTCGGGCGCAAGCGGAGCGGTGGCAGGCTTGTTGATGTTCATTGTCTCGTCTCTACTTCGCTTCTTTCCGTTTGCGCATGATCTTGTCGGAAAACCGCTACACACTTTGCGCTAACGCGGCCCTTCGGGTCCGGATCATGCGCTATCTCGCCACGGCCGCCCGGCGCAGCCGGTCATTGATCGCTTCGCCAAGTCCGTCTTCGGGAATCGTCATCACCGCAATCGCCCGCGGGCCCTTTGCATCCAGGCTGCGAAGATAGCCGAACAGATTGGCGGCCGCTTCATCAAGATCAGCCGCGGGCGATAAATTTATGACAGCGGCGGCGGCATCAACGCCCGGCAGGCGATCAGGCCCGAACGCCAGCAGCGCTTCGCCAGGCGCCACGTTGCGCGCGTTGAGCCGCACGCTGGCGCGCGGCGCGTAGTGCGAGGCCAGCATGCCCGGCGCCAGCGGCTGGCTGTCGTCGCTTCCGGTCTCCGCAGGCGGCCGCTCCAGGGCTGCACCGAGCACGGCTTCGATCCGCTCGCGCGAGAGACCACCGGGGCGAAGCAGCATCGGGGCGTCGAAGCAGCCGACAATGGTCGATTCGACCCCGACCGCAACCGGCCCGCCGTCGACGATCAGGTCGATCCGCCCGGAGAGATCGCTTGCGACGTGGGCGGCCAGCGTCGGCGAGACGTGGCCGGAGATGTTGGCGGACGGCGCCACCACCGCCCCGCCGAAGGCGCGCAGGATCGCCTGCGCCACCGGGTGGGCGGGAATGCGGATCGCAACCGTGTCGAGGCCCGCGGTGGCGAGATCCGCGACCGGGCAGTTTTCGGTCTTCGGCACCACCAGCGTCAGCGGCCCCGGCCAGAACGCCTCCGCAAGCCTCGACGCGCAGGCATCAAACCGCCCGATCCGCCGCGCGGCCGCGAGGTCGGCGACATGGGCGATCAGCGGGTTGAAGGCCGGCCGTCCCTTGGCGGCGTAGAGATGGGCGATTGCGGTGGCATTGGCGGCATCCGCCCCGAGCCCGTAGACCGTCTCGGTCGGAAACGCGACCAGCCCGCCGGCGGCCAAAGTCCCGGCGGCGGCCTCCGCGCCGGCCGCGCCGGCCGGCAAAATCAGCGTTTCAAGACCCGTTTTCACAGGGATAAAATTCCTCATGCCGGCCGCTTGCGGTGCGCCAAACCCGACGCTATAAGCCGGCCTCTTGTCGGAGTGTGGCTCAGCCCGGTAGAGCACTGCGTTCGGGACGCAGGGGTCGCAGGTTCGAATCCTGCCACTCCGACCATTCTTCCAAAAATCGACGTTTTCCTAGAAGCTTGTTCCTGAAGGCTTGGCGGACCGGCCGCCGGCGCCTCGGGAGCCTTTTTGCAACGATTTAGGGCGCGGGTCCACGGCCGATTTGGCCGGGCAGGGCAGCCTGTTGCGGCGACATGGCTTGTCGGGTTCAGGATGAACTGGCGGGCCTGGGTGCGAACGAGATGGCAACCCGCTTGGCCTTGATCCGGCCGTGCACGCCATAGCTGGACTCGAAGCTCAGCGTAGTGCCGTCGGGATCGATCTCGATTTTGAGCCCGAACATGATCCCAGCCTCGGTGAAGTCCAACAGCTGGACCTCGATCAGCTCGAAGATGGTGAACGTGACGTCCACATGCTTCGTCAGCACGAAATATCCGCGTGCGTCGACCTCGGACGTCATTTGGAAGGCGTGGGCAACCAGGCGGCTCGGAGCGCCCTGGCGAAGCTCCAGCTCCCGCAACGTCGCATCGTGGAATGAGGGGACACCCTCGTACCAGGCGCACAATGCTGCGCCACCTTCTAGATCGCCAATCGTGGCCTTCGCCATCAAAAATATCCGTGCGCCAATTTGATTGCGCAAACTATCGGGATTTCAATGGCGGTGCCACTTGGCGCTTGTCTTGCCACTGGCGAAGGACGCTACCGCCTCGCCACCAGCACGCCCACCAGAAACGCCACCATCAGCGACGGCAGCGGCGCCTCTCGCACCATGCCGCGAACGATATCCGGCCAGTGTTGCTCCGGGACGAGTTTTGGAGACCTGACTTCAGCCATCGGCGTCATGCCCCACTCCGACGCAAGCTCGGCAAGCTCGCTCGCGGCCAAGCGCGAGTCGTCGCGCACGCGAAAGACGGCTGCGTCCGCCCGCTCGCGCGGCGCGAGCGCCATCAGCGTCGCGATCGCGGTGCGCAACGTCATCTCGCCGTAGCCTTGCAGTCTCACCGACTCCTCGGGGTCGGACGTCATGCGATAGTCCTCACAGCGGCAAGTGGCGCGCGATGGCGAACGCCGCCGTCGCGCACAGGACCAGCGTGGAAACCGTGCCGGCCACGCTACGCGCGAGATCGGCTCGCGTCTGGAGCCGGGTCATGATTTCGCTCCATGCTCTCATGGAAATCGCAGTGCGCGGCGTTGGTTCCCCGGCGCGGCGTCGAATCGGCGAGGCGCGACTATTTCCGCAGCAGCTCGCTCAGCGCCGCCGTCGCCTCGGCGCAGCGGATGTCGTCGATCTCGCGCGACAGGCTGAGCGCGCTCGATCTCAGCTCTTCGACTGTCCGACTCTCGGGCTGCTGACTTTCAAGCTGGCCGAGACGCTTGTTCAAATCATCCAGCCTCGACTGGAGCTGCGAGACGCTGGCGGCCCCATTCACTTTCCAAACGCGCTGTGCACGCATCGTCATTCCCCTGTAGTCTCACGGCGTTGTGAGAGCGGTTCGTGGCCGGAATGGGAGTTTCTTTTGTCCGGCTTCAGACCGTGGGGAACCGTTGCAGTTTGGCAACGAAAGTTCCGCGATTTGAGGTGTGCGGCTCGATTGCCGCTGCGAAGTAGATGAAGAGGCATGGAATTTGATTGTGCGCCCTCGATAGGCGAACGAAGGACAGACGCGTGGCGAGGTTTCTGAATGTCGCGGCCGGCCAGCTCGGCCCGATTGCGCGAGCCGGGACGAGAACTGCAGTCGTGGCGCGGCTGACGGCCATGATGCGCCAGGCCCATGCCAACGGCTGCGATCTGATCGTCTATCCAGAGCTCGCGCTGACCACGTTCTTCCCGCGCTGGTATTTTGAGGATCAGGCCGAGATCGACAGCTTTTTCGAGCGCGAGATGCCGGGCTCGGCAACGCGGGCGTTGTTCGAGCTCGCGCGCGAGCTCGGCATCGGCTTCTATCTCGGCTACGCCGAGCTGACCGTCGAGGAAGGTGTCACCAGGCGCTACAACACCTCCGTTCTCGTCGACAAGAGTGGCGCGATCGTCGGCAAGTACCGCAAGGTCCATTTGCCCGGCCATGCCGAGCACGAGCCGTGGCGCAAATTCCAGCATCTCGAAAAACGCTATTTCGACCCCGGCAGCGGCTTTGGCGTGACCGAGGCTTTCGGCGGCGTGATGGGCATGGCGATCTGCAACGACCGCCGCTGGAGCGAGACCTACCGGGTGATGGGCTTGCAAGGCGTCGAGATGGTGATGATCGGCTACAACACGCCGGTGCACAATCCGCCCGCGCCGGAGCATGACGATCTCTCGCTGTTCCACAATCATCTGGTGATGCAGGCCGGCGCCTATCAGAACGGCACCTTCGTGGTCGGCGTCGCCAAGGCCGGCGTCGAGGAGGGCGTCGACCACATCGGCGGAAGCTGCATCATCGCACCATCGGGCGAGATCATCGCGCGATGCACGACCAAGGGCGACGAGATCGCGCTGGCGCGCTGCGATCTCGATCTCTGCAATTCCTACAAGCGCACGACGTTCAATTTTGACGTTCACCGCCAGCCGCGGGCGTACGGGATGATCGTCGAGCGCAAGGGCGTGACGACGATGGCGGATGGGACGCCAGTGCCGAAGAAAGGCTGAGCTCCTGTAGCCCGGATGGAACGAAGCGTAATCCGGGGCCGCTGTCGCTCGTTGCAAGAACCCCGGATTTCGCTGCGCTCCATCCGGGCTACAGCCTTGCGTTGCCCGACGGGCAAAACACCGTATCGGACGTCAAGCCCTCCTCGTAAAAATATTCCACTTTACCGAAATTCGGAAACGACGTATGTGTCGGTCATCCCGGCTCGACCTTGAGGGGCGATCGTACGTCACGATACGCGAGCCGGGGTGCGGTGGACGCGACAGCGTCGGCACGTAAGGTGCGGGCAGGGCGGGTAGTCCCTGTGAGCCCGTGGCCGCGTGCGACGGACGGCGCTGAAAGGTTCGTCTCGTCTGTAAGTTTCCGGCTCCGTCGACAGGGCCGGGAATACTGCGGCGACATGGCGAACCGTGCGTACGGCAAAACCGTGTGGTCCTGGCCGTCGTTGCTACGGTCAAGTTCTTGCGAAGGTGCGAGCGAGCCCAACCGGGCGGACAGCATCGTCAATTCGCGAGGCGAGGGAGGCCAGAAGGAATTCGGCTCCCGGGAGAGCGCGGCATAAGCCGTCCAACCATCGCGCAGGGAAGGCCGAGTGATTGGCACCACCTGTATGCTGCTGTGCGGTTTTTCTGCGTGTGCTTTTCGCGCAGCGGACCGCGGGTGCGAGGTCAGCACCCGGCCTTCCCTGCGCCCTCTTGGATTTGAGGGTGAAGTGACCAGGCAAAACTCGGGCGAAATGCGCCGCGAGGATGAACATGTGCGTCTGCAACCACACACTCTGTGTCGTCGCCCGGCTTGCCGCCTTCGCCGAGGCTTCGGCGGCCGAGCACCCCCTGTGGGCCCGGCGTAGCCTGGCGGAGCCGGGACCGGGCGATCTAGTACTCCGAGACGATCGTGATTAAATCACTCCGCTCTCGTGCCCCGGACGCGGCGCAGCGTCCCTTCGACGGTGCGCTGCTGAGCCGGGGCCCATGTCTCCGCATTCGGCCGTGCCACTTCTGGGTCCCGGCTCTGCGCAGCAACGCAAGAGCGTTGCGGCGCGTCCGGGACACGAGAACTGGCAATTTGTCTAGCTACTCGCATCACAATTCCGTGTCTTTATTCGGGAACGACCATTCCCTATTATCTCGCAATGCAAAAAGCCGCCCGCATATCGCAACCTGCCCGTCCGCCGGGCCGCCCCCGGGAATTCGACATGGACATTGCGCTCGACCGCGCCCTGCGGGTGTTTCGCGAGCGCGGCTACCATGCCACCTCGATCGGGGATCTCACCGCGGCGATGCGGCTGGCGACCGGCAGCGTGTACAAGGCATTTCGCGACAAGCATGCGGTGTTCCTCGCCGCCTTCGAGCGCTACGTTGCGCTGCGCCAGGAGCAGACCCGCAGCGCCGCCGCGCGCGGCAAGAACGGCCGCGACCGGCTGCGCCACGTGCTGCTGTCCTACGTTGAACAGTCCCAGGGCATCGAGGGACGGCGCGGCTGCTTGGTGGTCGGCAGCGCGGTCGAACTGTCGGCGGTCGATTCCGTCGTCGGCGCCCGCGTCAACGCCCAGCTCAAGACCAACGAAAACTTCATCGCCGGCCTCATTCGCGAAGGGCAGGCCGATGGCTCGATTCCCGGCCATGTCGATGCCGATGACACCGCGCGGCTGATGATCTGCATCACGCAGGGGCTGCGCGTCGTCGGCAAGGCGCGCCTGCCGCTCGACGGGAAGCGCCTCGTCGGCGTCGCGATGAAGCTGCTCGCCTGAATTCTTGTCCTATTAGGGAATGAACGTTCCCGATCTATCGGAGACTGTGCGTCATGACGATGAATGCCACGATCGAGACCGTGCCGGAACCGGATGCGGTGTCGCAACGCCTGACCATCTTGCTTGCCGCGGCCTGTGGCATGGTCGCCGCCAACATCTATTACGCCCAGCCGCTGATCGCCCCGATCAGCGCCGCGCTCGGCCTGTCGCACGCAGCTAGCGGCCTGATCGTGACCATGACGCAGATCGGCTATGGCGTCGGGCTGCTCTTGATCGTGCCGCTCGGCGATCTCGTCGAGAACCGTGCCCTGATCTGCTCCGTCATCACGCTCGGCGCCGCGGCGCTGCTCGCCGCCGCGTTCGCCACCCACGCGCTGCCGTTCCTGATCGCCGCGCTGTTCGTCGGACTCGGCTCGGTCGCGGTGCAGATCATCATTCCCTATGCGGCGCATCTTGCGCCGGAAGCCACCCGCGGCCGCGTGGTCGGCAATGTCTCGACTGGCCTGATGCTCGGAATCATGCTGGCGCGGCCGGTGTCGAGCTTCGTCACGGCGGCGCTGTCGTGGCACGCGGTGTTCTTCATCTCCGCCGCGCTGATGATCGTGCTCGCGACCGTGCTGCGGATGACGCTGCCGAAGCGCAAGCCGGTCGCGCGCATGCATTATGGCACGCTGCTGCTGTCGATGCCGCAGCTGGCCCGGACCACGCCGCTGCTGCGGCGCCGCGCGCTCTATCAGGCGAGCCTATTCGGTGCCTTCACCCTGTTTTGGACGGTCGCGCCGCTCCAGCTTGCGCGCGAGTTCGGCTTCTCTCAGAGCGGCATCGCGCTGTTTGCGCTGGCCGGCGTCGCCGGGGTGTTCGCGGCCCCCATCGCGGGCCGGCTCGCGGACAGTGGCAATAGCCGTATCGCGACGCTGGCCGCGATGCTGCTCGCCGCTGCCGGATTCCTCGTGACCTATGTCGGCGCGGCCGGTTCGATGCTGAACCTCGCCTGCCTGGTCGTCGCCGCGATCGCCATCGATATCGGCGTGCAGGGCAACGTCGTGCTCGGCTTCCGCGCCATCTTCACGCTCGGGCATGAGCACCGCAGCCGCCTCAACGGCCTCTACATGGCGACGTTCTTCGCGGCCGGCGCTGCCGGCTCCGCGGTCGGCGCCTGGGCGTTCGCGGAAGGCGGCTGGACACTGGCGTCGGCCATTGGCCTTGCGCTGCCTGTCGCGGGCCTGCTCTACGCGGTCACCGAGTAGCGGTACGATTGTGCCCCGCCGCGCCGTTTACCAAGCCCTGGATGCGAGGCCCCGGACCGCGCGATTTCTATCTCGCGGGTTACCGGCGGTTGTAGTACTTTGGTCGCAAGCGGACCCGGTCAACGGGGGCAGGGGGAGACTGATGGGGCGTGCGGAACTGGTTGGCGTACCGCGGGTACGGCCATGGTCGTGGCAGGCGTTTCTGCTCGGATTTATCATCGTCGCGGTGTCGGCCGCACTTCAGGGCGTCTGCGTCGCCTTCGGCGCAAAGCTCTACTTCGCGGCGTTCCTGCCTGGCCTCTTCGTGCTCGGCCTTGTCGCGGGCGCACCCGCGGCGGCGTTCGCCGCATTGCTCACCATCCCGCTGGTGTGGTGGGCGTTCATCCCGCCGTTCTTCCAGTTCGCCCCGTTGTCCAGCTCCCATGCGGAGTCCGTCAACCTGTTCTGCCTGCTCGCCGTGCTCTTGATCGGCCTTGCCGATCTCTGCCGTGAGACCACGGCCATGATCAGCCGCGGCGGATTGAAGGCGTCAGGCAAGAGCACGGCAACGAATTCGCAATAAACCGGCGTCGTGAAGGCGCGTTGCGCTCGCGCAACAGTCCGGCAACCATCCGCGCGTTTGTTGCTCGCCGCTAACTTTTCGAAAAAGATTTGGCCGCAGTTTCTCCCCGGGAATGACGAGGGAGTTTTGGATATGAACGGCCAAATCAACGGTCACGCCATCTTCGAGAACGTGCGGCGCTATCGCGGCATCGCATCGCTCTATCGCCAGACCGCCGCATTCCGCCCGGGCCAGCGCTGGTCGCTGCTGGAGCAGGCGAGCGAGTGGGAAGCGCGGGCGCTGTCGGAGCTGGAAGCCTATTTTGCGACGCGCGCGGATTCCGCCGCTCCGCGTGCGGCGTGATCGTTAACCATCGCCGCACAGAGGCCGGCGACAAACGTCGGCGATCGCTGGCTCCAGTCGGGAGCCGAATCCGTGGCGACTACGGAGTTGCCCGGGCCCCTGCGTATGATAGCAACTCGTCCAGATCTCCTTCACGTCGGCCGGGCACGATGACCACCTTCAACCGCATCTTCACGACGGAGCGCCTGCTCCAGATCATCGTCATTGTGGCCGCGACGATCGCGATGAAGCTGATGGCTTGATCCCCTAGCGGGTTATTGCCCGCCGAATTCGGGCAGATCAGGCAGGTAGTTCGAGCCCTCGGAGCCCAGGAAATCGAACATCGCCTGCGCAGGCGGCAGCAGCACCTTGTCGCTGCGGCGGATCACATACCACTGCCGGACGATCGGCAGGCCCGCGACATCGAGCACGATCAGCCGGCCTTCCGCGAGCTCGTGCGCGACCGTATGGGCCGAGATGAAGGCGATGCCGAGCCCGGCAATCACCGCCTGCTTGATGGTCTCGTTGCTGCTCATCTCCATGCCGAGGATTGGCTCCAGATCCGACTTCTGGAACATGCCCTCCATCAGCGTGCGCGTGCCTGAGCCGGGCTCGCGGGTGAGGAAGGTCTCGTGCACGAGATCGGTCAGGCTGAGGCCTGAATCCTTCGCCAGCCAGTGCCCCTTGCGAGCGACGATGATATGCGGATTGCGCCCGAGCTGACGGACGTCGACGCTGACGTCGGCCGGCGGCCGACCCATCACCGCGAAATCGAGGTCGTAGCCGTGCATGGCCTCGCGGATGTCCTCGCGATTGCCGATGGTGAGCTTGATCTCGATCTTCGGATACCGCTTCGAGAACGCTGCGATCGCGTGCGGCACGAAATATTTCGCGGTCGAGACGGCGCCGAGATGCACCGTGCCGCCGGTTCGCCCCGCGAGCAGATCGAGCGCACCCTGGCAGTCCATGATGGCGGCCTCGACGCGCTCGGCCAGCGCCAGCACCTCCCTGCCGGCCTCCGTCAGCAGCATGCCGTCCCCCGTCCGCTGCACCAGCGGCAGGCCGGCGAGGTCCTGAAGCTGACGGAGCTGCTGCGTGACGGCCGGCTGGGTCAGGCCGAGCTGGCTCGAGGCCGCCGTGACGCTGCCCTTGGCTGAAAGTGCCGCAAGCGAGCGAAGCTGCCGGATCGTCAGATGCCGGAGCTGGGTCGCCGCATGGCCGGGGCCATTATAAGAAAATTCTTTGGAGCTCATTATGAATAGAAATTTTCCTTATTAAGCCGGTCCTGTCAATCTCATCGTGCTGGGACCGACCGCACCGACCTCCGCCGGGGAGGGAACTGGATGCGGGGCCAGCTAGGGATGGACGCAGATGACCGGGCAACTCAGGCTGGACGACCACCTTCAACGGTATTCCGAGACGGCGCCGCATGCGTTGGCCGTGGCGGCCGCAGTCGATGCCATCGCGGCCGCGGCGATCGAGATCGCCGACCTGATCGCCACCGGCGATCTCGCGGACGCCTCCGGCCTGACCACCGGCCGCAACAGCGACGGCGACATCCAGCGCGATCTCGACGTGCAGGCCGATGCGATCCTGCGCCGCTGCCTCGGCAAGCTGCCGATCGCGGCGCTGGCTTCGGAGGAGATGCGCGAACCGCAGATCGGCGACCGCGAAGCAAAAATATGCGTTGCGATCGACCCGCTCGACGGCTCCTCCAACATCGACATCAACATCACGGTCGGCACGATCTTCTCGATCCTGCCCGCGCCTGACGATCTCGCGCTGGCCTTCCATCAGCGCGGCTCGGCGCAGCTTGCGGCGGGATTCGTCACCTACGGGCCGCAGACCTCGCTGGTGCTGACGCTCGGCGACGGCGTCGATATTTTCACGCTCGACCGCAAGTCCGGCTGTTTCCGCCTCGCGCGCAGCGGCGCGCAGATCTCCGAAACGTCGGAGGAGTTCGCGATCAATGCGTCGAACCGCCGGCACTGGGAGCCGCCGGTGCGCGCCTTCGTCGACGAATGTCTTGCCGGCCTCGAAGGTCCCGCCAACCACAATTTCAACATGCGCTGGATCGGCTCGCTGGTCGCGGAGGCCTACCGAATCCTCACCCGCGGCGGCGTGTTTCTCTATCCCTCGGACGCGCGCCCCGGTTACGGCGACGGCCGCCTGCGCCTCACCTACGAAGCGCATCCGATGGCGATGATCGTCGAGCAGGCCGGCGGCTCGGCGTCCACCGGGCGCGAGCGCATCCTCGATCTCTCGGCGCAAAGCCTGCACCAGCGCGTGCCGTTGATCATGGGCTCCAGCAACGAGGTGCGACGGGTCGAGGAATTGCATTGCGATCCGCTGCTCATCGCCAGCGTCTCCGCGCCGCTGTTCGCGCGGCGCGGCTTCTTCCGGCTGTGAGCGAGGCGTCCCATGTCCAGGAAGCATCCGATCATCTCCATCACCGGCTCGTCCGGTGCCGGCACCACCTCGGTGAAGAAGACCTTCGAGCAGATATTCTTCCGCGAGAAGGTCAACGCCGTCTACATCGAAGGCGACGCCTTTCATCGCTACGACCGGGCGGAGATGCGCACGCAGATGGCGAAGGAAGCCGATCGTGGCAACAGGCATTTCAGCCATTTCAGCCCTGAAACGAACCTGTTCGAGGAGCTGGAGCGCGCCTTCCGCGACTATGGCGAGACCGGTACCGCGACGACGCGTCATTACGTGCACGACGCCGAGGAGTCCGCGCTGCACGGTGCGGCTCCCGGCACCTTCACGGAGTGGGAGCGGCTGCCGGAGAATTCGGACCTGCTGTTCTACGAGGGCCTGCATGGCGCCGTCGTCACCGACAAGGTCAATGTCGCGCGTTACGCCGACCTCAAGATCGGCGTCGTGCCGGTCATCAATCTCGAGTGGATCCAGAAGCTGCACCGCGACCGCAGTGCGCGGGGCTACTCGACCGAGGCAGTGACCGACACCGTTCTGCGGCGGATGCCGGATTACATCCACTACATCTGCCCGCAATTTTCCGAGACCGACATCAACTTCCAGCGCGTGCCGACGGTGGACACCTCCAATCCGTTCATCGCGCGCTGGATCCCAACGCCGGACGAATCGATGGTCGTGATCCGCTTCAAGAACCCGCGCGGCATCGACTTCCCTTATCTGCTGTCGATGCTGCCGCAAAGCTGGATGTCCCGCGCCAACTCGATCGTGTGCCCCGGCGCGAAGCTCGATCTGGCGATGCAGTTGATCCTGACCCCGCTGATCATGCAGCTCATCGAGCGCAAGCGGGGCCTGAAATGATCCGGACGACCAACAACGGGAGGATCTGATGAACATCTCGGTTCATGCCGAAGCCGACCTCAATGCGGTCGCGCATGGCGATCTCGCCAATGCCGTCCGCTTCCTCGCGATCGACGCGATCGAGACGTCGCAGTCCGGACATCCCGGTTTGCCCATGGGCATGGCCGACGTCGCGACCGTGCTGTTCTCGCGCTTTCTCAAATTCGACTCGGCTCATCCCAATTGGCCTGACCGCGACCGCTTCGTGCTCTCGGCGGGCCATGGCTCGATGCTGCTCTATGCGCTGCTGCATCTCACTGGCGGCGACGTCAGCCTCGACGACATCAAAGCCTTCCGGCAGTGGGGCTCGAAGACGCCGGGACATCCGGAGTACGGCCACACACCCGGTGTCGAGACCACGACGGGACCGCTGGGGCAAGGGATTGCGACCGCCGTCGGCATGGCGCTCGCCGAGCGCATGGCCAATGCGCGGCATGGCGATGGCCTCGTCGACCACTTCACCTATGTGATCGCAGGTGACGGCTGCCTGATGGAAGGCATCAGCCAGGAGGCGATCTCGTTCGCCGGCCATCTCCAGCTCGGCCGACTGATTGTGCTGTTCGACGACAACGGCATCTCCATCGACGGGCCGACCTCGCTTGCGACCTCCGATGACCAGCTCGCGCGCTTCGCTGCGTCCGGCTGGTCGGTGCGTCGCGTCGATGGACACGATCCCGAGGCGATCGCGCAAGCGATTGCGGAAGAGCGCGCGAACGCAAAGCCGTCGCTGATCGCCTGCCGTACCATCATCGGCTACGGCGCGCCGGACCGGCAAGGCACCGAGAAAGCGCACGGCGCGCCGCTCGGGACCGAGCAGACCATCGCGGCGCGGCGGACACTCGGCTGGGACTATCAGCCCTTCGTGGTGCCGATCCCGATCCTCAAGGCGTGGCGGATGATAGGCCAGCGCGGGCAAGTCGCCCGTCTCGCCTGGCTCGATCGCTACGAATCCGCAACGCCCGAGCAGCGCGATCTGTTCATCGAGGGCAAGGTCGTTGCCCTGCCGAACGCCTATGCCCAGGCCTCGGCGAAATTGCGCGAGCGCTTTGCCTCCGAACGTCCGAAGCTTGCGACGCGGCAGGCCTCGCAACAGGTGCTCGACGGCATCGCCGGCACAATTCCCGGCCTTGTCGGCGGCTCGGCCGACCTGACGCATTCGAACCTCACGCATGCCAAGGCGCAAGTTCCCGTCAGGCTCGACGCGTTCGCCGGCGATTACATCCACTACGGCATCCGCGAGCACGGCATGGCCGCCGCGATGAACGGACTCGCGCTGCACGGCGGCTTCATTCCCTACGGCGGCACGTTCCTCGCATTCTCCGACTACAGCCGGCCGGCGATCCGCCTTGCGGCCTTGATGCGGATCCGCGTCATCCATGTGATGACCCACGACTCCATTGGTCTTGGCGAGGACGGCCCGACGCACCAACCGGTCGAGCATCTCGCCGCGTTGCGCGTGATTCCGAACCTTCTGGTGTTCCGCCCCGCCGACGCTGTCGAGACATTGGAAGCCTGGGATTGCGCGCTCGAAGCCGAGGACCGTCCTTCCGTGCTGTGCCTGTCGCGTCAGGCGCTGCCGACCTTCCGCAGTGATGTCCGCGGCAGGAACCGCGTGGCGCGCGGCGCCTATCTGATCGTCTCTCCGGATGGCGGCCGCGATGTCACGCTGATGGCGACCGGTTCGGAAGTCTCGATCGCGCTGGACGCCGCGCGCCTGCTCGCGACAGAGCACATCCGCGCCGCCGTGGTCTCCGCGCCCTGCTTCGCGCTGTTCGAGGAGCAGGCGGAGGAATACCGCGCCTGTGTGCTCGGCACCGCACCACGCGTTGGCGTCGAGGCGGCGGTCGCCGGCGATTGGCATCGCTGGATCGGCACTGACGGCGAGTTCGTCGGCATGCGGGGCTTCGGCGCCTCGGCGCCCGCGCCGGTGCTCTATCGCGAATTCGGCATCACGCCGCAGAGCATTGCGGAAGCCGCCCGGCGGGCGATTGCCCGCAGAGGCAAGCAATAACAGGAGGATTTGTCGTGGCCCGTATCACCCTTCGCCAGCTGCTCGATCATGCCGCCAGTCACGGCTATGCGGTGCCGGCGTTCAACATCAACAACATGGAGCAGGGCATCGCGATCATGCAGGCGGCGGCCGAGGTCGACGCGCCCGTGATCATCCAGGCCTCGCGCGGTGCGCGCAACTATGCCGGCGACCTCATGCTCTCGCACATGATCGACGCGCTGGAGCGGACCTATCCGGACATCCCGCTCTGCATGCACCAGGACCACGGCAACGACGAGGCGACCTGCGCATCCGCGATCGCCCACGGCTTCACCTCGGTGATGATGGACGGCTCGCTCAAGGCCGATGCCAAGACGGCGGCCGACTACGACTACAATGTCGCGATCACCCGCCGCGTCGTCGATCTCGCGCATTGGGTCGGCGCCTCCGTCGAGGGCGAGCTCGGCGTGCTCGGTTCGCTCGAACATGGCGGCGGCGAGCAGGAGGACGGCCACGGCGTCGAGGGCCAGGTCAGCCATGACCAGCTCCTCACCGATCCTGATCAGGCCGTCGACTTCGTTCGCGCCACCAAGGTCGATGCGCTCGCGATCGCGATGGGCACCTCGCACGGCGCCTACAAGTTCAGCCGCAAGCCGGACGGCGACATCCTGGCGATGCGGGTGGTCGAGGAGATCCACCGCCGGCTGCCGAACACGCATCTGGTGATGCATGGCTCGTCCTCGGTGCCGCAGCCGCTGCAGGACATGTTCAACCAGTTCGGCGGCGAGATGCCGCAAACCTGGGGCGTTCCGGTCGAGGAGATCGTCCGCGGCATCAAGAGTGGCGTGCGCAAGGTCAATATCGACACCGACTGCCGGCTGGCGATGACCGCCGTGTTCCGCAAAGTCGCGGCCCAAACACGCAGCGAGTTCGACCCGCGCAAATTCCTCAAGCCGGCGATGGATGCGATGCGCGAGCTCTGCCGCGACCGTTTCGAGCAGTTCGGCACGGCGGGCCACGCGAGCAGGATCAAGGTGATTCCCATGAGCGAGATGGCGCGGCGCTATCGCGCCGACGAGCTCGATCCACGCATCGGCGCCCGCGCGACGGTCGCAGCCTAGTCATTCAGAGAGAGAAGAGCAGGAGAGAGCCATGAATGCACATGCAGGAACCGTCCGCGGCAAGGAAAGATATCGCTCCGGTGTGATGGAATACAAGCGCATGGGCTATTGGGAGCCCGACTACACGCCAAAGGACACCGACGTGATCGCGCTGTTCCGGGTCACGCCGCAAGAGGGTGTCGACCCGATCGAAGCCTCGGCCGCGGTCGCCGGCGAATCCTCGACCGCGACCTGGACGGTGGTGTGGACCGATCGCCTCACGGCGGCGGAAAAGTATCGCGCCAAATGCTATCGCGTCGATCCGGTGCCGGGCACGCCGGGCTCCTATTTCGCCTACATCGCCTATGATCTCGACCTGTTCGAGCCGGGCTCGATCGCCAACCTGTCGGCCTCGATCATCGGCAACGTGTTCGGCTTCAAGCCACTGAAGGCGCTGCGGCTGGAGGACATGCGTTTTCCAGTCGCCTATGTGAAGACGTTCCAGGGGCCGGCGACCGGCATCGTGGTCGAACGCGAGCGGCTCGACAAGTTCGGCCGGCCGCTGCTTGGTGCGACTGTGAAGCCGAAGCTCGGTCTCTCCGGGCGCAACTACGGCCGCGTGGTGTACGAGGCGCTGAAGGGCGGGCTCGATTTCACCAAGGATGACGAGAACATCAACTCGCAGCCCTTCATGCACTGGCGCGACCGCTTCCTCTACTGCATGGAGGCGGTGAACCGGGCGCAGGCGGCCTCGGGCGAGGTGAAGGGCACGTACCTGAACATCACCGCCGGCACGATGGAGGACATGTACGAGCGTGCGGAGTTCGCCAAAGAGCTCGGATCCTGCATCGTCATGATCGATCTCGTGATCGGGTACACCGCGATTCAGTCCATGGCGAAGTGGGCGCGGCGCAACGACATGATCCTGCATCTGCATCGCGCGGGGCACTCGACCTACACGCGGCAGAAGAGCCATGGCGTGTCTTTCCGCGTCATCGCCAAATGGATGCGGCTCGCCGGTGTCGACCATATTCACGCCGGCACGGTGGTCGGCAAGCTCGAAGGCGATCCCAACACCACGCGCGGCTATTACGACGTCTGCCGCGAGGACTTTAACCCGACCAGGCTCGAGCATGGCCTGTTCTTCGACCAGTCCTGGGCGAGCCTCAACAAGATGATGCCGGTCGCCTCCGGCGGCATCCATGCCGGCCAGATGCACCAATTGCTCGATCTGCTCGGCGAGGACGTCGTGCTGCAATTCGGCGGCGGCACCATCGGCCATCCCATGGGGATCGCTGCGGGTGCGATCGCCAACCGCGTGGCGCTGGAAGCGATGATTCTCGCCCGCAACGAGGGCCGCGATTACGTCCATGAAGGTCCGGAGATCCTGGCCAGAGCGGCCGAGACCTGCACGCCGCTCAAGGCCGCGCTCGAGGTCTGGAAGGACGTCACCTTCAACTATGAATCCACCGACACGCCGGACTTCGTGCCGACCGCGCTCGAAACCGTCTAAGGAGATTTGACATGAAGTTGACCCAAGGCTGCTTCTCGTTCCTGCCCGATCTCACCGACGATCAGATCACCAAGCAGGTGCAGTATTGCCTGACCAATGGCTGGGCGGTGAACATCGAGTTCACCGACGATCCGCATCCCCGCAACACCTATTGGGAGATGTGGGGCCTGCCGATGTTCGATCTTCAGGACGCCGCCGGCGTCATGATGGAGCTCACCGAATGCCGTAGGGTGTATGGCGACCGCTACATCCGCATCAGCGGCTTCGATTCCAGCCATGGCTGGGAATCGGTGCGGATCTCGTTCCTCGTCAACCGGCCGCCGCAGGAAGCCGAGTTCGACCTGGTACGGCAGGAGGTCGGCGGCCGCGCCATCCGCTACACCACTGTGCGCCGGCAGCCCGCGCACGCGTCAACTTAAGCCGTTCTCCTCCGCGCGGAGCACTCCCTGCTCCGTTTCCTTGGCGGACCACTGCTTCGCCGCTCCCCTGCGGCGAAGCCCTTTTCTTCGAGGTGCCGATGCTGGATGTTCCCCACGCAATGACCACCGGGCCCGGCGAGACCAGTTTCGATCTCCGCAAGGAGGCCGAAGAGGCTGGGATCACCGATACGCTGCAACAGCTCGAGCAGGAGCTGATCGGATTGAGGCCGGTAAAGGACCGCGTGCGCCAGATCGCCTCGCTCCTGCTGATCGAGCGCATCCGGCAGCGCGCGGGTCTGGCGTCGGCGCCGCCGACGCTGCACATGTCGTTCACCGGCAATCCCGGCACCGGCAAGACCACCGTGGCGTTGCGCATGGCAAAAATCCTGCACGGCCTCGGTTTCGTGCGGCGCGGGCAGGTGATCTCGGTGACGCGCGACGATCTCGTGGGACAGTATATCGGTCACACCGCGCCGAAGACCAAGGAGATATTGAAGAAAGCGATGGGCGGCGTGCTGTTCATCGACGAGGCCTACTATCTGCATCGCCCGGACAACGAGCGCGACTACGGCCAGGAGGCGATCGAGATTCTGCTCCAGGTGATGGAGAACCAGCGCGAGGACCTCGTCGTGATCCTAGCCGGCTATGGCGAGCGGATGACGAGCTTCTTCGCCTCCAATCCCGGCTTTCGCTCGCGCATCGCTCACCATGTTGAGTTTCCGGACTATGCGGAAGCCGAGTTGCTCGTCATCGCCGAGCTGATGCTCAAAGAGCGCGGCTATCGCTTCTCGGCGGCGGCGCGCGAGGCGTTCGAGACATACATCGCGCTGCGCCGGACCCAGCCGTTCTTTTCGAATGCGCGCTCGATCCGCAATGCGGTCGACCGCATGCGTTTGCGGCAGGCCGATCGCCTGGTGTCGGATCTCGACCGCATGCTCGATGTCGCCGATCTCGAGACCATCGATCCAGCGGACGTACTCGCCAGCCGCGTCTTCAGCGGCGGGGCCGATGCGCGGAGTGCAAAGCCAGGAACAAAGCCATGAGCAGAGAGATCATCATCGCCCCTTCGATCCTGGCGGCGGACTTCGCGCGTCTCGGCGAAGAGATCGCGGCGATCGATGCGGCCGGCGCCGACTGGATCCATTGCGACGTCATGGACGGACACTTCGTCCCGAACATCAGTTATGGCGCTGACGTGATCAAGGCGATCCGACCGTTGACCAAGAGGATCTTCGACGTGCATCTGATGATCGCGCCGACCGATCCCTATCTGGAAGCATTCGCCAAAGCCGGCGCCGACGTTATCACCGTTCATGCCGAGGCCGGCCCGCATCTTGACCGCTCGCTCCAGGCCATCCGTGCGCTCGGCAAGAAGGCGGGCGTCAGCCTGTGCCCGGCAACCCCGGAAAACGCGATCGAATACGTGCTCGATCGTCTCGATCTCGTGCTGGTGATGACGGTCAACCCCGGCTTCGGCGGCCAGTCCTTCCTCGACTCCCAGATCGAGAAGATCAGGCGCATTCGCAGCATGATCGGCGACCGGCCGGTCCGGCTCGAGGTTGATGGCGGCGTCACGAGCGACAATGCCGCCGCCGTGGCCGCCGCGGGCGCCGATACCCTCGTGGCAGGATCGGCCGTATTTCGCGGCAAGTGCAGCGCCGATTATGCAGCTAACATCGCGGCCATCCGCGCTGCTGCGGACGTGGGCAGGGGTTCCGAAGCTGCAACATAGTTCAGCAGGGACGATGCGCGTCAGTGAGAACGTGCGCACCCGGTAGTTCACGGAGGCATCGCGCGCCGCTGTGCCAAACTGGCGGTTGCGGCAGAGCGCGACTTTTCTCCGTGGCCGGAACCGATCGAACGGTATCTCGATCTGGTCGGCATCGACGTCGAACGCCGCCGCTACGCCTAGCCAGCCCAACGAGTTCCGCGGTCGGGTTCACGAATAGGAACCAAGGCACGCGTGCGCGTTTCCTGAAAGTTAACCTTGGCGAGACGGGCTACGCGCGCAGAAAATGTTTTGCATGACCGCCATCGGCCTGACGCAAATCGGGACATAAGCTCTGTGTCTGCGAGGGAGGTTTTTCATGGAGAACGTACGTCGCTACCGGGCGCTGGCGTCCCTCTGTCGTCAGCAGGCGGCCTACCGGCCGCTCCAGAACTGGCAACTCCTTGGTCAGGCCGAACATTTCGAATATCTCGCCGAGACAGCCCTGAAAGCGCATTTCGACGCGTGCAATGCGCAACGTGAAGAAGACGCGGCCCCGGGATGGGAGGCTCCGGTCGCGGCGTGAGGCGGTGCACCGGCTTCGATCGTGCTGGGCCGTGTGGCCGACAGACTGTACGGATCGGATTCGCACCCGAGATGCTTCAGCGGATACCGTTCGAGTCGTGACGGCCTCTGACGGAGTTCATCCATTGCCTCGGGCCTGCGCCTTCTTTGCCAAGATTTAACCGGACGGACGGGACGCCGTAAGGCGACGATGTCCATGTTGGGTCCAAGGCGACTTACCCAACATGGACATTCCGACATGAACGATCGCGTCAATTCCGACACCACCTCGTCCCGCACTATCTTGAAGCCGCGCCGGCTGGCGTTGCTCGGCACCGTAGCAGCGCTTGGTGTTGCCGTGCTGGCTGCCTCTCACGGCTCTTCGCCGCTCGGCATGGCCTCCTTCATCGCGCCGGCGCAGGCTGCGACAATGGCCGCCACGCCACCCGGCTTCGGCGACCTCGTCAGCAAGGTCAAACCCGCCGTCATCTCGGTGCGGGTCAAAATCGACCAGGACAACGACAAGGGCGCGATGCTGCAACAGAAGCGGATGGACCCGGATGAGGATTCGCCGTTCGACCAGTTCTCGCGGCAGTTCGGCTTCCGTGGTCCGGGCGACATGAACGGCACGCCGCGCCAGCGCCACCAGATCATCACCGGCGAGGGCTCCGGATTCTTCATCTCAGCCGACGGCTATGCCGTGACCAACAATCACGTCGTCGATCACGCCGAGTCGGTGCAGGTGACGATGGACGACGGCTCGATCTACACCGCGAAGGTGGTCGGCACCGATCCGAAGACCGATCTCGCGCTGATCAAGGTCGAGGGCAAGAAGGATTTTCCGTTCGTCGAATTCTCCGACCAGAAGCCGCGCATCGGCGACTGGGTGGTTGCGGTCGGCAATCCGTTCGGCCTTGGCGGCACCGTGACCGCCGGCATCGTCTCGGCCAGCGGCCGCGACATCGGCAACGGTCCCTATGACGACTTCCTCCAGATCGACGCGCCGATCAACAAGGGCAATTCCGGCGGTCCGGCGTTCGACATGAGCGGCAACGTGATCGGCGTGAACACCGCAATCTTCTCGCCGTCCGGCGGCTCGGTCGGCATCGGCTTCGACATTCCGGCCTCGACCGCGAAGCTCGTCATCGCGCAGTTGAAGGACAAGGGCGCGGTCACGCGCGGCTGGCTCGGCGTGCAGGTGCAGCCGGTGACCTCCGAGATCGCCGACAGCCTCGGCCTGAAGGAGGCGCGCGGCGCGATCGTCGACAATCCGCAGGACGGCAGCCCGGCGGCGAAGGCCGGCATCGAGGCCGGCGACGTCATCACCGCCGTCAACGGCACGGCGGTCAAGGACTCCCGCGATCTCGCCCGCACCATTGCCACCCTGGCGCCGGGCACGTCCGTAAAGCTCGATCTCCTCCACAAGGCCGATAGCAAGACGGTCACACTGGCGCTCGGCGAGTTGCCGAACGAGCGTCAGGCGAAGTCTGACCAAGACAAGGTGCAGCCGAACGCCGGCACGCCGCGGCTCGGCCTCAGCCTGGCGCCGGCCGGCGACATCCAGGGCGCGGGACAGAAGGGCGTCGTGGTTACCGAGGTCGATCCGCAGGGACCGGCCGCGCAGCGCGGCATCCAGACCGGCGACGTCATCCTCAATGTCGGCGGCAAGGCCGTTGCCAATGTCGGCGACGTCCGCTCGGAACTGGCGCAGGCGAGGTCGTCCGGCAAGAACAGCGTGCTGTTGCAGGTGAAGAGCGCGGAGGCGACCCGGTTCGTCGCGGTGCCGCTGGTGTAAGTCTCGCGCTCGACGAGGAATTCAAAAGGCGGCCAACAGGCCGCCTTTTTCGTGCGCGTTCGGAAGATACCCACAGGCAGCCGATAACATTCTCGTTAACGGCAGCAATGGTGACGGGTTCGTCCGAAAAAGCCGCGTTCGCTGGTCACAGTTGGGCCTGACGTGCGGCGGGCTTGGCGGCAATGAAGCCGCCAGGCCGAATTGCAGGCGTGGAACTTTCGAGCCTCCGGCTCGCTTGTGGAACCGGATGTTCGCATTTGATCGGTGCCGACATGGATCGATTGAAGCTCTCGCTGAGGTGTGCGCTGCTCATGGCGCCGATCGTGCTGACGGCTGGAAGCGCGTTGGGGCGCGACGATGGCCGTTACGCCAACTCCCCCCTGAAACCATGGTTCGACGGTTTGCGCAGCCATCTCGGGCCGTGTTGCTCGGATGCAGATGGCTTTGCTGTATCCGATCCCGATTGGGAATCGCACGACGGACACTATCGTGTACGACTCGACGGCCAGTGGGTCGAGGTACCGGACGAGGCGGTGATAACCGAGCCGAACCGTGCCGGCCGCACCATGGTGTGGCCGGTCAAGACGACGTTCGGAATCTCGATCCGCTGTTTCATGCCGGGCAGCATGATCTGACGCCGGTCGGCGTCACCGTTTGCTGGATTTGCGCTTCGAGCTCTTCCGGGTTTTCTTTGTCGTCTTCTTGGCCGTCTTCTTCTTGGCTGTCTTCCGCTTCGACGCCTTCTTCGGCACCTTCTTGCCCTTCTTGCGGGCCTTGGACAGTCCAATCGCGATCGCCTGTTTGCGGCTCTTCACACGTCCGCCGCGTCCGCCCGGTCCGCTTTTCGCGCTACCCTTCTTGTAGCGGCGCATCTCGCGCTCGACATCACCGCCGGAGCTGCGTGAGTAACGGCGCTTCTTTGCCTTGCGTGCCATCGCCTCTCTCCTTGGCCCGGAGAAAGAACCGTATTGCTTACGCAATGTTCCAGACGCGCGGCGCGCGTCTCAGAACGAGTTAGCCAGTTCGATCTCCGCCTCGAGCACTTGGATGCGCCGCGCGGCTTCCGCGAACGACAGATGTCGATCGTATTGTGTGGGCTGATACGCCTCGTCACTCAGCCGCTTCAGCTTCAGCCCCTGCGTCCGCGTCATCTGCTCCGTGAGGAAAACCCTGGCGTCGAATTTGGCTTTACCTTGAATCTGCATCGGACCTCTCCATTCTGAAATCGTGACTTGACTATATGTTCTTATTTTGTTCTAACAAGCCATGGACAACAGAATTAATGAAATTCGACGCAAAATCAGCGCCTTGAGGCTCGAAATGGCCGACATCGAGGTGTCCGTGCGCGACCTCGTCGATCGCGATCGCGACTGCACAGAAAAGGCCCTGGCGCAGATGGATCTGCGCCGGAAAATCAACCTGCTGATCGGCGAATGGAAGGCGGCGGGCGGCGGCGACGTCCTGCCTAACGTCCGTGACCGGGTGCGTCTTCGCCCCGGGAAGTCATCAGATCATCCCCTGCGCGTGATTGCGCGCCGCTGAAAGCTTGGGGGCGCGCGGTGGAGGAAGACCCGGACGCGTACCGGATTCTAAGACTGCGTGCCGAGATTCTCGAACTCGGCTCCGCCATCCGGCAGTTGCAGCGCGAGGGCCTCGATGATGCTGCAACCCAGCTCCTGATCGCACGCAAGCGCGCGCAGCTCGAGCATCTCGTGAAGGCGAATGCCGCGGGACGATAACACCCTCATATCCGACGCAGCCAAAGCGCGCGGAAAGCCGCGGAACCGGATACTCGCCCATCGAAGATTTGAAAACGCGTCAGCCGCGATGAGCTGGCGATGCGGCGCAGAGCACATCCCGATTGCGCACCAAGGCAAGATGGCCCCGCGCCCATCGCGGGGCCATCGACTGCCTGATCGGCCAAGCTCACTTGCTGCTCTTCATGCCCTTGCTGTTGTTGTTCGTCATGGTGCCGCCCTGATCGGAGCCGGGACCGGAGCCGCCTTGGCCGGAGGGATCGGCGCCCTTGGATTTCGTGTTCGCGCCCGTCGTCTGCGAAGACGAGGTTGAGGATCCGTGTTTCGTCTTGTCCGACTTTGCCTGCGCGGCGAACGGGGCGGCGGCGAGGCCGGTTGCCAGCATCACGGCGAGAGCGAGCTTGGTGGTTTTCATCGCGGGAACTCCCTGAGTTGAATTGACGCAGGCAGCCAACCGTCATTCGGTGCAGGAGTTCCGGACGAACCGCTCCGTGTGATTCACGTGCGCTTCAAAATTCCTTGTTCTCGGTAATGATGAACACCACCCCCGTGAGGGTCGCGCCGATCGCGAACGTCGTCACCAGCGTGACCACGAAAACGGCAGCGGCCGAATCTCCGCCATGGTTCAGCAAATTTGCGACCGCAGGATTCGACAGGACGAGCGCGAGCCCGAAGATGAGGCCGAGGGCTGCGCCCATCATCGCATGTGTCATCAGCTTGATGATTCCGGTCGGAGAGATGAGGCTCGGCGACTTTTTCGCACGCATGGAACCGCCTCGCGGTGTGGCATGCAAACGCGCTCGGCGGCCGTTGGTTCCCTTTCCATGAAGATTTGTCTTTCCCGGCTTTCATCCAGCGTTCATGCCGATCTTGCGAGGATGAATGTCGTCAACATGGGAACATTCGATATGGGCAAGGTTGTCTTTCTCTATCGTTCGCTGGCCTATCGTAACGCGGCCGCGGACATGCTGCGCAAGGCGCGCAAGCTGCCGCGCGGCGCCGAGCGCAGTGCGGCCCGCCGTTATGCAAGGGCACTACGCGATCTCGCGCAAACGGAAGCCTGGCTGGAAGGACGTGTCGCCGTCGAACCGCAGCCGATGCCGCGCATGAGAGTCGTCACGTCGCGCTAGCCGGAAGCCCGCTGAAGGGCTTCGGAAGGAGCCGTATCGAACTTGCTCGCGGCCGCCGGCGCTGCGGTCCTCCGGGTCAGCGGCACACCGAGGCGGCACAACAGGCCTTCGGCGCGCCAGTCGAATTCCGCCTGTCCGCCAAGCTGCGATTCGACGCTGGCAAGCAGGCTCCGTGTGCCGAAGCCACGGGATTTCGGCGTCTTCACCAGCGGACCGCCGGTTTCATCCCAGGTCAACGTGAGCTGGTCGTCCTCGACTTGCCAGCCGATCGCGAGCCGCCCCGACCGCGTCGAGAGCGCGCCATACTTCGCCGAGTTGGTGAAGAGCTCGTGCAGCGCCAGCGCCAGCGTCTGGGCGGTCGTCGGCAGCAACTGAACCTCCGGTCCCGCCAGCTTGATCTGGCCACCGAGCGAGTAGGGCGCAAGCTCTTCGTCGATCAGCCTGGAGAGCTCTGCACCCTGCCAGCTCGATAGCGACAGGATCGTGTGCACGCGCGCCAGAGCATTGATGCGCCCCTCAACCGCGTTGACGTAGGCCTTGACCTCGTCGGCACGGGTGAGGCGCACGATCGACTGCGCCAGCGCCAGCGCATTCTTGGCGCGGTGATCCACTTCGCGCGCCAGCAGATTTTGTCTCTCTTCCGCGCGTTTGCGCTCGGTGATGTCGACGGTAACACCGCTGACGCGCACAACTCGACCGCTATCGTCGGCGGTGGCAGCGGCCGTGCCGACGCACCAGCGCACCTCGCCGTCGGGCCGCACGATGCGGAACTCCGTTTCATAGGCGCGCGTGCCCTTGTTGAATTCGGCAATCGCCTTGCGCAACTGATCGACGTCATCAGGATGCAACAGCGCCTGAACGTTGGCCGGGTTCACATCGAAGCTCTCCGGGCCAACGCCAAAGATGCGATACTGCCCCTCGTCCCACATCCAGTCGCCGGTAATCCAGTCCCAGTCCCAGGAGCCCATCTTGCCGGCGGCAATCGCCATGCTGCGCCGCTGCTCGCTCTCGCGCAGCTTTGCGGTGGAATTCTCCAGCTCCGCCGTGCGCGCGCGCACGCGGTCCTCGAGATCCTGGTTCAGCCGTTCGAGCTCGCGCGTCTTGCGGTAGAGCTCCGCAAATACCTTGACCTTGGCGCGCAGCACCTCCGGCACCACCGGCACCGGCACGTAGTCGACTGCACCCATCTCGTAGCCGCGCAGGCGGTCGATGTCGCTGACCTGGATCGCCGAGATGAAGATCATCGCGGTCTTCTGGAAGCGCGGATGCTCGCGGATCATCGCGGCAAGCTCGAAGCCGTCGAGCTCGGGCATGCAGACGTCGACCAGGATCACCGCGACCTCGGTCCTGAGCAGCACCTCCAGCGCCTCGCGACCGGACGAGGCGACCACGAGGTTCTCACCGAGATCCTTCAGGATCACCTCATAGGCGAGCAGCTTGGCCGGCTGGTCGTCGACGAGGAGAATGTTGACCTTTTCGTGGTCCATTCGCGGATCCGAACTCATCGGTGCAGCCACATGCGGATCGCAAGCAGCAATTGATCGGTGTTGACGGGTTTGGCGAGGTAGTCGGACGCGCCGGCCTCCAGGCATTTCTCGCGGTCGCCCTTCATCGCCTTGGCGGTCAGCGCGATGATCGGAAGGCGGGCGAAGGTCGGATTTTCGCGAATGACGCCGATGGTCTGATAGCCATCCATCTGCGGCATCATGATGTCCATCAGCACGATGGCGATCTTCGGATTGGATTCGACCAGGGCGACCGCCTCGCGGCCGGTCGTCGCCGTCAACACCTTCATGCCGCGCCGTTCCAGCACGCTCGACAGTGCGAAGATGTTGCGGGCGTCGTCGTCGACGAGCAGGGCGGTCTTGCCGATCAGATCCTCGTCGGAGCTGTTCAGCTTCTCCAGCATGCGTTGCTTCTCGACCGGCAGTTCCGTGATCACGCGATGCAGGAACAGCGCGGTTTCGTCGAGCAGACGCTCGGGCGATTCGACGCCCTTGACCACGATGCTGCGCGCCATGGTGTGGAGTTCCGCATCCTCCTCCGCCGACAGTTCGCGGCCGGTGAAGACCACGACCGGAACGTTCGACAGGACCTCGTCGTTGCGGATCTGGTCCAGCACCTCGAAGCCGCTCATGTCGGGCAGCCGCAGGTCGAGCACCACGCAATCGCAGGGAACCTCGCGCAGCATCGAAAGCGCGCCGGCGCCGGTATCGGCCGTTACGATCTCGATGTCGTCGTGATGCAGCAACTCGCGGATCGAGAGCTGCTCGGCCTCGTTGTCCTCGACGATCAGGAGCCGCTTGCGCCGCGGCCGCGCATATTCCTTGATCTGCATCAGCGCCGCCGAAACACCCTCGGTCGTCGTAGGCTTGCTGACGAACGAGAATGCGCCGCGGGCCAACGCGTGCTGGCGGTCTTCGTCGAGCGTGATGATCTGCACCGGGATGTGGCGCGTCAGCGGGTTGTGCTTGAGCTGGCTCAGCACCGTCCAGCCCAGCATGTCCGGCAGGAATACGTCGAGCGAGACGGCGCGGGGCTGATACTGCTTCGCAAGCTCCAGCGCTTCCGCGCCCTGTGCGGCGACCAGAACCTTGAAGCCCTTGTCGCGGGCAAGATCGACCAGCACGCGCGCATAGTGCGGATCGTCCTCGACGATGAGAAGGATGGCGTCGCCGGGCTCGAGATTGAGCCGGTCGTCGGGAAGCTGCTCGATGACGCGCTGCTGCTCTGCCGCCGGCTGCAGCGCCGGCGGCTGATTGTATGCTTGCGGCGCGGGCGCAGCGCGCGGCGCGAGCGTCGGCCCGGAGTATTTCAGCGGCAGATAAAGCGTGAAGGACGAACCCTTGCCGGGCGCGCTACGCAGATGGATTTCGCCGCCGAGCAGGCTTGCGAGTTCGCGGCTGATGGCAAGGCCGAGACCGGTGCCGCCATATTTGCGGCTGGTGCCGGCATCCGCCTGCTGGAACGCCTCGAAGATCAGCTTCTGCTTCTCCAGGGGAATGCCGATGCCGGTGTCGGAGACTTCGAAGGCGATCACGGCCGGTGCGGAGTTCAGTATCGGATGATCCGTGCCCCAGCCGCCGACCACGGCGGCGACCTTCAGGCGCACTTCGCCTTCGGCGGTGAATTTGAAGGCGTTGGAGAGCAGGTTCTTGAGGACCTGTTGCAGGCGCTTGGAGTCGGTGACAATGCTGCGCGCGAGGTTCGGGTCGACGTCGATCTTGAACGACAGGCCGCGGTTCTCGGCCTCGTGTCGGAACGGCCGGCCGACGGTCTCGAGCAGGTTTGCGGTCAGGATCTCCTCGGCATCGACCGTCACCGTGCCGGATTCGATCTTGGAGAGATCGAGAATGTCGCTGATGAGGTTGAGCAGGTCGGTGCCGGCGCCGTGGATGGTGCGGGCGAATTCGACCTGCTTGGCCGAGAGGTTGCCGTCCGGATTGTCGGTGAGCTGCTGTCCCAGGATCAGGATCGAGTTCAGCGGCGTGCGCAGCTCGTGGCTCATATTGGCGAGGAATTCGGACTTGTACTTCGAGGTCAGTGCGAGCTCGGTCGCCTTCTCCTCCAGCGCGCGGCGGGCCTGCTCGATTTCCTGGTTCTTGCGCTCGACCTCGACGTTGCGTTCGGCAAGTTGCTGGGCCTTCTGCTCGAGCTGGTCGTTGGTCTGCTGCAATTCGCGCTGCTGGGTCTGGAGCTCGCCGGCGAGCTGCTGCGACTGCTTGAGCAGGCCCTCGGTCTGCATCGTCGCTTCGATCGAGTTGAGCAGGATGCCGATGGAATCGGTGAGCTGCTCCAGGAACGTCATCTGCGAGGTCGTGAACGAGGTGAGCGAGGCAAGCTCGATCACCGCCTTGACCTGGCCCTCGAACAGCACCGGCAGCACTACGAGGTTCTTCGGGGCGACGCGGAACAGCGCCGAATTGATCGGAACCACGTCGGCCGGAATGTCCGCGACCACGCGCGGGCGCTTGTCGAGGGCGCACTGGCCGATCAAGCCGTCACCGAGCGGCAGCACGCGCTGATACGGATAGACGCCGTCGCCGGCATAGGAGGCAAGCAGCAGAAGCTGCGGACTATCCTCGCTCTGGACCTGGTAGATCACGCCGGTATGGGCGTTCACCAGCGGCGACAATTCGGTCAGCAGCAGCCGGCCGACCGTGGCGAGATCGCGCTGGCCCTGGAGCATGTTGGTGAATTTGGCCAGGTTGGTTTTCAGCCAGTCCTGCTCGGTGTTCACGTCCGTCGTCAGACGGAGGTTCGTGATCATCGTGTTGATGTTGTCTTTCAGCTCGGCGACCTCGCCGCGGGCATCGACCTGGATCGATCGCGTCAGGTCGCCCTTGGTCACGGCGGTCGCGACCTCGGCGATCGCGCGCACCTGCGAGGTGAGGTTGGCCGCCAAGAGGTTGACGTTGCCGGTGAGGTCCTTCCAGGTGCCGGCCGCGCCGGGCACGTTGGCCTGGCCACCGAGCCGGCCCTCGACGCCGACCTCGCGCGCCACCGACGTCACCTGATCGGCGAAGGTCGCGAGCGTCTCGGTCATGTTGTTGATGGTGTCGGCGAGTGCCGCCACTTCGCCCTTCGATTTCACCGTGAGGTTCTGCTTCAGATCGCCGTTGGCGACCGCGGTCACCACCTTGACGATGCCGCGGACCTGCTCGGTGAGGTTCGCCGCCATGAAGTTCACGGTGTCGGTGAGGTCCTTCCAGGTGCCCGCGACGCCCGGCACCTGGGCCTGGCCGCCGAGCTTGCCTTCGGTGCCGACCTCGCGGGCGACGCGCGTGACCTCGCCGGCGAAGGCGTTGAGCTGGTCCACCATGGTGTTGATGGTGTTCTTGAGCTCGAGAATTTCGCCCTTCACGTCCACGGTGATCTTGCGGGACAAGTCGCCGCGCGCCACGGCGGTGGTGACTTCGGCGATGTTGCGCACTTGCGTGGTGAGGTTCGCGGCGAGCAAATTGACGTTGTCGGTGAGGTCCTTCCAGGTCCCGCCGACGCCGGGCACGACGGCCTGGCCGCCGAGCCGGCCTTCGGTGCCGACCTCGCGGGCGACGCGCGTCACTTCTGCGGCAAAGGAGCGGAGCTGCTCCACCATGGTGTTCAACGTGTCCTTCAAGAGAAGGATCTCGCCGCGCACGTCCACGGTGATCTTCTTCGACAGGTCGCCGCCGGCGATCGCGGTCGCGACCTCGGCGATGTTGCGGACCTGCGCGGTCAGGTTCGAGGCCATGAAGTTGACGTTGTCGGTGAGATCCTTCCAGGTGCCGGCGACGCCGGACACCTCGGCCTGGCCGCCGAGCTTGCCTTCGGTGCCGACTTCGCGCGCCACGCGCGTGACCTCGCCGGCGAAGGCGTTGAGCTGGTCCACCATGGTGTTGATGGTGTTCTTGAGCTCGAGGATTTCGCCCTTCACGTCCACGGTGATCTTGCGCGACAGGTCTCCGCGCGCCACGGCGGTCGTCACTTCGGCGATGTTGCGGACCTGGGCGGTGAGGTTGCCGGCCATCGAGTTCACGCTGTCGGTGAGATCCTTCCAGGTGCCGGCAACGCCGGGCACGTTGGCCTGGCCGCCGAGGCGGCCTTCGGTGCCGACCTCGCGCGCGACGCGCGTGACCTCGCCCGCGAAGCGGTTGAGCTGGTCGACCATCGTGTTGAGGGTGTCTTTGAGCTGAAGGATCTCGCCGCGCACGTCCACCGTGATCTTGCGCGAGAGGTCGCCGCCGGCGATGGCGGTCGCGACCTCGGCGATGTTGCGGACCTGGGCGGTGAGGTTGCCCGCCATCGAGTTCACGCTGTCGGTGAGGTCCTTCCAGGTGCCGGCGACGCCGGGCACGTCGGCCTGACCGCCGAGCTTGCCGTCGGTGCCGACCTCACGGGCGACGCGCGTGACTTCGCCGGCGAAGGCGTTGAGCTGGTCGACCATGGTGTTGAGCGTTTCCTTGAGCTGAAGGATTTCGCCCGAGACGTTCACGGTGATCTTCTTCGACAAATCGCCCTTGGCGACCGCGGTCGCGACTTCGGCGATGTTGCGGACCTGACCGGTCAGGTTCGAGGCCATCGAGTTGACGGAGTCCGTCAAGTCCTTCCAAGTGCCGCCGACGCCGCGCACGACGGCCTGGCCGCCGAGCTTGCCCTCGGTGCCGACTTCGCGTGCCACGCGCGTGACTTCGCCGGCGAAGGCGTTGAGCTGGTCCACCATGGTGTTGATGGTGTCCTTCAGCTCCAGAATTTCACCGCGCACGTCCACGGTGATTTTCTTGGACAAGTCGCCGCCGGCGACTGCCGTCGTCACCTCGGCGATGTTGCGGACCTGCGCGGTCAGGTTCGACGCCATCGAGTTGACGCTCTCGGTCAGGTCCTTCCAGGTGCCGGCGACACCGAGCACGTTGGCCTGACCGCCGAGCCGGCCTTCGGTGCCGACCTCGCGCGCGACGCGCGTGACTTCGCCGGCGAAGGCGTTGAGCTGGTCGACCATGGTGTTGAGCGTTTCCTTGAGCTGAAGGATCTCGCCCGAGACGTTCACCGTGATTTTTTTCGACAGGTCGCCGCCCGCGATCGCGGTGGCGACGTCGGCGATGTTGCGGACCTGGGCGGTCAGGTTCGAGGCCATGAAGTTGACGTTGTCGGTGAGGTCCTTCCAGGTGCCGGCGACGCCGGGCACCTGGGCCTGGCCGCCGAGCTTGCCTTCGGTGCCGACCTCGCGCGCGACGCGCGTCACCTCGGAGGCGAACGAGTTGAGCTGGTCCACCATGGTGTTGATGGTGTCTTTCAGCTCCAGGATTTCGCCGCGCACGTCCACGGTGATCTTGCGGGACAAATCGCCGCGCGCCACGGCCGTCGTCACGTTGGCGATGTTGCGGACCTGTGCGGTGAGGTTGCCGCACATCGCATTCACGGAGTCCGTCAAATCCTTCCAGGTGCCGGCGACGCCGGGCACGATGGCCTGGCCGCCGAGCTTGCCGTCGGTGCCGACCTCGCGCGCGACGCGCGTCACTTCGGAGGCGAAGGAGCGGAGCTGGTCCACCATCGTATTGATGGCTTCCTTGAGCTGAAGGATCTCGCCGCGGACGTCGACGGTGATCTTCTTGGACAAATCGCCGTTGGCGACCGCGATCGTCACCTCGGCGATGTTGCGAACCTGGTTGGTCAGGTTGTTCGCCATCGAGTTGACGCTCTCGGTCAAATCCTTCCAGACGCCGGTCACTTCCGGCACCTGGGCCTGGCCGCCGAGCTTGCCTTCGGTGCCGACCTCGCGCGCGACGCGTGTCACCTCCGAGGTGAACACGCCGAGCTGCTTGATCATGGTGTTGACGATGGTCGCCGATTGCAAGAATTCGCCGCGGAGCGGACGGCCGTCGACGTCGAGCTTGACGGTCTGGAGCAGGTCGCCTTGCGCCACCGCCGCAACCGCGCGGGTGACCTCGCGTGTGGGCCAGAGCAGGTCGTCGATCAGCGTGTTGACGGAGCCTTCCATGTCGGCCCAGGAGCCGGAGGCAAGCCCGAACTTCACGCGCTGGCGGGTCTTGCCCTCGCGTCCCACCACCTGCCCGACCAGCTCGAGCTGCTGCGCCATGCGCTGGTTGGCGGCGATGATCTCGTTAAAAGTGTCGGCAATCTTGCCGTCGATGCCGAGATAGTCGCCGCTCATCCGCACCGAGAAATCGCCGCTGCGCATCGCCTGGAGCGCAAGCAGCAATTCCTGCCGGGAATCCGGCTCCGACGTACCATTGGGTTTTGGCTTTGGGACGCGACGACCGGAGCGGGACGTTGTTCCGGAATCGAGGTCGCTCATACTATTCCCCCCGCAGGCGCCGCCCGAATCTCAGGCATGACGCAACTAGTCAAAATAGAGCGTCAGCCAAATTCGAAATCAAGCGCCAAGGTTACGGCGCCTGGGAATTGGAACCTGCTTTGCTCAGCCCGACCGCAATAACGACCGAGACCGCCAATGGTTCCATTCGGATTCGGGAAAATTGCGGCTGTCGAACGGGCCCATTGGACCCCAAACCGGCTCCCAGGGAACGGAGGACGGGCCCCTGGGGTTAGCCAGCAGAAGACACAGGGAGCGCGCGCCCATGAGAGCTGCATGTGCCGTCTTTGTCGTGACATTGTTTGCTGCCGGATCGGCCCTCGCGCAGGCCGGCGCGCCCAGCGGACGCGGGGCCGTGACGGGCGATCCCGCCGCAAGCTCGGCCAACCCGCAGGCGGAGCCGCAGACCACGGGTGCTGCACCCAACTCGAACCCGAGCGGCAGCGGCACCTCGACCTCGGGCGGCAAGGACGACAATGGCGATGCCGGCCGAGACAGGATGCCCGAGAGCGATCGCACGGTGCGCCCGCAGAGTCAGCAGCATCATCATCCCGAAGACAAGAAATAAGGCGGCTACTTGTCGGCCATGGTGCGCGCCGCGTCCTTCACCTGCGCGCGCAGCATCGGGAGCTGTTCACGCGCGAATGCGGCGAGCGCGGCATTGTCGGGCGCCTTCAGATAATGCTCGAGCAGGCTGATGGCAGCGTCATATTCGGGAATCTGAGCAGCATAGAAACTCTTGACGTAGATCGGCCCGTCCGAGTTGTCGGGTTCGACGAGGCTTGCGCTCGCAGACGTTGTTTTGCCCAGGCGCGGCTCCGTCCCGATCGCGTCCTGAATCTGCTTCAAGGTCTTGTCGCGCTTGGTGGCCTCTTCGGCGCGCAGGGCGGCGAGGTTTTTCACCTCGGAATTGCCTTTCAGGTCGGTGCTTTCCAGCAGGCTCTGTTGGAACCGGCTGAAGGCGTAGAGGCCGGTCACGACGTCGGTTGCGGTCGGCGCGCGGTCGCCGGCGGTTCGCTCGCCGGCACTGTCGGCGGACGCCGAGGTGCTGCTGAGCGCCAAGACGATCAGGACGATCGCGACAAGAATTCTCATGCATCTTCAATGACAGATGGCGTACGAAGTTCCCGGAGCGTTACAGTCCGGTAAGGGCGGTTGCGCGACGAGAGTTCCGTCCCCAGATCATGCCCATGAGACAGTCTGACATTTTCAGAGACAACGCCGACAATTGCCTTCAGCTGGCAGAGCGCGCCGAAGGGCAGCCCGCCCATAAGCGTTATATGGCGGATGCCTGGACGGCGCTGGCGAACGAGCAGGACTGGCTGGACGGCGAAATCCCGCCCGTAAAAGTCGGCGTCCTCAAAACGCAGGATGCGTGAGCGCTGTCGTTCCGCGAATCTGGGTGTGAGGCCGCTCACGGAATGCAAGCGATCAATTCAGGATATTCACCGACGATCGATCGTTTCCAGAAGGAGGTTCTGCGATGGCTCCACGTCTGGCTCTTTTTTCGCTCATTCTCGCCTTTGGCGTCTCGGTTGCATTCGCGACAGTGACGACGGTGCGGCAGGTGCACCAGGAAAATGCATCGGCTGCAATCCACGCAGCGCGCAGTTAGCGCTGCTCGCCACGCGCTGGAACATTCGCCGGGCCGGCGCGTACTCGCTCGAGACATTACGAGAGGCGAGAGGACATCATGGCGCATTCAGACCAGGGCATCGTCAAGGACAAGCGCGCCGAGACGCAGCCGCGCGACAAGCAGCGCGCGCAGACCGTTCACAAGACCGATCCGAAAGGTTCGGCGTCGCGTGAGGCGACGCGCGATCCCAAGCTGAACGACGACGGCAAGACGCCCGGCTCCGGCATGACGCCGGATGATTCCGGCGCCGCACCGAGCGGGTAATTACGCTAGGAACCAATCCCCGCACGAAGAGTCGACAGGTTGCTTCCGGTTGTCATGCCCCCGCTGCGCCGGAAGCAATCTCCAAGGACGGTCCTGGCATGCCCCGTGCCGGGGCCGTTTTGTTTTGAGGGCGTTGGATCAGCCTTCCTTGCCGCCTTCTGGATCGCCCTGGGTGTGGCCGTCAGCGCCGCGGCCGAAGACGCCGAAGCTGCTCGACTTCACGCCGGGCATTGCGTCGACGTCTGCGGCGGCCAATCCGAACCTGAGCAGTTCGCGAACCGCTGCGGCGCGCGTCGGCATGCGGTGCTTGAACCGGAAATCATCAACCGCGGCCAGCTCGTCCGGCGAGAGCATGACCTGCAGGCGCTCAGCACGAAGGTCGTTCATGGGTTCGATCACGCAAATTGAGCAAATTGAGTAGTTTACTCAACAAACCAGCTTGGCGCGAGTTCCACAAGAGTCCGCAAAATCCCAAAATTAGTAGGAATACTCAATAAAATCAATGCGTTGCGGATGAAACAATTCGCGCGACAAGGCGTTCTCCTGGAGAGGGAGATCAGCCATGACGGACGAGGTCAGGTTACCCCGCAAGCTTTCCGAGGAGCGCGAAGCGCCGAAGCCGGTGCGTCCGAGCCATCAGAAAGTCATCGAGCAGGTCGAGCGCTGGGCCAACAGTCCGGGCTTGCAACCCCCGAGGGCGGACAATGCGAAGACGGTCTGAACCACACACGTTCGAACAGCGTCTCGACGCGCAGAAGCTGCGGCTTGAGCACGCGATGGCGGGCCTGCCCAATGGCATGGAGCGCGACGTCGTCGCGACCCGTATCGAGCAGCTTCAGACGGCCGCCGAGATGTACAATTTCCTGATGCTACCGGGTGGGGCTGCGGGTCCTCGCTGATCGCGCCGAGCCTTGGGATTGCTTGCGACGCGAGGTGATGCGGAGCTTCCGCCTGAGCCACCACGCCGACACGGAAACCATGGCCCAGGCCAGGATCGCGGTGGCGAACGCGCCGACGATGCTTGCCGTGACCATGACGTAGAAGGCGGCGGCGAACGCTACAAGGCCGATGCTTCCAAGGCCGGCGCCGGCTGCGTCTAGCGCCGCCGCCTGCCGTCCGCGCCTCATCCCGCTGAGGCCAGCCTTTTCCTTGCGGCGCCGTTCGTGGCTTTCGATCAGCGTCGCGCTGGCGCAGAAGATGGCGGGAAGTGCGAGGAAGAGCCCGCCGACGGAGATCCCGAAGCGTGCGCCAACGATCCCCGTGAAAACTGTTGCGATGCCCCCGAGCAGGAAGCGGACGCCGTATTCGTACCAGTGCGTCTGCTTGAGCGCCGAGGTTGACAGCTTGACCGGCATCACGCGGACCCTCCAAAACCCGCGAGCAGGCCGAACGCGACCACAAGCCATACGGCAAAAGCGATGATGGTGGCGGTCAGCGCCGCGAGCCGAAACCTCATCAAGAGATGGCAGACGGCCAAGCTGTAGCAGCCGAGAGCGATCGCACCGTAGATCATGGTCCAGCTTTCGGCCGCGGCGTATTGCGGGCCGTGCTGAACGACTGCGATGCCGAGTGTGGCGAGTGCGACCGATGGCGCGGCGCCGAGGAGGCCGCCGAAACTCTTCGGCTTGAGCATGTCGCCGAGGATTGCGAAAGCGGACACGGTCACGCCTCCTATGATGAAGCGCAGAATATATTCGGTCATCGCCGGGCCCGAAGCTTGAATGGCCGGCGGCGCCGCTTCGTCAAGGTCAACGGCCGCAGCATCCGCTCGATGATGACGCCGAGGGCAAAGCCGGCGACGACGTCGCTCGCCCAGTGCGCGAGCAGCGCGATCCGCGACAGCGACAGAGCTGCGGCCGTGGCACGGACGAGACGGCGCGGGACCGGGGGCAGCAGTCCGGCCGCGGAAGCCAGAGCACCCATATGCACCGCATGGCCGGACGGGAAGGCGTCGCGCGATCGTCCGGAGAACGGGATGCCGCGCCAATGGCCACGCAGCGTCAGCCGGTCCGGCCTGAGCTGGTCGAATGCGGATTTCAGGATGTGCGGCAGCACCGCCGTCGCGAGCGTCACGGCAAGAACGTGATTGGCTGCACGGCGCTCTTCCGCAGGTCGGGCTCGGGTGTAAAGCCAGCCTGCAGCGGCAAGAGCAACGAGCACATGCTCGTCCGCGCCCCAGGTCAGCGCCTGCGCAGTCTGCTCGAGCTCCGAGTTGGTATGATCCGCGATCTCGTTCGCGATGGCGATATCGATCCGCGTTGGTTTGACGGTTGCGAGCGTCATCAGTCCACGGCTGCTAAAAAGGTCTCCATGACAGTTTTGTAACGGCGGTGTGGTAATGATGGTTCCTGCCGTGCTGCAGCCTTACGGTTGTCCCGATCCGCCCGCGGAGCCATACACCTGGCCAGTCGCATAGCTGGCGTCGGCCGCGGCGAGCTGAACGTAGATCGAGGCGAGCTCTGCGGGCTGACCGGGACGGCCGAGCGGTGTCATGCCGCCGAACTTTTCGAGCTTCTCCATCGTAGCGCCGCCGGAGACCTGGAGTGGGGTCCAGATCGGTCCGGGGGCAACGCCGTTGACGCGGATGCCCTTCGAGGCGAGCTGCTTCGCCAGCGACTTCACGTAGTTCATGGTCGCGGCCTTGGTCAGCGCGTAATCGTAGAGATCCGGTGACGGATCGTAGGCCTGCTCCGACGTGGTGCCGATGATGCAGGAGCCCGCCTTGAGATGCGGCAGCGCCGCCTTGATGATCCAGAACGGCGCGTAGATGTTGGTCTTCATGGTCGCATCGAAATCCTCCGACGAGATGTCGAGGATCGAGGCGCGCGCCTGCTGCCGCGCCGCGTTGTTGACGATGATATCGAGCCCGCCCAGACCTTGCACGGCCTGCGCGACCAGCCCCTTGCAGAAGGCCTCGTCCTTGAGGTCGCCGGGGATCGCAAGGCCAGTACGTCCTTCCTTCTTGATCAGCGCGATCACCTCCTGCGCGTCGGGCTCCTCCGCCGGCAGATAGTTGATGGCGACGTCGGCGCCCTCACGGGCGTAGGCAATCGCGGCGGCACGGCCCATGCCGGAATCGCCGCCCGTGATCAGTGCCTTGCGGCCGGCCAGCCGACCGGAACCCTTGTAGCTGGTTTCGCCGTGGTCCGGCCACGGCTCCATCTTGCCGGCAAGGCCGGGCCATGGCTGCGATTGTTTCTTGAAGGGCGGCTTCGGGTAGCGGCTGACAGGATCGACAAGTTTCTGCTCGGCCATGGACATGTCTCCTTTCGCTGTCGACGACGCCAGCAAAGTCGCCGCGAAAGTTGCGCTCGCGGCGTGGACGATGTGCCGGCGTGTGAGTGAGTCTTGTCTTGCTGCGCCATGACGGTCTCCGCGATTTTGCGATCTCAATGCGGAGACAGGCATCGTTGCAAAACGAGAGGACGCCGGTGAGGGCGGGCGTCCTCAGAAGATGTTTACTTGGACTGCCCGACGCTCGGCGCCTTGCCGAGCTCCTTGGCCATCTCGAGATGGTACTTGAGCGCCGGCAGCGTCTTGCCGGCCCAGTCCTTCAGCGCGGCGTTGTCGCCGCCTTTGGCGTAGCGGTCGAACAGGGACACGGCGTCCTCATGGGCGCTGACCTGATAGGAATTGTAGTCCGAGCTGAAGTTCTTGCCCGAGGCGTTCTTGAGCTTGTCGAGCTTGCTCTGGTGCGAGCTGTCGAGCGCCGTCGGCAACGTGGCTTGCACCTTGCCGTCGCTGACGAGGGCCTTCAGCTCGCTACTGGTCTTGGTGTGGTCGGTCACCATCTGCTGCGCGAAGGTCTTTTCCTGCGCATTGCCCTTCTGCTGGGCGAGCTTGCTCGATTCGATCTCGAACATGTCGCTGACGGCAACCTCCTTGACGAAATCCGCGGTAGCAGGGGCGACGCCGAGCGCCGAATTGACGCCGGTCTTCTCGCCAAGTGATTGGGCGAGCGCGGGGCCAGCAAGGAGCACACAGGCAAGAGCAATAGCGGTACGTTTCATGGTCCGGTCCTCTCGTTGGCGGCGCGGCTGCTTGCCGCGCGAAATCTTTGCGGCGACCAACACGGCGGCGCGATGAAGGTTCCTAGTCCCTGGGGTTGCGACCGGTGCGCGGGTTGATCGGATCGGTCGGCTTGCGCCGGAGCCTCTCTGGCAGGAACGGTTCTGCCGGCGAGGCCGACGGATCGGCGCGCACGTCGGCGTGTCGCTGTGCCCGCTCATGCGGGGTCTGGTTGGCATTGATCTGTCGCTTGACGTCGACACCATCGACGGGATCGTTGACGCCATGCCGGATATCGCGGAAATCGCTCATGGTTCACCTCACTCCTTTCCGGGCAGGACCTTTTCCAGCATCTGCCGGGCCGTCCCTTTGATCACGCCAGTCTCGTTGGGATCGCCCTTCACCAAAGCGAGCGAGAAGTTCTTCGCCTGCTGCAAGGTGATGTGCGGCGGCAGTGGCGGTACATCGGGATCGGTCTTCACCTCGAGCACGACCGGCATCTCGCTCGCCAGCGCCTGCTCCCACGCCGAGCCGACCATTTGCGGGCTGTCGACGAAGATGCCGGAGAGGCCGATCAGCTCGGCGAAGCGCGAATAGGATACGTCGGGAATGCGCTGCGAGGCCTCGAATTTCGGATCGCCATTGATGATGCGCTGCTCCCAGGTGACCTGGTTGAGATCCTCGTTGTTGAAGACGCAGACGATGAAGCGCGGATCGCGCCATGAGCGCCAGTATTTGGCGGCGGTGATCAACTCGGCCATGTTGTTCATCTGCATCGCGCCGTCGCCGACCAGCGCGATCACCGGCCGGTCTGGATGGGCGAATTTCGCGGCGAGCGCGTAGGGTACCGCGGCGCCCATCGAGGCGAGGCCGCCGGAGAGCGAGGCCGTCATGCCGCGCCGCATCTTCAGGTCGCGCGCGAACCAGTTGGCGCAGGAGCCGGAATCGCTGGTGATGATGGCGCGGTCGGGCAGGCGCGGAGACAGCTCCCAGGCGACGAGCTGCGGATTGACCGGCGCTGCGGGCTGGTGTGCGCGGTGGTCCAGCGTTGTCCACCAATTTGCAACATCCTCTTCGATGCCCTTGCGCCAGGCGCCATCGGTCTTGGGCGTAAGCCGCGGCAGCAGTGCACGCAGCGTCTCGGCGGCGTCACCGATGAGACCGACCTCCATGGGAAAGCGGATCGACATCATACTGGCATCGATGTCGATCTGCACGCCGCGCGCGGCGCCTTCCCTGGGCAGGAACTCGGCATAAGGAAATCCGGAGCCGACCATCAGCAGCGTGTCGCACTCCATCATCATGTCGTAGCTGGGCTCGGTGCCGAGCAGGCCGATCGAGCCCGTCACCCAAGGGAGGTCATCGGGGAGCGCGGCCTTGCCGAGCAGCGCCTTGGCGCAGCCGGCCGACAGCCGGTCGGCAACCGCGATCACCTCGTCGGTCGCATGAAGCGCGCCGGCGCCGATCAGCATCGCGACCTTCTTGCCGGCGTTGAGCACTTCTGCTGCACGGTCGAGATCCACCTCGCGCGGCGTGATGCTCGGAGCGTTGTACCCGATGCCGGAGTGCAGCGTGCCGTGCGCCCGCGGCGGGCTTTCGTAGGGTTCTTCCTGGAGATCGTTGGGCAGGACGATTGCGGTCGGAGTCCGCCGGGCAAGCGCAATGCGAACCGCCCGGTCGATCAGGTGTCGCACCTGCGCGGGTGAGGACGCCTGCATCACATAGGCGCCTGCGACATCCTTGAACATCGAGACGAGGTCGAGTTCCTGCTGATACTGCCCGCCCAGTGCGTTACGGGCCTGCTGGCCGACGATCGCCAGCACCGGCTGGTGATCGAGCAGCGCATCGTAGAGGCCGGTGATCAGATGCGAGGCGCCGGGGCCCGAGGTCGCGATGCAGACGCCGAGCTCGCCGGAAAACTTCGCATAGGCGCTGGCCATGAATGCCGCCATCTCCTCATGCCGCGCCTGCACGAAGCCGATTTTGCCCTCGGCACGTTGAAGCGCACCGAACACGCCGTTGATGCCGTCGCCGGGATAGCCGAAAAGGTGGCGCACCCCCCATTGATGCAGGCGTTGGACGATGAAATCGGAGACGGTTTGGGACATCTTGGGCCGCTCTTCGTGTTCCGGGACTTGAAGTTGAGAGAACCGCCCGTGTCCGGCGATGTTCCTCAACTCGCGCAGAGCACGCCGGAACGATCGCTCGCCTATCCGGGTTGTCTCCACACTGGCTGAGTGGAGAATTGAGATGCTGAATCGAAGCGAATTGGACCGGGACGAGATGGGCAGGTTGATCGGCAGCGACAAGGTCGAGGGAACATCGGTCTACGGCGCGGATCGCAACAAGATCGGCTCGATCGAACGCGTGATGATCGACAAGATCAGCGGCAAGGTGTCCTACGCCGTGCTCGGTTTCGGCGGTTTCATGGGCCTCGGCAACGACCACTATCCGCTGCCCTGGCAGTCACTGAAATACGACACGGAGCTTGGCGGTTATGTCACCGCGATTACCGCGAAGGAACTGGAAGGCGCGCCGAAATACGGCGAGCGCAGCGACTGGAACTGGGGCGACGATGCCGCGGTTCGCGGCATCAACTCCTATTACGGCGTTCCCTTCGCCTGAGCGCGTCGCAGAAAGGGAGATCCGATGAGCAAGGAACGGCCCACCGACGATCCCCGGAATCAGAATGACTGGGGATCGCACGCCCAGACGAACAAGCCCTGGAAGGGCAATCCGGAAAAGGATCAGAAGTCGGGCGAGGCAAAGCCCGACCTCGAGAAGTGGCAAGAGACCAAGACGCACTAGGCTAAGTACTAGCCAAGTAACCAGGATAACTGCGTCGACCGGCCTTCAGGAAGAGCGCGGCGCACGGTGCCGCGCTTCTTTCTTGAGCGCTGCAATCACGAAGGACGGTGACGCTCCGCCGGTTCGGGAACCATGCTCCGGCGCCGTAGTTGCGCTCGCGGCACGCGAACTGGCCCGGCTGCCGCCGCCCGTTTAGGCTCGACATAGGTGTTCACCGTGGATGCTCAGACACGGGAGCGTGATCCGTCCGCGGAGCAACCGCAACGGGCGAAGGAAGCTCCAAAGACCTCTCCTGATCAGACCCGCGGCGCCAAGGACCACAAGCCGGCGGCGACGTCATCGCTGCGCGAACGGCTTCGCGAGCATTGGCTGCTCGCAACATTCGGCACCATCGTGCTGGTCGCGGCGCTCATGGGCGGGCTGCTCTACTGGCTCGAGGTGCGGCACTACGAATCCACTGACGATGCCTTCGTTGCCGCGCGCAGCTTTTCCGTGGCCTCGAAGGTCGGTGGCTACGTGACCGATGTCCCGGTCACTGACAACCAGCATGTCGGGGCCGGCGATCTTCTCGCCAAGATCGACGAGCGCGATTATCGCATCGCGATCGATCAGGCCAATGCGCAAGTCGCGGTCGCCAGCGCCAACACCGCCAATGTCGAGGCGCAGATCGTTTCGCAGCAGGAGCAGATCAAGCAGGCTGAAGCGCAACTCGAACAGGTCCAGGCCCAGCTGCAATTCTCGCAGGAGGAATTTGCGCGCGCCCAGGAACTGGTCGAGAAGGGCGCCGGCACCGTGCAGCGCCAACAACAAACCCGTTCCGATCTTCAGGCGCAGCAGGCCAACACGGAGCGCGCCAAGACCGCGGTGACGGCCGCGCAACTCGGCATCAAGTCGCTGCAGGCGCAGCTCGAAGGCGCCAGGGCGCAACTCCAGCAGTCGCAGGCGCAGCTCGATCAGGCCAGGCTGAACCTGCAATACACCAGCGTCGTTGCCGCGCAATCCGGCCGCGTCGTCAAGCTCTCGGGTGCCAAGGGCACCTTCGTCAATGCGGGCCAGAGCCTGATGATGTTCGTGCCGGACGAGGTCTGGATCGTTGCCAACTACAAGGAAACCCAGCTCAACGACATGCGGCCCGGCCAGCCGGTCGAGATCCGCATCGACGCCTATCCCGGCCGCAAGCTGACCGGCCACGTCGAGTCCGTGCAACCGGGGTCCGGCACCGCGTTCAGCCTGTTGCCGGCGGAGAATGCCACCGGCAATTATGTCAAGGTGGTGCAGCGCGTGCCGGTGAAGATCGCGGTCGACAATTGGCCCGCCGATCTGCCGGTCGGACCCGGCATGTCGGTGGTGCCCTGGGCCAGGGTGCGATGACGGACACTGCGCAAGGCGGCGCGTCGGCGGGAGGCTGGTCGCCGGAGCGCTCGGCGGCCGGCGGGCACAATCCCTATCTGATCGCCCTCGTCGTCTCGATCGCGACCTTCATGGAGGTGCTCGACACCACCATCGCCAATGTCGCGCTCCGCCACATCGCCGGCGGGCTCGCCGTCGGAATCGACGAGAGCACCTACGTCATCACCAGCTATCTCGTCGCCAACGCCATCGTGCTATCGATTTCGGGCTGGCTGGCAACCGTGATCGGCCGCAAGCGCTTCTACATGATTTGCGTGGCGACGTTCTCGGTCGCCTCGCTGCTGTGTGGATTCGCCTGGAATTTGCAATCGCTGGTACTGTTCCGCATCCTTCAGGGTCTCGGCGGCGGCGGCATGGCCACCAGTGAGCAAGCGATCCTCGCCGACTCCTTTCCGCCGCACAAGCGTGGACAGGCCTTCGCGATCTATGGTGTCGCGGTGGTGGTCGCGCCGGTGATCGGCCCCACGCTCGGTGGCTGGATCACCGACACCTACAGCTGGCACTGGGTGTTCCTGATCAACGTGCCGATGGGATTGCTCTCGCTGCTTCTGGTCGGTGTGCTGGTCAAGGAGCCGTCGGGCGCGGAGGAGGAGAGGGAGAATTTGCTGAGCAAGGGCCTGCGCGTCGACTATGTCGGCTTCCTGCTGGTCGCGATCGGGCTCGGCTCCCTGGAATTCGTGCTCGACGAGGGCCAGCGCAACGACTGGTTCGGCTCGAACATGATCGTATTCTTCGCAGTGCTCGCGGCGGCCTCGCTGCTCGCACTGATCCCCTGGGAGCTGACGCGCGAGGATCCCATCGTCGACCTCCGGCTGCTCGGCCGCCGCCAGTTTGCCGCCTGCTTTCTCGTCATGCTCGGCACCGGCGCGGTGCTGATCTCGACCACGCAGCTTTTGCCGCAACTGCTCCAGACCGAGCTGAACTACACGGCGATGCTGGCCGGCCTTGCGCTGTCACCGGGCGGCGTCGCGACGCTGGTGCTGATGCCGGTGGTCGGCCGCCTCGTCAGCATGGTGCAGCCGAAATATCTCATCATGTTAGGTGCGGTCATCGTCGCGTTCTCGATGTGGCATCTCACCGGCCTCACCGGCGACATCACTTATGGCTATGCCGCACTGTCGCGCATCTTCCTCGCGCTGGGCCTGCCCTTCCTGTTCCTGCCGGTGACGACCGCCTCCTATGACGGCGTGCCGCCTGACAAGACCAACCAGGCGTCCGCGCTGATCAACGTCGCCCGCAACATCGGCGGCTCCATGGGGGTCGCGCTGGCGCAGACTGTCCTGGCGCAGCGCCAGCAATTCCATCAGAGCCGCCTGATCGAGCACGCCGCGCCGTCCGATCTCGGCTATCAGCAGACCATCGACGCGATGACGCGCTACTTCCAGGCGCAGGGCTCGAATGCGAGCGATGCGGCGTCCCAGGCGGTCGCCTGGGTCGGCAGAACCTTGCAGCAGCAGGTCGATTTGCTCGCCTATATCGACGTGTTCTGGACGCTCGCGATCGTCGCGGTGCTGATGATCCCGACCGCGGCGGTGCTGCGGCCGATCGACCTCAGCGCTCCGGCGCGAGGGCATTGAGGCGCCCCGTCATCGCGAGCGCAGCGAAGCAATCCAGAATTCCTCCGCGGAGACAGTCTGGATTTGCTTCGTCGCTCCTCGCCAGGCCGGTGTCGAGAGGCGTGCACCTCACCCTACTGCAGCGCGAAAGGTCGCCTGACACCGCCAAACTTCTTAACCACGGCGGGAACTGACCGCTGGAATTGCGCGCGACGCCTCCTAAATAGGGGTAAATTATCTCTCAATAATCCAATTTCAGGAGGCGTCCGTGGTCCTGAAGAGCGTTCATTTTGCTGTTGCTGCTGCCCTCGTTCTCGCATGGGGCAGCCTTGCACGTGCCGACGACTACAAGCCTGGCGAATATCTCGGTCTCGATCTCTCCAAGGCAGTCCTGTCGCCGAAGCGGCTCGGCCCGGAGACGAAGTTCGCACCGGTCGCACTCGAGGCGAAGGGCGGCAACGAGGCGCAGGCCCGCGCAGAGCCGGTCGATGTGCCCAAGAAGGTCGCGGTCGAACCCGTGCGCGTCGCCGGGCCGAAGGTCGCTCACACCAAGAGCGTCCAGCCGCGCGGCGCCGCGCGCACAAGGCTGGCGCATCGCCGCGGCAGTCCGCTCGATGCGCAGGCGATGGACACCCGCATCCAGACCTGGCCCTGCCGTACCGGCGGCATCTGCGACTGGAAGCGGTAACCCGGTCCCGTCCGCGTCATCCGCGCGTCGCAAAACCGTAGGCGCGGAGTCAAGAAACCGTAAGGATAGGAGTCAAGGAGCGCAGGCACCTTCCGTCGCGATTCGACGAAGGTTTCCTGAATGGTATCGCTCCGCGCCCCGCGGGCATGGACCCGACGGCAGTTCCTGGTCCGCTCGACGTCCAGCCTCGCCGTCGCCTCGCTCGGCACGGTCGCAACACCGTACCTCAGCCGCGCTGCCGACCGTCCGCAGATCGCCGGCGGTATCCAGTCCGGCGATGTCTCCGATGGCTCCGCCATGGTCTGGGCGCGCGCCGACCGGCTGGCGCGGATGCAGGTGGAATATTCGACCGTCGAGAGCTTCAAAACGATCATTGCGTCAGCTTCGCACGACGCGCTGCCCGATGCCGATTTCACCGCAAAACTGCTGCTGAACGATCTGCCGTCCGGGCAGGACATCTTCTATCGTGTGCGCTTCGACGATCTCGCGACCGGCCTTACCGGCGAAAGCCGCGTCGGCCATTTCCGCACCGCGCCGCCCGCCGGCCAGTCGATCTCGTTCCTGTGGTCCGGCGACACCGCGGGGCAGGGCTGGGGCATTGACACCGCGCGCGGCGGCTATCGCAGCTATCGCACCATGCTCGACAACCGCCCGGACTTCTTCATCCACTCCGGCGATCACATCTACGCCGACTGCACCATCCCTTCCGGGCAGAAGCTGCCGAACGGCGAGACCTGGCGCAACGTCGTCACGGAGGAAAAAGCCGAAGTCGCGCACACGCTGGCGCAGTTCCGCGGCAACTACAAATACAATCATCTCGACCAGCATTTTCGCGCGTTCCACGCCGAGGTGCCGATGTTCGCGCAGTGGGACGACCACGAGGTCACCAACGACTGGTCGCCGACCGGCAGCTACGACGAGGCCGGCCATGAGGACGATGGCACCCCGCGCCTGGTCGCGCGCGCCCGCCGCGCCTTCTTCGATTTCATGCCGATCCGCGAGATCGGCGCGCGGCAGGGCCGGGTCTACCGCAAGATCGCCTACGGCCCGCTGCTCGACGTCTTCATGATCGACATGCGCAGTTTTCGCGACGACAGCTGGAACAAGGGCGACGATCACCACGGCTGGATACTTGGCGCGGAGCAGCTCGCCTGGCTGAAGCGGGAGCTTGCCGCCTCGCGCGCGACCTGGAAGGTGATCGCGGCCGATTTGCCGATTGGTCTCGTCAGCATGGACGCCGTCGCGCTCGGCAATGGGTCACCCGACCGGCGCGAGCACGAGATCGCCGATCTCCTGACCTCCATCAAGCGCGCCGGTATCCGCAACATCGTCTGGCTCACCGCAGACATGCACTATACCGCCGCGCACTATTACGATCCGAACAAGGCGCAATTCCAGGATTTTGAGCCGTTCTGGGAATTCGTGTCGGGTCCCTTGCATGCCGGCACCTGGGGACCGGGCGAGCTCGACGACACCTTTGGCCCCGTCGCGATGTATCAAAACGGCTGCAGCGCGGCGCAGGGGGAGAATCTGGCGCCGTGCTTCGGCCTTCAATTCTTCGGCCGCGTCGACATCGACGGCCGTACCGGTGTGATGACCGTGACGCTCAAGGACGTTGACAACCGCGACCTCTGGTCGGTCGACATCGTGCCGCAGCCGCAGGCGCGCCCCGCCGTGGTGGCGCAGCATTCGTGAGAGCGGGGCAACTCCGTCCGTCGTCATGGCCGGGCTTGACCCGGCCATCCACGCCTTGCTGCTCGGCCCGAAGAACGTGGATGCCCGGGACGAGCCCGGGCATGACGGTGGGGAGGGATTGCGCGTCCCAGCACTAACCCGATCTTGATTGGCGGCGTCGCGCATCCCACGCTAGGGTCGCCGTTCCCGCCACGCTTTTCCATTTCCGAAGAGTTCTGTTCCTCGCGGCTTCACCGCGCGCTGGCGGGCCGAAATACGTCAGGAGCCTGTTTCATGGACCATCTGAAGACACAGGGCATCAGCATGCCCAAGCTCGGCCTCGGCACCTTCCGCATGCAGGGCGATGCCTGCCGCGCGGCGGTCGAGAGCGCACTGTCGATCGGCTATCGCCATATCGACACCGCCGAGATGTACGCCAATGAAGAACCGATCGGCACAGCACTCGCGGCGGCCCGCCTGCCGCGTGCCGAGCTGCACGTCACGACCAAGGTCTGGCACGAGAATTTGGCACCGGACTCGATCCGCCGCGCCTTCGACGCCAGCCTGAGCAAGCTCAGGCTCGACCATGTCGACCTCTATCTCGTACACTGGCCGTCCAAGTCCGCGAACTGGGGCGCGGTGTTCGAGACCTTGATGAAGCTGAAGGAAGAGGGACGCACGCGCGCGATCGGCGTTGCCAATTTCACCACGGCGCTGCTCAAGATCGCCGTCGAGGACATCAAGGCCCCGATCGCCTGCAACCAGATCGAGTATCACGCGATGCTCGATCAATCGAAGGTGCTGGCCTATCTCCAGGCCAAGTCGATCCCGTTGGTCGCCTATTGCCCGCTGGCGCAAGGACGCGTTGCATCCGATCCGGCGCTGGCCGAGATTGGCGCCAGGCACAATGCAACCGCCGCGCAGGTCGCGCTGAAATGGCTGCTCGATCAGGACGGCGTCGCCGCGATCCCGAAGGCGTCGCGCCGCGAGAGCCAGCAAGCCAATCTCGACGCACTGAAGATCATCCTCGACGAGGCCGACCGCAACAAGATCGCCGCGCTGCCCAAGGACAGGCGCTGCGTCAATCCCGGCTTTGCGCCGGCGTGGGATTAACCAAAAGCATTTGGCGAGCGCAAAGAAAATGGCCCCGTGAGGGGCCATTTCCATATCGCGTTGCGCATTAGTCCCAGTGATGGTGGCGATGGCTGCGCTTGATCACCACGACCCTGTCGCCGCGATGGTGCCAGCCGCGATGCCAGCCGTGATCGCGATGCATGCCGTATTCGGCACGGGCGCCGTACGGGCCGTGATGATGACCACGCTTGATCACCACGGTTTCCGCGCTTGCCAGCGTCGGCGCCGCGATGACGAGCGCGCCGAGCGCGGCAATCACATAACCAAGCTTCTTCATGATGTCCTCCTCCAATCGAATGCAAATCTAAACCGCGCATTTGCGTGAACGTTCCGGAGGAACGGGAAGAGAATTCTGAATGGATATTCAGGATCAAGACGATCGCTAATCGCAGCGTTGCTGCGCAGGGGTCGGAGCGTTGCTCGCAACGTATTTGCCGTCCTTGATCGTGTAGACGCCTTGTTCGCTGCGATTGTAGATTGCACGGAGGCTGCCTTGCTTTGAGAGCAGCAGGCCGAACTCACGTGTCTGCTGCAACGACGGGAAGTACACCATCACATTGAGCAGGCCTTCGGCGTTGACCTTGGCGGACACCACCTCGTTCTCGTCCCTGGCATCGCCGAAATTGCGCCGGTACATCACCCGGCCGTCCTTCCGGATTTCGTAAGTCAGCAGTGCGCCCTTGTCCCGGTCGGGCCGGGCTGTGCGATCGACCGCCCATGAGCCGAGCAGCCCCCATTGCTCGACCGTGGCGGCGAGCGTCCCCCGGCACGGGCCGCAGTGGTGAACGCAATCAAAAGCACCGCCGCCGTAGTCCAGCGGCTCAAACAACGCGTCATGTCCCGAAAAGCCCCGCTTCGACAATTTCAAAGTCTAGCACCCCGCGCGCGGCCGTCCACGGCCCGCCGCTCCGGAATTTCCGAGCGCTACATCGCCCAGATCGAGGCCGGCAAGGGCAACGTCTCGACAGTGCTGCTGCGGCGGCCGGCCTCCGCCATCCACCGCAGTCAGCCGCAGGCGGCGTGAAGCCTCAACTATCAAAACGGCTGGAAGATTGCATCGCGCCCCAGGACCAGGATTCTGTGCCTGACGGAAAGTATCTGGTCATGGTGACGATCTGATCCCCGTTCGATTGATTCCTCCACAGGAATCCATAGGTCCGTTCTGGCGATCTGATTCTTTGGGGCCCCGCGAATTGGTCAGGGGCGATCCCGCGTCTCGCGCACTCAGTTTGAAATGCAAGTACGGCCTCTTCGCGGGCACTGACTCCGGTGCTCGTTGCGAAATGCACGACTTCAGAGGCGGCGACGACCAGAACGAGAGCGATCGCGATTCCGAAAATCCACAGGGAGATGCGCGCCGGCCGTCTCATTTCAGGCCCGCTTCTCCACATTGGCGCTGCGGGCCGGCACGCCGAACTCCTTGCGGCAGACCTGGGCCAGCACGGCGATGCCTTCGCGGATCTGCTGATGCGTCGGGCTCGCAAAACAGAGCCTGAGGCGCGAGCTGGAATGGCCCTTATTGGTCGACCATTCAGGTCCAGGATTGATCGAGACGCCGGCGGCAAGCGCGGCCTGATAGAGTTTTAGCGTATCGACCTGGTCGGGCAGCTTGACCCAGAGGAAGATGCCGCCCTTCGGCTCCTCGAACTCCGCGGCCGTTCCAAACTGTTCATTCAGGGCTTCCATCAGCGTGTCGAGCTTGGTGCGTAGCGCCTTCGTCAGCGCCGGCACGTGGCTCGAAAAATGCGGCTTGCAATAGGCGGCGAGCACCATCTGCTCCAGCGCGCCGGAGCCGGCATCCGTCTTCAGCGCCAGCATTCGCGACATCACATCCCACGGCGCGACGATGAAGCCGACGCGCAGCGCCGGCGCGATCGACTTGGAGAACGAGCCGATATGAATCACCCCGCCATTCGGACTCATCGCATGGATCGCCGGCGGCCGCTGTCCCGACCAGACCAGGTCGGCATAGCAATCGTCCTCGAAGATGGGCACGCCGTATTCGGCCGCGAGCCGCACCAGTTCGGCGCGGCGGCTCTCCGGCATGATGCTGCCGGTCGGGTTCTGCACGGTCGGGATGGTGTAGATGTATTTCGGCCGGATGCCACGCCTCTTGAGGTCGGCCAGCGTCGCGGCCAGCACGTCCATGCGCATGCCGTCCTGGTCGAGGGGAATGCCGACGACGTTGACGCCGAGCCGCGCCAGCCGGGTCAATGAGCCCTGATAGCTGTCCTGCTCGAAGATCACGGTGTCGCCGCGCGCAAGCAGCGTGGCGTTGACGAGGTCGAGGGCCTGGAGCGAGCCGGAGACGATCAGGAGGTCGTCGACCGTGCAGTTGATGCCGGCGTCGCGTTTCAGTTTTGTCACGAGGAATTCGCGCAAGGGCAGGTAGCCTTGCGGACCGTGCGCCAGCCCGTAAGTGGCGAGCGAGCGGCCCTCGTGTCGCAGAGCCACGTTGGCCGCTTCGATCAGCTCGTCGAGCGGCACCTGCTCGGAATCATTGTTGCCGCCGACAAAACTGTATTTGGCGAGGCCCGTCCAGCGCGCGGAAGGAGCCGGCAGCCCTGCGGGAAACAGGGGCGCGAAATCGAAGCTGGATGGCATGGGGGCCGTTCCTCGTTTCTGCTTCTTGTTGAGCCACCCGGCGTTGCGCCGGTCAGCCTTGTTTTCTGCCTTGCCGGCCACCCGAGCGGGCGGCCTCACTTCCTGCCGGCCGTCCTCGTCGGACGTCCCTGGCTGATGAAAGCGTAATGCGCATTGGCCACGCCGCCAACCATCAAGGCCTCGACCACGGGCTCGGCGATCTCGCCTGTGGCAGCCCAGTCGACCAGAAAATTGGCCCCCGTCCCACCGCGCACGTCATCCGTCGGGATGAAGATCGACACGGTGGCCAGCGGCTTCAGTGCCACCGGAGCCTTCAAATAGCTCTCGACCTGCTTGCCTGCGGTGTCGAAATAAGCGATGCGTTTGACCACCAGTGGCTGGGTCTCGGAGGCGTTGTGCACGCTCAGCGTCACCGAGAAGTCGACACGCAGCTTGCCCTGGCTCATCGCGACGCTGGAATAGGCGGGCACGTAGAACCCGCCGGAGACGGCGAGTTGCTCCTTCGGCACCGCGGTGAGCGAATCGGCAAAGTTTAGTTCGATATTGACCTTGGATTGAGCGGCTGCGGGCACGGCACAGGCGAGGGGGCATAGCAGCATTGCCGCGAACAGCCCTGTTGGCATGTGACGAATTGCTCGCTTGCCGCGCCGCAACCTGTCTCTAGGGTGCGGCAAAACGGACCGATTTGGCATGCACGAGCTCATTCGCGACATCACTCTCTGTATTCTGTTTGCCTGGATGCTGGGCCTGCTCGCCCATTTCTCCCGGCAGCCGCTGATCCTGGCCTATCTTATCGCCGGCTTCTGCATAGGTCCATTCGGTGCCGGCTGGGTCAAGTCGCAGGAATCGATCAGCGTCATCTCCGAGCTTGGCCTGATCTTCATGCTGTTCATGATCGGCCTCGAGATCGACCTGAAGAAGATCGTGCGGGCGGGCAAGGTGATCCTCTTCGCGGCCGGCGGCCAGCTCGTCGGCGGCTGCCTGCTCGGGGTGCTGTTCTTCGCCGGCATCGGCCTGTCGCTCGGCGGCGGGCATTTCGATGCGGTCTATCTCTGTGTCGCCTGCGCGCTGTCGAGCACTGTCATCATCGTCAAGGTGCTCTACGAGAAGCGCGAGCTCGACACGCTGCCGGGCCGCATCACCCTCGGCGTGCTGGTGCTCCAGGATATCTTCGCCATCCTGTTCCTGGCGGTGCAACCGAGCCTCGCCAATCTGCAAGTCAGCGTCATCCTGCTCTCGGTCGGCCGCGTCGCAGTGCTGGTCGCAGCTGCCCTGCTGGTCAGCCGCTACGTGCTGCCGCGCTTGTTCCACCAGATCGCCCGCCGCCCCGAGCTGATCCTGCTCGGCGCGCTCGCCTGGTGCTTTCTCGTCGCCGAGACCGCCGAGCGGCTGTCGCTGTCGCGCGAGATGGGTGCCCTGATCGCCGGCGTCTCGCTCTCGACATTCCCTTACGCGCTCGACGTCACCGCCAAGGTCACCACGCTGCGCGACTTCTTCATCACCCTGTTCTTCGTCGCGCTCGGCATGACCATTCCCGTGCCCGGCCTTTCCGTCATCGGGCTGGCCCTGATGATCGCGGCATTCACCGTGGTGAGCCGCCTCGTCACGACTTTCGCGCCGCTCTATCTGATGAAGCAGGGCCTGCGCGCCAGTCTGCTGCCGGCGCTGAATCTCGCGCAGATCTCCGAGTTCTCGCTGGTGGTGATCCAGACCGGCATCGCCGACCACCACATCGCGGCCGAGACCGCGAATGCGGCCTCCTTCGCTTTCGTGGTGCTCGCGGTGCTTTCGACCTTCGCGATGAGCCGCAGCGACGAGATCACCCGCTGGGCGATCGGCCCCCTGAAGCGGATCGGCCTGAAGGACCTCGACCATGGCAACGGCCATGGCGAGGAGGGGCACGAAGGCGGCCATGGCGAGGCCCGCCGCATCGTTATCCTCGGCTTTTTCCGCGCAGCGAGCGCGTTGCTGGCCGAGATCGAGCGGCAAGCCCCAGTGCTGCTCGAGCAGATCACCGTGATCGACTTCAACCCCAATGTGTACCAGACGCTGCTGTCGCGCGGCCTGCACGTGATCTATGGCGATATCAGCAGCGCCGACACGCTGCTTCACGCCGGCATCGGCAAGTCCGAGATGATCATCCTCAGCGTGCCGGATTCGCTGCTCAAGGGCGCCACCAACGAGAAGCTGGTGCGCCACGTCCGCGCCCTCAATCCGACCGCCCTGATCGTGGCCACTGCCGACCTCCTGGCCGACGTAGGTGAGCTCTACGAGGCCGGCGCCAGCTACGTCACGGTGACCCGGCTCAGCGACGCACATGAGCTGTTTACTGTAATCGAAGCCGCCCAGGCCGGCCTTCTGGCCGACAAGCGCGCCGAGCTCGATCAGCGGCTCGGCGAGCGGCGCGAAGTGCTGCCCTGAGGAAGTGCTGCCCTGAGGCGGTGCGGCCGCCTTCCTCCCCGGCCATCCGCGCCTATATTTCTGGTATCTTCGGTGCAAGCCTGCCCCCGCCAGGTCCGCTGCCCGGAATATGTGGTTGCGTCCGGGACACTAGCGCCCCGGCCCGAGTCGAGCTAAGGCGTCGGGCTAAGGCGTCCGGTTAAGCATCCGGCTCATAACCGATAGAGATTGGGAAATGCCCGATAGCGTTCAGGAAGTCTTGCAGGCCTTTGCCCGGGGTGAGCTCGTGGTCGTCACCGACGACGAGGATCGCGAGGGCGAGGGCGATCTGATCGTCGCCGCCTCGCTCTGCACCGCCGAGAAGATGGCCTTCATCATCCGCCACACCTCCGGCATCGTCTGCGCGCCGATCACCACCGAAGACGCGCGCCGGCTGCGACTCGATCCGATGGTGGCCCACAACGATTCCGCGCACACCACTGCGTTCACGGTCTCGATCGACTACAAGCCCGACGGCGGCACCGGCATCTCGGCCGAGGAGCGCGCCTCGTGCTGCCGCGCGCTGTCCAACCCCAATGCCGGCGCCAACGACTTCGCTCGCCCCGGCCACATCTTTCCGCTGATCGCCAAGGACGGCGGCGTGCTGCTGCGTTCCGGGCATACCGAAGCCGCGGTCGACCTGTGCAAGCTCTCCGGCCTGCCGCCGGTCGGCGTCATCAGCGAGCTGATGAACGACGACGGCAGCGTGATGAAGGGCGAGCAGGTCGCCCGCTTCGCCGCCCAGCACAAGCTCAAGCATGTCACCATCGCCGACATGATCGCCTATCGCCAGGCGCGCGAAAAACTGATCGAGCGGGTTGCGACCTTCGTCACCGAGAGCCCGATCGGACCGCTCCAGGGCTACGCCTACCGCTCGCCGTTCGATTCCATCGCCCACGTCGCGTTCGTCTATAACGGCGTCGGTGATGGCAAGAACGTGCTGACGCGCTTCCACAAGCCGAACATCGTCAAGGACACCTTTACCGGCCACAAGCGCATGGCTGCGGTGCTCGAGCACTTCAAGAAGACCGGCCGTGGCGTGCTGGTTTACCTGCGCGACGGTGCAGCCGGCGTCCCCGTTGCCCCGCTGCCAGACGAGAGCGCGACGGAAGCGGACCGCAACCGCCAGTGGCGCGAGGTCGGCGTCGGTGCGCAGATCCTGCGCGATCTCGGCGTCACCTCGATCCGGCATCTCACTTCCTCGGTGCACGACTACAAGGGCCTGTCGGGCTTCGGCATCGAGATCGTCGCCAACGAGCAGCTCGAGAGTTAGCGCTGTCATCCCGGGTTCGCGCCGCGCGCTCCCCGGGATTCACAAAGACCCGCACATCTGCAACGCAATTGCACTTGTTGCCGCGGCGATCTAGTTTGTCGGGCAAATTTTGACGGAACCAGACGAAAGGACGTTTCATGAGCGTGCGCCCCCAGGCCAAGGACAAGCCGGCTGCGGCTTCTTTCCAGTGGGACGATCCGTTCCTGCTCGACGAGCAGCTCACCGAAGACGAGCGCATGGTGCGTGACACCGCCCGCGCCTACGCCCAGGACAAGCTCCTGCCGCGCGTCACCAAGGCCTATCTCGAAGAGACGACCGACCGCGAGATCTTCAACGAGATGGGCGAGCTCGGCCTGATCGGCATCACGCTGCCTGAGGAATATGGCTGCGCCAATGCCAGCTACGTCGCCTACGGCCTCGTCGCGCGCGAGATCGAGCGGGTCGATTCCGGCTACCGCTCGATGAACTCGGTGCAGTCCTCGCTGGTGATGTACCCGATCTACGCTTATGGCGACGAGAACCAGCGTAAGAAATACCTGCCGAAGCTCGCCAGCGGCGAGTGGGTCGGCTGCTTCGGCCTGACCGAGCCCGACGCCGGCTCCGATCCGGCCGGCATGAAGACGCGCGCCGAGAAGGTTGCCGACGGCTACCGCCTGACCGGCAGCAAGATGTGGATCTCGAACGCGCCGATCGCCGACGTGTTCGTGGTCTGGGCCAAGTCGGCCGAGCATGACAACCAGATCCGCGGCTTCGTGCTGGAGAAGGGCATGAAGGGGCTGTCCGCGCCGAAGATCGGCGGCAAGCTGTCGCTTCGCGCCTCGATCACCGGCGAGGTCGTGATGGACGGCGTCGTGGTTCCGGAAGACGCCCTGCTGCCCAACGTCTCCGGCCTCAAGGGCCCGTTCGGCTGCCTCAACCGCGCTCGCTACGGCATCTCCTGGGGCGCGCTCGGCGCCGCCGAGGACTGCATGCACCGCGCGCGCCAGTACACCCTCGACCGCAAGCAGTTCGGCAAGCCGCTCGCGGCGACCCAGCTCGTGCAGAAGAAGCTCGCCGACATGGAGACCGAGATCGCGCTCGGCCTTCAGGGCTCGCTTCGCGTCGGCCGCCTGATGGACGAGGGCAAGTTCGCCCCCGAGATGATCTCCATCATGAAGCGCAACAATTGCGGCAAGGCCCTCGACATCGCCCGCGTCGCGCGCGACATGCACGGCGGCAACGGCATCTCGGCCGAATACCACGTGATGCGTCACGTCCATAACCTCGAAACGGTCAACACCTACGAGGGCACCCACGACGTCCACGCCCTGATCCTGGGGCGGGCGATCACGGGCATTCAAGCGTTTTTCTAGTCAGGACGTATTTCGTAGCCGTTGTTTTGCTCAGCTGTCATCGTCCGCGAAAGCGGACGATCCAGTATTCCAGAGACCTCGCCTTCGCCACCGACGCCACGGCGTACTGGATACCCCGCCTTCGCGGGGTATGACGGCGAGGTTGAGGTAGCAGTGTGCAGGAAGCGCCATGTCCGACAACGACGACGTCCCGTTCAACCGCAACTTTCCGCTTCAGCCTGGAATCGTCGAGGAAGTCCGTCCCGGCGTGCGGCGCGTGCTCTGTAACAATCCGAGCCCGTTCACCTTCACCGGCACCGTCAGCTACATCGTCGGCAAGGGCAACGTCGCGATCATCGATCCCGGCCCGGACGACGAGGCGCATGCGGCCGCGCTGCTCGATGCCATCAGCGGCGAGACGGTGAGCCATATCTTCGTCACCCACACCCACCGCGATCATTCGCCGAACACCGCGCGGATCAAGCAGGTAACAGGCGCACCCGTCTATGCCGAGGGTCCGCATCGCGCCTCGCGCCCGCGCTTCGAGAGCGAAAAGCACAATCCGGAATCCGGCTCCGATCGCGACTTCGTGCCCGATGTCAGAATCGCGCATGGCGACGTCGTCGAAGGCGACGGCTGGCGTCTGGAGGCGGTGGCGACGCCCGGCCATACCGCCAACCATCTCGCCTTCGCCTGGCCCGAGCGAAAGTTCAACTTCGTCGGCGACCACGTGATGGGCTGGTCGACCTCGATCGTGGCGCCGCCCGACGGCTCGATGATCGACTACATGGACTCGCTCGATCGGCTCGCCGCGCGCGAGGAGGATCTGTATTTCTCCGGCCACGGCCCGGAGATTCCGGACGGCCCGCGCTTCGTGCGCTTCCTGATCCGTCACCGCAAGGCGCGCGAAGCCTCGATCCTGCACCGCCTTGCCAAGGGCGAGACCGACATCCCGACCATGGTGCGCGCGATCTATATCGGCATCGATCCGCGGCTGACGACGGCCGCCGGCTATTCCGTGCTGGCGCATCTGGAGGATCTGGTCGCGCGCGGCGTGGTGGCCACCGACGGCGATCCCGTGATCGGCGGGACGTACCGGATGGCGAGCGCCTAACTCGCCGTCATTTCTTCACCGTCTTCGCCGGCGCCTTCGGCGGGACCATCGGCGTCTTCTTCACCGGCTTGAGCGCATCGGCATCGGCTGCGGTGTTGAGATCCTCGATGAATTTGGTCACGCGCGCGGCGTTGCTGCCGAGGTCGCTCTCGAAATATCGCGAGGCGGAGCGGATATCGACGCGGGAATCGTCGCCATCGGGAGCGACCCGGATCGAGATGTCCTCGCGGAAACCCATGATCGGCGAGCGCGCTACTGCCTCGATCCGGCCGATGCGGCGCGGCGGCTGCGGCGCGCGCTCGTCGATGACAAGCCATTTGCGCTTGTTGACGAGCTGGAGCGCGATCGCATAGGCGCGGTCGACCGGAATTTCGAGCTCGATCGGTTCGATATTGGGATAGAACTGGCGCTGCTGTTCGGCCGAATAGAGGCCGGCATAGACCGCGGGGTTGGTGCCGTCGCCGGTGCGCAGGCGCGCCAGCGCGTCGAACCGCGGCGGGTCGATCGGATCGGTGGTGATGTCGTGGATCGCCGGCAGCTTGCGGTATTGCAGGCCGAGATAAGCGGGGTAGGCGAGGATGGCCCCGTCGATCAGGAAGGCGAGCAGGATGCGCGCCATGCCGCGCGAGCCGTTCTGCCAGATCGCGGCAAAGCCGGCGAGCCCGAACAGGATCGAGAGCGCTGCGATCGCCAGCCCGCCGAAGAAGGTCGCCAGCGCCGGCTTCATCTCCAGGAAGTCGAAGCGGACGATGATGACGGACACCACCACCGCCACCACCGCGAACACGGCCAGATTGCGCGCCCAGCTCGCGAGGCTGGACACGGGCTCCGACTGGTAGGGAGCGGAAAACCTGCGGGCCATCGGGGAGCTCTGACGGGGTTTTGGGCGGCACCGGTCGATCCGGTGCGATGATGCGCCGTTGAGATCACGGCCCGGCTGCAAATTCAAGGGTTCCGCAGGCGGCTGCATCGTCATGGCCGGGCTTGTCCCGGCCATCCACGCCTTTGTTGCCGCCAGGACGTGGATGCCCGGGACGAAGCCCGGGCATGACGGTGGTCGTGGTTTACGCCGCGGCGTTCGGGAAGCGGTAATCCCTGAACTGGTCGCGCAGCGCCGTCTTCAGGATCTTGCCCGTGGCCGTATGCGGAATGCCGTCGACGAAGGCGACGTCGTCGGGCATCCACCATTTGGCGATCTTGCCGTCCATGAACTTCAGGATGTCCTCGCGGCTGGCCTGCTGGCCCTGCTTGAGCTGCACGATCAGCAGTGGCCGCTCGTCCCATTTGGGATGGTAGATACCGATCACGGCGGCTTCCGCCACAGCCGGGTGGCCGACCGCCAGGTTCTCCAGGTCGATCGAGGAGATCCACTCGCCGCCGGACTTGATCACGTCCTTGGAGCGGTCGGTGATCCGCATGTAGCCGGCTTCGTCGATGGTCGCGACGTCGCCGGTGTCGAAGAATCCGTCCTCGTCGAGGATATCAGTGTCGACGCGGTAATAGGCCTTGGCGACGGCCGGGCCCGAGACCTTGAGGCGGCCGAAGGTCTTGCCGTCCCAGGGCAGCTCCTTGCCGGCATCGTCGGTGATCTTCATCTCCACCGCGAACGGCGCGTAGCCCTGCATCTGCAGCACGTCGAGCCGGGCCTCGCCGGTCGCATCGGTAAACGGCGGCTTCAGTGCCGCGACGCTGCCGATCGGGCTCATCTCGGTCATGCCCCAGGCGTGGCGCACGTTCGAGCCCATGTCGAGGAACGCCTTGATCATCGAGCGGGGCATCGCCGAGCCGCCGCAGATCACCATCTTAAGGTCCGGCAGCTTCAGATTGTTCGCGGCCATGTGCTGCAGCAGCATCAGCCACACCGTGGGCACGCCGGCGGTGTGCGTCACCCTCTCGGTCGAGAGCAGCTCGTAGACCGAGGCACCATCGAGCTTGGCGCCGGGCATGACCAGCTTGGTGCCCTGCGAGGGCGCGGAGAAGGCGATGCCCCAGCTATTGGCGTGGAACAGCGGCACCACCGGCAGCATCGTCTCGGAGGCGCTGGTGCCGAGCGCGTCGACATTGTTCGCCATCAGCGCGTGCAGCACGTTGGAGCGATGCGAATACAGCACGCCCTTCGGATCGCCCGTGGTGCCTGACGTGTAGCACATCGCGGCTGCCGTGTTCTCGTCAAAGTCCTTCCATTTGAATTGACCGTCGGCCTTCGCGATCCAGTCCTCGTAGGCGACCACATTCTTCAGCGTCGTCTGCGGCATGTGCGCCTTGTCGGTGAGCACGACGTAGCGTTCGACGCTCGTGAGCTTGTCGGCGATCTTCTCCAGGACCGGAACGAAGGTGATGTCGGTCATCACGATGCGGTCCTGCGCATGGTTGATGATCCAGGCGATCTGCTCTGGGAAAAGGCGGGGATTGACAGTATGGCAGATGGCGCCGATCCCCATGATGCCATACCAGACTTCGAGATGGCGCCAGGTGTTCCAGGCGATCGTCGCGACGCGGTCGCCGAGCTTGATGCCGTCGCGCTCCAGCACCTGCGAGACCTTGAGCGCGCGCTTGTGGATTTCGGCATAGGTGGTGCGATGGATCGGTCCCTCGACCGATCGCGTGACGACCTCCTGCTTGCCATGAATCTTGGCGGCGTGTTCGATGATCCGGTGGCAGAGCAGGGGCCAATCTTGCATCAAACCAAGCATTCCGACGTTCCTCCGATAATTCGCTGGGCGGGTTGTCGCTCTCAGCATTGGGCCAAAGAATTGTCATGAGTTTTAGCCTGCCGGACTTTCGCCGCAAATGGTCTTGTCGCGGCTATATGTCCGCCCGCGCGGCCATGGTTACCGTCGCTCTGGGGCTATCGCTCGTGCCCGCCGGGACGGCAGAGGCGCGAAAACACGCTGCGCCGCTCGATATCTTTGGTTTTGGTACACCACGGCCGCGCGCGACCGTTCATTCCGCCAGGATACCCGTCAAGAAGATCCCGATACCGAAACCCCGCCCAGAGGAGGCTCCCAAGGCAACGGACGAGGCCGCTCCGGAGGCCGAGGAAAAACCTTCTCCCGACAAGCCGGGCGGCAACAAGCCCGCCGAGGCCGTGGCGCCGCCCGAGAAGCAGCTCTCGGCCTGCCGGCTTGCGCTGACCGAGGAGATCGCGGTCGCGCCGTCCATTCCGGACATCCGCGGCCCCGGCGCCTGCGGCGGTGAGGATCTGGTGCGGCTAGAAGCCATCGTGCTGCCGGACAAGCGCAAGGTGGCGGTCAAGCCGGCGGCAATTCTCCGCTGCCCCATGGCATCCGCGGTCGCCGATTGGATTCGCAAGGAGATGGTGCCGCTGGCCACCAGCCTCGGCTCGACCGTCAGCGAACTCGACAATTTCGACAGCTTCGAATGCCGAGGCCGCAACCGCGTCGCAGGGGCGATGCTGTCCGAGCACGGCAAGGCCAACGCGCTCGACGTCCGCGCCATCAAGCTCGCCAACGGGCAGTCGATCGGCCTGACCGATCGCAGCATGCCGCGCGATGTCCGCGAGCGCGTGCTGCATTCAGTCTGTTCGCGGTTCTCCACCGTGCTCGGGCCGGGCTCGGACTGGTACCACGAGGACCATATCCATCTCGACCTCGCGCAGCGGCGCAACGATTACCGGATCTGCCAGTGGAATGTCTGGGATCCCCTGCCGCAGGTTGCTCCGCTGCTGCCGGCGGAACGGCCTGAGGAGGCGCCGCCGCGCGAGGTTGCGGCCAAGCCCGAAGCCAAGCCTGAGGCCAAGGAAGGCGCTGACGACAAGGCGGCGGAGAAGTCCCCTGCGCCTGCGGACAAGCCGGCGAACCACGGCAACAAGGCCCAGCCGCACCAGCCGGCAACAAAAAAGCGCCGGTAAACCGGCGCTTTTGGATGTCGGCGATCAGGAGGCGATCAGTAGCTGCCCGCCTGGCCGGTTTGGCTGCCACCGAGCGCCAGCCGCGAATTGTACGGCGAGTCGCCGTGCTTCGGCTCGAGCACCACGACGAGGGTGCCAACCTTGACGCGATCATAGAGATCGATGGCGTCCTCGTTGGTCAGGCGGATGCAGCCCGACGAGATCGAGGCGCCGATATATTCCGGCTGGTTGGTGCCGTGGATGCGGAACAGCGTGTCCTTGCCGCCGGAGTAGAGATACATCGCGCGGGAGCCCATCGGATTGTCCGGACCGGGCGCGACATAGGTCGGCACGCCGAGGCGCGAAATCTCGCCCGGGGTCGGATGCCATGCGGGCCATTCGGTCTTGCTGCCCACCTTGGCGATGCCCGACCAGGCCATGGCCTCTTCGCCAACGGTGATGCCGTAGCGGATCGCCTTGCCGCCCTCCATCACGTAATAGAGATAATGGTTATCGGAATCGACCACGATCGAGCCCGGCGTTTCCTTGCGGTGGAAGTCGACAATGGCGCGGCGGAATGGCTCTGCGACTGCAGTATTCTCGTACCTGACCTTGGCGAGGAGTTCCTTGTCCTTCGGCTTGAACGCCTTGGTGTCGGTCGCCTCGTAACGCGTGGCCTGCATGCAGCCCGACAGCATCAGGCCAGCGGCCAAAATACCCAGCATAACTTTCAGCGACGACATGATTTGGTTCCAATCGACAACAACAAACTTTCGCGGGGCTTGAGCCAGCCCCAACCTCGACTCCGTTGGCCCTATTATCGTTGAAATCTGCCACAATTCCAGCGTTTCGGACCTTTTCCCGCGCTGCGAGACCCAAGCTGTGGCTTTTTTGCCGCAAGTTTTGCGGCCTTGGGCGGATTTTGGGGCTTTGGGATGCCGAACTGTCGATTCCGTGCCACGCGACCGCCACAAATGCAAACGCCCCGTTAATGTGCTTGTCATCCTGACCTTGTCAGAATCGCGCTAAGGGCTGTCAGTCTGTCGCAGGCCCCTGCTGGAGTTGTGCATGTTTTCTGTGTTCGTTCCCTCCGACTCCTCCCTCAAGAAGGCCATCGTTCAGGACCTCGCGGCAATTCCGGAGCATGCGGTGTGGATCGACCTGGTCAATCCGACCGCGGCCGAGGACAAGGCGGTGGAGCGGCTCTCGGGCATCGCGATCCCGACCAGGGAGGACATGCAGGAGATCGAGATCTCCAGCCGCCTCTATATCGAGAACGGTGCGCGCTACATGACGGCGACGCTGATGTGCCACTCCGACACCGACATGCCCCGCACCACGGCCGTGACCTTCATTCTCGGCGACCACCGCCTGGTGACGGTGCGCTACGACCAACCCAAGCCGTTTGCGCTGGTCGAGGCCAAGCTGGCCCGTTCCTGCACGCCTGCGATCACCGGCGAGATGGTGCTGATGGAACTTCTGGACGCCGTGATCGACCGCTGCGCCGACATTCTGGAGAAATGCGGCGCGGAGATCGACCAGGTCAGCCACGACATCTTCGAGCCCGAGAGCGAGCGCCACGGTCACGCCAAGCAATATTCCCAGATCCTGATCTCGATCGGCCGCAAGGGCGATCTGACCTCGAAGGTTCGCGAGAGCCTGGTCTCGATCGGCCGCGTCGTCACCTTCCTCTCCGCGGTGGTGGAGGGCGTGAAATGGTCGAAGGACATGCGCGAACAGCTCAAGACCATGCAGCGCGACGTGGCGTCACTGACCGATCACGCCTCCTATCTCTCCAGCAAGATCACCTTCGTGCTCGACGCCATGCTCGGCGTCGTCAATCTCGAGCAGAACAACATCATCAAGCTGTTTTCGGTCATGGCCGTTGTCCTGATGCCGCCGACGCTGATCGCCTCGATCTACGGCATGAACTTCAAGGCGATGCCGGAACTCGAGTGGGCGCACGGTTATCCATTCGCACTGGTGCTGATGCTGATCGCTGCAATCGTCCCGTACTGGATCTTCAAGTGGAAGAAGTGGCTCTGATCTCGTAGCACTCTCGGGAAATAGCTACCGAGACCTTACGCCGATCGAACAGACACCGTGGTTGGTGTCGCAGAATAGAGCGGGATTGCGGCCGCGCGGTGATGTGTGCGCAGTGCCCCAATTCCTCCGGTAAAATTTGAGCAGTGGGCTGAACGTTTGCGCGAAACTTGTCTGCGATAAGCAGCATGTTAGCCGCGAGGAACAGCCATGGTTGAAAAACACATAACGTCGCCCCGCAACGTCGTCGATCTGGCGAATTATCGTCAGGTCCTGGCGAGCGGCAAGGCGGCGTCGATGTCGGCACGCATGTGCCGGCACTGTGGTGCTCCGCTGCTCGACGGCGAGAACGACGACGACTGCTCGACTGCGTTCAGCTCGGCCGCTCCGCGGCCACGCGAGAGGTCCCGTCGGATTCGACTCGATTGAGCAACGGAAGGAAGGGCGGGCGATCCAGGTCTTGCGGCGGCGTTGTCTGGATCGCCTTGCTTCCGTCCCTGTTCTTCTCCGATATTCAGCCGCAGCAGTTATTTGAGCGGTGGCGCGCCGGCCGAGCCCTTCTTATCTCTATTGGCGTTCGCGGCGGAGCCGATTAGGCTCGCCCCCGATAACGTCGGAGATGCCGATGGGTGTTGGAATCAAAGAACCCACCAGGGCCGGGCGCATGTCCGGCGAGCGCTTCCGTGTGTTCCAGGAAGGTCGCCCGGACCATGAGCGCTGGGAGCTTGTCGGAGGTGTCCCGATGATGATGACGCCGCCAACGATCGCGCACAACCGCATCGCGGGAAATCTCGAGCGTCTGCTCAATGACGCGCTGTCGGATCACGATCAGAGTCGTATCGCAATGCAGCGTCCCGGCATCGAACTCGGGTCGGGCGAATTCCGCCCCGAGCCGGATGTCGCCATCATCGATGCCGAGTACGAGCCGGACCAGAGGTTCGTCGAGCGAGCCTATCTGCTTGCGGAGATCGTCTCCGCCACTGATGCCACGCGGGTGCCTGACACCGAGTCGAAGTGGATCGACGTCAAGCGAAGCATCTACCTTGCTCATGTGGCCTGCGAAGCTGTGCTCATCATCGAGCAGGATCGGATGGAGGTGCGTCTCGACACCAAGACGCCGGCTGGCTGGAGCTCGCAAACGCTGGGTGCGGCCGATGATCTGAAGCTGGCCGCATTAGGACTGCAATGCGCGGTTGCCGATCTCTACGAGGGGACTCCGTTGCAGCCGCGGCGCGGACGGCAGCGCTCTGCTTGAGGTGCTCTTGGACTTCCGCAATGACGACTGCGCCTAAACGTGCTGCCCGCCGTTGATGTGGATCTCGGCGCCGTTGACGTAGGAACTGGTCTCCGTGCACAGCACGTAGATGATCTTGGCGACCTCGTCGGGCGTGCCGAGCCGGTGCATCGGGATCTGCTGCTCGACGATCTTCTCGGTGCCCGGCGACAGGATCGAGGTGTCGATCTCGCCCGGCGCGATCGCGTTGACGCGCACGCCGACACGGCCGAAGTCCGAGGCCATCTCGCGCGTCAGCGAAGCCAGCGCGGCCTTCGAGGTGGCGTAGGCGGCGCCCGCGAACGGATGCACGCGCGAGCCCGCGATCGAGGTGACGTTCACGACCGAGCCCTTGGCCGTCTTCAATTCCTCGATCAGCCCACGCGCGATCATGATCGGCGCGAAGAAGTTGACGTTGAACACGTGCGTCCAGGTGTCGAGGTCGGTGTCGACCGAGCCGAGCCGCGAGCCGCCCGGACCCTTCGGCGAGATCGCGGCGTTGTTGACGAGGGCATGCAGCATGCCGCCTTCGAGCCGGTTGCGGATATCGGTGATCGCGCGCGCGGTATCCTGGGGATTGCCGAGGTCGACCTGGATGTGATCCTCGGGGCCGGCATCCCAAGGGCAATCCTCGGGGAAGGGATGCCGCGAGCAGGTGATGACACGCCAGCCCGCCGAGGAGAAACGGATCACCGTGGCGTGGCCGATGCCGCGGCTCGCTCCGGTCAGGAGCAGCGTGCGGCGCGGCGCATTGGACGAATGCGGCATGGACATCTTTCAGGTCGGCCCAAAGCTAAGATTGAGGCTCAAGGGTACATCCGCGTCTTGGACCACTTCTGGCCGGTCGCGTCACGGCGAAATTCGATGCGGTCGTGCAGGCGGAATGGACGGTCGTGCCAGAACTCGATACGCGAGGGCGTGATGCGCCAGCCGCTCCAACCCGGCGGCCGCGGCACCTCGCCGACGAGGTATTTGGCTGCGACTTTTGCGATCGCCTGCTCGAAGGCGAAGCGGCTCTCCAGCTCCTGCGACTGCTTGCTCGCCCAGGCCCCGATCTGGGCCTGCTTGGGACGGGTGGCGAAATAGGCGTCGGCCTCGGCGTCGGTTACCGGCGTCACGTTGCCGCGGATGCGGACCTGACGGCGCAGCGACTTCCAGTGAAAAAGTAACGCCGCCTTAGGATTTGCGGCGAGTTCGCGGCCCTTCTGGCTTGCAATGTGGCTGTAGAAGACAAAACCCTCGGTATCGAAGCCCTTCATCAGCACCATGCGCACGTCAGGCAGCCCGTCGGGATCGACGGTTGCGAGCGCCATGGCGTTCGGATCGTTCGGTTCGCTCTTGATCGCCTCGTTCAGCCAGGCCTCGAACAGCGCAAAGGGTTCGGCGGCGGCGGTGAAATCACCGGATGTTAAGGGTGTCTGGTGTTTCATCGAGGTCGTGTCGGTCATGTCTGGAGTCCGAGTTGCGTCCCGCGGCCCAAAACGCGTTGTTGTCCGCTACCGCCCTATATAGGGCATGGGGGCGCGTTGGCCTATCGGCGATCGGGCCGTCCGGCTTCGTGATGACGATGATTCTGATCGGGCTCGGCACCGGCGGTTGCAGCTTTTCCCGCAACGACACCAATGCCTACGCCAAGGCCGACGACAGCGACCTGACCGGCTCGATCGCGCGGCCGGCGAAGGAGGCCCCGCCGACCGAAACCGATCTTGCCTTCGCCCGCAACGCCGCCACCGACGTCCTGAGCAAGGGCGACAAGGATTCGAGCCAGCACTGGGAGAATCCGGAAACCGGGGCGCGCGGCTCGGTCACGCCGATCGCGCAGTCCTACGCCGCCGAGGATGGCCGCAAGTGCCGCGATTTCCTGGCGAGCTACGTCAACGGCGCCACCGAAAGCTGGCTCCAGGGCGCCGGCTGCCAAAGCAGCCGTGGCCGTTGGGAGATTCATACGCTAAAGCCGTGGCGGAGCTGAGCCTCCAAAGGTAGAGAATCGGCTCCATGGGCTAGTTGCAAAAATGCCACTTGCCTCCCACATGACGTGCAGACGGGGCGGGGAGCCCTTTGAACAATTCGATTTCTTGAAGGAGACGTGACGGATGCGCGACCCCTATGAGGTCTTGGGGGTGCCGCGGAGCGCCAACGCTGCCGCGATCAAGAGCGCCTATCGCAAGCTTGCCAAGAAGCATCATCCCGACAGCAACAAGGACGACCCGAAGGCCGCCGAGCGCTTCGCCGAACTCAATTCGGCGAACGAAATCCTCGGCGACGAGGACAAGCGCAAGCAGTTCGACCGCGGCGAGATCGACGCCGACGGCAAGCCGCGCTTCCAGGGTTTTCCGGGCGGCGGCGGGCCGCGCGGTCGCGCGGGTCCCGGCGGGTTCGAGAGCTATACGTTCCGTGGCGGCGGCGCAGGCCCTGGTCCGGGCGGCGGCGCGTTCGAGGACATTCTGAACAGCATGTTCGGCGGCGGGGTGCGCGGTGCGCGGCCCGGGGCCGGCGGCGCCGGACAGTTCGAATTCGACACCGGCGGGATCGGCCTCGATCTCGACGTCAATGTCGCCATGAGCGTCTCGCTGGAAGAATCGGTCAAGGGCGGCGACAAGCGCGTCCGGCTGCCGAATGGCAAGGAACTCAACGTCAAGGTTCCTCCCGGAGTCACCGAGGGCCAGCAGATCCGGCTGCGGGGACAGGGCGAGAGCGCCCAAGGCCATCCGCCCGGCGATCTGCTGATCACCATCAGCGTCGCGCCGCATCCGTTCTTCAAGATCGAGGGCGCCGACCTCAGGATCGACCTGCCAGTCACGCTCTACGAGGCAGTGCTCGGGGCTAAGGTCCGGGTGCCGACCCTCGGCAATGCCGTGGAATTGTCGGTCCCGAAAAACACCTCCAGCGGCCGGACCTTCCGCCTCAAAGGCAAGGGATTGCCGAAAGCTGGCGGAACCGGGGATCTCTTCGTCACCATCAGGATTATGCTACCGGACGGGAACGACGCCGAGCTTGAAGCATTGATGGAGAAGTGGCGGGACCAACACCCCTACAATCCACGTAGCGGGCTCGGTTAGGCGCGATCGAACTGAAGGGGTTCTCCTGAGGTCTAGAGCATCCTCCCTGGAGATGATGCTCATCATACACGTGAGGCGTGGTAGCGCTTCGACGCTCGACGTGTCGGTTGTCCGGCGGGGCAGCCGATAGAAGGGTGCGGCCTCGAGAGGGGGACCAGCGCGGTACCAAAAACCCCAATCGAGGCCGCCCGCGTCGATCGGCGGATCGAACGCTGCGCATTTTCGCGTCACCACCCGGTGCGATAATGAGACGCGCCGATGTCCTGATTCCAAATTTTCAATGTCGGAATCGAGGCACCGCGTTTGCGCGGTTGTCTAGGTGCCGTTTTTCTCGGCTTGGTCGTACACGGCCTGCGCGACCTTGGTCAGGCGATCGCGATCGCCGCTGCCGCTGACGACGTAGCCGACGCCGCGCTCGGCCCAGAACAGCGCCCCATCCTTGTCCGTTCTGGCGTAGCGCATCTGCGTCGCGCCGTTCTCGGTCTTGGCGGTGTAGATCGTGTACCGCTCGCCCGAGGCGCCCTCATACATCAGGAACGAGGCCGGACCGCTCGGCCCCGGCAAGAGCCGGCCGCCGACGAGCTTCAGCCCGCTCGCCTCCAGGTTCGGCGCGAACACGGTCCAGCCGCAGCGCCTTGTCAGCCAGGCCTGGAGATGGTCGCGCTCGTTGCCCCCGACCTCGACGGGATGGCGAACCTCGACGACATAGAGGCGGTGGGCGTCGAGCGCGTCCGCCGTGAAGCTCCGGAAGGTGGAGGGGGCGTTGGTCGCGCCATGCGCCACCCAGCCGGCGGTGCCGCCGGCCACGAAGGCGACCAGCACTGCCGCCGCGGCGCCATAGAGCCATTGCCGGGGACGGCGCTCCAGCCGCTCGAGTTCCAGCCGGGCCGGCACCGGCTCCTGGACGACGGCGTCGTAACGTGCGTGCAGCATCTCGGCCATGGCGCGCCAGGACTGCACGCGCCCGGCATCCTCGGAATGTGCGGCAAGCCAGGCCTCGACGTCGGCGCGGCGCTCGGCCGGCAGCTCGCCGTCAACATAGGCGTGCAGTTCGTCCTCGGTCACTGGGATCCTGTGGTCGTTCATAGCGATCGTTTCTGGCTCTGCGGCCCAAAATGTTCGTCGTGGCTCGACTGCGCTGTTTCCCGCTTCACGCGGGAGAAGCGACATCTGCGATGCATCAACCCTGCCATCATTTCACCCGCTTGAGCGCCGGGCGCTCACCTTCCAGCGACGCCTTGACGTGGGCACGGGCGCGCGCTAGGCGGGACATGACGGTGCCGATCGGCACGCCCTGGATGTCGGCGACCTCGCGGTAGCTCATGCCCTCCAGCATCACCAAGAGAAGCACCGAGCGCTGCTCCTCGACCAGCGTCGCCAACGCCTTCTCGATGTCACGCCCCTCCGCTTCGGTCCCGCTGGCATCAGGGTTGTTCTCCGTCAGCTGCGTGAATTGCGGGCGCCTTGCCAGCGAGCGCCGCCGGTTTTTGTTGAGATTGGTCAGGATCGTATAGAGCCAGCTCCTGACGTCGCCTCCGAGGAACAGGCGCTCCGAGCGCAGCGCCCGCACCAGCGTATCCTGCACCAGGTCGTCGGCCGCATCCGCCTCGCGCGTGAGCGCGCGGGCGTAGCGGCGCAACGCCGGGATCATGGCCTCCACACTCTGGCGAAACGCGCTCATGGCCGTCTTGACATCCTGGTGTTCGGCGCGAGCGCCTCAATCATCATAACACCCGAACGGAACGGCTATTCCGGCGCTCGAAACAGCGTTAACGCCGCGCATTAAGACTGTACCGCGAGGGAGGGCTGGTGTACCTCCAGACCTTGAACCCGCTCGATGGGACGTTGAGACATGGCGCAAAATCCAGGACTGATGCACGGCAAGCGCGGAGTGATCCTCGGCGTCGCCAACAACCGCTCGATCGCCTGGGGCATTGCCAAGGCATGCCACGCGGCCGGCGCCGAGATCGCCTTCACCTATCAGGGCGATGCGCTGAAGAAGCGCGTCGAGCCGCTCGCCGCCGAGATCGGTGGGCTCGTGCTCGGCCATTGCGACGTCACGGATGCCGCGACGATCGACGCCGCCTTCGCGGTGCTGAAGGAGAAATGGGGCAAGATCGACTTTCTGGTGCATGCGATCGCTTATGGCGAGCAGCTCGACGGCCGCTACGTCGACACCACGCAGGAGAATTTTTCGAAGTCGATGCTGATCTCCTGCTACTCGTTCACGGCGGTGGCGCAGCGCGCCGAGAAGCTGATGACCGACGGCGGCTCGCTGATCACGCTCAGTTATTACGGCGCCGAGAAGTGGATGCCGCATTACAACGTGATGGGCGTGGCCAAGGCGGCGCTGGAGGCCAGCGTGCGTTATCTCGCCGCCGATCTCGGTGAGAAGGACATCCGCGTCAACGCGATCTCGGCAGGTCCCATCAAGACACTCGCCGCCTCCGGCATCGGCGACTTCCGCTATATCCTGAAGTGGAACGAGAACAACGCGCCGTTGCGGCGCAACGTCTCGACCGAGGACGTCGGCGGCAGCGCGCTGTATTTGCTCTCTGATCTCTCGCGCGGCGTCACCGGCGAGGTGCATCACGTCGATTCCGGCTATCACGTGCTCGGCATGAAGCGCCCGGACGCGCCGGACATTTCGCTCGGCGGCAAGGACTAGCTTTCGAGCCGCAATGCCCGGGCCCACGATCTACTATCTTCGCCACGGCGAGACCGAGTGGAATGCGCTCGGCAGGCTTCAGGGCACCCGGGATATTCCGCTGAACGCGCGCGGGCGCGATCAGGCCGTCCAGGCCGGCCGCATTCTCGCCGATCTCTTCAAGCGCGACGGCCGCGACAAGAGCGCGCCATCCTACGTGTCGAGCCCGCTCGGCCGCGCGCGCATGACCATGGAACTCGCGCGCCGCAAGCTCGAGCTGCCGCCGGCCGACTACGCGCTCGACGATCGCTTGCGCGAGATCGGCTACGGTACCTGGGAAGGGCTGACGCTGGCCGAGAGTGAGGCGGCCGATCCCGAAATCTATGCCAGGCGCCTGGCCGACAAATGGGCGGTCGGCCCCGCAGGCGGGGAGACCTACGCCGATGTGCAGGTCCGTGTGCGCGCCTGGTACGATCAGCTCCGGCGCGACACGGTCGCGGTCGCCCATGGCGGGACGTGTCGGGCCCTGATGGTCTCGCTGGGCCTGGAAACGCCGGCGAGCGCCGCCGAGCTCTATATCGAGCAGGGCGCCGTCTACGTGTTCCGCGACGGGCGGCTGGAGAAGTACAGTTAAGCCCAGCCACCGTCATTCCGGGGCGCCCGAGGGCGAACCCGGAATCTCGAGATTCCGGGTTCGATGCTTTGCATCGCCCCGGAATGACGGTTGAACCCAATCCTCCTCGGCGCTACGACGTTGTCATACAACGTTTATGTAAGAAGTCAGCGCTAGGCGGCAGTCCGGTATGTCCTTCAACACCTTCGGCCACATGTTCCGTGTCACCACCTTCGGCGAAAGCCATGGGGTGGCGATCGGCTGCGTGGTCGACGGCTGTCCGCCGATGATCCCGCTCACCGAGGCCGACATCCAGCGGGACCTCGACCGCCGCCGGCCGGGCCAGTCGCGCTTCACCACCCAACGTCAGGAGCCGGACCAGGTGAAGATCCTGTCCGGCGTGATGGCGCATCCGGAGACCGGGGCGCAGGTGACGACGGGCACGCCGATCGGGCTCCTGATCGAGAACACCGACCAGCGCTCGAAGGACTATTCCGAAATCAAGGACAAGTTTCGCCCGGGTCACGCCGACTTTACCTATGAGGCCAAATACGGCCTGCGCGACTATCGCGGAGGCGGCCGCTCCTCGGCGCGCGAGACCGCGACGCGCGTTGCCGCCGGCGCGATCGCGCGAAAAGTGCTGCCCGATGTCAAGGTCCGCGGCGCGCTGGTGCAGATGGGTCCGCACAAGATCGACCGTGCCAATTGGGACTGGGACGAGATTGCCAACAATCCGTTCTTCTGTCCGGACAAGGACAAGGCGGCGTTCTTCGAGACCTATCTCGACGGCATCCGCAAGAGCGGCTCCTCGATCGGCGCGGTGCTCGAGATCGTCGCCGAGGGCGTGCCGGCAGGATTGGGCGCGCCGATCTATGCCAAGCTCGATGCCGAGCTTGCCTCCGCGATGATGAGCATCAATGCGGTGAAGGGCGTCGAGATCGGCGCCGGCTTCAGTGCGGCCGAATTGACTGGCGAAGAGAACGCCGACGAGATGCGCACCGGCAATGACGGCACGCGCTTCCTGTCCAACCATGCCGGCGGCGTGCTGGGCGGCATCTCCACCGGACAGCCGGTGGTGGTGCGCTTTGCGGTGAAGCCGACGTCTTCGATCCTGCAGCCGCGCCTGACGGTCGATCGTAACGGCGCCGACACGGAGATCACGACCAAGGGCCGCCACGATCCCTGCGTCGGCATCCGCGCCGTTCCCGTCGGCGAAGCCATGATGGCCTGCGTGCTGGCCGATCACTTCCTGCGCGACCGCGGACAGGTCGGGCGTTGATGTCGCGGTACTAGCCCACCGCGCAGCTTGACGATCCCACAACTTCGTCGGCAAATGCGCGCATGGAAAAGTCCGAGCTCCAGCGGGTCATCAATTGGCTGATCGACGGCGCCTGGTCGTCGAAGGCTCCGGCCGAGATGACTGCGGAAGCCTGCGAACGTATGGTCGCAGCCGGTCTGCCGCTGTGGCGGTTCGGCATCTTCATCCGCACGCTGCATCCCGAAATTTTCGGCCGAAACTTCATCTGGCGTGAGGGCGAGGAGGTCGAGATCGGCACCGTCGATTTCGAGGTCCTGGATTCGCCCGAATTCGCCCAGAGCCCGCTTCGCATCGTGTTCGAGCAGGGCATCGAGGTCAGGGGCCGCATCGACGATCCCGACAGCAAGCGATTTCCGATCGTCAACGACATGCGCGCAGAAGGGGGGACTGACTATGTCGCCGTGCCGGTGCCGTTTCTCGACGGCTCGGTCCACGCGACGAGCTGGATGACGCGCCATCCCGGCGGCTTCAGCGATGACCACATCGCAGCAATTCGTGCCATCGTCAAACCGCTCGCGCGTGTCAGTGAGATCATCAGCCTGCGCCGCACCGCCGAAATGCTGCTCGACACCTATGTCGGCAACCGCGCCGGCGCGCGCATCCTCGGCGGCCAGATCCGCCGCGGCCACAACGACACCATGCAGGCCGCGATCTGGCTGTCGGATCTGCGCGGCTTCACCGCGATGTCGGACCGGCTGCCGGCCGAGACCGTGGTCGAGATTCTCAACCAGTATTTCGACTGCCAGGTCGCGGCGATCCGGGGCCATGGCGGCGAGGTGCTGAAATTCATGGGCGACGGCCTGCTCGCGGTGTTTCCGATCGACGAATATGTCGGCGATGCCGCTCATGTCTGCACGCGCGTGCTGGAAGCCGCGCGCGAATCCCGCGCCAGCGTCGAGGCGCTCGCCTTTCCGGTCGGCGATGTCGTCGAGCGCTTCCGCTTCGGCGTCGCGCTGCATGTCGGCAACATTCTCTACGGCAACATCGGCGGCGGCAATCGCCTCGACTTCACCTGCATCGGCCCCGCCGTCAATCTGGCGGCACGGCTGGAGAAGATCACTGGCCGGTTGGGGCGAACCGTCGTCGCCTCGGAAGGTTTTGCCAATGTCTGTCGCCACGACTGGCGCGAGCTCGGCGAATTCCCGATCGCGGGCTTTTCCAAGGCGCAGCGCGTGTACGGGCTCGCGGAGGAGACGCCGGCGGTGATGGCTTGACCGCTACTCCGGCTCGGTCGTGAACAGCAGCGGATAGCCCTTGGCGCGGCCGGCGTCGGTGGCGCGGGTGGCCTTGGTCTCGGCGACGTCCTTGGTGAACACGGCGACCACACAAGCACCCAGCTTGTGCGCGGTGATCATCACCTTGTAGGCCTGATCCTCGGTCATGCGGAACTCGGCCTTCAGGATCATGGTGACGAATTCACGCGGCGTGAAATCGTCGTTGATCAGGATGACCTTGTGCAGCTTCGGCCGCTCGACCTTGGTCTTGGTCCGCGTTTTCGGCGTGGTGACGGTGTCGTTCATCGTGTCCTGAAACGCCTCGGCCCTGACGGGCTTCCAACCCGCTTATTATATTGCATGCGCCCGGGCCTCTCCAAGACGGTCAGCCGCGCATCATCATGCCCAAGGGGATGGCAGGAATGCGTTGATTGTGCGTGCCTTCACGGAAGCGCGCGAACCAACTGCATCGCGGCGATAAGGGCGCCCACGGACAGCACGACTGATCCCATCATGTAGGCGGCCGAGGCCCAGGTCTGGCCGCGTTCGATCAGATGCCAGGCATCCAGCGAGAACGTGGAAAATGTCGTGTATCCGCCGCAAATCCCAACCGTCAGGAAGATCCGGGCGGCCTGCGGCAGGTTCCATCTCGTCGCGAACATCGCGGTGAAGATCCCGATCAGGAATGATCCCGTCACGTTGATGATCAGGGTGCCCCACGGAAAATCGGGGCCGAACAGCCGGCCCGAACCGATACCGACAAGATAGCGCACCACTGCGCCGAGCGCTCCGCCGGCGGCGACCGCCAGAATGAATGGGATGTTCAACGTGTCGTTCCCCAGTTTGCCACGTGCATCATGTATCCTTCGCTGCTAGCCCGTTGCCTACAGCGAAGAGCCCTACAAGTGCCACCAGCGCGAAGCCGAGCCCCGCCAGGAATGTGCCGGCCGGACCATAGGCATCCCACAGCGCGCCGGCGATCACGCTTGCGGCCAGCAAGGCCAGTCCGGTGAACAGGTTGAAATAGCCGAATGCGGTGCCGCGCAGGCTCGGCGGCGCGGCGTCGGCGACGAGGGCCGAGAGCAGGCCTTGCGTCAATCCCATATGCAGCCCCCACAGCACGACGCCGAGCGCGAGGCCCGCCAGGGTCGGCAGCAGCGCGAGCGCGAGATCGGCGCCGGCGAGGAAGACGAGGCCGAGCGCGAGCAGGCCGGTGCGGTTGATCCGGTCCGACAGCACGCCGGCCGGATAGGCCGACAGCGCATAGGCGACGTTCATCAGCACCAGCACCGCCGGCACCCACATCACATTGAGCCCGATGTTCTGCGCGCGCAGGATCAGGAAGGCTTCGCTGAAGCGGGCCAGCGTAAAAACGATTCCGACCGCGACCACACGCCAATACACGGATCCGAGCTGCCGCATCGCGGCCGTGTTCAGCGGATTTTTCGCGGGCTCCCGGCTCGGGTCCGGCTTCGGCTCGTTCACGGCGAACGCGATCAGGCCGAACGACAGGAATGCCGGGAGCACCGCCACCCAGAACACCGCGGTAAAATTGTCCGACGTCCACCACATCAGGCCGATTGCCGCGAGCGGTCCGATGAAGGCGCCGATGGTGTCGAGCGATTGCCGCAGGCCGAAGCTCGCGCCGCGCAGGCCGACAGGTGCGATATCGGCGATCAGCGCATCGCGCGGCGCGCCGCGAATGCCCTTGCCGACGCGGTCGATGAAGCGTGCCGCAACCAGCCATCCGACGCTGGGGGCGAGCGGGAACAGCGGTTTCGTCAGCGCGGCGAGCCCATAGCCGAGCGCGGCGAGCAGCTTGCGGCGGCCGAGCCAGTCGGACAACGCGCCGGAGAAGATTTTGGTGATCGAGGCCGTCGCTTCCGCGATGCCCTCGATGAAGCCGACGGTGAGCGTGGAAGCGCCGAGAACCGTGACGAGATAGAGCGGCAGCAGCGCGTGGATCATCTCGGAGGAGATGTCCATCAGCATCGAGACGAAGCCCAGCACCCAGATCCCCCTGGGTAGCTTGGTGCGCGCAGCATTCGTTATCGTCGTCACGTCGTGGACTTCTCCTTGGCCTTCACGCTCCAGGTCTTCATGTCTTGGCCCTCCAAGCTTTCGTTTTCGGGCAACAAAAAACCCGCCAGCGGCGGGTTTGTCCATGCTCCCGCCGAAGGCAGAGGCTCAATGATTGCCTCACCTCAAGCAGGAGTCATCAGCCCACTACGGTCACAGGCCGACGGGCGGTTATCGGGGGACTCCATCCCCATCTGTTCGTCCAGCCTAACATGGAAATCGCGCCGGACAAGTGGGCGGGGAAGTGTCTCCACCGGCACCTGCCGTTCCTGGTTCTCGCTTTGCGAGCCTCGGAAATGACGGTGCTTTTGGTTGAGCGTGCGTTCCCGTGCCATCGCTATGGCCAAACGACGGCAACGCGCGGCAGCGATGCACTTGAATGTGAAGCGCAAGCGATCTTCGCACTTTGCGGCAAGGCGATTGCATGTCACCATCGCGTCATACGACGGGAGACTGCGATGCGCTTGCTGTTCTCGATCGGGGCTGTGCTGGTGGCCGGCATGTTTGCCGGAGGGGACGTCGCGGGCATCGCGGCACCAGGACCCAAATTCGAGCCGTCCAAAAATCAGCGGCTGGCGGCGGACAAGGATGCGCAGACGGTCGACGTCGAGCTGATCCTCGCGGTGGACGTCTCCTACTCCATGGACATGGACGAGCTTGCGATCCAGCGCGAAGGCTATGCGCAGGCGATCCAATCGAAGGAATTTCTCCAGGCGCTAAAGCTCGGGCCGAACGGCCGGATCGCGGTGACCTATTTCGAATGGGCCGCCTCGACCGACCAGAAGATCATCATCCCCTGGCGTCTGGTCGACGGACCCGAGACCGCGGACGCGGTCGCCGCCGAGATCATGAAGACACCGATCCGGCGCGCCTCGCGCACCTCGATCTCAGGCGCGATCACCTTCGCGATGCCGCTGTTCGACGAGGATCCCTATCGCGGCTTGAGACGCGTGATCGACATCTCCGGCGACGGTCCCAACAACAATGGCGGCCCGGTCACGGCGGCGCGCGATGCCGCGCTCGAGAAGGGCGTCGTCATCAACGGCCTGCCGATCATGGTCAAGGAGCCGTCCTACTCGACCATGGATATCGACAACCTCGACTACTATTACGAGGACTGCGTCATCGGCGGCCCCGGCTCCTTCGTCATCTCGATCAAGGACCGCGACAAGTTCAAGGAAGCGATCCGCACCAAGCTCCTGATGGAGGTTGCGGGCCGCGTGCCGGAGCGTCCCGTGGTGCGCGTTGCCGACAAGGAGGCGCGGGTCAATTGCATGATCGGCGAGAAGATCTGGTCGGACCGCTGGGGGCGTTGACGCTACCTCCGACTAGGCCATCCGCCTCATTTCCCGACCGATTGAATTTAACCGTTCGTTAATCGGTGCGTGGGCCTAATCTGGTTGTTTCCGTCAATGACCCGACATTGCTGGCCGGCGCGCAGACGAAGGCGGGTTTGTCAGACGGTCCGCCGAGCAGTCCAATGCCCATCGTCACGCCGACCACCAGCCAGATTTCACCCGCCAACGAGCGGATCTATCACCAGAGCAACCTGCTCGGTGAATGGAAGGGCAATTGGGCGGGAAACAATCAGGCCGTCGGCTTCAAGGTCGTGAACATCCGCGGCTCCCGCGCGCAGGTGGAATACACCCATAATGGGCACACCGAGCGTGGTTTTGGCAAAGTCGACGGTGCAACCATCAGCTTCGGTTCGGTCACGATCGGGACCAAGAACGGCAAGAATGCGGCGCTCGTGTTCTCGGCCGGCGGCGGTCAGGCGAGTGCATCACTTGAAAAGCAGGCACCGCCGGCCTCCGAAAGCCGCCTCATCGGGAGCTGGGGCGGCTATTCGGCCGACAACAACAAGAGCGCGAGCTTCCGGGTCGTCTCCATCACTGGCAACGAGGCGCTGGTCACGACCACCATCGACGGCGTCACGCGGCAGGGCACCGGCATCGTCTACAAGAACGTGGTCATGTTCGGACAAACCCAGATATCGACGGACGACGGAAAGAACGGCAAGGTCATCATCCAGGTCGGAAACAAATCTTTCCAAGTCCCGGTGACCAAATTGCCGCCGTCCGATACGTCGTCGTCGGTGGACAGAACGGCCTAGCCGCTCAGCGCTGCTTTTCGCCGGACTCCGTCAGCGCTTTCAATTGCCGGTCGATCTGGCGCAAGCCGTCGCGGGCCGGTGCGAAACCACCACTGCTGATCGGCCGCTACACCTCGCAGGCCCATAGGTTCGGCGAGAAACGCTATGAGCTCACTGGCATTGGCAATGCCCGGAGGGTATATTCGACGAAGTTTTTGACGGTCTTTCGAATGCCCAACCTCGCTCGTTCCTTCGGTCTTGCAACTCTCTTTGCGGCGCTCTGCCTCGGCGGAGTTCCGGTGCATGCACAAGTCGCGCCGGTGCAATATTGGATTCCGGGCGGACCGTTCGGCTTTGGCGACAGCGCTGTCCAGAGTTCCGATGGCTCGAGCAATTTTCCGACCTTCAATGCCGGCGATGCCAATGCAGGCAACGGCTTTCGTCCCGGTTTCTTTGTCGGAAGCCAACGCGGCAATCTCGGTTTAAGTGGCCTCGGCCAGCCGGCGCCGGCCGGCAATTTCAGCGCGCTCTCCTATGACGGCACGCAGTTCGGCTACAACACCAAGACCGCGGGCGGCATGCCCGTCACGTTCTTTGCCGGTTTCGACACGCTGAAATTTGGCAACGGCATCGGCAGCTCGCTTGCCCCGCTCACCTCCAGCGCAGCGCCAGGCTATGGCGCGTTTGCGGGTGTCGAGTTCAAGCCGACGTCGAACCTCAGCCTGTCGTTCGGCGCCGGAGTGATCCAGCAGGACTCAGGCCGCATGGACAGCGACATCAGATCGAACATGCTGCCCGGCGAGTCGCCGGCGTTGGGTGGCCTTCGCCGCTAGCGCGTGAAGCGCGCCACCAGCTCGACATGCGGCGTGTGGCGGAACTGGTCGACCGGGACCACGGCGTCGATCCTGTAGCCGCCATCGATCAGCAGCCGCGCATCCCGAGCAAACGTTGCGACGTTGCAGGAGACCGCGATCACGACGGGCACCTTGCTCGCGGCGAGTTTCAGCGCTTGTGCCTGCGCGCCCTGGCGCGGGGGATCGAACACCACGGCGTCGAAATCGCGCAGCTCCGGTGGCACCAGGGGACGGCGGAACAGGTCGCGCGGCTCGCAGCTGATCGGCTTCAGGCCGGGCGTGCGCGCCGCTTTCGCGAGCGCCGCGATTGCGCCGGCATCGTTGTCATGGGCGGTGACGCGGACCTTCTCGGCGAGCCTCAGTGCAAACGGCCCGACGCCGCAGAAGAGGTCGGCGACCTGCTTGGCCTTGCCGACGCGCTCGGCGACGAGCGAGGCCAGCGTCTCTTCGCCCGCCACCGTCGCTTGCAGGAACGAGCCCGGCGGCAGCGTCACGTCGGCGCGGCCCATCTTTACCGTTGGCGGCAGGCGCTGCAGCACCAGTTCGCCGTGCCGTGTCAGCCGCGCCAGGCGGTGCTGGTCGGCGACACGCGACAGCGCAGTGACCAGCGGCGTCGGCAGCGGCCCGGAGCCGCGCAAATCGACATCGAGGCCGTTGGCGGTCGCGGTGACCTGGATGTCGAGCGGCTTCGTGACCGGCATCTTCGACGTCAGCGGCTCGGCGAGCGCCCAGGCAGCATCGAGCGCGCCATCGAGCCCGGGATCGAGGATCGGGCAGCGATGGATCGGGATGACATCGTGCGAGCCCGCCGCCGAGAAGCCGACCTTGAGCACGTCATGGGTGCCGAACCGGCCGTGCAGGGTGACGCGCCGGCGGCCCGCGCCGTGGGCGTCGACCAGCGGCGCCACCTCGCAATCGATGCCGGCCTGCGCCAGCGTCTCCACCACGATGCCGCGCTTCCAGGCCTGATACGGCTCAGGTGCCCAGTGCTGGATCGCACAGCCGCCGCAGACACCGAAATGCGGACAGAACGGCGCGATGCGCTCGGGGCTGGCGACATCGACCGCGAGCAGCTTGCGGCGGTCGGGATGATGACCGGCGATATGGTCGACCTCGACGGTCTCGCCGCCGAGCGCATAGGGCACGTAGACCGCTTCGCCTGCTGCGAGCGAGACGCCGTCACCGCGATGGCCGACATGGTCGATCGTCATGCGCTCAACCACGGCGCGCGCCCAGGAAGAATTCGATGTTGCCGTCGCCGCCCGTAATCGAGGAGGGGAATAGTTCGATATCGGTACAGCCGAGCGAGGCGGCGAACGCGGCGATGTCGTCGCATATCTCGCGGTGCACGGCAGCGTCCCGGATGATGCCCTTCTTGTTGTGCTTTCGCTCCGCCTCGAACTGCGGCTTGATCAGCGCCAGCAGGCTCGTCGGCGCAGCCGCCAGCGACAGCGCCACCGGCAGCACTGATTTCAGCGAGATGAAGCTGACGTCGATGACGACGACATCGGGCCGCGCCGGCAACCGCTTGCCCTCGTAGCTGCGGATATCGGTCTCCTCCATCGACACGATTTTTGGATGACCGCGCAACGAGGGATGCAACTGGCTGGTGCCGACGTCGATGGCGAACACCAGGCTGGCGCCGTTCGCCAGCAGCACCTCGGTGAAGCCGCCGGTGGAGGCGCCGACGTCGAGGCAGACATGGTCCTCGATCTCGACGGGGTAGCGCTCCAGCGCGCCGGCGAGCTTGACGCCGCCGCGCGAGACATAGGGGTGCGCAGGCTCGGCCTGGATCACCGCGTCCTCGGCGATCGTCTCCGAGGGCTTTGCGACCGGCTTGTCGTCGGCGGTGACGAGGCCGGCCTCGATCGCCGCGCGCGCCCGCGCCCGGCTCTCGAACAGGCCACGCTCGACCAGCAGAACATCCGCGCGCTTGCGGGCAGGGGACATCGGATCTCCGGACGGCGACTGAAACGTCTATGGTGCGATCAATCGCGCGGCTGCCATCCGGACGCAAGCCTCGAACGTGGCCAGATCGTGCCAGACGTCGATCGGCATCTGTGCCGGCGTCACCAGCGGGCAGCCGTGCAGCTCCAGCGCATGGATCATCATGAGGTTGTCGACGAGGCCGAAGTCCTCGACCGTCAGGCCCTGCGCATCGACCAGGCGCCCGTCCTCGGAAGTCACGTCCATGAAGCGGCCGACGCGGTCCGCGTAGGCGGCGCCGTCGTTGGAATAGGCGAGGCAAAACTTGCGCCGGCCGGCCATGTAGCCCAGCTCGTAGACGGTGCCGGGGTCGGCGCCGGCGCCGCGGAACGGGGTGAGATTGGCGATGATGGCATCTGCTTCGTCCATCATCGCCTCGTTGCCGCAGAAGATCTTCCGCGATGCATCAGGCGCGGTGAGGTCGATGGCGTTGTCGAGCGGATAGAGGCCGGTGAGGCCATGGGCCGCACAGATGTCGACCTTGCGGTGGCCGATCTCGACTGCGTCCGGCAGGAACACGTCGGGGCCTGCCAGATAGATTTTCATGAGATCACCGGGTCGAGGAGGCGTGGAACTGCCGCGGCACCGGCGGTGCAAAACCTCTCCCACCGGGAGAGGTGGGGTTCAGTGCCAGTACGACGGTCAAGCCAGCTTGACGGTCTCGGCCTTGACGTCCTTGCCGAGCGCCTCGAACACCTTGGCGACGATGCCCTTGGCGTCGAGACCGGCGCGGGCGTACATCGCCGCCGGCGTATCGTGGTCCTGGAACACGTCGGGCAGCACCATCGAGCGGAACTTGACCATGCCGGTGTCCAGCACGCCCTGGTCGGTCAGGTACTGCGCGACATGCGAGCCGAAGCCGCCGACCGAGCCTTCCTCGACCGTGATCAGGACGTCGTGGTCGCGCGCGAGCTTGAGCACCAGCTCGGTGTCGAGCGGCTTCATGAACCGCGCATCGGCGATCGAGGTGGAGAGGCCGTGGGCGGCAAGCTCATCGGCCGCCTTCTCGCATTCGGCGAGGCGCGTGCCGAACGAGAGCAGGGCGATCTTGCTGCCCTGGCGGATCATGCGACCCTTGCCGATCTCGAGCGGAATGCCGACTTCGGGCATCTCGATGCCGCGGCCTTCGCCGCGCGGATAGCGCAGCGAGCTCGGACGGTCGTTGATCGCAACCTGGGTCGCCACCATGTGTACGAGCTCGGCTTCGTCGGCCGCCGCCATGATCACCATGTTCGGCAGACAGCCGAGATAGGCGTTGTCGAACGAGCCGGCGTGCGTGGCGCCATCGGCACCGACGAGGCCGGCGCGATCGATGGCAAAGCGCACGGGCAGACTCTGGATCGCGACGTCATGCACGATCTGGTCGTAGCCGCGCTGGAGGAAGGTCGAGTAGATCGCGCAGAACGGCTTGTAGCCTTCGGTCGCAAGACCGGCGGCAAACGTCACCGCGTGCTGCTCGGCGATGCCGACGTCGAAGGTGCGGTCCGGGAAAGCCTTGTTGAAGATGTCGACGCCGGTGCCGGACGGCATCGCCGCGGTGATGGCGACGATCTTGTCGTCCTTCTCGGCTTCCTTGACGAGGCTCTGGCCGAACACGTTCTGATAGGCCGGCGCATTCGGCTTTGCTTTCGCCTGGGTTCCGGTGGCGACGTCGAACTTGACGACGGCGTGGTACTTGTCGGCGGAGGCTTCCGCCGGGCCGTAGCCCTTGCCCTTCTGCGTCACGACGTGGACCAGGATCGGGCCGGTCTCCATGTCGCGAACGTTCTTCAGCACGGGCAGCAGATGGTCGAGGTTATGGCCGTCGATTGGGCCGACATAGTAGAAGCCGAGCTCCTCGAACAGCGTGCCGCCGTCCATCATGAAGCCGCGGGAATATTCCTCGACGCGGTTGGCGCGGTTGGCAAGGATCTTCGGCAGGCGCTTGTTGATCTGCTTGGCCGCATCGCGCAGCGTGCGATAGGTCTTGCCGGAGTAGAGCCGCGACAGGTAGGCGCTCATGGCGCCGACCGGCGGCGCGATCGACATGTCGTTATCGTTGAGGATCACGATCAGGCGCGAGTTCATCGCACCGGCGTTGTTCATGGCCTCATAGGCCATGCCCGCCGACATCGCGCCGTCACCGATCACAGCGATAACATTGTTCTTGCCGCCGGAGAGGTCGCGGGCGACGGCCATGCCGAGGCCGGCGGAGATCGAGGTCGAGGAATGCGCCGCGCCGAACGGATCGTAATCGCTCTCGCTGCGCTTGGTGAAGCCGGACAGGCCGCCGCCGGTGCGCAGGGTGCGGATGCGGTCGCGACGGCCGGTGAGGATCTTGTGCGGGTAGGCCTGGTGGCCGACGTCCCAGATCAGCCGGTCGCGCGGGGTGTCGAAGACGTAATGGATCGCGGTGGTGAGCTCGACCACGCCGAGGCCCGCGCCGAAGTGACCGCCGGTCACCGAGACGGCATCGATGGTCTCCTGCCGCAGCTCGTCGGCGACCTGGCGAACCTGCTCGATCTTGAGTTTGCGCAGGTCGTCCGGTGTCTGGATGGTGTCGAGAAGCGGCGTTTTACTGTATGCGTTCACGGCGATTTCCAATTTGTCAGCGCCGGAAGGTCGTTCCGGTGCGCGATGGGTTTGCACAATATCGGCGCAGCGCGAGTCCTTAAACCGTCGGAGCCACCTGCATGGGGCGCAGCCCCGTCTTCAAGCTTAGGTGAGCCTAAGTGCGCTTCGGTTCAGTCTCTGTGATCCCTGTCACGTAGATCGGCGTCGTCCATCCCAGCCAATTTCATCAGCATTTTGAAGCGCTTGTCGTCGGCAATCGGTGCCCAGGCAAGGCTTACAAAAAGCCACACTCCGCGCAGCTTTACACCAAAGCTTGGGCCAAAGCCAACCCGCCGGACCGATTGCGGGCATGCACGTGCAACCCGCGGGCCAGAGTGGTTAATCGTGGCGGCGGCGGAGGGGTTCCAGCCTTGCCCGGTTCCTCGTCAGCATTTTGGGCAGAGGAAGGCCATTTTGGACGGAATTTTGAGGGCGGAAGCCCTCGCAAGAGTTCCGCGACGTTTCCGCCGCGCCGTCCGGTTCCATCGGCGGAATCAGCGGCGGGCGATCATCAAAAAAGTGCAGATGGCCGATGCCTGGGACGGACGGCTTTGGACGGCCGAAGCTTATTGCACGTCGAGCGGCGCGGTGCCGGTGGCCTGGCCGCTGGCATCGGTGGTGATCTTGTCGACGCGCGCCTCGGCCTGGCGCAACAGTTCCTCGCAACGCCGCTTCAACGCTTCGCCGCGCTCGTAGATCGTCACCGATTCCTCGAGGGGAACCTTGCCATCCTCGAGCCGCTTCACGATCGTCTCGAGTTCCTCGATCGCGCGTTCGAAGGTGAGCCTGGAGACGTCGACTTGGGTATTTTCGGCCATGTCCGTTTCCGATTGCCCGATTCGCATTCCCTAGAGAGAAGGCGGGTTTTGCGGGCTTAATGTGGCGGGCGTCGTCAGGCGCCCATCAGGGCACCGACATGCGCCGTAACAGATTCTTTCAATCCTTGCAGGTCATAGCCGCCCTCGAGCACGGACACAACGCGCCCTCCGGCGCTCTTGTCGGCGAGATCCATCAGCTTGCGCGTGACCCAGGCGTAGTCCTCGGCGCGCAGATTCAGCGAGGCCAGCGGATCGCGGTAATGCGCATCGAAGCCGGCGGAGATGACGAGAAGCTCGGGGCCGAATTTTTCGAGCTGCGGCAGGATCAGATTCTCGAACGCGGAGCGGAATTCGGGACCACCGTCTTCGGAGGCGAGCGGCGCGTTGACGATGGTGTCGTGGTCGCCGCGTTCGCCTTTGGCGCCGGTGCCCGGAAACAGCGGCATCTGATGCGTCGAGCAGTACATCACGGTCGGATCCGACCAGAAGATGTCCTGGGTGCCGTTGCCGTGATGCACGTCGAAATCGACGATGGCCGCCCGCTTGATGCCGTATTTGCGCTGCGCGTGGCGCGCGGCGATCGCGACATTATCGAAGAAGCAGAAGCCCATCGGCTTGCCGATCTCGGCGTGATGGCCGGGAGGGCGCACCGCGACGAAGGCGTTGCGGTGCTCGCCATTCATAACCGCTTCGGTCGCCGCGACCGCGCCGCCGACGCCGCGCATCACCGCTTCCCACGTGCCCGGCGACATCGAGGTGTCGCCGTCGATATAGACTTGGCCGCTGGTCGGCGCGATGTGGCGCAGCTCGGTGACGTAATGCTCGTTGTGGCACAGCGTGACGAGATCGAGATCGCCCTCCGGCGCCTGGTCGCGCGTCAGGAACTGGAAGCGCTCGACCGACAGCGCCTCCTCGACGGCGCGCAGGCGGTCCGGCCTTTCAGGATGTCCCGGCGGCGTGACGTGGTCGAGGCAGGCCTTGTGGGAGAGGAGAAGCGTGCTCATCAGGTCGGCCTCACAGGAAACGGACTCTCGACGTCGTTGGCGCATCCGGCGCCAAAACGCAATGCAGAACCCAATCTATGCGTTCCGCCGGAAATCGCAAACGGTGGGCCGCTGCGGCCGGTTTGATCCAGATCAATTCACGCGCAGGATACGGGTCGGTGGCAACGGCCCGATCGGCCCGTGCGCCCGGAAGAACGCAAACAGCGCGTCCGCGTCGTAACCGCCATATTGCGGAGCCGTGCCCTGTTTGGCGGCGGTAAAGCCGTCGCCGCCGACGGCGAGATAGTCGTTGAGCGTGACGCGGTAGCCGCTTCCAGGCTCGATCTGCCTGCCGTTGAGCGTCATCTTCTCGATCATGATGCGCTCGCCGAATGGCTTCGAGGCATCCCAGGTGTAGCTGAATCCGTTCGAGACCTGGAGAATCCGCGGACGCTTCGGATCGAGCCATTGCTGCTCCAGCATGTCCTTGAGCTGGTTGCCCGTGAGCGTCATCGTGACGAGGCGATTGCGGAACGGCTGGCTCGCGAACAGCTCGCCGAACGACACCGCGCCGTTCTCCTTCGGGATGATGTCGGTGCGGATGCCGCCGGGATTGGTGAGTGCGATGACAGCGCTGCCGTCCTTCGCATCCTTCGTGGCGGCGAGCTGGGCATCGGCGATGACGTCGCCGAGCGCGCTCTCGCCGGCGTCGTTGGGCACGCGCGACAGCGTCTGCGTCACCGATCCGGCCGGGCGATTGGCGATCGGCGCCGACAGCCTGTCATAGGCGTCGATCAGCGCGGTCTGCTCGGGATCTTTCCCCAGCGATGCATTGACGACGATGACGTTCTCGGCCCTCGCATTGACGATGTCGCGTGTTGTCGGATCGAGCTTGAGGTCGATCGCGGTGACCAGCGTGCCGTATTTGTCGCCGCTGGTGACGAGCCGCCCGTCGATGTCGCAGACATAGGCGCGGTGGGTGTGTCCGCTGACGACGACATCGACGGCAAGGTCGAACTTCCTGACGATATCGACGATCGGTCCCGTGATGGCCGGGCACTCGTTGTAGTCGCCCGAGGGCTCACCGCCCTGGTGGATCAGCACGACGATCGCTTCCACACCGCGCGCCTTCAGTTGCGGCACCAGTGCGTTCACCGTCTCGGCCTCGTCGCGGAATTCGATGCCCGCGATGCCGGCGGGCGAGACGATGCCGGCGGTCTCCTTCAAGGTCAGGCCGATGAAGGCCACGGGGATACCCTCGAATTCCCTGATCTCGTAGGGCGGCAGCACGCTCTTGCCGGTCGCGGTCTCGATGGTGGAGGCCGCGAGATAGTGGAATTTGGCGCCGGTGAACGGATGCGGTCCCTGGCAGCCGTCGACCGGATGGCAGCCGCCGTTCTGCATCCTGAGCAGCTCGGTCTTGCCCTCGTCGAATTCGTGATTGCCGACCGAGGTGATCGCAAGCCCCATCATCGAGAGCGCCTCGACCGAAGGTTCGTCGTGAAACATCGCCGACAGGAATGGGCTCGCGCCGATCAAATCGCCGGCGGCGACGAAGATCGTGTTCTTGTGGCCATCGCGCAATTGCTTGACCAGCGTCGCCATGTACTCGGCGCCGCCCGCGGCCACCATGACCTTCTTGGTCTTGTCCTCGGGATCGTTGATGCGGATGCCGCCCGGCGGCGGCCGCAGATTGCCGTGAAAGTCGTTGATCGCGAGGATGCGCAGCTCGACCGGTGCTGCGGTCTGGGCCAAGGCGGGGACGGGGGAGATGACGGCGAGCGCGAAGGCGGTCAGGTGGAGAATATGTCGCATGGAACGAGAATAGTCGGTCCGCGCGAAGATTTCACGAAGCTTGTTGCTGTCATTCGGGCTCGCGACTTCGTCGCGCCCTGCAATGACGACCACTTGGCTAGGCGCCCGCCGACCCTACCGCTTCTTCCTGTTCGCGAACGCATTGAACGCGGCAATGGCTTCGTCCGACTTCAGCCGTTCGCCAAACAGATGGGTCTCCTGGTCGATGCGGCGGGTGAGGTCCTCGGGAGCGGCGCGCAGCAGTCTGCGCGAGGTCGCGACGGCTTCGGCCGGAAGCCGGCAGATCTCGCGCGCCACCTTGCGCGCCTCGACCTCGGTGTGGCCCGCCGAGACCACGGTGTTGACGAAGCCGGCGGCATGCGCCTCCGCGGCGGTAAAGGTCCGCCCCATCACCAGCATCGCGAAGGCGCGCTGATAACCCATCGTGTTCGGCATCAGCAGGCTGGCCGCGCCGACCGGCACCAGCCCGAGATGGATATAGGGCGCGGAAAAGGTCGCAGCGGTCGAAGCGAGCACGTAGTCGCAGTGAAACAGCATCACGGTGCCCATGCCGATCGAGGCGCCATCCACGGCCGCGATGATCGGCTTGACGTTGAGAGCGAGCGAATAGAGAAATCTGGCGCCGTCCGACAGCGTCTCGGAATTCGAGTCCGCCTGCATGAAGTCGTCGATGTCGTCGCCCGCGGTGAACACGCCGGAGCCGCCGGTGATGATCATGCAGCGGATGTCGGGATTGTTCTGCGCGGTGTCGATCGCGCGGCTCATCTCGCGATACATCTCCTGCGTGATCGCGTTCTTCTTGCCGGGGCGGCGCAGGGTGATGACGCGTGTTCCGCGCTCTTCGGTAACGACGATATTGCCATTCGGCATGCGAGCCCCCCGCGCTCGCCGCGGCGCTGTGGCGAGTCCTTGAAACGTCAGCCTACATCATCTTGCAGGCGTGCCAATCCGCCCGCTCGACCTTTTCGAAAACGTCCCCGTGAGCCGCGCATGGCACAGCCACGTCTTCCGTTCGGGAACCGCCCCGCGCCGGATCATCCGGTTGTATCGCTTCGCACATGCAGTTGCGCATTGCAACAAATGGCTACAATGTTTCATTTGAAAAACCGGGGGTTGTGGGGCACGATCGCCCATGCCGTTTCCGTCGCCTTATGCCTTTTCCCTCGGCCGATTGCTCGATTGATGATTGCCGCAACGGACGTTGACGAATCCTCGCTGCATTATCGTGGCTGGCGCGTCGTGCTGGCCTGTTTCCTGATGGCCTTCTTCATGTTCGGCTTCGGCCTTTACGGCCAGGGCGTCTATCTCGCCGAGCTTCAGCGCGCGCATGGCTGGCCGGGCACGCTGGTCTCCGCGGCCAGCACTTTCTCGTTTCTCCTGACTTCCGTGCTCGTCATCTTTACCGACGACCTGCTCGCCCGCATCGGGCTGCGGCCGCTGATCCTGTGCGGCCTGTCGGCGCTCGGTGCGTCCACGGTGCTGCTGGCGCTGATGCAGACGCCCTGGCAGCTCTATCTCGCCTACGCGCTGATGTCGGTCGGCTGGACCGGCATGGGCACCGTGGTGATCGCAACCGTGCTGAATTGCTGGTTCGACCGGCGCCGCGGGCTGGCGCTCAGCCTCGCCTATAACGGCGCGACCTGCGGCGGCATCGTCCTCGTTCCGCTGTTGTTGTCGCTGAGCGGCAGCATTGGCTTCCAGTCCGCCATGCTGGCCGCCACGATGGCGATGGTGGTTCTGGTGCTGCCGGTGGTCGTCATGTTCGTCGACTGGCCTGCGCGGATCTCGCCTGTCGCGGATGGGCGCTCGTCCGCCGGCATCGCCCGCAGGACGCTGCTCGGCAATGCGGCATTCTGGACCATGGTGCTGCCGATCGCGATCGCGCTGCTGGCGCAGATGGGATTCATCATCCATCAGGTGACGTTTCTCGAACCGCTGATCGGGCGTGCCAGCGCCGGTCTCGCCGTCACCATCATGGCGGTGATGGCGGTGGTCGGCCGCCTGTCGCTCGGCCTGTTCGTCGACAGGCTCGATCCGCGGCTCGCCTGTGCGGCGTCGATGACGAGCCAGGCGGCCGCTCTCTTCGTGCTTCTCCAGAGCACGAGTCCGACGGTGCTGCTCGCATGTTGCGCCGTCTACGGCTTCTCGATCGGCAACATGATCACGTTCCCGCCCTTGATCATCCAGCGCGAGATCGGCACTGCTGCTTTCGCAGCCGCGATCGGATTGGGAACCTCGATCAGCGGCATCGTCAGCGCCTTCGGCCCGGGCATCGTCGGCCTCGTGCGCAGCTTTACCGGCAATTACACGACGGCGTTCGCGATCTGTGTGCTGCTGGATCTGGTGGCCGCAGCGACCGTGCTGTGGCGGCCGGGAAGACGGGCGAAGGTCTTGGTCTTGTAGGATTGTCTCACGTGCCCCGGACGCAGCGCAGCGCTACTTCAGCGGTGCGCTGCAGAGCCGGGGCCCATGCCACAGCCTTCGCAGCTGCGGCGTGGGTCCCGGCTCTGTGCAGCAACGCTAAGGGCGTTGCAGCGCGTCCGGGACACGAGCGTCCCGATCACCCCAGCAACACCGCATCCGCCGCCGCGACCGACTCCGCGCTCTCCGTCACGGTGCGCTCGAGCGCACCGGCCTGCACCGTGATGTTCTCGGCGAAGAAGCGCGCCAGCGAGACGTAGCGCGCGGCGTCCGTATTGCCGTCAGCCTTCGCGGCGAGCGCTTCGGAGGCCAGCAAGCAGCCGCCGAGCGTCGCGCCGAACTGCTGGAGATACGGCGTCGCGCCGGCGAGCGCCTCGTTCGGCGCGGACGCAACGCGCTCGAGGAGCCATCTGCTGGTGCGCCTCAGGGCCTCCAGCGCCTCGCGCAATTTCACGCCGGTGGTGCCGAAAGCGGGATCGTTGGAGGCTTCGACCTGCTTGACGGTCGAAGCCAGCTCGTCGAGCAGTGCCCAGACCGCAGCGCCGCCATTGGCCGCGAGCTTGCGCGTGACGAGGTCGATGGCCTGGATGCCGTTGGTGCCCTCGTAGATCGCAGTGATGCGCGCGTCGCGATAATGCTGCGCCGCGCCGGTCTCCTCGATGAAGCCCATGCCGCCATGCACCTGCACGCCGAGATAGGCGACCTCGTTGCCGATGTCGGTGGAATAGCCCTTGGCCATCGGCGTCAGCAGTGCGGCACGCGCGGCGGCATCGGCGCGGACCTTCGGATCCCTGGCGCGCGTCGAGACGTCGAGCGCGACCGCGGTGGCGTAGCAGATGGTGCGCGCGGCCGCGGTCTGCGCCCGCATCCGCATCAGCATGCGCTTGACGTCGGGATGCACGAAGATCGCGTCCGAGCCGTCGCCCTTCCTGCCGATGGCGCGGCCCTGCTTGCGCTCCTGCGCATAGGCCAGCGCCTGCTGATAGGCGCGATCGGCGATGCCGACGCCCTCCAGGCCGACGCCGAGGCGGGCCTGGTTCATCATCGTGAACATGCAGCGCATGCCCTGGTTCTCTTCGCCGATCAAAAAGCCAATGGCGCCGCCATGATCGCCCATGGTCATGGTGCAGGTAGGCGAGGCATGCATGCCCAGCTTGTGCTCGACGCCGGAGGCAAAGATGTCGTTGCGCTGCCCCAGCGAGCCGTCGGCGTTGACCATGAACTTCGGCACCAGGAACAGCGAGATCCCCTTGGTGCCGGCGGGCGCGTCGGGCAGGCGCGCGAGCACGAAATGCACGATGTTGTCGGTCATGTCGTGCTCGCCATAGGTGATGAAGATCTTCGTCCCCTTGATGCGATAGGTGCCATCGGGCTGGCGTTCGGCGCGGGTGCGCAGCGCGCCGACATCGGAGCCGGCCTGCGGTTCGGTGAGCTGCATCGTGCCGGTCCATTCGCCGGAGACGAGCTTTTCGAGGTAGATCTTTTTCAGCTCGCCGCTGCCATGCGCCTCCAGCGCTTCGATCGCCGAGGCCGTGAGCAGCGGGCAGAGGCCGAAGGCGACGTTGGCGGCGCTCCAGATCTCGGTGCAGGCCGCGTTGATCGCGATCGGCAGGCCCTGGCCGCCAAAGCCTTCCGGCCCGGACACCGCATTCCAGCCGCCCTCGGTCCAGCGCTTGTAGGCATCCGGCCAGCCCGGCGCGGTCGTGACCTTGCCGTCCTCGAGCTTGATGCCGTGCTCGTCGCCGACCTTGTTGAGCGGCGCCAGCACGTCGGCTGCGAACTTGCCGGCTTCCTCCAGCACGGCGGCGGCGATGTCGGCATCGAAATCGCCGTAATGGCCGGCGTCCACGGCGGCCTTCAGGCCGGCGCCGTGCTTGAGCGACAGCAGCATGTCAGAGATCGGCGCGCGGTAGGTCATGGCTCACTCCCCGGGGACAATATTGGCGCCGTATTCCCACGAAACGGGGGAGGTCTCAACTGTTGGGAGGGCCGGGACGGTCCCGTTGTCCGGGCCTATAATAGAGTGCGGCGGGAGCCGGGCCGGCCGATGGTATTTTGCGCCTCCAGGCGGTTGAAATGCTGTGCCGCTCCCTATAGACCGGCAGCATTCGAGGGAATCCGCGGCTGCCAGTTCTTCCGCCGTTCCCTAGCGATGGGGCGTAGCCAAGCGGTAAGGCAGCGGATTTTGATTCCGCCATTCGGAGGTTCGATCCCTCCCGCCCCAGCCAATTGATATTACGTCGAAATCTTTCTTTGTTCAGGGGTGCCGTTCCGAACGGTTTCCGACGTCCCATTCCGAACGGAATCCCCCGGTTCGTTCTGCTCTGCCAACCGGTGCGCGTGGCGCTTGCGCGTCGCAGACAGCATGCGCTTGGCGGTGCGCTTCGCGTAGCCCTCGTACGACTGCTGCGTCTTGTGCGTCGACAGCGCGCGACCCTGACCGTCCGTCAGTTCCGCTTCTTCCAGTTCGGTCATGCCGCCATGTCGGCAAGCATCCAACGTGAAGTGAGCGGGAAGGCCCAGCTTCTTGCGCATGCGCTGGACCTTGTGCTGCATCGTCGGGAAGGCAAACGGCTTGGCAACGCCCTTTGAGACCTCGCGCAGGATCATCGAGACGCCGCGTCGCGGCACTGCTGCCAGCACTTCCTCAGCATCACCGTAGAACTTGACGACGGTGCCGTCCGGCGGCACTTCTTCGAGCGGATGAGGAGCCACCGTGCCTGTCTTGTGATGAGCTACGCGGATGATCGTCGGTGCGCTCGGTGCGCGGTAGTCGCTCCACTTAATATGGCCGGCGATGACGTTTTCGGGGCGCTGTAGCCACTCAAAGCAAATCACCGCGACGCCCGCGACCTCGGGCTCACCGGCGGCGATGCAGCCTTGTGCGAAGTCGTACACTTCGTCACGCGTCACAGCGGGCTTGGTCTTTTTCACGCGAGTTTCTAGGGTGACGCCCAACCAGGGGTTCGCAACCTCCTTTGCGAATTCGTCAGGAAATAGCCGGTGCACAACTCGCCACGCCTTCCGGCATAGCTTCACGACCTTCTCGGCAGTGCGGTCCCGACGGCCGTTCGGGCCGACGACAATTTTCTGATAGAGCTTGTCCGCGCCGCGTGGCGTGATCGTTCTGATCGGCCTCGACCCAACTCTGTCACCGCTTTTTGTCAGCGTGTCGCAGAGTAGCGTCATTGCCCATTCGTAATCTCGTCGCGACCGGACGGCGACTTTCTTGGTATACGCCAAGCTCTGCTTGTACTCGCGGAATAGCCAATCAACGGTGCCGATCTTCGGCGCTGCCGGTGTATCGATCGGCTGTCCCTTCCGCTGTTGGTCCCACTCGTCGAACAGCCTGTTGAGGGTATCAGCCTTTCCGCAGGCAACCGCAAAATCAGAACCTAGCGGCTCGCTCGGAACAGGGCACTTCAAATTCCGATACTTGGTCGGGACCTCGTAATAAAACGAAGTCGCGCCTGATTTCAGCCTCTTGATCCGGACGTGGCGGGGAAGCTGCAAAGTCACAAATCCTCTGCGATGTCGCCCGGTACGCCCGGGGCTATTGCGGCATCCAGATCGTCCCTCAGCCATAGTTTCCGCCGCCCCTCCAGTACGCGTGGTTGGGGGTATTCCTTCCCAACCCTTTGCAAGAATGCCTCTACCGTGGACTCGCCGCAATAGCCTGCTGCGAACGATGCGGCCATGCGGCGCGGCCATGACCCTGGCGGGATGGCGGCTGGTCGAGTGCGGCTCACGCTGTTCTCCGGTCGTCGAAATCGATCGACGCCGAGTCATGACCGGAGATAGTTGCTTTCTATAATCGGCAATAGCAAGCAAACGCGAATTATAAGAAGCAACTATCTCACTGGATATTCGGCTCTGGTCATAACCTCGGAGCCGAACCGATGAGTAATCCGCATCAAACCGTACGATACCTTTCACGTAAGGAGGCGTCCAGCTACCTGCTGGAGCGTCATGGCGTAAAGCGCTCTTACATCTACCTCGCTACACTTGCGAGCAAAGGGGGCGGCCCTGTCTTTCGTAAGGACGGACCTTCCCGCGTCATCTACACGGACGTCGATCTCGATGCATATGCTGCTTCGGTCCTGTCCAAACCGATGCGTTCCACCAGCGAAGCCGCGTAATCCCAACCGCTGGGGCAATGAAAAGCCCCGGCTTCGTTTTCGAAAACCGGGGCGGCACCGCATTTAGATCGTGATTGGCGTTGCGATCGATACAACGCGGCTACCGCTCTTACAAGATGTAAGGGCACATGATGAACGCGCACTGTCGTCCAATCGATGATTGGATCATCTCCGATATCGACCTCAACCCATTCGATGCCATCGATCCGCGGATCACGGACAAAGCGAGGCGCCTTCACCGAACAAGACGATGGGTCTTTTTTCCGAAGGGCTACTGGACGGAAAGAGATGGTTCGTTCGTGATCTTCGATGGGCGATATCATCCATTGGCTCGCAAGCGGCCAGATGGCTCGGTGCAAATTCTGCCCATGCTTGACCTCGACCGCGCGCCTCGGATCAAATTTAAGAAGGAGCAGTTTCTCTATGGTGGCCTCGACCATCCCTGCGACACTGAGGAGACGCAGCAGCGCTTGATCCGTGTGGTTCAGCGCCTCGGTCTGGAGGAAGAAATCCACCATCGCTACGACGTGCTGCACAATGTGCTGGCGGCGCGCCGTAGGAATTTCCGGCGGCTTCTCGGTAGGCGTTGATCGAAGATGAATGCTCCTCTTGAGGCCCTTCCGCTCTACAGGTTGGAGACGCTCGGCGACGCCAAACAGGTAATCGTCGTCGGCGATGAAAAGTCCCGCGACGCGCTGGCAGCCGCGACCGGTCGAACCGTGGTGTCGTGGGCGGGCGGAACGCAAGGCGTGAAGTATACCGACTGGACGCCGCTCGCCGGCCGCAACGTCGTGATCTGGCCGGACGCCGACGCGCCGAGCCTCGGGACCGCGAACGAGATTGCTGCGATCCTGGTCGGCCTCGGCTCCACGGTGCGCGTGATGGACGTCATGCGCGACGATCCTCCGAAGGGCTGGGCCTGCGCTGATGCGATCCGCGACGGCTGGGACAAGCCGCGCCTCGATCAGTTCATGCGCGAGACCGTCCGCCCGTGGACCCCGCCGCCGGCCGCATCGGGGAAGCCTCTGGCTCCTGCCAGTCCGGTCGCATCAGCCCAGCCGGCCCCTGATGTTCAAGGGGACCGTTTAGAGAGCAAGCCAATCTACGTCCTCAAAGGGGATATTCACAAGACTGTTGATCAGGCGATGGCAGTCCTCTCGAACCCTTCGCTCGGCATCTACGCCCGTGGCGATGATCTTGTGCGGGCTGTCACTTACAGCATGCCGGCGCGGACACTCACGATCGCGAAGCAGGGCGAGAATGTCGATCGCTCCGATGGAACCGTCATCATTGCAACGCTATCTGATGTTGCCTTGGTAGAGACGCTCACTCGTCACGCCACATTTGCGAAATGGGATGCGCGCGCCGACAAGTTTGTGCCGTGCGACTGTCCTACGGAAGTCGCCCGCATGATCCTAGCGAATAAAGGCCATGGCTGGACCGTGCCGCGTCTGCGGGCCATCATCAGCGCGCCGACGCTAAGGCACGACGGAACGGTGCTGAGCGCGCCGGGGTACGACGAGGCCACCGGCCTCTTGCTGGTCGCAGATCGCATCTGGAGGCAGGTTTCTGAGAAGCCGTCTAAACGCGACGCGGCGAAAGCCCTGGATGTCCTAGTAGAACCGATCGACGGATTTCCATTCGTCGAGAACTCTGACCGCGCTGCTGCCCTTGCGCTGCTCATTACCAGCGTTATGCGCCCCAGCCTGAGAACGGTTCCGATGTTCACCGTGACCGCGCCTGCGGCGGGGACGGGAAAGAGCCTCCTGGTTGACATCGCCGCCATCTTGGCGACCGGCCGGAAGGCCGCAGTCGTCACGCCGACGCAGGACGAGGCTGAACTGGAGAAACGGATCGGTGCTGCCGCCCTTGCCGGCGATCAGATTATCAGCCTCGACAACGTCACGCACATCCTGCGCAGCGATCAGCTTTGCCAGCTTCTTACCCAAGAGGAGGTTCAGGTCCGGGTGCTCGGCGCATCAAAGAACGTCCGCATCCCTTCAACCGCTCTCATTTGCGCAACGGGCAATAACCTCTCGATTCATGGCGACTTGAACCGCCGCTCGGTTCGTATACGTCTCGACGCCAAATGTGAGCGGCCGGACGAGCGCCGGTTTGATCGGGATGCCACCGGCTTAGCAATGCGGAAACGCTCCGAGCTGGTCGCCGCGGCGTTGACAATCGTTCGAGCCTACCTCGTTGCCGGTGCCCCCAGCCAAGCCTCGCCGATGGGTTCGTTCGAGGATTGGTCGGATACCGTTCGATCGGCTCTGCTCTGGCTGGGTATGGGTGATTGCCGAGGCGACGTTGATGCCATGCGCGCCGACGATCCGGAGAAAATTGAACTGGCGGAGATCATCGCCGCCATGCCGACCGGGCCGTTTACTTCTAGGGAGATTGCGAACCGCGTTGCCACGGACCAATCGTTGCGCGAGGTGCTGGAAAGCTTTACTAGCCGTGGTGGCGCATTCTCGTCGAAGCGGTTCGGACGATATCTGCTGCGGTTTTCAAAGACTGTCGTTGGCGGACGATGGATCGAGCAAGTCTCGAACGATAGAGCCCATGGAGCTGTCTGGCGGGTTTGCGGCCCCGCGGAGCCGGGATGGTAGTGTGCGGCCTCAAGCTAAGGAGGGTACACGCGAGGTTGCGGCTCTGCCATCGCGCTCCGAATTGTGTAGCCTGTGATCTGCCGCATCACTTCACCGGCAATGAATTGACAGCCCATGGCTATATGGCCGGTTTCAATTCGCCCTGGCTGGCTGGGTGAGTACCGGTTGCCTACATACGGGGGAAGCTTGGCGGTCACTCGCAGAACACGGTCTAGGTCGAATGCAGCGTATTGTTTCGCGAAATGACGCGCCGCGCTGTCGAGTTTGTGCCCATGACGTATACATTCCGCTTCGGTAGCGCCCGCGGCCACAAGGCCGCCTTTCAGCGAAAGTTCAGCCCCAATCAGTGCCGATTGGATCGCCCCTCTAAAGTCGAAGGCGACACTCAAAGCCGCAGCGGCGGCCTGCAACTGAAATGCGGCAAGCCAAAACAGTTTTAGGGCCGCTTCCGGTGGGCGCTTATAATCTGCATAGCCACCAATTCCCCCGGCAAAATCCGTTATATCTTCGAACTGGTCGTAGAAGCTCTGGAGATCATTAGGCCTTGTTACCAGCCATCCGATCTGGCTCGCGTTCAGATCAGTCAGGGCGAACGGCTCTATTCTCGCTGCGCCATATCCGTGCGGGATGTAGATGCGAGCGAAGACATCGCGAAACATAAAGATGCCGCCATGCACGCCGCCCATCCCTAGATCGTTCGGACGATACAGGGATGCGTGGACGGAGAGAATTTGTCCGACCATCGGATGAGCGCCACTTCCGAACATGACGTATCCGCTGTAGCCGAGTTTGCTCATAAGCTTGGAGATAACCCGCAAGCTACGTTGATTGGGAGCCTTTCCCTCTTCCAAAGCTTCATCATCGGCAGCGATGACAAGATCGCGCAGTTGCTCTTTTGGCATTTCCGACATGGGCTACCTGGGGTTTCGTGGTTTCTTGTGGTTTTGTGGGACCCTAACGCGGAAACTGTCATTAGAGGCGGTTATATACCGTTGCACATGACAATTCTTAGGAAGCAACTGAAACAAACCTCAGAAACCGCAGAAACCTCATCGTTCCTGCGTATTCGCAATAGCCTCGATAGCCCTTTCCGCGCGCTCGATCTGAGTCTCCTCCAAGTGAAGCCGAAGCGGGGGCATGTCGAACAGTTGTTCTAAGGCTTTGGCTGCCGCCCTGAAGATGCGCGGCAAACCGGCGATTTCTAGCGACCAGCCGCGCGGTTTCACGTGTGCCAGGTCGTTCCGGAAATCATTCAATCTCAAAAGGTCGCGCTTTTCATCGACGGTAAGAGCGAGCGTGCCTTGCATGTCATGGACGTTCGTCGCATCGCCCGCGCGGTCCAAGAGCTCTCCGAACGTGATCACTCGGTCACCGGCTGGCGGATCAACGTTGGTAGAATTTCTCGCTTCGAAATAATCCATCCATTCCTTTTGCAGTTTCTTCGGCAAAGCGCCTATTCCTGCTGTTCCACTGAGTGTCTCGACCAAAGCGGCTGTTACGGCTTGATGCATGTCGGTGATAGCAAAGAACCACCTCTCTGCTTCGCCCGACTGCGCGGCCCTGAATTCGGCGGCGGCTCTTTCACAGGCGTGCATCGCCAGAAGAGCCGGGCTGGTCCTTGCATAAAGGTTATCCAGTTCATTGGAGTCCATTGGAAACTACCCTGTCTGTCGCACATACGCACTGATCTAACAAAACCGGCCATGTAGGGAAATGCAGTAGTTGTTTTCGCGCCAACTATTCGCGTGGCACGTATTTGCTGCATGGCACTGACCGCGAGACAGCAACTCTTCGTCCAGGAATTTCTACTGGATTTGAACGCCACCCAAGCGGCAATTCGTGCTGGATATTCGAAAGCGACCGCAGATAAGCAGGGGCCGCGGCTTCTGGCCAATCCCGCTGTCAAAGCCGCGATCGACTACGCCAAGATTAAACGTTCCGAGAAGACCGAAATCGATGCTGCCTGGGTGCTCCAACGCCTCGTTGCCGAGGTCGAGGCTGATCTTGCTGACCTCTACACAGATGCCGGCGATCTCAAACCGATAGACGAATGGCCCGAGATTTGGCGGCAAGGCCTCGTTGCTGGTGTCGAGATTGACGCGCTCCACGAAGGGTCGGGCGAGGATCGCATCCAAGTCGGTTTGGTGAAGAAGATCAAGTTGAGCGATCGACTGCGCCGGCTGGAGCTGATCGGCAAGCATGTCCGCGTCAATGCGTTCCAGGATCAGATTACGATGAGTGGCGTCGAGGGGCTGGCGGATCGAATCGCCCGCGCGAAATTGCGTCACGGAAGCGATGGCTAGACGGAAGGCTGCTGAACAGCTGGTCGCTCAGCGCCCGCTCGGCGACGCCACGACCGCTTCCCAGTTGCCCGGGGTTGTGGACGGCTCGGGCAATGTAGGGCCCGACCCGCCCACAGCCCCTCTCGTCGAGCAAACCGGGAAAGCCACCTGGCACGGCCGATCAATCGACATCGGATCGTCATCGGCAATCGCGCCATCAGGGTAACATTCGCAGATGCGGCAATACGCCGGGTCAATTTTGCATGCCGAATGACAGCCAACGTGGGGTTTTGAAGGAAACAACGTAAGCTTGCGGCACACGAAAAAACATGAAAGGATGCCGCCGCGTTGAGGTGAAATTTGTGCTCTGCGCTGCAATATGCCCAGCAATTCCTCAGAAGTATTGACGCTCGCCTAGCCTTTGGACCTTACCGGTGAAACCGTAGGTGTCGAAATGCGTGCCGTGTCAGTCTTAATGGCAATCGCATTCATACTTGCTTCGTCAACAGGCGCGATTGCTGCTCCGACCTCCTGGTGCTTCCGGATTTTTCCGGTGGAGGTCGTCGAATGCCAAGACCAGCGCTTGGTCAAGCTTCACGCGCAATTGGACCGCACGTATACAAAATCGCTGCAGACCGTCAAAGGCAACAAACGGCAAGCTCTGATACGTGAGCAAACATCGTGGTTGCGGACGCGCGGCAATCGATGCGGCGTGGCTGATGTGGAGTGGGTAACGCGTCAGGATGTAAGACGCGCTGTTCCTTGCTTAATTGCGGCGTACGAGGCCCGCATTACGAAGCTTTCCGAGCAGGCGGCAGTGGGCGAGCCGGCTCAAACTGATGATACCAAAGCCGGCGAGAGACCGCTGAATGCAAGCGTGGCGGCGCATCCAATTGATCTGACCGACACGAAGCAAATCTGGGAAGAGCAAGCGTTCTATTGTCGAATGAACGTTAAAGATTCGGCTGGAGCCGACCATGAATATCGCTTCCCATCCAAATCTAAATATCCGGATTGGCAGGAGACTGCGGAATATAAGAAGGATCAAACCGTCCTTTTTGGTCAAGACGTATTCAAAGCACTCAGAGACAACAAAGGTGTCATTCCCAATCAGAGCGCCCTCGATTGGGCCCCTCAGCCGCTCGAATGCGAAGACGGCGATATGACTATGTTCAATGGATTATTGTGTGCCTCCGGAGATTCAAGGGGGTGTGAGGCTGTAAGAAGGTCACAAGGCGCGGATGGTAGGTGGTGGCGTTCTCCTCGGAAGGTCGGAGTTATCTCAGAAGGCCAAATATCTTTCAGCGAGGATCAGTCATTCGGAGTTTTTCTGTATTTGGTCCAAACAAAAGATAAGGACGCATTTTACAGTTGGATTGACTGGATAAGTGCTCACCGTCCGTGTTGGATAAAAGATCCGCTCTCAAACGAATGTGCGGTTCTAGGTTGGCCTCGTTTCTGCGACGACAATGATAAGGGCGTTTGCGCTCTTCGTCCTATCAGTTGCGTCCTGATTGATCGCCTCCAATCTGAGTTTGGCCCCTCTGAACGTTCCGCGCGCTTTGGTGGTGGCATTCTGGGTCCAATAAACTTACTCGGTGGTGCTGGTGGCCTACTGCCAGGTGGTGCTGGTGGCCTACTGCCAGGTGGTGCTGGTGGCCTACTGCCAGGTGGTGCTGGTGGCCTGCTGCCAGGGGTGCCTGGGTTAGCCTCAAAACCAAGTGTTGGTTGTGATCTCGTTATGGGCGCAACATATGCAGCGGCTGCAAACTTGCCGGGTATACTTGGGGCTGTAGGGGGCCTGTTAGGCGCTGTTGGAGGTCTTGGCGGCATTGTACCCGCACTGCCTGCTGTCGTCGGAGGAGCAGGCCTCATTCCCGGCGGAGGTGGCGGCCTCATTCCTGGCGGAGGTGGCGGCCTCATTCCCGGCGGAGGCGGTGGTCTCGTTCCCGGCGGAGGTGGCGGCCTTATTCCTGGCGGAGGCGGCGGTCGCGTTCCTGGCGGGGGCGGGGGCTTTATTCCTGGCGGAGGGGGAGGCATTCCGCCGCTGCGTAAGCTTCAGTATCAACCGCTGGGAGACAAATTCCGGATCGAGGCGATACAGTTTGGATTACCGAACGCGCCTAATAGCTCTCAGCTTCTCGGTGCGCCTTCTATTCCAGGAGCTCCCTCCGTTCCAGGGGTACCGTCAATCCCTGGTGCACCGATTCTTCCAGGCATTCCAGGTTCATCGACGCCTTCAGCGGTTCCGAATCCACCATCTTTACCTGGAAGCGCAATTGGCGGAGCGGACGTATCCCAGTTAATGCAGTCCGTTCTTAAGCAATATGGTGGTTTGGGCAGTTTGCTGAACGGAGGTTTCCCGACGGCGGGTTTCGGCGTTCCACAGAATTTGCCGATGTCACCGATGGCACCTGGTTTTGGCTTCTCCGCACTTTATCCGGCGCAATTACAGATCATGGTCGAAGCGAAGGTAACAGACCCAGGATTCGCACTGCACAAAGTGGCTGTTCGCGCCTACCTTCTTCAAAAATTTGGAATGAGTGATCTGAACCTGCAAGGAGCCACGAAGATCCTTGCCTCTCGACAGCCAGAGAACCCCTTCTTCGAATATTTAGCCTCAGGTCCTTCGCCCAAGTTCCGCACGTTAACGAACGAGAAGTGTCCTTCACGAATGAACAAGTCTACGAACAAATTCCAGTGGTCATGGGAAAGATCCGACGCGGAGAACAATACTATTGATCCGAAGAAAGAGCCGAATAAGCATTCCTGGGATCAAAGCATGCTTTGGGAGTGCATCTTTGCGGGCAATCTTCTGAGTCGACCACAGCAAACACTGTCACAAAATTTCTTGATCAATTGGGCGGCTGATAATCCAATTATCGGCGGTGCGCCGGAAGGACTCATCGAAAAGCTTCTACCGTTTGGCATACCCAAGTAACACACGAACCAGACTAGGCCTAAGCCGACCATCTTCAATTCGCGAAAATTGCATCACTAGTCGGTAGCGTGGCAATTTTGGCACACAGGAATCAAGTCGTTTTCAGAATGTTGTCCGTAGATTCCCTGACGGCGCGTTGGTCGTGCTCGGCTCAAGGCACGTGTGTCAAGCCGCAAGGATCCTATCGGTGGGACCACTGCTCTGCGGAATGCAATAGCTCCTCAAGAAGAGTACTGTGCTGCTTTATTTGGTCGGGTTTTATAAAGATCTGAATGGATGCCTGACCTCTATTTTCGGCCTCCAGTCCCGCCTCTTCTATTTTTGCTACGAGTGCCGCTCGCTGCTCCGGCCCGACCTTAAATCGGACGGGCCAATGCGGTGCGATCTTCCGAAGGATAGAACCAAGCAAAATTATACCCAGACGTTCCTACAGCGATATGAGTGGATTGTAGGTTACCTTTGCTTCTGTGCCACCCTTCGAAATAAGGGAGACGATCGTACACACATTTTCTGTCGAAGCGAATCGGTGGGTTGCAACAATACCCGATGACCTAACGAAGCAGGCACCTATGCAATTCCGAATCTCTATGATTCCAAAATGCACGTTGCGCGACGTACACAAATTGATCTAACGTCCGTTACATCAAAACGTGTAAGGGGCTTTGGCTGTGGGACAGGGAAAATTTATCTCGTACCTCCGCGTCTCGACTGACAAGCAGGGCAGAAGCGGCCTTGGCATCGAAGCGCAGCGTGAAGCTGTGACCAGCTACCTGAACGGCGGCCGATGGGTGCTAATGTCGGAATACGTGGAGACGGAAAGCGGTCGGAAGTCCAACAGACCCAAGCTTGCTGCTGCGCTTTCCCGTGCCAAGGCCATCGGGGCCAAGCTGGTCTTCGCTAAGCTCGATCGCCTGACACGCAACGTAGACCTCCTGCGATCCCTCGTGGCGAGCGATGTCGACCTCGTATTCTGTGACCTACCGAACGTGCCTCCTGGCCCCATGGGCAAATTCCTACTGACGCAGATGGCTTCCGTAGCAGAGCTTGAGGCTGGCCTGATAGGTGAGCGCACCAAGAAGGCCCTCGCCGCCGCCAAGGCTCGGGGGGTGAAGCTGGGCAACCCCAACGGCGCTCGTGCCCTCCGGGGCAAGCAAACAGGAAACGCTGAGGCGGTTGCCAAGATCAAGGAGAAGGCCGCACAGCGGGCGATGAACCTTCAAGGGGTCATTGAAGGCCTTAAGCGCTCAGGCATCACGAGCGTCCGTGCCATCACAGAGGAGCTAAACAGCCAAGGCATTAGCGCGCCTAGGGGTGGCGAATGGCATCCTACCGCCGTTGCGCGGCTGCTCAATCGCCTTCCCAAAGCCGTCTGAGTCCTCACAGGAGAACTACGCCCATGCAGATCCAAATTGCCTCAGCCACCTTCATCCTCTCTTCGCTAGCGCGTTTCACTGAGATCAGCACGAAAAGAGCAGATACATACTGTCCACCTCAGTGCTTGAAATAGACGCTGGCAGCTAGCGCGGGTGTGCACAAACGAGGCGGTACCGAGCACTTTTAAAACCGTCGAAGAGTCTCCTCTTCTGTTGGGTTTGAATTTCAGTAGAGGAATAGCGGATCGCGTAACTCATGAACATTTGTAGAGAGGCGGGACTTGCTTGCCCGTCGTTACGAAGATTCCATTTCGGACCGAATATTCGTTTCGCTCATTTCGGTTGAGGATGGTCCGGATGCTTTGGCCGATTCTCTCCACCACCATCGTTCGGCTATGATCGTTTGGCCGGTAAAACTGTAGTTTCACAGTGATGGATCCATCGGCGTTAACAGATGCTGAGGTGACATCTCCGATTTGTCCGCTGTTTTCATAGATCAATTTCCCATCCGGCTCTATTGCGAACGTCACCTCTGGCTGTGGTGAGTCATTTCCCCAGGCCATCTTGTGACATTCGGTGCCCCATTTGCCAAGGAGACCCCAGGACTTCATGGTATCTGCGGCAGACTCGGCATTCGCAGCGGGAACGGGCACCAGCGCCAGAAACAGCGCCAGTCGCATACGGGCTGTTCCATTTGTTTGATAGCGACCCCTTTTCAGTTTCATGCAGTTCTCTGAGTTAGCGTCGTTCTTAGGTGATCGACAAAATTTTTAGCGTAAGAAGTTTCTTGCTTGAGCTCCTGTTCTCTCTCGGGTTCATCATTGTGTGAATGTATTTGCCACCCGCCGGGATTTACGGATGTACGGAATCCAAATTGCGGCGCCGATCATGGCGGCAATCAATTGTCCCCCATCTTTCGGATCAAGGCTCAGGTAATCGAGAATCGGAGTACCTGTGGCGAGTGCAATCGTGAATGCCGCCCATAGCAATGCTACGATCGGCGCAAAAATTGCGGCGACGAACTGAAAGACGAAGTACAGCGGGAAATTGCGCGACCGCCGAAAAAACAACAGGGTCGTGTACGCAAAGAGCCAAATGAGCCCGCCGTTCATCACGGCTTCGCCCCACATGGTAGTCGGAAATTTCGCGAAGAGCTGGTTATCCATCCTGCTATAGTATTCGCCAATGGAGACTATAAAACGCAGGATACCGGCAACCTGGCCGAACCCGACAAGAGCTAACCAGCCGCCGAGGCCTGTGAGCTCCGGCTTTACGTCTTTGAAATAGGCGGCGTCCTCCGCGTCAACAACCGGCTCGCGAGCGAGCGGAGTCTGCTTAGGGGGTATCGGAGGCGGCTTAGGTTTCAAGGGCGGTGGCCCGAGTACCTGCTGTGCGACCTCACGGACATCTTCAACTGGTTTCCAATCTTCGAAGCCATGGCGCCATATCATGATACGTCGAGGATCAGAAATTCGTAGGAGCAGTGGGATCAGCTGATCTATTGCCAGCGGCCCGCGGGTCTCCTCTCCTTCAGCGTAGTACCACAAATCTGTCATAGAAAGGCGCCCCTACGCCCTACGTTTGCTTGCGTCAACACAAGTGGGGAAGCAGCACGATCGGCTGCCCCATCACAACCTCAGCCTTCTGTGTGAAATCCAAGTCACCGCACTAATGCTATTCGTCCGCAATTTTGTACCAGTTTCCGCTGGAATCTTTCATATCGCGATGCGCCGTCCCCTGATCCCAATCGTAACAGGTTCGAATATCGGCGGAATTATTAAACGAGCAGATTTCCCGGCGGATAATCTTATCGTTCATATCCTTGGTAACTTTCACCATACTCAACTTGCCGTCACTCGCGACGACTGTAACGGCATCGTAGCACGTTTTGAATTCTGGCTGGCAGCCGCGGGTGTGATACGGTTTGCCATTGTTTTGATCTGCTGACCGCTTGATGGCCTTATCTAGGAGCTCGCCCCATGAAAGCTGCGCTGCACTTTTTGTCTGCGGCTGCAACTGCGTTGGCTCAGCTGGTTGCGTCTGCTTCGGCACGATCGAAGGTTCAACTGTGGCCGCCACTGTTGGCGAAATAGGCGTCTGAACTGGTTTCCCGACCATGGTCGTTCCCATCGATTGCAAGTCCGGAGGGGTAAGCCATACCATCTCATTCGGCGGCGTAACGACCATTCGACCTATAATTGCTGCGGGTACGCCGAGATCTCTTGCAGCCCGGGCCATCGACACAGTAGCTGCACTTGACGCCACCGTTTCTTCGCCTTGCTTGTCCGACGCACCATGCACGCCAACTTGAGCGGTGTAGTTCGCGAATTTCGTAGCGCCAGCTGCGTAAACAAGGAAACATGCCGAAGCACAGGTTGCATTTCCGGCAACGTTAGTGGCCACTTTTGCAAATCGCACTGCGTCGGCGAGTTTCAGGCCCTCTAGAAGATTTCCGCCCGGGGAATTCAACCGAACTCCAGTGACGAGCTTCCCAGCATCGTTTGCGGTTTTGATCGCAGCCTTAAGGGTGTCGGCGTCACCTTCGACGATTTCGCCACTCAAGAGGATTATTGTCTTGCCATCCTTCGTCGCGACGCTCTTGAAAGTCGCTGCCGAGAGGGGCAATGGCAGGGAAGACGACAAGGCGATAGCTAAAGCAATAATGCGAATGCGCAGAATTCCAACAATTTTCATTCCCCATTCCCCCGCCGTGCGAAGACACTATTTTCCATCCGAGATTGAGTCCATATTCGGAGTCCCCGCGCAAATACGGAGAGCTTTTAGCCCAGTAAAGGGATTGAACTGGGGCTGCAGGCGAATCATCTACAATTCTTATCGACTTATCAAAGGCTTGCGCCTCGAACATGACGGGGGAGAGTGTCCGCCGAAAGACATTCGGTATTCCTCTAAAGCCCTAACGACCACGCGATGCGCGGGTCTACTATGCTCGGCAAGGTTGGGAGACTATGAGCAATTTAACGGGCCGAACGATCAAGCTCTTTTTGGTGGATGGCGTTCCTGACGGAATCCGTACCGCCGAGATAATGAGTTGGACCGGGCACGTCTTATTCGCTCCGCGATCAAGCATTACTGCTCTGCTTGCTCGGCCGGAGGTTAGGAAAACGGGGGCCTATCTTTTGATCGGTCCTGATCCACAGGATGCCGATCAGACGATGGTCTACGTAGGAGAAGGCGACAATGTTGGAATTCGCATTTCCAGTCACAACAAGGACCCGGAGAAGGCGTTTTGGGAGCACGCTTGCGTCATCACAAGCAAGGATCTTAACCTGACCAAAGCCCATGTACGGTATTTGGAAAGCAAGTTAATTAAGATCATTGATCGAGAAGGCCGTGCGACGCTCGCAAACAGGAGTGATCCAGATTTCGACCTGCTGCCTGAAAGCGACTTGGCAGATATGGACGACTTCATCGCTCGCCTGCAAACCCTACTGCCCGTGCTGGGCGCTGATTTCGTTCGACCAACTCCGAGGGTGCGACAGACCAAGAGCACTGACCACGACAAGGCAGTGACCACCTCGCCGGTCGGAGACGAGATCAACGGCGTTCAAGTCCCCAAGTACTCTCCAGATTCCTTCGTCAAAGGTAATCCAGAGTTTCGCATGAGCGCTGGCGGACTTCAGGCTCGCGCCGTTGAGATGGATGGTCAGATGATCATTTTAGCTGGATCTGATGCGCGCACTGAAGAAGCCCCGTCTCTCGCGTCGAATGTGCGCGCCTATCGAGAGCAGTTGCGAAGGGCTGGCAAGCTCCATCGGGCTGAGGGATCAAACAACCTCCGCTTCACAGAGGACGTAGCGTTTACGTCTCCCAGCGCCGCGGCTCAAGCCGTTATGGGAACTAGTCGAAATGGGCGGACTGATTGGATAAACATTGCGACAAACGAGACATATGCCGAGTGGCAGGACCGGCTCGTTTCCAGGGTTGGCGAGGTTTCTACAGCGGCGCCGAGCGAAAGTCCGTCAACCGCGCTGGATCAATGATCCATACGTTTGCGCGCTCTTCTGCGAGCAGACGGGGCGGGTGGCGGTGATGGAGGTGAGGCTCGCCTTGAGTCCAAGAAAGCTTTATCGAGTGCTTCATCGACCGGGATCGACAAGAACGGCTAAGTTACCTGATTGTCGTGCTGTGACGTCGACAAAGGCGCGCGATTTATGCGCCAGTGGAGTCAGCCGGTTCTTGTTGGGAAGTAGTAGGCTTGAATTTCCTTTGCTCGGCTTCCCATCGCTCAAGTCGGAGCATGCCGAAGGTCCAAACGTAGCCGAATCTTCGCTGCCACCTGCTAAGCGGTACACAATAGTCGTCGGATATTCCGCGAGCACGTACCTCTTCGTTCTGAGCCAGCAAATCGATCAAACGCTTGACGGGAGGCTCGTCTCTTTCGATGCGGATACGTTCCGCCCGCGCCTTCTTCAGGTTAGCAGGTGTCGGCTCCCAACCGGCAATCTTCGAGCTTAGGTCGGTAAATCTGCGTGTTAATGCCTCGTGGGTTCGCGCCTTTCTATTGAACCGAAACACCTGATCGAATGTGGCGGCTGCGGCCACGATACCGGTAAGGACCTTTGCAGTCTCCGTCCCTCCAGCGACGAGAGCGAAGAAGCCCGACGTGCCCGTTAGAGCAGTGGCGACCCTAATAAGATTGTACCAACGATCGTAGTTCGCTTGCATCAACGCATGATAGCGACGGCACTTCTCGACCGAAAATGAAATGTCGTGGTACGCACCTTCGAACCAGTCGCTCACTCAGCCCTTTTCCTTTCGAGGCGGGGGTGGCGGCGGGGGCCTATTCCAGTCCGTTGATTCGTCAATCCTACGCCCACACCAGGATCGGGCGAGGGTCGCGGCCGCTCTTGCGGGATATTCTGCGGCTGAGGGCGACTAGGCTTTTCTTGGCTCATGATACTTTCCTCGCCTTCCTTGCCTTCCGCGGAGGCGGTGGCCGCATCCAATCCGTCGATCGCGGATAGCCATGTGTCTTCTTGGCGGCCTTCTTGGCGGCCTTTTTGGCTTTCCTAACCTTTATTGCCTTAGCCATCTCCGTCCTCAGCCCAGCCCACAACTTGTGCATCAATGGCTGATCCTCTTTTCCAATGCAAGTGCCAGTTGCATTTGTGCCGTGGGGGCCAAGCTAGCGGGATCAACTGCGGCTTCGCCTTACGGGGCACGGGCATGTCATGTGGCGCGCGCGTTGATCGTATGGCCGATCGGCACCAAGCAGCGCACCGCATACGCCTTGATGCCAAGGACCGCCCGGATCAACACTCGGCTCCAATTCCGAATGGGCGGATTTCAAGAGTAACATCAACAGGTGAACGGAGGGGGAAAGTTCGGGCGCGGTCTTGAAGAATAAGGGGAAATCAGCGGATTTTGATTCCGCCATTCGGAGGTTCGATCCCTCCCGCCCCAGCCAGCGCCGGATGCTATCCCTCGTACTGATCCGGTCCCATTGCCCACAGCGCCTGATCATGCCCGGCCGCGCAGTTGCGGTTGTTGGGATTCCGTTTTTGTCGACCCGTCCCGGCTCAGTGACCCGGCTCTTGTCTCCAGACGTGCGCTTCTTCGTCTGGCATCGGGCTGGGCTGTTACAGTGGCTGTCAGAGATGCTGGGTAGCGATCGCGGCGACAGGTACGCTTAAGACAGGAACGCCCTTGTAGTCGCCGAGTTAAGCCGACAAATCACCCGTGAAGGAGGACAAAGTCATGGCCCGCGCAACAGCCCACCCGGATCGTCACTGCATCTCGAGCGAAGACATTCAGGGAACGGAGGTCTATGGAGCAGATGGAAAGAATATCGGCGAGATTGATCACCTCATCATCGACAAGGTGTCAGGCCGCGTGGCTTATGCCGTCATGAGCTTCGGCGGATTTGTTGGCTTGGGTCACAGCCACTACCCCATTCCCTGGAGCGCTCTGACGTATGATACGTCGCTTGAAGGCTTCCGAACCAATATCACCGAGCAACAGCTGAGGGACGCGCCTGAGTTCAGCGATGACTCCTGGCAAGATCGAGACTGGGAAACACGAACCCATCGGTATTATGGGGCGGCCACTTACTGGGAAGGGCGGAGTGGCCTATAACGCCCAGGGATCAGCGATTTCAATCGTGAGTGCCAGCTGAACTGATCGGCTGGCCCTCATTTGATACTGTTGGATCAGATCTGCCGACTGGTTTCTTTTTGTCGCAAGGTGTGGTCACCAGCTGGCCTGGCTTGCGGCGAAGCACCTCCATAAAGGGACGCAGTGCGTTGCGGCTAGGAACGCGCCCGGGCCAGCGCCAAGCAGGCCTTGCGGCGATGCAGCCCGCGGACGGCGCCGAGATCATCCAGGGAAGTTCAGGCCGTTTCCTGTGTTCATCGACGGCGGGTTGCCGCGAAAGAACGCCAGCTGCAGTATCGGCCGACGGGCGTGACCGTTCAGAATGCCGCTGACCGGCTCAGTCGAGGCGAAACCAGCGATAGCCATAGGCATCGAGCTCGATAACGGTGCCGTCGGCACTGGGCTTCGAATCATAAATTCGATTACCGAATAGATCGGTCAGCTTCCGTCCCTTCGGAACGTCCCTGATCTCGGTGTTGCAGTTGGTTTGCGACAGATTGTGCAGAACGAGCACCGATTTGCCCTCCCAAGCGAAACGCTGAATCAAGACAGCGGGACAGTTGCTTTCGGGAACGGTGCATTCACCCCAACCGATTTCGGGACAGGACTGGCGCATTTCAACCAGACGCCGCAGCCAATTGAACAGCGAGTCCGGGTCGCGCTGCTGAGCAATCGCATTCACCTTGGCTGGTGCGTATTGACCGTCACGTATCACATGATGAAGCAAACGATGCCCCGGCCGCGTGGAAAATCCGCCGTTTTCGTCGTCCGTCCATTGCATGCACGTACGTACAGGCCATCGCTCCGGAAGCGACAGATCGTCGCCCATTCCCAGTTCGTCGCCGTAGTAGATGACCGGTGTGCCAGAAAGACTGAACAGCAGGCTGAATGCAAGCTCGATGCGGCGGCGGTCGTTTCCGAACATGCAGGCGAGCCGCCGCCGAATTCCCCGTCCGTAAAGTTGCATTTTGCGGGTTGGAGCGAATGCAGCATAAACTTCGTCGCGCTCTTCGGAAGTTAAGCGGCCGAGATCCAGTTCATCATGATTGCGCAGAAATTGGGCCCAATGCGCGAATTGCGGCAATCGGGGCAGCTGGGTCGTGCAGCGCCGCAGCGGTTCGGCACTTTCGCGTGCAAGTGCAAGAAACAAATGCTGGTTCAGCAGGAACGCAAATAGCATGTGGATCCGCGATCCATCGCCGAAATAATGCTGAAGCTCCGCGGGAGCTACATTTGCTTCCGCCAGCAAGACCGCGTCACCTTTGCGCCAGGACAGGAAATTGCGGAGCTCGGCGAAGAACTCATACCGTCGCTTCGCCGGACGGTCTGGACGGATTTCCTCCACGACGAATGGCGCAGCGTCTATTCGGAATCCCGATACGCCGAGCTCAAGCCAGAAGCCAAAGATTCTGAAGATTTCTTCGCGGACGGCAGCGCACGCTATGTTGAGGTCGGGTTGATGTTGGTAAAATCGATGATAGTACCACGACTGCGCACAGAGGTCGTAAGTCCACACGCTGAGTTGAAAGCCGGGAAATACAACGCCTTCTGTGCTATTTTCGGGTTCGCTGCTTGACCAGACGTAGTATTCCCGAAACGGCGACGAGGGGTCGGCGCGAGCCTGCTGAAACCACGGGTGCCTGTCCGACGTGTGATTGATGGGAAGGTCGACGATCAGCCGCAATCCGCGCAGTCGGGCCTGATGACTGAATTCGACGAAATCGCCCAACGTGCCGAGTGCCGGTGCGATGTTGTAATAATCCGTGACATCGTAGCCGTGGTCCAGTCCAGGACTGGGATAAAACGGCAGCAACCACAGACAATTTACGCCGAGTTGAGCGATATGATCGAGCTGCTCGGTCAGGCCCTTGAAATCGCCGATCCCGTCCCCGTTGCCGTCCTTGTAGGTGGCTACGTTGAGGCTGTAGATCACGGCGTTCTTGTACCAAAGATCAAGCAAGCGCCGACTTCCCCTCCTGGGCAGCAATCGAACGGCTTGCAGGTAACCGCCGGTGCGCGCAGTCGTTCCGGGAATTTGTGGCAATAAGTTTGAGGCCGCATGCCGTCGCCGCGTCGTCAAATCTTCCCGTGCGCATTGCAGTGCGACCGTGGACGCAACAAGCGGCGCGCATCTCTGGCCGCGCTTCCCGCTGGGGGACGGACGGCTCATGCGAGAGCAGAATTTCCGCCGGCCGAAACTGCTTGCCGATCACATCTTCAGGGCAGGATATTCGCTGCCGCCTTGCCGTTGCAGCCGGTCCCTGTAATCTGGCAAGAACATAAGACAAGAAAATAAGGAAAGAGACCGATGGGGGGAGTTCTGCAAGGCGTGCGCGTCCTCGATTTCGGGCGCTATATCGCAGGGCCCTATTGCGCGACCTTGCTGGCCGAATTCGGCGCCGAGGTCATCCGTGTGGAAAAGCGCGACGGCAGCGAGGACCGCTTCGTGGCGCCGGTCGGCGAAGGCGGCGAGGGCGCGCTGTTCCTCCAGGTCAATCGCAACAAGAAGTGCATCACGCTCGATCCGATGAAGCCGGAGGGCCAGGAGGTGATGCGCCGCCTGATCGCGACCGCCGACGTCGTCGTCGCCAATCTGCCGCCGCAGACCCTGAACGCGATGAAGCTCGATTACGAATCGCTGAAGGCGATCAAGCCCGACATCATCCTGACGACGGCAACCGCGTTCGGCGGGCCGGGGCCCTGGTCCGACCGCGTCGGCTTCGATGGTGTCGGCCAGGTCATGTCGGGCTCGGTCTACATGACCGGCGCCGGCGATCCGCCGTACCGTGCCGCGGTGAACTGGGTCGATTTCGGAACCGCGCTGCACTGCGCGTTCGGCACGCTTGCCGCGCTGATCGAGCGCGGCAAATCCGGGCGCGGGCAGATCGTCGAGGGCGCGCTGCTTGCAACCGCTTTGTCCTTCACCAATGCGACGCTGATCGAGCAGGCCGTCATCAACGTCAACCGCGTTCCATCAGGAAATCTCGGCCAGACCGCAGCGCCTGCCGACATCTACCGCACCAAGGACGGCTGGGTGCTGTGCCAGGTCACGGGGCATCCCCTGTTCAAGCGCTGGGCCAAGCTGATGGGCGAGGAGGAGCAGTGGTTGAACGATCCGCGCTTTGCCGACGACATCAGCCGCGGCAACAACGGTCCCGTCATCAGCGAACGGATGGCGCGGTGGTGCGCCCAGCGCACCACCCAGGAGGCCGTCGACACCCTGGGAAGTGCGATGATCCCGACCGGGCCTGTGCTGAGCCCGCAGCAGGCGCTGGATCATCCGCACATTCGCGCCGCCGGCTTCATGCAGGACGTCGACTATCCCGGCTTGCCGAGACATGCCCCGGTCGCCCGCGCCGCGGTAAGGCTGTCGGAAACACCGGGTGAAATCGCGAGCCGCCCGCCGACGCTGGGTGAACATACCGATCTCGTTCTCGCCGAGCTCGGCTACGACACGGCTGCGATCGCGGCACTTCGGCAGGGCGGCATCATCTAGGGTGCGTACTCATAAACGACGGCTTACCAATCCAAAGTGGAGGTCTCTCACCTTGCGCGTGATCGGCGGCTTGTGGACCCAAAGCGGAAATGTTCACTCGCGCGATGCACCCGCCCAAACATTTTAAGTGGATCAGCTCTACTGACGCACCTTCGCTTGCTGAGCCTCCCCTGCGACACCGTGCTACTCTTTGGTGAATCCGTAGCTCTTGCTGGAATATTCCTCGAGGCATAGCCTACTCCCTCGCATTAGTTCTCTGCGACATCATAGAGGAGGGAACGATGGCTATTAATCGTGTGCTCATCGCATTGCTTTCGGTCGTTGCCATTCTGACCAGTTCGAGCGCCGTTGCTCAGAGCGTGCCGCCGGAAGGTTCGGTCTCGGTCATATTCACCGCCACGCCTATTCCAGCACCCAAGCCAATGTCGATCGGTGGCGGCAGAGAGTTTGTTTTTATGAACCAAGCCATGGCAGCCTCGAACGAGGCTGGAAACCCTGTACTCAACAACATGGGTGGACGCTGTCAGCTGAGCCGCCTTACGGATTCGTCGGCAAAGACCGCGGAGATTCACGGGTTCTGTACTTACGTCGACAAGGACGGCGATCAAGTATTCGAGCAGTGCGACTGGATGCCTGGATCCCCCAACAATTGCAACATCACTGGTGGAACGGGCAAATTTGAAGGTCTCCAGGCCGCGCTCGTCGTCACCATCGATCCGCTCAAGAGCAACTTCGATGGCATCAGTCAGGTCATTGGCCACAAGAAGGGAACGTACAAGTTCGCTAAGACGAACTGAGCCAAAAAAACTCCAGCAGCTACATACGTTCGAAACCGATGCCGGTGATATCGCCTGGCCTGGAGTATTTACGTGATCGGCTGAGGCAATGCTGATGAGACGACGAGTTTTCGTTGCGGCCCTTGCAGGTGCCGCCGTTGCTTGGCCGGTCGCAGGATGGCCACAACATGCGAATACTTGGCGAATAGGCTATCTGATGCCCGGCTTCATAGTTGGCCCCGACCTCAAGCTGTTTGAGGTATTCAGACAAGAGTTGAGCACTCTCGGCTACGTCGAAGGTAAGAACCTCACTATCGACAAGCGACAGGCTGAGGGGCTAATCGACCGCTTGCCCGGATTGGTTAGCGAACTCATCGCGCTTCGGCCTGATGTGCTTGTCACCATTGCGACGCCGGCCATAGCCGCCGCGCAGCGCGCGACGTCGACCATTCCCATTGTAATGACACCTGCGACCGATCCCATCGGGTCCGGTTTTGTGAAAAGCTTTGCTCGGCCCGGGGGCAATATAACGGGCTTGGCCAACATGTACGGTGACACTACTACCAAGATTTTTGACGTGATCAGCGGCATTCTTCCTTCTGCCAGAAAAATCGCAGTCTTGATGTCCTCAAATCCCACCCACTCCGGACTGTATGAGGTGTCTCGCGCGGCCGCACGCACTGTTGGGTTATCAACCGTTCCCATCGTTGCACCGACACCCGCCGACCTGGAGCGAGCGTTTCAGGATATTGCAAGGGAACGCTGTGACGCTGTGTTCGTGCTAGCAGATCCAATTCGGCTGAAGATTGTCGATCTGGCTAACGCCGTTCCAATTCCGGCAATCTATCAAATCAGCGAATTTGTTGAGGCTGGCGCGCTAGCAAGTTATGGCCCAAGCCTATCGGTCATGTTCAGGCGCTCAGCGCACTATGTCGATAGAATATTCAAGGGCGGGGCGCCCGCTGATATGCCGGTCGAACAACCGACTAAATTTGAAGTGGTACTCAACCTCAAGGCTGCAAATGTGCTGAACTTGTCGATACCAGAGGCGATCGTCCTTCAGGCTGACAAGGTTATCGAATGAGTTTCGATTGCTTCCGCTCCTGGCCGTTTGAGACATGCTGCGCCTACTCTGAGAACGGCCGTTCACCGGGGTAGACCGGAACGCGCCAAGTTCGGGCCAAACCGCCGCGAAAGTGGCCCTCACGGTTGACCACCTCTTTCGCTGCGACCTTGTTTTGCGGCTCACTGGCGGGGACAAGCGTGTATCGTGCCGTTGCACAGGCGTAACGCACCTTTAGGAGGAGCGTCGCATGATCGATAGACGAGGCTTCGTTGCAAGCGGGATTATCATCACTGTGCTTGCGCCGCGATCGGTTAAGGCGCAGAGACCAGGAAAAGTATCGCGAGTGGTTTTCTTTTCGGTTGCGGCTGGGCCGAACCCTCTTGCTGATTCCTTCAGGTGAGGATTGAAGGAGTTAGGTTATAGTGAGGGGCGCGACATCTCGATCCAGTATCGTTGGATGGCTGGTCATGAGAGCCAATATGACGATGTAGCGCGGGAGTTGGTCCAGAGTGAGCCGGACGTGATTGTAACGGCTGGCCATCCGCCAGCTGTTGCTATCAAGAAGGCTACACCACGGATACCAATCGTCGCGCTTGCCGTCGTCAATCCCGTAGGAGGTGGACTAGCTGCCAGCATCTCTCATCCCGGTGGCAACTTGACTGGATTTTCTTTGGAGGTCACGCCGGAAACAAACGCCAAAATGCTCGAGCTTCTGCACGAAGCAGCCCCTAGACTCACTCGAATTGGCGCACTTTGGAATTCTGCGAATCCTGGCAGCCGTTTCTACCTCGATGCGGTGAAGCAGGCGGCACAATCGCAAAAGCTTACTCTCAACCCGTACGATGTGCGCCGAGTCGAGGACATCGACACTGTGTTCCGTTCACTTCGCGGAAACGTCGAGGGGCTGATTGTTTTTCCAGAGGGGCTTCTATGGACGTATCGGCGTAATATCGTTGATGCTGCGAGGGAAGCACAACTAGCGACGATTTTCGGTTATCGCGATGCCACCGAAATGGGAGCACTGATGAGCTACGGCCCCGATCTCGTCGATCTCTTCAGGAGAGGCGCAGCATACGTCGACAAGATCATCAAAGGTGTCAAACCTGCCGAGCTTCCTATTCAACAGCCGGCAAAGTTCGAGTTGGTGATTAATGTCAAGACGGCCACTGCCTTGAACATCGCGATACCGCCAACGTTGCTCGCCCGCGCGGATCTGGTGATTGAATAAACGTATTAGTCGTCCCGGCGCACTAGTCCTCTAGTGGGCCCATAGCCGACCTGCCGTGCCATCCGCCCGATGACCGCTTGTGGACCCAAAGCGGTCCTGCACCCATCCGCCGCATGTGCCTGCATTGAATGCGACGATTAACCTATCGGCGGGATACAGTTTGCGATTGCGGAGTCTGATCATTACCATGCAACGATTGTAGCTGCCGAGATGTTGCTTCTCATTTAATCCGTCGGAAAAAGCATGTTTGACGCCGCCAGTTGTCAAGAACTCGCGATTGCATACAAGGACCTTGCTCAATCGTCCGATCATTCTGCGGAACGAGCAATTTTGCTGAAGAACATCGCAAGGAGCTTCGCCGGATTGGCTAATCAATTGGACAGGCTTGCCGCTCTGACGAGAGACGAAGCCCAGCGGGCGAGGGGCGGCCTGTCCGAAACAAGAAGCGCGTCTTAACTGAGCGCCTAGGCGCGGACTCGCGAATCTGCGATGATCAGGGCATTGGAAGCGTCTCGGAGGATATTCGATGCGCGTTGCATTGCCGTATCTAGGGATTGTTCTCTGCGCGTGCCTTACGGCGTGGCTGTCTTCCACCCTGATCTACTGACGACCGAGCAGGTAGAAATAGCCGTGAGCTTGCCGATCAACAAAGGACTCGATCTGACACCTGCGCAGTGGACTGCAACTGCTGCCGGGCTTTTTGTGTCAGCTATCGTGGCTCGAATACTTGTGTTCGAAGGCTAGCTCCCGCGAAACTGGGCGATAATCCTAGTGATCATTGGATTTGGTGCGCAGCCCGCTTTGATCGGCTGGCTCAGGAAACGCACGATTTCCCAGGCTCGATGAGGCGAGCCAGCCCCGGCCAGCCGGCTATGGCGTCTACCCATGAACGCCGGCTTGCCAGTCCAAAGCGGAAGTCTCCCGCCTTGCGTGTGATCGGCGGCTTGTGACCCTGGCTGTGTGAAAACGCGAAAGATCGAAACTCAGCTAGAATTACATTCTTCAATTCGCTCTCTAAGTTCAATGCGCTTGCGAGTTGACCGCGAAGACGGTCTTGAGCGAATAACTTGTTCTGTCGCCGCCAAGCGTCCTGCCGTTTTCACACAGCCAAGACCCGAAACGGACCTTGTGTCGCATCGACAAAGCTAGGTTGCATGATTGTTCCAGATCGGTCGTCCGGGTAATATGGGCACGCAGATTGTGGGTGCTCCCATGACCGATTTGGGTATGCCCGAGACGCGCTACGCACACAGCAGCGACATCAATATCGCCTATCAGACGATAGGGCACGGTCCGCTCGACATCGTCATTGTGCCGGGCGCGATTTCCCATGTCGAATCCAACCATGAACTGCCCGGATTTACGGGGTTCTTGCACCGTCTATGCGGGTTCGCACGCGTTGTGACCTTCGACAAAAGAGGGCAAGGCCTATCCGATCGCGTGTCCGGCGTGCCGTCGCTGGAAGAACGAATGGACGATGTTCGCGCCGTCATGGATGCGATCGGCTCGCCGCGGGCAATCCTGCTTGGCTTTTCCGAGGGCAGTGCCATGAGCGTATTGTTCGCGGCGACCTATCCCGAACGCGTATCGCATCTCATTCTTTTCGGCGGTTTCGCCCGCGCGGGGTTTTCCGTATCCGACGAGGCATTCGAAGCCTACGTCGCCGCTACGATTGCAGCATGGGGCACCGGCCAGATGATGAAGAGCGTGATCGGGGCCCACGACGGAAACGAGGGCGAAATTGCCTTGTTGGGCAAGTACGAACGTCTGTCGTGCAGTCCCGGCGCTTTCAAGACGCTCCTCATAATGAACCGTCGGATCGACGTGAGGTCGATCCTACCCAGCGTGCGGGTTCCCGCCCTCGTGCTACACAGTCGCGCCGACGCGCGCGTTCCTGTCGCTGAAGGTCGAAAAATCGCCGCCGCTATCCCTGACGCAAAATACATCGAATACGGCAATCTTCCCCACGGGTGCTTTGCTGGACCTTGCGAACGGTTGATCGGCGACATTGAGGAGTTCGTCACCGGACGTCGCGAGGGCGCTGTTTCGGAAACGGATCGGGTCCTAGCGACCGTTCTCTTCACCGACATCGTCGGCTCCACGCGTATGGCGGTGGAAGTCGGAGATCAGCGCTGGCATGAATTGCTCGATCGTCACGATCGTCTGGCGAAGCAGACGGTCGAGAAGCATCGCGGAAATTTCGTGAAAAGCACGGGCGACGGCATTCTCGCAACCTTCGACGGACCAGGGCGCGCGGTGCGTTGCGCGCTCGCCTTCGGCGCAGCCGCGCAGCAAATGGGTCTCCCTGTGCGCGCAGGCCTGCACACCGGCGAAATCGAGGTGCGGGATCAGGATGTCGGCGGGATCGCGGTGCACGCCGCCGCGCGTGTGATGGCGCAATGCGGCGCGAACGAGGTTCTTGTGTCGCGCGTTGTAACCGATCTTGTCGCCGGTGCTGGTCTCAAATTTACGGAACGCGGAGCGTTCGATCTCAAAGGCATTCCCGGCCATTGGGAATTGTTCGCAGCTGCCCCATAAGTCCGAATGTGGCCCTTCGCGACCCTGTGGGCGTCGGCCCGCCATTTCCGAATTTGAGGGTAGACGGGACCTGCCCGCCCACTGTTGAAGCCGGCGCTGTTGACCCATTTGCGCCTTGTTTGCGGTGCGCAAGGAAATTCCGAAGTTCCAAACCGGAAGTCGTCGGTTAAGCTCAAACTGGCGCTTTGACCCGCACCTGACATCCATGGTCAGTTTTTGCTGTGGGGCGCAATCTTGGTTCGAAGGTGTGGTAAGTTGTAGTCAATAGCCCGAGGGCATCGCTCAGTAGCGAGGAGAAATATCAGATGAGCCGACTGTATGGACCTGTCCACCGTTCATTGCAGGACCGCTTCGATACACGGCGGCTTGCCGACAATGTCGAAGCGCGCGTGGTGCTCACCGAAGTCTCGCCCGAGCATAAGGCGTTCATTGAAAGCCGCGACATGTTCTTCCTGTCTACCATCGATCATCAGGGCCGACCAACCGTGTCCTATAAGGGCGGCGATCCCGGGTTTGTTCGTGTTATCAATAGTAAGACCGTCGTCTTTCCTTGTTACGATGGTAACGGCATGTTCTATTCTATGGGTAATTTGCTTGGAAATCCGCAGGTCGGCATGCTCTTTATCAACTTTGAGAAGCCGCATCGTCTGCGCATGCAAGGCATCGCCAGTATTGACGATAACGATCCTCTGCTGTCGGAGTACGCTGAGGCGCAACTGGTCGTCCGGGTGAGTGTGACTGAAATTTTTCGTAACTGCCCACGCTATGTACATCGATACAAAAAGATACAACCGTCGGAATTTGTGCCTCGCTCGACATGCGAAACGCCTTTGGCCCCCTGGAAGCGTGTCGATGATATACAGGGCTCTTTACCCGCGAAGGACCGTGCTCGCGTCGAGCGAGAAGGCAATCTGCTCTCGCGAGCAGAGTATGAAAAGTACCTCAGTGACGTTGGGAGCCGCGAGACTTAAGCCGCGTGACTGACGATACGAGAACGTTGGGCGACCGCCGATGAGATGATCAAGTAAAGGTATTGTGCTGCACTGCATGAGTCCGAAAATGGCCTTCGCGGCCATGTCGCTGGGTTGAACGTTGGTCGGCTCGGTGGGGCATACCGGAAGCGGTCATCCGGAGCCTCTACGGCGCAAATTGACCCCAAGCAGAGTTTGCTCGCCGCGCCTCCGCAGTTGCAGCTTTGCCGCTTACACAGCGTTGACAGAGTGCTAGCTTGTTCGCGCCCGGCGTGACCTTTGGAGGCCACATGCGACGGCGGGAGTTCATAGGTGGTACGGCGATCACCGCAGCCCTGAGCTTCGCAAGGTCTGTTTGCGCTCAGGCCGATGCTCGGTCGCAGGGCATAAAGCGCATCGCCATTGTCCATACCGCCGAAACGCCTGAGGGTATGACTATCAACGGTCGCCTGACGTTCAAAGCCTATTTTGGGGAGTTGAGCAGGCTTGGATATGTCGAGGGGCAAAACCTTCTAGTCGACCGGTATTCGGCGCTCGGTCAGTCCGATCACTACGGCGACTTGGCTCGCACAATCGTTGCCAGTCATCCTGATTTGATCATCTCGCTTTCCGGCCCGATTGCACGCCAGTTGAAGCCGCTCACCACCACAATTCCAATATTAGTTAGCAGCGGTGATCCCGTCACAGGCGGACTTGTGACGAATCTGGCCAGACCGGATGGCAATATCACGGGCGTGAGTGTTGATGCGGGACTGGGAGTATACGACAAGCGTCTGCAATTCCTTAGCGAGACGGTGCGAAACCTCCGCAATGTGCGGGTGCTCATTCCGTCATCTGCGATGATGTTTTGGGAAACGGGTCTCGCACCGCTCCGAGAAGCCGCAGGTCGGGTTGGTATTCGGATTGCCGCTGCATTGCTCAGCGAGAAGCTCGACCGAGCAGCGTATGAGCGACTGTTCGATGAAATGGAAACAGACCGCGTCGACGGTCTCATGGTTGCGCATCAGGGCGAGCACCTTACGAACCGGCAACTAATCGCCGATCTCGCCGCCAAACACCGTCTGCCTGCAGCCTATCCTCATCGCGAATTCGTCGATGTTGGCGGTCTGCTGAGTTACGGCACTGACCTTGGGGACGCCATGCGTCGTCTTGCCGATATGACAGATCAAGTAATGAAAGGCGCAAGACCGGCCGACATCCCGGTTTATCAGCAAACCAAATTCGAGCTGGTGCTCAACCGTACAACCGCAAAATCGATTGGGCTGGAATTTCCGGTGAGTTTGTTGGCTGTCGCCGACGAGGTGATCGAATAGCGCTTCATCCGTGCTGCAGCGCATGTTCCGCATATGGCCCGTAGGCGAAGTAGCGAGCCGCTTGATTGACGTCCGCTCAGTGAGGCATGGCAGACGAGATGTGCTCACGTTGAGTTCTTCGCATGTTGACCCACAAGAGACATTAGCCGGATCGAAATCCCGCAATGCGAGATAGGCGCTACGCGCCCCGATCTGGGACATGTTGCCCGGTCGTAACCCCGCCGCGCAGCCGATGCGCTGGTCACACTGCTGCTGGCACAGGTGATCGTACACAACGCCCACGATCCGGCGACCATGGCGGCGGCACTCGCACTCGCTATCGATCAGGACGACGCCGACGTAGAGCCGGGCAAGCGTGGCAACCAGCGCGACACGTTGGCGCAATAGGTGTCGTACTCCGCTCCAAATGTCCTACGCAGCGTCGGCTCCTCATAAGCCAGAACGAAAATGTGGAAGCCGATCCACAGTAGCGCGCCGTAGACCAGAAGCCCTGCGTTTCCGAGGATCAGTCCTTGGCCAAGTACAATCGCCACCAGGGCAAGATAGATCGGATTGCGGACATAACGATTGGGGCCGGTGATCACCAAATGTTGCGTTGGTGCGACCGGCGCTGGCGTGCCGCCGCCTTGCAGCGCAAATCGTGTGAAGGTTTCGACCAATACCGGAATGCCAAGCAGGATCAGAACCACACCGGACCATCGGATAAGCTGGAGATCGAAGAACGGCGCTTGCAGACGCCATTGCGAAATCCACCACGGCACGACACCGGCGACCGTCGTGGGGGCAATCAGAAAAAAGACCGCCGACCCCAGAACCGCCACGCCTCTGGTCATGATGTTGCTTCGGCCCCACAAATCCCTGCGTGCACCCGCGATGGCGACGCGGTCGCGATCGCCGGCCTCATCGTAGCGGCCGGCGATTGGGGCGACAAGGATTGACTGGCCCGGGTCACGCTGCGCACGACCGCTTATGATGCTGTGGACGGCTCCTCCACGGGCACGAGAGTGCCAAAGACTGGGCGCCGTTTAAGGCTCCCACGATTCGGAG
>NZ_JASXTA010000006.1:0-362930 GCF_032290525.1 Bradyrhizobium cosmicum | reverse complement strand
CTGCTCCCTTTCGATAATCTGTAAAGCCGATCCTACCAACCCTCGTGTCCGCAAGAAGACGTCAGCCGCGATTACGCCGAAGAATTCGGAAGCGATTGATCTGTCGCAGTGATTTGACGCGAGCAAGTATTCGATTTTCAAGAAAGCCGTGGGTACTCCTGGTTTTCTTGCGTTTTTGGATTGAACGAAGCCGCTGCCGCGGCGTGAGGGGCAAGGTGGCGTAGATCGCCTCCTGGCTGAGAGGATGTGGGTGTTGGAGCCCATCCCCCTCAGACAGGTTTATCGAGATGGCCGATTTGAGCCCTCTTCGCCGCCGCATGATCGAAGACATGACCGTCCGCAATCTGTCGCCGGCGACGCAACGATCCTACACAGCGCGGTTTCGAAGTTCAGCCGCTATTTTGGCCGATCGCCTGACCGGTTGGAGCTGGAAGACGTCCGCGCCTTCCAGGTGCATCTGGTCTCGACCGGCATCTCATGGCCGGCGCTGAACCAGATCGTCTGCGCGCCACGGTTTTTCTACGGCGTCACGCTCGGCGAGGCGCTGATCCCGGAGCGCATTCTCTATGCGCGAGAACGGCGCAAGCTGCCGGTCGTGCTCAGCGCCGACGAAGTGGTTCAGTTCCTCGAGGCCGTGTCGAGCCTGAAGAGCCGCGCCGCGCTCACCACGGCCTATGCGGCCGGACTCAGGGCCTCCGAAGTCGCGGGACTGCGGATCGAAGACATCGACAGCGCCCGCGGCGTCATCCAGGTGCGCCACGGCAAGGGCGCGAAGGATCGCAACGTGATGCGGTCGCCCCAGCTGCTGGCATCCTGCGCACCTACTGGCGGCTCGCCCGGCCGCGGCTTTATTTGTTCCCTGGTCGTGACGAAGATCATCCGATCGATCAGACGGTGTTGCACGCCGCCTGTCGGTCGGCGGTGAAGGCTGCGGGCCTGACCAAGCGCGTCACGCTCCACACGCTGCGCCACAGCTTCGCGACGCATCTTCTCGAGAACGGAACCGATGTCCGGATCATCCAGGTCTTGCTCGGGCACAACAATTTGTCGTCGACAGCGCGCTACACGCAGGTCGCCACCGATACGATCCGGGCGACGCAGAGCCCGCTCGATCGCCTGTCGCCAGGGGTGACGCCACCTGGATGATCCGCGGCGGGATGCGGGGTGATGAATCCGCCCCGACAGCCGCGCCAACAGGCCCGCCATCGAGATTGCCGATATTCTGCGCCGGCATGGCGACACCTATCGCCGTGTACATGCCGGTCATCTCGGGCGGGTCGAGCGGCGCGTGATGAGCGCGATCATGGCGTGCCGGACCGAGGCGCTCGGCGGCCACATGGAGGCTTGCGACGACTGCGGCACGACACGCGTCGCCTATAATTCCTGTCGCAACCGGCACTGTCCGAAGTGTCAGGGGCCAGCCCGGGCCGCGTGGCTCGCCGCGCGAGAAGCCGACCTGCTGCCGGTTCCCTATTTCCACGTCGTCTTCACACTGCCGGCTCCGACCACCGCGATCGCGTTTCAGAACAAGGCCATCGTTTATGCGGTCCTGTTCAAAGCCGCCGCCGAGGCGATGTTGACGCTCGCCGCCAATCCACGCCGGCTCGGCGCCGGGATCGGCGTCGTCGCCGTCCTCCACACCTGGGGCAGGCGCTGACGCACCATCCCCCATGTCCACTGCGTCGTGCCGGGCGGCGGCCTCTCGCCCGATAGCGCGCCGCGCTGGATCGCCAGCCGACCAAACTTCTTCCTGGCCGTCAAACCGCTTGCCCGGCTGTTCAGACGCCTGTTCCTCGAACGTCTGACCTGCCTTCAACGCCGGCACCCTGAACTTGTTCGGCGATCTCGCATCCCTGGCCGAGCCTGCTGCCCCCGCGCCTTCGTTCAATCCGGCTTCAATGAGGTCGCGTGATAAGCGCTTGCCGCGCCCTCGCGTGAGCGCGACCTCACAGAACCCTCCAGATTCCCAAATCTGTGCATTTCTGATTCACCATACTGGCTGGGTTGGAGGCCAGCATGGATGGGCAAGCCTTATTCTCTGGATCTTCGCAAGCGTGTCCTGTCCGCGATCGAGGGCGGGATGTCCCGCAATCAGGCAGCCAAGCAGTTTGGGGTCGCGATCAGCACCGCAATCGGTTGGATGCAGCGGGTCGAGGAGACCGGCAGCGTTGAGCCTGGCCAGATGGGCGGTCATAAGCCGAAGGCGGTTTCAGGAGACCACGCGGTTTGGCTGTCGCAACGGATCAAGGACGGCGATTTCACCATACGGGGGCTCGTTGCCGAGCTTGCCGGACGCGGTCTGAAGGTCGACTACCACTCGGTGTGGGATTTCGTGCATGCCGAGAAGCTCAGCTTCAAAAAAAAGCGTGGTGGCTGGCGAACGCGATCGACCCGACGTGGCGCGGCGGCGCCTCCAATGGACAAAGTATCAAGGTCGCGTCGAAGCTGAGCGGCTGGTCTTCATCGACGAGACCTGGACCAGAACCGATATGGCGCCTTTGCGGGGATGGGCTCCGCGCGGGCACAGCCTTCCTGCCACGATTCCCCACGGCCGCTGGAAGACCATGACCTTCCTGGCGGCCCTGCGCCATGACCAGATCGATGCGCCATGGTTCATCGAGGGCCCGATCGATGGCGTAAGCTTTCGCACCTATGTCGAGAAGGTTGTTCTGCCCGTCCTTCGACCCGGCGACATCGTCGTCTTGGATATCCTCGGTAGCCACAGGAGCAAGGCAGTTCGCCAACTCATCCGCTCGGTCGGCGCCAAACTCTTCTTCCTGCCCAAATACTCACCCGACCTGAACCCAATCGAACAGGTCTTTGCCAAGCTCAAGCATCTGCTCCGCAAAGCTGCCGCGCGAACCGTCGACGCATCTGCGCCGCAATCGGCCGCGCACTCGACTTCACCCCCGAAGAATGCGCCAACTACCTCAAAAATTCAGGCTATCGAACTTAATGCCATCACCTTTAGCATGAACCAAGGCTTAGTTGATTCGGGATTACTCCACTCTGCGCACCGTGACGTTCCGCCATCAATGCGTGTCGGCATTCCTCTGCAGCGGCGCTGTCGGAACCGATGTGAACGACGTGATAGCCGTTGTCGTGCAGGTACCGTAGGAAGGCGGGCTGAAGTGGACCCCGGAGCTGGGACCAGGGATCGGCGAAGTTGAGGTGTGATCCGGCCTGCCCTGTCCTTCAAATCAAGCAGCTTCCTGCTGCTGCTTTGCGTCTGCTGTGGGTATGTGGGCAACGCGTTTGCGTTGTCCAAGCGAAGCGTCACATCCACAGTCCTCGCCGCCTCGGTCACGTCCTTGCCGGCGCGCCATGCCGCCATGGGAAACTGGTTGTTCATTGCCTGATGCGGGCGGAGATGATTGTAAAAGTTCATCCATGATCGGATGCCGTCTCGCGCTTCGCGCCCGTCAGCATAGGCGTTCAGATGCATTTCCTCGTACTTGATCGAGCGCCACAGCCGTTCGATGAAAATATTGTCCATGAAACGACCGCGTCCGTCCATCGAAATCGCGACGCCCGCGGCCTCGAGCCTGCCGGTGAAGGCTGAGCTCGTGAACTGCGCGCCCTGATCGGTGTTGAATATTTTCGGCGTGCCGTGCCGCGCCAGCGCTTCGTCGAGCGCCTGGATGCAAAAGCCCGTGTCCATCTTGTTCGAGAGGCGCCACGCCAGCACCGCCCAGCTGGCCCAGTCGATGATCGCCACCAGATACAAGAATCCCTGCGCCATCGGAATATAGGTGATGTCGGCGGCCCAGACGTGATTAGGCGCGGTGATGCTGACCCCGCGCAGCAGATAGGGATAGGTCTTGTGGCCGGGCGCGGCTTTGCTGGTGCCGGGGCGCGGGACCAGCACCTCGATCCCCATTACGCGCATCAGCCTTTGCACGCGCTTGCGGTTGATGCCGTGGCCGGCCTGTTTGAGTTCGAACACCATTCGCCGCGAGCCGTAAAACGGCCACTTCAGATGTAACTCGTCGATCCGCCGCATCATGGCTAGATCGTCGGCGCCGGTGACCGGCCCGGGACGATAGACGCCCGAACGCGCCAGATTCAGCAGCGCACATTGCCGGCGAACCGACAAATTCTCGCCAGGCCGCTCGACCATCGCCCTGCGCTCAGGGACACTCATCGCCCGGCTCCTGGCCAAGAAATCCCTTTCAACCGTCATCCGGCCGATATTGGTATAGAGCTTCGCCGTCTCGCGCTCATGCTCCTCCTCACCATCCCCCAAGGCACTCGCGCCGCGCGCGAAAAGGCTCGTCAAATTGTCGAGAACCTGCTTCTTCCAGCCATAGATCTGGTTCGGGTGAACGCCATGCCGCTTCGCCAATTCCGGCATCGTCGCTACCTCGCGCAGGGCCTCCAGGGCAATCTTGGCCTTGAACGCGGCATCGAATTTCTTGCGTGACTTGGTCATATCCGTACTCCATCGGTTGAGACAGAGCAGGACCCTTCACACCTTAACGTTTGGTCCTATTTCCGGGGTCCACTTCAGTCGTAAATGACAGCAGCGACGTCAACCAGCTCCATGCGATGGCCAGGGCAGCTCAAGAAGTCCTCGAAGCGAAGACAATACAGGTGCTGGCCGACGAGGGTTACTATAGCAGTGCGGGCCTAAAGGGATGTGAGGACGACGGCATCGAAGCCTATGTGCCAACCTCGGATGGCAACCGGCGGCTAGAGAAGGAAGGGCGCTTCGGCCTCAGGAGCTTCAGCTACGATGCTGCAGCAGATGCATATGCCTGCCCTGCCGGAGAACGACTGCATGCGATGGAAGGACGCCGGACGAGTGCCAATGGCCGAATCGAGGTCCGTTACGCGGGTGGCAAGAAGACTTGCGGAACGTGCAGGTTAAAGGCTCGTTGTCTCTCTGCGAAGGCGATCAGGCGGGTTATCAGCCGCTGGGAGCACGAGGACGTGCTCGAGCGTCATCGCGAGCGGATGGAAGGCGCAGGCGAGCTGATGCGCCGTCGTTCCGGCATTGTCGAGCATCCCTTCGGTACACTCAAATGCAGGGCCGGCTATCGTCACTTTCTCGTTCGCGGCTTCGACAAGGTTCGCGGCGAATGGAGCCTGATGGCCCTCTGCGACAATCTCACCCGCGTGCTCAATATTATCGGCTTCGCGGACTTCATTGATCGCGTCGCGAAGCTGCTTGCAACGCTCCAGCAGGCCCTCGCGGCGATCCTACGTCTCTTCCAGATCGCTCCAAGATCACTCTGGAGTAACGAGCAACTCTTCGCCATCCTTTCTATCTCGACCCGCTAATAGCAGTTCTTGCCCAGCCTCGTCGGGCGAATTCCTATTCCAGGTGTTCGGCGCGCTCGCGCAGCATGAGCGCGCTTTGATCCAGGAGCGTGTCGTCGCCGGCTTGGCCGCCGCACGCAAACGCGGCCGGATCGGCGGCCGGCCGCAGGCGATCACCGGCGAGAAGCTGGACGCCATCATCGCCGCGCTGGACGGCGGCATGTCCAAAGCGGCGGTATGTCGCAACTTCGGCGTCTAGCGAACCACGCTGATGGAGACCCTGGCACGGGTCAGTTGGATGCGCTCCCGTGGAGCGTCATCGCGATGACGACCAAGAGCGAACGCTTGAGCGTCCTACCGGACGCCGAGCAGGAAGCCCTGTGTGCCGGATTTCGACGACACCCAGCGGCTGGAGTACCTGGCCTTGACCGAAACCGAACTGGCGCTTGCCAGCAGCCGCCCCGGCCTCACCGCTCGGGTTTATTGCATCTTGCAGATCGGCTATTTCAGGGCCAAGCATGCCTTCTTTCGCTTTGACTGGAACGAGGTCGAGGACGATTGCGCCTTCGTGCTGAGGCGCTATTTCCACGGCGATGCGTTCGAGCGCAAGCTGATCACCAAGCACGAACACTACACCCAGCGCGAGCGAATCGCTGCGCTGCTCTGCTACAGCCGTGGGCGGCCGACTTCCGCAGCTCGCGCAGCAAGCTGCGCAAATCGTTCGGCGCGACGTGACGCCAGGATTCGTCGCCACCGAGTTGATTGGCTGGCTCAATGAGCACAAAACCATCCGGCCCGGCTACACCACCCTGCAAGAGCTGGTCAGCGAAGCCCTGTCCGCCGAGCGTCGTCGGCTGCGCAGTCTGCTGGCGGAATGCTGGACGAACAGGCCAAGGCCGCGCTGAGTCACCTCTTGGTGCGCGACGGCACCCTGTCCCAACTTGCGGCACTCAGGCAGGACGCTAAGGATTTTGGCCGGCGGTAGATGGCTCGCGAGCGCGAGAAGCGCGCCACGCTGGAGCCGCTGCACGGGATCGCCAAGGCTTTGCTGCCCTAGCTCGGCGTCTCGCAGCAAAACCTTCTGTACTACGCGAGCCTGGCGAACTTCTGCACCATCCACGACCTGCGCAATCTGAAGGCCGATCAGACCCACCTCTATCTGCTGTGCTATGCCTGGGTGCGCTACCGGCAGGCCTCAGATGGGTCTTGACCGTATTCGAGGCGGCCGGGTGGCAAGACGACAAATTCGTGGGTGAACATTTCGGTTGACGTGCTAGCGCGAGGTGGTGTCGATCTTTCGCAGGTGCCACCGAGAGATCCAGACCGCGGGCGGCGCGCCCGCCAATTATTGCAACAATGACGGCGATCAAAACATTGAAATGCGATTGCGTGTGCCCGTCATAACGGCATCCTGATAAAGAATACGTTGAAGGTGTACCCAATTCAAAAGACAGCCGGCAACGCTCGCTGTTTCCCATGACAATCGCAAGACAGAATTTCCAACAGATCCTTCGCTATGTAGGGCGCTTTTGGGGACATCGGCGGGCACTCCTAGGCTGCATGGAGGATGAGGAACGGCGCTTCAGGTCGCGTTATATAGGCGATGCACGTATTGCGCGAGCAACATAATCGTGCATGATATGGCGTCGTCTGTGGGGGGGAAGTTATGGTCGCTACGGTTACGGTGAAGGCCTATGCGAGCGCAAGCTGCGTTCTCCTGGCATTTGATTGGACTGATGGGGCAAGCCATCCCGACTTTTTGGGTTTCGCTATTCAGCGTAGTCCGGGTTACGGGGCAGACGGCAAACCCCAATTCCTGTTCAACAAGCTTGATTTTATCCCCCTGGCCGACGGCGCCCGCCCCAAGGGCAGCGACGTGGCGCCGATTCAGAAATTCAATTGGTGGGACGGCGGTATCAATACCGACGATCAGGGAAAAACCTTCAAATACACCGTTTTTCCGATCCTTGGCACGGGCCCGAAGGATCTGTCACTTCAAACGGGCGCCGCCGGCATGATATCTGTCTCGGTGCCAAAGGCGCTCGATGGACAAATCGCCACGTATTTCAACCGGGCGGTGGTGAGCGCGCAGAGCTTTACCAAGCTGAAAGATAAGCCGCTTGAGAAGCGGATGGATTGGTTGGCCAACGGCCTTCAAAACGCCATTCCGGAAACTCTCGACGAGAGCGATGCGTTTGACTGCGCCATCTATCACCTTAGCGACAACCGCTGGGTCATTCCGGCTTTCACCGCGTTCAAAGGGCGCGGGTCGATTACCTATTTCGACAAGGCGGATGATTCGAAATCACGCACTGCCGCAAAGCTGATTGCGGACGAGCGCCACAACATCTCCATTCACAAGCGGGACGCGATCTCGAAGCTGATGCACGACAAGTTTATCATCTCTTACAAGAAAAATCATGAGCAAGCGGTGCTGATGGGCTCAACGAATTTCACGCCCGAAGCTCAGACGATCCAGGCCAACCTCCTTCACATCATCTACTCCCATGAGCTCGCGGCGCTCTACGCCAAGCGGGCCAATCTTCTTGCAAAGAACGTTGGCAAGAAGGATTTGGATGCACCCGCCTGGCAGGACGTGAGCGACGTTGCCGGAACCAAAATCCGGGTGTTTTTCCTGCCGGAGCCCGGTACGAGCCGGGACTTCCTCAACACCGTTACGGCAGCCGTAAGCAAAGCTAAATCGTCGGTGCTCTTCTGCATGTATACTGCCTCCGACAAGGCGCTCATGGAAGAGATCTTTGCGAAGGGCGACTCCTCAAAGCACCTGATCTACGGACTCCTCAACAGCATCGATGATCCCGACAAACCAACCAAAAAAGGCGGAAAGCGGAAGCTTCCGGAGATCGCAAGCACGATCTTTCACCGGTCGCGGGAGAACCCCGACACGCTTCCTTATTCGGCCTTCGGTGTAAATGCGCCCCGCGGCTTCCTGCCCGAGCTGAAGACGATCGACGTCAGCACGTATGACGCATCGCTCAAGAAAAGCAAAACCAAAGCCGCAAAGAAGAAGTCCGGCGGTCCACCGCCTATTCACGTTCACCACAAATTCATTGTCATCGACGGCGATACGGATGCGCCGACCATCTACACGGGCTCTCCGAATTTTAGCAAGGCGTCAGAGAATTCGAACGACGAGAACGTGCTCGAGATCAAGGGCAATGTGGGGCTCGCCCATGCTTACGTTGCGGAATTCATGCGGCTCTACAACCACTATCGCGCTCGAGCGATCTGGAACAGGACGCATGAAAAGAAGGGGCAAAAGCCGAAAGCGGGTAGCGAGGCCGATCCGCTCGTTCTCAAAACGACCCGCGATGAGTGGGTGAAAGGCGCCTATAACAAACGAACCAAAACGTCCCTTGCGCGTGAACGCGGGCTGTAGCGCCGTGGCGATCGAAGCGGCCGAGCGTATTCTAAGCCGCGGGGTTGGCGGCCGGCATGGCGGTAGCCTTGATCATCACGTCCGCGAGCGCTTCGGCCATGCGCGTCGCGCTCCAGTCGCTGTGATGCAGCCGATCGGCGTCCAACGGGTCGACCAGACGGTCAAACGAGATTTTCTCTATCTCGTGCCATCGACGCATCAGCTCAAAGCGTTTGAAGACATTCACTGGCACACGCGCTCCCGCCGCGGCGTCCTCTATAAGCTGGACCGTCGCGCGGGCGCTCTCGACTTTTTCCGTTGTGAGCACCGCCGGCGTGAACCGAAGGTCCATCAGAATGATGTCGACGCACGCATCGGCAAGCAGCGCCAGACGAGCGAGCCGGTCCATGCGAAGCGAAACAGAATGGACTGGGCCGGAATTAAGTCGAGCGGTGCGTCCATGGCGGCACTGTCCTGATCTCGCGCAGTTTCCGGTCACTATCGAAGCGTCATCAACCAATGGTCTAATTCGCGGCAGCTTTGACATTATTTTGGAGATCGACATGAAATTGCACAGGCTCATTGCATTAGCAACCTTTCTCGTCGTCGGAGTATCGCAGGCGGTGCAGGCCCGCGACCTGACGGTCGCAACGTGGAATCTCGGGTGGCACCTGAGCCAGGCCGAGGCCAAGGACTGGATACGCGAATGCGGACAGCCCTTTGCGCTCAATCAGGCGACCGGCCTTTTCGAGCCTTCCACGACGGGCGCCACGAAACCCGGCTGGGAGCTTCGGTGGGGACGAAATGCCAAGATCAAGTGGGATATCGCACTAAAGCCGCCATGCGACGTGTTTCAAACCGGGTTTCACAAGATCGTGCCAGTGACGGAAGTCGCCTATCAGAAGCGGGCGCAACAGATCAGGGACTTCATCAAAGCGAATGTCGATGCTGATATCATCGCTTTTCAGGAGGTGAGCGGCGACGCAGCCGTTCGAGAGATCCTACCCAACAATGGTGCCGACTACGAGATTTGCTCGTTCGATGGTTTCAAGGTTCAACGCCTTGCGATTGCCTGGAAGCGGTCCCTGGGTTCGTCGTCCGGTTGCGCGGTCGAGCCGACGCTTTCGCTGCCCCAGCTCAATCCGACCGACCAAGTGCGGCCCGGCCTGTCACTTCTGCTGCAAATCGATGGCAAACCCCTGAGGATCATGACGGTGCACCTCAAGTCTTCATGCGTCAGCCCGCTTGAGGACGGAGGGAAGCTTGACGGGGGCGGGCCTGCCTGTCCGATCCTTCAGCAGCAGATACGTCCGCTTGAAGCATGGCTTGAGTCCAGGTCGGTGGGCAATCCAGTCATCTTGATGGGTGACTTCAATCGCAACCTCTCCCACGAGAACAGCTCGATTGCCGTTTCGGCCATTCGCTCCAATGGCAGCGATCCGACCTCGGCCCTGCCCGCTGGTGTCCTCGTCCGCAGCCTATCGGGCGAAGTAAACGACGGCGCGCCGGCGGATAGCGCGTTGAGGCATCTCGAACCCGAATGCCCGGTGAACGCGGTCGCCAGGCAGATGTGCGAACGATCGAAACGCGAGCTATTTGACCAGGACGCTCTCAAGCCATTGACGCGGGCGGACAGTCTCGGTTGCCGCAACCCGATTGCCCTCGACCAAATGCTTGTTAGCGCCAGCCTGTCGGCTGCCAGCCCTGCCACCAAGGTAGCCATTGGCCGTTTCGGCGGAACGCGCCCCGCGACGGCAAAGCATCCGGACCCGCTGTTGGCAATCTCGGATCATTGTCCGCTGAAGGCCACCTTGAATTTTTAAAGTCGTCTAACCTGCAATTTGCGGATGATGTAGCATTTACGTCTCCAAGCGCGGCACCGTGATATGCATGGAGGTCGTCGAGGAGATTGCACCGATCTCCATCATTATCACCACGCTCGCGGCGCAGTCGTATGAGTATTGCGTCAGGAGCTTTGTTTCGATTCCGAACTCGACGTTCTGGTTGCGAGACGGTTCGGCTGATGCCGCACTTCATCGAAAAGCCGGTAGTCAATGGCCGACGTATCTATGTCGTAGCCAACGAAACCGCGGTCGGCCAGAACTTTGCCGAACGCTGGAATACCGAGCCGGCTCGTGTCGCCGCATTCTACGAGTGGCATACGAAGGCGCTGGCGGACTTCGAGGCCCTCCCGAATTTGCAAGGCATCGACGTTATCGGCAAAAGCTTGGAAAGCAGCCTCGGGAGTTCGGTCGTGCGCAAAGCGATCGATGCCCGCACCGAGGGCACTCGCAGGCGCGCGCCGCCAAGAAGCTTTACGTCGCGCCGACGGTCGGGCTCACACTCTCCAGCGCGGCGAATGCAATGCCGGTTCGCTCTAACACGTTCTTCGGGGAATAGGTGTTTTCGCGCAGCCGACCTGATCTAACACCAGCGCAACAGTTCATGTTTCTGCGCGCTAACCCAATTTGTGTGAGGACAGGCCGGTTGCATGCGACCGGCTTGATTTGGGATTATCGCGATAGGCCAACACCCCTCAGTCTCGAATACTCCATGCGCATCACATTTCAGCGGGGCGAAACGCCATGCGTGTTTGTCACGGACCCCGAACTTTCGGCTTTGGCAGGCGGGCGCCCTCTGCCGCACGTCTATCACAAGCCTCTACGCCTGAGCCTCACATTGCCAGGAACGCACGAGTGGACTGGCACGGTTCGGATCGATCAGACATTCGTACCTTGGGCGACAACGTGGCTCTATTATTTCGAGGACTGGCTGATCTCTGACGACTGGAAGGGGGGCGGTAAGCACCCTGATCCGAGCGATAGCGAGCGTTACGGTCGGCGGGTGCGACGCGCTACGCGGTGACGAGCGAAAGAATTCAAGGCTGCGGGCGCCCGAACCGTGTGCTGTAGTTGTTCAGGGCGCGGGAGTGAGAATCGACTGTCGCCTGGAAGGTCTCCGGGATCTTGTCTCCGTCACCACCCTCCCTGAAATAGTCCCTGACTGAACAGAGCGCACCTCTCATAAGGTGCTCCCAATTTTGGTAGAGCCTGTCTTCTTGGTCCTGTTCCTGTTTGGCAGCGCTCGGCTTTCGCTTGGGGAACGGCGTCGTATAGTCCGGACGTAGATCGACCTCATGGATGAACGTTATGCTGCCGAACCTCCACTCGTCATCGACAGTCCGACGCCACCGATAGCTTACCCTTACACTTAGATGTTTGCTGAAGCGATGAGGCGGCATGATCTGGTCGTCGACGACGAAGAGCTGCGCTTCCTTCTGTTCGGTTTCCATCCGCCGCTGCATAGCCCCGACAGCGAAGGACAAATCATGGCCTGCGCGTCGAAGGGTGCTTTCTGTTTCCGCCCGCTTTCGCAGTGCCTTGGCCTCGCGGTGCTTTGCCAACGCCCGCTCGAAGAAATGGAGCTTTGTTGCAACGTAGGAGCCGCAGTTCGAGAGAGCGAGACGGTGCAAATCGCCGGACCGTTCCTCCCGGATTGCCTGCTCAATGAGTCTGTCCAACTCGCTGGCGTCGATCGATGCGAGGGCAATCTGTTGGTCGCGGGGGATGTTAATTTCTCCCATTTAAACGTCCTCGTTTCTAGCGGCGACCAGGCTATTTCAGCCATTCGCCAGATATTACTAGGGCCGGCGTCGCCAGTACACCCTTGGCGGCTTGTCGAGCCTACCCGGAATTTTTCCAGACTATCCGCATCGCGAGGCGCCTAGCATTGGAAGCGCGGATGTGAACAAGAAAATAGGCTGCTCGCCAAAGCGAACGCCCTAAGTTTTGGGAGAAAACCTCTACGGAGTTGAGGGGCGCGTTATCAGTGCTGCAAGATTATGCCAGAATCGCATCACGTGATCCTTGACTGCGCGCTCACGTCGTTCCCGTTCGGCGATTTGCTTCGTGAGTTCGTCGGATCGCGCGAGATAAGTTTCTGCCTCCCGAGCGTTCGCCGGTTTCGCGCCCTTCTTCATGGGAAGACGCCCGCTTTTATATGCAGCAAGGATCACCGTTGCGGCATCGGGGCCGACCTCGAGAAGATCAAGAAACGACCTGTCGCGCGAGGGAATGTCGCCGCACTCAACGGTGGTGAGGAGACCGCCTTCGAGAATGAGCCGCCGCATCTTGATTGGCATGATGCCGGGAAGGCTGGCCAGGAAATCCGTGAGGCAGCGCATTCGTCAACATCACTTATGCGGTCGCGGAATCAGACGGTGTGCATTCCAAGCCTGCCAGCAGCTCTACGGGGCGAGGATGGCTGCCATTTCATCGACATGTGCATCGATCCGCTCAAGGACCTGCTTGGGCACGACGTCTCGTTCTGGAAGAACCCACCACTTGTCCTGCACGGCCACCGCAGTTTCGGCGACGGCTGTCATGACGGCTCCTTCCGGGAGGCGGCTTCGGTTCGCGAAATTGCGCCAGCGCTCTGGAGTTAGCGCCTTGAACGACTTTTCACCGGCTAAGCCGAGGGCGAGGCCGTCTTTCGGGATGTAGGGAATTGTTGAAAGCACGTCGTAAACAGGCGACAGCGTTGGCGTCCGGCCATCTCCGGGATAGAGCAACGACCAGTTCTTGAGATGCATATCGCCGTTCCCGGTGATTGCGGTGAGTGCAAGGCGCCGAACAAACTCGATTGATGAATCGAACGAGACCCCGCTGGTCAGCGCAGCGGCGATGTTGTGATACGCCGCGCCAGTGTATTTCTCGGACGGATAGCGGCCGAAGACCTGCGCGAAGTCCTCCATATGCACGCGCCCGCCGTCAGCGCCGCGGTCGAAGCGACGGACAAGTAGCACCTTGCCCGTTGACATCGTGTTGAACTCTTCCGGAATGCCCGCGAAATCCGTTTTGTCGACGAGTTCGCGCGCCGGCACTTCCATCCCCAACGCTTCTGCCAAGGCGAGGATCGCGAATTCGTTTTCCGAGAGTCCGATGTGCGTGAGGGAAGGAAATTTCGCGATGTACTGCCCTTGCTCGTCGTCGACGGCGAGCGTGATCCCACCCTCCTTTCCTGTGTTCTTCATCACAGAAAGCTTCATCTGAACACCGGCGAGCGAAAAGCGCGCCTTCTTGCCCTCAGCGTCCGGGCCGGCTGGCACGGGGATACCGTCACTTGGCAGAGCGCGTACCGCTCCTGGCAGGTTAGTTCCCAGTGCAGCCAGGAGATCGAAGTCGTTTCCCGGTCTGACTGACGCGGCGTGGTGCTTCTCCATCGCCTCGCGCAGTTTTTCTTCTGGCAGCAGGTTCGCAAAGAATGGCGGCAGCGCGCCGCGTATCGGTTTGGGATCCCGCCGGAGGCCTCCATCCGCTGAGCGAAGCGACAGGCTGAAGATCGGTGGGTTTTTCATGCTCCGGTAATCGGGCAAAAGGTTGAACGCGTTGTAGTCACCCGGCGTCCGGACGAGTGTGCCGACGGGAAGATCATTCAATGAGATATCGAGCGATTGGATGCGTTCAGCCGCGAGGACAGTCTGATTCATGACCGTTCCTGCCCTTCGACGTCTGATGTGAACGCGGGGCGATCATCATCGGCTGGGGGCTGCAACATCGACTGAATGGCGGGGACCATCGCCTGCGGGATCAACATCATTTCCATGCCAAGGGCCCGGGCGACGTTGACGAGCGTCGTTGCGCGGGCGGCGGCGGCGCCCGTTTCAATATCGCGATAGCGGGGCCTGCTGATGTTCGCCCGAAGAGCGGTTTGCTCCTGAGACAAGCCAGCAGCCATACGGGCTTTTCGGAGGCGCAGACCGAGCTCCTTAAGTAGCGGGTCCGGAGCGGAAATCATGATATGTTCTCAGATCATTTTGAGCTATAACGACACGTAAACAGATCAAGACCAATGGTCAAGAGGAAACGTAAACGGATCTTTTACATTATCCATGATCTCTAAACATATCACGCCTGACCAACAGCGACCTGGCCGCCGGGCATCTGGCCACATTACGGAGTTCACGGGTCGCGGCGACGCTTCTCCTCACTTGGCACGAGACTGATCCGATAATTCACTGCTCCGCACTTGGTCGATCTCCCCCAATCAACATCCGAGCGGAAGCAGTGGGATGAAGTAAGAGCCCTTATCGAAGCCTAACGGGGTGCTTTCATTAGGTCGCTGGACGGCTAAGACGTGAATGAGCAGCAGATTTATCTATGCCCTTCGATGGAAATCGAAATGAAAGGACGGCTAGCAGCGCTGGTGGCCGAACAGGTTTTCCGGAGATACATCATGATAGCTTGGGCAAAGGCCCAACACGCCCCAACGGTCGCAGCGATGGTCGGTCATCCCTTGCCGCGGTCAACTGGGATATCCGCCGAAGCGGGGCACGCTGATGACGATCTCCGAGACGGAGGGCGTGCTGTACACGCGAGGTACTGTGGACTTCTACAAGACTTATCCCGGCATGTAGGTGCCGGCTCCGCTGAAGGTCACGGTGTACGAGAAAGATTCGTCGCTTGAGAGCCTCTGCAATGAGATACTGGGGCTGACCAAGATGAAGTGGAACAACACTCAGATGGACGGTCGTCTGCCGATCACGCTGGAGTGCGCGCGGAAGATCGGAGACATCATGAAATACGTCAGCCCGACTGAGAAGCCGCAGGTCAGCTATAGCTTCTACATGTAGCGATTCCGGAGGCTTCACGCGCCCCTCTTCGGCTCGGACTCCTTGCGTCCCGTCTGGATAAGATCGCGTGGGCATCCGGCAGGGTTGCAGCGTACGATACCATCGGCGGCAATAGAAACAACCGAATGCCCCCATCGAGCTAGGCTTATGAGTCACTTTGACGATCTACCGCGTCGTGACCGAAATCACGAGATCGAGGGCGAGGCGATCGCGGCCTTCCAGACGCGGCTGACCGAAAGTGGCGCTTTCATTCTGCAGGCGCCGGATCGCAAGGACTACGGGACTGACTGCCAGATCGAGGTGATGGCTGATGGGCAGGCGACCAATATCCGTGCCCACGTCCAGCTTAAGGGAACTGAGAGTGCGCTGAACGCTGACGGCTCGCTCAGTATCGAGGTGCGCCGCACTAACCTCAACTACCTGCTTATGCAGCCCTACAGCGTTTACGTGGCCTATCACGCGCCGACAGGCTCCTTGCGCATCCGCACGGCGGAAAGTGTTGCTCATCAATATGAGCATGGCGGGACCAACTGGACCCACCAGCGGTCGCTGACCGTCTCTTTCGCTGAAGAGCTGACGGTCGAGCGTCTTGGCCGCCTCGCGGATCTCGCCCGTGCCGGCGCAAAGTCATCACGTGATCGGCGCGTAGACCAAATCGGTGCGGCCTCGGCGGACCTGTCCAGTCATGTTCTGAAGTCTCCGCCGGACGTTCACGTTCCCGAGGAGCCAGTCTTGGCGCGCAAGTTGCTTGTACAACTCTACGAGAAGAATGCCGACGAGGCGATTAGCGCCGGCTTCGCTAAATTTGCGGCCGTTCTTGGCGTTGGCAGCGACGAAATGGGCATTTGCTACATGTCCGAGATCAACCTCGGCATGGACGGCATGAGCCGCCACCCAGAGCGGATCGAGGAGGCCATCAGCTTTTTCCGGACGAGGCTGGCCGACGATCATTCCCAGCGCGGCGACGTGCACTATACGATCGGAAACGCCTTCCACGCTCTCCGCAATGAGCAGGAAGCGAAGCGCGCCTTCGAAGCCGCGCTGGCGGACCCGGCGCTCGCCGCGTCACCCCAACTGGCGGCTCAAATCCACAAGAATCTTGGCTCCAGTCACGCGCTGCTCGGTGATCATGAGCACGCGGTGGATCACTACCACGAAGCTTTACGGTTGGATCCCGACCTTGCGGAGGCTCACAACGCGCTGGGCACCCACTATGTCCGCCTGGGCAAGTACGAGGACGCCTTGCGTCATCTCGACCAGGTCGTCTTCTCGGATCAAAAGCAGGGCCGGATCTCTGCGGTCACGGGCTGGCGCGCCAACGTCCTTTTCAACCTTGGCGACGGCCGTGCAGCGTTTCGCGAAATCAATGGCCTGGTGGCTCAGGCCGATCGCCACCTTTGGATTTGGCCCTGGTGTCGCCGTCTGGTCGCTGGCTTTGGTCGCGCGAGTGTGGACAACGCTCGCCAAGCCGCGCCGTTCTGGCAACGCTATGTAAGGGCGAACCCCGAAGACCCCGCCGCGAGGTGGGAGCTTCTCATGACAATGTTCTACCTGCGCGGCCGAGGGGAGAACATCGGAAAGAGCTACGGCGAGTTCCGCGAGGAATTTGATCGCCACATCGCGCACATCGACTCCGGGAACGCTGCGCTGCCTTGGGATCGTCTGGGCCACTGGGCGCAGGATGAGGAGGACTGGGCGGAGGCGGAGCGCTGTTTTCGCAGGGCCTATGAATTGGCGGGCGGCGACTACGGCTATTGCCTGGCGATTGCCCTCAAATCGCTGGAGCGGTTCGATCAGAGCGTGCCGTTGCTGCTGGAGCAGGCCCAGATCATTCAACCCGACGCCATGAGCTGGCTTCAGCTGGCTGCGGCTTACGCCAACCTCGATAGGTGGAGAGAGGCGATCGAGGCCTACGAAAAGGCGCTTGCGCTCGATCCAGACTATGCTGTTGCGATGTTCGATCTGGGTGGCGCTCACTGGAACAGCGGTGACGCGGCAACGGCAGCGAAGGTTTGGACGGCGGCGATGGAGCGCTTCCCTGACCACGAACTCAGCGCCAAGCTTCAGTGCGATTTCTCGTTCTTGTTTGGTGATCCAGCTGCCGGGCAACCCGGCGATGGCGCTCGTTAGAAGGGGAAGTCTCGCGGTGGTAACGCTCCCGACTCATGCGCGTGACTATCGCCCATTCACGCGCATCCAGCCTTCTTGGTGTGGGTCGACAGAAACGACGGCGTGGTCTCTCAGTCCGCGAGTCTCGGCGAAGCGCCTCGCTTGCTCGGCATCCTGCGTCGCGTGGACGAGCTCGCCTGCATCGTCAAAAACGCCGTGACACAGGAAGCGTCCGGGATTGTTGGGATCAATCGAACCCAAGGTCCGCTCGGCCATGTTCCAGCCTGAGAAGAAGGTTGCCGTACCGGTCCCGCCGGCGATACCGCTGCTGACCACGCCTATGACGTTGCCGGTCTCGTTGAATACCGGGCCGCCGCTCATGCCGCCCGGCCATTCGGCGGCGACTCTTATCACCGGCCAGGGGCGGCCGCGTGCCCCGTCCGCCGGCTCCACGTCCGTGATCTCGCCGAAGGATCCATACAGGTATTGGGAGATCGGTCGTTCCTCGCTGCCCTCTTCAGCATCAAGGTCCGGGAAGCCGAGTGCGAGCACGCGCTCGCCGCGCACAGGCCGCCATCGCCGCAGATCGAGCGGCCAGTACGGTGTGCCCTCGGAGGATTGCGTCGCAGGGCGGATTCTCAACACGACCAGTTCCGTCAGATTCCGAAGACGCTGCGTCTGGAACGGCGGGGCCTCGACGCCGCAGAAGGCGTACGATCCAGCCAGTGGTCGCCAAGCGTCCGCGCGTAGTCCGATCAAGCCGAACCCTGTCTCTTCGACCTCGAGCGCTGCGAGCCGCAGCCCTGGCTGAAGCACCGCCCCCGTACGGGCTTCATCAACCTCGAAGAGATCTTCTAGGACGTGGAATGCCGTGAGACAGCGGGACCATGGATCGATGCGAAAGGCCGTGCCGTGGCCGACGGGGCGGTCGTCGGATCGCCCCGGATCGAAGCTAAACAGCGGCAAGACCCTGGTGCGGATGTCTGGGGCCTGCACGAGAAAGAGCCCCCGGTCGTCCACCTCTCCGGGCCCGGGCTCGACCGGGAAGCTCACGCATCGCCTCCACACGCATCTGACTGGCTCAGCTGCAACTGGAAACGCCAAAGCGGCGGCGCCTTTTTGGCACAGCCAGCCCTGATGGGCGGCTCGCTCCATCCCGGCCCTTGTGGCGACCAACGCAGAACGATTTGTCCGTTGCGATGGATCAACGAGGTTGAAGCCATTGGACGGTCAATTCCTGATGTTGCTTGCCGTCCTCCCAGCTCAGGGTCACCCAATTCGTTGATGTTGGATACGAGATCAGGATTCGACTGGGTCGATATCTGGCACCGGCCAAGGACGGATGCTTGCTCAGATCAGGCGCTTCGAGCAGCAACTCGAAGCGAAATCCCATGATGTTAATCGCCAACGCTTTAATATCATCCTGCTCGTCCGTCAGCGGTTGGAACTGAAAGCGCGGCATGTTTTCCATGATGTTGCCGGTCTTCATGGTGCAGTACAGCCCCGCCCCTTGGGGCCAATGCCGAGGGTCGTCAAGCATGTCGAGAATTGCCTCATCCCGCGAGAACGCGCCCGACAGTCGTTCTCTTCCGCGTGCCAGGTTCCGGGACACAGCCGCTGCCTTGGCGGTTTTCAAAATCCAGCGTTCGAGGTCATGCCCGGATAGAATGGCGTGTCGCGACCCGCCGTGTTCGAGATAAGATTTGAGCGAGGCGAAGAAGTAATGTGCGGAGGCATCGAGCGGGCTCAGCGCGCTATTGTGCTTGGTACAAAGGCATTTTGCCTGAGGTGGGGCCATGATCTTCGTTTCGCCCGCTTCCAGCCACGGAACGCCTGCGATCGAGAACTCGCCGTCGCCCATCAATACGCGGCAGACAGAATCCGAAATGATGTGTTCGGCCGAGATCGGGGGAACACATGATCCCAATTCTTTCATGTAGCATTTTTCGACACGTCCCGTGGCAGGCAGTGCGCGGAGTCCAAGGACAGCGGGCGACTTGTGCCAGCCCTGCCCGTTGAAGCAACAAAGGCGCGCGGTCTTCCTCGAGCTGCACGGACACGGTCCGTTTAAGACGGCTTCCCTTTTTCGCTTTGCTTCACCCATGGCTGCACGTTGGAGTTCGGAATGGGATTGCCGCGCCCGGCAAGACGGGTTTTGAGGATGAGCTTTCCGCATAGTCAGGCTTTGCTAAGTATGACTAAGCCTTCTGAAGGAAAGCTAAACCTCCTTGAACGTACCCTACCGGAAGGCCTGTTGGTCGATGCCGGGTGGATGACGAAGCATGGCTATTCGACAGGTTTGCGCAGCCAGTATGTCTCGGCTGGCTGGCTGGTTCAGCCGACGCGAGGGACTTTCAAGCGTCCGCTGGGCACCTGACATGGCAGAAGGCCGTCATATCGCTTCAGACGCTGCTTGAATGCCGCCTGGTCGTCGGAGGGCGAACAGCGCTCGAACTGCAAGGCGTTTCGCACTACCTCCGGACTGAAGGGCCGACCGTCGTTTATCTGTATGGTCCGGATAGTCCGCCCGGATGGCTCTTGAAGCTTCCGCTCAAAGAGCGCTTCACTTTCCCTTAGAGCACAACGCGCTTCAAAGCCGATCCGGTTACGAAGGTACTCAAAAACTTCGCCTGGAACGTCCAGAACGATACCGGCGCAGCCGCCGATGAATTCCAGGCAGGCCCATTCAAGCAGATATGGGGCCAGGGCGAATGGCCGCTCACCGTCTCATCGCCCGAGCGCGCGTTGCTCGAACTGCTCGACGAGCTGCCGAATAGCGAGAGCTTCCACCAGGCTGACATGCTTGTTGAGGGCTTGCGCAACCTCAGTCCCCGCAAGCTGCAAAAGCTGCTGGACGATTGCCGAAGCGTGAAGGTCAAAAGGCTGTTCTTCTGGTTTGCCGACCGGCACAACCATTTATGGCTGAAGCAAATAGACCGTGACAAGGTCGATTTGGGGACGGGAAAGCGCATGCTGGTGAAAGGTGGAAGGCTCGATCCGAAATATTTGATCACTGTGCCGGAGGATCTCAGTGCCCCTCTGGTTGCAGGTTCGACTCAGCCTCGCCCACCAGAGCTATCATCGGGTTAGCGCAGTTCTGGCTTTGGTGAGAAACATGCCGCAACAACTACCGCGCGCAGATGCCGACCAGTGTTCTGAACGCACGCGTCATTGGGGAACGCTGCATTAAGTTCCGCCCAAGAGATCAGCGAGGCCTCGAATAATGGCAATCAAGAAGCTTATGAACATAAGCACTAGCCCAAGTGTGGTCCACACTATGTCGGCCAGCTTGGGGGACGCAATGCTCTGGCGGATTGAACCTTCGACAGACGCCTTCAACCTGCCAAGCCGTCCTGTTGCCTCGACTTGCTCGAGTTTCGATCTGCGAGCGCGCAGCCAAAAGTCTCTGAACCACGGCACGGCGATACATACTGGACTTGTGGCGCCGAGCACGTCTTTGAGAGCGTCCCACCAAGAGTACGCCATGTATCTCAGGCTCTCATCGACGGAACAGACTACACAGCCATCGGCATGTGCGCCGCTAGTTCTAGGTCATCGCTAGAGGCAGCAACGCCAAGCGTCTTGCCGCACGCAACCGAAATTCGTTCCATCAGATCCCAAGTTGGCCCCTGGGTCCCGACTCCCGATTCGATTTCGCTAATTCGAGCCTGGCTAATACCCAACTTATCCGCCAATTGTGACTGAGACAATCTGGCATCCTTGCGCATAGCCCGAACTAGTTCGCCAGCACGCATTGCCGCACTCGACAGTTCCTTTTCAGCTGCAAGGCTTGTATCAGCTCGTTCGATTCTTTCGACCAGATCAGCAAGCGAACGACCACGCCCCTTACTGCTAGCCTCAGCAACGGCTCGCACTCTAGGTTTGTGGCTTTTGTCGACTTTGAGTTTGACCATTGCAGCCTCCACTCTTCATACGAACCAAACTGAAGCTCGCGCATTCAGTATTCCGGTCTTCAAGGCGTTATAATCGCCGCCATTCCAGGAACACCCTCCAGCGTACATCGGCACGCCATGCTCAGCCGCTAGCATGAGCGTTACCGTCACATCGCCATCATCATCAATTTCGACAGCGAAGATCGCAAACTTAGCCGCCGCGGAAGCATGGAACATCTCCACGCCCCTATACGTATAGAAGGGCAACAGATCCCTGCTATCCACTGATCCGCTGTGGACTTTCTGAAGGTAGAGCAGGATCTCGCAAGCGAAATTGTGCCCAAGCTGCTCCAACTCATCAGCCGCGTCTCCCAATCCGGGATCGTCGAACGAAACAAGCATATAGGGAATTCCTTATATTTTGTCAACCCCGAATCAACGGCGAATGTTGGAAAAAGAAGCTATAAATGTAGTCGACGGCATGATGCAACTATAGCGCGCAAACTGGAACTGTGAAGACCGGGAAGCCCTCAAAATAAGGGATTTTACAGGCGAACGAAGATAACTTTCCGGCGCTCATGACGGTTTGCTCGCAGTCCTGCCTTTTACAAAGGAATCGGAATCCTAACGTTCGCTTCGCTTCTAACACCGGACCTTCAACAGCCCGCGCGGCATGATCGAAAACACCAGAACGGGACAAAAGAGAGCCCATGAATTGAGAGGCCCTGTAGAAGAAGATCATGAGTCGCTGCACTTGCGGTGCGAGCTGCACCACGACGTGCGGCACGCAGGCCGGATCGGGCGCGAAGTAAGCGCACAGCCGTCCGGTCGGCAGTTGGCCAGCGTTATGGTCAGCCGCGAGGTGTTCGGCGAGTTCGGCCTCGCAGCCGCGCTCGTGCGCCAGAGCGAGCAGATCGACTTTCCTGTCCGGCAGCCGTGGGCGCAAGCAATCGAAAGTTCGGCCATAGGCATCGCGCGGGAACAGCCGATCACGGTGGACGAGATTGAGCAGTGCCATTGGCTTGCGTCGCAAGGAATGGATCACGTGCCAACAATCGACGACCTGATCGTGCTTGCCGTTGGGATGCGGCCGCCCACGCGGCAGGGTGACGAGATGGGTGCCGCCGACGAACACGTCGAGACGATCGTCGTAAAGGCGCACCCGCAGTTGGTGCCCGATCAAACGCGACGGCACGGTGTAGAACACCTTGCGCAAGGTGAAGCCGCCGCTTGACGTCACGCGGACAATCACCTCCTCATAGTCCGAGGTGCGGCGATCTGGCAACGCCTGCACGGCGGCGCGTTCGTGGTCGATCCGATTGGCGTTGCGGGCATTGCGGCGGCTGACGATCTCGTCGATGAAGCCGCGATAGGCGGCGAGATCATCGAATTCGGCAGTGCTGCGCAACAGCAGCGTATCGGCGATCGTCCGCTGGGGATGGCCATGCGAGCTCTCGGGAAGGCCGCATGCCGTGGTGGACGCAGAGGTCCTCGTACCGTCGGGTCAGATCGTCCCTCGCATTGCGATCGAGATTGCAGAAGGCGGCCGACAGGCTGTCGGTCCGATGCTCCCGCGGTGCCCCACCGAGCGACCACAGGGCATTCTGCAGCCCTTCGGCCAATGCGACGAAGCTCTCGCCACCGAGTACGACATGGGCGTGTTCAAACCCGCAATAGGCCAACCGGAAGTGATACAGGCAATGATCGAGCGGCACGCCAGCGATGGCGACCCCAAGCTCGCCCATATCGGTGAAGTCGGACAGGCCGACCTGGCCCACTTGCCGCCATCTCAGAGGTAAGGCCTGCCTGATGCTCAACAGGACCTCGGACGGCGTATAGTTTTGCACCGTCTTCAGCACCCCATAGACCGGACGTCCGTTCGAGACCTATTGCCGGGCTGCTGCTCGCCATCCTTCCGACGCTCAAATCAAAGCCCGGCGACAGACCCGGCCCACTTCATGGGTCTGGCGGAAGATGACCTCCTGCTCCTCGCCGTGGATCGCCCGCCAGGCGCGGATCCGGCGCTCGAGCGTGCGGCGGATTCTAGCCCCCAGCTCAGGATGGTGTCGGAGCATCTCCTCGAAGATGGCCACGGGCCGCATGCCGGGAGCAGCCTTCAGCATCGGCACGACCTCCAGGACGAAGACGTTGGCCTGGCCGGCGCCTTTGCCGCTGTGACTTCTTTTGCGACGGAAGACGCAGATCCTTTTCGAGCCGATAAGCGGTCGACGAACTGAACGACACCTTCGCGGCCGCCACTGGTGGCGAATTGGTTTGACGGAACTTCATGTAGCGCCTCATCTGGTGATCGGTGACATGGCAGCCTGGCAACGGGTGATTCCTCTTTGGCGAGAACAACCATCCATCACCGGCCAGCCGCGATCACCAGACGGCGCGGTCCGCTCGGACCGAGCGCGACATTCGGCGCGCTCGAATGCCCACAAGTTGTGCGACCGGCTTCCTTCGCTCCCCTGGCTAGGGAGCAAAATAGATGAGGCAACAATAGGTCTATTGGGAACATCGCTACATGCGGCAATACGCACTTCCATCCTGATTGCCGCGCCGCACTCCAACGGCAGCCCGGTACAGGATTGATCCATCATTCCGATCGCGGCGAGCAGGGCGGATGCAAACGGTCGTTGCAACACCAGTTACTTTCACTCATGACAGTAGATCCTCAAGCGCCTCCGCCGGCGTTTTCCAGCCCAGTGTCTTTCTCGTCGGGCATTGAGGGCCGCTGCCACAGCGGACCTCCTCAGCGCTGTGGATGCACAGGTCTGCACCTTTCGGGAAGTACTGCCGCAGCAACCCCTTGGTGTTATCATTAGTGCCGCGCTGCCAAGGGCTTTGCGGGGCGCAGAAGTAGACCTGGACACCCGCATCGATCTTGAGACGATCGTGCTGAGCCATTTCGGCTCCCTGATCCCAGGTAAGCGAGCGACGCAGCTCTTCGGGTAGCCGGCGCCTTCTATCTCATCTGCTCGGCATCAAGGCCTGGAGGGAAGCCCGCGTTTCCGCACCGACCCAAGTCCGGACGACCGGCGCCCGCCGCGTTGCGCGAAGGCATCGTCGTTGAGGCGCTGAATCCGAAAACAGCCGCCTTCTTCCTGGCCTTGTTCCGCAGTGCGTCGACACGACGACTAACGCGGCTCTGCAGTTTGGAATGCTCGGCACTATCTCCGTCGCCCTAAAGCGGTGTCGATCTGATCGTGACACGCTGGGCGGCCAAAGCAAGGAATGGGCTCGCCGGGCGACCCACGTTCATCGCGAGAACGAGACAGGTCTCCGGGGGCCGTAATGTGCTGATTGGGAACCGCGCTACTGGCACGGGCGCTGGTCGTGTGCAGTGCGGCAAAGTTCATCAGTTAACATTCGTGAATCCCAAAATGGAAACACTTGCGCTAAGATCGGGCTTTCCGAGGGGCGTACCATGTTTGAACAAGCGACAACCGCTCTATTGCGAGCGGTACTCGACGAGGTTTGCGAAAACCTACCTCGCGACGAGACCGGCGCTCGCACCCACGTGGCCTGCAAGATCCTGGAAGCCGCAAAAACCGGCGAAACGACACCGGACGAGCTGCGGCAGATCGGCCGGAAAGCCCTGACACAAGCGCCGAGCATGTGGCGTTGATCGGGCGAGGTGCGGGGTGAATTTCCAGGTGACGGTTTTGAAGATCCTGGTGAGTTACCCGGAAGGATTCGCGGTAATGGCGAACCTCAAGCGCGACATGGCCATCCTCGCCACCAGCGGCCCGGAATGGGCCGAGCGCACCAAGCGACTGGGCGCGCGCGTGCCGGGGCTCGACATTTTTTCGGACGGCCTCATTGAGCGTCAAAATGGCGGCTGGAGGATTACTGTCAAAGGGCGAGCCGTGCTCGAATCCATGGAGGCGCGTCGAAGCGAGCACCACGCATTTGAGAAGGCCTCAATGGAAACGGCAGGCCCGCCGGTTCCAGCGTTGCCGCAGCCAATGGAGCCAGCGAAGCTGCGACGCGAACGTCGCCAGTGTCGCCGCGAAGCCCGCGAACGCGCGCGAGCGCATGCATCTTAAGGAACAGCCGCCGAGTTTTCCGAGCGGCTCTGAAAGTCACTACTCGGGCGCTCAAGGATATAGGTCTGCGACTCGTGTCAGTCGTCGCGCCGTTGGCTGCATCAGTAGCGGCGAGATTGTTAGGGATGCGAAATCAAATGATCAATCAAGTTATTGATTCCCGCGGCAAAGATTCCGTAGCCTCCACAGGGCCCGGCAGGCGCCGCCGCTCATTGACCAAAGAGCAGGTAGCTTTGTTCGATGCCGCGGTGATCCCGCGTCTCCTCGGTCAGCTCGGCGATAGCCGCCCATCGCCGCCGCTCGCTTGAGCGCGGCGACGTCGATGGGCTGGGTCTCATCGGCAAAGGGCCAGACCCAGAGCGCATCTTCGGGACAACATAGCTCGCAAAGGAAGCAGGTTTGGCAGTCCTCCTGGCCGGCACTGACCGGAATTCCGTCCGTCTTGTCAAAGACGTTGGTCGAGCACAGGTTGACACAGATGTCACACCATGTGCAGCGCTCAATATGGATGACCTCGATCGATGACCTCAATCATTCCGCGGCTCCGATAGCGTGGGGCCGGACCGAGGTCCAGACATCGTCCAGACCGCCTGTCGTCACGTAATGACGCTTTTCGACATCCTGGTCGGGAAAATCGTCGCGGCGGTGCATACGGCGGCTTTCTTCACGCGCCAGCGCGCTGCGATACATCCACCTGGCGGTCGCCAGCATGGCCGTGCGTCGCGACCTCCAACACATCGGCTGCGTTCGCCGCATCCGCCTGCGAAACCCTGAGCCACGCGACGTCGAGGCGCGCCAGTGCTCGATCCAGGCGTGACGCATCCCGGAGGTAGTTCAATTCATATGGAAAGAACCGCTCTAGCGAGCGCCGCTGGTTCGAACGCGCGCGGCGACCGATTACGAAGGACGACGGTGCCCGCAGGTGACAGCTTTCGCTTGATGGTCGTACCAAGCTGCCTGGCGTAATCGGCAGCGCCCTCCCCTGCCCAGCTTCCCGACGATACGGCCCAAGTGGCATTGTGGCTGCCGCCACCGGTAAAACCGCCGCAGATCAACTCGCGCGTCGCTGCGCTGCCTGCGGCATAGAGCCCCGGTACGTTGGTCGCACAACTGTCGTCAGAGATGCAAAGCCGCCGGTGCCGCGGACGGTGCCTTCGAGCCTAAGCACGATTGGAAAACGATCCGTAAACGGGTCGATGCCGGCGCGATCGAACGGCAGGAAAAAGTTCGGCCGCGATGCGCGCACCTGGCGCTGTACGTCATCGTCAGCCTTGTCGAGCCGCGCATAGACCGCGCCCTCGAGCAGCGCGCGGGCGATGGCCAAGCGCCCACCCTTCGACGCCGCACCGGGACAACACTGCCGTCTTGTGAATGTCGCCCAACCGTAGAACAGCGTCTTGGTTACCGAACCGAAGGCCGGCGAGATTACATATGGAGCACTCCATGCTGCTGAATTCAGCGTCGACCTGCGCGGCCATCAAATAGCCATCGCCGGTCAGAACATTCGATCCCAGGATCTTGCTAAGGAGCGCACAGCCGCCGGTCGCAATTGCGACCGCCTCGGCGCGCACGGTCCAGCGATCATGCTTCTGGCGGCGCAGCCCGATGGCGCCTGCAACGGCGCCATTGTCGTCGACGATCAGTTCGAGCGCAGGACTATGATCTAAAATGGTGACGCCAGCCTGCTTGGTCCACTTGCGCATCAGCCGCATGTATTCGACCCCTGCAGCGACGTACGCTGCGACTTGCCCGGGCCATCGGTGGGATAAGGATAGCCCCAATCGGCGAGCCGATTGCTCTGTTGGTAGGCCTGGTCGAGGACGCGTTCCATCCAGCGGCGATCCTGGAGCTGTCCGCCAAGCTTGTCGCGATTGGCCATCGCGATTTCGCGAAGCGCCGGATCCGGATCGCGTACCGAGGCCCGTGCCGGCCGGAGCCTTGAACCCGGCGTGCCGCAAAAACCCTTGGCGGCGAGCACAACGGGCGCCGCTTTCAGCCGCAGTCACGGCCGCCCAAGTGCCCGCAGGTCCGCCGCCGAGGACCAGCACCTCCCCATCGAATTCAACCGATCCCGCCGGGACGGACGCCCGCTCGGCGCGGTGGGATTGGCTTGCGCATTGTTGACGGCAGCTATCTGGAGATCGGAAACCTTGACGCCTTTGGGATACTTCTTTTCGTCCAGCTCGGCGCGCACCTTGAGGCCGGCATCTGCTGTCGTCGCGATCAGCTGGACGATCGTGCGATAGCTACGCAGTGGCTTTCCCCGCCAGTTAATGGTGATGAAGGAGAAGAGACGATGCTCGATCTTGTTCCACTTGCTGGTGCCGGGCGGCAGGTGGCAAACCGTGATCGGCGACTGAGCTCGTCCGCCAGTTTTTGAAGCTCGACCTTCCACAGGCGCACACGAGACCCGTTGCTGCCGCCGCCGTCGGCCGTGTGATCAGGCGTTTGGCTGTCGGATGACGCTTCTTGCCCATCGTCCGCCACCATTGGCGGATCGCATTGACCGTGAAGCTGGCGGTGTCGTGGTCCGTGCCGACGCTGACCCAGCCGACATTATTGGTGATGTCGTACACGCCGTACGGCACGGCGCGGCTCAGCTTGGGATCGATAAAGTCATGAATGTTGACAAACTCAGGCCTGCCTTGGCGACGCCATTCCCGGCCGTTGTTCTTGAAACTGCCTGCCAATTCCTTCTTCTCCGTGTCGAGCGATATGACCGGTTCGTTCGCCGCCAGGACCGTTGTGGCCTGCGTCTTGATGTATTGAAACTGCGCGTCGCGATCGATGTGCTGGCCGCCTTCTCGTGTCTTGTTGTTCGCTTGCAGGCTGTAACCCATGCCGCGCAGCAGCTTGCTGACACCGTCGGGCAAACCTTATGACCCTCCTTCGCCAGCTCGGTCACCAGGCTGCGGGTCGTCCACAACAATGGCTGCATCGGATCGCCCCGCGTCACCGGTTCGACCAGGCGCTTGAGATCGGCCGCGAGGGTTGGATCCGGGGACGACTTCTTCTTGTGCCCCCCGCCCGCCTTACGGACATGTCCAGCCGGAACCGCCAGTTGTCGCCAATGTCAGTCCGTGATAAATCATCGACCGCGCCAATCCGCTGATGCCGGACATCAAGCTGACCCCGCCGTGTCCGAGCGCTTTCGCCTCCAGGGCGACAAAGCGCCCGAGGCTCTGTTCATTCAGAACAGGGGCCATCTCCCGATAGCGCTTCCGCGCGGCGTGCGCCTGAGCGGCTCGAATCATCCCACGACCCTACGTCGCGCGACTCATCATTCTGAATCCTGCGCAAAAAATCCTCGCCATCTGTGGCAATTATGACTCAGATGGACGGGCCCTTATTGTCGACGACGAACACCTTGACGCCGTCGCGCTCGATCATGCTGTGGTCTCGTCGGCCTCAGGCTCATCCGGTATTTGAACTCGTCGCAGCCACCGGCCTCGACCATGATGCGCAGCCCGCTCGTCGGCTGCGCCGAAGCCGAGATCGCGCTCTTAAGCGCATTTACTGCGCTATCCGTCAGATTGATCATGGCTATCCTTTTTGCCTGGGTCGTTTGCATAAGAACTGGCAAGTCGGATGCAAGCGCCCGAGCTTGACATTGCTCACCCTTTCAAGATCGCGTCTGTTGGCTTTGCGACGCGTGTAGGGTTGCTGACAAAGGTCTTCGAGGGATTGCGGCGGCTTTGCGTGTCTTCTTTATGGATTCCGCCGCTAAAGCGTAAGGAACGCGGGGGCAAGCAACTTGCATAGCGTGTCTAAGCCGGCCGAAGTGTCCGGTGATTAGCTTAGATCGGAGCGCACTTTCATGACGAACACTGCCGAACAACTAGAACACGCACCGGGAATCTTTGTGGACAAGATCCGCGCAGGCGGCGCGTCCATTCAGCTTGTTTTACACAATGACGGCAACACGACTCTCGGTTTCGTGGTACGCCTGCTGCGCGAGGTATTCGACAAACAGGAGCGGGATGCCATTGCGCTCGCCAAACTCGTCTTGGAGCAGGGCAAGGCCGTCTGCGGACGCTATCCTCCCTCAGTCGCAAGGGCGCTCCTCGAGGCGGCGCAAGAGCGTATCCGAGCTGAAGGATGTCGCCTGCAGATCACGGGCGAAGCCGGGGGCGAAGCGGACGGCCGCGACCTGTCCGACGTGCAGTTCGAATATGCCTTCGAAGCGCTTGAGTGGCACTTCACCAATATACCGCCGAGCGAACTCGCCACTACTGTGCGGCAATTCCCAGGCCACATGCAGGCCGATGTTCAGGTCGCGATCGATGAGCTATTCGCCGATCCGGTCCGCTTCTTCGGCGCCTATGAAGAACATAGGTACGAGACGCTTTCATTCGCTCGGATGAAGCGGCGTGGACGGGATGCGATTTCGCTGGTGCCGCCGCAATATCACCAGGTCGATACTGGCGAGACGGCGCCGGTCAAATGCCTGTACAATGGATTGTGGCTTTGCCGGGCGAACGAATTTCTCTATGCCGTCGTGCTCTCTACTGAGCTCGAGTTCAAGCAAGAGGCGAAGATCCGGATTGAAATCGTTGCCCCTGCGGGGTCTGGCGGCGAAGCCTTTGTTCAGCGCAGCTTTGACGAACTGGAACGGGCGGTACACGCGGCACGTTCTTATCGCGGCAAGATCCTCTCATTCGAGAAAGGTGCGGATTACAGCGGCCGCTCAAGAGGCATCATGGTGCATCGATTGGCACCAGTGAGGCGCGAGGACGTGATCCTGCGGGAACAGGCTATCAAATTGCTCGATCGCAACGTGTTGAGTTTTGTCGCCACGCGCGACGCACTCCGCCGATTCGGCCAGTCGACCCGCAAGGGCATCCTGCTCTATGGCCCGCCCGGCACCGGTAAGACGCACACCATCCGCTATCTCGCCACCAACCTACCTGGACACACCACGCTAATCATCACCGCCGAAGAGGTCGGTGAGCTGAGCGCCTATATGGCGCTCGCGCGCCTGCTGCAGCCTACCATGGTGGTGATCGAGGATGTCGATCTGATCGCCAGCAAGCGCGACCAATTGGCAACATGTGAGGAGGCCGCGCTGAACAAGCTCCTAAATGAGATGGACGGCTTGAAGCAAGACGCTGACATCCTCTTCGTGCTCACCACCAACCGCCCCGAGCAACTCGAGGGCGCCCTGGCCGGTCGCCCCGGCCGCATCGACCAGGCGATCGAGATGCCGCTGCCTGATACGACCGGCCGCGACAAGCTGATCCGGCTTTACGGCATGGGCCTGCCGCTTGAGGCGGAGATCGTAGCCGAGACGGTGCGCCGCACTGAGGGCGTCAGCGCCGCTTTCATTAAGGAGCTGATGCGACGCATTGCGCAATCCTGCATCGCTCGTGACGGCGGAAACTCAGTGACCACAGCTGACATCGAGGAGGCGCTCGACGACATGCTGTTCACCGGCGGCCGCCTCAACGTGAAGCTCTTGGGTGGGGCCGGAGCGATGGCTGCGGGGTCTGAATGAAGGCGAAGGGAGGAAGATCACCCGCCAAGGGCTGCGCCAACTCCCGCATGCGCCGGGTGTCGACGACGCGTCTATGATTGATGAGCAGCGAGGCGGTTCGTGAACGCGAACCGCCTCGACAATCGCCGCCAACCATGTTCCATGCCGGCCTGTCCCCTACACGGGCTTCGATATCACGAAGGCAACGCGGCGCCACAGCCGATATACAATGAGCAGAGCATATGCGGTAGCATGGAACACTTATCGGAAGAGCAGGCTGGAATGGCGCACTTGTCGGACGATCAATTGGAGTTTCGCCATCCGTCAAGGAACGAGAACGGCTGCGGGATTGCCGGCGAAAAGTCCCTCTTCCGAAGCATAGTGCGTGGCTAATGGTATTGGGGTTTGTCTCTCGATTCGTTCGCGGTCGTTGTGGGAATTTTCGCGCCACTGCTTCTGGCGGACGAATGCTCTGATGCGTCAGCGCCTTTGCTGCCTGCCGCCAAACACCTTCTCATGACCGGGTGTAAATTTAGAAAGGCGATCGCTCGTCCTTCTCCCAGCGGGAACGACGCACCTGATACTCGTCTGTCGTGAAGACGACACCCTCCACATGGTGCACGTTAACGCTGTCCGGCATCACGCGAAGGCTTGGCTCCCGCGGATCGGAATCGACTCGTGCTCCTGCCAACGCCGGCATGGCATCGAAGTCGGGCCATGCTGGCGATTTTACCTTTTCCTCATCAACCTTTGGCGCCGGCGGCACCTCCTCGAAACCGAGTAATCGACTTCCCAGCCCCCTCCCCGGTACTTTGCCCCGTCCTGGCTCTGATCTCGGTCCCGCTTGGAATTTCCATCGCCTCAACGCGCGCAGCCTTTTGGAATAGGACGATTTTGAGCACGTCTCCGGCGACCTGAACCGACGGGAAAATAATGCCATCGATGGGCACCGAGGATTCGGTTGCGAGAAAATCGGAGATGGCTTGAGTTGCCAGATACTCGAAAGGCTCGTCGTCGGGCATGACTGGCTGGGTGATACGGCTGCTCAGAGATTTCAGAAATTGCGCTCGTTCCAGCCGGCGCGCAAAATCGACGTCAAAGATGCTTCCGCGCATCTGGACATTCTTGAGCGCCGTCAGATCTATCAGCCGGAGCTTTCGGATGATGTCGAATTGCGCCACGGCAACCTTGCTTCCAACCGGAGGCCGCACCTCGGCGATGGCGGCCTTCGGATCGTTGGCGCCGTAGAACACGGAAATGCCCCGCGCGTTCATGCGACCTGCCGCAGCCAGCAGCGTCGGCGGCGACTCGAGCTGGAGGACGGGCCGATACAACGTCGCCTCGAGTTTGTCGTCGGACTGGAAGACCCGGGCGCGAGAGAGTGTATGGAAACCGTTCCCGGCCCCGCATCTACGACAAGCGGCTGCCCCTGCCGCGTCCTTAAAGCATCGCCCCCGTCGAAGATTGCCGCCAGATGCGCAGCTGCAGTACGGCTGAAAAAGCGCGCCTCGGTCTTGAGAGAATTCTCGAACCGACGCCATTCCTCGTGCCATGCATCGTCGCTGACCTTTTTCTCCTCGTAATAGCTGATAGCTCGCGAACTCCGTCTCCTCCCCCATCGCCACGCTGTCGAAATCGCTATGCTCCTCCTCCAGGATTGACTGGATATCGTGGGTAGCTTCTTCAGGGATTTCGGCCGCGTTTTGAATGGCGTACACGACATCATCGCCATGTCGATTCCATTCGTAACTCAGCTCCTTGTCGCGCTGGAGCATATGTTCGTAGTCGTTCGGTTGATCTGACGTTCTATAGTAGTGCTGCTCGAACGCAGTCGCCACACGCTCGGCCATCTTGTCAAGGCTGAAGGTGCGACGCGTCTTTTCGCAATAGCTGCACCTGGCGCGCCCTTTGCGCGAACTTCATCGCTCAGATACGGCTCGCCAATGCAGACGTAGCATATGTGCTTCGCTTTGAGGTCGCCACTATCTACGGAATGCACGATATTTCCCACCTTATTCCGCCATCGCCCCCTTCCAAGTCGCTGCCTCAGAGGCAGTCTGGCCCCGTCAGCAACCCTTGACTCACTTGATCTCGGTGCAGATTCGTCAAGCGCTGCGATACGCTGCTGGCATTGCGTCAAGCTGAAGAGAGTATCTCCGGGAACAACGCCAGCGCGATCTTTCCTGACACGCTTTGGCGATCGTCTTGCGGCACTGTGTGTGCTTTGGCGATCTTGTTTCAAGGACAGCATCCCTGTTGGTCAGTTGCGCGAAGGTGCGAATGAGGCGCACATAGCGCTGCCGTCGCTCGACATTGAGGAAGGAGTTCAGCACCTCGACAAGATTCTGCTGCCGCGACCCTACAGGTCGACCGTCGACCAGCGACAGCATGCAGTTGATCAATGCATCCACGTCTCGCGCATGCAGTTCGTTGACATCGCCCCCCCCGAATCGCCACTTTGGCGACGAGTTCGCCAAACAGGATCTCACGCTCCTTCCATTTCGTACCTTTTCCTCCGAGCGCGCCGCGCCAGCGCGATAGAAAATCATGATGCCAAGGCGGCCTCGACGGAACCGCGTTTGCGCGCCCTCCCTCGATCCAATTGAGGTCGGAAATCGTGACCAATTTCGCGTGCCACCCGTCTCCATCCAGCCAGAAAGCGCGCAAGATTACTTCTCGCCGCTGTCTGGACAGGCCTATCGTTTCATCGTCCATTGAAAACAGGTTCTTGTCGTGGGAGTAGAAAATGTCCTCAAATGAACTGAGTAATCGGCCGCTCGTGGATGGCTCAAATCTCCAGGTGAGCCAAATCAGGCGAATGGACGCGTTCTCATAGAAATCTTCGCGTTGCAGATGATGGGGATTTGCGTAGTTGCAAGTTGAACCTCCACGACGAGTGGCATGCCATCATAGATCGCGCGTACGTCCGGCCGCCGTCGTCCATTCTCTAGGACGAGATACTCATCGACAAGGACGCTTCCTGCGGTCGTGCGCGGATTCTTTGGTCAATAACTCACCGATCATATGTTTGATTTTTTTTAGCATGCAACGGGCTTTCCTGCGCTCCTCAAATTGCTGCGCGCTAACGATATCGACGCTGGCCGGCGTCCCCGTCCACCAGGGACAAAGTTGTGGGGGTACCTGGGTGCTGTTTCCAGTAGGACTGGCCGGTCCGGCCTTCGCGCGGAGCATAGACGGCATGTCCGCATGTCGCGCAGACGAAACGCGCCTTCCTGTCAAGCCGCGCGCGTGTCGCCGCGCGACGGAGAACCTGCTAATCGTCCTTGCTCATCGCTATGAGCGCATCACTCTTGATGCTGTGCATCGATGCAAGGTCAACCACTCTCTTGAGCGTCCTTCGGAGAATCGCCTCGACCATCTACCGAATCTCCCTTCCTCCGGCGTGATCATTGAGCATTTGCGGGATCGCGTGCTATTGAAAATCGCCTCGGTCTCAAGGAAGTCCGAGCCGACGGCATGACCGACGGCGGGGCGAAGCCGCAAATCGCGGCGTCACCGATTGTCAGCCCGGCATGGCGGCCGTCAGGTGTCCGCACCGGGAAGAATGGGCCCTTCGCCGAAGGGGCGGTTAATGATCGACAGCGCGTCGGGTGCGGCGAAGACGCGGTTGCGCGCATAGCCGGTACGCTCGTTCAAGATTTTATTCTCGACCAGTTGCTCTACCGCTTGCGACGCTGCAGGCACCGTAATGCTGAGAAGCGAGGCCAGACGCTTGACGGTCAGCACCGGATAGTGCGGCAGAACATCGAGTGCGCGCAGGCTGGCTGAGCCCTGGCGAAACTTCCGCCGCTTCCGCCATAAATCGCAAAGTGCAGACAAGGCGTCGCGGGTCTTCAGGAGCTCATTTGTGGTGCCGACAATCGCGTCCGCCATGAACCCGACCGCTTCGTGCCATTCGAGGCGCTGCTGAGCTGCCTTGAGCGATTCATAATAAGCTGTCTTGTGCGCTTCAATGTACGGCGATAGGTAAATCGGCATCATGCCTTCGGCGGCCATCATCAATGGCAAAAGCAGACGGCCAACACGGCCGTTGCCATCACGAAACGGGTGGACCGCCTCGAAATGTGCGTGCGCAACCGCCATTCGCACGATGAAGCTCTGGTACATTGCCTGCATGCCCTCGCAGCGCATGTACTTCATCGTGTCCTCAAGGGACGCGGCAATGTCCGACGGCGGCGTCGGATTGTAGGTTGAGTAAGCGATATCGCCCCTGCCGCCGATCCAGACGACAACCTGGCGAAGATCGCCGGGCCTGTCCTTGTATTCTGTGTCGCCGCGCATGACGGCGCGATGCAGATCGTGCACCAAACCGCTTGTGAAGATTTCCAGTTTCTCTTGTCTGGCCCGCGGCAGGAAGTCATCGAGCGCGAGCGCGTAATCACGCACCTGAGCTACCGCCTCACCCTGCTGGGAATCTTCGCTTTCTTCACCGGACAGCAATTCGTCAAGCGTGCTGTTGGTGCCTTCGATCGCCGAGCTGCTGACAGCTTCCCGCCGCGGCAAGATGCGGCTGATCAGATACGGGTCCTTTAGTTCGGCCGCGAGCGTCTCGATGCGCACCAGGGCGGCATCCGCCGCCCTAAGCCGGGCAAGGACCGGACCCACGGCAACGCCGTCCTTGGGCGGGGGCAGCGGAACCACGCCGTAATGCGCGGCATGGGGCGCCGGAAGCCGCTTCAATCGTTCCCGCACGGCGTGAGTGAGATTATCGCGGTTCAAAGGAAACCTTTCGCACATGATCTATTTTCTGGTACATAATAAACGTTATTTATTTATTCTTCAATAACACGGCTGAAGGGGGCATCCTACGCAAGTTTTTAAAGTTCCGCTTCTGAGGAACGCTTGCGCGTACTGTCGTTACGCCATATGTTCCGTAACGACAGTACGGAGACATTTCGTGGCCGATCCTACGGTAGTTAGGCGAGTAAAACGCCAGCGCGACGTTCGCCTGGCTGAAGGCTGGCAGGAAGTCCGCGTGTGGGTGCCGACCGAACAAGACGCAAACGACATCAGAAACCTCGCCGCCGAGCGCAGGGCAAAAGCCAAAGCGCTCGCCGGCCTTGACGAAGGAATTAAGAGCATGTCTCCAGAAACACTGCACCGCATTGCCGACGCTATCGCATCCCAGGGCTCGGCAGCCTACACGACCCCCTCCGGGCCGGTCCTGAACCTCCTGACCAAACTCGCGGAAGAGGACGATCTCGCGAGCTTCTCACGGGCCTTCATTCTTCTGGCGCGCGCCGAACCGGGTAACGCCGCTTTTGTCGCGGGCGCGTTGCCGGCAAAGATCTCCAACTTCCTGATCAAGCATCGGGGCGTCAAGGCGACCGCGCTGATCAAGTGGACCGAGTCCAATCCTGATTGGGCTGAGGAGCTCAAGAACGCACTGCGTGATCCCGATCTATTTGTTCGCATCGTCGAAGGCTTCGCCTCTGCGATCAAGCAAGGTGCCGTCGCTCACTAGACCTTTGACGAGGAAACCGGCGCCGTTTCAAAAAAAGCGGCGCCGGTTTCGCTTTGTGGCTCGGATGAGCCTTCACAACGAATGTGCCTTAGGGCGACATGGCCTTGCCATTCTACAGTCGGTGGATGCCCTTTCCAGTCACCCCCGCGGCCCGAATGCGATCCTCGATGCCAAGGCGAACATCAGTGTCCGAAAGAAAGGGCAGCTCAGGCTCTGGCGGAGGCAGTTCGTCATGACGTGCTTCATGAGCCGTCGGATTCGCTCGACCGCGTCCTTGCCGCCGACGTGTCGTGCAGGCCGCGCGCAAGCGAGGTCGCAAGCACCGCGCGGCAGCGCGAATACTCAAGGTAGTCCGTCGTCGGCAGATCGACCAATTCGCTTGGAACTTGATCGAGAAGACCTAACAGGCGTGAACTTCGGCGCGATGGACATGGGTGATTGCGCCGCCGTCGACCTCACTACGGCTGGAGCAGAACATGCCATCGATGGCGCTTACGATGTGGCTCGAGAGAACTTTTGGCATTAGTGATCCGGTGTTAGCCAATCCGTCTTGCCAAGCCTAGGCAAACAAACAACGATAATCGCGCAGGCGTGCAGCCGCAGGCTTTATATGCTATTGGTTTTATAAAGGATTCGTCATTTTTTTGCATGGAGCCGGAAAGTGGCTCCTCGAGTTTTGGGCAGCACGTGCGCGACAACTTCACCGAACGGACCGTTACCGAGATTGCCAAGGGCGTCCCCTACCGCTGCTCTAATCCGGAATGCCGGCAGCCGACTCTCGGTGCCTATGCAGTGCAGGACGGCACGATCATCATGGGCGTGGCAGCTCATATCTGCGCGGCTTCTCCCGGAGGCCCCCGCTACAATGAGGCGCAAGAAAACGGGCTCTGGCTTTGCCAGAATTGCGGGAGGCTGGCCGACACCTATCAACCGATTTACCGTCGAGGAGCTGGCCCAGTGGAAGCACGACGCGCAACATCTTCGCCGACCTTGACTTTGCCAATCCTGAAGAAGAACTCCTGAAAGCGAAGCTTATCCGCGAGCTTCGTGCAATTATTAAACGTCGTAAGCTGACCCAGACAAAGGCTGCTGAACTGCTGGGCCTTAAGCAACCCGATGTATCTGCCTTGGTCACCGGCCGTGTAGGGAAGTTCTCGATCGACAGGATTGTTCGATGCCTCGATCGGCTCAACTATCGCGTAGATGTGGTTATCCGGCACAAGCCGGCTCGTCGAGCCGCTTCGCGCGTTGCTGCCTAGGCCTACGAAAAGCCATGCTTGCTTACTTAGAGTAGTTTCCGGACTTCTGTTTAGGCGGTGAAACGAAGCAGGAGCCTGTTAAACGCGGTTTGTCGTCGGATGTACCCCGGTGCGCGGAGCGTCTCGCCGGACTCCGGGTTCTATTGTGCGGTTGCTGACCCTCCCGTTACGCTCGACGAATGTCGAAGCCGAATTCGCCGAGGCCGGTAGCCCCGCCATGATGTGGGCATACTGATAGCCGCGGGAAGTAGCCTGGCTGCTCGCTTCGCGAGACGGTTTGAGCATTACCGTCCAACTCCAGCCACGTATAGTTTTCTTCTGCGGAAAACCACGGCGTAAAGAGCTTCGCGAATGCACCGACGGCAAGCGAGGCTAGCATACCGTTCGTCCAAACCACCTGCGGGTTGATGCCCACGTCGCCGTAGCGGTTCTCCTCTTGCGCCAACTTGTCGGGAGTCAGGAAGCCCAGGCAGCGCATGCACGGATTGCCCGGTAAGGTCATGATCATCTGCCCTGCTACCGCAAAACTGGCATCATGCAGCCTGGTCACGTCCATTCCGATGTCGATGTATGGCAGACCAAAACGTCGCGCGGCGGTCTCTAAATAGTCGCGTTGCTGATAGCCGTCGACACACCCGAACAGGACGTGCGCATCCCGGATCAGGTCGTCCGCCTCCTGCCACTTCGCTTGCCTGGAGGTTACTTTCGCCCATGGCCGGATGCCAAGGATCATACGGGTGGCGATCTCCACTTTAGGGCGCTCGTGATCGACATCATCCCGGGTGCCGCCAATCAGGCGGTTTAGGTTACTTGCTTCGATCTCATCAGGGTCAATTAACCGGAAATGCCCGACGCCAAGATGGGAGAGCTGCTGCGCGATGTGAGAGCCACCTCCGCCAAGCCCGACGATAGCCACTCGCAAGTTTGCGAACAGCGCTTCGGAATGTGCACCGAGGAAGCTCTGGCGGCTAAAATCGCGGTCGTTTGTCATGCGAAGAAATCTGTGCTGCCATCGGCAGCGGCGCGCCCCACAGTTGAGCGCGTGCCAACAATGTTGAACTCATCGATGTTCTTCACTCGGGTGGGGGCAGTCCATATGCGTCCGGCGAGAGCCTTATCGTTGAGAACGACTGCGCCATGTGGCATCTGCGGGCAAACTTTAAAGAAGTCAGGCACGAACTTGGCTTGTTCGCGCAGATCGGTGGCGCTGAACCACAACCGCGCCGAAGGGAAGTGCATATGCACATGGAAGACGCCGACGCCTTGCAAGAGCGCCAGCTCTAGCGCCTTGCGGAGTGCTTCCTGGCCGATCATCGCGCCGACAGTATTGTCCCGCACATACTCGTCATCGGCAACCGGATAATAGTTCTCCGCGAGCAAGACCAGGCCATCCGCGCCGGACGCCGCGCGCACGGTAATGAAGCCGACCCGCTCATGCGCGAATGCATGGGGTCGGGATAGATCGCGCCGCATCTCCTGAATAAATGAGCTCGTGGCCCGAAATGTCGTGGATGCGCCACGTCCAACCAGCCTTTGGTCTGCTGGCGTCTCTGCAGGCGACGACGGGGATGAACGACCGAATAGCCCGGAGAGAAGCCGCCACATGCTAGGCTGCCTTTCCCTTGCTTAGCGCTGAGAGATGCGCGGCAAGAATATCGACATATGGTTGGTCTGCCGGCACATCCTTCCAGGAGAAGGTCGGCCAGTTGCGGCCGAGCAAGTACGCCTGTTCGTTCCAGTTCAGGCCTTCGCCACCCACGTTCGTCGCCAGATAAAGCTTCGTGGGATAGGAGGGATTGTCGTGGTTAAGGCAGAGGATCGCATCCATGACGTGACTGCTTGAACCGACCCTGAAGCGAAGCTTCTCCATATGGATTAACTTTCGCCATCCCTCGGTTTGGAAAGACACCTTCCCATCGCACAGCTGCGCGATGGGCCGGAGACTTTCATCAAGGCCGCCATTGGTCGGCCCGGTGCTCATGATGAACCGCCCTTACGCGCATGACTCATGAAGCGCATACCTACCTTCACGTCGATATGAGCCTGATCCTCAAGATCGACGAGCCCTGTCGGAGCAATCTCCGCCAGCACCTTGGCGGGGTCGACACCAACTTTATCCTTGAGGTCGCTAACCAGCCAGTCGCCCTCCCGTACAGACTTGTTGTGCCCATCAACCTCGATGTGGACGTTGGGACCGCCGTGACCCGGGTTTCCGGAGCCGCCGGGATTGCCCCCGCCTCCGGAATGCCCGCTCCCATGGTCGGAATTGTTATCCTCGTTGCCGCTCATGACCGATTCTCCATCCAGCTTATATGTCCCGCGTTGTCCCGACGCGCAATCAGCGGATACGCTGATTGACGTATCATAAGTCCTGCCTACAGGAGAGTCAATGGATAGCTAACGCATTGATCAGGTGAACAGATTGCCGATTGCCTTCTCCTGACCGAGGTGGCCGAGGATCTTCAGACGAACCGTTGCCGCCTCCCGAGAGACGGCAAAACCTTTCACGACTGCGTCGATCAGCGCGACGCCATTTTCGCTGGTCGGGGACGAGGGCCCGTAAGTGTTGCGCTGCTGCTGTATGTCGCCGACAACTCTCTTGAGGTAGCTCCGTGGCATAAGGGCCGCACCAGATACATAGCCGGCTTGCCATTCCATCCAGTCAGTCTTGCTTGCGGAAATCAATGTGTCCCGCTTGCAATAGATAGCGTTGGGCTTCCGATTGCCGTCCACCGGTAGCTGGCGTTGCTCCAGCCCAAACAGGTAGGCGTGCAGGATCACATGCCCATATTCGTGGGTGAGGGTGGTCCGCAGCCGGTTCTCGAACCTGTGGACGTCATTGGAAATCGAGACCCTTGGCTTTCCGGCGCGGGCAAACTCGGTGACGCCTTCAACGCCGGCACCGTACATGGTCAGGTCCGCATATTGGTCCAGATCCGTAACGTCCCGCTCAATCAAGGTCGTTATATCGTCAGTCGAAATAGGAAACTCGACCTTGCCGTGTTTGCTCCGCAGGTGGTCCGCCACGAGTTTTTCAAACATGGTATCAAGTTCGGCGGGCTCGTAATGAGGCCTCTCCCGAAAACCATGCATCGTGTCGCGGACGTACCTCAAGCTGCCTATTCCTTCAGTTTCTTTCGAAAGGCGACAAACGCCTGATTGATCTGGTCCGGTGTCGATTTTCTTACCAGTTTTCTGTCCTGCTCCGGCAGCATCCCGATCACGCCGTACAAGGCAAGCGGATCTATTTTTAGTACCTTCGCAAACTCGCTCACCAAATGGTCCGAGGACGGGCTTCTGCGATCGTGTTCGATATCGTTCAAGTACTGCGGCGTTATCGCCTCGCCATCCTCCTTGACGATCTTAGTGGCGAGTTCCTTTTGGCTCATGCCCTTCTCCTTGCGCGCGGAGGCAATGGCACGTCCAAAGGACGACATATCTAGACCCATACTGTAGAACCTCTTCGATTTTGGAAGCTTATCAGCTAATTAGCTGATTGTCACCCACGGATAGCGCTGGGAACTGCAGATCCTATCGCTAGGGTGACATTTTTGGCGGGCGGAAGTGCCACGCATAGTTTCTATGCGGGGCAGGTAGCTCTGCACGTTGCGGGTCATCAGCTCTCAACGGGCTTCGACCATTTCTGAGTTTGGAGGATGGTCTCCCTCACCACGCCAGCGTGCCTAACCGCTGCTCTGGGAAGAATCGCACAGGACGACTTCGCGAACCGCCAGCTAATGCGGCCGACTATGGGGCCGATCAGGCGCTTCCGGCCTTACGCTCGCGGATGAAAAGTCGGCCGCTGACGGGTACGGCAATCAGTTCGACGTTGAACCCCTTGCCGTCGTCAGGCGGCCAGGCCGCGCCCAGCTTGGTCCAGAACGCGCTTTCGCCTTCGCCGGTGACGACGACGCTTCGTGCGTAGGCTTCCTCGACTTGGTGGATGACCTAGTGGCCATTGTATTCTCCCGTTGGCTGATGCCGCAGGCGGCAAGCCGGTCGGGAGGCAAAAGACGTTTCCTGTGCCGGTTAGGCCGGCAAGCGGTTGCTGTAAGTCTGGCCGAGTATCGACATCCTGAAATCGGCTCCAGCGCAGGAGCATCAACGCGATGTGGTCGTTCGAAGACGTTTGGTCTGACAAGGTATCTTTGTTGACCAGCTCGGCCAATCGCTGATGTCAGGAAAACGCAAGGAACGAGAGACCGCGACGGCGCGGCGAGGGACCGGCCGAGGCTTCACCTGAGATACGCCCGTTCCGTTCTGCCCGTCGGCAATTTCCCAGGCCGGTTGCCATCGCGGGACGCCGGAATCATGGTCGCCCTTGGTGAGCCGGGCTACGAACAATACCTCATGGACATTCAAGGGACGGCTTTTCAGGTCGGGCGCGGAAAACTGGCGACGTGCTGGCAGGTCTGTGAGGCTCTCAACATAAGAGAGGGCCATGCGTACATCCAAACGGCACATCAGCGGGCGGACGGCGTATGGGTCAAGGGCTATTGGCGCGTTGAAAATCAGTTCAGCTTTGTCGATCCCCGCATCCAAAGGGGAAATCCTGATGTTGATATCGGTATCTTGATCAGCACGGCGGTCGGCGATGACGCGATTCCCTATGACGTTCCCCCCGTGACCTGGGGAGAATCCACGCAACTGGGCGTCGGCGACCGGGTGCTTATAGGCGGCTATCCATTGGGGAGAGATATGTTCCTGGCCCTCTCGACCAATCGAGGCATCGTCCAACCGACCTTCTACGACGGCATTGTCAGCGCAATCATCCCAGCCACCAAGGAGACCGAGACTCGCCTCATCCAAATCAGCACGATTTCAATGGGCGGCATAAGTGGCGGTGTCGTCTGCGATCCAACATCGGGCGCCTTTCTTGGCATGGTGACAAGCGGCCTTGAGACGGCAGGTCAATCGATGCCAATCACCTATGCAATCCCGAGCGAAGTCATCCGTCCCCCTACGCGGACGCAATCAGCTTCATGGTCAAGAGCGCCGAGGTATGGCGCTAACCACTTCTTACAGGCGTAGGTGCGCTCGCAGGGTCTAGCAATGAGTGCGCAGCTCGCCGACTAAGCGGCTATCACGACATACGATATTTTAATTTGAAATAGTCAGTTTGTAAGTCGACAGGGAAAACGTCGTTCGCTTTATCCAGAAGAAGCAGCACAGTTTGACGCCGGCAACATAATCAAGCAGCGGCTCGGCGCGCGGCCGACAGGTGACCGGATGCGGGGAAACGTGCCGCGGGGCTCGACGGAGTCCGACCACGCCGCGATCCAGCGAGACTTGGCGGATATGCGCCGCATTCCGCTGCCGAATGCGAGATAAGAGCAGTGAACCTCACCCCAAGTTGTACCAAATTGGGTGACCTAAGTTGCTGCTTTTAAGCGAACTCTTTTGGGGCTTCGATATGAAGAAACTTCTGGGACTTTTGCTGCTCGCTCAATTCTTCTTCCTTTCCGCCGAGGTCATGGCGCAGGGGCTTGCTGCTCCCTCATACTGGAAGAACGAACGGGGTTCAGAACTGTTTGTTTGGTCCGCCAATAGCGGGGCAATACAAGGGACTTTCACAAACCATGCTCAAGGGTTTGCGTGCCAGGGAATCCCTTATCCCGCATCGGGAGCCGTTAGTCGAACCGGCCTGTATTTTGTTGTTACTTTTGCCCAGTGTAATTCCTTCACCCGGTGGGTTGGAAAAATTAACGGGGCTCAAATGCCGACGTCATGGACGCTGTTCTACGTTGATAAGAACGGCAAGCCTAGCAAGTTGAGGGGCGCGGATACATTCACGCGCGTATGGTAGCTTTGAGTCTTCTTGCAACGTCGCGACCTTGGATTGGGACGCACGTTAACATAGTGGGAAACGTACTTACGTGGCGTTCATTGCGGGCAGAACCACTGGAGGAAAAATGTCGGGCCACGGGAAGGAAAGCGGTGGGCATGACCACCACGAGCATGAAAAACACCACCACGACCACGACAAGCATCACCATGACCACCATCCTCCGGGCCCGCCGCCGAAGCCGCCCGGACCGCCGGAGCCTCCGAAGCCGCCGCCGCGCCGTGTTGGCTGAATGATGCAGGCTCCTCCGGAGCAACAGGATAGTCCCCGCCCCCACTGGGACCGGCGTTTTCCGGGCCGGTTTCAGTGGGAGCTCGATGCATTTGCTGAAGCGGAAATTGCTCCGTCAATCGATCCAAAGGCGTTAGCGAGCGGCCGGCTCGACTTGAGCTTTGAATGGCCTATAGGCGATAAACGCATCCCGCTTCGGGCCATCTACCCGGATAGTTACCCTCGCCTTCGTCCGCATGTTTATCTCACGGACCCGAATTTCTTTCCGAAGCGGCATTACTCGCCGCTCGACGGAAATCTGTGCCTCCTTGGACGAGATACACGCCAGTGGTCGTCGAGCTGGAGTGTCCCCGAACTTTTGCGGAATCAACTTCAAGCAGCTCTCGAGAACGGTCCCCATGAAGATCCACAAGGTGAGCCAGCCGAGGTTTGGTGGAATCAATGCAGCCGTCCAGATTCATACTGCTTGATCGACTCAGATTGGTCACTCTTAGGGGTGAAAGCGCCGGGACGGATGAAGCTCGCGTACTCCGTCCGACTGGGTCACAAATCTGGTGAGTTCGTCTTCTGCGCCGTCGTGAAATATGTGCTCGATGCGGATGGCAAGCAGGTGGCTGCTTGGAGCGGTTCCATGCCCGCGGCCTTGCAGGGCGACGCGGTCAAGGAGATCGAAGTCACCTGGAATCGCTCGGAAGGAGAGCTTCTTCCGAAGCCTTCGTTGCAGGACCAAAATATCGGCCTCGATGAACTGCTGAATTGTCGTACAAATCCCTCCGCCCTGTTCGAGTTACCGAATTCGAGGCGGGGTCAACTGCACGCCTTTCTGTATCCCACGGAAACTCAGTTCCGAAAGCAAGGCGAGTCATGGCTCTTCGTTCTCGAAGCAGGTAGACGTAGCGCGTTCTACCCCAACAAAAAGGCCCCCGAGCCGCCAGATGCTTTCATCATCAGGACCCTCCGGGCAGGACATCAGGATCTAATTTCGCGAGCACCTGCCACTTCCGGTTTATCAACCAAGTCAATCGCCCTCTTTGGTACCGGTGCGCTCGGCGCGCCGCTGACGATCGAATTGGCACGTAGCGGGGTCGGCGAACTCAAGCTCCTGGACGCGGATGTCGTCGAACCGGGCAACACGATCCGATGGCCCATCGGGTCTTCTGCTTGGGGCCGCACGAAAACCCAAGCCCTGGCCGACTTCATCGCGCTCGAGTACCCAGCAACGATGGTGAGTTACGTAAATCACGCTTTGGGGACCTTTGTGCCGCAAACCGAGTTCGGTGATTTCGCTGCGCTGGATGAGACGATCGCTGCTGTCGATCTTGTCATCGACGGAACCGCTTCGTTCGGGACAACGTCATTGATCCAGGATCAGGCGCGATCACGCTCACGTCCCCTGATCGCTCTGTATGCATCCCCATCGGTCGCGGGCGGCGTGGTCGCCCTTTTTATGCCAAATAAGGGCTGCCCGGTGTGCCTCGAATGGGCGTGGGAAGACGAAAGGAGCGGAATTTCGCCTCCTCCCGGGATGTTTGCGGAAGCCGAAATGATTCAGCCAACCGGATGCGCCGAACGCACATTTTCCGGCACTTTCTTCGATCTCCAGGAACTTTCACTGCAAGCAATGCGAGTCGTGGCCGGTTTCTTTGCCGGCGGGGTTCCTCAATCATCGTCTGTCGTGTACACCCTCGCCTTTGAAGACCAAGATGGATACGCGTGCCGGCGTGGCGCAAAAACAGCTTGCCGCCTCATTCCCAATGCTCATGTCACAAGTAAGCGTTTGGCTTTCGGCCCAAACACTGTCGTCGCTGAGAACCGAGGCGGATCGACTGTTTCCGCTTGAAACGGGCGGAGCGCTAATTGGGTACTGGAGCGACGCTGATACCGTCGTCGTAACCGAATTTGTAGGACCTGGCCCGGACTCGGTTCATCGACGATCTTCTTACCAACACGACCACGAGTTGGAGGCCTCCCAGATCGCCGTTCACTATCATCGATCTGGGGGTTCGCACGTCTATATCGGCGACTGGCACACACATCCCGAGGCAAGGTCGGGGGACCTCAGTTGGACCGATCGACGCTCTATCCGGCGCGTAATCAACTCACGCGAAGCCCGCGCTCGCCGCCCTTTGATGGTGGTGCTGTTCGGAAACCCCGAGCACTGGACTCCCTCGGTTTGGGTTTCAACGCTCAAACCGAGGTGGGGTTGGCAGCTCTCGATCGAGGCAACGAAGCTGCAGCTTTTCTCAGTATAGCCCGTCGCGCCGGACCGGACTGGCTTGCGCTCGGACAGCCTATGTTTTGCCTACTTGGCTGGTCCCCTGAGATCCATCCGGCTGTCAAGCGCACAGTCTCGACTGATAGTGCCGTGCTGAACACCAGACGCTACGCGAGTGCCGACGATTCCCGCGCGGGCGTTTTTCTCGCCCGACGAAACAGGGATGGCATGGCCGTCCTTGCGACCTTCGTAACCAAGCAACGCACGGCGGCTCGTTAAAGGCGAAAAATAAGCCTTGTTCTTGAAAAGAGCTTGGGCCTGTACGTCGCTGTCGTGAACAAGGTGCTCAGCCTTGGTTCAAGCGCGACTATGTTCGTGTGAACCCGATCCCTGACGCGCGCACCGCGCTGCTGCGGATCGACAACTGGATGGAGGATTACCTGATATGCACCCCCTTCAGGAAGCCGCTGCCTTCCATCTCGACGGCGGCGGCATCACCATTGTGATCCTTGATCAGCGTCGCGGTGGCGGCCTTCTTTGAAGCCACGACTTTCTCGCCTGCCGCGATCGGCGCGACGAAGAACGCGGGGCCTCCCTGCTTGACCGCAGGATCGAGCCGCGATTTCCAGTCGTTTCCTTGGCGGATAACGCGGGCGCGCTGTTCCAGCGCATGCGCCGTATTCTGCACATCAGGACGTGTCTGGAAACCTTTGGCGGTGTCCTTGCCGGACTCATAGCCGTAGACCCTGGTTGCGACCACCACGTCGCCGATGGCCACATCCTTCACCCCGCCGGCGACGCCGACAAACAGCGCAACATGGGGCTTGTAATGCTCAAGGGCTCGGACCGCGATTGCGGCGGCGCCCGCATTGCCGGGGCCGGCCTCGATCACCGCAATATCCCAGCCGTCGAACTGCCCTTTGAAGAAGCCGGTACCGTTGACTGTCTCGACAGCGTGCTTCCCGAGTTGCCGCAAGACGGCGCGCGTCTCGACCTCGAGGGCGGTGACGATGACAGCAGTGGGAGATAGGCGTTGTGGCACGCGGCAGGCTCGATTGGTGTGGGGATACCGCCGAATATATAGGTGCTCGTCCCTCTTCGCCTAGCGAAAATCGCGATGAAACCGATGATCGGCGTGTTGATGATCAGCTAGCAGGTGCTGGTGCTGCTGCTGGCGATCATGGTGATCATGGGCACGGCGATGATCATCCTGACGCTGATGGTGCTGCTGCTGGTCATCATGATGATCATCATGATCGCCCCGGCTAAGGCGCCTTCTCCCCGTCCTTCAGGGCGCGGGCTTCCTTTGCGCGCGGCATCAAAAACTCCGCGAGCGTCTTGGCCACATCCGTCAGCGGGCCCGGGTCGACCGCGACCTGTCTGGTGAACGCCGCCCACTGATCCTTCTTGCCGGCATCCTCGGTAAAGGCCGAGGTGAATGCATCCGGCGGTGCGGTGGGAATGTCGGTCTTGCGGCGCGCGAATGTCGCCTTGATGGCGCGAGCCAGCGTGTCGCCCTCGAACTTGTAGGAGCGGATCAGCACCGAGACGTCGTAGAAGTCTTTCATGCGTGTGTTGGCGAGGCCAAGCGCGACCATCGCCTGGAATTTCTCGGCGATGACGGTCTCGCGCGGATAGGAGCGTAGCTTGGGAGCCGGAAAATCCAACAGCACCGGGAGGTCAGTTTCCTGCACGCCGGGCTCGATGGCGTCGCCGAATGCGATATCGATTAGGACGCGAACGCGGGCATTATCGACCGTGGCATTGCCCTTGATCCGGACGCCGCCGTATTCATTTTCGTCGCGGATGCGGTCGACAGTGAAGCTGGCCGGGTCGAAGATGACGCCGTCGGCGGCGTCGACGGCGGCGATCTCCTTGAAGATCGCCAAGAGCGCGTCGGGGTCGGGATCGCCCGAGCCGAGAAGGTCAAGGTCGCGCGTCGGCCGGAACTGGTTGTCGACCCAGGTCGCGAGCAGCATCGCGCCCTTGAGAACGAAGCGGTTACGATAATCCGTCGAGCCGAGGCGATAGAGGAGCCGTTCCAGCACGTAGCGGGTGAGGAGAAGGTCGAAGGGTTGATTGCGCTCTCTGGAGAGCGTGAGCAGTCGCGCGCGAACCGAGGCAGCGACATTCTTGGGCGGGTTAGCCATTGGCGGTCATCGCTTCGATATAAGGTTGCATGGCCTTCCAAACCCCGGCTTTGCGCGCGAAATCCGCGATCTCCGAAGGCTTGGCCTTGCGGGTTCGCAGGGCCTCGCGCAGGCCTTCGAGCGCGAGGTTGAGGCCGGTGCTGTGACGGTAGCGTGTCCCGGCGCTCCGCCGGTAGCGAAAAAGATCGACGACGGTCTTGGCGGGGCTGAAGATCTTGACCGGGCAACCTTCGATCGTATGAATCTCCACGCCCTCCTGAAGCCGCTCCGGGTTGAAGCGAACGAACTGCATTGGCGGATTGGTTGGAAGGGGCTGACGGTCTTTGGGACCGATGGCAAGCCAAACCATGGAGGGGATGGTATCGGTCAGGTCATGGAAAGCGAGCGCTGAGGTCAGCGCGACGACCCCTTTGGGCACGCGTTTGGCGGCTTCGGCGAGGGAATGGTGCGTATCGATGGGCGCGTCGGGCAGTTGGTAGAGACCGCGCCCGAGTTGGACAACGAGGCCTTTTTCCTTCATGCGGGCGATAGTCGCGGCCGTGATGCCTGCCGTGGCAAGCTCGGAAGGGCGCGCGATGCCGCGCTCCTTGAGGAGTTCGATGACACGCTCTTGTTGGGTCGAGGATGGCTTGGCCATGGCTTATGATCCGATTTGTCGGATATATCTTATTTATATCCTGCATTTCATATCACACGGAACTACCGCTAACAACCCGCAAATCGTTCCGCAACCCCTTGAAAGATATAGACATCCTACGGGCCAAAATCCGTCCGGTATGGCCCGCTGCCCGCAAATGTCGTGGTCGGCCACGGCCATGCTGGCCGCGATCGCGTCCATGGCCGCCGGCTAACCGCGCAACTTATGGGCGCCCAAACCGCCGCCTCACCCAGTCGATTGCCCGAGCCAAGGCACTTGTTCCTTCCGGATAATAGATGCCGGCGCCATCGATCTTCGAAAGGTCGATGCCGGCATCCGTAAGCGTTTTCATCATCGTCTTGAAATCCTTCCATTGCTGCTTTGACTGAAGGAGCGGCACGCCAGGTAACGTGTCCATCATCTCAAATTCGCCAAGGCTCGCGGTGAGATCCGGTTTGAGCTGAACTCTGACGTTCCGGATTGCTGGTTGCGCGGCGCGTCGGGCGCCGTGCCGCAGGGGCTGGAAATCACCGTGGCGCAATCCCGGGAGCAACAGCGGCTGGGTCAGCTAATGAACCAAACGAAGGGGATGGTGCCGGGATATCTTGGTCTGGCGGACGACGATCCGGAAGCGCTGTACCGGGAGCGCTTGGCACGCGGCCGGATCATGCATAGCGCGGAAGGGGCGTTGACGGTCATCGGCAACGGTATCAAGTCCTGCCTTCGCAAGAAGAACCATTCCAAGTACACAGGGCATGATCTACTGATCGAAGCCCCGTTGCTTAGCGTGCCTAACGAGCGCTGGATCCGGATCGAAGATGATCTGCGCACAGCCGCTAGCGCGATGCCGTTTCGCAAAATTCACGTCATCGGCGATCAGGATCGCTCGCCTTTCGGCTTTCGTATCAAATGATAGCCCTGCCTAAAGGTCGTCATCATCAGGCCCCATGCCATCGCGCCATGAGCTCACATCGACCGAGTAGTTGGTGGCGCTGAATGCCATATTGAGGGGATCGTCCAGCGAGACTTGAATGTCGCAATAGAATGGAAACGACAAATCGGCTTCGGCTCCGTCACCACGACGCAGGTCCGAATTTGATCCCCATTGAAGACCAATCGCGACGCTTCCCGTGGCGCGGTAGGTTATGAAGTGCGCGCCGATCGAGCGCACCGATGTATCCCCGACGTAGACTTCCTCGACCGAATGATGCGTGGCAAGCTCGTCGACCTCCAGAATCGTGTCGCTGAGGAGCGTATCTACGGCGGCATCGTCAAGTTCTTGTTGGATCGCGTTAAGGATCGTCGAGCGGCACTCGTGATACGTATCGAGGAAGTTTCCCAGCGCCTCAATCGTACCGGACGCCGCGGTATCCTGTTCGTCATGTCCTTCAATGATCGCATCTTCCCGCCCGTGTACATGCTTGCTTAGGTTGTCGACCGCCTTGATGAGTCTTTGGCGGATTGGCGCAATGTCGATCTGAAGCGTGTCCTTTACAAACTCATCGCTCAACCCGCCCTGGATGGCGAAAACGATGCGTTGCCCACGCGTTGGGGCGTTTCCTTCGCGCTCGGAAACGAACCACTCCGTTTGCACGACCTGATCGACAGGTGCGAGCGTGCCCATCATATGCTCGAACAGGATACGCATGGCTGTGCTGAAGAAGTTGAGCCGCAGCGGGTTGGCGACATCCGCCAGCGCATGTTGTGCTCCGGTGATCGTGGTCCGGGAGAAGTCGTCGATCGCTTTTGGCTTCAAGGCAGCGAGTTGATCGTTGAGCCAGGGCAATGCCATGGTACCCCCGTTAGATTTCGCCGCGCCGGACGCGGCGCTCGTGCTTGTAATCGAAGCAACGAGACATCCGACGCACAAAGGGGGCTTTATGAAAAGGCCATTTCGTTTCGTCATCAAGGATCGAGGTAAAAATGTCTCCAGCCATGCTGGGACCTAGTCCGTAGAACATTCGTACAAGCACGATATCGTAGACTTGAAAGGCGAGGCTGTTGAAGCGGTTTAAGGTGCTAACGCTTTCCATCCCGGCGCCTTCGCCTTTGCGCTCGCGCGACATGGCGCTCTGAAACTGCGGCATCAGCGGCATGCACATAGAGCGAGAGATCCCTGTAAAGCGACAGGATGGCCGCGTTGGCTTCTCCGGGTTTCTCGAATTCATCGAAGTATCGAAGCTCGGTTACGTAATCCTCAAAGCGCTTGCTGCGGTCACCAAGGACGGCAAGCCTTTCGTCGAACGACTTCGCGTCCGCATGAAAGTCGCGAGAGGACAGCTTGACCGCAGCTTCAAGCAAAAACCGCAATTCACGCCGAGCCGTGTTTTGCAGGCCTTCCTCCGCGCTCATCGTGATCGCGAGTACGGCGTCGCTAAGATGCGAGGCGAAGCGGAACATGAGATAATCTTCAGCGGCAGAGTACCGCGTTCCTTGCAGGCGAATATAGGACTGTGCCGCCAGCAGATCGGAGCCGATGCCCTCCAGATAGCACAACCCATCCTGAAACGAGCGGCTATTTAAAACGTCTTTTTCATAGTTTTCGCGCTTTACCTTCATCGCCCGGAAGATTGCTTCAAACGGGTTCTCGTCACCTTCGGGTACGTGATCGTCACCGCCTGTCGTCATCGTCTGCCTCAGAAGAACTGCTGCGGATCATGGAAGGCGGAAGACAGGCCTTGATCGCGTTGCATGATCGCATCGATGACGGCAAGTGCATTATCCATCAGCGCCGTATCTCGATCACGATCGGCCGGGTATAGCTTGTTTCCATGGAATAGGTTGTTCCTGACTTGCCAAACGGCGTCCAGTAACTGCCGCTTAGCGCGGGCAGTTCATTGCCAAACTTCGGCCTTGCACCGGCCTGCACAAATAGATTCTTCGGCGGTCTCTGGAGCAGGATTGGGGCGATTTGGGCGTCCCGGACGGCTTCAAAGAAGTCGCCCGGCAAGTGCGCGGACAGTTTTTCCCGGCAAGCCTCGGCAACCCTGTTGTGCTGGGTCCGGCGGAGGAAGCCGCACTGCTTCATCGCGAACTCCAACCGAGCGAAGGTAACAAAAAACGCAGCGTTTCGTCGGCCGGGAGGCCGTTGAGGAGTTGATGCGTGGTTAGTATGCGCTATGCCAGGCCATGAGTTTTCGGGGGATGGAATACAGTAAGAATGGGCTGAGGCCGGCCTTAAAGCGAGTCTTGATGATCATAGACTCTTCCGCAAAATAAAACGATATGAGAAGACGCGTGGAAGGCTTTAGCGAGCCCGCCCATGTCTTGCCGAACTACGGCGCTAGCTTTGAGCGAATGAAGGGATCCTGATGGGGTTGCTGGCGCGGTTCCAGACAACACTATAACGGATCAGCGAACGGCGGCTTGCGACGCTCGGCGGTCATCATCATCGCCAGACGGTGGCGCTCCTCCGCGAACTCTGTATGAATCATTTTCTTGGAAACGGAATCGATGGCAAGAAACTTCAGCTTGCCCATATCCGCCTGCGATTGGAAATAGCGGCTAGGCTCTTCACTTACCACGATAACGGCTGCGTAAAGGTCAAACAACCGGATAGAGACAACGATCTTCCCAGGAAGAACCGAGCTGTAGGCGATATGGTGACCCCCGTGGGGTGTCCAGTAATTGGAAAACGCCACGCAATCTTTCGCATCGAAGATATTTCCTGCGTACGGATCGACGGCGTCCGGATCGCTGCTCATGACAGCGGCCCGCAACTTAGCGGCGAGGGGATCATCGAGATAAGCCTCACCCAGCCAGAGAAACGCCAGTTCATAGACGATCTTCAGAACGGCATGGTTGACGTATGCGAAGCTGACTTGCAGGCTCTTCATAATGACAGGGGTCTGAACCGTCCGCTCTGTGCATTTGTTGGTTTCCACCTCAAGCTCTTCTCCGACAGCGGCCGCACGATTTTCGACGTTCGTCATGCGCCAGACGCGCGCCATGTAGAAAACTGCAACGCTCGGCAACCAATCAGAAGAGCGCCTCTGTAACACCTTGATATTGCGATGTAAGAGCACAAGAATTCCGGGTAACGTGTGCCCTTACCCCACATGAAAAAACCCGCCGAAGGCGGGATAATCCATTGTTTTATTCAGAAGAAACTTCGTTTCAGGGATAGGATTTTGAATCCTATGCGCTCGGGATGAAGCGAAGGGGCTCCCGGGCACGTCCCAGGCGAATCGAAGCTTCCTATTTGTACGCCACAGCGACCCAGCAGCCGCACCTGCGAACTTGATTTCTTTCCTGTTAGAGCAGCGTACGATCTTATCGGCTCAGACCGATCACGGTTCGGGACTGAGGCATGAGCGGCAAGGACGCAAAGGTTCCGATCGAGGCGTTAGAGCTATTAAATAGCCGGAAGATGCCACACGCCACGAAGCGGCGTCGTAAGAACCGTGGCATGCCGCCGCCCGCGACCTTCGATATCGATGCGCTACCGGGCAGCTCTAATTTAACGGCATTAGAGGCGGCCGCGGTCATCCGGCGCACGCCCGGAGCGCTGGAGCAGTGGCGGCGCGATCCGAACCACCCGCTGAAATGGCGCTACGTCGATGGCCGGCCACTCTATCGTGTCGATGCAGTGCGTGACTATCTGGCCAAATGCGAAAAAACCACTAAGACCCCTCAGCCGCATAATGCTCGCGAAGACGCCCGAGGAGCTCGGCCTTGATCGGGTCAAGCGGATTCGTCCGCTGCAGGCGCACGATTTTGCCGACCCTTTTTGCGCCGACCAACTCCGCAATGTAGTCGTGAGCCGCTTCGAACGCCATCTTGCGGATGATCCACCGTTCGTCGTGATTGTGGACCTGATCGATTCCGCTTGGCTTTTGCCCAACACACAGCCGCTGGATTTCGTTGTCGTAGCCACAGCGTGACATGATGGTGCGCAAGCTGCGCCTTAGGTCATGCATGGTGAACTTGGCGACGCTCGCTTCCTTGACCAGGCGGTTGACCATCTTGGTGAACCCGGACATCTGGCCGCCGGTCTTTGGTGACGGGAAGACATAGTCGGAGGTTGCCCGCTGGAAATGTTTCGCGGCCGCGAGCACCTCGTCAACGAGATGGGTGCGCGGCAGGTCGTGGTGCAGGCCCATCTTGGTCCATGTGGCATCGAAGGTGATGCGGTCGTCCATGACGTGCTTCGACCACTCGATCATGGTTGGCTCGCTGCGGCGCGGGCCGCCCAGTAGGCACATCCGTGCCAGAAGCCCGAAAGTGCCGAGCTTGCCGGAAGCCTGCCAGACCTTGATGATCTCGTCATCGCTCAGCGCGCGTCCCTTGGTGCGACGCAAGATCCGCTGCGCCCGGGTTTCCTTCGGCTCGCGATAACCAGCGAGCACATTGTGGTCGACATAACCCTCGCCGACGCACCATTCGAGGAAGGTGTGGGTGTGCTTGCGCAGGTCCTTGGCCGCCCCACGCTTTCCGGTCTTGGCAATCTTGTCGACGGCCGCCATGATCTGCCGCCGCGTCAGGTCTCCGACGGCGCTCTCGGCGTGTTCCTTGAGCCCGCGCCGCAGCGCCGACATTGCTGGCTTCCAGTTGACGACCTGGCGTTCGGTCAAGGACGCCTGGTAGGGACCATCTTCAACAATGAGGGTGGTTAGCGTGGTGCGCTGCTTCCCGGCTGCCTGTTGCCGCCTCGCCTCGCGCTTGGCGTCGTTTGGATCCATGCCCTTGAAGACCTCGCCCGCGGCGATGGTGGCGGCCTTGCGCGCTGCCTTCTCATTATATTTGGGCCAGGCGCCGAGGGTCTTGCGCTGGGTCCCCCTTACCCCCGGCTTCGTGAAAAGGTAGACCCAGGTTCGGCCACCGGTCGCGCGCATGCGCAATGCAAGGCCGGGCAACTTGTCGTCGTGGAGATAATGCTGCGCCTTACCGGGCGGCAACGTCGCGTTGCGGATCACGGCATCGGTGAGTGTCAGCTGGTTGGTCGGCTCCGGCATGGTCCCTGTGCTCCCTGTCGCGGTGTGCCCCGCAGCCGCCGGGACCATCGAAGCGAAGGGAAAGTGATCATTGACTTTCCTTCGCTTTTTCGGCCTCGGGGCACACTAGCGTTGAAGGACGGCCCTTGAAGAACAGAGGGGGCACAGACCCTCCCCGATTTGTGTGCCCCAAGGGAAGATGGCACGGGGGCACAGCGGGGGCATACAAAATGTAGTTTGGTCAGTTGTGGCCTATTATGGCCGCATATGGCAAATCCCCTACAATCCATAGACTTATCTATTTTTTTACTATGGCTGGCTCGGGTTGGCTAGGGACTACAGATTGTGGTTCACACGGGAGAGGTCCAAGGTTCGATCCCTTGTGCGCCCACCATCCATCCTCCCCAACCATACTCAGTTGCGGACGATCGTCGACGCATGGCGACCTTTTGGGCCGCCGCAACAAAAAATCGAAAACAACCCCATGCACAGTAGCCGACCCCAGTCGGATCAATGGGTTACGCCTTTTCCGAATCCGCTTGCTCCGTCGGGCAAAACACGGGCATGATGGCATGATCCCGGGAGAGGCCTCGATGCCGCTCGGGCCGCGTCTCCCTAGACGTGGATGTCCGCAATCAGGACATTGCTTGCAGCAGGGCTGCGATCTTGATCGTCGCAAAGTTGGAATAGGTGTCGGAAACGGCGTAGGGCAGAATAATCTGATCATGGTGCCGCATCGCCCCGCAGGTATAGACCACGTTGGGAACGTAGCCCTCGCGCTCGGACGGCTCCGGATGCAGCAAAGGTTCGCTCGCACGAGCTAGCACCTTGGACGGATCCTTCTTGTCGAGCAGGGCGGCGCCGATGGAATATTTTCGAACGGGGCCGACACCGTGCGTGAGCAACAGCCAGCCTTCATCGAGTTCGATCGGCGAACCGCAGTTTCCAATCTGCACGAACTCCCACGGAAACTGCGGCTTCAGGAAGGCTTGACCGCCGTCCCATTGGTGCAGATCGTCCGAATAGATCAAATAAAGGTTCTCGTTGTCCTGGCGCGCGATCATCGCGTATTTGCCGTCAATCTTGCGCGGGAACAGCGCCATGCCCTTGTTGCGGGCGGCGGTCCCTTGCAGCGGCGTCATTCGAAATGACAGGAAGTCGCGCGTTTCGATCAGCTCCGACCGTATCGCTCTGCCCGTATAGGCGGTGAACGTCGCGTAGTATGTCTTGCGATCACCATCGGTGAATTGCACGAAGCGCGCGTCCTCGATGCCTTGAGACTGTGATCCCGTGACCGGAAATATCACCCGTTCGCTGATGTCCTGTTCTTCCTTGAACGCAATTTCAACCGTTTCGCCTGATGGCCCGAGCACGCGGCCTCCGACCCGGGGACTGGAGGCCAGTCGCGCGGTCGGATCGACCGCCAGGCTGCCATCGGCTGCGATCGTGCCGGTGCGAAATGTCAGCGAAGATACGTGCCCCTCGCCAACGGCCCGGAGACTGAGAACGAAGCGCAAGCCGCCTTTCGGCGCGCCCGACTGGTCGGGATGCGGCACGATGCTGGGATTAAACAGGGCGGATGCCTCGAACGAATATTCGTTCAGGAAATAGGCCCCGATCAACTGGCGCTGCACGCTGGAAAAAGCGCCGTGCGCCGCCAGCGCCCGCTCCATCTCGTCGGCGCGGAGCTCGAACGTCTCCAGCAGGTTGCGATGCCGGCCCTGGAAGTTCGCCAATACGTCCGCCAGCAGGCTGGCGGTGACTTCCGGGTCAAGGGCCAACACGCGTTCGACGATGTGGTTGGCGCGCGTCTTGTCGGTCGGGTTGAGATCGCGCGGCTCGGTTGCCGGCTTGAACGGGCGAACGATCACGCGCGTAGGATCGGGGCGCAGATGGAGCGCTTGCCGATGCAGGAAACTGGCTTGCGACAAGATGTCCTCGGATTGTTGGAGAGGTCAGCCGAACTCAGCCGCCGATGACGCGAAGCGCCGCCGGCGGTGTCACGCTGACATTGACGCGCGCAAGCTGACGAATATCCGCAAGACCGAGCAGATAAGACACAACGGATTCGCCGCCGCGGTTTTCGTTGGCGCGGTCGGGATGCAATCCATCCCGGCAGCTGCCGGTCTCGGGATCCACGAGAGCGATCGACAAATCGTTGCGGCCAAGAAACCAGGCGAAAACGTTGGTCGCGATCGCTTTCCATTCGGCATGACCTTCCGCGCGCCCGGCGGTCAGGCAGGCCGCGATCGTCGCCGCGGCCTCCACCGGCTGCTGGTCGAACGGACGAGGCGCTCGGCGCAACTCACCGAATCCGGCGGTGCCAATGGGGCGGAAATGTCCGGTCGAAGCGGTTTGTTGCGTCATCAGCCAACGCAAGGATCGCAATCCGGCAGCGAGGTAATCGGGGGCTTCCGTGGCCATCCCCGTGAGGATCAGGGCTTGCGACAGGCGCGCATTGTCGTACGCCAAGCCTTCCTCGAACCATGTCCAGTCCGGCGTCTCGACCGACGCGAGACTCGCCATCAACCTGTCGGCCAGAGCAAGCCGGATTGCGCGGGCGCGCGCATCATCGCGAACAGCGGCGCAATAGCCGTCCAGACCCAGCAGGGTGAAGGCCAACGCGCGGGGCGAACCAAAGGTCTCGACGACGGGAAGTGCCTCGGCAAACAAGCCGGCAGCCCATCGGCGTCGCGACGGGCTTGCATCCCTGCGTGCGCACTCACCCAGTGCCCATAATGTTCGCCCATGGCTGTCTTCGGAGCCGCGGTCTTCGAGCCAGCTTCGATTGAAGCCCATGAAATTGCGAAACCGTCTGGTGTCGGGGTTCCACGCATGCTGAATGAACGCGGCGAAACGGGCCGTCAACACTTCGGGCAGGCGCGTTTCGCCGGGATTGTTGAGGGCGCACGCCAGCAGCAAGGCGCGGGCATTGTCATCCACGCAATAGCCGTGATCCCTGTTTGGCACCGAATGCACGGCGTGCTGGAACAGGCCGGTATCGTCGCACATCGAGAGAAAGTGATCCAATTGCATATCAGACGCCGCCGGGCTGTGGGCGACTGCGACCGGCCCGGTACGCGCCACCACCTTGAGCCAGTCTCCATGACGTGCATTTTCGAACGCGACCATGTAGCGCTCGGCCGTGCGCTCCCATGTCATCGATCGGCTGACGGCGTAGGCGCGCTCGCGCATCGCCTGTCGGCGCGGGGCATCGGTGAGCAATCGTGCGATTTCCTTGCCGACTGCGACCGCATTGCCGAAGGGAACGATCACACCACGGCCGTCATCCAGCAATTCAAGCGCATGCCAATACGGAGTCGAAACAACCGGCTTGCCCAATCCAAAGCTGTAGGCCAGCGTCCCCGACGTCATCTGCGCTTCATTGAGATAGGGCGTAACATAGACGTCGCTCATGGAAATGAATTCCAGCAACGTCGCCTGATCGACGAACTGGTCGAGGAATACGACGTGGTCGTCGATGCCGAGCTCGCGCACGCGCGTCATCAGACTCTCGCGATAGGCCTCGCCCTGGTCGCGCACGAGATTAGGATGCGTCGCGCCGAGCACGACATAGACCGCGTCCGCCCGACGTTCCAGGATCAGGGGCATTGCGTCGATCATGACCTCGATGCCCTTGCTGGGGGACAGCAGCCCGAAGGTCAGAATGACGGATCGCCCGCTGAATCCGAGCTTGGCCTTGGCTGCGTCGGGTTCGACAAACGGAAAATCGGGAATGCCGTGGGCAATCACCTCGATCTTGTCATCCGGCACGCGATAGACGCTGCGCAACATCTCGCGTCCCTTGTTGGCCATCACGATGATCTTCGAAGACGCATCGACGAGGCGTTCCATGACTGCACGCTGCGCGGCGGTTGGCTTGGCCAGCACCGTATGCAGCGTCGTGACGACAGGCATGCTGAGGCCCGAAAGCAACTCCAGAATGTGAGCGCCGGCCTCGCCGCCGAAGATGCCGAATTCATGTTGCAGGCAAACGACGTCGAAGCGGCCCGCGTTCAGGAAGGCCGCGGCACGGACATAGTCTTCGATGGCGTCATCCTTGATCTGCAAGGCGACGGAAGCGGGATAATCATAGGCCTGCCCGTGGTCGTTCATCGTAACGATGCTGACCTCCAGGTCCGGCCGTGAATTCGAAATCGCCCTTTCCAGATCGGTCGTAAACGTCGCGATGCCGCAACGGCGAGGGAGCGAATTGCCGATGACGGCGATGCGGCGAAGCGGGGTCAAGTTCGCGCCTCGGCGATGCCTGCGAGTTGCGGAACTGAATGCGCGGCTGGATGGGCAGGCTTGCCGGGCTGGTCGTCGAGACTTTGCAACAGGACATCGACCGGGCGGCTGGCGGGATACGCAATCAACGCGCTCAATCCGTTGTCACCAACCTCGATGCTGGTGCGGCCGCCACCAATGAAGATGGCTTCCCCGATGGATGCCGCGGCCAAACCGACTGCAGCGTGGCCGTCGAGAATGAGCATCCAGGTCTCCGGTTCGGCAAGCAACGCCCAGCTCGAACCTTCGGGAAGCTCAATACGTTCGAGGACGAAATGCTTGCTCGCGACGAGGATCGTCCGGTTGGCGGTAACGACCGCCGAATTGCCAGGCGTTCGAAGCGGCCACGGATGGGCAACGGCGACGCCATTGTCCTCGTGCAATTCACGCCGCCGACCATAGTCGAACAGGCGGAATGTTGCGTCGCTGCGTTGCTGAATTTCTGCGAGCACGATGCCGGCACCGATGGCATGGATGGTGCCGGCCGGGATGTAGATGGCATCACCCGCGGCAACCGATCGCCAGTGAATGAGTTCGGCGATCGAACCGTCCTGGATCGATGCACGCAATTGCTGCGCCGTGACCTGATGTTTTAATCCTGCGCCGATCTGCGCGTTGGGCTCGGCCGAGAGGATATACCATGCCTCGCTCTTGCCGTTCGGCATCCCCATCGCGCGCGCGAACGTGTCGTCTGGATGAACCTGGATGGACAACGGTTGACTGGTGAACAGCAGCTTGAGCAGCAAGGCGGGCATAGGCGCGCGCTCGTCGGCCCGCTCGAACCACAGCTCGCCGACGGCAGCGCCAGACCCGTCAATATTGCTCCAGGGTTTAAGATCGTCGACGCCCCAGGGCTTGTGGACGACCCGCACGGCGGCATGTTCGGTGGGCATAGGTGATCCTGACCCGTGACGCACACGTCGGGACGACGTGCCGTTGATCGATGTCGGCGATAGGATTTGGCGTGGCTAAGGCGTCGCGAATCCGGACAGGCGCCCAAGGCGGTCGGATGCTGAGTTCCCAAAGTGGCTACTCCAGCACGCGATTACAACCTCTCGCGGGCGCTGTACTTGCCTCTTCGTAACCAGCGACGTCCGTCTCATATGCTGCACGGCCTGCCGCCGGCGCATCCAGGGCCAAATGGTACCTGGCTTCCGGAATAACAGCCGCGGGCATGCGCCGTCGAAGGTCATCTCAGTCGGAGATGGATGTCGGAGTGCTGGATTTCGGTCCCCAGGAAGGACGAGGCCCGGTCCATGCCGGAAGCGAATCCCATTCGGCCCATCGCATACGGCGCTCCTCATCTCCTACCCTGACAAAGACGAAAGCCGCGTCATCACTTCCTGTTTTTGATCCAGCGAACATGGCCGGCGTTCCATATGCATTCCTGATCGTTGCTTTGTTGGCCATGGCGATCTCCGGGCGGGTTTTGTTGTGCGGTCCAGACCGCAGCAGGACTGGCGCTAAAAGATAACCGCGGCAGCGATGAGCAGGACGAAAACGACCAGCAGCAGCGCTGGCGGCATGCCCCATTCACGCAAATCGAATTTGGTTGGATTTGACACCTGACCGCCTCGTTGATTGGGCGGGAGCGCAACGCTCTCAGTCACCGATAACTGCCAGGGGCGCGCGGTGATGCCACAGGTATAACCACTTCTGGCCGAATAGCGAGAAATTTGCAGACGTATTGCCAAATCCGCCAGGATAGGGCCGTCTCGGCCATTAAGAGGCACCGTCCGCGATGACGGCGCTCTGCTCGCTCGTTCAAGTTTTACGCGGCCCGCGGCGGACGCAAGGCCGCGTAGAGACCGACGAGGGTCCCGATGGCGACCAGCGCTGCCGCGAGCAGCACCTGCAATTCCCCGTCATCGGTGGGGCCGACGGACGACACAAGCCTGGTCACGACGACGAACAGAATGCCCACAGCGGCCGCCGCACCCACGCTGAGATAGGCGAGCTCTCGCGCCAGGCTCCGGCCGAGCAGTCCGAGTGCCGTAAAATACATCGCGCAAGCGTTGGGATGAACGAACAAGGCCACGCGCGCATAAGGGCCATAGGCGTCGAAGAGGGACTCACATCGGCTCAGTGCCGCTTTTGAGGCAACCCGCTGCAGGAACGGTCTGAAGAAACGAGCCTGTCCGTAACTCAAGATGGCGCCCACGATGATGGCCAGCCACGCCACGATGACAACCGGGACATCCGCGGGCCTCGGATTGAGCGCCACGGACATCAGGATGAGGGCGGTTCCGGGAAAATAGCCAAAATACGGGAAGACCGACTCCAGCAGCACGCAGACGAATATGAAGACCGGAAACCATGGTGAGCCGGTCGCATCCTGGACGATGGCGTTCAAGTCAAACAGGTTCGTCTTGTAGAGGACGAGGTACATGCACATGGCCAGTCCAGCCAGTGCGTAAAACGGCAACGCTCCCGACAGGAACCGTCTCATCCAGCTATCGGGCTTTGTTGCGCGGACACAGCGGAGACCATCGATATCGGGACAAGACAAGGGAAACGCATGGATCATGCTTTTGGCAAATGAGATCGCTCCTGTCGATAGCGCCCTTTGTCCACGCCATCCTCGCTTCGCCGATGAAGCTCAGCAACCGGTCCGAACGAGATAAAAGTGACCGCCCAGCGGTGAGCCCCACGCACCGCACGACCCGACCTCGGTATTCGCAACCCTGTTCTTCCAGGCCGACGATTGCTCCGGCAGCAAGATTTCATCGCTCTCATCGTAGACAACAGCGTGCCCGATCCCAAATCCACCCCACTGCCACAGCGCGAATCGAGGTTCGCCCGACGACGGAAGCTTCGCCACATCCTCAAGATAGAGGCGGCGCACGGCTTGGAAATGGATTCTCTCCCCGATCTCCATCGCAAGTGGCCAAATGACGCCGGCATTGGTGACAACGACAAGTGTAGCAAGCGGTAGAACTGACATGGATATGGCGCGCCGCCAGTCACGAGCACGGGCCGAAAAAAGCGCGAGCCCCAATGCAAGCAATGCCGAGCCGACCCATGCCAGAAACAGGACGGGGACGCCCAGGAAGGAGACCTCGAACGGTCCGCTCCAAAGCAAGATCAAGATGACGGGAAAACAGCAGGTCAATGCGATCGGCCACATTGCGAAGCGATCGTTGCCTACGCTCGTCGTGGCTGCGTTCCCGCTGCCCATCTGATCGTCCCTACCCGATCGACAGAATCTCGATCTCCTGCGCGCCCGCCCCCACGACGTCTCCCACCGCCTTCCCCATCAGCGACCTCGCGACCGGCGCCACGAACGAGATCGATCCGGCCTTCGGATCGGCCTCGTCCTCGCCGACGATGCGATAGGTCTGCACGCGGCCGTCGGCACGGCTGAAGGTCACCGTGCTGCCGAAGGCGACGATATCGGTCGAAGCCGGGGTGGGGACGACCTGCGCCGTGCGCAGCCGTTCGGTGAGATAGCGGGTGTCGCGCAAGGGGACCGCCGATTGTCGGCGCTTCTCGTTGACGTCCTCGATGGCTTGCGCGGCCTCATAGGCCTCGCGCGCGTCCTGGAGCTGCGTCTGCAGTGCCTGGAGGCCTGCTTCCGTCACGAGATTCGGATGCGGCGAGATCAGGCGATCCGGCAGCAGCGTCTCTGACGCGGTTTCGGCGCTTTCTTCCTTGGTAAAGGCGACGCTCAATCTTCAAATTCCCATCGAGCCGTTTCGAGGCACGGTTTATACCAGATCTATATCTCAAGTTCGACGAAGCGGCGCAGCTTGAAGACGAGGTCCGGCATGGCCTGGCGGAACCGCGTCGCGTTCTGGAAACTGGTCGAGAACGGCGCGAATGTGATCATCGCGTTCCAGTGCCTGTAGCCGTAGACCGTGACGGTGGCGCCGGTCCCCGGAAAATTCTCCATCTTGCGCAACTCGCCGAGCACGAGATCGGCGATCGCTTCGGCAGGCAGCAACTGCTTGCCATCGGGTGTCGTGGCGATTTTCGCCGGCGGCTCGACCGGCCTGGTGGCGGCCGGCGCGGCATCGGACGTCATCTCGGGCATGGCCGGTGCGGCGTCGGGGATGGATGCTTCGAGCGGCTCAAATCCATCTGTCGGCGCTGTCGGGGGAACTTCGGTGAGCGGCGGCGGTGCAATGGTGTCTGCGCGCTTGTTGCCACCCAGGATGCTGCTGATCATGGCCATAAGGCCAGCATCCTTCACGTCCTCGCTCATCACTCCCCCCGGCTTTGGCCTACTCTAACACCGCTCCGGTCGACCACCACAACATATGTAGGTCGGATCGCGCCTGGCCAAGGCCGTATCCTAAGGTCGCCTCGTGTCGGCACCAGCGGCGCAACGTCGCGTCGCGCCGCCGCGCGATCCGCTACTGCTTATCGAACGGAATATATTGCTGGTACTGCTTGGGCACCGAGCTGCGATAGCGTGCAGGCACGGTGCCGCTGTCGACCGAACGATCGATCTCCTGCTGCCGGGTCATCTTCTTCTTCGCCGGCTTTTTCGATGCGCTCTTCTTAGCGTCGGAGGGCTGGCCGGAGTCCGTGGTTGCGCCCGGTGCTGTCGTCGTCGCTGCCGGCGCGGCCGTTGCCGTCGCCGGCGCGGCGGTTGTCGCCGCAGGCGCAGCAGTTCCCCCGGTGGCCGGGGCGGTCTGCGCGAGTGCCAGCGGTGTTTGCATGAGAAACGCCAGCGCGGCAGTCGCAGCCAGCAAATATGATTTTTGCATCAGAACCTCCAAATTGACCTGATCCGAATGAGGCAAAGCGTGAGGCCTCCGGGATCGACGCGTGCAAGTCTGCTCACGATAGGCTGGAAGCCCATCGCGAACTGTGGCCGAGATCACATAATTCGCCGCACCTTGCGTCATCATAGACCCATGTCGAACCCGGCGCCCACTGCGGACACCAAGGACAAGCACGACAAAGTGTCGGACGCGTCCGGAACACGCTGACCAAACTGATGTTCCCTGTACAAACGTCTTTGAAGGAGATTGAAATGCGTCGCACCATCCTCACGCTCGCCTCATTCGCAGCCTTGATCGCCGCGAGCGTCCCGGCGGCCCAGGCCCACCCCACCAACGACAGGTACTGCCTGCAAGGCCGCATGTGGGGCTATCCCGGCAACTGCCAGTTCGCGAGCTATCAGCAGTGTCAGGCCAGCGCCTCCGGCACGTCGGCCTATTGCGGCATCAATCCACGCTATGCGTTCTCGCAGCCGCGCTACTACTGACGATGTCGCGGCGTGCGCGCACGACGCGCGCGCCGCCACGATCTTGACGTGAAGACGATCCGCTTCGCCGAAGTCTTCCTGGGCATGATGTTCGGCGGCAATTCCTCGGTGCTGTCGCTCGATCCGATGACCGGCTCCGGATTCGCGCTGAAGGACCTCGTCGCCTACGCGCTCGGCCAGGGCGATCCCCTGCAACGAGCTTGCGATGGACCGACGACGCAAGGGCCGCCCCCATCACGCGGGCGGCTTTGTGGTCCACCTCGCCCCGACGGGAGAGGTGAACCGCGGCCTGAGCGCGCATCGATTCAACAGAACTCATTCCGCTCCGGGGCGTGACTCACAGTCCCGTCGCGTCCGGTTCGCCCTTGGAAGCCGATGTTGAAAACGACATGGATCATGTCGGCCTTGGGCCACAGTGGAAATGAGCACGACCACTATTTTTGTTTTCGTGGATCATCCTCAGCATTCAGGTAGTCGATGCCTGTCGGTCCAATCCCGGTAATCTCGAATATCACCTCTTCGTCCTTCGTTTCCGCGAACTGCCACACCTTGGGCGGCACGTGCGAATACGTTCCGGGTGGAAAGCTCAGGAGTTTCGATGCATCGACCTTGTCGCCGAGCGCCGAATAATAGGTCCCCGAAATGATCACGCGAACGCGTTCATCAGGGTGAGAGTGCACAGGCATTTTGGAATTCGCCGGTATTTTGAGCCGAACGGTATACAGACCAGGCTTGCCCGGATGACCGTGGAGCACCGTCGTTTGCGTCCCCTTGGGCATAGAAGGCAGCGGGCTCCACTTCAGGTCGGTCGGCGTCACGCGGTCATATTCAAGTGAACTATCCGCCGCCAGCGCCGCACAAAATCCGCTCGTAACAAGTATGACCAACAAACTGATCCCGCTTTTGAAAAAAGGCATCTCGCCCTCCGTTTAAATAGCCGGCGCCGATACTCTACCCGAAGTGGTCTTTGTCTGTCATGGGTCATAAGCAGTCGATGCTGCCCAAGCGGAGCGACTTCCGCTTTGTCCTCGGGATCTGACGTTTGTGAGTAGACGCCCTAACGTGTCGCGCCGAGGCCACTCTCCTCAAGCCGCGCCGCGAACCAGCGCGAGAGCGGCTGATCGACGCCGCCGCTGACATAGACCTCCGACATCGTCACATGGTGCTTGTCCAGCACCAGCAGCACGCCGATCCAGTAGGCGAACCAGACATGCGGATCGGTCAGCGCCCTCAGCTTGTGCTGGTCGTGCTCCAGCGGCGTGTGATTGCTCGCCTTGCGGATCTCCACGCTGAGCAGATTGTTCGGGATCTCGCGCTGGTGCACGACGACGTCGGGATAGATCGACTTTCCCAGATGGTCGTCGGTCGAGATGATGGTGCCATGCGGCAGATGCAGCGTGCGCTCGCCGAGCCGGTCGTAATTGCAGTCGACCGACCAGCCGGAGAACTGCTTCTCCAGGTGCACGGCGAAGCGGTGCGTGATCGCCCGCTCGCCGATGTCCTTCTCGAACAGAAATCCCTCGTGGGCGTAGAAGTCCCGGAGCGCCGCGATCACCTTGTTCAGCTCGGTCTGCATCGTGCCCTCGACCCTCGGCGTCCTGGATGAATGGCCTACATCTGGACTTCGATCAGTCGCGGCCCCGGCTCGGCGACGGCTTCGGCCAGCGCCTTGTTGAACTCGTCCGCATTGGTGACGGCGCGGCCGGGCACGCCCATGCCCTTGGCCAGCGCCACGAAGTCAAGCGTCGGCCGGTCGAGCCGCAGCATGTCATTGGCGCGCTGGCCGGGCTCGCCGGCGCCGACATTGTCGAACTCGCCGCGCAGGATCTGGTAGATGCGGTTGGCGAACACGATGGTGACGATGTTGAGGTTCTCGCGCGCCTGGGTCCACAGCGACTGGATCGTGTACATCGCGCTGCCGTCGCCGACCATGGTGATCACCTTGCGGTCCGGGCAGGCGATCGCGGCGCCGATCGAGAGCGGCGTCGAGAAGCCGATCGAGCCGCCCATGTTCTGCAGCCAGTCGTGCGGGGCGGCGGCCGCCGTCGGCGGGAAGAAGGCGCGGCCGGTGGTCAGGGACTCGTCGACCATGATCGCGTTCTCGGGGATCGCATAGGCGATCGCCTGCGCGATCGAGGCGTGGGTGAGCGCGCCGGTCGGCTTGACCAGCTCGGCCAGGGCCTGCGGCTTGACGTCCTTGGCGGTGGCCTTCACGGCGCCAGCGAGCGCTTCGAGCGCCGCGACCGAATTCTCACCCCAGGCGGTCATGCGATGCACGTCGCAGCCTTCGGGGCGCAGTACACTCGGCTTGTTCGGATAGGCGAAGAACGCCACGGGATCATCGGACTCGACCAGCACGATGTGGCGGAAGTTCGCCAGCATCGGCAGTGCCTGATCGATGACATAGTGGATGCGATCGATCGAGAAGCGGCCGCGGCCGCGCGCCATCTTCGGGCGGAAGGTCGGGCCCATCACGGTGCAGCCGGTCTTGGCCGCGATGCGCTCGGCCTGCGCCAGGCCCTGCTCGGAAAGCGCGCTGCCGGTCATCAGCAAGAGCGTACCCTCGCCGTCGCCGTGCAGGATCTTTGCGGCCTGCTCGACCGCCTGCGGCGAATAGCTCGCGCGCTGCTGCTCGGCCGGAACCTCGGCGATGCCGTCCGCCTCGTTCCAGGCGGTGTCGGCGGGCAGGATCAGGGTCGCGATCTGCGGCGGCGCGCTCTTGGCGGCGGCGATCGCCGCGGCGCCGTCGGCGGCGATCGATTTGGAATCCGGCGAGGTGCGGACCCAGGACGACATCGGCCGGGCCAGGCCCTCGATGTCGGAGGTCAGCGGCGCGTTGTAGCCGATGTGGTAGATCGCGTGCTGGCCGACGATGTTGACGATGCCGGAATTGGCCTTCTTGGCGTTGTGCAGGTTGGCAAGGCCGTTGGCGAGGCCGGGGCCGAGATGCAGGAGCGTCGAGGCCGGTGAGCCCTTCATGCGGAAATAGCCATCGGCCGCGCCCGTCACCACGCCTTCGAACAGGCCGAGCACGCAGCGCATGCCCGGCACGCGGTCGAGCGCTGCGACAAAATGCATCTCGGAGGTGCCTGGATTGGTGAAGCAGACATCCACCCCACCCTTGACCATCGTCCGCACCAGGCTTTCCGCACCGTTCATTCTCTGCTCCCACAACCGGCAATGTCCACAATCGGTCCGATCAATCATTGTTCGCCGCATCCGTCAAAGCAATAGCGGCCGTCGCGGCCCTGCCCCGCGCGGCAACGCGCCGGTTTGGCTAACGCCCCGTTCCGATGGAATCGGAACGGGGCCGTTGCCGATTTGGTAACGCCAATCGTTAAGCATGGCCCGACTCCAGGATGGCCTGCCTCACGGGCCCGTGGCTTGCGAAATCCCTGCAAATATGGCCTGTGGCTCTCGTTGAATCGATTTTTGCTGGGGGAAACAATGATCCGGTTTTTTGCCGTACCGATTGCCGCCATCGCACTGCTGTCGGCCACCGCGGGCGGCGCGCTCGCCGAAGAGTTCGACTCGCGCGACATCATGGGCGGCGGCCCGAACTTCTTCCGCGGCGGTGCCAGCCCGGTCCCCCGCACCACCGTCATGTACAACGGCAACTATGCCCCCGGCACGATCGTGGTGAACACCAGCGAACGCCGCCTCTATCTGGTGCTTCAGAACGGCCAGGCGCTGCGCTACGGCATCGGCGTCGGCCGCGACGGCTTCCGCTGGGGCGGGGTGCACAGGATCACCGCCAAGAAGGAATGGCCGGATTGGACGCCGCCGTCGCAGATGCTGGCCCGCCGGCCCGACCTGCCGCGCCACATGAAGGGCGGCGTCGAAAATCCGCTCGGCGCACGCGCGATGTATCTGGGCTCGACGCTGTACCGCATCCACGGCTCCAACGAGCCGGAGACGATCGGTCAGGCGGTCTCCTCGGGCTGCTTCCGCATGACCAATGAGGACGTCAGCGACCTCTATGGCCGCGTCTCGGTCGGCACCACCGTGGTCGTGCTGAACAACTAGGGCGGCGCGGTTGGAGGGGGAACCCGCAGGGCGCGTGAATTTGCGGACTTGTGCGCGCGACGCGAATGCGGCAGCGTCGGGTGACGATGAGCGCAATCAACCAGCCCTCGGCTGCCGTCCGCATCGCCCTGCTGGTGCTCGCCGCGCTCATAGCGGTCCCTGACACCGGTACCATCGCCGTCGCGGGCGAACTGCCCGCGATCGCCGCGCGCCAGCGCACCGAGAAGAAGAGCTTCACCGACGGCGAAATCGTCGAGGGGTTTCTGAAGACCGCGTTCGGCGCCGAGTACCACCTCGCCGGCCGCGTCGACCGCATCCGCAAGTTCGACGGGCCGGTGCGCGTGTTCGCCGAGAGCGAGCGCGCCGACCGCAAGACGCAGCTCGCCAGGGTCGTCGCCGACATCGGCAAGCGCGTGCAGCATCTCGACATCGCCATGATCGACACCAGCGAGGCGGCGAACGTGCGGGTGAAACTGGTGCGCGACCGCGATCTGTTTCGCACGATCAGCAGCTTCTACGGCGCGGAAAAAGCGCGCGAGATCCGCACCTCGCTCGATCCGCAATGCCTGTCCGGCTTCCGCAAGAACGACAATTTCGAGATCGAGCACTCCGACGTCATCCTGACCGTCGACAATGGCGACTTCGTCTTCCTCGACTGCGCCTATGAGGAGCTGCTGCAATCGCTCGGCCCGATCAACGACACCGCGAGCGTGCCCTGGACGATGTTCAACGACAACGTCTCGATGGGTTATTTCGACGTCTACGACCAGTACATCCTCAATCTGCTCTACGACCCCCGCATCAAGGCGGGGATGACCGTGGCGGAAGTCAAGGCGGTGCTGCCCGGCGTGCTCGCGGATGTGCGCGCGTGGGTGAAGCGCGTGAATGATCTGAAGGAGTAGAGAACTTCCTTCCCCTTGTTGTGGGAGAAGGAGCGGCGGTCGCGATCGTCGCTCCTTCTCGCAGCGTCCTTACACCTTCGTCGCCTTCGTCATCAGGTACTGCTGGCGCATGACGTTGTTGCCGGGGTCGAAATATTCGGAGATCAGCGCCTCGAACTCACTGCGAAAACTCCGCAGCTTGTCCGGCTCGTCCTTGTACTGGCCGACAAGCTTGATCAAGGGTCCGATGGTCGTTTCCATGGTGCGGCGGTAGTGCTGCGGACTGAGTGCAGATGGTGTCATCATGTCCATCTCGAAGCGGAGATCCTTCACCCTGCCCGCGAGACGCTCGGTGACGATCTTTGGATCGCCCCAAAGCACCGGCGATGCCACGCCCTCGGGGGGCGGCAGATGGCGGCCGATCAGCGCGAACATCCGTCCGACATAGAGGTGCGGAGGCCAGGTGGAGAAGGCGACGGTGCCGCCCGGCTTCAGCACGCGCAGCATCTCGGCAATGGTGACATCGGGGCGCGGAGCGAACATGTGGCCGAACTGGCTCAGCACCACATCGAACTCGTTGCCCCCGAAAGGCAAGCTCTCGGCGTCGCCGTCGGCGAAGTCGATATCGAGATTCGCCAGCTGCGCGTGCTCGCGGGCGCGCTCGATCAGCACCGGAGACAGGTCCAGACCCCTGACCTTCGCACCGCGGCGGGCCGCCGTGATCGCGACGACGCCGGTGCCGCAGCCGACGTCGAGCAGCCTTTGGCCGGCGGCAACGCCGGCAAAACCGACGAGCTTGGCGGCACTCGGCGTCGTGAACACCTCCATCGGCGTAAACAGCGACCAGGCTTCCTTCTGGACTGCCTTGAAACCTGCAAACGGATCATGCTCGGTCATGGAACTCTCCTTCACTCGAAGTCGATCTTCATGAGGCTGGCAAGGGTCGCCGAAGGTTCAACGCATCGAGGCAAGCGCCGTCGCGTCGCCACTACTGCACGAGATCGGCAACCGTGGTTGCGGCCTTCAGGCCCGTGCCGGTGAGGACCGCCACGGTGGTCTCGTTCGCCTTGATGGCGCCGGTGGCGGAGAGTTTTCCCAGCGCGGCGGCCGCACTGGCGCTGGTCGGCTCGGCGAACAGGCCTTGCCGCGCAAGGCGGCGGAGGGCGGCGACGATCTCATCCTCGGTGAGCGCAACGGTGACGCCGCCGCTCTCGCGCAACGCGCCGATGATCTCGCGCAGCCGCAGCGGATGCTTGATGGCGGTACCTTCGGCGATGGTCTTGTGCACCTCGCGCGCGACCGGCGTGTCCACGCCGGCCCGAAAACTCGCATCGATCGGCGAACAATTGAGCGGCTGCGCCGCGAACAGCCGCGGCAGCCTGGCGATCTGGCCGGCTTTCAGCAGTTCGCGGAACCCGAAGGCGCAACCCAAAAGGCTGCTGCCGGCGCCGACCGGGACGATGACGTTGTCGGGGGCGCGAAAACCGAGGTCTTCCCAGATCTCATAGGCGAGCGATTTGGTGCCTTCGAGGAAGAACGGCTGCCAGTTGTGGCTGGCATAAAACGTCTGGCTCGACTGGCGGATGGCCTCGGCCTCCGATTCCTCGCGCGGGCCCTCGACGAGTTGCACTGTGGCGCCATAGGCGCGCACCTGGGCGATCTTGGCCGGCGACGTCGACGCAGGTGCAAGGATCTTCACGCGCATGCCGCCGGCTGCGCCCAGGCCGGCCATCGACGAGCCGCCATTGCCGGACGAGTCCTCCAGGATGGCGTCGACGCCGATCTGGCGCAGGAAAGACAGCATCACCGCCGAGCCGCGGTCCTTGAAGCTGCCGGTCGGGTTGAACCATTCGAGCTTGAAGAACGGACGCAGTTCACCCCACTCCTGCTGAACCAGCGGCGTGCAGCCTTCGCCGAGCGTGATCGGCTTGGCGATCTCGACCGGCAGCGCTGCCCGGTAGCGCCAGAGCGAGCGCGTCCGGCCATCGACATCCTCGCGTGAGATCCCGTCTCCGGGCGTCACCAGCAGCGGGGTCCGCTCGTCCGAGCACCAGCGCGGCTGGTCCAGCGGATAGAGCTTTCGGTTGCGGGGGTCGATGTAGCTGGCGATAGGCATGGCGGTCTCCGGGGCGATCCGCTCGATATGTCCGAATATGCAGGTTTTATCCAGTCGCCTGTTTGGATGGCCGCGTGGACGCCACCCCTTCAAAAATTCGAACGATTACATAGATATAGAGCACGTTCTGGCGTCGTTCGCCGATCCGGACGAGCCCCCGAACGGCGCTTGGCCGCCCGGCACGATTAACTTGTCTGTCGTCGCCAGCCGCTACAATATGTTGGATTGAGCTCGCGTCGCCGGTGTTCCCCATCGGCAACGCGACCGAGCCAGGCCCGTCCGAGCGGCGGGCCGTTGGCTTTTTGGGAGCCTGGACATGAGCCGCGCGAACCGTACCGACCACATCCGCCTGACCTCCCATCCGGAGCCGGGCCGGAAGGCCGCCTTCCCGATCCACTGGGGCGCAGCGGATGCGCGCGCCCGGGGACCGGTCATCGGGACGGTGTCGCGCGCTGCGGATCGCAACGTGATCGGCAGCCATGGCGGCTCCTATGCGATGTACCGCGCGCTCGCGGTGTCCGCCGGCGCGCTCGATCCGATCCGGCGCCCCGATCTCACCAACACGTTTCCGGCCGCCACCATCGGGCCGTTCGAGCAATGGCGCGATCCCGCAAAGATCGTCGCGCTCGATCCCTGGGGGCATCTGGTCGCGGAGAATTTCGGCAAGGACATCGCCGAGGGCATCGATATCCGCCCGAGCATCGCGGTGACGCGCGCACGGCTGGACCTGCCGGAGATCCGCGAAGCGCTCGCCGCAAAGCGGCTGCGCGCCGACGGCGAGGTCGTGCATGCCAATGGCAGCGTGTCGGTGGTGAAGATCGCGATCGATCCGGTGTGGTACCTGCCGGGCCTCGCGGAGCGCTTCGGCGCCGGCGAGACCGAGCTGCGGCGCACCCTGTTCGAGCAGACCGCCGGCATGTTCCCGGAGCTCGTGACCCGGCCGGACATGAAGGTGTTTCTGCCGCCGATCGGCGGCACCACCGTCTACATGTTCGGCGACGTCACCAAGCTGCCGGACCATCGTACGAAAATCACCTGCCGCGTGCATGACGAGTGCAACGGCTCCGACGTGTTCGGCTCCGACATCTGTACCTGCCGGCCCTATTTGATCCACGGCATCGAGGAAGCCGCGCGCGGCGCGCAGGAGGGCGGGCTCGGGCTCGTCGTCTACAACCGCAAGGAAGGCCGCGCCCTCGGCGAGGTCACCAAATTCCTGGTCTACAACGCCCGCAAGCGCCAGGAGGACGGCGATGCGGCCGCAGCCTATTTCGAGCGCACCGAATGCGTCGCCGGCGTCCAGGACGCACGCTTCCAGCAATTGATGCCGGATACGATCCACTGGCTCGGGCTGAAGCGCATCGACCGCTTCCTGTCGATGAGCGACATGAAGTATGACGCGCTGACCTCGCAAGGCATCGACATCGTCGAGCGCGTGCCGATCCCGCCCGAGCTCATTCCGGCCGATGCCTATGTCGAGATCGCCGCGAAGAAGGCCGCCGGGTATTACTCCGCCGACGAAGTGACCGAAAAGGACGTGAACGACATCGTCGGGCGTTCGCTGGAAAAATACTGAACGTCATGGCGGACGCTCTGGAACAACAGGCCCGCTCGCTGCTCAGCGCAGGAGCGGTTCGCGCGCGGGCGGGCGAGATGCTCGAGCTCGGCCTTGCCGGTGGGCTCAACCATTTCACGGTCGATCTCGACCGCATGGATGGCGTTGCGGAGGCCGTGGTCGCGGTCACGCGAAAAGCCTATCCGACGCTGGAGATTCCCTTCCATGCGCGCTGGCGTCACTTTGTGTTCGGCGACCTCGATCGCTGGGCGCGGCTTGCGGACGCAGCGTCGTGGCCCGATCGCGCGGCGCGCGCGCGCGCCGAGTTCGACCTCGCTATCGTCAGCGTGCTGCTCGATGCCGGCGCGGGCGCGGCGTGGCGATATCGCGATGCGGTGACTGGGCAAGGCATCGGCCGATCGGAGGGGCTTGCGATCGCAAGCTTCGACATGTTCGCAAGCGGCCTCTTCTCCGGCGATGCGCGTGCGCGGTTCAGGGCCGATGCGAACGTGCTCGCGCAATTGCCTCTCGCCTCTCTCACCTCCGCGTTTCAGGTCAGCGATGCCAATCCGTTGCTCGGCCTCCAAGGGCGCATTGATCTGCTGCGGCGTCTCGGCAACCTGGCGGCGGAACGGCCGGAGAGCTTTGGTATGTACGATACGCCGCGGCCGGGCGGCTTGTTCGACCACATCGCGGCGCAGGCGAAAGGCGGCACGCTTCCCGCGCCCGCCATCCTGTCCGCGGTGCTGAATGAGCTTGGGCCGATCTGGCCGTCGCGCCTCGAACTCGCGGGCATTCCGCTCGGCGATTGCTGGCGCCATCCGGCGATCAAGGCTGACGACGCGACCGCCGGTCTCGTTCCCCTGCACAAGCTGTCGCAATGGCTGAGCTATTCGCTGATCGAGCCGCTCCAGCGCGCGGGCTTTGACGTCACCGACATCGACGGCCTGACCGGGCTTGCCGAATACCGCAATGGCGGCCTGTTCGTCGATCATGAGGTGCTGCGCCTGCGCGACGACGCGGATGCAGAGCGTGCGCATGCGGTGGATTCGCTGCTCGTCGTGGAGTGGCGCGCGCTGACCGTCGCACTGCTCGACCGGCTGGCCGAGCGCGTCCGCGCCAAGCTCGGCCGCACGCCCGAGACCCTGCCGCTCGCCAGCATTCTGGAAGGCGGTAGCTGGGCCGCGGGCCGCGCCATCGCCTTCGCGCGCCGTCCCGACGGCGCCCCGCCGCTCAAGGTGATCAGCGACGGCACGGTTTTTTAATCAATTCGTCCGCAGCGTAGTCCATTGCGTATCGATGAATTTCAGGAGCATCCGATCATGCAAGGCGTCACGATCGTCGATCATCCGCTGGTGCAGCACAAGCTGACGCTGGTGCGGGACAAATCGATCTCGACAAAGTCGTTCCGCGAGCTGATCAAGGAGATCGGCATGCTGTTGTGCTACGAGGTGACGCGTGACCTGCCGCTCACCGATACCGTGATCGAGACGCCGCTGGCGACGATGCACTCGGCCAAGATCGCCGGCAAGAAGCTGGTGTTCGTGCCGATGCTGCGCGCCGGCACGACCTTCGTCGATGGCATGATGGACCTGGTGCCGACCGCGCGCGTCGCGCATATCGGGCTCTATCGCGAGCCGCACAGCTTTGCCGCGGTCGAATATTTCTTCAAATCGCCGTCCGATCTCAGCGAGCGTCTGGCGATCGTGGTGACGCCGGTGGTCGCCACCGCCAATACGGCCGTCGCCGCGATCGACCGGCTGAAGGAGCGCGGCGCAAAGGACATTCGCCTCGCCTGCCTGATCGCCGCGCCGGAAGGGCTCGAACGGCTGCGCGGACTGCATCCGGATGTGCCGATCTGGACCGCCGCGGTGGACGAAGGCCTCGACGAGAACGGCTTCATCCTGCCAGGCCTCGGCGATGCCGGCGACCGCGCTTACGGGACGCGATAGGTGCCTCGGGTCCGCAGCGCCTCTCTTTAGGAACAGCTTCCATCGCGAGAGGTTCTCCTCCTCTACGATGGAGAGCGCGATGACCTATCAGGATGACGACAGAAGGGCCGACAGGGCGCGCCAAAACAGCCCGGTGGGCTGGGCGATCGGCGCGATTTTCGTGATCGCCGTGGTCGCAGCCGTATTCTTCTACAATGGGCGCGAGTTCGGTCCCCAGACGACCAGCACCAGCCCCAACAATGCCCCCAGCGTCACCACGGGCTCAAACCCGCCGGCCGCGCCGGCGAAGTAGGCGCTGGCGGCGACCGCTCACACTTTCCCGCTGCCGCAGATCCCCTTCAGCGCCTGCCATTCGGCATCCGTGAGCAGCGGCGGACCGCTGGCGGGGCGGTCTTCGTTCGTCATGCGCGCAAGACGATCCTCGGTCAGCGGATGGCTCGCCAGGATCGACGTGAGGCCGCCGCCTTCCTTGCCGGTGATGCGGAACATCAGCTCGGCCGCGGGCTTCGGCGAGCGGCCGAGCTTGTGCATGATCTCGATGGCGAAGGTGTCGGCGGCGGTCTCTGCCTCGCGCGAATAGGAGGCCTCGACCACGCTGCGCGAGGCGAAGATCACGGCGGAGGAGCCGGTGACGTCGCCGAACAGCAGGCCGATCAGGAACGAGGTGCCGCCGTTGTAGATCAGGCCGCGCATGTTGTCGTAATGCTTGAGGTGGCCGAGCTCATGGGCAAGGATGCCGGCGATCTCGTCCGGGTTTTCGGCTTTGTCGAGCAGGCCTTTCAGCACGTACACCTTGCCGCCGGGCAGCGCGAACGCATTCGGCACCGAGGTCGGCAGCACGCCCGCCGTCATGGTATCGTCGTCGAGCCCCGCGGCATCGCGCAAGCGGTTGACGAGTTTTGCAAACGCCGCCTTGCCTGCGGGGTCCTCGCACACGCGGCGGCCGAAGATCGTCTTCACCTGGACTTCCGAGGCGTCGCCGATGCGCCGCTCGATCGGTTTCGGCACGAGAGGCGCGAGGCGGTCGGCGGCGAGCGGGACGCCGAACAGCACGACGCAAACGATGGAGACGGCGGCAGCGACCGACCAGCCGACGATTTTTGCGACACCCCGGCGCGAGGTCTGGTGTTCGTCGAGACGCATGCAGCGGACGGTCACGTCGGCGGCGAGCGCAGCGTCACGGATTTCGAGCCGCGCCAGCGGCGGCGCGGATGTCGAGGCCAAGCGTAACGCGCCGGCGGGACTGTCGGTGCGGCGAATGTCGGCATAGGCCCAGCGAAGGGGCGTTCCGCCCTCCTCGACGATCTCGAGGGCGTCACCGAGGGCCAGCGTCACCTGACGCCTGCGGCTTGACACGCCGTCGAAGTAGATCGTCGGCTTGGCAGACTGCGCCGGGGCCGCGGTGGACAGCTCACTCACAGTTCAGAATCCCGCGACATCGAGGCCATCGGCAAACCCTTCGCCGAGTGCGCTGGCCAGCTCACCGCTGCCGCGCACATCGGCAGCGGCGGCGATGTTGTGCACCTCGACCGTTTCCAGCACCTTGGCCCAGAGATCGCGCTGCAGATAGACGCGCATCACGATGTTGATGGCAAGGGCCACGGCGAAATAACCGATGACCATCACCACCACCATCGGAATGCTCTTGGCGGCATTGTCGGACCCGAACACCTGCTCGGCCGGAACGCCGCTCAACTGGACGACGAGCAAGGCGGCGCCGCCCATATAGGCAGCGAAGATGGTCGAGAGCAGCAGCCACCAGCCGATCACCTTCCAGTACAAGCCGTAGAACGCATTGTGCGGCAACTCCGAGGACAGGCTGACGCCGCCGATACGGATGCCGTCGAGCCACCAGCGCCATTCACGCGCCTTGAACTCGGCATAGAAGAACGGGGCGAGCGGGAAGATGACAAGCGCGATCGGGCTGAGCAGCCACAGCCACCAGCCGCGCTTGAAGAACGTCCAGCCGTCGCCTTCGAAATCGCCGTGCAAATCACCGTAATGGGTATGCCGCATCTTGTAGCGTTCGAGCGAGGCCGCGCGCCAGGGCAGCGCCAGGCCGAGGGTGAGGAACACCAGCAGGCCCCACAGCATGGCGCGGAACGAATAGGCCCAGCCCGAGCCGTCCATCCAGAACCGGACGCCGCGCCAGACCGTGCGCGTCAAACGATAGCGCCGCGCGCGAAAAATCGCGAACTGGCCGAAGGCGTAGAAGCTGATGAACAGCGGCGTCGAGGCAAAGCCCTGCCAGCGCTCGAACTCGATGCCGATGAGGAAATAGGCGAGGTAGATCGGCACCAGGATCGCAAGTGCGAACAGAAAGCCGATCAAGAGCTCCTTGCCGCGGCCGGTATATTCGGCGGCATCGCCGTCGATCGCGGTGTTGGTCCACAGATGACGGCGGATGTCGGTGACCAGCCAGAACCGGTAGAAGCCGAAGGTGACGGGCTCCAGCATGGCACCCTTGGTGACCATTTTGCGGAACCCGGAGCGGTTGCCTGTGAAATCAACCCGCGTCGGCGGCAGCGGCGGGGGTAGGGGTTCGGAGCCGATCGGGGCCCATTGCATGTCGTTCACGGCGGCAACCTCGGGATGCGGACCTGTTGGGGTCAACTATAGATCACAGATTTGTCGATCCCCAAGACGGGCGGGTTCGATTTGGCTCGATTCGAGGCGAATTCTTGCACGATCTGCCTTCAAACGACGTGCGGGAGATCACGTTGGTAGATCAGTAGCTTCGTAGCCCGGATGGAGCCAACGGGTCGGCGCAAAGCGCCGCCCGATGACAGGCTCCGCGCAATCCGGGACAGCGGTAGTGGCGGCCCGAATCCCGGATTACGCTTACGCTCCATCCGGGCTAGAGGCGAGACCATGTGGTAAAACTCTCCCTTGCTCCGGCGCAGACAACGGGTTGTAATTGCAAATCAAATACCGCAGCGCAGAATTCATAAAAAACGCGCGCGGTTCATGTCAGGGAGAGCGGTCATGCATGGGACCATCGAGAGCGCGGCGAAGCTCGACGCGTTGCGCGCGCGGGCGACGTCACTTCCGCTGGAGCAGTTCGATCCGGGTGACCCGGAATTGTTCAGGACCGATACGTTCTGGCCCTATTTCGATCGGCTGCGCCGGGAAGATCCCGTGCACTATTGCAGGGACTCGATGTTCGGGCCGTACTGGTCGGTGACGCGCTACAACGACATCATGGAGATCGAGACCAATCATTCGGTGTTCTCCTCGGCCTCCGCGCTCGGCGGCATCACCATCCGCGACATCGATCCGGACCTGCGCCGCGAGAGCTTCATCTCCATGGACCCGCCGCGCCATGCCGCCCAGCGCAAGACCGTGGCGCCGATGTTCACGCCGACGCATCTGGACAATCTCGCGCTCAACATTCGCAAGCGCTCGACCGAGTGCCTCGACAATCTCCCGCGCGGCGAGGTGTTCGACTGGGTGGATCAGGTCTCGATCGAACTGACCACGCAGATGCTGGCGGTGCTGTTCGACTTCCCCTGGGAGGACCGCCGCAAGCTGACGCGCTGGTCGGACATCGCCACCACCATTCCCGGTCCCGACGGCCTCGTCGCCACCGAAGACGAGCGGCAGGCCGAACTTGCGGAGTGCGCCGGCTATTTCGCGCGCCTCTGGAAGGAGCGCATCGAGCAGCCGCCGAAGAGCGATTTGCTGTCGATGATGGCGCACAGCGACGCAACCCGTCACATGGATGCCAAGAACTTCCTCGGCAATCTCATCCTCTTGATCGTCGGCGGCAACGACACCACCCGCAACACGATGTCGGGCTCGATCCATGCACTGAGCCAGCATCCGGAGCAGTATCGCAAGCTGCGCGAGAACCCCGCGCTGCTCGACAGCTTCGTGCCGGAGGTGATCCGCTGGCAGACGCCGCTTGCGCATATGCGCCGCACCGCGCTTGCCGACTTCGAGTTCCGGGGCAAGCAGATCAAGAAAGGTGACAAGGTCGTGATGTGGTACGTCTCGGGCAACCGCGACGAGGAGGCGATCGAAAAGCCCTACGATTTCATCATCGATCGCGCCCGCCCGCGCACGCATCTCTCCTTCGGCTTCGGCATTCACCGCTGCGTCGGCTTGCGGCTTGCCGAACTCCAGCTCAAGATTATTTGGGAAGAGATTCTCAAGCGCTTCGACCATATTGACGTGGTCGGCGAACCCAGGCGGGTCTATTCGAGTTTCGTAAAGGGACTGGAAACCTTGCCGGTGAAGATTGCGGCGTGAGTTAATTCCCTCTCTCGCATCCGCCTTGGCCAAGGCTTCGGCGGACAAGCGTGGCGAGAGGCGAAAAGAGAACCAACTGGAGCTACCACCATGAACGTCCAAGCGCCGGTTAAAGTGGACAAGGCCGAACGCATGCGCAGGGCGCGCGAGGAGGCTTATGCGACGCCGCTGTCGCAATTCCACCCCGGCGCACCCAGGCTGTTCCAGGACGACACGCTGTGGCCGTGGTTCGAGCGGCTGCGCAAGGAAGAGCCGGTGCATTACTGCACCAATGCGCCGATCGAGCCGTACTGGTCGGTGGTGAAATACAACGACATCATGCATGTCGACACCAGTCACGGCATCTTCTCCTCGGATTCGACGCTCGGCGGCATCGGGATCCGTGACGTGCCGCAGGGCTATGATTGGCCGAGCTTCATCGCGATGGACCAGCCGCAGCATTCGGCGCAGCGCAAGACGGTCTCGCCGATGTTCACGCCGACACACCTGGACGAGCTGGCAAAATTGATCCGCCAGCGCTCGCAGACCGTGCTCGACAATCTGCCGCGCAACGAGACCTTCAACTTCGTCGAGCGCGTCTCGATCGAGCTGACGACGCAGATGCTGGCCACCCTGTTCGACTTCCCCTGGGAAGAGCGGCGCAAGCTGACGCGCTGGTCGGATGTCGCAACCGCGCTGCCCAAGAGCGGCATCGTCGCTTCCGCTGAAGAGCGCCGCCGCGAGATGGACGAGTGCTATGCCTATATGTCGAAGCTCTGGAACGAGCGCGTCAACGCCGCGCCGCGCAACGATCTCTTGTCGCTGATGGCACATAACGATGCCACGCGCTTCATGGATCCCGACAATCTCATGGGCAACATCATCCTGCTCATCGTCGGCGGCAACGACACCACCCGCAACACCATGAGCGGCTCGGTGCTGGCGCTGAGCGAGAACCCCGAACAATACGACAAGCTCCGCGCCAGCCCGGAACTGATCGACTCCATGGTGCCCGAGGTGATCCGCTGGCAGACGCCGCTCGCCCATATGCGGCGCACGGCGCTTGCCGACACCGAGATCGGCGGCAAGCACATCAGGAAGGGCGACCGGGTCGTGATGTGGTACGTCTCCGGCAACCGCGACGAGGAGATGTTCGAGAAACCGAACGACTTCATCATCGACCGCCCGCGGCCGCGCACCCACCTCTCCTTCGGCTTCGGCATCCACCGCTGCGTCGGCATGCGGCTGGCGGAACTCCAGCTCAAGATCGTCTGGGAGGAGATGCTGAAGCGGTTCGACCGCATCGAGGTGGTCGGCGAGCCCAAGCGGATCTATTCGAGCTTCATCAAGGGCTATGAGTCACTGCCGGTGCGGATTCCGGGATAGGCCCCCGCTGTCATGCCCCGCGAAAGCGGGGCATCCAGTACGCCGCGGCTTCTCGGCTCAAGCACTGCGGCCTCTGGAATACTGGATTGCCCGCCTTCGCGGGCAATGACACCGCGGGTAAGGCTAAAGAGCGGGCGACTCCACCCCAGCTATAAAATTTCGGCATGACAGCTCGCGCCAGATGCGAAGGCACGATCGCGCGCGACTGTTCTACGACACGGGCGCATCTAACTCAGCTTGATGTCCCACACGCCTTCCTTGCGGCAGGCGGCGACTTCCTCGCGCAAGAGTGCGGTGACGGCCAGCGAGGCCGTCGAGACCTGGCGGTCGATCGGAGAGGCAAAAATGAGCTCGCGCGTCATCGGCTTTGACACCGCTGCTGTCTCCAGCCGCCCGTCCGCGACCTCGCCGTGGACCGACGAGGGCGGCAGCAGCGCGAAGCCGAGCCCCTCCTCGACCAGGCTCGTCAGCACGCGGAACGAATCCGCCTCGAGCTGGACGTCGAGCTTGATCTTGCGCTGGGCTGCCGCATGCTCGATCAGCGCGCGGAGACCATGGGAATGACTGGGCAGCACCAGCCGCTGCCGCAACAGCCATGCGATATCGACGCTCTTCTTGCGCGCAAGGCCGCAGCCGCGCGGGCCGACCGCAACGATGTTGTCGCGCCCCAGGCTCTCGACGTTGAGATGCAGATCGGCGGAGCGGCCGTAGAGGATGGCGAGATCCATCTCGCCGCGGTGCAGCCATTCGACCAGATGGCCGCTGTAGCTTTCGACGATGCGCAACGAGATGCCGGGAAACTTTTCGACGCAGCGCCGCGCAAAGCGCGCCGACAGCACGCAGCTCACGGTCGGAACCAGGCCGAGCACGACCTGCCCGGACGGCGGCCCCTTGGCCGACTGGATGTCGTCGCGGATCTGGTCGATCTGCCGCACGATGCCGGAGGTGCGTGCGAGCAAAAGGCGCCCCGCCTCGGTCAGCACCATGCCGCGGCCATTGCGCGTGAACAGTTCGACGCGCAGCTCGTGTTCCAAGAGCTTGATCTGCCGGGAGAGCGCCGGCTGCGCCACACGCAACGTATCGGAGGCCTTCGACAGGCTGCCGAGCTCCGCCACGCAACTGAAGGTCCTGAGCTGACGGAAATCCATGCTTGCCAATCCTGGAAGGCTACTCCATACGCTATAGCAAATGAGCATAGGGGGCTGGCGATGTTTTCACAACGCCAGAGGATCGGCCGGCGTTATCTTAACTGCCGCTAGATACGGAAAACGCCATGAGTGAAGACCACCACACCGAAGATCACGCCGACATCCGCGAAGCCGTCGCAAAGCTCTGCGCGCAGTTTCCCGGCGAATACTGGCGCAAGCTCGACCGCGAGATGGCCTATCCCACGGCGTTCGTCGACGCGCTGACGCAGGCCGGCTATCTCTCGGTGCTGATCCCCGAGGAATATGGCGGCGCCGGCCTCAAGCTCTCGGCCGCGGCCGCGATCCTCGAAGAGATACAGCGCGCGGGCTGCAACGGCGGCGGCTGCCACGCCCAGATGTACACGATGGGCACCGTGCTGCGGCACGGCAGCGATGAGCAGAAGGCGAAATATCTGCCGAAGGTCGCCAGCGGCGAATTGCGCCTGCAGGCCTTCGGCGTCACCGAGCCGACCAGCGGCACCGACACGACCTCGCTGAAGACTTTTGCGCGCAAGGACGGCAATGCCGGCTACATCGTCAACGGGCAGAAGATCTGGACCAGCCGCGCCGAGCATTCCGATTTGATGCTGCTGCTGGCGCGCACCACGCCGAAGGATGAGGTCAAGAAGCGCACCGACGGCCTTTCGGTGTTCATCGTCGACATGCGAGAAGCCAAGAACAAGGGCCTCGAGATCCGCCCGATCCGCACCATGATGAATCACGCCACCACCGAAGTGTTCTTCACCGACATGAAGGTGCCGGCGGAGAATCTGATCGGCGAGGAAGGCAAGGGCTTTCGCTATATCCTCTCCGGCATGAATGCCGAGCGCATTTTGATCGCGGCCGAATGCGTCGGCGATGCAAAATGGTTCATCGCAAAGGCCACCAACTACGCCAAGGAGCGCAGCGTTTTCGGCCGGCCGATCGGCCAGAATCAGGGCATCCAGTTTCCGATCGCCAAGGCGTACGCGGCGATGCGCGCGGCCGAATTGATGGTGAAGGAAGCCACGCGCAAATACGAGGCCGGGCTCGACTGCGGCGCCGAAGCCAACATGGCCAAGATGCTGGCGGCCGATGCGTCCTGGGAAGCGGCCAATGCCTGCGTCCAGACCCATGGCGGTTTTGGATTTGCCGAGGAATACGACGTCGAGCGCAAATTCCGCGAGACGCGGCTCTATCAGGTGGCGCCGATCTCGACCAACCTCGTGCTGTCCTTTATCGCCGAGCATGTGCTCGGCATGCCGCGCTCGTACTGAGGCAGCAATCATGGGCGCATTGGACGGGATCAGGGTGATTGCGGTCGAGCAGGCGGTGGCAGCGCCGTTCTGCTCGTCGCGGCTGGCGGATGCCGGCGCGGAGGTCATCAAGATCGAGCGGCCCGAAGGCGATTTCGCCCGCGGCTATGACGCGGCGGCCAAGGGCCAGAGCAGCTATTTCGTCTGGCTCAACCGCGGCAAGCAATCGGCGGTGGTCGATCTCGCCACGAAGGAAGGCTGCGCCGAGCTGGAAAAGCTGATTGCGAGTGCTGACGTGCTGATCCAGAACCTCAAGCCGGGTTCGATGGACAAGCTCGGCTTTTCGCGCGAGCGGCTGCTGAAGGACTATCCCAGGCTGATCTCGTGCACCATCACCGGCTATGGCGACGAAGGCCCCTACGCCCATCGCAAGGCCTATGATTTGCTGATCCAGGCCGAGAGCGGGCTGGCCTCGATCACCGGCAATCCCGACGGCGCCTCGCGGGTCGGCATGTCGATCGTGGACGTCGCGACCGGCGCCACCGCGCATGCGGCGATCCTGGAAGCCCTGATCGGGCGCGGGCGCACCGGCAAGGGCGCCGACATCCGCATCTCCATGTTCGACGTGATGGCGGACTGGTGCACCGTGCCGCTGCTCAACTCCGAGGCCGGCAATCCGCCCAAGCGCATGGGCCTGCGCCATCCCTCGATCGCGCCCTATGGCGTGTTCACCTCGAAGGACGGCAAGGACATCCTGATCTCGATCCAGAGCGAGCGCGAATGGAAGACGCTGTGCGCAAGGGTGCTGGACCAGCCGCACCTGCCGACCGATCCCCGCGTTGCCAACATGGTCGAGCGCGTGCGCAATCGCGACTTCACCGACACGACGGTCGCGGATGCCTTCGGCAGGATGACGCGCGACGAGCTGCTGAAGCGGCTGTCGGACGCCGACATCGCCTTTGCCGAGGTCAACACCATGGCCGACCTCACCAACCATCCGCATCTGCGCCGCATTGAAGTGGATACGCCGAACGGCCGCGTCAGCTATCCCGCGCCGGCGCCGATCGTCATCGGCGAGACGCGCGCTTACGGTGCCGTGCCCGCCATCGGCGAACGTCCATCCAGGAAATAGCAAGAGCGAGGCGTCATGACCGGGAAGCTCGATATCGATCATTTGCGGCAATGGATCGGCCGCAGCACGGAGGCCACCGACATCGTCACCGCGCAGCTCGTCATGGGCTTGCGCGCGACGCTATTCCAGGACGTCGGCGAGCCCAGGACGGGCGACGCCGCGCCGTTCACGGTGCACTGGTGCCTGGCGCAGCCGGTATTTCCGATGTCGATGCTCGGACCCGACGGCCATCCGACCCGCGGCGGCTTCCTGCCGCCGGTGCCGCTGCCGCGCCGGATGTGGGCCGGCGGCGAGATCGAGTTCCTGCAGCCCTTGCGTGTCGGCGATGAATCGACGCGGACCTCGCGCATTGCCGACGTCGCGGTGAAGACGGGATCGACCGGCACGCTGTGCTTCGTCTCGGTCGAGCACAGCATCTCCTCGCCGCGCGGCATCGCGATCCGCGAGCGGCAGGACATCGTCTATCGCGAGATGACGACCACGCAGGCGGCTCCAGCCAAGGCTCCGCCTCCGCCACCGAAAGCACAGCACCGCGAAACGCATGTCTCCGATCCCGTGCTGCTGTTTCGGTATTCCGCGCTGACCTTCAACGGCCACCGCATCCATTACGACCGCGACTACGTCACCAAGGTCGAGGGTTATCCGGGCCTGATCTTCCACGGCCCGCTGCAGGCCGCGCTCATCATCGAGATGGCGGCCAAGCTGCACGGGGGCAATGCGCCGAAGAAGTTCTCGTATCGCGGCGTGCAGCCGCTGTTCGAGGGCAGCGAGTTCTCGATCAACGCCAACGAGACCGAGGCGGGCATGGAGTTGTGGACCGCGAATGCGGAAGGGCAGCCGACGATGAAGGGCACGGCGGTGTGGTAGGTTTGTCATTCCGGGGCATCGCGCAGCGATGAAACCCGGAATCTCGAGATTCCGGGTTCGATGCTTCGCATCGCCCCGGAATGACGCCATGACAATAAGCATTCGGGGACGGAAACCATGTCCAAGAACGGCAAGACCGGCAATAAACCCGTCACTGTCAAGCAGGCCACCCTCGACCTGCTTCGCTCGTTCGGCATCAAAAAAGTGTTCGGCAATCCCGGCTCGACCGAGCTGCCGTTCCTCAGCGACTGGCCTGACGACATCGACTACGTGCTGGCGCTGCAGGAGGCGAGCGCCGTCGGCATGGCCGATGGTTACGCGCAGGCGACGCGCAATGCCGGATTCGTCAATCTGCATTCGGCGGCCGGCGTCGGCAACGCGCTCGGCAACATCTACACCGCGCATCGCAACCAGACGCCGCTCGTGATCACGGCTGGCCAGCAGGCGCGCTCGATCCTGCCGCTGCAGGCGTTCCTCTATGCCGAGCGCGCCTCCGAATTCCCGCGGCCCTATGTGAAGTACAGCGTCGAGCCGGCGCGGCCAGAGGACGTGCCGGCTGCGATCGCGCGCGCCTATTACACCGCGCTGCAGCCGCCCTGCGGACCGACCTTCGTGTCGGTCCCGATCGATGACTGGGCGTATGCCACGGCCCCGGTCGAGGCGCGCAAGGTCAGCCGCGAGATCGGCCCCGAGCCTGACGCGATGAAGGCGCTGGCTGCGGCGCTCGGCTCCGCAAAGCACCCTGCCCTCGTCGTCGGCCCTGGCGTCGACCGCGCCGGCGCGGTCGATCTGATGGTGCGCGTGGCTGAAAAGGCGAAAGCGAGCGTGTGGGTCAGCCCGTTCTCGGCGCGCTGCTCGTTCCCGGAGCGGCATCCGCAGTTTGCGGGCTTCCTGCACGCTTCGCCCGCGCAACTGTCCGATGCGCTGCGCGAGCACGATGTGGTCGTTGTCATCGGTGCGCCGGTATTCACCTTCCACGTCGAAGGCCATGCCGCGATCTTCGACGGCGGCGCGACGATTTTTCAGATCACCGATGATCCGGATGCCGCTGCGGTGACGCCGGTCGGCACCAGCATTATCGCGACCATGAAGCCTGCGCTGGGCATGCTGCTCGACCTGCTCCCCGAAAGCAAACGCGCCACGCCAAGGGGGCGCACGTTGCCGCCGGCACCGCCAGCCGCCGATCCGCTTCCCGTCGAATTCCTGCTGCACTCCCTCGCGCAGGCAATGCCGGATGGCGCCTCGCTGGTCGAGGAAGTGCCCTCGCATCGGCCGGCGATGCAAAAGTTCATGCCGATGCGCGGGCAGGACAGTTTTTACACCATGGCGAGCGGCGGACTCGGCTACTCTCTGCCCGCCGCGGTCGGCATGGCACTGGGCAAGCCGGACAGCCGCACGGTCTGCCTGATCGGCGACGGCTCGGCGATGTATTCGATCCAGGCGCTGTGGACCGCAGCCCAGCGAAAACTGCCGCTGACCATCGTCGTCATCAACAATTCCGGCTACGGCGCGATGCGCTCGTTCAGCCAGGTGATGCAGGTGCGCAACGTGCCGGGGCTGGAATTGCCGGGCATCGATTTCGTCCGGCTGGCCGAAGGCATGGGTTGCGATGCGATGCGGGTGAGCAAGGCCGCGGAGCTCGGCGGGGCGCTGAAGCGCGGGATGGCGTTCGAGGGGACGAGCCTCGTCGAGGTCGTTGTGGATTCGGCGGTGCCGGTGCTTTACGGGCAGAAGCATTAGGGCGTTACGACGCCAAAAATCCCCCATCGGCCGCGAGCACATGCCCGACGACGTACGACGACGCGTCGGACGACAGCCACACCACCGCCTCCGCCACCTCCTCCGGGCTCCCCATCCGCCGCAGCGGCAGGCCCGCGCTCACCGTTGCGATATCGCCGACGCCGGCGCGCAGCATCATGTCGGTGACGACGCGGCCCGGCGCGATGGCGTTGATGCGGATGCCGCGCGGAGCGTTCTCCATCGCCGCCGAGCGGGTCAGCGAGATCGCTGCGGCCTTCGAGGCCGAATAGAGCGAGAAGCCCGGATTGGGATTGCGCACGCCGCTGACGGAAGCGTTGACCACGATGCTGCCGCGCCCCTGCGCCAGCATCGCCGGCAATTGGTGGCGCAGGCACAGGAACAGCGCGCGGACGTTGGTGTCGAACACGCTGTCGTAGATGTCCATGCCCTGCTCTTCCAGCGGCGCGCGGCGCTCCTGAAAGCCGGCATTGTTGAAGGCGACGTCGAGCCGGCCGCAACGCTCGACGGCCGTGCCGACGAGGCGCGCGACGTCGTCCTCTCGCGTGATGTCCGTCTTGATCGCGATGGCCTGCGCACCGAGTTCGCGGCACGCGGCGGCGGCAGCCTCGATCTCGGCCTCGCGCCGGCCTGCAACGATGATCGCTTCGGCGCCTTCGGACGCCATCCGCAGCGCCGTGGCGCGGCCGATGCCGCTACCGCCGCCCGTGACGACGCAGACCTTGCCCCTCATCCGCTGACCAGCCGGCAAGGTTCCGCTCATAGGTCACTCCGAAACGCTTGCGCGCGGCGTTGCGCGCATATAGTTGTATGGTACAACTATATGCGGAGAGTCAAGCCGTGACCGAGCTTGCGCTGATCGACGACATCCGCGCCGCCTCGCGCCTGATGGTGCGCGAGCTCGGCTTCATGGATGCGACGGTGGCGGCATCGGACTATCCGCCCTCGGCCGTGCACACGATCCTGGAGATCGGCATTCGCGGCCCGATGAATTCAGGCGAGCTTGGCGATTTCCTGCGGCTGGAGAAATCCAGCGTCAGCCGCCTGGTCCGCAAGCTGATCGATTGCGGCGAGCTCAGGGAGACGCCGGATCAAGCCGATACCCGCAGCAAGCGGCTGTCGCTGACCGCAAAGGGCCGCCGCACGCTGGAGGCGCTGCATGCGTTCGGCCGGCAGCAGGTGAGCGGAGCGCTGGCATCATTGACGCCGGCGGAGCAGCGCACGGTGCGCGAGGGGATGATGCTGTATGCCCGGGCGCTGCGGCAGAGCCGGGTGGAGGACGAGGCGCAGTCGGCGGCGTGAGCCGCACTCTCGGTGTCATCGCCCGGCTTGACCGGGCGATCCAGTACTCCGAGACGGTTGTGGTTAAGTCGAGAGGCCGCAGCGTACTGGATGCCCCGCCTTCGCAGGGCATGACAGCGTCAACTGTGGAAGCACCGTCGACTACTTCCCGAACTCTTCCCGCATCCTCGCCTGGATCCTGGCCATGCCGCCGATCCAGCGGTCGTAGTTCTCGGTCTTCTTGCGCATGTAGCCGAGCACCTGGGGGTGCGGCAGGATCAGGAACGTCTCCTGCTCCAGGCCGGCGAGCACATCCTTGGCGACCTGCTCGGGCGTGAGGTCGCCGTCACCGGATTGCGGGCCCTTGGGAATCGAGCGCAGCATGTTGGTGTCGACGCCCTGCGGGCAGAGGATCGAGACCTTGATGTTGTCAGCCTTGTGCGAGATCGCGAGATTTTCGGCAAAGCCGACCGCGGCATGCTTGGTGGTGGAATAAGCCGGGCTGCCGACCTGCGACAGCAGGCCTGCGGCCGAGATCGTGTTGAGGTAATAGCCGCCGCCGCGCGCCTTCATGCGCGGCACCAGATGCCGCGCCGCATAGACATGGGCCATCACGTGGATCGCCCAGCTCCGCTGCCACGGCTCGTCCGAGGCACCGCCGGCATTTTCCGACATCGGATCAAAGCCGCCGCCGATGCCGGCATTGGAGCAGAACAATTCGATCGGGCCGAACTGCCGCTCGGTCTCCTCGATCACGTGCGAAATATCCTTCTCCTGCGCGACGTCGCATTTGAAGGCGGCGCCATCGACCGTCGCGGCGACCGCCCTTGCATTGGCGGCGTCCATGTCGGCGACGACGATTTTGGCCGCACCAGCGTTGTGAAAGGCCTCGCACAGCGCCTTGCCGATGCCGTTTGCGCCGCCCGTGACGACCACGACCTTGCCGGTCACCTGCATGCGACGTCTCCTGCTTTATTGTACGGCTTCTTGAAGCTTGCTCAGCTCAACACGAGGTCGAGCACCGCCGTATAATGGCACGCCGCGCCGGCCAAGACAAAGCCGTGCCAGATCGCATTCTGGAAGCGCAGCCGCCGCCAGGCGTGGAAGATCACGCCGAGGCTGTAGAGCACGCCGCCTGCAAGGATGAAGCCCAGCACCACCATGGGCAGCGCCTTGACCACGGCGTCGTAGAGCATCATGCCGCTCCAGCCCATCGCCAGATAGATGCCGACGGCGACCCGGTCGAACCGGCCGGGATAGCGCAGCTTCAGCACGATGCCGAGACTAGCGACGCACCAGACGCAGACGAGCAGCGCCAGCGCGAATACGCTGTCCTTGAGTTCCAGGATGAAGGGCGTGTAGGTCGCCGCGATCAGCAGATAGATCGCCGAATGATCGAATCGCCGCAGCAGCCATTTGACCGGCGACACCGGCCAGAGGTTATAGATGGCCGACAGCACCAGCATCGAGAGCAGGCCGGCGACATAGATCGAGACGCCGACGATGTCGATCGCGTTGGCATAGAGCACGGCAAGCACCACCAGAACCGTCGCGGCGATGATGCCGAAGAGGACCCCGATCGCATGGACGACGCCGTCGGCGATCAGCTCGGCGCGATCGTAATTCCAGCCGATCGCGTCGGCTGCGGCATGGACGGAGGTGGATGCGAACTGTTTCAGTTGGAAGACGGTCATGGCAATCCAGAGGCAAGGAAGGGGCCACTTTTCTATCGGTCTTTCGGGATCGGCGCGTCGTTCAAACGGCTGATTTGCCGATAAAGGCGGTGGAAGTATGAAGCTTGATTTTCTTCAAGCAGTTGCCACTTTTGTGACTAGTCCGTTTTGCGTATTTTCCCCGCCCGAGCCCCCTCGTTCAGATGGCATTCAGTTTCCAGGATATGGTCGAAGAGGCGCGGCTGTCGGCCCGGGCGCTGATCGACTATGGCGAGCATTTCTTCAACCCGACGGTCCGGCTTGGAGTCACCGGCCTGTCGCGCGCCGGCAAGACCGTATTCATCACCGCGCTGATCCACGGACTGACGCGCGGCGGCCGGTTTCCGGTGTTCGAGGCCTATGCCTCGGGCCGGATCGCGCGGGCAAATCTGGCGCCGCAGCCCGACGATGCCGTGCCGCGCTTTGCCTATGAGAACCATCTGCGCGCTCTGATCGAGGAGCGGCACTGGCCAAGCTCGACCGTCGACATCAGCGAGCTACGCCTCGTCATCGACTATCAGCGCCCGAACGGCGCAGACCGCACACTGACGCTCGACATCGTCGACTATCCAGGCGAGTGGCTGCTCGACCTGCCGCTGCTGCAAAAGAGCTACGAGCAGTGGTCGGCGGAGGGCCTTGCGCTGTCGCGCGAGGCGCCGCGCGCGCACGTTGCCGCCGAATGGCGCGCGCATCTTGCGACGCTGAAGGCCGATGCGCGCGAGGACGAGCAGGCGACGCTCACCGCCGCAAAGCTCTTCACAGGGTACTTGCGCGCCTGCCGCGACGAGCGCTTTGCCATGAGCCTGCTGCCGCCCGGCCGCTTCCTGATGCCCGGCAATCTCGCAGGCTCGCCGGCGCTGACCTTTGCGCCGCTCGACTTGCCCGTTAGCGGCCAGGCGCCGGAGGGCTCGCTGTGGGCGATGATGGTGCGCCGCTATGAGGCCTACAAGGACGTGGTGGTGCGGCCGTTCTTCCGCGATCATTTCGCCCGGCTCGATCGCCAGATCGTGCTGGCCGATGCGCTCACCGCGTTCAACTCCGGCCCCGAAGCGCTGCACGATCTCGAAGCCGCGCTCGCCGGCATTCTCGACTGCTTCAACATCGGCCGCAGCACGATCCTCTCCAGCCTGTTCCGCCCGCGCATCGACCGCATCCTGTTCGCGGCAACCAAGGCGGACCATCTGCATCATTCCAGCCACGACCGGCTCGAGGCCGTGCTGCGCCGTGCGGTCAGCCGCGCGGTGGCGCGCGCGGAAAATACCGGCGCGGAAATCGACGTCGTCGCGCTCGCCGCCGTGCGCGCCACGCGCGAAGCCCAGGTCGCGCATGGCCGCGACAAATTGCCGTCGATCCTGGGAACGCCCGCCGCGGGCGAAAGCGCCGCCGGCGAATTCTTCGACGGCAACACGGAAGTCGCGACATTTCCGGGCGATCTGCCGCTGGATCCCGAGCCGCTGTTCAATGGCACGGATGCGTTCCGCGGCCTCTCCACGCAAGCCGCCGAGAAGAGCGACTTCCGCTTCCTGCGCTTCCGCCCGCCAAAGCTCGAGCGCGAGGGCAATGAAGAGCCGGCGCTGCCACACATCCGCCTCGACCGTGCCTTGCAGTTCCTGATCGGAGACAAATTGTCATGAACGACCGACCCCAGCCGCGGCGGCCGGCAACGTTCCGGCTCGACGATCCCGGCGTCGTCGTCACTGAAGCCGACGAAGCAAGCCGGATCAGTCGCGCCACCATCCAGATCACACCGGAGCCCGATCCGTCGACATTGCCGGTGCCGGTTCAAACCGCGCTGCCGGCGCGACGCGGCTTTCCGTGGGGCGCACTGTTCTGGTCCGGCCTCGCCGGGCTGACGCTGCTCGGCACCGGGCTTGGCGTCGTCCATCTGGTCGAAGACCTGTTCGCGCGCAGCGAGAGCCTCGGCTTTGTCGGGCTCGCCTTCGCACTCGTCACCGCGCTGGCACTCGCGGTGGTGATCGGGCGTGAGGCCTTTGGGCTGGCACGGCTCGCCACCATCGAAAAGCTGCATCTGCGCGCAGCCGCCGTCCTCGCCAGCGATGACCGCAAGGAGAGCCGTGTCATCGTGCAGGACCTGCTGAAGATCGCGCATCAGAACCCGCAGCTCGCGCGCGCCCGCGCCACCCTGGAGAGCCACACCGGCGAGATCATCGATGGTGCCGACATGATCCGCCTCGCCGAGCGCGAACTGATGTCGCCGCTGGATGCGGAGGCACGGCGGCTGGTGTCGTCGGCCGCGCAAAAAGTCTCGATCGTGACGGCGGTCTCGCCCCGCGCGGCGATCGACGTGATGTTCGTGTTCATTGCCTCGCTGAGATTGATCCGCCAGCTCGCTTTTCTCTATGGCGGCCGCCCCGGCGCGCTTGGCATGATCCGCCTGCTTCGTCACGTCATCGCCCATCTCGCCATCACCGGCGGCATGGCCGCGAGCGACAGCCTGGTGCAGCAGATGCTCGGCCATGGCATCGCGGCGAAACTGTCGCAGCGGCTCGGCGAAGGCATCCTCAACGGATTGTTGACGGCGCGGCTGGGTCTGGCCGCGATCGACGTGACAAGGCCATTGCCGTTCGCAGCGCTGCCCCCGCCGAAACTGTCGGATCTCGCGACGGATCTGTTGCGGAAGAAAGAGGAGGAGTAGCCTCTTCGCCTCTCCCCGCCTGCGGGGAGAGGCCGGAGCGCATCGCCAGATGCGATCCGGGTGAGGGGACTCTCCGCGAGTCCAACTGTCACCTCCCCCGTGGAGACTCCCCCTCACCCCAACCCTCTCCCCGCAAGCGGGGAGAGGGAGAGAAAGGCCAGCACCCGCCACCAAAACAGCGGCGAATCCTTCGGCGGTGAGAGCTCCGGCGTCCAGCCGGTGAGTTTTTCAATCACATAGGTGTCGGTGAGAACACCGCGCCAGCGGCGTTCGACCCGGCCGAGCTGCTCGCGTTTGGCCGGGATATTCTCCCATAGCGATGAACGGTTGTCCGGCTCGCGCCCGACATAGATGCCCGCATGTTCCTTGATCCGGTCGATGCCGGGATCGCGGAAATCCTGGAAGCGGCCGCGCTCGTTGATCTCGATCACCGGCACGCGGCCCCGAAACAGCCAGCGCATCATGGCATAGGTGCGGTAGTCCGTGGTCGCGATCCAGGTCGCGCCGGTCTCGTCGAGGACAGCCTGCGCGCGCGCGGCGACCTGTTCGTAGCTGGACTCGGCACCGACCGGATCAATCTTCCCGAGAAAATTCCAGGGCGCTACGACGTAGTAGAGGAATACGATCACGACGAAGGCGATGCCCGAGACGATCGCTGTCTTGCCCCAGAACAGGCTCGACCGGATCAGCCGCGCCGACCGGTTTTCACGCGACAACATCACCAGGTTCACCGCAGCAGCGGCAAAGCCGACCGGCCACATGAACATCGGCCAGGTGTCGCCGACCCGCAGGGTCAGCGATTTTGCAAAGAAATAGGCGAACGGCACCAGCACCGCGGTCGAGAGCAAAATCGCGACCGGCTCACGCGTCCGATAGCCGCGCCACGCCGTCATCGCCAGCCCCGTCAAGACCACCGGCAGCATCACGAAACCGACGAGGCCGAATTGCAGACCGATGTAGTCGCCGATCGTGCGCAGCGAGATGCCGTAATTGGCGGTGGCGCGCACGCCCTGGAATCGGAACGAGGCCCAGTCGTGCTGTGCGTTCCAGATCAGCACAGGCGAGAACACGGCGACCGCGACCGCCACGGCGAGATAGGGATAGGGGCTGCGCAACCAGCGCCCGCGCCAATCCGGCACCAGCAGAAACGCGGCCACCGCAGGCGCAAACATGATCGCGGTGAATTTCGACAGCATCGACAATCCGGCGAACAGCCCGGCCGCGAGCCACCACCGGCCGTCGCCGCTTTGCGCGAGCCGCACCAGCGACCACATCATCGCCACCGCAAACGGGATCATCGCGACGTCGGGCGCGACCTTGGCCATCAGCAGGCCATAGTAGAGCGCGGCCTCCGGCATCAGCACCGCGAACACGATCGCGCGCGCGTCATGGGTGAGACGGCGGACGATGTCGGCGAGCAGCAGTTGCGTCACCAGCATCGCGACGATGCCACCGAAGCGGACGCCGAGCGTGGTGTCGCCGAAGACCGCGGTGCCAAAGCGGATAAACCAGGCGATCATCGGGGGATGATCGAGGAAGCTGAGCGCGCCCTCCTTCGACCAGGTCCAGTAATAGGCTTCATCCGTGCGCAGCTCGATCGCGGAGGCGTAGACGAGGCGCAGCACGGTCATCGCGGCAATGATCGCTGCGGCGATGACGAGGGGCCGGCGCGCGGCGCCGCCGCGGGGCATGGTGCTGTCGGGAAAAGGCGTCACGGCCGCGCTTTTCGCCAACCTGGGATGGGGAGTCAATGCGGGGGTGGATCGACCCGCTCCGTAGTCGTCCCGGACAAGCGAAGCGCGATCCGGGACCCATATCCACAGGGAGGGTTTGGCGAAGGCTCGTGGTTACCAGCCCGTGCTACAACTCCTTCCTGTGGTTATGGGTCCCGGATCTGCGCGCTGCTATGCGGCGCTTGTCCGGGACGACAGGAGTATTCGGCGGCCTACCGCGCATGTGATCAGTGCGCTGTCCGCCCCCGGAATTAAACGCTAGGCTGGCTGTTCTCCTTCATGAACTGATACAACCGAATCATGGCCACCGTTCCCGCACAGATGTCCGAACTCGTCCGCGCGACCAGCGCACGGCAGGTGCGGCTGGTCTGCGGAATCATCCTGTTCGCCTACGTGGTCAGTCATTTCCTCAACCATGCGCTCGGCAACATCTCGGTCGATGCGATGGAGGCCGGGATCTATTACCACGTCCTGTTCTGGCAGTTCCTGCCAGTGACGATCGTGTTCTACGCGGCCGCACTGATCCACGCCGGGCTCGGTGTGTTCGCGCTGTACCAGCGCCGCGAGTTTCGCTGGAAGACGGTCGAGCCGCTTCAGCTCGTGCTGGGCCTCAGCATCCCCGTGCTCGTCATGGCGCATGTGATCGGGATACGGCTCGGCCTGACGCTCTACGGGCACGAGAAGCTTTACCCGCAGGAGCTCTATCTGTTCTTCGTGCTCGCGCCCGCGCGGCTGTGGCAGATGACGATTTTACTCGTGGTCGCCTGGGTGCACGGTTGCGTCGGCATCTATTTTTGGCTGCGCATGAAGACCTTCTTCACGCGCGCCGCACCCTATCTGCTCGCAGCCGCCGTACTGATCCCGACGCTGGCGATGCTCGGCATCTACCAGGGCGGGCGCAGCGTTGCCGTCGACAGCGACGACGCGGACTGGCGCAGGACGAATTATACGAGGCAACAGGTCGGCACGGTCGCGGAAAACAAAGTGCTCGACCGCATCAGCGGCTGCCTCGTCATGGGCTATTTCGGCCTGCTCGGCGTGGTGATGCTCGCAAGAGGCGTGCGCGCCCTGCGCGAACGGCGCGGCGGCATGATCGCGCTGTCCTACGGCAACGGCAAGACGGTGCGGGTCCCCAAAGGGCTTTCCGTGCTGGAAGCGAGCCTGCGCCACAACGTGCCGCATGCCAGCGTCTGCGGCGGCCGCGCCCGCTGCTCGACCTGCCGAATCCGCGTCATCGGCGATCATGGCGCCCTGCCCGAGCCGTCGCAGCGCGAGGCATTCGTGCTCGCCCGCGTCGGCACCGCCGATCCCTCGATCAGGCTGGCCTGCCAGCTGCGGCCGGACGCCGACCTCTCCTTCTTCCAGCTCTTCACGGCGCAGACACATGCGGCGGACGGGCAGGCCTCGACATCAGCCAGAATCGGCCAGGAGCGTTATCTCGTCAGCCTGTTCGTGGACATGCGCGGCTCGACACAGCTTGCCGAGAAGCGGCTGCCGTTCGATACGGTTTTCATCGTCAACCGTTTCCTCGGTGCGGTCTCGCAAGCCGTGATCGAGAACGGCGGCCAGCCGAACCAGTTCGTCGGCGACGGCATGCTGGCGCTGTTCGGGCTGTCAGCCGATCCGCAGGAAGCCTGCCGGCAGGCGTTGAAGGCTGCCGGCGGCATCGCGACGCATATCGACGAGCTCAACGAGCTTCTGAGCCACGATCTGCGCCAGCCGATCCGCTTCGGTATCGGCATTCACGGCGGCGAGGTCATCATCGGCGACATCGGCTATCGCGATCACATTGTCTTCACGGCGCTCGGGGATGCCGTCAACGTCGCCGCCCGGCTCCAGGACATGACCAAGGCGCTGGCCTGCGAAGCCGTCGTTTCCGAGGAAGTCCGCCGCACCGCGGGCCTTGCCGACGACTCGCTGCCGCAGCAGGAGGTCGCGATCCGTGGCCGCGACGAGCCGATGGCCGTGCGCGTGGTTGCTGATGCAAGGGAGCTGTCGGCCCTCGTCGCCAGCGGCGAACGGGTCGCGGCGTAACACCGGCTTGCTGCAACGCAGCGGCATGGGCCTGCTGCGAAAGCACGAATTGACTTCATCCGGGTCGTCACGACACATGAGCGCGGGATCGCGGTGATGGCCGCGGTCCAACGAAAAGCTCCGGGAGGAGACCAGATGTTCGATCGACGCGACCTGCTCAAAGGAGCGGGTCTTGCCGCCATGGCGGCGGCACTGAATTCCACCAAGGCGCTGGCGCTCGACACTGTCACCCTGCCCTTCGCCAATGGCGAGCGGCCGCTGGTGAAGTACCCCCAGAAGCGGCCGATGATCGGCCTCACGAGCCGGCCGCCGCAGCTCGAGACGCCGTTCGCGGTGTTCAACGACGGCGCGATCACGCCGAATAATGCGTTCTTCGTGCGTTATCACCTCTCCGACCTGCCCTACAATCTCGACCCCGACAAGTTCACGCTCGAGGTCAAGGGCAAGGTCGACAAGCCGCTGAAGCTGTCGCTCAAGGACATCAAGAAGATGAAGGCGACCGAGCTCGTCGCCGTCAACCAGTGCTCCGGCAACAGCCGCGGCCTCGTCGAGCCGCGCGTGGCCGGCGGCCAGCTCGCCAACGGCGCCATGGGCAACGCGCGCTGGCGCGGCGTGCCGCTGAAGGCCGTGCTGGAGATGGCCGGCGTGCAGAGCGGCGCGAAGCAAGTCACCTTCAACGGCATGGATGGCCCGGTCAGCGACAAGACGCCCGACTTCGTCAAGGCGCTCGACATCGACCACGCCACCGACGGCGAGGTGATGCTGGCCTACGGCATGAACGGCGAGGATTTGCCGTTCCTCAACGGCTTTCCGCTGCGCCTGGTCGTGCCGGGCTATTACGGCACCTACTGGGTCAAGCACCTCAACGAGATCACCGTGATCGACACTGTGTTCGACGGCTTCTGGATGAAGTCGGCCTATCGCATTCCCGACACGCCGAACAATGCAATCGAGCCCGGCACCGCGCCGAAGGCGACGATCCCGATCAACCGCTTCACCATCCGCTCCTTCATCACCAGCGTCCCCGACGGCGCGAAGCTGAAGGCGGGCCGCACGACGCTGCGCGGCATCGCCTTCGACGGCGGCAAGGGCATCAAGGATGTCCAGGTCTCCACCGACGGCGGCAAGACCTGGATTAGCGCCAAGCTCGGCAAGGATCTCGGCAAGTACTCGTTCCGCGAATGGATGCTGCCGGTGAAACTCGCGGCGGGCCAGGCCGAGCTGAAGGTCCGGGCCACCGGCAATGGCGGCGAGACGCAGCCGGATACGCCGCGCTGGAACCCGGCGGGTTATCTGCGCAACGTCGTCGAAACCGTCCGCGTCAGCGTGGCCTGAGGGAGAATGATCATGCAACGCACCGCTGTCGTCGCCTTCTCGCTCGTCCTCGCCGCTGTAGCGGGTTCGGCACTCGCCGCGCCGGTCAACTACAAGGCCCCCGATGAGGTCGCGGCGTTCAAGCCCGGCCCGAATCTCGAGGTGGTGCAGGGCAATTGCACCGCCTGCCATTCGTCCGACTACATCGCTACGCAGCCGCCGATGAAAGACAAGAAAGGTTTCTGGCAGGCCGAGGTGACCAAGATGATCAAGGTCTATGGCGCGCCGATCGACGATGCCGACATCGGCAAGATCGTCGACTATCTCGCCGCGACGTATTGACGGCGTGCGGACCAATTGACCGCGAAACGGGCAAAACCGGTAAAAACGCCGCGAAGTTGAGCGGAATTCGGCGAAATGCCGATGTGGTTTGATCTACCAAGCCGGCCACATTCCGCGTATCCTGTTAGGACCGAACCGGCCGGTTGGCGGGGACTGGCGGTTCGAGATCTCGGAGGAAGACCCGCGGAGAAGACGTGATGGCTAAAGGTACGGTCAAGTGGTTCAACCCGACGAAGGGTTATGGATTTATCCAGCCTGCGTCGGGCGGCAAGGATGTGTTCGTGCATATCTCGGCAGTGCAGAAAGCCGGCCTGTCCTCGCTCAACGAAGGACAGACGGTGGAATACGAAGAGATCGCAAACCGGGGCAAGACCTCCGCAGAGAACCTCAAAGTATAAGCCCGCCAGCGTTTTAGCTGCCTTCCGGATCTCTCCGGGAGTCGGGCCAAGAAAATTTCAGAAGACGGCCAGTGCATTCGACGACGGGCGTTGCGATTGCACACGGAGAGTTATTTTTCCGCGAAGACCGCCCGTTCAACGCCACAGCAACGACAATCGCGACGGCACTTCATTACTCCACCGGCAACGGTGCGTCGCGCTTGATCTCCTCCATCACCGCATAGGTCCGCGTCTCGCGCACGCCCGGCATCGACAGCAGGGTCTCGCCGAGGAAGCGTCGATAGGCGGTCATGTCCGCAAGCCGCGCCTTCACAAGATAGTCGAAACCGCCGGCAACCATGTGACACTCCAGCACCTCGGGCGCGAGTTTCACCGCCCGCGCAAAGCGCTCGAAATTGTCGGGCGTGGTCTTGTCGAGCAGCACCTCGACGAACACCAGAAGGCCGAGGCCGAGCCGGTGCGGATTGAGCCGCGCACCATAGCCCTCGACGAAGCCCTCGCGCTGCAACCGCTTCAGCCGCTCGCCAACCGAGGTCGGCGACAGCCCGATACGCTCGGCGAGCTCGACATTGGCGATGCGCCCGTCCTGCTGCAGAATCGAGAGGATTCTCCGGTCGGTTCGATCAAGTTCCATATCTTGTGCGGCCAAATAGCAAATGATCTTCATTTCCTAAGGCAAACTCGCTAATTTGTCTATCGAACTACGGTAGCACCGGCTTTATCCTGGATCTCAGCCACAGGACACGCCATGCCGAACATCCCGCCGCCCTTCACTGCTCCCTATGCACCCGATGATGCCGGGATCGCGGCGCGTCTGTTGCCAGCGTCACATCTCAGCCCGCCGCAGGAGGCGCGGATCGACCGCACCGCGACGCGGTTGATCGAGGCGATCCGCAAGCGCGACGACCGGTTCGGCGGCGTCGAGGACATGCTGCGGGAGTTCGCGCTCTCGACCAAGGAGGGGCTCGCGCTGATGGTGCTGGCCGAGGCGCTGCTGCGCGTGCCGGACGCGCGCACCGCCGACCAGTTCATCGAGGACAAGCTCGGCGAAGGCGACTTCATCCATCACGAGACCAGGTCCACCGCCTTCCTGGTCAACGCCTCGGCCTGGGCGCTCGGCCTGTCGGCGCGGGTGATCCAGCCCGGCGAGACGCCCGACGGCACCATCGGCCGTCTCGTGAAGAGGCTCGGTGCGCCGGCGGTACGCACCGCCACGCGCCAGGCAATGCGGCTGATGGGCAATCATTTCGTGCTGGGTGAGACCATCGAGCAGGCGCTGGAGCGGGGCCGGCCGCGCTCTGGCCAGAAGCCGCGCTATTCCTTTGACATGCTCGGCGAAGGCGCGCGCACGGCTGCGGACGCCAAGCGCTATTTCGACGCCTATGCCAGTGCGATCGAAACCATCGGCAAGGCCGCCGGCAGTCACCCCCTGCCCGACCGGCCCGGCATTTCCGTCAAACTTTCGGCGCTACATCCGCGCTTCGAGGCGATCAGCCGCGACCGGGTGATGACCGAGCTCGTGCCACAATTGCTCGATCTGGCGCAGCGCGCCAAGGCCCATGACCTGAATTTCACCGTCGATGCCGAGGAGGCCGACCGGCTGGAGCTGTCGCTCGACGTGATCGCCGCAACGCTCGCCGATGCCTCGCTTGCCGGCTGGGACGGCTTTGGGCTGGCGGTCCAGGCCTATCAGAAGCGCGCGAGCGCGGTGATCGACTATGTCGACGCGCTTGCGAGGGCGCATGACCGCAAGCTGATGGTGCGGCTGGTCAAGGGCGCCTATTGGGACACCGAGATCAAGCGCGCGCAGGAGCGCGGGCTGGGCGGCTATCCGGTGTTCACGCGCAAGGCGATGACGGATCTGAACTATGTTGCCTGCGCCTCGAAACTGCTCGGCTTGCGGCCGCACATCTTCCCGCAATTCGCCACCCACAATGCGCTGACGGTCGCGACCGTGCTGGAATTGGCCGGCGGCAGCGGCGGCTTCGAATTCCAGCGCCTGCATGGCATGGGCGAAGCGCTGTACGAGCAGCTCGCCAAGGATCATCCTGAGATCGCCTACCGCACCTATGCCCCGGTCGGCAGCCATCGCGATTTGCTCGCCTATCTGGTGCGGCGGCTCCTGGAGAACGGCGCCAACTCGTCGTTCGTGGCACAGGCCGCCGATTATCGCGTGCCGGTCACGGCGCTGTTGCAGCGTCCCGCCGATGCCATCGTCCGGCCGCAAGCGGCGGCGCATTCAAAAATTCCGTTGCCGGGCGATCTGTTCGCGCCGGAACGGCGCAATTCGCGCGGCGTCGAATTCGGCGCGCGTGCCGCGCTCGGCCAGTTGTTGAGGGACGTCAAGGCCGAGGCGGCCGACCTCAAGCCGATCGCCGACGCAACGCCGGATCAGGCCAATGCGGCGGTGACTGCCGCACGCGCGGGATTTGCCGCCTGGAGCCGGACGCCGGCAGTCCTGCGCGCGGCGGCGCTGGAGCAGGCCGCGCATCTGCTGGAGAGCCGCAGCGCCCGTTTCATCGCGCTGCTGCAAGCCGAAGGCGGCAAGACCCTCGACGACGCGCTGTCGGAGCTGCGCGAGGCCGCCGACTTCTGTCGCTATTATGCCGCCCAGGGCCGCAAGCTGTTCGGCGTTGATGCCGCCATGCCGGGCCCGACCGGCGAGAGCAATGCGCTCGCCATGCGCGGCCGCGGCGTGTTCGTCGCGATCTCGCCGTGGAATTTTCCGCTGGCGATCTTCCTCGGCCAGGTCACGGCGGCGCTGATGGCCGGCAACAGCGTGGTGGCAAAACCCGCCGAGCAGACGCCGCGGATCGCGCGGGAGGCAGTCGCGCTGCTGCACGAGGCCGGCATTCCCACAAGCGCGCTGCATCTCGTCACCGGCGACGGCCGCATCGGCGCCGTGCTGGCCGCGCATGCCGATATCGCCGGAATCGTCTTCACCGGCTCGACCGAGGTCGCGCGCGCAATCAACCGGACACTCGCCGCCAAGGACGGGCCGATCGTGCCGCTGATCGCGGAGACCGGCGGCATCAACGCCATGATCGCGGATGCGACCGCGCTGCCCGAGCAGGTCGCCGACGACGTCGTGACATCGGCGTTCCGCTCGGCCGGCCAGCGCTGCTCGGCGCTGCGGCTGTTGTTCGTGCAGGAGGACGTTGCCGACCGCATGATCGAGATGATCGCGGGCGCGGCGCGCGAGTTGGAGCTCGGAGATTCCGGCGCTGTCGCAACCCATGTCGGCCCGGTGATCGACGCCGAGGCCAAGCAGCGGCTGGAGGCCCACATCGCACGCATGAAGACCGCGGCGCGGCTGCACTTCGCAGGCACTGCTCCGGAGGGCTGCTTCGTCGCGCCGCACATTTTCGAGCTCAGGGACGCCGGCCAGCTCGCCGAGGAGGTGTTCGGCCCGATCCTCCACGTCGTGCGCTACCGCGCCGAGAACCTCGAACGCGTGCTGCAAGCCATCGCGCACAGCGGTTACGGGCTCACGCTCGGCATCCATTCCCGCATCGACGACACCATCGAGGCCATCATCGACCGCGTCCAGGTCGGCAATATCTACGTCAACCGCAACATGATCGGCGCCGTGGTCGGCGTGCAGCCGTTCGGCGGCAACGGGCTGTCCGGGACCGGCCCCAAGGCCGGCGGCCCACATTACCTCGCGCGCTTTGCCACCGAGCAGACCGTGACGATCAACACGGCGGCGGCCGGCGGCAACGCCGCGCTGCTTGCGGGGGAGGAGTGAGGCCCTGCGCCCGGCGCCGTTGCATCCCGCCGAAACATCGGTCTAATGCTGCCACGAGGCGCCCGCGCCAATTCCAGCGCGCGGGAAACGACAAGAGCGAGGGAGCAACGCCGGTATGGACAAGGGCATTTTTGCGGGACTGAAGGTTCTGGACTGCGCGAGCTTCATCGCAGCGCCTGCGGCCGCGACCGTGCTGTCGGATTTCGGCGCCGATGTCGTCAAGATCGAGCCGCCCGGCGCAGGCGATCCCTACCGCAATCTGCCCAACATTCCCGGCTATCCGACCAGTGAGCACAATTTCGCTTGGCTGCTGGAGGCCCGCAACAAGAAGAGCATCGCGCTCGACCTTTCAAAGCCCGAGGCGCAGGCCGTGCTCTACAGACTGGTGGAGGAGGCCGACGTCTTCATCACCAACATGCCGCCGCCGGTGCGCGTCAAGCTCGGCATCACCTATGACCACCTTGCCCATCTCAACGACCGGCTGATCTACGCCTCCTTCACCGGCTATGGCGAGAAAGGCGAAGAGGCCAACAAGCCCGGCTTCGACAGCAACGCCTATTGGGCACGCTCCGGCCTGATGGACCTCGTCCGCGCCGACACCGACACCACGCCGGCTCGCTCGGTGGCCGGCATGGGCGACCATCCCTGCGCCATGGCGTTCTACGGCGCCATCGTCACCGCGCTCTACCAGCGGGAGAAGACCGGCAAGGGCTCGCACGTCGCCTCCAATCTGATGGCAAACGGCGTGTGGGCCGCGAGCGTGCTGGCGCAGGCCAAGCTCTGCGGCGCCAAGTTCGCCGAGCGACGGCCGCGCGAGCGCGCGCTCAACGCTGTCGCCAATCACTACCAATGCAAGGATGGCCGCTGGCTGATCCTGTCGCTGCTGAGCGAGGAGAAACAGTTTCCGACGCTGGCGAAGTGCCTGGGGCGCGAAGATCTCATCACCGATCCACGCTTCGCCACCAAGCCCGACCGTCACGCCCGCTCGGTCGAGCTGATCAAGATCTTCGACGAGACCTTTGCAACCAAGGACCTCGCCGAATGGCGCAAGATCCTCGACGGCAATGGCCTCGTGTTCGGCATCGTCGGCATTCTGGACGACATCCCCAACGACAAGCAGATGCTCGACAACGAGGTGCTGGTGCCGTTTGAGAACGATACCATGCTCACCATATCCAGCCCGATCTGGATCGACGGCGCCAAGAAGGTGCAGCCGCGCAAGCCGCCCGGTGTCGGCGAGCACAGTGACGAGATTTTGCGCAAGGCGGGATACGACGAGGCGGCGATCAAGCAGCTGCGGTCAAAGGGCGCTGTCGGTTAGGGACGGCACGCTGCAACCCCGTCATCGCGGAATCACAATTGGCAAAGTAATCGTGAGGTCCCCATGCCCAGCTATCGCCTGCACTACTTCCCCGAATCCGGCAACAGCTACAAGCTGGCGCTGATGCTGACGCTTTGCGGCGAGACGTTCGAGCCGGTCTGGACCGACTTTGGCGGCGGCGTCACGCGCACGGCGGAGTGGCGCCGTGCCGTGAACGAGATGGGCGAGATCCCCGTGCTCGAGATCGACGGCGTGAAGATGACGCAGACTGCGCCTCTTCTGCTCAAGCTTGCCGAACAATTTGGGCGCTTCGGCGCCGAAACAGAGGAGGAGAAATTCGAACTATTGCGCTGGCTGTTCTGGGACAACCACAAGCTCACCGGCTACATGGCGACCTACCGGTTCATGCGCGCCTTCACCGAAAAGAACGATCCGCAGGTGCTGAAGCATTTTCGCCGGCGGCTCGAGGATTTTCTCGGTATTCTCGACGGACATCTCCAGCACAACGCCTTCGCGATCGGCACGCGGCCGACGGTCGCCGATATCTCGATGATGGCCTATCTGCACTATCCGAGCGACGAGCACGGTTTTGATTTCTCGGCGAGCCATCCCGCCATCCACGCCTGGCTCGGCCGCATGGCCGCGCTGCCCGGCTGGAAATCGGCCTATGAGCTGCTGCCCGGCAAGCGGATGACGAATTACGCGAAGTGAGGGCTACCGCAGCGCCAGCCATCCCAGCGTGAACAGAATCCCGCCGACGATCACGACCACCGCGACCGCCCAGGTGCTGACGCGGATGCTGCCGGTGACCTGTTTGGCTTCCTCATTGCGCGCGATCTCGCGATTGCGCTCCTTGTTGGCATCGCTCGTATCCGTCATGGGTCATCCAAACCGGGTTGGAGGCGGCCTAACGCGTCTTGATGAAGCACATGCCGATGCGGCTCGAGGCGGCAGCAGCCTGACAGGTCAAACCTTTAGCACAGGTCCATGACGTAAAACTCTTATCTCGCGTTCCCGATCCCGCCGCTTGCAGGGAACAATGCGCGCCCCAGCCGTCCAGATATTCGGTGCCGGCCAGCTCGCCGCCGCCGCGGGTCTGCGGCCGGCTGGCAAATCCGCGTGAGAAATCAGGACGTTTGCCTGCGGCGAACGCGGTCAGGATGTCGCGGCGGCGGAGCTGGTCACCGAGGAAATGCGGCGAAGCCGGCACGATGGTGGAATTGGACGGCTTGTCCGCGAGCCAGTCGACGCCCGGGAAATGGAAGCCGCCGATGCCGCGAATCTGATGGCAGCCGGCGCAGGTGACGTCGTTGAGACGGCGCTGGAAGCCTGCGACTGAGCGAATGTTCTGCATGTCGCCGCGCGCGGCAGCTTGCTTCAGCGCACCGACCACGTCGTCCTCGGTGAACACGGGGTCGATCTTGCTGTTATCGGTGCCCTCCCCTTGCATCATGCCGAACTCCGGCTGCAGCGGCGAAGCATCGAGACCGGCGGGCGTCGGCACCAATGCGGCTCTGGCCAGGAATTTCTCGGGGATCAGCACCGTGCCGCGATCGAGCTCGCGAAAATTCTCGGGCGCAAGCAGCCAGTCCCTGAAGTCGCGCCGGAGCGCGTCATCCGCGAGGATCCTGTCGCGGTCGATCTGGTTTTCCAACGCCGCTTCCTCGAACCGTTTCGTCACCGCGTCATACTTGAACACCTTGAGCAGATAGTCGGAGCGGAAATCGTGCAGCGCCGATTTCGGCGCGATCGAGATCTGGACGTTGGTCTCGATTCGGTCGAGCATGGCGTCGTCGGGAAAGCTGCCGCCGATCAGCCCCTGCCAGTCGCCATGGTCGAGCCAGCGCCGCGCGACCTCGGCGCAAGTGAGCGGCTTGCCGCTCGCATCCATCTGCCGCGCATCGCGTGCCTTCATCACCAGATTGAACGTCATCGGCAGGCGCGTTGCGGTCTTGCCGCCGCCCGGCCCGGTCTCGAAACGCGCGAGCCGATAGATCAGCCTGATCTCGCCGCAGGACTCTTCCGACAGGTAAGCGCGGTCCATGCGGTTGACGATGCCGGCCAGCACGAAACGTGTGTCGCGCGATTTCAGATTGGCCCGGTCGAAAAGCTGCACGTCAAAGCCTTCGCCGGCGCCGATGGTCTCGGTCGGATAGAGCGCCTTCTGCCTCATGACGTAGCGGTCGAACTCCGCGTCGACCGCGGGCGGAATCGGCGCGAGCTGCGGCAGCGACGAGAACAGCAGGTCGGTCGTCAGCGGAACATCCGCGTTCCGCTCCGGCCACAGCAGGCGCGAGATCGTCAGCGTATCGTTCTGGTCAAGCTTGCGCAGCAGATCGGGATCGGTGATCGCCGTGCCGCGCGTCAGCGGCGCGGTCTCCGCTGCGAAAAGCGAAGCGGCGCCGCCGAATAAGACGACCACAGCAACGAGAATTCGCACCGCGCGGCTCATGCCTCAGGTAACACCGCGCGGGGACGCCTATTCAAGCAAAAAGGCGCTTCACGAGGTGGTGAAGCGCCTCTTTGGAAGTTGAACAATGTCGCGCTCAGCGCGCGACGATCAGGCCCTTGCTGGTGACGACGACCCAGCGGCCGTCCTGGCGGCGGATCGCATCGACCCGCCCGACGCCGGGGATGGGGTCGCCGGCATAGACCTCGTAGAGGCCGTCGCGGCCCTCAATCAGGGCACCACCATTGACGACGTTGCGCAGCCTCCAGCCCTCGATCGTCGGCAAACGGCCGACCTCGGTCTTGGGCGCGGCCGGCACCGGAGCCGGTGCCGCGGCGGCAGTCGCGACCTGGGTCGGCGCGATCGAGCCGGTGGTCTCCCTGGCGGGCGCCGCGGTGGCGGCCTGCACGGGGGCGACCGGCGGGGTGGCGCGGAGCTTGTCGACGGTCTCGGACAGCTTTGCGATTTTGGCCAGCGGCTCGGCCTGCGCCTTCTCGAGCTTGTCGAGGCGGTCGTTCGCCCGGTTGAATTGGCCGAGGCCGGTCTTGGAGGTGTGCTCGACATTCGCCTTCAGCGCGACGACATCGGCATCGATCCGAGCCACCGAGGATTCCAGCGCGCTGGTGTCGGCGACTTGTGCCGGCGCCGGGGCTGCAAAATGCATCATGCCGGCGGTCGCGAGCGCGCCGCTGATCGCGCCGACACTGGCGGCAATCGCCACCACCGCGGCCATCGCCGACAGGCGGCGCTTGCCGCCGGTCTCGCGCGGCTCGTCCGCCTTCGCATGCGGGGCAAACTCTTCGCGGTCCCAGGACCGGTCGGAGGGGGCCATGACAATGACCTTGCCAGGTTTGGTTTCGGCCATGGTTTCGGCTTTGGCTTCGAACTTTGGCATCTCGATCCTCGATGCCTCGATTTTTGGAGGCTCGACCTTGACCGGTTCGGGCTTCACCGGATCGGGCTTGGGCGGCGCCTCGTGGTCGGGGGCGATCGAGGGGGCCTCGATGCCGGCAGCCTCGACGGCCTGCGGCGCGGTCGCTTCGATGGCACCGTTATCCTGGGCAGCCTGCTCAGCCATTGGTTCGCTCACAGCTCAAATACTCCAATCGGGATTGACCATTTGGTAACTTTCATTGCTTGCGAAATCCTTACCTCGGGACCCGCTTACCGAAATTTTAGGAAGTCATCCGGGGCCGAATTGGGCCGGGAAAGTGGAACCGGTGTGGCGGGCGTGAAACAATTTGTAATCGGGGGAAGATGAACGGGCGCGCAACGGCCAACGCTGGATTCACATCACCACCGGCGCGTCCGGCAGCTCGTTCGCACGTGGGCCCTGCGGCGGGAAGTGGCGCGCCAGCTCGCGCGACACCGCCTCGATGCCACTGATCACACCCCGCTCGAACTGGCCCGGCCTGAACTCGGCCTCCATCGCGCGGCAGATGCTCTCCCAGCCCTCGCTACCGACCTTCGCGTGGATGCCCCGGTCGGCGATGATCTCGACGTCGCGATCGGCGAGCAGGAGATAGATCAGGACACCATTGTTGTGCGCGGTGTCCCAGATGCGCAGATGCGAGAACACGTCGAGCGCGCGCGCGCGGGCCGGCTGGTTGCGGAACAGCGGCCCGCCGTCGAGCGCGCCTTCGACGACGAAGCGGACCTGGCCGGAATGGGTAGTCTCACCCCGCTTGATCGCCTGCTCGATGCGGTCGAGCACGGCTTGCGGAAAGATCTGCTTTGCCCGCCAGTGATGCTGTACCAGATGTCTGGCAATGCGCTTGATGCTCATGACCGCTACCAGCTCCCCGAGGCGCCGCCGCCGCCGAAACTGCCGCCGCCGCCGCTGAAGCTGCCGCTGTCGCTGGACGACGAGCCGCTGCTCCAGCCGCCTCCCGAGGAGCCGCTCGACCACGAGCCGCGGCGCGACGACCCCGTGCCCGGTCCCATCGCCGAAAACAGATCGGCGATGAAGCCGATGACAAAACCGAGTGCTCCGAGCGCGACGGCGAGTCCGAAGGAGCCGAGGATGAGCCAGGCCACCGCCGCAATGATGCCCCCGGTCAGCAATGATCCGAGGAGCCGCCCCAGGATCGCCCGGAAGAACCCGCCGACGCCGATCGAAGTAAACAGCGCCACGGCAAAGACCGGCACGAGGTCGTCCAGATTATGGGCGAAGTTTACGCTGCGCGAGGGCACCGGCAGCGGCTCGCCATCGATCACCCGCATCATGCGCTCGACGCCATCAGCGATGCCGCCTGCGAAATCTCCACTTCTGAATTTTGGCGTGATGATCTCGTCGATGATCCGCCGCGACGTGACGTCGGTGAGCGCACCTTCGAGGCCGTAGCCGACCTCGATGCGCAAATGCCGGTCGTTCTTGGCGACGACGAGGATCGCGCCGTCATCGACCTTCCTGCGGCCGATCTTCCAGGCCTCCGCGACGCGGATCGAGAACTGCTCGATCGTCTCCGGCTGCGTGGTCGGCACGATCAGGACGGCGATCTGGCTGCCCTTGCGCGTCTCGAAATCGCGCAGCTTTTGCGACAGCGCGGCGATGTTGCTGCTGGAGAGCGTGCCGGTCTCATCGACGACGCTGCCGCTGAGCTGTGGCACGGCGACGTCGGCTGACGCGGCGAACGAGAAGGCAAACAGGAGTGCAAGGATAAGAGCAACACGCGAGGAGAAGGGCGAACAAGCCCGCAACAACCTCACCGTCATCGTCCGCGAAGGCGGACGATCCAGTATTCCAGAGACAGCAGTGGTTCTATCGAGAAGCCGCCGCGTACTGGATTCCCCGCCTTCGCGGGGAATGACAGTCGTGTGTGGAGCTGGGCGCATTCGCAAGACGAGGCGCGCTTACTTCGACGGCGCTGGCGCGGGATTGAAATCGACCTTCGGCGCGGTCGATATCTCCTTTTCGTTCTCGACCGTGAAATTCGGCTTCTCCTTGTAGCCGAACATCATCGCGGTGAGATTGCTTGGAAACGAGCGAATGGTGACGTTGTACTCCTGCACCGCCTTGATGTAGCGGTTGCGCGCCACCGTGATGCGGTTCTCGGTGCCTTCGAGCTGGGACATCAAATCCTTGAACAGCGCGTCAGACTTGAGCTGCGGATAGTTTTCCGTGACCACAAGAAGCCGCGAGAGCGCGCTGGAGAGCTCGCCCTGGGCGGCCTGGAATTTCTGGAACGCAGCCGGATCGTTCAGCACCTCCGGCGTTGCCTGGATGCTGCCGACCTTGGCGCGCGCATTGGTGACGCCGAGCAGCACGTCCTTCTCCTGTTGCGCAAAACCCTTCACCGAGTTGACGAGATTGGGCACGAGATCGGCCCGGCGCTGGTACTGGTTCACGACCTCGGACCAGTTGGCCTTGATCTGCTCGTCCTCGCTCTGGATCGCGTTGTAGCCGCAATTGGTCAGGCTGAGCGAGGCCAGCGCCGCCAGCACGGTGAGGATCTTGCGCATCGAATTTCTCCCGGTGGAATCCGGTGCAAACTACCAGATGGCGCGTGCACGGCGCCAGAGGCGCGAAAAGCAGCCGGCTGACGCAAGCCTCTTGCCTATCCCCGGCCGACATAGTCAACTCTGCGGAACAACAAGATCAAACCGGAAACGCTGAGGGGAACGCGATGTCGTCGTTCGAGACCATCCTCGTGGAGAGGCCGGAGCCGGCGATCACCCGGATCGTGATGAACCGGCCCGAGGCGCGCAACGCGCAGAACCTGCAAATGACCTACGACCTCAACGCCGCCTTCGACGCAGCGGTGCAGGACGATGCGGTCAAGGTGATCATCCTCGCCGGCAACGGCCCGCACTTCTCTTCCGGCCACGATCTGCGGCCGGGCGGCAAGAACGCCGCAGGCGTCGATTTTCCGCCGGTAGGAAATTGGGGCGGCTTTGCCGAACCGAACGCGCACGGCCGCTTCGCGCGCGAGCAGGAAATCTATCTCCAGATCACGCGGCGCTGGCGCAACCTCGCCAAGCCGACCATTGCCGAGGTGCACGGCAGGTGCATCGCCGGCGGGTTGATGCTGGCCTGGGCCTGCGACCTCATCGTTGCCAGCGACGATGCGCAGTTCTGCGATCCCGTCGTCACCATGGGCGTTTGCGGCGTCGAATGGTTCGTGCATCCCTGGGAGCTTGGACCGCGCAAGGCCAAGGAGTTCCTGTTCACCGCCGACAGCTGGAGTGCGCAGGAGGCGCATCAGCTCGGCATGGTCAACCGCGTCGTGCCGCGCGCGGAGCTCTCGGCGTCAGTGTTGGAGCTGGCACGCCGGATCGCATCAAAGCCGTCCTTCGCGCTGAAGCTGACCAAGGAGGCGGTGAACCGCTCCGTCGACGTGATGGGCCAGCCCGCCGCGATCGACCAGGCCTTTGCACTGCATCAGCTCTGTCACGCCCACAACCTTCAGGAGTTCGGCATGGTGGTCGATCCATCCGGACTGCATCCCTCGGTTCGCAAGCCGCCGGCGGCCGCGGAGTAACAACATGGACCTCAATCTCAGTGACGAGCAACGGCTGCTGCGCGAAAGCGCGGAACGCTTCGTGGCCGAAAGCTACGATGCCGAGCATCGCCGCAAGATGGCGAATGATCCACTCGGCTACAGCCCTGCGGTGTGGAAGCAATTCGCCGAGCTTGGCTGGCTGGCGCTGCCGATCCCGGAGGAGTTTGACGGGCTCGGCGGCGGCGCGGTCGAGATCGGCATTTTGATGGAAGCGTTCGGCCGCGGGCTGGTGTCCGAGCCGTATGTCGCAACGGTCGTGCTCGGCGCTGCCCTGATCGAGAAGTGCGGCAGCACGGCGCAGAAGCAGGCGCGGCTGGCGAAGGTCGCTGATGGATCGCTGAAGCTCGCTCTTGCGCATTCCGAACGCGCAGCAAGATTCGATCTCGCCAAGGTCGCAACCACTGCCCACAAGACGGCGCAAGGCTGGCGCCTTGCCGGCAGCAAGATCGCCGTGCTCGACGGCCACGCCGCCGACGAGATCATCGTCTCCGCGCATATCCACGATCACCGGGGACCTTCGGGCCGCATCGGCCTGTTCCTGGTGCCGGCGAAGACGCCGAGCCTTGCCGTCAGCGACTACGAGCGGCTCGGCGGCGGACGGGCCTGCAAAATCGAGCTTTCCGGCGTCGAGCTGCCAGAGGACGCCCTGCTTGGTGACGGCAGCGACGCGCTGCCGGCGATCGAATGGGCCGTCGATCGCGCGATGGCCGCGTTAGGTGCCGAAGCCGGCGGCATCATGCAGACGCTGCTCGACACCACCTTGGAGTACACCAAGATCCGAAAGCAGTTCGGCCGGCCGCTGTCCGCCAACCAGGTCATCCGCCATCGCCTCGCCGACATGGCGATGCAGGTCGACGAGTCACGCTCGATGGCGCTGCGCGCGGCGCTGAAGGTCGACGCCGCGCCGGTCGAACGGGCGCGGGCCGCTTCCGGCGCGAAGGCCAAGATCGGAAAATGCGCGCGCTTCGTCGGCGAGCAGTCGATCCAGCTTCACGGCGGCATGGGCGTTACCGAGGAGCTCGAGGTCGGCGCCTATTTCAAACGCCTCCTCGCCTTCGAGACGCTGTTCGGTGGCAGCGCACATCATTATGGCCGTCACGCCCGGCTTGGCCGCACCACCGTCTCAGCCTGACAAGAGGAGCGCATCATGGATCTGTCGTTCAGCGCCGAGGAGCGCGCCTTCCAGGACGAGGTACGCGGCTTCATCGCCAAGAATCTCACTAAGGAGATGAAACACGCGACCGCGCTGACGCCATCGGTGTTCTCCGACCCCGACGTCGGCATGGCCTGGCAGCGCGCGCTGCACAAGCAGGGCTGGGGCGCTCCGGGCTGGCCGGTCGAATATGGCGGGCCGGACTGGACGCCGGCACAGCGCTGGATCTTCGAGACCGAGTCCGCACGCGCCGGCGTGCCCAACGTCAACGTGATGGGCGTGAAGATGGTCGGACCGGTCATCATCGGCTTCGGCAGCGAGGCGCAGAAGAATTTCTATCTGCCGCGGATTCTGTCCGGCGAGGATTATTGGTGCCAGGGCTATTCCGAGCCGGGCTCGGGCTCGGACCTGTCCTCGCTGAAGACCCGCGCGGTGCGCGACGGCGACGACTACATCATCAACGGCACAAAAATCTGGACCACGCACGCCCACCACGCCAACCGCATGTTCGCGCTGGTGCGCACCAGCGACGGGCCGCGGCAGCAGGACGGCATCAGTTTTATTCTGATCGACATGAAGACGCCGGGCATCACGACGCGGCCGATCTTGACGATCGGCGGCGACCACGAGGTCAACCAGGTGTTTTTTGACGACGTCCGCGTGCCCGTCGCCAACCGCGTCGGCGACGAAGGCAAGGGCTGGACCTACGGCAAATATCTGCTCGAGTTCGAGCGCGGCTCCGGGATTGCGTCGGCGAAGCTGCGTGAAGGGCTGAAGGCGATCGCGGAGCTGGCGGAGTCGGACCTGACGGGACGCGCGATCGACAGCCCCGACATCGCGACGCGCATCTCGGAGGTCGAGATCGACATCGACGCGCTGGAGATGACCGAGCTGCGCGTGCTCTCGGCGCTGCAGACCGGGCAGAATCCCGGCGCGGTGTCGTCGATCCTGAAGCTGCGCAACAGCGAGATCCGCCAGGCCGTGACACGGCTCGGTGTCGACGTGATCGGCCACGATGCCCTCGCCGTCGAGCCGATGCGCCCGCTCTACAGGCTCAACCACGAGCCGCCATTGCCGGAGGAGATGCTGACGGTGGTGCCGGAATATCTCAACGGGCGAGCGTACACGATCTTCGGCGGCACCTCCGAGATCCAGCGCGACATCATTGCGAAGATGATGCTGGGGATTTGAGAGCGAATTGGCGCCTCATATTCCGCCGTCGTCCCGGCCAAGCGCAAGCGCAGATCCGGGACGACAGCGGAATGTTAGGCGCTCACCCTCGCGTCCCTGATCGCCCTCCAGATCTTCTGCGGCGTCAGCGGCGTATTCAGCTGGGTAATGCCGAGCTCGGCGAGCGCGTCCATCACGCCGTTGGTGACGCAGGGCGGGCCGCCGATGGCGCCGGATTCGCCGCAGCCCTTGGCGCCGAGCGGATTGGTGCGGCAGGGCGCGGAATCATCCAGCGTCACCACGATCGGCGGCACGTCGTCGGCGCGCGGGATGCAGTAGTCCTGATAGCTGGCGGTGAGGAGCTGGCCGTCGGAATCGTACGACACACCCTCGTACAGCGCCTGGCCGATGCCCTGCGCGACACCGCCATGGATCTGGCCCGTGACCAGCATCGGGTTCACGGCGACGCCGACGTCGTCCACGGTGGTGTAGCGCACGACGCGGGAGACGCCGGTTTCGGGGTCGATCTCGACCTCGCAGATATGCGTGCCGTTCGGCCAGCTCGGACCATCGACCTCGCCTTCGGAATCGACGCTGAGCTTTGCGCCGCCTTCCTTCTCCGCGAGCTCGAACAGGCTGATGCGGCGGTCGGTGCCGACCACGGTGAGCATGCCGCCCTGATACTCGATATCCTCGACCGAGGTCTCGAGCACGTTCGCCGCCTTCTCCCGCGCCTTCTGGATCAAGTCGTTGGACGAGACCGCGACCGCCGTGCCGCCGACGAACAGCGAGCGCGAGCCGACGCTGCCGAAGCCCATGGCGAGATCGGTGTCGCCCTGGACCACGTCGATCTTGTCCATGGCGATGCCGAGCGTGTCGGCGATCATCTGGGTGTAGGTGGTCTGAAGTCCCTGCCCCATCGCCATGGTGCCGGAATGCAGGATGACGCGGCCCTGCGAGGTCGCGTGCAGGCTGACCTTCTCGGTGTGGGCGCGGCCGCCGGTCCATTCGATATAGGAGGTGAGACCGCGGCCGTAGAGCAGGCCTTTCTTCTTGGCCGCCTTCTTGCGCGCGGCAAAGCCGTCCCAGTCGGCAAGCTTCACGGCGCGATCGAGCATGTGCGCGAAGGCACCGGAGTCATAGACCTGGCCCGCGGCGTTGGTGTAGGGCAGCTGCGCCGGCTTGATGTAGTTGGCCTTGCGGATGGCGCGCGGGTCGATGCCGATCTTTCGCGCCGCCGCGTCGAACAGACGCTCGACGATGAACACCGCTTCGGGGCGGCCCGCGCCGCGATAGGCACCGACGGGTGCGGTGTGGGTCATCACCGACTTCACCTCGAAATGCACCAGCGGCAGGTCGTAGACGCCGGTCTGCACGAACGGCCCCAGCACCAGCGGGATGATGTTCGCCGCACCCGAAGAATACGCGCCGGTGCAGCCGATCGACTTGACGCGATAGGCCAGCACCTTGCCCTTCTCGTCGAGCGCGAAGGATGCGGTCGAGCTGAGATCGCGGCCATGGGTGCCGCCGACGAATTCGTCGGTCCGGTCGCCGCGCCAGCGGATCTTCCTGTTCAGCTTGGTCGCGGCATAGGCGACGATGCCGTCCTCGGGATAGAGGTTGGTCTTCTGGCCAAAGCCGCCGCCGATGTCGCCGACCAGCACGCGGACGCTGTCCTTCGGACGCTTCAGCACGGCTTCCGCCAGCACGTCGCGGGTCGAGGCCGGCGTCTGCGACTGCACATGCAGCAAGAGACGGCCGGTCTTGTCGATCTCGGCAATGGTCGAGCGCGGCTCCATCGCGGAGGGCACGAGACGCTGGCTGACGATATCGAGCTCGACCGTATGCGCGGCCTTGGCGAAGGCCTCGTCCACCTTGGCGGCGTCGCCGTAAGCCATCGCGCCGACGATGTTGTCGGGCGCCTCCGGCCACACCACGGGCGCGCCGGGCTTGACGGCTTCGACAGGATCGACCACCGCGGGCTGCACGTCGTATTCGACGAGGATGGCTTCGGCCGCGTTCTGCGCATCGGCACGCGAGGCGGCCACCACCGCGGCCACCGCCTCGCCGGCGTAGCGCACCACCTCATGCGCGAGCAGGCGGCGGGGCGGCACCGTCATCGGCTTTCCGTCGGGGCGCTTGAAGATGCTCAGCGTCGGAATGGTGCCGATGTCGTCCTTGACGAGATCCGCGCCGGTGTAGATCGCGGTGACGCCCGGCATCTCAGCCGCTGCGCTGGTATCGATCGAGACGATCTTCGCGTGGGCGTGCGGCGAACGCAGCACGTGCAACCACAGCGCGCCATCGTCCGGCTTGTCGTCGATGAATTGCCCCTTCCCGGTGAGCAGCCTCTGGTCTTCCAAACGCTTGACGGGCTGGCCCGCTCCGAAACGCAAATTGCCGGGAAGAATGTTCATTCCGCTGTGTCCTCGAAATCCGGAAAACGACCGCGAGGGTTTTAGCCGATTTTACAGTCGAGACAACCGAGCCGCGGCACATCTGCATTGCTGCGCCCGATCGGCCGCGCAGATTGCCGGGCTCAGGTCCGCTCGATGTCGATGATGCCCACATTGACATCACGGGACTCCGAGCCCCGCTTCACGGTGAGGCGAACGGTCTTCCCGGCACCGGCCTGCTCGAGCGCATCGGTCAAGTCGGCGAGGCGTCGCACCGGCTTGCCTTCGGCCGCGGTGATGATGTCTCCGACCGCTCCGGTCGACATATTGACACCGCGAATCCCCGCCCGCTCGGCCGGGCTGCCGGGTGCCGTCCGGACCACGATCACCCCGTCGACGCCAAGCCGCGTCGAGACATCCTCGCCGGCGGCGACGATGCCGATGCCGGGCGTCGGCACCCGGCCGTTGCGAATGAGCTCGGGGACAATCCGGTTCACCACGTCGACGGGGACCGCGAAACCGATGCCGGCGTTCGAGCCGGACGGCGATATGATCGCCGTCGTGACGCCGATCAGCCGGCCGGCGGAGTCCAGCAACGGCCCGCCTGAATTGCCCGGATTGATCGCCGCATCCGTCTGGATGACGTTGGCAATCTCCCTGCCACCATGGGTCGGGAGCCTCCGCTTGAGGGCGCTGATGATGCCGCTCGTCATCGATTGATCCAGCCCGAAGGGATTGCCGATCGCAAAGGCGGATTGGCCGACCTTCAGGTCGTTCGAACTGCCGAGAGCCACCGGCGGGGCAAGCTCGCGCACGCTGCGGATCCGAAGCACCGCAAGGTCATAATTGGGAGCGGTGCCGACAAGGTCGACCTGGGCCACCTCTCCCGACGCAAAGCGCACCGCGATCTGGCCGCCATTGGCCACCACATGATTATTCGTCACGAGGTGGCCGTCGCGGTCCCAAACGAATCCGGTGCCCGAAGCGCCCCCCTGGCTTTCCTCGCCCATCAGTGGAGTGGCTGCCGATTTTGCCGCGACCTGAACGACCGAGGGCGACACGCGCTCGAAAATGTCGATGGTCCCCCTTTCGGCCTCGGACAATGGGCCGCGCTGCTCGACGGCGCGCGCGGAGGGAGTTGCCCATGGCACATACTGGACCTTCACGGCAGTAACAACGAGCAGCAGGGCGGCAAAGACCGCTGCAGCAATCGCGTAGCGACGATTCATCGGAGATCACCGTCTCGTGTGCTGAAAAACGAACGTTGGAATGCACATGCCGGGGTGAAGACCCGGCTCACGCAGCAACGTCGCAAATGCGTGGAAGTTTCGAATCGGGCAGCTAACGACGGTTTGCTCCGGGGCACGAGGTGCCGGGAACTCTTGCGCGTAACAATCGCTATGCCACTTGCTTCAACGCGGCTTCCACGACCTTGCGCTGCTCGGCCGTCAGCGCCGCCTGCGGCGGGACGGGGTCGCCGACGTCGTAGCCCTGGATCTCGAGCCCCGCCTTGATGCAGGCGGCGAGGTTGAAGCGGGCGAAGGCTTCGTTGATGCGCCACAGTTTGCGCTGGAGCGCCATGGCCTCATCCCAGCGGCCGGCCTTGCAGAGATCGTAGAGCGCGACGCTCTGACGCGGAATGATGCAGGCCGGTCCCGCCATCCAGCCGAATCCGCCGATCAGCATCACCGCGGCCGGGATGTGGGCCGAGGCCGAGAACACGCGCAAGGCATTGCCGCAGCGGTTCATGATGGAGAGCAGCCGGCCGGTGTTGGTCGAGGCATCCTTGATGTAGCCGATGCGCGGATGCTCGGTGAGGCGCGCGATAACGTCGAGCGAGAGGTCGGAGCGCTGGAATTGCGGATTGGTGTAGATGACGATGGGAATATCGACAGCGTCCGCGATGCTGCGAAAGTAAGATTCGACCTGGGCATCGGCGAGCGGGAAATACGCCTCCAGGATCGCCAGAATCCCGCCGGCCCCGAGCTTCTGATAGGCCTTCGCCTGCGCCACCGCGTCCGCCGTCGAGGTGGAGGCAACGCCGGCCACCACCGGCACGCGGCCCTTCGCGGCCTCGATCGTGGTTTGCACGATTGCCGTGCGCTGCGCGGCGTTGAGATAGGCGAACTCGCCGGTCGACCCGAGCGGCGTCAGTCCGTGCACACCGGCGCCGATCAGGTCGTCGCAGAGCTTTGCAAGCACGTTGGTGCGCACCGTGCCATCGGCATCGACGGGCGAGACGAGATAGGGGAAGACGCCGTGGAAGTCGGTCATGTCAGGGTGCCCCCGGAAAGCTGGCTAACACCTGACGGGTCTTACCAATACCGGCACCGGCGATCAAACCTTGAGCAGCCGCACCCGCGTGCCCCAGGGATCGATCGCCTCCACGCCATCCGCCAGCGCCGTGACCTTGACGCCGCCCTTGCGCAGGCGTTCTTCCTGTGCGGCAAGCAGTTCCGGCTTCGCCATCACCAGCGAGAACCAGACAAGGCCGGTCGTCTGATCGTCGCGCTGGCCGGCGCCCTGGCTCTGCCAGACGTTCATCCCGAGGTGATGGTGATAGCGGCCCGATGACAGAAACGCGGCACCGTTGCGGCTTCGGCTCGGGTCGAGGCCGATCGTGCCGCGATAAAAGCTCTCGGCTTGCGCGAGGTCGCCGACGCGCAGATGCATGTGGCCGATGCGCAGGCCCTCCGGCGCCTTGGCATAGTCGGCAACGCGGGTGTTCGTCAGCGACAGCAGGTCGGGAATGTTGAGCTCGTCGGAGGCCATCTTCACGCTGCCCTCGCTCCACTGCCATTGCGAGGGATCGCGGTCGGCATAGACCTCGATGCCGTTACCCTCGGGATCGTCGAGATAGACGGATTCGCTGACGAGATGATCGGCAAAGCCCGACAGCGGCACGCGATGCGAGGCTGCGGCGACCAGCCAGCGTGCGAGGTCCTTGCGGGTCGGCATCAGGAAGGCTGTGTGGTAGAGGCCGGCGGCGGTGCGCGGCTCGATCGCGGCCTCGGGACGGGCTTCCAGCACCAGCAGGGTGATGCCGGCCGTGCCGAGCCTCGCGGCAGTCGCCGAGCGCTCCATCACGGTGAGGCCGATCACGTCGCGGTAGTAGTCGGCGACCTTGTCGAGATTCTTCACCCGCAGCGTCACCATGCCGACCCGCATCGGCGTGCGGCTGGCGTAGGTCGGCCCGCTGCCTTGCGGATTGCCTTCGGCGCGCGCCGCGGCCGCAGCCGCCATCGCGAGCGACGTGGCGCCGGCGAGTTGAAGCAAAGTGCGGCGGGTGAGGTTGATGGTCATCGGTCGAGGCTCGCTGAAGTCCGTGAGGCCACTTGCGCTAATTGGGAATTGCTACACGTTCCCGTGAGCGGCTCCCAATCACATGTTCGTCGGCCCGCCCTGGCGCTGCCCTGGCCACCCGGCCAGTTTCGCAATCGCCCGCGACGTCCCAGATTGAGGACAGCTTACAGGAGCCTCGACAGGTTAGGAGCTTTGCATGACCGATCCAACGCCTCTGTTCTCACTGTCGTCCGCGCTCGCGGATGTGGTGGCGCGCGCCGCGCCCTCCGTCGTCTCCGTGCGCTCGCACCGCTCCCGCGCGACCGGCTTCGTCTGGAAGCCGGGCCTGATCGTCACCGCCGACGAGGCGCTGGCCGACGAGGGCGAGGTCGAGATCGGCCTCTCCGACGGCAGCACAATCGCAGCCACGATCGCCGGCCGCGACCATACGACCGATATCGCGCTGTTGCGCGCGGACACTGATCTCGCCCCGGTCAAGCTGGCGACCACGGTCCCGTCCCTCGGCTCGCTGTCGGTCGTGGTCGCCACCGGTCGCGAAACGCCGAGCGCGGCGCTCGGGATGGTATCTGCGTCCGGCAAGAGTTGGCGCTCCTTGCGCGGCGGCGACATCGATGCGCGGATCGAGCTCGACGTCCGCCTGCGCGGCAGCCAGCAAGGCGGTCTTGCGCTCGACGCTTCAGGCGAGGCCTTCGGCATGGCCGTGCTCGGGCCGCGACGCGTGCTGGTGATTCCCGCGGCGACAATCGAGCGGGTCGCGGCGCAGTTGGAGGCGCGCGGCCGCATCGCCCGCGGATATCTCGGCCTCGGGCTCCAGCCGGTGCGGCTCGACGACGGCATCGGCGCGATGGTGATGAGTGTCGACAAAGCCGGTCCTTCGGCTGCGGCCGGCATCCGCCAGGGCGACGTGATCGTGGCGGTCAACGACCAGAAGCTTTCAGGCGTGCGGGCGCTGTCGCGAACGCTGGGCCCGGCCAGCGTCGGCGCGGTGGTCGATGTCGCTGCGCACCGCGGCGGCGAGCCGGTCAGCTTCAAGGTCACCGTCGGCGAGAGGCCGGAGGCGTGAGCGAGGACGCGCCCGAGATCGTGCTCGCCCTGGAGATCGACGATCCCGCCCTCGCCGATCGCCTCGCGGCCTTGCTCGGCAATATCGCCGGGCTTCGCCTCGCCGCGCCCGGCGAGACCACCGCTGCGACGATCATTGCCCGCGATGCGCGGAGCATGCCCGACGACATCGCACTGACGCAGCGCGAACTCGACGTGCTTGCGCTGATGGCCGAGGGCGCCTCCAACAAGATGATCGCGCGCCAGCTCGGCATCTCCGTCCACACGGTGAAATTCCATGTCGGCTCGCTGCTCGACAAGCTCGACGCCACCGGCCGCACCGATGCAGTGGCGCACGCGGCGCGCCGCGGCGTGATCGAGCTATGACGCCACCGGGAAGCTGAGCTGGACCGTCAGGCCCGGCGCGTTGTCACGCAGCGCGATCTCGGCGCCATGAAGCCCCGACACCGCTGCGACCAGGCTCAGGCCCAGGCCGTTGCCGGGCGTATAGCGGCTCCGTTCGAGGCGGTAGAAGCGCTTGAACACGCGGTCATGCTGTTCGGCGGCAATGCCCGGTCCATCATCAGCGATGGCGATCGTCGCAATGTTGCCGGCGTTGCGGCAGGTCACGGTGACCCTTCCACCGGGCCGGCCGTGCTTGATCGCGTTGTCGACGAGATTGGCGATGGCGTCGAACAGCAGGTCGCGGTCGCCGGTCACGGCGACCTCGCGGTCGCCGTCGAGACTGAGCCGCGTCGCGACCTGCTCGGCCGCGGCGTCGTAGAGCTCGACGACCTCGCCGGCAATTTCAGTCAGGTTCAGCACACGAAACGCGCTCCGGCGGGCGCGGCTCTCGATCTCCGAGATCCGCGTGATGGAGGTGAACATGCCGAGCACGGCGTCGAGATCGGCGATGGTGTCGCCGATCAGTGCCGCATCAGCCTCGCCGTTGCGCGGAGTGTGATAGGCCTTCTCCAGCCGGCCGCGCATCCGCGTCAGCGGCGTGCGCAAATCATGGGCGACGTTGTCGCTGACCTGTTTGACCTCGCCCATCAAGGTCTCGATGCGGTCGAGCATCAGGTTGAGGTTTTCAGCGACGCGGTCCCATTCGTCGTGGCTGCCGCGCAAGGGGATGCGCCGGTCGAGGCCGGACAGCATGATGGCGCGGCTGGTGGCGTTGATCTCCTCGATCCGGCCGACCGTGCGCCGCGTCACCAGCACGGCCGCGAGCCCAGCGAGCACCAGGAGCAGAACGGCGACCGCGACCATCGCAAGCTCGATCATCGCGGTAAAGCCGTCGTGATCGCCGGCGTCACCGACCCGGCTCTGCACGTAGGCGATCGTGCCGAAATAGACATAGGCCATGATCGCCGCGACGATCAGCCCGAACGCCGCGATCGCGATCAGCGCCAGGCGGAAGGTCGAGGAGCGGAGCGTCTTAGCCAGGAGCACGGAGGCAATATCCGATGCCGCGGATGGTGTGGATCAGCGGATAGGCCTGGGCATCGTCGACCTTGCGGCGGACCCGCCCGACATAGACGTCGATGATATTGGTGGAGGGATCGAAGTGCAGGTCCCAGACGTGCTGGAGCAGCATCGCGCGGGAGACGACGCGGCCCTCATTGCGGACGAGATATTCGAGCAGCTGAAATTCCCGCGGCAGCAGCGGAATCTTCCGGCCGCGGCGGGAGGCCGCCCGCGCGATCAGGTCGACGGCGAGGTCGCCGACCCGCAGCAGCGTTTCCTTGGCGATGGTCTCGCTGCGGCGGCCAAGCGCCTCCAGCCGCGCCAGCAATTCGGTGAAGGAGAACGGCTTGACGAGATAGTCGTCGCCGCCGGCGCGCAGGCCCCTCACGCGGTCATCGACCTCGCCGAGCGCGGAGATGATCAGGAAGGGCGCGGCGATGCCGTCGTGGCGCAGCTGCCGCATCACGGTGATGCCGTCGATGTCGGGCAGCATGCGGTCGATGGTGATCACGGCATAATCGCGCGAGGCGCCATTGCTGAGGGCTTCGCGCCCCGTGACGGCAAGATCGACGTCGTAGCCCGAAATCGTCAATTCCTCGACGAGCTGGCCTGCAGTTTCCGGATCGTCCTCGACGACCAGGATGCGGCGGTGACCTCCGGTCATGCAAAACTCCGCGCGACGATCGCCACCAGACTATCCCGTTCCGGGGCTGAGCGGAACTGCCCGATGGCGATCGCGACAATGGTGCGGTACGGCGATGCGATTACCAATAGTCTCCGCACACATTGACCCATTGCCACCCATAGGGCGTCAAGCTCCTGCGCCAGCAGCCGTCGTTGTAGCCGGCGTAGTAATAGGGCGCGCCGAACACGGCGAAACGACGGAAGTGATGGTGATGGAAGCTGCCGTGGCGGCCGTGCCAGCTTGCGCCGGCAAAGCGCGGTCCTATCGCGGCATGTGCGAAGCGTGGCCCGCCGAAGCCCGATCCGCCACCAAAGCGCGCGCCGCCCATTCCGCCGACATGCATGCCACTGATGCCACCCGCGCGCATGCCGCCACCGAAATGTCCACCGCCGCCAAAGCCGGCATGACCTCCGCCGCCGCCATGGCCGCCACCACCGCCGCCACGCGCAAGCACCGGTGAAGCCATTGCCATCATCGCTGCGAGCGTCGCCGCGGTGAGGCCTTTGAGAAGCCTGTTGTTCATCGAACCATCCTCCTTGCAGTGCGGCGGTCACCGCGCCGCACGAGGACGGTCAGATGAGGAGAACGGGCCTCCTTCTTCAACTTACAAATGCGCCAGATTCTGACGGGGAAGTTAGGAGGCGGCCCGCGCTCTCTCCGCGTCATTGCGAGGAGCCCTTGCAACGGAGCAATCCAGAGTCTCACCGCGGAAAGATTCTGAATTGCTTCCGCCTTCGCCGAGGCTTCGGCGGACAAGTCGCTGCGCTCGCAATGACGACGTGGAGAGCACTCCCCAGACGTCAACTAGATAAACGCGTGGAGACTCCCCTCACCCGGAATCCGCGCTGCGCGCGAATTCCGACCTCTCCCCGCAAAGGGCGGGCAGAGGTTAGGAGTTACGCCCGCTTGCCGTTGTTCTTCTCCGCCGCCCGGCGCAGGGCTTCGGCGAGCGCACCGCCGCCGCCCGAAGACTCCTGCTTGCGCGGTGCCGACGACGTCATGCGAGCCGGATTGCGCGAGCTGTTGTCGCGCTGCATGCCGGGCGCGTCCTTGTTGGCGCCGACCTCGTCGTCGAGGCGCAGCGTCAGCGAGATGCGCTTGCGGGCGACCTCGAAGTCCAGCACCTTGACCTTGACGATGTCGCCGGGCTTCACCACCTCGCGCGGGTCCTTGATGTAGTTTTTGGACATCGCCGAAATGTGAACGAGGCCGTCCTGGTGCACGCCGATGTCGACGAAGGCGCCGAACGCGGCAACATTGGTCACGGTGCCTTCGAGGACCATGCCCTTCTTGAGATGCTTGATCTCCTCGACGCCCTCCATGAACACGGCGGCCTTGAACGCCGGACGCGGGTCGCGGCCGGGCTTTTCGAGCTCGCGCAGAATGTCGGTCACGGTCGGCAGACCGAAGGTCTCGTCGACGAAATCCTTCGGCTTCAACGTGCGAACGATCTCGCTGCTGCCGATCAGCGCCTTGATGTCGCTCTTGGTCGCCGCCAGGATCCGGCGAACCACCGGATAGGCTTCGGGATGCACGCCGGAGGCATCGAGCGGATCCTCGCCGCCGAGGATGCGCAGGAAGCCCGCGCACTGCTCGAACGCCTTCGGGCCGAGCCGCGGCACCTCCTTGAGCGCCTTGCGCGACTTGAACGGGCCGTTGGCGTCGCGGTGTGCGACGATGCTCTGCGCCAGACCCGAGCCGACGCCCGACACGCGGGCGAGCAGCGGTGCGGAGGCGGTGTTGACGTCGACGCCGACCGCGTTGACGCAGTCTTCGACCACGGCATCGAGCGATTTCGCGAGCTTGGCCTGGCCGAGATCGTGCTGATACTGGCCGACGCCGATCGCCTTGGGCTCGATCTTGACGAGCTCGGCGAGCGGATCCTGCAGCCGCCGCGCAATCGAGACCGCGCCGCGCAGGGTGACGTCGAGGCCGGGCAATTCCTCCGAGGCGAAGGCCGAGGCCGAATAGACCGACGCGCCGGCTTCGGACACCACGATCTTGGTCATCTTCAAGTCGGGCAGGCCCTTGACGAGATCGCCTGCGAGCTTGTCGGTCTCGCGCGAGGCGGTGCCATTGCCGATCGCGATCAGCTCGACACGATGCTTCAGCGCCAGCTTGCCGAGAATCGCGAGCGCCTCGTTCCATTGCCGCTGCGGCTCGTGCGGATAGATCACGGCGGTATCGACCACCTTGCCGGTCGCGTCGGTAACGGCGACCTTGACGCCGGTGCGGTAGCCGGGATCGAGGCCCATGGTGACGCGGGTGCCGGCGGGTGCGGCCAGCAGCAGGTCGCGCAGGTTGGAGGCGAACACGCGGACGGCTTCAGTCTCTGCCGCATTCCACAGCCGCATCCGCAGGTCGATGTTGAGATGCACCTGGATCTTGGTGCGCCAGGCCCAGCGCACGGTGTCGACCAGCCAGCGGTCGCCGGCGCGCTTGAGGTCAGCGATGCCGAACCGCTTCATGATCTTCAGTTCATAGGCGCTCGGCACGCCCGGCGGCGGCGCTTCGGCTTCGGCCTGGATTTGCAGGTCGAGGATCTCTTCCTTCTCGCCGCGGAACATCGCGAGGATGCGGTGCGATGGCAGCTTGGTCAGCGGCTCCGAGAACTCGAAATAGTCGGCGAACTTCTCGCCCTCGGTCTTCTTGCCGTCGCGCACCTTGGAGGCCATGCGCGCATTGGTCCACATCTCCTCGCGAAGCGCGCCGATCAGGTCGGCGTCCTCGTCGAAGCGCTCGACCAGGATGGCGCGGGCACCGTCGAGCGCGGCGGCGGCATCGGCGACGCCCTTCTCGGCGTTGATGAAGCTTTCCGCCACGACCTTCGGGTCGTTGCCCGGCTCGGCCATCAGCTGGTTGGCGAGCGGCTCGAGGCCGGCTTCCCTGGCGATCTCGGCCTTGGTGCGGCGCTTTGGCTTGAACGGCAGATAGATGTCTTCGAGGCGCGCCTTGCTGTCGGCGGCGAGAATGGAGGCCTCCAGCGCGGCATCGAGCTTGCCCTGTTCGCGGACCGATTCGAGGATGGCCTTGCGGCGGTCTTCGAGCTCGCGCAGGTAACCCAGGCGCTCCTCCAGGGTGCGCAATTGCGCGTCATCGAGCGCACCGGTCGCTTCCTTGCGGTAGCGCGCGATGAAGGGAACCGTGGCGCCGCCGTCGAGCAGCGTCACCGTCGCCTCGACCTGCTCCGGGCGTACCCCAAGCTCCTGCGCAATTTTCTGGTTGATATTTGCCACGCGAGAATCCCTCTATCCAAGCACGCAGGGCGGAGGCGAACCACCGGCTGCGGGACGCCGCTTATGGACCAAGCAAGGTTGATTCATCAAGGTGCGGCGCGCAACCGTCGACAGAGGATTTTTTTGTCGAACCGATGCGATCTCGCCACAATCGTGGGATGCCGCTGGTTCTTCCTCTTGCTTCGACCAGGATATGGGCTCCGTCATCCCCGCGCAACGAAGCCGTTGTCGCTGGAGGTGCGAGGCTTGCGATGCGATCGCATCGCAAGGGGAGCCTCGAAGGATGCACGCCCGAGCCGATGCGGCGGGCCGTCGCCCTTCGAGGCTTGCCAGCGGCGCGGTTGCGCCGCTGGACGCGCACCTCGGGGTGAGGGGATGGATTTGGAGCTCGCTGCCGCCACAATCGTCATTGCGAGCGAAGGGCGAGACATACGCCGAAACCGAATTTCGGTAAAGTGGAATATTTTTGCGGCGGTGGATTGACAGGGGGCGACACAGGCGCGATCGCGTAGCCCGGATGGAGCGAAAGCGTAATCCGGGAAGATGCCGATGCCGAGCGAGCGGCCCCGGATTGCGCGGCACTCCATCCGGGCTACGGCGCTCCGCTTGTGGCTTGACAGCCGCCCCGGTTCGACGGCTGTTTTGTCCGCCGGGCCCTGAACTCCACACGAGGACTATCATGCGTACCACATCGGTCGGCGTCATCAGGATCGCCACCAAGGGCCCCGGCGACGTCTCCGGCCTCATGGCCATGATCGACTCCGGCGCGATCGATCCGGCATCGATTTTGGCAATCCTTGGCAAGACCGAGGGCAATGGCGGCGTCAACGACTTTACCCGCGAATACGCCGTTGCCGCGCTGTGCACGGCGCTGGCGCCGCGGCTCGGCCTGTCCGCAGCGGAGGTCGAGCAGCGCATCGCCTTCGTGATGTCCGGCGGCACCGAAGGCGTACTCAGCCCGCATATCACAGTGTTCACGCGCCGCGAGGCCGAGCGCCCGGCAGGCCTATCCGGCAAACGCCTCGGCATCGGCATGGCGCAGACGCGTGATTTCCTGCCCGAGGAGCTCGGCCGCTCCGCGCAGATTGCGGAGACCGCGAAAGCGGTGAAAGCCGCGATGGACGACGCCGGCATCACCGATCCAGCCGACGTGCATTTCGTGCAGATCAAATGCCCGCTGCTCACCAGCGATCGCGTCGAGGCGGCAAGCGCACGCGGCAACAAGACGGCGACGACAAGCGCCTACAGCTCGATGGCCTATTCGCGCGGCGCCTCCGCGCTCGGCGTTGCCGTTGCACTGCGCGAGATCGCCTCCGACATAAGCGACGGCGACGTTCTGCACCGCTACGACCTGTTCTCGAACGTCGCCTCGACCTCATCAGGCATCGAGCTGATGCACAACGTGGTCATCGTGCTCGGCAATTCGGAAGCATCCGTGAGCGCATTCGCGATCGGACATGCCGTGATGAACGACGCCATCGATGCCGCGGCGGTGACGTCGGCCTTGAACAGCGTTGGGCTTGGCACCATGCCGCAGCCGGACCGCGCGCTCGTCAACATCTTCGCCAAGGCAGAGGCATCGCCTGACGGCAGCGTGCGCGGCTTCCGCCACACCATGCTGGAAGATACCGACATCAGCTCGACGCGCCATGCCCGCGCGGCGGTCGGCGGTCTGATCGCGGGCCTTGCCGGCACCGGAGCGGTCTACGTCTCCGGCGGTGCTGAGCATCAGGGGCCGGCGGGCGGCGGGCCGGTTGCGGTGATCGCAAAGCTCTCAACCTGATGCGTGCGCATGCAACGCGTGCTTGCGCAGACCTCTCCATCCGGCGCAACCCTGCCCTTCGCCCCGGATCAGTTGATTAAAATGGTCCTGTGCGAAACTAAGGTGGCGCCGCACGAAGGGGATTTGACTTCATGACTTTGCCGATGAGCTGGAATGAATGGGCGCAGCACGATGGCGTCGGCCTCGCGGCACGCGTCCGCAAGGGCGAGTTGACGGCGAAGGACTTGGCGCGCCAGGCGGCCGCGGCCGTGGCCAAGGTCAATCCGGCGCTGTCGGGCGTGGTCGAGCTGTTCGAGGACGTGATCGCCGATCCCGCCAGGGACGGCGCCAATCTCGGTGGCCCGTTCGCCGGTCTTCCTTTCCTGATGAAGGACCTCGGGCCGACCATGAAGGGCCGGCTCCAGGAGATGGGCTCGCTGCTGATGCGCGGCAATCGCGCCGGCGCCGACACGTTCCTGACCGGTAAATTCCGTCAGGCCGGACTGAACCTGATCGGCCGCACAACCACGCCGGAGTTCGGCGTGTGCAGCTCGGCCGACAATCCCGCCGTCTACGTCACCCGCAATCCCTGGAATCCCGACTACACCACCTGCGGCTCGTCCGCGGGCAGCGCGGCGATGGTGGCCGCCGGCGTTGTGCCGATCGCGCATGCGACCGACGGCGGTGGCTCGATCCGGATTCCCGCCGGCGTCAACGGCAACATCGGCCTGAAAGTCTCGCGCGGCGTGTTCTCGCTCGCACCGCACATGTCCGATCTCACCGGCCTCGTCTCGATCCAGGGTTGCCAGTCGCGCTCGGTGCGCGACACCGCCGCCTTCGTCGATCACGCGCGCGGACCCGCGCCCGGCGAGTTCATGCCGTTCTGGACCACGGCGCAGCCCTATTCCGAGATGATCAAGCGCGATCCGTCCAAGCTGCGCATCGCGCTGTCCCACAGCTGGGGCGACTACACCGCGACGCCCGAAATCGCAGCCGAGCTGGAGAAGACTGGCCGCTTCCTCGAAGGCCTCGGCCATCATGTCGACTACGCGCTGCCCGAGCTCGATTTCCGTGCCGCGTTCGCCGCGCAGACCACCTGCTACATCTCGAATTTCGCCGTGGTGATCTCGAACATGCTCGCCGCGCGGGGACTGGACAGGCCGCCGGAAGATCTGATCGAGCCCATGAACATCCGGATCTGGGAAGCCGGCCGCCACACCACCTTCGCCGAGCGGGCGAAGATGCAAGGCGTCTTCAACACGACCTCGCGCGGCTTCGGCGCGTTCTTCGAGCAGTGGGACGTGATCCTGACGCCGATCACCGCGCTGCCGACGCCGAAGGTCGGCACCAGGGAATATCTCACCATCTCCGACAATCCTGACGTGCTCGACTGGTTCGGCAATCTCTGGCGCTTCTTCGCCTTCACCCCGCTCGCCAATCTCTGCGGCATGCCGGCGATCTCGATGCCGATGGCGACGCAGGAACACGACCTGCCGCTCGGCATCCAGGCCATCGCCAAGCAGGCCAATGACGGCCTGCTGCTGCAACTCGCCGCCCAGATCGAGCGCGCGCTCGACGGTAAGTGGAACGGCGGTCGGAAGCCGACGGTGCATGTGAGCTGAGGACCTGCGATCGCATTGAGATGCGATCGCCGCGCCAGCCTCAGTTCTTCACCGCGGGAATTTCCTCCGGCCGCGGCTGCTGCTGGCCCTGTTGGTACATCGCCAGCGCCTTGTCGAGCGCTTCGCGCAGCGCCAGCGCGGCAGCCACGCTGCAGCGCAGATGCGCGGTCTGCACCACGTCGACCCTGACGGCGGCGCCGACCGGCATCAGCAGATTCGCAGCGAGCTCGATCTGGATCGCACCGTTGTGATGGCCGAAGCAGGATGCACCGTCGAAATAGATGATCGGCGCCCGCTCAGAGCTTGAGCTCGAAATGGTGACGGGCCCCTGATTGGTGCCGGGTGTTTCGGGGTCGGCCATAAGCGCTCCTTGCGGCTAGTCGAACGAACGAAGCGCCCACCATCGGCGCTTCGGCTCGCCCTGTCGAGGCCAAACCGGCCCGGCAGACCTGCCGCGCGACCCGTTTCCGCATTTTGCGCGACGCCCGACACTGGTCTAGAACGTGACCATGTCCAACTCTCCGACCGCCCTTCCGTTCGAGGAACTCGCCGAGGCCATCCAGGGCCGGCGTTCCGATTACGGCCATATCAGCGGGCTCCAGCTCGACCGCTTCGCGCCAGCCGAGGCGTGGTCCAGCCTGCCCTACCGGCCCGTCTTCGTCGGCAACACCGAGACCGGCGTTCTCCATGGCGGCGTCGTCACCGCGATGCTGGACGAGAGCTGCGGCATGGCGGTGCAACTTGCGCTCGACGGCACGCGCGCGATCGCAACGCTCGATCTGCGTATCGACTATCAGAAGCCGGCAACGCCGGGCCTCGACATCAAGGCGCATTCGGTCTGCTACCGCACCACCCGCTCGATCGCCTTCGTGCGCTCCACCGCCTATCAGGAGTCCGAGGACGATCCGGTCGCGACCGCGACCGCCTGCTTCATGATCGGCGCCAACCGCACCAACATGCTCGCGGACCGCAGGATGGATTCGCGCAGCATCCCGACGCTGGAGGCGCCCGACGATCCGGACGGTCCGTTCGCCACCAGCCCGTTCGCGCGCGCTCTCGGCATCCGCGTCAACGACGACGGCACACTGACGATGCCGTTCTCGCCGCAGATCGTCGGCAATCCGATCCTGCCCGCGATCCATGGCGGCATGACTGGCGCCTTCCTCGAGACCACCGCGATCCTCGGCGTGAGGCGCGAGCTCGGCATCGCCGCGCTGCCCAAGCCGATCGGGCTCACCGTCAACTATCTGCGCTCCGGCCGCGCGCTCGATAGCTTTGCCAACGTCTCGATCGTGAAGCAGGGCCGGCGCATCGTCGCCTTCGAGGCGCGGGCCTGGCAGGGCGATCCGACCAGGCCGATCGCCACCGCGTTCGGCCATTTCATGCTGCGGCCGACGCCTGGAAGTGACGAGGAATAGGCGTATTTTCCCTTGACGGCCGGGGTCCGGGCCACAACGATAGCGCATTCCCTGCGAAAGGTAGTCTGTTGCGGCATCCGCTCGACATCGTCGCCATGTTCGCCGCGCTCTGGCTGCTGGCATCGATGATGCTCGACGCGCTGACGCCGAAGGAGCTGACGGCGGTGATGATCGGCATCGCGATCGGGCCCGCCATCGTCATCACCGCCGTGTTCTATTATCTGCGCTGCGCGCGCCTGGATTTCGCCGTGATGTTCGCGGCGCTCTGGCTGATCTCCGACATCGCCATCGCCTTCATCTCGCCAAAGCAGCTTCCGCATTTCCTGATCGTGCTCGGCTTCGTCCCGGCCCTGCTGATCGGTGTCGTGCTGCATTGGCAACGCTTCCAGAACCGCCATGAGCGGCTGCCCGCGCCGTCGGTGAAGCGGGGATAGCGTTCCCACCTCTCCCGACGGGGAGAGGTGGACCGCGCCCGGCACCGCGCCTCAGCGCGATAGCAGGTTGGTCTTGGCGAGATCGATGACCTCGTCGCCACGACCGCTCATCACGGCGCGCAACACCCAGAGGCTAAAACCCTTGACCTGCTCCGCCGTGATGGTCGGCGGCATCGACAGCTCCTGCTTGGCGGTGACGACATCGAGCAGCGCCGGGCCGTTGTGGGCCAGCATCTCCTTCATGGCGCCCGGAAGCTCGCCGGGATCCTCGACGCGCTTGGCGAAGATGCCCATCGCGCGCGCCATCGCCGCGAAATCAGGGTTCTCCAGATCGACATTGGTATCGACGAAGCCTGCGGCCTTCATCTCCAGCGCGACGAAGCCGAGCACGCCGTTGTTGAAGATGACCACCTTCACCGGCAGCTTCATCTGCGTCAGCGTGATCAGATCGCCCATCAGCATGGTGAAGCCGCCGTCGCCCGACAGCGAGATCACCTGACGCCCGGGCTGAGCGGCCTGCGCGCCGATCGCCTGCGGCATGGCGTTGGCCATCGAGCCGTGCACGAAGGATCCGATCAGCCGGCGGCGGCCGTTCATGTCGAGATAGCGCGCCGCCCACACCGTCGGCGTGCCGACATCGGCGGTGAACACGGCATCGTCGGAGGCATGCTCGCTGATGACCTTGGCGAGATATTGCGGATGAATCGGTTTGCTGCCCGGCGTGCCCTTCGCAAGCGCGTCCAGCCCTTCGCGCGCCTTCTTGTAATGCGCGATGGCGTCATCGAGGTGCTTGCGCTGCGTCTTGCTCTTGAGCAGCGGCAGCAGCGCCTCGATGGTGAGCTTGACGTCGCCGACGAGGCCGAGGTCGATCCTGCAGCGTCGTCCCAGATTTTCCGGGCGGATGTCGATCTGCGCGATCTGGCAGTCGGTCGGGAAGAACTGCTTGTAGGGAAAATCGGTCCCGAGCATCACCAGCGCGTCGCAGGCGTGCATGGCGGCGTAGCCCGAGGAGAAGCCGATGAAGCCGGTCATGCCGACGTCGTAGGGGTTGTTGTATTCGACATGCTCCTTGCCGCCGAGCGCATGCACGATCGGGCTCTTCAGCGCCTCCGCAAGCTGCATCAGCGGCGCATGCGCACCGGCGCAGCCGCGGCCACAGAACAGCGTGATGCGCTCGGCGCCGTTGAGGAGGTCCGCGAGCGACTTCAGCTCATCGGCCTGCGGCACCACCTTCGGCGCCGACAGCGCGAGCCCGCGCGTGGTCGACAATTCGCGCTTGGGTGGGCTGCGGAACGCGACGTCGCCGGGCATGGCGACGACGGCGACGCCGCGCAGGCCCACGGCCGCGCGGATCGCGTTCTCCAGCACGAAAGGCAGCTGGCTGGGATCCGACACCAGCTCGCAATAATGGCTGCACTCGCGGAAGAGGTTTTGCGGATGGGTTTCCTGGAAATAGCCGCCGCCGATCTCGGCCGAGGGAATCTGCGCGGCGATCGCCAGCACGGGAACGCGGCTGCGATGCGCGTCGAACAGGCCGTTGATCAGATGCAGATTGCCCGGTCCGCACGAGCCCGCGCAGACGGCGAGGCTCCCCGTCATCTCGGCCTCGCCGGCGGCGGCGAACGCGGCGACCTCCTCGTGCCGGACATGGATCCATTCGATGGTGCCGCGACGGCGCAGCGCCTCGGTGATCGCGTTCAGGCTGTCGCCGACGATGCCGTAGATGCGCTTGACGCCGGCCTGTTCGAGCGTTGCCACGAACAGATCGGCTACGTTGTTGATCGCCATGTCGGTCTCCTGATCCCGCTGGTGCAGCAAGATAGGATAACGCGCGACCGTGACGGGATCACGGCTTGTTTATTGCGATCTCAGTCTTCCGCAATCGCCCGATCATAGGCCGCGATCGTCGCCTTGGCGCGGGCGGCGACCTCGACGGCCGTCATGCCGGGCTTGTAGAGGCTGGAGCCGAGCCCGAACGCGGTCACGCCGCCCTTGATGTACTCGGCAAAATTCTGGTCGGAGACGCCGCCGACCGCGGCGATCATGACGCCCGCCGGCAGCACGGCGCGGATCGCGGCGACGCCGGACGCGCCGAGCACGCTCGCCGGAAAGAATTTCAGGCCCGATGCACCGGAGCGCGATGCGAGCAGCGCCTCGCTCGGCGAGAACACGCCCGGCAACGTCACCATGGCGTACTGATGCGCCCGCGCGAGCACCTGCGTATCCACATTCGGCGAGACCATCAGCTTGCCGCCGACGTCATTGAGACGATCGACATCTGCGGCGGTCAGCATCGTGCCGGCGCCGATCAGCACATCGGCCGGCGCGAGCTTTGCCGCGGTGGCGATCGAACGGAACGGGTCGGGCGAATTCAAGGGAATCTCGATCGCGGTCATGCCGGCCTCGATCAGCACGCCGACGATGGCCTCCGTCTCGTCCGGCTTGATACCGCGCAGGATCGCGACCAGCGGCCGCCTCATGGGCGGAAAGGGAATGCTCATCTCAGGAGTCCTTCTATTTCGCCCAGATCACCGCAGCCGCCATCGACAGGCCGCGACGAACGGCCTCGTCAGCATCGATCGGGGTCACGGCGACCGACAGCACGTCAAAGGCAAGCTGGTACAACATCGCGAGCCGTCCCGACGCAATCAGCGTGACGCCCGCTTTCGGTAACGTCCCGGACAGTCCCGCCGCGAGTTCGACGCCGATCAACGTACCCGACAGTCTTTCGCGCGCAGCGGACGGCGTGCCGCCGAACAGGAGCTGTCGCGACCGCGCGCCAAACAGGAGATTGGCGGCGAACGCAGGTGCCTCGTATGCAGCGATGACGGCAGCCTTGAAGCTCGCGACGTCCTCAGCGTCATCGGCGCCGGCGACGGCGAGCGACAAGATCGTCTCGCGCGAGACCACGCTGAACAGCTCACCGGTCATGAAGGTGGAAAAATGTTCGACCCCCGCGCCCTTCACACGCACCCATTTCGAATGCGTTCCGGGCATGCACACCAGCGTCTCGCCTGCGGCATCCAAGCCAAGCGCGCCGAGCAATTGCGTCTCCTCGCCGCGCATCACGTCCGGCGCCCTCGCATCGCGCTGCGCGATGCCGGGCAGGATGCGGATGTCGCGCGCCTCGCCCGCGACGCGCGCGGCCTGCTTCAGGACGGCGGCCAGCGGCGCGGGTGTGTCGACATAGCCGGCCTCGATCCAGCCGGTCTTGGCGCCGGCCATGCCGCAGACAAGCACCGGCAGATGAGCGGGCGCCTCGACCGCGGCAAGATGCGATTGCAGCACGCCGGAAAAGCCGGTCTTGGCGGCGGCGAGCATGCCTTCGCCGCTGCGGCGTTCGGCCAGCACCTGGCCGGCGTGATCGACCAGCCACAGCCGAAAACTGCTGGTGCCCCAGTCCACCGCGACAAAAGCGGGTTCGGTCATCGTGGCGCGTATCCTTGGTCTCACGGGCAAGACGCCGTCTCGCGACAATGAGACGACGATGCGCAAATCTGCCCCGGGATATCGGCTATCGCGGCCGCAAACCAGCCTTTTCTCGCAGGTCTGGGGCGCGAGGCGCGCTGGCACACCGCTTGCTAAAGCCCCGCTGCTCACATCCGTGAACCGCGCGACAAGACGCGTCAATTATGGAGAGGAAACCCATGGAGATCGGCTATTTCACGATGCCTTCGCATCCGCCGGAGTGCGGCCTGAAGGAAGGACACGACTGGGACCTGCAAGTGCTTCGCTGGCTCGACGAGCTCGGCTATCAGGAAGCCTGGATCGGCGAGCACCACACCGCGCCCTGGGAACCCAATCCCACGCCGGACCTGCTGATCGCGCAGGCCTTGATGCAGACCAAGCGCTTGCGCATCGGGCCGGGCGGCTTCCTGCTGCCCTATCATCATCCGGCCGAGCTCGCCAACCGCGTCGCGATGCTGGATCACCTCTCGGAGGGCCGGCTCAATTTCGGCGTCGCGGCCAGCGGCCTGCCGAGCGACTGGGCGATGTTCAACGTCGACGGCATGAGCGGACAGAACCGCGACATGACCCGCGAGGCGCTGGAGATCATCCTGAAGCTGTGGTCCGATCCCGCGCCCTTCACCTACAAGGGCAAGTTCTGGACGGTCACCAAGCCGGACACGATGTTCGACTTCCTCAAGCCCCACATCAAGCCGCTGCAGGCTCCGCATCCGCCGATCGGCGTCGCTGGTCTGTCGAAGAACTCGGACACCCTGAAGCTCGCCGGCGAGCGCGGCTTCATTCCGATGAGCCTCAACCTCAACCCGGCCTATGTCGGCAGCCATTGGGATTCGGTCGAGATCGGCGCCGCCAAGACCGGACGCAAGCCGAACCGCCAGGATTGGCGTCTGGTGCGCGAAGTCTTCGTCGCCGACACCGATGAAGAGGCCTGGAAGCTCTCGACCGGCGACATGATGGGCCGGATGATGAGCGAGTACTTCCTGCCGCTGCTCGGCCATTTCGGCTTCAAGGATTATCTGAAGCACGCGCCCGACGTGCCCGACAGCGACGTCACCGTCGAATATTGCGCCAAGCGGAACTGGATCGTCGGCTCGCCCGCGACCGTCGCCGAGAAGATCGAAAAGATCTACGACGAGGTCGGCGGCTTCGGCGTGCTCTGCGTGTTCGGCTTCGACTACAAGCACAAGCCGGAAGCCTGGCATCATTCGCTCTCGCTGCTGCAGAACGAGGTGATGCCGCGCCTGAAGCATCTCGGCTCCGCGCAGAAGGCGGCTTGACCGGAAGCGGGTGCGGCGCGAACCTGCCGCACCCGCAGTCCTTTCGGAGATGTCGGCGTGAGCGTGGACGCGAAGGATTTCAAGCAGGCGATGCGCCAGTGCGCCGGCGCCGTGGCGCTGGTGACGGTCGGCAGCGAGCACGGCAAGCGCACCGGACTCACGGTGACCTCAGCCTGCTCGCTGTCCGACAATCCGCCGTCGCTGATCGTCTGCGTAAACCGCAACGCCAGCGCGCATGGGCGCATCCGCGAGGAAGGCGCCTTCGCGATCAATTTCTTGCATGAGGACCACGCGCTGCTCGCGCTCACCTTCAGCGGCCAGAAGAGCGTCAACGGCGACGATCGCTTTGCGTTCGGGCAATGGACACGCGGCGCAACCGGAGCACCGGTGCTGACCGATGCGGTCGCCGCCTTCGACTGCGTGCTGGCGCAGGAATTCGAGGCGAAGACGCATTCGATCTTCGTCGGCGAGGTGCGCGGGGCATCGCATTCCGACGGGGCCGCGCCGCTGGTGTATTTGCGCAGCAGCTTCCACGTGCCTCACGAAATCCGCGGCACCGTGACGGTCGGCGATCTGGACTCGCGGCATCTCAGCTGGAGCGATTTTTCGTAAGGAACGGCGCCTACTGCGCGGTCTCGATCTTCAGCAGCTTGATCTTCCGATACAGCGTGGCGCGGCTGACCTTTAGCGCACGGGCCGCCTCGGTGACACGGCCGCCATGCTTGCGCAAGGCCTCGACGATCGTGGCACGTTCGGCCGCCGCGAGATCGGGCTCTGCTGCGCGTCCGCCGAACGGCGGCAGGTCGAGATCGGCATCGGTGATGACGCCATCCTCCGCCGTGCAGCCGGCGAGCCGCAGCACGTGACGGAGCTGGCGCATGTTGCCGGGATATGGGTAGGCCGACAGCATCATCCAGGCCTCATCCGACAGACGGCAATTCGGCGCCTCCTCGCGCGCGATCTGGCGGATGATGTCGTCGCGGTCGCCGCGCTCGCGCAAGGCGGGCAAATGCACCTCCATGCCACGCAGGCGGAAATAGAGATCGGCGCGAAAGGCGCTCTGCTCGGCCATGCGGCCGAGATCGCGATGGGTGGCGCTGATCAGGCGGATGTCGACCGGCACCGGCTTGAGCGCACCGAGCGGCCAGACTTCGCGATTCTCGAGCACGCGCAACAGGCGTGTCTGCAGCGCGATCGGCATGTCGCCGATCTCGTCGAGAAACAGCGTGCCGCCGTCGGCCTGCGCGATCAGGCCCTTCGAGCCGTCGCGCCGCGCGCCGGTGAAGGCGCCGGCCTCGTAGCCGAACAGCTCGGCGTCGATCAGGCTCTCCGGCATCGCCGCGCAATTCAGTGCGACGTAATTGTTGCGCGCCCGGTTGCTTGCGGCATGGATAGCGCGCGCGAACACGTCCTTGCCGACACCGGTCTCGCCATGGAGCAGCACCGGCAGATTGTGATCGCCGATGCTCCTGAGCCGTTTTACGCTTTTGATCAGGCCGGGATCGCGGCCGGCAAGCCGATGCAGCGCGTCGAACCGGTCCAGGGGGACGTCACGACGCTGCGCGGACGGCCTTGCCCTCGGCGGTGGCGCGACATGACCGCGCCCCAGCGGACTGCCATCGGCCCGGCGCAGCTCGACGACGTCGTCCGCATGGCGCGCGGGATGATCGAACTTGATGTAGCGCGATAGATCGATGCCGGATGCGATCAGGCCGTCGGTGAGGCCCAGCAGCGCCCGTGCCGACCGGCAGGCACCGACGATGCGGCGGTCGTCGTCATAGGCGAGCAGGCCACTGCCGCTATCACCCGGCACGGTCGCGATCCAGGCATTGCGGAAATGGCCGCGGAAGATCGCGCCCTCCATGCGCCGCGTCGCCTCCATCGTCACCGCAAGCGCGAGCTGGTGCGCCGCGCGCTCGAGATCCTCGCGGCAGGAGGTGATGTTGATGGCGCCGGCGAGGCGTCCGGCCTGATCAAACAGGGGCGCCACGGCGCAGGAGAACATGTGCCACTGCGCGCGAAAATGCTCGTCGCGATGCACCAGGATCGGCTTTTGTTCAGCCAGCGCGGTACCGAGTCCGTTGGTGCCTTCAAACGTCTCGGCGAAGTTCGAGCCGGTATAAATCTTCCAGTCCAGGAACATTTTTGCGTCGCCCTCGCCCGGCAGACGGCTGAACAGCATGGTGGCGTTGGCGTCCGCGAGGTTGACGCAATAGCCAGCGTCGCGCAGCACGCGGGCGAGATCGTCGAGCTCGGGCATCGCGAGCCGGATCGTCTCCTCCATGGGCTCGGCGACATGCCGGATCTCGGACTCGGTGAGCGTTTGCGGCGGCCCCTGGCGGGCGGGATCGAGCTTGTGGCTGATCAGGCAGCGCCGCCAGGAATTGGCGATGCGCGAAGACGCGTCGACGTCGGCCACATGGTTGGCGACGGACATGACACGGGCGACATGGTTCGAGGCCGAAAGGCTGGCCATCGCGGACGTCTCCACCCTGTATTATTGTGCAAAGTCTGGCACCACGGGCCGGGATGTCAATCGGGAACCGGGAAACGGGGATGGAGCGCTGCTCCCTCCCGTCATTCCGGGGCGATGCGCAGCATCGAACTGTGGTGCGCAGAAGCGCACCTGAGAATCTCCAGATTCCGGGTTCGCGCTCACGCGCGCCCCGGAACGACGCAGGGACTTAGATTTGCTGCAACGCCCTCACCACGTATCGATGCAGGGCCGCTTCTTTGCCGTCCGCATCGGCGGCTTCGGCACCGAGCGCAAGCCCGCCATGATCCAGCGCCGCGTCTCGGCGGGATCGATGACGTTGTCGATCTCGAACACCGAGGCGATCGAGACCGCCTTGCCGTTGGCGTAGAGCTCGGCGACCTTGTTGCGATAATAGGTCTCGCGCTCCTCGGGGTCGGCGATCGCTTCCATCTCCTTGCGGAAGCCGAGGCGAACGTACCCTTCGAGGCCCATGCCACCGAATTCACCGGTCGGCCAGGCCGCCGTGAAGAACGAGGCATGGAAGCCGCCGCCGATCATCGACTGTGCCCCGAGCCCATAGCCCTTGCGCAGCACGATGCCGAACAGCGGCACGGTGAGGCTCGCGCCTGTCACGAACATGCGCGAGACGTGGCGGACGATCGCGGTCTTCTCGGCCTCGGGGCCGACCATGAAGCCGGGCGTGTCGCAGAGCGAGACGATGGGCAGATCGAAGGCGTCGCAGAGCTGGAGGAAGCGCGCGGCCTTGTCGCCGGCGTCGGCATCGATGGCACCGCCGAGATGGCGCGGATTGTTGGCGATCAGACCGAACGGTTTTCCTTCGATGCGGATCAGCGCGGTGATCATGCCGACGCCGTAGTCGCGACGCAGCTCCAGCACGGAGTCCTTGTCGGCGACGAGATCGATCACGCCGCGGATGTCGTAGACGCGCAGGCGGTTCTCCGGGATGGCGCGGCGAAGCAGGCGCTGGTCGGCGGCCTGCCACTCCGTCACCGCGCCCTGGAAATAGGACAGGTATTTTTGCGCAGCCCGCGTCGCCTCCTCCTCGTCCTCGACGAGGATGTCGATAACGCCCTTCGGCGACTGGAACGTAACAGGACCGACCTCGGCCGGATGATAGACGCCGAGGCCGCCGCCTTCGATCATGGCGGGGCCGCCCATGCCGATCGAGGCATTTTTCGTGGCGATGATCACGTCGCAGCAGCCGAGCATCGCGGCGTTGCCGGCGAAGCAATAGCCGGAGACGACGCCAACCACAGGCACGAGGCCGGAGAGTTTTGCGAATTGCACGAAAGACGGTCCGTCGAGACCGGTCATGCCGAGCCGGTCGGTATCGCCGGGGCGACCGCCGCCGCCTTCGGCATAAAACACCAGGGGCACGCGCCAGTCTTCGGCGAGCGTCAGCATCCGGTCGATCTTCTTGTGGTTCATGTGGCCCTGCGTGCCCGCGAGCACGGTGTAGTCATAGGCCACCACGATGCAGCGCGCGCCCTCCGGTCCGAACTTCTCGGCATTCACCGTGGCGACGCCCATGACCAAGCCGTCGGCGGGCGTGTTCTTGATGAGATCGTCGAGCTTGCGGCGGCGGCGCTGCGCTGCAATCGCGAGGCTGCCGTACTCCATGAACGAGCCGTCGTCGACGAGCTGGGCGACGTTCTCCCGCGCGGTGCGCTGGTTGGTGTTGCGGCGGCGCTCGACCGAGGCGGTGCGGTTCGCATCGAGCGTGTTGGCCTGCCGCGCGATCAGCTCGGCAAGATCGGGACGGATGTGATCGAGATCGATATCGGCTTCCGCCGCCGAGGCATCGGCCGCGACGTCGAGCGGCTCCAGATACAGGATCGGCTCGCCATGCATCAGCGTGACGCCGTCGCCGGCGACGAGCGTCATGACGGCCGCCCTGCTCGGCCATGACCAGATGCTCCATCTTCATGGACTCGATCACGGCGAGCTGCTGGCCGGGCCGCACGATCTCGCCTTCCTTGACCTGGATGGTGACGATGGTCCCCTGCAGGGGCGCCGCGACCATCACCGCGCCTTCGGGCACGGCTTGCGCGACATGCGCCTCCGCGCCGTAGCCGCGGCTACGCTCCGTCGCAGCAAAGTAGAGCGGCTTGGCGGCACCATCGGCCGCCTCGACCAGCTTGCCGATGTTGCGGTCGATGAAGTCGGTCGCGATGCGGTTGGCCCTGAAATCGGGATGCGCCAGCACCGCCTGGAGGAAAGCAATGTTGGTGACGACGCCGTCGATCCGAAACTCGCGCAAGGCGCGCGATGATTTTGCCACCACGTCATGCCAGGCCTCGTCTGGCGTATGCACGATGACCTTGGCGAGCAGCGAGTCGAAGGCGGCGCTGGTTTTGTAGCCGGCGTAGCCAAAACTATCGACGCGCACGCCGGGTCCGGACGGGGGTTCGAACACCGCGAGCATACCGCCGGTCGGATGGGTCGTGCCCGTTTCGTCCAGCGTCTCCATGTTGACGCGGAGCTGCATGGCATAGCCGCGCGGCTTCGGGATCGCCCCCTGCGCCAGGCCGAGCGAAGCCAGCGAGCTGCCTGCGGCGACCGCTAGCTGGGCGCGGACCAGGTCGATGCCGAGCACCTCTTCGGTGACGGTGTGCTCGACCTGGAGCCGCGGATTGGCCTCGATGAAGGCAAAACTGTCCTCGGCAGTGCCGTCGACCAGGAATTCGAACGTGCCGAGATTGTCGTAGGATGCGGCAGTCGCGAGCTGCTTTGCCGCCTCGATGATGCGGCCGCGCAGGAGCTCGCTCAGTGACGGGCTCGGCGCCACCTCGATCAGCTTCTGGTGCCGGCGCTGGATGGTGCATTCGCGCTCCCAGAGATGGCTGATCGCACCATGGCGGTCGCCGATGATCTGCACCTCGATATGGCGGGCCTGCCGGATCAGCCGCTCGGCGTAGACGCCGTCGAAGCCGAACGCCGCCCTTGCCTCGGACTGGCAGCGCGCATAGGCCTCCGCGAGATCGGAAGCGCTCTCCACAACGCGCATGCCGCGGCCGCCGCCGCCAGCCATCGCCTTGATCACAATCGCCGCGCTGCTGCCGAGCGAGGTGAAGAACGCCATGATCTCCTCCAGCGAGGAGGGCCCGCTGGTGCCGGCAATGATCGGCACGCCGCAGCGTTTTGCCAGTTGCCGTGCCGCAACCTTGTCGCCGAACAGTTCGAGCGCCGTCACTTTTGGTCCGACGAAGGTAATGCCTGCGTCAGCGCATGCCTTCGCGAACCCTGCATTCTCGCTGAGAAAGCCGTAGCCGGGATGCACGGCATCGCAGCCGGCACTCTTGGCCGCTTTCATCACAGCCTCGATATCGAGATAGGCCCGCGCGCCACGGCCCGGAATCTCGACGGCCTCATCGGCGACGCGCACATGCAGCGATAGCGCGTCGTCGGCGGGATGGATCGCGACCGTCGCGATGCCCGCATCGGCCGCGGCACGCGCGATGCGGATGGCAATTTCACCGCGGTTGGCAATCAGGAGCTTCTTGAACGACATGCGGCGTCTCCATGCCCGCGAGCGAAGGCGCGGGTCGGCAGGTTCGATGGTCCTGCTTCTTCACTTTAGCCGCCACCGTCAAGGATGGGAAAGCCTGTCGCGAAGGCCGGTCCCGCGGGCCGGAATATCAATGACCAACGCGTGCCGTGATGAGACGAATAATCCGCACCACGGCAGACGGGATCGGCGCAATGACGGGGACGGTGAACATCGGCTGAAGCTTGCGCGCGGCTTCGCCGAGCGGGCCGCCGCCGATGACGACAGCCTCCGCCCCGTCCCGTGCGATGCAGGCTTCGACCGCACCGTCGACAGCCGCATGCAGCCGCGCCGGATCGCGCATCAGCTCCTGCGGATCGCCCTCGGCAAAGCGCGTGCCGGTGTAGCGGGATTGCAGGCCCAGGGATTGCGGCAGCGCATCGATCTTCGACTTGAGGAGCGGCGTGGTCGTCGCTACGCCGAAACTGCGGCCGCCCCCGGCGGCCTCGCGCATCGATGACTCGCCGATACCCACCGCGGGCAAGTCCATCGCCGCCTTGATTCCGGCGAGGCCGGGATCGCCGAACGCCGCCACGATGATGCCGTCGCAGGAATGCTGATGCGCTCGCGCGAGCTCCTCGACCTCTGGCGCTGCGGCGTCCAGCGCCTCCGGCGTCACGATCATCGACGGCGCCCGCGCTGCAGTGGCGCCGACGACATCAAAACCATCAGCAACGACGGACTTCGCGATAGCGACCATCATTGCAGTGGTCGCATCGAGTACTGTTCGGATTGATCAGGAGGATGCGGCGGCGCCGATCGGAGGTTTGACCCATCCCCTCGCTATACTAGGCCGCCCGCACGCCCGCAACGAAGGTGCTGACCTCGTCTTCAAGGGACTGCAGCTTCTGCGTCAGCCGGCCGCTCGATTGCAGTACGAGGCCCGCGGCCTGACCGGTCTCGGCGGTCGCATCGGTGACGCCGGAGATGTTTTGCGAGACCTGATCGGTGCCAGAGGCCGCCTCCTGCACGCTATGCGCGATCGCCTGCGTCGCGGCGCCCTGCTCCTCGACCGCGGCTGCGATCGATGAGGAGATCTCGTTGACCTCCATGATGGTCTTGCGGATGCTTTCGATGTTGCCCACGACCTGATTGGTCTCGGCCTGGATCGCGGTGATCTGCGCGCCGATCTCGTCGGTCGCCTTCGCGGTCTGGCTCGCCAGCGATTTGACTTCGCTCGCGACCACGGCGAAGCCCCTGCCGGATTCGCCGGCGCGCGCCGCCTCGATCGTGGCGTTGAGCGCGAGCAGGTTGGTCTGCGAGGCGATCTGGTTGATGAGGTCGATCACCTCGCCGATCTTGTGGGCCGCCGCAGCCAGTCCCTGCACGGTGTCGTTGGTGCGCTGGCCGTCGGCCGCGGCCTTGTCGGCCACGCTTGCAGCCTGCGCCACGCGCTGGCTGATCTCGGTGATGGAGGACGATAGCTGCCCGGCAGCGGAGGCCACCGTCTGCACATTGGATGAGGCCTGCTGGCAGGCGGTCGCGACGAAGCTGGCGCGGTCGGTCGCCTTGTTCGCGGTCTCCGACATGCCTTGAGCTGCCCGCTGCATCGCCCGCGCCTCGTTGAAGACCTCGCGGACGACGGCTTGAACGCTCGCCTCGAACTTGCCGGCGAGATCGGCCATCGTCTTGCGCTTCTCGTCGTCGACCCGCTGCTTGGTCTCCTGCTGCTCGGCATGCATGCGGCTGACGGCCGACGCATTCTCCTTGAACACGGCAAGCGCCTTGGCGAGCCCGCCGACCTCATCGCCGCGGCTGGTATAGGGCACCTCGAACGCACTGTCGCCGGCGGCGAGGCGCTCGGTCAGCGCGGTGATGGTTGCCAGCGGCCGGGTGACGCTGCGGCCGATCAGGAACGAGGCGCCGAGGACCAGGACCAGCACGGCCAGGCAGATGGAGCCGAACGTCATCGCGTTCTGGCGGAAGACCGCATCGACGTCGTCGAGGTAGATGCCGGTGCCGATGATCCAGCCCCAGGGCGCAAAGCCCTTCACATAGGAGATTTTCCCGACCGGTTGGTCGAAGCCGGGCTTCGGCCAGAGATAACCATAAAAGCCCGCGCCCTGCTTGTTGACGACGTCGACGAAACCCGAGAACAGCCGGTTGCCGGTCGGGTCCTTCATGTCCGAGAGATCCTTGCCGTCAAGCTCGGGCTTGATCGGATGCATGATCATCTTCGCGGCCATGTCGTTGAGCCAGAAATACTCGACCTTGTCGTAGCGAAGGCTCTTGATCTCCGCCATCGCGGCGGCCTGCGCCTGCTCGCGCCGCAGCTTTCCATCGCTCTCGAGCTTCTGGTAGTGCGCCAGGATGCCGTAGCCGACGTCGACCATGTGCTGCGTCTTGGCCTGACGGTCGGCGATCATCTGGGCGCGCAGGGTCGAAAGCGCGATCGGTGCCAGAGCGATCATGCCGAGCAGGCTAATGCCAACGATCAGGACCAGCTTGAAACTGATGCGGGAAAAAAACATCGGTGCTCGCAAGAATTGGAAGGGCTGATATGCCAGTTTATCCCGCCACCCTTAGCAAAGACTTAAGCATTCGGGTTGCCCAAAGCCCCGCGAAAATAAGCGGGCCGGTCGATGGTTCGATTTCGCGTGGCTTCGTCGCTGCACTTTAGAATTCGTCGACATTCACGCAGGCGCCAAATCTAGAAGACCTCGATATCGCCTCTCCGCACGTTGACTTGCGGAAGGCTCTGGCAGAACGATCAACGCAGATCGTCAACGCCCGAGCGGCGTGATCGCAGCCAAAGGCCACAGGCTCCATGCATCAATCCACATCCGCAAAACCCCTCGATCTTCCCGCGCTGTGTGCCGCGGAGCGTCTCTTCATCTGGGGATTTCGCGCCAAGGCGCGCAGCGGAACCGCCGTTCCGACCGCAGCCGACATCCAGCAGGTGTACGACCATTTTCGTGTCGGCGATGCCGTGCTGTCGCTGGAAGCCATCATCGAGATCTTTGCCTGCACGGCGCATACGGCCATCGAGGTTCATTGCCCCACCTGTCCGAAGATGTCTGAGAGCGAGCACGGGATCCTGCACGCGGTCGCCGCGGCACAGCACGAGCGCATCGATATCGCGCGCGAGCGTTTCGAGAGCTGGCTACCGCCGATCGGCGCGGACTGGGCGCTGGCGCCCGTCCAGGGGCTTGCGACGATCTTCCGCATAGCCGGTCTCCTGCTGCCGGATCGACACGTTCAGACCTTGGACCTCGAGCGGACCATGACGATGAAGAGCTGGTTGGTCGGAAGTCCCACGTTGCACTGACGGGATCGTTGTGGTGCACGGCAATGAGAACGATAACGCGACGACGCGGGCGGTCAACGCGCTTGCATGCTGCTGATGCTTGATGGGTTCTACTCGCATAGAGAGCCGTCTTGCGGTATCGACATCGTCATGGCGGGCAGTGCCCGACGCCCTCCATAAACCTCCAGACGGCCCCAGCGATCGCCACCGCCGGGGCCGTCGTCTTGAATCCCGACCTAACCGCCCTTCTTGCCGATCACGAGATCGATGGTGTGAGCAGCGATCTTGCGCAGTTGCGGCTCGTCACCATAGGCACGTTCGAGCACCGCGAGACCCCGCGTCACCGTGATGATGTGCAGCGCCGCAGCCGCGGCGTTGCCGTTGAATTCGCCGCGCGCGGCGCCGGCCGCCAGCGTGTCCTGAACCAGAGCGGCGATGCGCGAGATCAGGCTCGCAAAGGCCTCGCGCGCCTCCTCATCCAAACCTTCTCCTTCGGCGGGGCCGAGCTCCATCAAGCCGCGCGTGGTCGGACATCCCCGCGGCGGCGAGCCCGCGCGGAAGTTGCTGATGGTCAGGTCGAAGAAGGCGGTGAGGCGCTTTCGCAATGAGCCTGTGCCGAGCGTCTTTTGCAGGGCGGCGAGATATTCGTCTGCATAGCGCTCGTAAGCCTGGAGGAACAGCGCTTCCTTGCTGCCGAAGGCATTGTAGAGGCTGCCGCGCTGGACACCGGCGTCGCGCGCGATGTCCGACAGCGAGGTGCCGCGCACGCCGTTGCGCCAGAACTGGTCGAACGCGATGCGCAGGACGTCGTCGTGGTCGAACTCGCGCGGCCTCAAATCCTGCTCCTTGAACCCAAAGTATTTGACACAATGTCTAGAACATGCTTTTTCGACATCGTGTCAAAAACTGATTGGGATTGATAGCCCGTTTTCGTCAATGGGTCGAACGGCCGGCGTGCGGGAGCGCCCTGGCCGGCCGGAAACGCTCGCCAAGGGAATCAGCTCATGCCTCTCCTTCACATCTCGATGCGCGCCGGCAAGCCTGACGCCTACCGGCAGGCGATCCTCGACGGTCTCTATCGCGCCATGCGTGAGGCGCTGAATGTGCCCGAGGGCGACGAGTTCATGACCATCAGCGAGCTTTCGCCCGCGAACTTCCGTTGCGGCAAGGCCTACGGCGTCAACCGCAGCGACGATGCCGTGCTGATCCAGATCACCGTGTTCGCCTCGCGCACTCCCGAGCAGAAGATGGCGCTGTACCGGCGGATCGCGGAGCTGCTCGGCGAGAACCCGGGCATCCGGCCCGAGGACGTGTTCGTGAACGTGCTCGATGCCCCGGCGGAGAACTGGTCCGTCGGCCACGGCCTCGCGCAATTCGCGTGAGCTTGCAGGAACTGCTGACACCCTCTTGAGAATTGCCCGCCGGAAGGGTCTGATAGACTGCGGAGCACCCCTCCGCCGCAGCACCCCCGGGATCTGAACGGCATGACCATGTCGGTCGAGCAATTGTGGAGCCTGCCGGAAACCGCGCTGGTCGGCGCCTATGCCGAGGCGCGGCGCCGCTATGCCGAAAAGAAATTCGAGCGCGACACCCAGCGGGCGCGGCTGGAATGGATGCGCGCAAAGCTGATCGTCAACACGCGGAAGGGCCAGGAGGTGCGCGAGATGACGCGCGATCTGGACATGCTGAAAATCGAGGTCGACGTGATCGACACCATGATCCGGCTGCGCGGGACGCACGGCGCTGCGCCGGTCAACGCGGAAGAGGCGGCGGAGAAGCCGACCGAGCCGGAGGGGGAGTGAAATCCCCACATCCCAGATCGGGCTATGAGCCCCCCTCACCCGCAACGCATGCCTCCATGATTTCGTCGAGCTCCGCCTTGGAGAGCACGCCGAGCTCGGCGACGAAGACGATCCGCGCGCGCGGCACGCCTGCCGCTGGAGCATCGCCAGAGGCGAGCGCGGCATCGCCCGGCGCGAGCGTCGCGCGGCCAGCGGCGAACTGAAACACCATCTGGCGCCCGGGCTGTTCGACCGTCTCGAACAGACCTTTGGCACGCGCGAGCTTTGGCGCGAGACGGCCAATGGCCTGTTGCAAGCGCGGCAGTGAGAGCGGCCGGTCCGAGGTCCAGCTCAGCGTCTCGAAGCGCTCCTCTGCGGGCCGCTTCGGTCCCGGCTCGCGTGACACCGGCGCGCGATCGACGGTCGCGGGGAACAGCAGCGCGGACGGAAGCTCGCCGTGCTTGGCATCCACCACCACGGCAGGGACGCGTTGCGCGCGGATGGCCTCGCGCATCCGGGTGCCTGCGCCCGCGTCCGCCAGATCCAGCTTGGTCAGCGCCACGATATCGGCGACCCGCAACTGCGAACGGTGCAGCGCCTCATCCAGGGCGGTGAGCGGCGCCGTTGCATCCATCACGCAGAGCACCGTCTCCAGCGGCGCCTCGCGCAGGATCACGGGGTCCATGAGGTTACGGACGATGTCGGCGGGATCGGCGACACCGCTGGTCTCGATGACGATGTACTCCGGCTTCGGATCGCGCCGCAGCAACGTCGAGAGCGTGCGCAACAGATCGCCTTCGAGCGAGCAACAGATGCAGCCATTGGCGAGACTGACCACGCCGTCGCTCGCGCCCGCGATCAGCTCCGCATCGATGTTGATGGCGCCGAAATCGTTGATGATCGCGGCGATCCGCCGCCCCTCCGAATGCGCCAGCAGATGGTTCACGACCGTGGTCTTGCCCGCCCCCAGAAAGCCCGTCACCAGGAGAATGGGGACCGGCATGGGTCAGCGCTCGACGACGGGACGGCGGACGGGTTTTCCCGGCCGCACCGCCACATCCAGAATGCCGTCGCTGATCAGTGGCTGGCCACTAACGACCAGATGCCGCACGCCTTCCGACGGACGGTTCATCGCCGTGAAGGTGGCGCGGTCGCTCAACTTCTCGTAGTCGAACACGACGATGTCGGCATCGGCGTCCTTCGCGAGCCGGCCCTTGGCGCGCATCGCCGGCGTGCTTTGCGACAAAATTTCCGCAGGGATCAGCGCGCATTTGCGCACGCCTTCGAGCAGCGACACCGTCTTGCGCTCGCGCACCCATTCGCGGATGAATTTCGTGAAGCAGCCCGCCGAGCGCGGATGCGAGGTGGCATCATCCGGCAGCGGCCAAGCATCGCCGGTGTAGGTCTTGCCGTCCGACGTCGTCCACGGCATCGCGTCCGACGCGATCGCGCCACCGGGATAGAGCACCGACATGTCGAGCAGGTCACGGTGATGCGCATTGTTCTCGGTGTCGAGGATGTGCCAGAGCACCAACGAGGACGGTTCATCGGCCTGCGCCTTCAAGAGCTCCTCGCGGTCGCGGAAGCGATGGCCGTCGGTGACGCGCTGCACGGAATCATAGCCGGTGCCGTTGCGTTCGACGAACTCCGGATCGCTGAAGAAGGCGGCGGCCAGCACGGTCGAGCCGGTGCCGTAGGGATAAGCCTCGACCGTGATGGGGAGGCCCTGCGCCTGCGCCTTCTCGATCAGCACGCGGCAACGCTCGACGTCGGTCTTGCTCGACGAGTTGAAGTGACAGATGTGCATGTGCGCGCCGGTGGCGCCGGCATAGCCGATCAGGCGGATATAGGCCTCCGCCGCGCTCTCGGGATCGACCCGCGACATGTAGGCGACGTGGGTGAAGGTCGGCACGTCCTGCTTGGCAGCTAACTGGCACACCGCCGTCAATTCCTGCACGCCGGCACCCGGCGCATAGGCGTTCAGGATGCCGATGCCGATGCCGCCTTCATTCAGGCCGCGCGCAAGACGCTCGAGAATGCCGGCCACCTCCGCGTCGGTCGCGACGTTGTCTATCCAGCGCCGGTCGCGCATGGCGTTGCCGAACGCCTCCAGCGAACTCTCGGCATTCGAGCCCGTCATCGCACCGATGCGCGCGAAGGCCCAGTTGGTGGCGGCGCCGTAATTCAGCACGCGGCCCTTCCTCGCCTGGCGCTCGTACCAGGACCCGACCGGCAGCACGCCGGCCTCGAGATCGAGCGTCGTCGTGACGCCGTCGAAAGCCTGCATGCGATCCGCGGGGAGCGACTGGCCGTGCGCGTGCAGGTCGATGAAGCCGGGCGCGACCACGAGCCCAGTCGCATCGATCACCCGCTCGGCGCCGCCGAGGCCGGTGCCGACGGCGGCGATCTTGCCGTCCACGACCGCCACATCACCGACGGCGTCCATCCCGCTCGCGGGATCCACCACCCGGCCGCCAGAGATCACCAACCCGCTCATATCGTCACTCCAAAAAGCTGAAATCGCATCAAGGCAGATTCCGGGAACAACGACTACCCTCGCCGACGCCGATGCATCATGCTCGCATGGGATGTCACTTGGCGGCAGACCCGGATCGCGCGTATCGCACCGGGAAGAAAAGCCGATCACGGCAGGCACTGCGCTGCGGCTCGGAAAATACTTCAAGACAGATGCACAACGACCTCGAAACGGCCGAAGACGTGCTCGCACCACAGATCAGGAAGATCCCTACCTAGAAGGCGGCATAAGGATGCCGTCCACTGTCACATGATTTCTGAGACCCGCCCGTGGCTCGCCGGCGCCGCGTATCGATAAACGATCTCATCAAGATGCGTGGACCCTGAACGACGGATCGGTCTCGAGCCCATGCAATCGACGGCGAACCTGCTCCGCCGTCTTCTCGCCCCCATTGTCATCCAGGGAGTTGGCGGGGCGCGTTACGGTGGGCAAAGTTCCCGAAGGTTCCATGTGATCAACCGACGTCTCCTGCAAGGCAACTCCCGTCATTCCGTTTCACGCCGCGCGCTCCTCGGCGGAATTTTGTCGGCGGGGAGTGCCCTCGCGCTCGGCGGATGCGCTGGCCTCGGTGCGACCGGCGCGCGCTTCGATGCGTCGTCGCTCTCGCTTGACCCCACATTGCTCGTCACCACCACGCGCAAGCCCGTGAACGGCGCTCGCACCAAACCCTGGTTCGGGCCGGAGCGCGCGACCACCATGACCGTCGCGCGGGCGAAGCTGGGGGCGCCCGACGAGAGCCGTCTTTCGCTCGCCTCGGTTGGAATTGGCGATTGGCGCCTTGACCGGGTCGAGCCGGTCTCGGCCGATGCTGGCGATCTCGTTGCGCAGGCGGGCGGAGGAGACGTGCTGATCTACGTGCACGGCTTCAAGCAGACATTCGAGACGGCGGTGCTGGATGGCGCCCATCTCTCCGACGGAGTCAAGTTCCGCGGCCGGACCATGGTGTTCTCTTGGCCCTCCAAGGCAGGACTGTTCGACTATGCCTATGACCGCGACAGCGCAATGTGGTCCCGCGACGAGTTCGAACGCGTGCTCTCTGCGCTCGTGTCGGCGCCAGCCGGCGGCCGCGTGCACATCGTTGCGCACAGCATGGGAACCATGCTGTCGCTCGAAAGCCTGCGTCAGCTCTATGCGCGATACGGCGACACAATCGCGGGCAAGATCGGCGCGGTCGTGTTTGCCGCGCCTGATATCGACATGGACGTGTTCTCGTCGGCGATCCAGCGCATCGGTCCGCTTGCCGGCAAGATCACCGTGATCGCCGCGACCAACGATCGCGCCCTGGCGCTGTCGGGACAGATCGCAGGTGGCATGACCCGGGTCGGCGCCGCCGAGAAGGCCGCCATCGCACGGCTCGGTGTGCGCGTGGTCGATGCGTCAGCGGAAGGCTGGGGCATCATCAACCACGACCTGTTCCTGTCGAATGCGGAAGTGCAGCGGGTGATCCGCCGCTCGATCGACGGAACGATCGCATAGGTCGCGAAGGCTCGTGGGCACGCTAGTTGGGGCTACAAGCGGAAATGGCCGGTTTCGGAAGTGCCCAGTCTCGCAGGCAAAATGGCGCTCCCTAGGGGAATCGAACCCCTGTTTCAGCCTTGAGAGGGCCGCGTCCTAACCGCTAGACGAAGGGAGCGTGAGGGCTAGCCAATAACCTCGAAATTTGTCCGCCGCAAGGACCCGAGTGGGCCTTTTACGGCTCATTGGCAAATTTCAGCTTTCCGGTCGGCTTCAGGGTATGGGCATCGAAGGTGCGGATCTCGGTGATCCCGCCAACCTCGATCGTGATCACCAGCCGGTCGCCGGCCACGCCGCTCGAGACGATTTTGGCGCCCTTCGGCAGGATCGCGATGGCGTCGAAGACGGCCTCCGGCGCCCTTCCCTCCGACTTGAAAAGGCGGTAGCCCACCGCGATCAGGACGGCGCAGATTGCCAGCGCCGTGGTCAACCCCGCGATCAGCATCATCCGCCGCACCCGCGCGAACAGCGCGGCCTGCTCGGGGGTCGGTTCGGGAACAGCGGTATCAGACGTCGTCATGGAAAGCTCAGGTTCAGCGCAAAGGTTGGAGGTCGTGGTCGGCGGCGAGGAGGGCTCGGCCCGGCTCGACCGCGTGCTGGCGGCGCACCTCACCGAGCTGTCGCGATCGAGGCTGAAAGCCCTGATTCTGGCGGGCGCGGTGAGCCTGAAGGCCACCGCGGTCCGCGACCCCGCTTATCACGTCAGTTCGGGCGATACGATCACAATCGACGTGCCGGAAGCGGTCCCGCCGGAGCCCAAGGGCGAGGACATCGCCCTCGACATCGTGTTCGAGGACGACGACATCATCGTCATCAACAAGCCCAAGGGCCTGGTCGTGCACCCCGCGGCCGGGCACGAGACCGGCACGTTGGTGAACGCTCTGATTGCCCATTGCGGCGCGACGCTGTCGGGCATCGGCGGGGTGCGCCGGCCGGGCATCGTGCACCGGCTCGACAAGGACACGACCGGGCTGATGGTGGTGGCCAAGAACGACCTCGCCCACGCCTCGCTGTCGGCGCAGTTCGCCGACCACGGCCGCACCGGCGCGATGCGGCGCGGCTACATGGCGTTCGCCTGGGGGCTGCCCGGCCGGCATCGCGGCACCGTCGATGCGCCGATTGACCGTCACCCCCATGCGCGCGAGAAGATGGCGGTGCGCGAGGGCGGCCGCGAGGCGGTGACCCATTGGGAAGTCATCGAGAGTTTTGTCGGCCGCGACGGCAAGCCGATCGCGACCCTGCTCGCCTGCGAGCTCGAGACCGGGCGCACCCACCAGATCCGCGTTCACCTCGCCCATATCGGCCATCCGCTGATGGGCGATGCCGTCTATGGCCCGCATTTCAAGACCAAGGCCAACCAGCTTGCGCCTGAATCGCAAGGCGCTCTGGCGGCACTTGGGCGGCAGGCCTTGCATGCCTATCTGCTGGTATTGGAGCACCCGAGGACCGGAGAATTACTCCACTGGGAGGCGCCGCTGCCGGAGGATTTGCTTCTCCTTCAAAGCGCGCTGAAAGCGGCGGTATGACGCAGGGCCGTTAAGAAAAGCGTTACATTACAAAAAGTTATAGCTGCCACACGGGGACGTGACGTCAGCAATCCTTCCCTTTTTGACCCCCGATGGGGTATATTGCGCGTGCGTTGGAAAGGACCAACGCGGAACATCGCAGCTACGGCCGGCTTTAACACAGCGGTCGTCTGCCTGGCCCGCCGCTATCGGGGGCCTGAACCTTGGAGGGCTTCATCATGGCCCGTACCGCTACCCTGCCGGTCCTCAATGGAGAATCCGGCCTTTCTCGTTACCTCGCCGAGATCCGCAAGTTCCCGATGCTGGAGCCCCAGCAGGAATACATGCTCGCCAAGCGTTGGCGCGAGCATGACGATCGCGACGCGGCGCACCAACTCGTCACCAGCCATCTCCGCCTCGTGGCCAAGATCGCCATGGGCTATCGCGGCTACGGCCTGCCGATCTCCGAGGTCGTCTCGGAAGGCAATGTCGGCCTGATGCAGGCGGTGAAGCGTTTCGAACCCGAAAAGGGGTTCCGTCTCGCCACCTACGCGATGTGGTGGATCAAGGCGTCGATTCAAGAGTACATCCTGCGTTCCTGGTCGCTCGTGAAGATGGGCACCACCGCGAACCAGAAGAAGCTGTTCTTCAACCTGCGCAAGGCGAAGAGCAAGATCAATGCGCTGGACGAAGGCGATCTCCGCCCCGACCAGGTGAAGACCATTGCCAAGCGTCTCGGCGTCACCGCTCAGGACGTGATCGACATGAACCGCCGCCTTGGCGGCGACGCGTCGCTCAACGCACCGATCCGCGACGACGGCGAAGCCGGCGAATGGCAGGACTGGCTGGTCGACAATACGCCCAACCAGGAAGCCATGATGGCGGAGCACGAGGAGTATGATCACCGCCGTGAGGCGCTGAACGGCGCCATGGGCGTGCTCAACCCGCGCGAACGCCGCATCTTCGAGGCCCGCCGCCTCGCCGATGAGCCGATGACACTGGAAGACCTTGCTGCCGAGTTCGGCGTGTCGCGCGAGCGCGTCCGCCAGATCGAGGTCCGCGCCTTCGAAAAGGTGCAGGCCGCGGTCAAGGGCACCATCGCAAAGGCCGAACAGGCCGCGCTGGAAGCCGCGCTCTAAGCGGAGCTTTTGACGGCAAGAGATTGGCGGATCGAAAGAGACTTAAAAGCCGGCGGCAACGCCGGCTTTTTTGTTGATGTGAGATGCACAGCACTTGGCGGAAACGCCGGCCGGACTCGCCTTGAACCGCTGCCGGTCAGCCGGCCCGAAAGGAGGTGTGAGCCCCCTTCGTCATTCCCCCCAAATCCTCGCCAGCGTCGCGAGCCAGCAGCCTTCGCAATAACGCGAATCCTTGTAGTCGATCCAGTTGTGCGCATAGACGTGGTCGCGCGGGATGTCGTAGCGCGCGCGCAGGACCTTCACGAGGATCTTCCATGCCGCGACTTGCGCCTCGGTCGGGCCGGCCGCAACATCGGGATAATTGCCGGCGAACTCGACGCCGATCGAATTGTCGCGCACCACCCGGCGATAGGTCGAGCTGTTGTCGATGTACTTGTTGTCGTTGCGGTTGGCGCCGTCGCCATGGGTTGGCACAAGATTCTCCGCGACCGCCCAATAGACCGTGCCGTCGGTCTCGACCCACACCGTGACGCCGCGCCGCGTCGGATTCTTCGCCTGCTCCGTCGCGCCGCCGCGCGCCGAGCCTGCCGGCCCCTCGGTCTGGTGCACGATGATGTTGCGCCAGGCATGGGCCCTGGCAACATCGCCCCACGGCGCCAGCCAGACGATCTTCAGGCCCGCAATGTCAGGCGTGCCCGAGCTGCGCGCGAGTTTTGCGAACTCGGCGTCCGTTGCGGCAGCAGGTGTGATCAGGAGGAGAGCGGCGACTGCGGCCGCGAACAGGCGGGAAATCATCATGAGGGTCCAACAACGGACCCCAGCGTAGCAGCCTTCAGGCGAATTTGCGCGCGGCCTCGCCGAGCCCGGGCGGCTCGGGCGAGAGCGGCGGGACCGGATCATAGACCGCAAAATCGTTCTTGCCGTTCTTCTTGGCGGCATAGAGGGCGTGGTCGGCATGCGCGATCAGGCGGTCCGGGAATTGGCCGATGCCGCGGTCCCATTCGGCGACCCCGATCGAGATCGCAATCGGAATGTCCCCAGGTGTGCAGCCGGCGGCATCCTGGCGGCAGACCTCGAGCACGCGGCGGGCGATCGCGGCACCCTCGCGCAAGGTGGAAGCCGGCAGCACGACGCAGAACTCGTCGCCGCCGGTGCGGGCCAGCATGTCGCCGGGCCTCAAGCGCGTCTGCGCCATCAGGGTGAAGTGCCGCAGGCAGGCATCGCCCGCGGCATGGCCATGGGTGTCGTTGATGGCCTTGAAGCCGTCGAGGTCGATCACCAGCAGCGAGAACGGCTCGCCGCTGCGCTCCGAACGGGCGCATTCCTCGGAGAGGCGCTGCAACAGATGCCGCCGGTTGGCGACACCGGTGAGATCGTCGAGCAGCGCGAGGTCGGCAACCTCGCCCCGCAGCCGGTCGATCGCCATCAGCAGGAAGCCGAAATTGAGCGTCATCGACAGGAACACCAGCCCCAGCACCATGACGGCATGGCCCTGACCACCGGCCTTCGCCGAGAAATCGTAGCCGAGCAGATTGCCCGTTGCGCGGGCCAGGAAGATGGCGATGATGGTGAGGATGACGATGCCGGACAACCGGGCACCGGGACTGACGCGGCCTTCGGGCGGCGACAGCAAGAGGCGTAGCGCCAGCACCAGCGGCAAGGCCTGACCGAGCGTGTAGCTGAGCATGCGCAGCTGCATGTGCTCGAAGCCGACCATGAAGAACACGACACCAGCGAGGCTGAAGACGCCCGTCCCGCCCATGACGCGCCACGACACCGGACGATCATAGAAGCGCTGAATGCCCATGGCCGCGAGGCAGCTCGCCGCAATCACGCCGGCGGCCCCGAACAGCAGCGGCACGGGAGAAGAGACGAACAGCCGCGCCAGCGCCGCCGTCGCGCCGGCGGCGCCGACGAAGGACGACGCCATCCAGAAGCGCGCGGCCGCAAATTTCGGATAGGAGCGCGCCACGTAGGCCCAGATCAGGCCGAGCGCGAGGAAGTTGACGACGAAGACGGTCCAGAGTGTCGGTACGTTCAGCATGGCGCGTGCGGCACGCGCAGCGCCGTGCTCCCCGTCTCTGGCAGCCGTTCGTCCATGACCCGTCCCCGTGTTCTTGCGGAAGACAATGCACGGATTGCGCTTAACGGACCCTCACTGCGATCCGCGAAAACGCGCCTTTGGTTTTGGATTCATGAACGCCGCGCGGCGATTGTTGGATCGTTAGGCATGTCGCCGCGCCCCTGCGCGGTCACGCCGAGGCGCATCGCGATGCGGATTCGCGGGCAGAAATCACCCGAAAACGCATCTGAGCTGTGGATAACGTGATGACACGGATGTGACGGCGCGGGGCAGAGACCTGCGAATCTGGTGAGCTTGTGGTCGAGGATGTTGCGAGGCTGGCCCTCCGCCGAGCATCCCTCGTGTCGCGTTTAACCATGAACCCTTAAGAGGATACTATGGCTAAGAAAGCGAAGAAGGCGGTGAAGAAGAAGGCGAAGAAGGCCAAGAAGGCGAAGAAGAAGTAACGAGACTTCTTTTTCTTTGCCCGGGTGGAGCCTCGCTCCGCCCGGGCTTCGGGTAGGATTTGAATTTGAAGGCAGCGGGCGCGAGGCCCGCTTTTTTACCGGCATGCGCTATTTTGTCGGCTACCGCTCCGCGAACGCCAGCTTGGCACCAAGCGCGGCAAAGCCGGTGGCAAAACTTCTCCGCAGCCAGGCCATGACGTGCGGCCGGGAGATCACGCGCTCGCGCACCGACGCTGCGCAGAGACCGTAAAGGACGAACACCGCAAACGTCATCGCCATGAAGGCGCCGCTCAATTCCAGCATCCGCGCCAGCACATGGGCCTCGTCCGCGGCGATGAACTGCGGCAGGAAGGCGAGGAAGAAGATCGACAGTTTCGGATTGAGGATGTTGATCAGGAAACCGGTGGCGATGACCCGGCCGCTCGACCGTTCCCTGATCTCTCCCTCGACCGCGAGCGCGCCGGTCTCACGCAAGGCCTGCCAGGACATGTAGAGCAGATAGAGCACGCCGCCCCATTTCAACGCGGCGAAGGCGAGCGCGCTGGTGTGCAGCACCGCGGCGAGGCCCAGCATCGCCGCCATCATGTGCGGCACGATCCCGAGCGTGCAGCCGAACGCCGCCGCGACGCTGGCCCGCGAGCCTCGCGTCAGCGCCGCGGCCAGCGTGTAGAGCACGCCGGTGCCGGGCGAGGCGACGACGATGAGCGAGGTGATCAGAAAGGACAAGGTCATTGGCTGACCTTATCACTGCGCTCCAGGGCAAGGAAGCGGACGCCAAGAGCGTGCCGTCAGGACAGTTGCGCGATCTCGGCCTCGCGCAACACGTCGAGCGGTGCCCAGGGTTTGGCCCAGAATTTCGCGCCCATCGGCAGGGGTTGCATCAAGGGACGGCCGGACGTGACGACGACGTCGAGCTTTGGATTGCGGTCCTTGGCGACATGCGCGAGCTCGACGCCATTCATGCGGCCGGCGAGCTGCACGTCGGTCATCATCAGGCAGAGGGCCCCGGCGTTCTTATCCAGCACGCGTTCGGCCGCTTCCGCGCTCTCGCACTGAATGACCTGATAGCCGCTCTCCTCCAGAAGGAGGCAGAGCATCTCCCGCTGCATGAGGTCGTCTTCTACGATGAGGGCTGTTGCAGGAAATGGTCTGGTTTGTCCCATCGGTTGCTCCAATGCTGCCGCCTCCGTCCAAGTAACTTACGTTAAGGAGCCAACTCGAATACGGTTCGGTTCCATTCTGAAAAAATGTAAATCATAGTTCCACGGTCGGAGCTTGATGGGGGAATCCATGACCATGATTCGCGGCGCCGCCGCCATCACGGGAGCGGCGGGCGGTATCGGCCGCGCGCTGGCCATCGAGTTTGCCCGGCGCGGCTGCGACCTCGCGCTCGCCGATCGCGACGAGGCCGGGCTGAAGACGCTCGCCGCCGAGATCGGCGAGGGACCGGAGAAGGCGCGCAAGGTGACCGTTCACCGCCTCGACGTCGGCGAGCCCGGCGACATCGCGCAGTTCGCGAGCGATGCGGTCGCCGCACATCCGGCGCTCGGCATCGTCATCAACAACGCCGGCGTGGCTGTGATGGGGTCGTTCGAGGAGATTGACCAGGCCCAGATGGACTGGCTGTTCGACATCAATTTCTGGGGTGTGGTGCACGGCACACGCGCGTTCCTGCCGCATCTGAAGACGAGGGGCGAGGCGCATATCGTCAACCTCTCCTCGATCTTCGGCATCATCGCGCCGCCCGGGCAGTCGGCCTATGCCGCGGCGAAGTTCGCGGTGCGCGGTTTTTCGGAGAGCGTGCGGCATGAGCTTGCAGTTGCAGGCAGCTCGGTGAGACTGTCGGTCGTGCATCCCGGCGGCGTCGCCACCGCCATCGCGCGCAACTCGCGCACCGGGCTCGGCGTCACCGACAATGCCCGACGCGCGCAATCGATCGAGCGGTTCGAGAATGCGGCCAGGACCACCCCGAAGGACGCCGCCCTGCGCATCATCAGGGGCATCGAGAAGAACGAGCCGCGCATCCTGATCGGCAAGGACGCCCGCTTCATGGACCTGCTGCAGCGCTTCCGCCCGGCGACGTACTGGGCGCCGTTGCAGCGGAAGCTGGAGAAAATGGCGAAGGGGACGTGAGAGGTGATGGGCTTGCGCCACTCGGCGCTGTCATTGCCCGCGAAAGCGGGGAATCCAGTACGCCGCAGCTTCTCGGTTCAGCCACCACTGTCGCTCGAATGCTGGATCACCCGCTTTCGCGGGTGATGACACCGAGTATGTAGTCACTGCCCCGCCAGCCGATCCGCAAAATACCCGATCGTCTTGCGATAGATCACCGCTCTGTTCCATTCGCGCATCGCCTCGAAATTGGCGGTGCCCTCGCCATAGGGCTGACCCATCTTGAAGCCGCTGGTGTGCAGCAGGTTCGCGGTCGAGGCGAGCACGTCGGGGACACTGTGACGAAGGTCGACGTGACCGTCGCCGTCGAAATCAACGCCGTATTTGATGTAGGACGACGGCAGGAACTGGGTCTGGCCGATCTCGCCGGCAAAGGCGCCAATCAGGTCGCGCAGCGGCAGGTCGCCGCGCTGCACGATCTTGAGGGCGGCGAGCAGTTCGCCCTGGAACAGCTCGGTGCGGCGGCAATCATGCGCGAGCGTCGCCAGCGTGCGGACCACTGGCATCTTACCGATGTCGCCCTTGCCGAAATCGCTTTCGAGGCCCCAGATCGCGACCAGGATATGGCGTGGCACGCCGAACTTCTGTTCGATGCGCGAGAGCAGTGCGGCATGGCGCTGCAGCAGCGCCTTGCCGCCATTGATGCGGCCGGGGCCGACGCGGGTCGAGACATACTGCTCGAAACTCTTGTTGAAGGTGTAACGCTGGCGCCGATCGAAGGCCAGCACCGCGCCATCAGGGGTCACGCCGCTGAGCGCCGCGTTGGTCACGCTCGCCGAGACGCCGGCTCCTTGCGCTTCCGAAGCCATGGTGGCGACGAAGCTGTTGAAGTCGCCGCCGCAGCGCGCGGCCTGCGCCGAGCCACCGGCCAGACAGACGATGACGGCGATGGCCAGGACGTATCTCAGCATGCGGGGAAATCCTCTGGAGAATCTGCGCGGACGGCAGCGCACGATCATGCCCGGGAACAGCGGACCGGTCAAAGCGCACTGGTCACGGCGCCTCACGGCTCGCCATGCTGACGCCGGAGCCCGCGATACATGTGAACCTGAAGCGCCTCATCCAGACATATCATCAGGCCCAGGACGTGCACGACCGGGATGCGCGCCGGGGTTGAGCCTGCGGTTTTCGTTCCGAAGGGCGCGTCATGGATGCCAAAGCGCCGACGCCAGTTTCCACCGGCGGCCTGTCCGAGGGGGCGTCCCGGACCGACCGGCGGGTGATGCTGCGCCGGCTCTACCTGAAGGCGACCATCACTTTCGCCCTGCTCATCCTTTGCATCGTCGGCCTGACCGATCGCTCGATACGCACCGATCCGTTCACGCCGGATCCGGGCTTTCTGGAATGGCTGTTCAAGCTGCAACCCGATCCGCGTCTGGCCTTGATGCCCGTGGTCCCGATGGGCGCCGCCGGCGTGCTGTCATGGCGGCCGAAATCGACGGCCTGGCTCACCGAGCGGCCGGTCGGGCTGACGGACCCCGCCCCGCAGCGCGCCGCGTTTCACTGGCTGGGATTCGAGGCCGCCCGTGCCGGCGAGCCTGATCGGAAGGTTGCGCCAAAGACGGGACCGATAGCGCCCAATCAGGCCGAACCGTCGAAGATCCCCAACAACCCGGTTCAGCAATCGCCGATCCAGCAACAGCCGTCGATCGAATCCAAGGATTCGAAGGTGACCGCCCCGCGCGCGCCGCAACCGGCGGCGGTCAGGCTGGTGCCGGACCCCAGTGCCGATCCCAATTTCGCAAGACTGCCTGCGCGCCAGCCGCTGTCGGAGGGGGCCTACTGGGCCGGCTGCGACAAGGGCCGCACATGGTGCCTCCGGCTGGCGGGAATCGACGGTTCGGCCAGCCGGGATGGCGGACAAAGCTGGAAAGGATTTCCAACCGACCTCAATCCCGCGCCCTTCATCGCGGTCGATGGAGAGCAGCCGTTGCTGGTCCCGGCCCGTAATGCGGCGGATGGCTCGGGGTCGATCGATCCAATGCTGTTGACGGCGGTCGACGCGCGGGTGCCGTTCGCATTGTCGGGGTACGCGGTCGACGACGAAATTCGCGGATATCGCGCCGCGGCGGGCCTGAATGCCAAGCTGCAGGGAGGCGTGAGAGAATTTCTGCGGACGACATCATCGCGGATGAACTTCTTCGCTCTGCTGCCTCCCGACCAAGAGGTGGAGCTGCCTCGTCGCACCGCCAGGATGTTCACGCTGTTCGCGCAAGGTCATCTCGCCGCCACCACGTTCAAGCTGTTCACCCCGGCCGGCCAGGTGCAGCACGAGACTCAATTCGTCACCCTTCCGACCAATGCAAATCCGACCAAAGCGAATTTGCGCTCGCTTCACTTCCAGCCCGACCAGCGCTTCGGCTGGATCTCGTCGGGCTGGGAGGACGGCAACGAGGAAGGCCCGCTTCCGGCGGTGTTCCAGACCTCGGACGGTGGCAAGAGTTGGGAGCGACTGTCGTATCGATGGCAATTCGCGCCCTGGGTGCTGTTCGGCGCGCTGCCGGGATTGGCGCTCGCCTTCTTCTTCACCGGATTGGCGTGGCACGACCTGCCCCGCAGCAAGGTCGACGAGGGCATTTCCGCGACCGGCACGTCCGATACGCCGATCGGGTGGAACGATTTCGACGTGCTCGGGATGAAGCCGCTGGCGCTCGCGCTGTCGCGGTTCGTGCGCAACACCAGCACCTCGCCGCCCCTGACGATCGCCATCACCGGTCCATGGGGCACGGGCAAGAGCTCGCTGATGAACCTCGTGGCGGAAGATCTGCGCCAGCGAGGATCGAGCCCAGTCTGGTTCAATGCCTGGCATCACCAGAAAGAAGAGAACATTCTCGCGGCCCTGCTCGAGAACATCCGCGGCCAGGCGATCCCGTCGGTCTGGCGCCTCTCGGGCCTCTGGTTCAGGGCGCGGCTGCTGTACGTGCGCGCGGGACGGGACATCGTTCCGCTGCTGCTGACCATTGCCGTGATCTTCAGCGTGGCCTGGGCGTTCAAATGGGCCGCCATCGGCAACTCGCTGGCCGCCTGGCTCAAACCCGACGCCGAGTGGCCGAAGCTCGCGCAACTGGCTGACACCGCGAGCAGCTGGCTCGACCACGCCCTCTTCGTCGGCGCCGGCACGTTGCTGCTCGTGATCGTCAAGATCTACGCCACCATGAACCTGAAGCCGTCCGAGCTGATGGCGACGTTGCGCGGCAACTCCAAGCTCGCCGATTTCAGCGCCCAGCTCGGCTTCCGCTACAAGTTCGCCAAGGAGTTCGACGCCGCCGGCCGGGCTTTGCGAACCTCCACCAGCCCTGGCCTCGTCATCTTCATCGACGATCTCGACCGCTGCACGCCGGCAAACCTGATGGAGGTGCTGGAATCCATCAACTTCCTGACCACGGCGGGCCCGTGCTTCATCTTCCTCGGCATGGACGAGCCCAAGGTCGTGGAGATCATCGCCAAGCAATATGGCGACGACCAGCAGCGCGCCCGGCAATATCTGAAGAAGCTGCTCAACCTCACCATTCCCGTTCCCGACGTGGACGTCCGCAACAGCGTCGGGCTGTCGTTCGGCCACGACGAGCGGCGAGAGGCCATGTCGCCATGGCCGGACCGCATTCGAAGGACGCTTCGCTACGTGCCCGATGTCGGGATCCCGGCGATGGCGCTGCTGCTGATGATCTGGCTGCTGGCGTCATGGGCCAATAATTTGCAGAGCGTGGTGTCGCCGCCCCCGGCGAAGCCGCCGCAAGCCACGGCAGCGCCCGCGTCTGCCGCCACCGAAGACGCCGCATCGGCCGCGCCGAACCTCGCGCCCGAGCGCCGCGATGACGCCAACACGGCCGTGCCGGTAGCCTCCGCCGATCAGCTCGTCCTATCCCGACGCGTGCCGCCCTATCTTGGCCTTGCCGTTGCGCTGCTGCTCATCGCATTGCTGGCAGCCCGGCGCGTCACCATGGTACGCGAGGACAAGGTGGAGGATTCCAAGCATTTCCGCACGGCGCTGGCGATCTGGCATCCCGCCGTGTTCGAGGCCGATCCGACGCCGCGAGGCGTCAAGCGTCATCAGAACCGGCTGCGTCTCCAGGCCATGCGGCTGCGGCCGGCGCACGAGACATCGGATGTCTTGGATCGATGGTTCGACGTCAAACCTGCAAGATCCAGCGGCGCCGACATCAGCGAGCCGACGCTGGTTGCGCTCGGCGGCATCGTCGCGCTGTGTGATGACATTCCGGACTGGTCCGTGCAGCCGCCCTCGGCGGCCACAAGCGGCCTGCCCTCGCTTAAGCAAGCCACGATCGCGGAATGTGTCAGTGCCTTCAAGGCGAAGTTCCCGTCGGATTGGCCGCCGACGCCGGAGGCGATCGCGGCCTTCAGGGCACTTAGGCGCTCGCTTTAGGCGCGGCATTCAGAACCGGCGGCGGCGGTCGCGCCGCGCGCACGCATCGAGCCGCGCGGCGCAAACTGGAACTCATTGGCGTGCAGCGAATGACAGCTGCTGCGCACTCTCGGAAAAAATGCAGCTGTCTGCGCTCATCGACGCAAACGGGCGAACTCTCGCTGCGTTGCGAGAGCAGACAAGATGAACAAAGCCCAATCATCCGGCTTGAAAGCGCGCCGAAGCGACGCTCACAAGCAACACATATCTCATCCGCACGCTGCGACATCGGCGCTCCCGTGATTTGCCTTGCCATCTCATGACGCGGGTTATAACCTTCTATCCTAGGTTGTCGCCCCACCAGCCCCGGGCGACGCTGAAGACCAGAAATAAACGGCGGGCTTTCTCGGCCCGCCGTTTATTGAGGCGAGGGTTCGATCGACGAGGTCCGATCGAACGGCGGCATCGGATTTTAGGAAGCGCTGGACGCTTCCATTCCCGCCCCCGAGCATCTCGCAAACGGACGTCCTCGATCGATCGCGCGGCCGATTCCGCCGCCACAGGGGCCGCACTACCACCGGAAAACCCGCCAAAGTCATTTGACTATGGCGCCCTGATCGACGACAAGCCCGCCATGGCCAAAAAACCCGGAACCAATCCCAAGGGCGAATTCGCCTTTTTCAACGTCTTCTATGAAGACGGCTCCCAGCGCTCGAACCGGCGCGTGCCCGCCGATCTCCTTGGCGGCCTCGACGGCGACGAGCCCGCGCGCGGCTTCATCATGGAGCAGGACCGCGAGATCGCCGAAAAATCGGGCCGCCCGCCGCTGGCGATCAAGGAACTCGAACGGGTCGGGGCGAAGAAGAAGTAGGCCCGCTCGCGAGACACGCAGCGACAGCACAAAGAAAAACGGCGGGCTCAGGCCCGCCGCTTTCGCTTGGATCGCGGCCCGGATCGGGTCCGGGCGCGCTTGATTGGGTATCCAGAAACTACCGGGGCGTCCCCCGCCGGACCAATTTGAATAGAGCGATCTTAGGCGGGCATAGCCTTCAGCTTCGCGGAGAAATCTCGAAGGGCCATCGGCACAAAATCTACGAACACCATCCCGGAAACATACGAGCCAAATATTTCCTCGGCAGATTTTTCGAGAAAGAAACTGCCGTAATCTTGATGGACGAGCCTATTCCGTTCGCGACCAATTTCAAGGAAATCCGAACTCGATACCGCCCGTATTTAGGCGATTAAACACTTCGTACATCGAGGAATCATCACCCGCCGGGCTGTTTTGCTTCACGATGATATTGCGGATCGGGCGCAGATCGAATTGGGTCTTGTAATCGCCCAAAGTAGAATAGTTCAGTCCATGAAATTTATTGGTTTGGTTTGGGAGCTTTTCTGAGAGCTTAAGTTTGAAGTCGTCAAAGTATTCGTCATCGTGAAGAACCTCGTCTGGAATTTTCCCTTCTCTGTCAAAGATCGCGCGAATCTCAACTCTCTTTTCCTTCCTCGGAAATCTTCGCTTGATAAAGTAGTAGATGGACATAAGGCGCTGTTGGCCATCAATCACGAGGAAGCGGTTGCGCGCCTGCTCGTACAGGAACAACTGCGGGACTGGTATTCCCAGAATGAGAGATTCGATTAGCTTGGACGCGCGGACTTGGTCCCAGACAAAATTGCGTTGGAACCCAGGAATGCGGACGGCGCCGGATTCTATGAAATTAAAGAGAGTTGAAACGTTAAAGTCGTTGGGGGTCGCCGTAATGTCGTATTCGTCAATCTGCAACTCGTCTTCTTCATCGGCATAATCATCAAACCACTCAGCCATGCCCCCCCTTAGTCGCGCGCTGTGATTTTACGCAACTATAACGAGAACAATCACTCACACAATATGAAAACGGCGGGCTTTCGGCCCGCCTTTTCATTTGGATGATGCCTGGGTCGGCCCGGGCCTGACGATACCGATCAATTATCCAAAAAGCTCCGCAGCTTTCTGCTCCGCGACGGATGCTTCAGCTTCCGCAGCGCCTTCGCTTCGATCTGACGAATACGCTCTCTCGTCACCGAGAACTGCTGGCCGACTTCTTCCAGCGTGTGGTCGGTGTTCATGCCGATGCCGAAGCGCATGCGCAGGACGCGCTCTTCGCGCGGGGTGAGCGAGGCGAGCACGCGCGTGGTGGTCTCGCGCAGGTTCGACTGGATCGCGGCGTCGATGGGGAGGATCGCGTTCTTGTCCTCGATGAAATCGCCGAGATGCGAATCCTCTTCGTCACCGACGGGGGTTTCGAGCGAGAGCGGCTCCTTGGCGATCTTGAGGACCTTGCGGACCTTCTCCAAGGGCATGCCGAGCTTCTCGGCGAGCTCTTCCGGGGTCGGCTCGCGGCCGATCTCGTTGAGCATCTGGCGCGAGGTGCGCACGATCTTGTTGATCGTCTCGATCATGTGCACGGGGATGCGGATGGTGCGGGCCTGGTCCGCAATGCTGCGGGTGATCGCCTGCCGGATCCACCACGTCGCGTAGGTCGAGAACTTGTAGCCGCGGCGGTACTCAAACTTGTCGACCGCCTTCATCAGGCCGATGTTGCCTTCCTGAATCAGGTCGAGGAACTGAAGGCCGCGGTTGGTGTACTTCTTGGCGATTGAGATCACGAGACGGAGGTTGGCTTCCACCATCTCCTTCTTGGCCTGGCGTGCCTCGCGCTCGCCCTTCTGCACGGAGTGCACGATCTTGCGGAACTCGACGATCTCGAGGCCGGTGAGGGCAGCTAACTGATGCACCTCGTGGCGGAGGTCCTTGATGCGGTCCTTCTCGATATGGACGAAATTCTTCCAGCCCTTGGCCGAGAGCTTCGAGACGCGGTTGAGCCAGCGCGGATCGAGCTCCGAGCCGGTGTAGTTGCGCAGGAAATCCTCACGCGCGACGCCGTGGCTGTCGGCAAGGCGCATCAGGCGGCCCTCGTACGACACCAGCCGCTTGTTGATGTCGTAGAGCTGCTCGACCAGTGAATCGATACGCGCCTGGTTGAGGCGGAGCGACTTCACCTCGACGATGATCTCGTCCTTGAGCTTGCGGTACTTGCGTTCCTGGTGCGGCGACAGCGAGGGCCCGTGCGAGGTGCTCTCGAGCTGGTTCTGGATGTCCTGCTCCTGGAGCTTGCGCAGCTTCTTGTAGCTGTCGGCGATCTTGTCGAAGATCTCGACGACCTTCGGCTTGAGCTCGGCCTCGATGGCCGCGAGCGACATCTGGTTCTCGAACTCGTCGTCCTCGTCCATGTCGGCTTCGGCCGCGGCTTCGCCCGGATCCTTCTCGGCTTCGCCGGCATTGCCGGGCGCAGGCGCGGCGCGGAACGGGGTCGGCGACGGCGGAGCTGCCGGCGGCGCGACATGCGCGGGCGCAGCGCCCGTTGCCGGAGCGCCAGCTTCCGCCTGGGCTTCGCCGTTCTCCCCGGCCGGACCGCCGATCAACGCCGTGTTCATGCCGCCCTTGGCTTCCGGGCCGGCATAGGTCGCTTCGAGATCGATGATGTCGCGGAGGAAGATCTTGCCTTCGTTGAGCTCGTCGCGCCAGATGATGATGGCCTGGAAGGTTAGCGGGCTTTCGCACAGCCCTGCGATCATCGCCTCGCGGCCGGCCTCGATGCGCTTGGCGATCGCGATTTCGCCTTCGCGGGAGAGCAGCTCGACCGTGCCCATCTCGCGCAGATACATCCGCACGGGGTCGTCGGTGCGCTCGCCCGGCTCGCTCTTCTTGACCTCGGTGACGGCCTTCTGGGTGACCTCGACGAGCTCGTTGTCGGTCTCGTCCTCGCCGCCCTCGTCCTTGTCTTCCTCGCCTTCGCTATCGTCGGCTTCGGTGACGTTGATGCCCATGTCCGAGAGCATGGACATGATGTCCTCGATCTGCTCGGGCGAGGTCTGGTCGGACGGCAAAACTTCGTTGAGCTGATCGAAGGTCACGAAGCCGCGCTTCTTGGCCTGCTTGATCATCTTCTTCACTGCCGCATCGGACAGATCGAGCAACGGCGAGGGCGCGTCCTGGGAGTCCTTCTCCGGCGCGTCCGCTGCCTTGTCGTCTTTTTCCTTGTCCTTCGCCTGCAGCGTCTTTGCCTTGGTGGCCATCCATTGCTCCTAAACGCGCTTCATGCCGACGGCTCGCCCCGCCGGCCTGAAATCACTTGAACCTGTTGTTCGACGCTCTCGCTTCGTCAGATCTCGACACGGAAAGGGCGGCGCGCCTATCTCTCGCCACCCCGACCCTTCTCTCGCCGGATTTGCCTAACGCTTCGTGAGCCTCTTTGTCGCAGCGGATGCAGGTGTAGTGCCAACAGCGATTGCGCGGATTCATTCCTGACGCGTCTGTTCTGCCTGCGGCCGCCTGATGGCCAAAGTGCTACAAGACCGTTAAGCCTCGATTAACCCTGTTTTTGCCGCCAAACCTCGGATTTGGCGAGTCTTTTAGCGGTTCCGGCCCCGGCCGTCCGCATGATTCTTTCATCACACGCTCTTCTGGAACCGGCCCGACAGCTCGCCAAAACCCTCGATCAGGGCCTCGGTACCGTCGACTTCGCCTATCCGAGCCTTGACGTCGCGCAGCCACGCCAAATTGGCCTCGCTGGGGTCCTCCCCCAAGGCCAGCTCGGCGTCTTTCAGTTCTCTAAGTAGTGAATGCCATTGCCGATGCAAGGCAACCAGCTGATGCCAGGTGGCGAGAACGTCGTCCCTGGCCGCCCCCTCCCGGGCGCCCCACACGGCCGCGGTCGTGATGCCGCTCTCAACCCTTTGAAGAAGCTGTAGAAATCCGCCCTTCTCGATATCGGCCCGCATCTTCTCAGCCAGCTCTCCGGGGTCCGGCGAGTGGTGATGGTCGTTGGCGAAGGCGGCGATGATGCCGGCCCGGAGCTTGTGAGCCTCGGGATGGGCCAGCTCCAGGGCGGCGACCTCCTCCAAGTGCTCATGCAGCAGCCAGGGATGGTTGATCAGGCATTGCAGGATCAGGGCCTCCCGGCGGGAGATGGCGCTGCGCTGGCCTTTCATGATCGGGCTTGTTGCGAGCTGCGGGCTCGCCGCCTGGTAGGGGCCGGAGGGCAACGGGATCGGACCGGGCGGGCCACGGCGGCCGCCACCAAATCCTTGCCCACCATATCCCTGGCCGCCGAATCGATTCGGCTGCCCGCCGCGGGGCTGAAACGGGCGGCCGCCGGCCCCCTGGCGGAAATTGCCCCGGCCGGCAAAGCCGCCGCGTCCGCTCTCGGGGGCAAAGGTACGCTGAAGCCGCTCGGCGAGATCCTGGCGATAGTAGCGCCGCACCACCTCGTCCCGAATGCCGTTCGACAATTCCTTGATCCGCGCCTCCAGCGCGGCGCGGCGCTCGGGAGTGGCAAAGTTGCCGCCCTCAAGCTCGCGCGACCAGATCATGTCGGCGAGCGGACGCGCCGCGGCGATCACCTCCTCGATCGCACCGCGGCCGCCGGAGCGAACGAGATCGTCCGGGTCCTGGCCTTCCGGCAGCAGCGCAAAGCGCAGGCTCTTGCCGGGCGCGAGAAACGGCAAGGCAAGGTCCGCGGCGCGATAAGCCGCCTTCTGTCCGGCGCGGTCGCCGTCAAAGCACAGGATCGGCTCGTCCGCCATCTTCCAGAGCAGCGCGAGTTGGCTTTCGGTGAGCGCGGTGCCGAGCGGCGCCACGCTGCCGGCGAAGCCCGCGGTCACCATGGCGATGACGTCGACATAGCCTTCGACCACGATCAGCGAAGCGCCGTCATGGGTCGCCTTGCGCGCGGTCTGGTGATTGTAGAGATTGTCGCCCTTGTGGAAGAGCGGCGTTTCCGGCGAGTTCAGGTACTTTGCCGGAACGTCCTTCTCCAGCGCGCGTCCACCGAAGGCGATGACGCGGCCGCGCAAGTCCGTGATCGGAAACATCACGCGATCGCGGAAGCGGTCGTAAGGCACGGGAATGTCGTTGCCGGCAACCAAAAGCCCGGTCTCGACCATGTCCTCGACGGAGATTCCGAGCTTGCCGAGATGCTCCTTCAGCGCGAAGCGATCGGGCGGGGCATAGCCGAGGCGGAACTGCAACTGCGTCGCCGGCGAGATCGCGCGGTCGGCGAGATAGCCGCGCGCTTTCGCACCCAGGCGCGAGGCCAGCGTCTCCGCGAAATATGTGGCGGCAAGATCCATGACGTCATGCAGCGTGCGGCGGCGCTGCTCCTGCCGCGCCGCATCGGGCGTCACCGCCGGCAGCGCCAGTCCCGCCATGCTGGCGAGCCGCTCCACCGCCTCGGCGAACGGCAGGCCGTCGGTCTCCATCACGAAGTTGATGATGTCGCCGTGCTTGCCGGAGGAGAAGTCGTGGTAAAAACCCTTCTGGTCGTTGACGTAGAAGGACGGCGTCTTCTCCTGCTGGAACGGCGACAGCCCCTTCCATTCCCGTCCGGCCTTCTTCAGCTTGACGCGCTTGCCCACGACTTCGGAGACCGAAAGCCGGGCACGCAACTCGTCGAGGAATTGGGGCGTGAAGCGCATTATGCTGATTCTGGGCTGAGTCGGGCGTTATGGCCAACCGGATAGGCATATAGGCACGGCCCCGGAAAATACGAAGCATGTGTGGCTTCTCCCGGCTATTCACAGGTCGAAAGATTCGACGGAAAGCTTGAACCGCGCCCGGTTCCACGCTTCGATAGGGCATGTTCAGGATCTTTCGAGGCGGTCAGAGCGGGGGCTGGCGCGTCACCTCGATCTCGCCCGTGACGGGCGAGCCCCTGCCCTTCATGCCGGCGCTGTCGGTCACCGACAGCGAGGCGGTCTCATTGCCGCTGGTGCCCTCGCGCAACGCCTGGCGGCTGGTCGGCGTCGCGAGCAGCTTGCGCTACACCGAGCGCGCCGAGAAGCAGCAGCTGGTGGCCGTTCAGGCCGGCCTCGGCCGGCTGGAGGCGACGTGCGCGGCGCTGATCCCGATCCGCAAGTCGCAGGCCTGGTGGGAGCTGACGCAGGAAGAGCGCCGAAAAATCTTCGAGGACAAATCGCATCACATCGCGAGCAGCCTGCGCTTCCTGCCCGCCATCGCCCGGCAGCTCTATCATTGCCGCGACCTCGGCGGTCCGTTCGACTTCCTGACCTGGTTCGAATACGCGCCCGCGCACGCCTCGCTGTTCGAGGAACTGGTGGCGATGCTCAGGCGGACCGAGGAGTGGACCTATGTGGAGCGCGAGGTCGATGTGCGCCTCGTGAAGGAAGTGCTGTCGGCCTAGTGATCGAGGAAGCGGCCCGACGCGATGCGCGGCAGCTCGGTGACGGGCCAGTTGTAGAGGTAGGTCCAGGCCTTGTCCGATGTGCCATCCGGCAAGGTCACGTCGACCAGCTCGCGCAGATATTCGGTCGGCTCCGGAAAGCCCTCGCCGCAGGCCTCGTACATGTCGAGCTCGCGCAAGAGCTCGTCGGGCACGTGCATGCGAAAGAGCTCGCCATGCACGAGGTCGGAGGGCGCCTCGGAGAGCAGCAATCCCGGATAGTGCTTCACTAGGACGAGCCGGCCGCGGCAGGTGGCCTCACCGAGAAAATCCGCATGGCTCGCCAGCAGCCGCGCCATCGGATGGTCGAAGCCGCGCATCAGGGTGCCATAGACGAAAAGACGATCGGGGCTCATGGCCCTCTATAACCGCCAATCGGCAGCGTGCAAATCGCAGCGCGGATTCACAGAACCTCCGCTTCCAGCTCCTCGCCGCTGGGTTGCTCGTCCGAGACCACCCTGATGCTCACCTCCATGACATCGAAGGCGCCCTGGGGGCCGATATAGACGCCGTGCAGCGGGATCGCCTGGCGCGGGTCGCGGGCGACCGCGACGCGGATGAGATCGCGCGTGCCGACGATGCCGTTGGTCGGATCGAACTCGATCCAGCCCGCGCTCGGCAGATAGACCTGCACCCAGGCATGGGTCGAGCCGCCGCCGGCATGGCGCTGCGCGATGTCCTCGGGGACGAAGATGTAGCCGGAGACGAACCGCGCGGCGATTCCGAGATGGCGCAGTGCCTCGATCATGAACAGCGCATAGTCCCGGCAGGTGCCCGTGCCCGACTGCAGGGTGTCGAGTGGATGCTGGGTGCCCAGCTCGTGGCGCTTGCGGTACTTGAACTGCTTGCGGATACCGTGCGTCATGGCGCTCAGGATCTTGAAAGTCGGCGTCGGCGCATCCTCGTCGAGGAAGCCCCGCGCCCACTCCGCGATCTCGCCACCGGGATCGGTGTATTGCGGCGTGATGTACTGGACGAGATCGGGAAATTCCTCGTCGTCATAGACGAAGGGATAGAAGTAGGCGGGATCATCCGGCGTGAGCGCGAATTCCTCCACCGGATTGTGGTCGACGGTGACGCGCCACTCGAAGCTCAGCGTCTCCGCACGCTCGTCGAAATTGGCGATCGCGACCGAATTGCCGAACACGTCGTGAATCCAGTGCAGCGACATCGGCTTGGGCGAGATATCGAGCTGGGAGTCGAGCACGCGCAGATCGTGCCCGTCGCGCGGACGCAGCATGATCTTGTGTTCGCCGAACGCCACGGGACGGTTGTAGCGATATTCGGTCTTGTGGTGAATCGTGAGCAGCGGCATCGTGAGACAATCATGGTGACATTGGGCGGATCAATCTATAGCGATTCTGCCCAATTCTGGGGGTAACTGCTCTTTCCATAGGCAATCAGGATGGCTTTAGACACAGCCGAGGCGGCCGATCAACTCCTCGGCGAGGGCGACCTTCCGCCAGTGCATGAGGTGAATGCGGCAGGAGCATCGCCGTTCCTGCTCACCTCGGATCATTACGGGCGCATCCTGCCACGCGCGCTCGGCGAGCTCGGCGTCGCGAAGGACGAGCTCGCCAGGCATATCGCCTGGGATATCGGCATTGCAGGCGTCGCTGATCGCCTCGCCGAGATGCTCGATGCGCATCTGATCGCGCAGCGTTATTCGCGGCTCGTGATCGATTGCAACCGCTCGCCCGGCGTCGCGAGCTCGATCCCGGTGATCTCGGAGGCGACGGCGATTCCGCGCAACGAGGGAATCTCCGAGGGCGAGCGTGCGGCACGGCGACGCGAGATTTTCGAGCCCTATCATCGCCGCATCGACGCGGCGATCGACCGCCGCCTGCGCGACAGGCGGCCAACGGTGCTGGTCTCGTTGCACAGCTTCACGCCGGTCTATGCCGGGGTCGCGCGGCCCTGGCACATCGGCGCGCTCTACAATCGCGACACCGTGCTGCCGCAGCTCCTTTTGAAACACCTCCGCGCCGAGGGCGATCTCGTCGTCGGCGACAACGAGCCTTATGCGGTGAGCGACCTCAGCGACTACACCATCCCCGTCCACGGCGAAGCGCGCGACCTCGTCAACACCGGCATCGAAATCCGGCAGGACCTGATCGCCGACCAGTCCGGCGAGCAGCAATGGGCCGAGCGGCTGGCGAGGATCTTTGCGGAGATCGAGGTGGAGCTGATGGCGGCGAGGCCGGTTTAGCTGCCGCGCGTTGCGACGAACAGTGCGAGCGCGGCAAAAATCGCGGCGATGCCCCACAGCACAAAGGCGACGCGGCCGCCGCGGCTTGCATCGAGCGTTGCCTCGGCCGGGTTGTCGGGATTGACGCGCACCTTGACGGTCGCGCCGTCCGGGTAGCGCGACATCAGCTTCTTCAACATCTGGTCAGACGCCGACGGCGTTCCCGCCGCGACGCGCGCGCATTCATTGGTGTAGCTGACGTTCTGATAGAGGTAGGTATAGGTCACGCGCTTGCCGAACATCTCGCTGCCGCGCGCCTCGCCCGGCTCGCTGGCCTCATGATATTGCTCGATTTCCGACAGCTTGATCGTGCCCGGCACGATTGGCCAGCGCATCGCCATCGACGCCTGCCGCCGCATCGCATACGCCATCAGCGCGATGACGAGTCCGAACGCGCCGAAGCCGACGACGAGACCGGCGAGATCAGGCCGGCCGACGTGGTGGGCGAGATAAGCATAGCTCTGATTGAGGCCGAACGCCGAGCCGAGCACGATGCCAAGCACGATTGCCGTACCGATGCCGAGGCAGCCCCACAGGCCCCTGGGCAGATCGCGTTCCAGCACCGCCTGATCGGGATGCCGCGGATTGTAGTAGACGGTGACGATGCTGCCGGCCGGATACTTTGCCAGCTTCTCGGCGACCTCGAAATTGCCGAGGTCCTCGCCGATCGAGATGCGGCTGTTGCGCATCTTGCGGCCGCCGACCGAATATTCGTAAGTCACTTTCGCGAAATTGCGGCTCTCGAGGCGAGAGCCGCCCTCGCGATCGTCGTCGAAAACCTTGACGTCGCGCAACTCAGCGACCGAGGTGACGACCTTGCCCGGCACTTGCGGCCAGCTGCGGGCCTCGCGCACCTGCCAGGTTTTGACGATTGCGGCAACCAGGACGAGCCCGAGCGGCGCCAGCAGCATCGCATAGACGAACCAGGGCAGATCGGGCACGGCCAAATTCCTTCGTCAGCGGCAATGCCCAATTGGACGCATCGCCGCCGCGAAGGGTTCAAGCGCGAACCGGTACGAGCGGTTATTTCGCCCTTGTCAGCGCCAGCCAGATGCCGCCGCCGATCATGAAACCGCCGGAGATGCGCGACATCAGCCGCGTCCGGCGGGCCGAGAAGAATTTTCGGGCACGACCGGCCGCGATGGCATAGAGCGCATCGGTCATCACAGCAGTGACCATGAAAGTGGCGCCGAGCAGCGCGACTTGCGGAAAGTGCGGTTGGTCCATGTCCATGAATTGCGGAATGAAAGCGCCGAAGAACACCAGCACCTTCGGGTTCGACAGCAACACCAGAAAGCCTTGCAGGAAGAAACCGCCGCGCGGCGGCGCCGGCGGCTCGTCGACATTGACGCCCTCGACCGGCGCCCAGATCAGCCTGATGCCGAGCCAGACCAGATAGGCGGCGCCGGCAAAGCGCACCCAGTCGAACCAGTAGCCCATGGTCGCCATCAGCGAGGTCAGGCCAACTGCGACGATGCCGATGACGATGGCGAGGCCCACTTGGGCGCCCGCGACATTGGTGAGCGCGGCGCGCGTGCCGTGGCGCAATCCGTTGGCAATGACGAGCGTGACGATCGGCCCCGGCAGCAGCGCCAGCGCGATACAGGCGGCGACGAAGGCGAGATAGGCTTGCATGGACATCATGGCGAGGACTCGCTGAAGACGGTTTGGCGACATTAATGCATGGCAAAGGCGGGAACGGAAGTCACGACCTTACACTTGACATGCAACTATTTGGTTGCCTATTATCACCGCCATGGATGAGGTCTTCAAAGCGCTCGCCGACGCATCGCGACGATCGCTGCTGGACAGGCTTCACGCCAAAAACGGCCAGACGCTGAACGAACTCTGCGAGGGCCTGTCGATGACCCGCCAGGCGGTGACCAAGCATCTTGTCATTCTCGAAGAAGCCGATCTGGTCACCATCGTCAGGCAGGGCCGCGAGAAGCTGCACTACCTCAATCCAGTGCCGATCCATCAGATCGGCGAACGCTGGATCAGGAAATTCGAGCGCGGCAAGCTCGCCGCGCTCAGCGAGTTGAAACGCCAGCTGGAGAAGCGCGATGAGTAAGCCGGAATTCGTCTATGTCACCTATATCGAGACCACACCGGAAAAATTGTGGCAGGCGCTGACCGACAGCGCGTTCACTCGGCAATACTGGTTCGATACCGAGGTCCGCTCCGACTGGAAGGTCGGCTCGCCCTTCGCATTGGTGATGAGCGGCACGACCACCGATACCGGCGAGATTTTGGAGGCCGACCCGCCGCGGCGGCTCGCCTATACTTTCAAGCACGAATTGATGGAGAACATGCGGAACGAACCGCCGACCAAGGTCGTCTTTACCATCGAGGCGTACGGCGATCTCGTGAAGCTGACGGTCACGCATGAAGGCTTCGCGGCAGGCAGCGAACTGCTCGACGGCATCTCTAGGGGCTGGCCTGCGATCCTTTCGGGGCTCAAGAGCCTGCTCGAAACCGGCAAGGCGCCGGCGATCCCGCCGGCCGCGCTGGGCATCAAGGGATTTGAGTGATGAACCTCGACCAGTTCAAGCCGCTCACGGTCTACACGATCTACATCGCCTCGACGCCGGAGAAGGTGTGGGAAGCGCTGACCTCGGCCGAGTTCAGCCGGAAGTACTTCTCCGGTTTTGCGGTAGAGATGGAACAGAGGCTCGGCGGCAGCTTCATCGTGCGCGCGCCTGACGGTTCGGAGCACATCTCCGGCGAAGTGTTCGAATACGATCCGCCGCGAAGGCTGACGGTGACCTGGAACGTCAACTGGCCAGATCTCGTGGCCAAGCTCGGCGCCACGCTCGTCACCTACGAGATCGAGCAAGCCGGCGAAGCCGTCCGCCTCACCATGAGCGAGCGTCACGACCGCGAGCTCAGCGACGATATCCTCTCCGGCGGACGCAGCGGCTGGCCCGCAATCCTGTCGGGGCTGAAGAGCCTGCTCGAAACGGGCAAGGCGCCTCAGATCAAAATGTCACCGCCAGCGCAGATGCTGGCGGCGCTGAAGGCGATGGGAATCAAAACGCCATAGCGGGCGAAATCTGCGCCCCTATCGCTTTTTCTTGACCGGCGGCGGATTGATCTCGTTGATCTTGCGATTGCAATCCGCTTCCGAGTCATGCGGCCCCGAGACAAAGGTCCCACTGACCTTGATCGCGTACCAGCCCGACTCGACGCCGAGCCGAACCGCTTCATCTGTCTTGACGTGCCGTGGGGAGAGAATTTGCATCAGGCGCTTTCGGTTGGCGTTCGATTTCATATCGACCCGCGCTGGAATTTTTTCGGACATCTGCTGCACGAGCGTGCCGCGTCCGACTCACCCGCTGGCGCGAACAATATGCACAACGATCGCCGCTGTGACGTCGCGATGAGTCGGCTCCGCCGGCGCGAGAAATGAACCGTTTCACGTCACACGCGTGTAGTGGCGCTGCGTGCGCGCAGAGTCGACCGGTCTTTCCGACATTGCCGCACCGTGCGCGCAATCATTGCAATAAGCTATCGTTTTCTCACCCGCGCCGCGCTTTTGAAGCGTCAAATGCCCGTCTCGGTCGAATAAGCCGATTGAGCCTTGTGTTCGAGCGCTTCGTAGCCATGTGAGGAGCTCAGCCAAGGGAAAGTTATTCGTATGAAGCTCCGCGTCGGGTTCGAGATGCTGTACGAATTCCCGCAGCCGACGCCCATGATCATGGTGTTGGGCACGCATTTCACGCGCGCCTCAGACGTCGTCGTGCCGGACCTGCTTACCACCAGTCCCTCGGTGGCCATCAGTCCCTATCGCGACCTCTTTGGCAATTGGTGCAGCCGCATCGTGGCGCCGGCCGGCAACTTCCGCCTTGCCGGCGATGGCGTCGTTCGCGATAGCGGCCTGCCCGACGCTGCGTTTCCGAGCGCGTTTCAGCACGCTGTCGAAGCACTGCCGGCTGATACGCTCGTGTATCTGCTCGGCAGTCGCTACTGCGAGACCGATCGCCTGACCGATATCGCATGGAAGCTGTTCGAGCAGACGCCGCCGGGCTGGGCGCGCGTCCAGGCGATCTGCGATTTCGTTCATCGCCACATCACGTTCGGCTATGAGCACGCGCGTGCGACCAAGACGGCCCGGGAAGCCTACGACGAAGGCAAGGGTGTGTGCCGCGACTATGCTCATCTTGCCATCACGTTCTGCCGCTGCATGAACATCCCGGCGCGCTACTGCACCGGCTATCTCAGCGACATCGGCACGCCGAAGCCCTGGGCCGCGGGAGACTTCGCCGGATGGTTCGAGGCTTATCTCGGTGGAGGCTGGCACATGTTCGATCCGCGCAACAACACGCCGCGGATCGGCCGCGTGCTGATCGCGCAGGGGCGCGATGCCGCAGACGTCCCCATCACCCAGACCTTCGGCCCGAATAAGCTGCTCAATTTCAAGGTATGGACCGACGAGGTCGCCTGATGACGGACAGCACCACGATCCTCGGCGCGGATGAATTTGCGTCGTTAACCGAGGTCGGCAAGGGCAAGGCGCAAGGCGAGATTCCGCAGGCGCACGGCGAGCGCCTGACGGACCTCGGCTATGCGATCAGGCGCCTCGGCGAACTCGAACTCACCTCATCCGGCGCTCGCCGTCTGGCAACGGGCGAATAGGCCGTTGCGTCCGGCTCCCGCTTACGGACCGCCACCACCCAGCCGCCGGTAGAGACGCCATGTCGCATGCCCCGGCAACGTCACGATCAGTTCCCAGAAAATACGGCCGCGCCGACACGATCAGCAGCATCACGGTCACGGCGGCGCAGGCGCGAGTTGATTGCAGGGCGACGGTGTCCGGGGAGCCTCGACACAGGCCAGCAGGACCTCGTGGGCAAACCTTTCCAGAACTGATTCGCGGTGCGGGCGCCTCGAAATCTTTCCCCACGGAGGCTTTTTCGGCGCGATGGCTATGGACTGAGTCGAGGGTGGTGCCGCAGATTGTGGCTTCGAACCAGCACACGCAACGACCAGACTGGACCATCCGACCGATGAGCCTGCGTACCCGGCTACTGATACTCGTCATCGCCGCCATGCTGGTGCCGGCGATCCTCGTCGGCCTACGTTTCGTGCAGAACCGGAGCAGCGAAATCGACGCAGCCCTGGCCAATCTGGCGGCGTCGGCGGACAACATCGCAAGCGATCTGGACGAAAAGATCCAAGGCACCGCCCAGCTTCACTATGGTCTCGCCCGCGCCCGCGACCTCGACACGCGCGACAAGGCGGCGTGCTCGGCGTTTCTGTCTGATGTGCGCGAGGAATACCCGCAGTTCACGGGAATCCTGACCATCGACCCGGACGGAAGCCTGTTCTGCGATTCGCTGCGGACCAATCGCACCCTCGATCTCAGGGACCGCGCCTATTTCAAGCAGGCCCTGGTCTCGCGCAACGTCGTGCTCGAGCCGGTGTTCGGCCGGCTCACCGGAATCTCGGTGCTCCAGATCGCATATCCGGTGCGATCGGACGCGGGCGCGCTGAAATTGATCCTGCTCGCGTCGTTCAACCTGCGCAAATTCGCGGAGCATCACCACAAGCGGCTGCTCGCCGAGAAGGAGATCCTGCTCATCGACGGCAAGGGCACGGTTCTCGTCGCGCCCTCAGGCGGAAGCTGGACCGAGCCCGTGGGCGCGTCGATCGCGGGATCGGAACTGCTGCGCTTTGCTGCAGCTCCCGATCGGAAGCCGTTCCAGGAAGTGATCGATCGCGAGGGCCGCACCCAGGTCTGGGCCGCGGCCCGCTCGCCATCGACCCGCGATGCCGGCCTCTATATCCTGGTCGGACGATCCAAGGACGGTTTGGTCGCGGCGGCGAACCGCCGGCTTTACGAGGACATGGCGATCCTCGCGGTGGCCTCGCTGCTGCTGCTCGCGGGTGTCTGGGCTCTCGCGACCGTGAGCGTCGGGCGCCAGGTTGGCCGGCTCGCCGCGATGGCGAAGACGCTCGGGCTCGGCGACCTCAACGCACGAATTCCACCTCCCCATCCGCGCGGCGAGCTCGGCGGGCTGATGACGCTGCTCAACGACACCGCCGAGTCGCTCCAGCAGCAACGCGCTGCGATCGCGGACCTCAGCCAGAAGCTCAGCCAATCCCAGAAGATGGAGGCGATGGGCCAGCTCACCGGCGGCGTGGCGCATGATTTCAACAATCTCCTGACCGTCATTCTCGGCAATGCCGAGCATCTCGCCGACTGTCTGGCGGGCAACAAGGAACTGCATCGGATCGTGGCGACATCGCGACCGCCGCCGAGCGCGGCTCCGATCTGACGCAGAGCCCGCTCGCCTTCGCGCGCAAGCAGCCGCTCCGGCCGCGAGACCTCGACATCGCCGGGAAGGTTCGCGACATGGAGGCGTTGCTGCGCAGGACCCTGGGCGGGCACATCGAGTGCACCTTCGCGCTCGAGCCGGATCTGTGGATGGCCAGCGTCGATCCCGGCCAGCTGACAACTGCCCTGCTCAACCTCGTGCTCAACGCGCGCGACGCTCTGCCTGATGGCGGCAAGCTGACGGTTGAGGCGCGCAACACCTCGCTCGGCGACTCCGACCTGGACGTCAACGGCGAGCCGCGGCCCGGCGACTACGTCATGGTGGCCGTGACCGACACCGGCACCGGCATGACCGCCGAAGTCGCGAGCCGCGCCTTCGAGCCGTTCTTCACAACCAAGGAGGTCGGCAAGGGGACCGGGCTCGGCCTCAGCATGGTCTACGGCTTCGTGCGACAATCAGGCGGCCTGGTGCAGATGCACTCCGAGCCGGGGCACGGTAGCGTGGTCAGGCTATTCTTTCCCCGCCTTGCAACGCCGCCGTCCGAGCAGTCGTCGTCCGCGGAGCAGATCACCGCACCCGACGGCAGCGAGACCATTCTGGTCGTGGAGGACGACGACATGGTGCGCGCCTATGTCGAGAACGAGCTGAAGGCGCTCGGCTACAACGTCATCACGCGATCGAACGGTCCCGCAGCGCTGGAATTGCTGCGCCAACCGGGAGATATCCACCTGCTGTTCACCGACGTCGTGATGCCCGGCGGCATGTTCGGGCCTGAGCTTGCAAGACAAGCTCTTCGCTTGCGGCCGGAGCTCCGGGTGCTCTTCACCTCGGGCTACACCCAAAATACCGTCAAGACGCCCGACGGGGTCGGCGACGCGCGGATTCTGACAAAGCCGTTCCGGCGGAAGGATCTTGCCGCGATGCTGCGGTCAGTCCTGTCGGCGCCGCCGCGATGACGTCAGGACGACGACGCGAGCAGAAACGCGACGCCGAGATTGGCCGCGAACAGGACTGCGTCGATGACGAAGATCCGGAGCATCGGGCCTTTCAACACCGGCCAGTAGGCCACGCCGACGCGTCCGCCGCGCATCAGCACCGGAACGTTGTAGACGAACTGGCTGAAATGGCAGGCGGCGAAGAACAGGAACAGCGCAAGCTGCGCTTCGACGGGCTGGAAGAAAGCCGGACGCGCGGCCAGAAGGTAGAACGACAACAGCCCGATCGGCAGGTTGATCCCGCCCAGAAACGCCACGCTGGCCGCCAGGGTCGGCGCGATCGGATTGCCGCGCTCTTCCCGCGGCAGCAATATCTTCAGCGTGTTGGCTTGCGCGATGCTGAACTGGATGAACGCGCCGCCGAACCAGAGCGCATTGAGGAGCAGAACGACATCCGAAAGGCGCATCGCTATTTCCCGTAAAAGGCCTCGCTGCGGACCACGCGGCCGGCAGCGTTGAAATCCATGAACTCGCTGGCGCGCGTGTCGCCGAGTTGCCGCCACACCGTCAGCCGCGCGATCACCTCGTCCCAGCTCCAGCTCAGGATCCTGAGGTCGGCGCTTTCGATGTGGCCGTAGGCCTTCCGCCAGTAGGCCCGGATGTTCTCGGCCCCGGCGACGACGGGAGAACCGGTCAGCGTCAGCGCCAGAGGACTGCGCATCTGCGCGTCGTCGGCAAAATGCGCGACCACCGCGTCGATGTCGACCCTGCACCAGTTCGCGCGCCAGGCCGCGACAAAGCGTTCGGCGACGGCGCGATCCATCCTCTGTCCGCTCATGGCGAAGCCCTCCCTGGCTCGTTGGCGGGAAAGTGGCAAAGCTCGCCACTAATGTCAACCATGTTGACTTGACGTGACGTCAATTGTTGTCGGCGATCGCTTTCATGACGGTCGTCCATGCTTCAGCACCCGGCGCCCCGACGCGATCGAACGCCTCGCGCATGACCTTGCGCTCGTGATCCGATGCCTTCTGCTCGACACGTCGCCCAGCTTCAGTCAGGCGCAACAATTTTGAGCGATGCTGCTCGGGCGAGCGCTTCGAGGTCAGGAGCTTGCGTTCCAGCAGCAGATGGAGCGGCCGGTTCAGAGCCTGCTTGGAGATGCCGAGAACATCGATCAGCGCGCCGATCGCGATGTCGGGCCGGCGCGCCACGACGTAAAGGATACGATGGTGCGGACGCGACAGGCCTTGCTTCGCAAGATATTCATCGGCCTCGAGCGTCATCCCGCGCCAGCCGTAATACATGAGCTCCAGCGCCGCATCCAGATCGTGCAGCTTCGCAAGTGAAGCGCGGTGAAGCCCCGCGGCTTGGGACGTCTTTGGCATCGTAAGAAGCTAACCCCTCGCCCGCAGCTCGCGCCGCAACACCTTGCCGGTCGCGGTCATCGGCAAGGTCTCGGCGAACTCCACGAAGCGCGGATATTCGTGGGCAGCGAGCTGCACCTTGACGAACTCCTGGATCTCGCGCGCGAGCGCGTCGCTAGCGGCAAAGCCCGGACGGAGCACGATCCACGCCTTGATCGACTCGGTGCGGATCGGATCGGGAATGCCGACCACTGCCGCCATCGCCACCGAGGGATGCTTCATCAGCGTGTGCTCGATCTCGGAGGGGCCGACGCGGTAGCCGGCGGTGGTGATGACGTCGTCCTCGCGGCTGACGTACCAGAAATAGCCGTCCTCGTCCTGAACGCCGAGATCGCCGGTGAGCAAAAACTCGCCGGCATATTTCTTCGCCGTCGCCTCGGGATTGCGCCAGTATTCGAGCATCGTGCAAGGACACGGCTGGCGCACGCCGATGATGCCACGCTGTCCCCTCGGCAGCTTCTCGCCCTTGTCGTTGACGATGCGGACGTCAAAGCCCGGCGTCGCCTTGCCCATCGAGCCGGGACGGATCGGAAACAGGTTTGAATTACTGCCGATCACGAGATTGCACTCGGTCTGGCCGAACACTTCGTGCGCGTCGATGCCGAAGGTCTCGCGCACCCAGCCCAGCAGTTCGCCACCGAGGGATTCGCCGCCGGTAAAGATGCTACGCAGCTTGACGCCCGTATGCTTCACACCGGCCTGCCGCATCAGCTTCAGGGCGGTCGGCGGCAGGAAGACGTTGCGGACGCCGAGATCGGCCATCATCTGCATCGCCGCCTGCGGCTCGAATTTTCGCGCGCGGTGGCCGACCAGCGGAATGCCATGATACCAGAACGCGAACAGGCCATTGACGAGACCGCCGATCCAGGCCCAGTCCGCCGGCGTCCACATCAGATCGCCGGGCCGCGGCAGGAAGTTGTGGCACATCTCGACATTGGGCAGGTGACCGAGCACGACGCGATGCGCATGCAGCGCGCCCTTCGGATTGCCCGTGGTGCCTGAGGTGTAGATGATCAGCGCGGGATCATCGGCCGAGGTGTCAACGCTCGCGAAGTCGGGCGAAGCGGCCTTGACCGCAACCCAGAACGATGTCGTGCCCGCTGGCGCCCGCTCGCCGACGACGTAGACTTTCTTCAAATCCGGCAGACGATCGCGGATCTTGGCGAGCTTCTCCCAGCCGCCTTCGTCGGTGACGATGGCCTTGGCCTGCGAATTTGACAGACGGAATTCCAGCGCGTCCTCGCCGAACAGTGCGAACAGCGGGATCGAGATCATCGCCGAGCGGAACGCCGCCATATGCACGATCGGCAGCTCCAGCGACTGCGACAGGAACACCGCGACGCGGTTGCCGCGGCTGAGCCCATCCGCCTTCAGCACGTTGGCGAGGCGGCGCGACATCTCGGCGACCTCGTCGAAGGAGGTGCGCGTGGTGGCGCCGTTCTCGTCGACATAGACCAGCGCGAGCCGGCCGGTGCCGTCGGCGTGGCGATCGCAGCAGGCCTCCGCCATGTTGAAGCGGGCCGGAACGTCCCAGCGGAAGTTGCGATAGAGCTCGTCGTAGGTTGAGGCTTCGGTGAGCATGGTCGTTTCCCGGCATCGTGATGGCCGGGATCGTCCCAGCCATCCACGTTCTTGTTTGGCCTGAGTTTAAGGGCGTGGATGCCCGGGACAAGCCCGGGCATGACGGAGAATACGTCTCAGCGCACAGTGCGGAAAAACGTCCTGACCTCGTCCACATACAGCTCCGGCTGCTCGAATGCGGCGAAATGGCCGCCCTTCTCCATCTCGCTCCAATGCGTGATGTTGGAAAAGTTCGGCTCCATCCAGCGCCGCACCGGTGTGATGATCTCCTTAGGGAACACGGCGACCCCGGTCGGCACACTGACTTTGGGGGTCGTCCGGCGCTTGCCGAAGCTTTCCCAATAGAGCCGCGCGGACGATGTCGCGGTCTCCGTCGCCCAATAGAGCATGACGTTGTCGAGCAGTTCGTCCTTGCTAAAAATGTTCTCGGGATGGCCATCGCAATCGGTCCAGGCCCAGAACTTTTCCAGGATCCAGGCTGCCTGACCGCTCGGCGAATCCGTCAGGCCGTAACCGAGCGTCTGCGGCCGGGTTGATTGCTGCTTGGAATAGCCGGAGTCGAGATCGACATAATGCTTGAGGCCGGCAAGCGCGCGCTTCTCTTCCGGCGTCGGCTCGCCCTCGACCCTCGGCGCCGCGTTGAAGGCGAGCGTGATGTGAATGCCGGCGCAATGCTCGGCGTCCTGCGCGCCGAGCGAGGTCGTCACCGCCGAACCCCAGTCGCCGCCTTGCGCGCCGTAGCGCGCATAGCCGAGCCGGTCCATCAGCTTCGCCCAGGTCGCGGCGATGCGATCGACGCCCCAGCCGGTGGTGGTCGGCTTGCCTGAGAAGCCGAAGCCGGGCAGCGACGGGCAGATCACGTGAAACGCGTCCGCGGGATTGCCGCCATGCGCGGCAGGATCGACCAGCGGCGCGATCACCTTCTGGAATTCCACGATCGACCCCGGCCAGCCATGGGTGATGATCAGCGGTAGCGCCGACGGCTCCTTCGACCGCACATGGATGAAGTGGACGTCGAGCCCGTCGATCTCGGTGGTGAACTGATCGAAGCGATTGAGCTTTGCCTCGCGGGCGCGCCAGTCATAACCATCGGCCCAGTACGCGCAGATCTCCCGGATCCATGTCAGCGGCGCGCCCTGGCTCCAATCGTCGACAAGCTCCGCCTCGGGCCAGCGCGTGCGGGCGAGGCGTGATTTGAGGTCGGAGAGGACGTCGTCGCTGATGGCGATGCGAAACGGCTTGATGGCGGTCATCTGCGGCCTTCCCATTTTTGTTGTCATTCCGGGGCGTGCGGAGCACGAGCCCGGAATCCATTGATCAACAGAGTCGGCGGCGCGATGGATTCTCAGATGCGCAATTGCGCATCATAGCTCGACGGTACGCGTCGCCGCGGAATGACGGCCTAGCCCGTCAGAGCAGCCTTCACAAAACCAGAAGCCTTGCCGAAATCCATCTGGCCGGCGTATTTCGCGCGCAACACCGCGATCACCTTGCCCATGTCCTTCATGCCGGCGGCGCCGGTTTCGCCGATCGCATCCGCGATCGCCTTCTTGATCTCGTCGTCCGACATCTGCTTCGGCAGGTAAGCGGAGATCACCGCGATCTCCTCGCGCTCCTGCGCGGCAAGCTCAGCACGGCCGCCCTTGTCGTAGAGTTCGACCGACTCCTGGCGCTGCTTGATCATCTTCTGAAAGACGCCGAGCAGGTCGGCATCCGACAGCGGCGGCTTGCCGTTGCCACGCGCCTCGATGTCGGCGTTTTTGATGGTCGAGTTGACCATGCGCAGCGTGGACAGCTTGCGCTCGTCCTTGGCCTTCATGGCCTCCTTGACCGCATTGTTGATGTCGTCGCGCAGCATGGCCGGGATCCTCTCGATCTGTCGGGCCTGATCTAAGCCGTTCGCGGGCAAGAGGCCATACCGGACCGGCAGGCGGTGCATTGTTTCCCCCTCGGGGGCCAAAATGGCTAAAAATTGCCTGTTCCGGTCCGGGAGGCCGACAATGGCCGAGACAGCCAGCCAAATATGCAAAAACGCATGTGAATCGGGCCTCTCCCGCTTTGACGCCGGCGTCCGCGAGGACTATGAAACGCGCTCATGACACAACATGACAACGATACCGCTTGGCCGGACCATAAACCGACCGCGCTCCTCGTGCTCGCCGATGGCACGGTGCTCGAAGGTTTTGGTCTCGGCGCGGAAGGCCACGCCGTCGGTGAAGTCTGCTTCAACACCGCGATGACCGGCTATGAGGAGATCCTCACCGATCCCTCCTATGCGGGCCAGCTCATCACCTTCACCTTCCCGCATATCGGCAATGTCGGTACCAACGAGGAAGACATCGAGACGGTGAACATGGCCGCCACACCCGGCGCGCGCGGCGTGATCCTGCGCACCGCGATCACCGATCCCTCGAACTACCGCGCCACCAAGCATCTCGACCAGTGGCTGAAAGCGCGCGGCATCATCGGCCTCTCCGGCATCGACACTCGCGCGCTGACCGCGCTGATCCGCAGCAAGGGCATGCCCAACGCGGTGATCGCACACGCCAGGAACGGCGAGTTCGATCTGCATGGCCTCAAGGAAGAAGCGCGCGAATGGCCGGGCCTCGAGGGCATGGACCTCGTGCCGATGGTCACCTCCGGCCAGCGCTTCACCTGGGACGAGACGCCCTGGCTGTGGGACAAGGGCTTTGGCCGTCAGGACAAGCCCGAGTTCAACGTCGTCGCCATCGACTACGGCATCAAGCGCAACATCCTGCGCCTGCTCGCCGGCGTCGGCTGCAAGGTGACGGTGGTGCCGGCGACGACCTCGTCCGAGGACATTCTGGCGATGAAGCCGGACGGCGTGTTCCTGTCGAACGGTCCGGGCGATCCGGCCGCGACCGGCAAATATGCCGTGCCGGTCATTCGGGACGTCATCAAGTCGGGCACGCCGACCTTCGGCATTTGCCTCGGTCACCAGATGCTGGGCCTCGCCGTCGGCGCCAAGACCAGGAAAATGCATCAGGGCCATCACGGCGCCAATCACCCCGTGAAGGACGAGACCACAGGGAAGGTCGAGATCACCTCGATGAACCACGGCTTTGCCGTGGACGAGACGACGCTGCCCAAGGGCGCGACGCAGACCCACATCTCGCTGTTCGACGGCTCCAATTGCGGCATCCAGCTCGACGGCAAGCCGGTGTTCTCGGTGCAGTACCACCCCGAGGCCTCGCCGGGCCCGCGCGACTCGCACTATCTGTTCCAGCGCTTTGCGGATCTGATGCGGCAGAAGAAGAGCGCATAAGCGCTACCGCTCTCGTGCCCCGGGCGCAGTGCAGCGCGCCGCTCCTTGCGGCGTGATGCGTTGCTAAACCGGGGCCTATGCCCGCGGCACTCTGGGTCCCGGCTCTGCGCAGCAGCGCAAGAGCGCTGCAGCGCGTCCGGGACACGAGACCTCCAGAGGAACGCCTCCTCCTGCTTTAATGTTCTCTCGATACCTTCGTGTAGCAGGAGCCCAGCCATGTCCGCCGTCCGTGACAATGCCGAGCCGCTCGCCATCGTATTCGAAGACGACGGGCTCGTGCCCAACAACATCCTTCCTTTCCTGGTCTACCAGAGTTCGGTGAAGCTCGATCCGAAGCAGCCGGAAGAGACGATCGAAAGCCTGTTCGAGGCAAACGGGTGGGGCGGGACCTGGCGCAACGGCGTCTACGACTATCTGCACTATCACGCGACGGTGCATGAGGTGCTTGGCGTCGCGCGTGGAAGCGCGCGGGTCCGCTTCGGCGGCGACCACGGCCAGGAGCTGGAGATCAAGGCAGGCGATGTCGCGATCCTGCCCGCTGGCACCGGGCACCAATGCATCAAGGCAAGCGGTGATTTCTGCGTGATCGGCGCCTACCCGCCGGGCGCGAAGATGGAGGTCACGCGCGCCACGCCGGAGAACCACGCCAAGGCGTTGAAGACGATTCCGAAGGTGCCGCTGCCGCCGTCCGATCCCGTGACGGGGAAAGACGGGGCGTTGATGAGATTGTGGCGATAGCCGAAAGAACGGCGCCGTAGGGTGGGCAAAGCGACTTGTCCGCCGTAGCTCGAAGAGCGAAGGCGGAAGCGTGCCCACCACTTGATGGAGCCCTAAGGATAGATGGTGGGCACGGCGCGCGAAGAGCGCGCCTTTGCCCACCCTACGGCAGTTGCGCCCCTACGCCGCGTTGCCGCCTTCCTCGCGAGTGGCCTCGAAAAGGAACCAGGTGCGGCGCTCGGTCTCGTCGATGAAATTTTCGAGGATGCTGGCGCTGGCGACATCGCCGGCCTCGTCGCAGACCTCGTGCGCTTTGCGCATCGCGCCGGCGACATGCTTGTTGTCCTGCATCAGCTCGCGCAGCATCTCGCGCGGCGGGACGTAGTCGTCGTTGTTGTCCTTGATGGTCTGGAGCTTTGCGACCTGGCCGACCGACTTCAGCGTAACGCCGCCGATCTTGCGAACGCGCTCGGCGAGCTGGTCGGTGGTCGCGAAAATCTGGTCGGACTGCTCGTCCAGCAGCAAATGGTAATCGCGAAAGTGCCGGCCGCTGATGTGCCAGTGGAAATTCTTGGTCTTGAGGTATAGCGCGAAGGCGTCGGCCAGAAGCACGTTGAGCGCCTCGGAAACTTTCTTGACCCCGTCGGGCGACAGATCGGTGGGAGTATCGAGGTCGGGCGAGACCTTGGTGGGGGCTTTGCTCACTGGAAACCTTCCTGTTAGGACGCGGACATTGACGGCGCGCCGTCGCACCCCTAACGCAAGGTGGGCAGCGCGGTTCCCAGAGCAGGAACCGCTGGGCGGGATACCATGGAAGATTGGATCGACTATTACGACTCCACGCATACGATCTATGTCAGCAAGCTGCATCGCGATTTGCACTTCCAGATCATTGCGCGGGACATCATCGGCTACATCTCCTCGCCCGAGGCGGTGGTGCTCGACTATGCCTGCGGCGAGGCGCTGTCGGCGAGCCAGGTGGCAGCGGCTTGCGGCAAGCTGATCCTCGCCGAGCCCGCCCCCGGCGTGCGCGGCCGGCTGATCGCCCGCTTTGCCCCAAACACGAAAATCCGCGTCCGCTCGCTCGACGACGTCCGCAAGATGCAGGACCAGTCCATCGACCTCGTCGTGATGAACTCGGTCGCGCAATATATGACGCCGGACGAGCTCGATTCCGCGCTTGTCAACATCCGGCGATTGTTGACGCCGTCCGGCAAGCTGGTGCTCGGAGATATCTTGCAGCCCAATGTCGGGATGGGGCGCGACGTCCTGGCGCTGCTCGGCTTCGGCTTGCGTCACGGCTTCCTGAAAGACGCCCTGGTCGGGCTGATCAGCACCGCGCTGTCAGACTACCGTCATCTGCGCACGCGCATCGGGCTCCAGCGCTACAGCGAGGATGAGATCACCGCCAAGCTGACCGCAGCCGGGTTCGCGGTCCAGCGCGCCCACACCAATATCGGCCATAATCGCTGGCGCATGACCTTCATCGCGCGGCCGCCTCTGGTGCGTTAAGCATAATCATTAGCAGAGGTGGCCTGACACCATCCGATCGGCCATGATCGCCGCGGCCCGGTGGCGGAAGTGTCTACGCGGGGGCGGTGCATCGCTCTTTATCCTGGTTCAAATCCAGGCCGGGCCTCCAGCCTTCGCTGGCTTCGCCAGCTTCGGCTAGGCAAGCCCTATGGTAGCGAAGGCTGCCTCGACGAAGCCCGAAGGGCGAAGTCGGGCGTTGGCGCGCAATTGTCTCAGCTTCCACCCGCAGCAGTCTCTTCGAACTCTCCGAGCAGCTGAAGCCGATCGGCATCCTTCGCCGCGGAGCTGATGACGGCATCGAGCAGACCGGGAAAGCGCGCGTCTAGATCTTCCCGGCGCAGCCGCACGAAGCGGTTGGTTCCCGCGACACGCGTCAGCATCAGGCCGCATTCGCGCAGCTTGGCGAAGTGGTAGGCGAGGTTCGATTTGCCGGCGAGGCCGGTGAAGTCGCCGCAGCAGAGCTCGCTGCTGACACGTTCCTGCTGGGCGAGCTGGTACACGATCGCCAATCGGATCGGATCGCTGAGGCAATCCAGAACCATCGGCAGCTCGATCTGCTCACGGGTGGGGTGGTGAGGTGTGCGGCTCATGACCCGAGAACCATAGCGCAGCTGCCGCAATGTTCAATAGTTCTTGAACCAATTGACTCTGAAGGCCTTGCGTTCAATAGTTCAATAATCGTTGAACAAGGGATGTGATCCAATGAGCGTGTTCTGGCTGGCCTTGGCGGCCTTCGTGATCGGCACCGAAGGCTTTGTGATTGCAGGGCTTTTGCCGGCGATCGCCACTGACCTCACGATTTCGGTCTCGGCCGCAGGCCAACTCGTCACCGCCTATGCCCTCACCTATGCCGTGGGCTCGCCAATCCTGGCGGTGACGTTCAACAACATCGACCGCCGCACCGTGTTGGCGCTGGCGCTGACCACCTTCATCGCGGGCAATCTCGCCGCGATGGTGGCCACCAGCTACCCCCTGCTGCTGGCTTCGCGCATGTTGATGGCGCTGGGCTCCGGGCTGTGCATGCCGACGGCACTCGCCGTGTCAGTCGCCGTCGCCTCGCCTGAGCGACGCGGCCGCGCGGTGGCGCTCGTCACCTCGGGCCTGACGGTTGCGACCGTGATTGGCGTCCCGCTCGGCAATCTCATCGGCAGCCTGCTCGGCTGGCGCGCGACCTTTGCCATGGTCGCCCTGATCGGCGCTGTCGCGCTCGCCGGCCTTCTGCTCGGCCTGCCCCGCGGCCTGCCGCGCAACACCGCCTCGCTGAGCGAGCGGCTGGCGGTGGCGCGTCACAGCAACGTCCTGACCGCGCTTCTGATCACGATCTTATGGGCGCTCGGCGGCTTCACCGTATTCACCTATTTCGCGGTCCCGCTGCGTGGCCTCGGCTTCGATGCTTCGCAAATCAGCTTGGCGCTGCTGGTGTTCGGCGGCGCGGCGGCGATCGGGAACATGCTCGGCGGCATTCTGGCCGACCGGCTCGGAACGCTCATGACCGCAGCCCTTGGGCTCGCCGGCATGGCGAGCGCCCTGATCCTGCATTCGCTGGTCCTGAAGCTGATGCCGGGGCAGGCCCATTACGCCGTGCTGGGCACGATCTTCCTCTGGGGCATCTCGGGCTGGGCGTTCTATCCGGCCCAGATCGCCAGCATCATCCGGATCGAGCCGCAGGCCGCGATGATCGCGCTCTCGCTCAACGCCTCCGCGATGTATCTCGGCTTCGCCATCGGCGGCGCCCTGGGGGGCGCGGTGCTGGCCACCATGTCGCCAAACGACCTCGGCTGGATCGGCGGAACGAGCGTTGCGGCCTCGCTTCTGGTGCACCTCGCCCGCGGCTGGCAAGCGCGGCCGAAACCGGTCAAAATTGCCGGTTGATGGGCATTTTTCGGGGTTTCGCCGCCCCGAAATCTGGTCTAAGACCCACCCGCGCGCGAGGGAGACCACCGCGCTCTCGGCCAAAGGGACGCGCAGTAGCGCGCCCTTTTTTTGTGCCCAAATCCCAGTCCGGCGAGAGTTGATGCCCAAACGTACAGACATCACCACCATCCTGATCATCGGCGCCGGTCCCATCGTGATCGGCCAGGCCTGCGAGTTCGACTATTCGGGCACCCAAGCGGTGAAGACGCTGAAGGAAGAGGGCTATCGCATCGTCCTCGTCAATTCCAATCCGGCCACCATCATGACCGACCCGGAATTGGCCGACGCAACCTATATCGAGCCGATCACGCCCGAGATCGTCGCAAAAATCATCGAGAAGGAACGTCGCGTCATTCCCGGCGGCTTCGCGCTGTTGCCGACCATGGGCGGCCAGACCGCGCTGAACTGCGCGCTGTCGCTGCGCCGGCAGGGCACGCTGGAAAAGTTCGACGTCGAGATGATCGGCGCCACCGCCGACGCCATCGACAAGGCCGAGGACCGCCAGCTGTTCCGCGAGGCCATGACCAAGATCGGGCTCGAGACGCCGAAGTCGCGGCTCGCCAACGCCTCCGAGCTGAAGAAGTCCTTCCGCGACAAATACCAGGCCGAACGCGAAAAGGCGTCGGGCGCCGCGCTCGAAGAGCTGGAGCGGCAGTGGACGCTCGGCGAAAGCGACCGCCGCAAGCGCTACCAGGAATATGCGCTGGGACAGGCGCTGATGGCGCTGTCCGAGATCGGCCTGCCCGCAATCATCCGTCCCTCCTTCACCATGGGCGGCACCGGCGGCGGCATCGCCTACAACAAGGAAGAGTTCCTCGACATCATCGAGCGGGGTCTCGACGCGTCTCCCACCAACGAAGTGCTGATCGAGGAATCCGTGCTCGGCTGGAAAGAGTACGAGATGGAGGTGGTGCGCGACAAGAAGGACAATTGCATCATCGTCTGCTCGATCGAGAACCTCGATCCGATGGGCGTGCACACCGGCGATTCCATCACGGTGGCGCCGGCGCTGACGCTGACCGACAAGGAATACCAGATCATGCGCGACGCCTCGCTGGCGGTGCTGCGCGAGATCGGGGTCGAGACCGGCGGCTCCAACGTGCAGTTCGGCGTCAATCCCGACGACGGCCGCATGGTCGTGATCGAGATGAACCCGCGCGTGTCACGCTCCTCCGCGCTGGCCTCGAAGGCCACCGGCTTTCCGATCGCGAAGGTCGCGGCCAAGCTCGCGGTCGGCTATACGCTCGATGAGATCGCCAACGACATCACCGGCGGCGCGACGCCGGCCTCGTTCGAGCCGACCATCGATTACGTGGTGACCAAGGTGCCGCGCTTCGCTTTCGAGAAATTCCCCGGCGCCTCCACCACGCTGACCACGTCGATGAAGTCGGTCGGCGAAGTCATGGCGATCGGCCGCACCTTCCAGGAAAGCCTTCAGAAGGCCTTGCGCGGGCTCGAGACCGGCCTCACCGGCCTCGACGAGATCGAGATCGAAGGTCTCGGCCGCGACGACGACAAGAACGCGGTCCGCGCCGCGCTCGGCACGCCGACGCCGAACCGGCTGCTGCAGGTCGCACAGGCCATGCGGCTCGGCTGGTCGAACGAGGACATTTTCAACTCCTGCAAGATCGATCCGTGGTTCCTCAGCGAGATGCGCGGCATCGTCGACATGGAGGAGAAGGTCAGGAAGAACGGCCTGCCGGGCAACGCCTTCGGCATGCGCACGCTCAAGGCCATGGGCTTCTCCGATGCGCGGCTCGCGGTGCTCGCCGAGACGGCGGAAGCCGAGGTGACGGCAAGGCGCCACGCGCTCGACGTTCGCCCGGTCTACAAGCGCATCGACACCTGCGCGGCCGAATTCGCCTCGCCGACCGCCTACATGTATTCGACTTATGAGGCGCCGTTCGCGGGCACACCGGCGGACGAGAGCGCGCCGTCGGACAAGAAGAAGGTCATCATCCTCGGCGGCGGGCCGAACCGCATCGGCCAGGGCATCGAGTTCGACTATTGCTGCTGTCACGCCTGCTTCGCGCTGCATGACGCCGGCTATGAATCCATCATGGTCAACTGCAACCCGGAGACGGTGTCGACCGATTACGACACCGCCGACCGGCTCTATTTCGAGCCGCTCACCGCTGAGGACGTGCTGGAGATCATCGCGAAGGAACGCTCGAACGGCACGCTGCACGGCGTCATCGTGCAGTTCGGCGGCCAGACCCCGCTCAAGCTCGCGCACGCGCTCGAAGCTGCCGAAGTGCCGATCCTCGGTACCTCGCCCGACGCCATCGATCTCGCCGAAGACCGCGACCGTTTCAAGCGCGTGCTCGACAAGCTCAGGCTGAAGCAGCCGAAGAACGGCATCGCCTATTCGGTCGAGCAGGCGCGCCTGGTCGCGACCGATCTCGGCCTGCCGCTGGTGGTGCGCCCGTCCTACGTGCTCGGCGGCCGCGCGATGCAGATCATCCGCGAGGAGAACCAGCTCAGCGACTATCTGCTCGGCACGTTGCCCGAGCTGGTGCCGGCCGACGTCAAGGCGCGCTACCCGAACGACAAGACCGGGCAGATCAACACCGTGCTCGGCAAGAACCCGCTGCTGTTCGATCGCTACCTGTCGGATGCGACCGAGATCGACGTCGACTGCCTCTGCGACGGCAAGGACACCTTCATCGTCGGCATCATGGAGCACATCGAGGAAGCGGGCATCCATTCCGGCGACAGCGCCTGCTCGCTGCCGCCGCACTCGCTCGACGCGAAGATGGTCGGCGAGCTGGAGCGGCAGACGCGCGAGCTGGCGCTCGGCCTCGACGTCGTCGGCCTGATGAACGTGCAATACGCCATCAAGGACGGCGAGATCTACGTGCTCGAGGTCAACCCGCGCGCCTCGCGCACGGTGCCCTTCGTCGCCAAGGTGGTCGGCACGCCAGTCGCAAAAATTGCCGCGCGCATCATGGCCGGCGAGAAGCTCGCCGACTTCAAGCTGAAGAAGGCGGACTTCAAGCATGTCGGCGTGAAGGAATCGGTGTTTCCGTTCGCACGCTTCCCCGGCGTCGACACCGTGCTCGGCCCCGAGATGCGCTCGACCGGCGAGGTCATGGGCATCGACCGCTCGTTTGCGGTGGCGTTCGCCAAGAGCCAGCTCGGCGGCGGCACGCGAGTGCCGCGCAAGGGTACGGTATTCGTCTCGGTCCGCGAGAGCGACAAGACGCGGATCGCCGACGCCGTGCGCGAATTGCATTCGCTCGGCTTCAAGGTGCTGGCAACGTCGGGCACGGCACGCTTCCTGACCGACCAGGGCATCCCCACCGAGAAGGTGAACAAGGTGCTGGAGGGACGGCCGCACATCGTCGATGCCATCACTAATGGCGATGTCCAGCTCGTCTTCAACACCACCGAAGGCCCGCAGGCGCTCGCCGACAGCCGTTCGCTGCGGCGCGCGGCCCTCTTGCATAAAGTGCCGTATTACACCACTCTTTCCGGGGCCGTGGCGGCCGCGCAGGGCATCCGCGCCTATCTGGGCGGGGACCTTGAGGTTCGTACCCTGCAGAGCTACTTTTCGGAAACCTGATCGCGGGTGGAAGGCCAGGCCTGAAGGGGTTAGCCTTCGCTAAGTGATTGGCGATCAAGCCACAATGGCCGGAGGAACTGTCCGGGCATGTGGTTGTTCTGTTCCGGCACCAGACCCACATCACGTTCCGGTGGCGGCGTGTTCAGCCCCCGGAAACACCGACGAATCAAGGTTGCCGCGCCCCCTGTTCCGGGGGCGCGCGACCGAAGGACGAGAGAAGAGATGGAAAAGGTTCCGATGACAGCGAGCGGCTTTGCCGCGCTCGGGGAAGAATTGAAGAAGCGCCAATCGGAGGACCGTCCGCGCATCATCGAGCATATCGCGGAAGCGCGCTCGCATGGAGACCTGTCGGAGAACGCGGAGTATCACGCCGCGAAGGAAGAGCAGTCCCACAATGAAGGCCGCATCGCCGAGCTCGAGGACAAGCTCGCGCGCGCCGACATCATCGACATCTCGAAGCTCTCCGGCGACACCATCAAGTTCGGCGCCACCGTGACGCTGGTCGACGAGGACACCGAGAAGAAGACGGTGTGGCAGATCGTCGGCGAGGTCGAGGCCGACGCCAAGAAGGGCCGCATCTCCATCACCTCGCCGCTCGCGCGTGCGCTGATCGGCAAGAAGAAAGGCTCGACCGTCGAGGTCAATGCACCCGGCGGCGCCAAGGCCTATGAGATCACCAAGGTGGAGTGGCGGTAAGGATTCGCCGCTGCGTGCGATGATGATTGAAAAAGGCCGCGCCGAGCGCGGCCTTTTTGTTTCGGCAGGTTGCCGAAGTGGGCGCAACAGCATCCGCCTCTCTCGTGTCCCGGACGCGCTGCAGCGTTCTTACGCTGCTGCGCAGAGCCGGGACCCAGAAAACAACTCGGTACGTTGCGTAAGATAGGCCCCGGCTCTGCAGCGCACCGCTGAAGGAGCGCTGCGCTGCGTCCGGGGCACGAGAGCGGCGCCAGCTACCTTCTTCCCCTCACGTCCAGCGGCACGGCCGCCTCATATTTCGAATTATGCAGCACCAAGGACGTTCGCACGTTGCGGACATGGGGCGCGGCGGTGAGGTGGGTGACGAAATCCTGGAAGGTCGCCATGTCGGGGGCGACGCATTTCAGGATGAAATCGACTTCGCCCGACAACATCCAGCATTCCCGCACCAGCGGCTCGGCACGAACGAATTCCTCGAAGGCACGCAAATCCGCCTCGGCCTGGCTGGACAGGTGCACGGCGGCAAACACGGTGACGTCAAAGCCGAGCTTGCGGGCGTCCAGAAGCCCGCGATAGCCGTGGATATACCCCTCCTCCTCCAGCGCCCGGACGCGGCGCAGGCAGGGCGGCGGCGAGATGCCGACGCGCTTGGCCAGCTCGACATTGGTGATTCGACCGTCGGCCTGGATCTCGGTGAGAATTTTCAGGTCGATCTCGTCTAGGTTCCGCGACACGTGATTGGAACTCCTGGCCTTTGCGGCGGTATTGGTGGGTTTGTCGCAATCCTCATAGCGCAGACGCGTGGCGTAGCGCAATTTTATTGCGCGTGCAGCGCAATCGACTTTTGTTCCTTGTTGGAAAAATCCGCCGACAGGGAATGCAATTCTTGCATAGCTCACCAGAAGGCTTAGATTAGCTCTGATATTTCAGCGCCTCCGCGAGGCCTCCCGGCACGTTCTGCGCCCGCGCTGCAAATCCCCCGTGAAAGGCGTCCATCGAAATGTCCGCTCCTGTTCATGCAAAGGTCGTGATTATTGGCTCCGGCCCTGCCGGTTACACCGCGGCGATCTACGCCGCGCGCGCAATGCTCGAGCCGATTCTGATCCAGGGGATCCAGCCGGGCGGCCAGCTCACCATCACCACCGACGTCGAGAACTATCCGGGCTTCGCCGACGTGATCCAAGGCCCCTGGCTGATGGAGCAGATGGAGAAGCAGGCGGTCCATGTCGGCACCAAGATCGTCACTGACCTGGTGACCAAGCTGGAGAGCGCGCAGCGGCCGTTCCGCCTCACCTGCGACAGCGGTGATGTCTATCTCGCCGACACCGTTATCCTCGCCACCGGCGCGCAGGCGCGCTGGCTCGGGCTGCCGTCCGAAGCGAAATTCCAGGGCGGCGGCGTGTCAGCCTGCGCCACCTGCGACGGCTTCTTCTACCGCGGCAAGGAGGTCGTGGTGGTCGGCGGCGGCAATACCGCGGTCGAGGAGGCGCTTTACCTCACCAACCATGTCTCGCAGGTTACCATCGTGCATCGCCGCGATCACTTCCGCGCCGAACGCATCCTGCAGGAGCGCCTGTTCAAGCATCCGAAGATCAAGGTGATCTGGGACTGCGCCGTCGACGAGATCTGCGGTACCGAGAATCCCAACAAGGTCACCCATGTTCGCCTCAAGAACGTCAGGACGGGCGCGCTCACGGACGTGAAGACCGACGGCGTCTTCATCGCCATCGGCCATGCGCCGGCGACCGAGCTCGTGAAGGATCAGGTCAAGCTGAAACCGTCGGGCTATGTCGAGGTCGCCCCGAACTCGACCGCCACTTCGGTGCCCGGCCTGTTCGCCGCCGGCGACGTCGCCGATGAGACCTATCGCCAGGCCGTGACGGCCGCCGGCCTCGGCTGCATGGCCGCTCTCGAAGCCGAACGTTTCCTGGCCCTGCGCGCCAGCGAGCGCGCTGCAGCGGAATAAAGATCATGGCTCGAACACGCGACGGATTTACGGATATGGACTGGGACAAGCTGAAGGTGTTTCACGCGGCGGCGGAAGCGGGCAGCTTCACGCATGCGGGCGAGCAGCTCGGCCTGTCGCAATCGGCGGTGTCACGCCAGGTCTCGGCGCTGGAGCAGGAGCTCTCGGTCTCACTGTTCCACCGCCATGCCCGCGGCCTGATCCTCACCGAGCAGGGCGACCTCCTGTTCCGCACGGCGCATGACGTGTTCATGCAGCTGCAGGCGGCGCGCGCCAAGCTGACCGACAGCCGCGAGCGGCCGAGCGGCGATCTCAAGATCACCACCACGCCCGGCGTCGGCATCAACTGGCTGATCCCCCGCCTCGGCGAGTTCACCGCGCTCTATCCGGAGATCCGGATTTCGCTGATCGTCACCGACGAGGAGCTCGACCTGTCGATGCGCGAGGCCGACGTCGCGATCCGCACCCGCAAGCCGACCCAGCCGGATCTCATCCAGCGCAAGCTGTTCGCGATGGGCTTTCACGCCTATTGCTCGCCTGATTACATCAAGCGCTTCGGCACGCCGCGCACGCTGGAGGAGCTCGACTCCCACCGCATCATCACGCTCTCCGACGGCAACTTCGCGCCGCATCTCCAGAACCGCAACTGGCTGGTCGAAGCTGGCCGCAACGGCTCGGGTCCGCGCGAAGCCTATTTCAGGGTCAACAACATCCTCGGCCTCGTGCGCGCCTGCCAGCAAGGCCTCGGCATCGCGGCGCTGCCGGATTACCTGATCGAGGAACAGAGCCGCCTGGTGCAGCTGTTCGGCGAATCGGATTCGATCCAGCTCGACACCTACTTCGTCTATCCTGAAGAACTGAAGACGGTCGCGCGCGTGCAGGTGTTCCGTGACTTCGTGGTGAGCAAGGCGCAGCGCTGGCCGTCCTGATTTCCGCATGTCTGACATGCGGCTTGGACGCTTGCTGCATGGCGCTCGTCAAGCTCATACTACTTGCACGCTGAGCCTTCGCGTTGCGCATTTGTCCCCCTCCTCCAGTGGCGCGGGAGTTCAGTAATCCCTCTTGGAAGGTGATTGTGTCGGCCTCACGTGGCCAATGCCTCAAGCCGGACCCTCTGGGTCCGGCTTTTTTTCTGTCCGATCAGGCTTTCGCCTTCCGCGTGTATTGACAGTTCCACGCATACCCCGCATCATTTGCGGATGATCACGAAGTTGTGCGCAATTTCCTTCGAGGCAGTCGTCTCGAAAAAAGCCCCCCATCCCGGGGCCTCGGATTTTTGCGCGCGCTAGGACAGCCTTCGTCATCGCAGCAATCCCGAAAACCCCGCCGCCTGGACGGGGTTTTTTCATGTGCCTCCGTCTCAGGTTTTTTCCCGAGAAGGAGACACGAACATGACCGGACTGCAGGATCATTTGCACGGACTTTGGCTGCCGCTGGTGACGCCGTTTCGCGACGGCCGTCTCGACGAGGCGTCGCTGCGGCGGCTGACGCGGCACTACGGCACACAGGCCGTCGACGGCTTCATCCTGGGGGCAACCTCCGGCGAGGGCATGACGCTGCGCGAGAACGAACTCGAGCGGCTCGTTGCCGTGGTACGCGACGAGATCGCGGCGGGCCGGCGCAGCATCCCGATCTGCCTCGGCCTGTCGGGCGCGGACACCTCGCGGCTGAAGGATCGTCTCGACGAGACCGCGGACTGGCCGATCGAAGGCTATCTGATCGCGAGCCCCTATTACGTGCGCCCCTCGCAGCGCGGGCTGCTGGCGCATTTCGAGGCGCTCGCCGATCACGCCGCATGGCCGCTGGCGCTCTACAACATCCCCTATCGCACCTCGGTGAACATCACCAACCAGACCATGCTGCGGCTTGCCGAGCACCAGAACATCGTCGGGCTGAAGGATTGCGGCGCGAGCCGCGAGCGATCCGTCGCGCTGCTGCGCGACCGGCCGGAGGGCTTTCGCGTGCTGACCGGCGAGGATGCCAACTATTTCGAGGCGCTCACCGACGGCGCCGACGGCGGCATCGTGCTCTCCGCCCATGTCGAGACCGCGACCTTTGCGGCTGTATATGCCGAGCTGAGGCGTGGCAACCACGATGCGGCGCTGGCGCGCTGGCACGAGGTCATTGATCTGACGCGCCTGCTGTTCACCGAGCCGAGCCCTGCGCCGGCGAAGTACTGGCTGTGGCGATCCGGCCTGATCGACAGCCCCGAAGTGCGCCTGCCGATGGTCGAAATCGGCAGCGAACTTGCCGCGACGATTGATCGCGAGATCGAGCGCCGGATGCAGGCCGCGGCGTAGTTTCCTCTTCGCCTCTCACCGTCCTTGCCCGGACAGCCTTCGTCACTCCCTCGCCGCGTAAGAACGGGGCGAGGGAGTGATGGAGCGTCGCCGTGGTTAACCGCACGCGAACAGCCTTCGCAGTTGCCGCATGGCGCATCCACGTCTCGTTTACGCATCCGCCGCTATCGTTTTCGTTCAAAGTCTTCCAGAGGGGGAATAACCATGGGGCATCGCACCCGGCCTACGGCCGCGAGCCAGTTCGCGCCCGCCGATCTCTTGCAGGGAATTCTTGTCGTCTCGTCATTCGGGTTCTGGGCGGTGATGCTCGGCCTGATGCCGGTGCTGCTGTTCCGGGTCTGGCTCGCCTGAGCCGGCTCTTCGCGCGGATGGTTAAACCGAGGTCACAAATGCGTTCAAAATACACAGGCAGTTGCGAGCCGGAAATTTAAAACATCCCGCCTAGCGTGATGCCCCTAAGCGAAGAAATCGCGGGGGCGTTTATGAATAGTCGGAACGAAGTGGTGTCGCATTACGACGCCGGACGGCAGGGCTTGACCGCCGAGGAGAGCTTCACCACCGAGGACATCCTCTGGGCCGCCGGCATCTGGTCGGTGATCCTGACGCTGTCGCCGGTCATCGTGTTCTACATGCTGATGGTGGCGTAGGGCGCGACGGCAGACCCCGCAAACGCAAAACGCGCGGACATCCGCGCGTTTTTCGTCCGGGGAATGATTTATGAAAAATTATGCCGCCTGCTTGTGCATTGCGCCGGATGCCGACGCCGTGCCGCGAATAGCCTTGACCGAACGCTCGATCGCCGCCCACAGCCTTCCGATTTCCTGAGCCGCGCGGCTCTCGGCCTGATATTCCCGCGCGCCTTCGCCGTGGCTCAGCGCCATCAGCAAATCCGAACGGTTGGTGATCTGGCCGCCCCACACCGGAGCGCGGAATTTCGCCAGCGCCTCGCGGGCGATGGTGACGATCGGGCTTTCGGACTCGTCGCGGCGCGCCGGCGCGCCGTTGAGCACGACCGCGTAGGGCTTGCGCGCCGCGCGGCACATCTGGATGGTTTCCTGCACCGCGTTGACGTCGAACACGCCGGGACGCGCCGGAATGACCACCATGGTCGCATTGCGGATGGCGTCGTCGACGACCGCCGACAGATTCGGCGGCGTGTCGATCAACACCCATTCGTAACCGTCGCGCTTGGCGGCGGAGACGATGCCGCTGACGGAGTTTACGGCCGCCTTGATCGGCGGCTCGTTGGTGCCGCGCAGCTTGTGCCACAGCGTCAGCGAGCCCTGCGGATCCGCGTCCACCAGCATGACCTGCTTGCTCGCCTTGATCTGCGCAGCAAGATGTGCGGCGAGGGTACTCTTGCCCGAGCCGCCTTTACGCGATGCAAAAACAATAACGTTCATACCCTTGGCCTCCAGATTGACCCCGTGGCCTGAAAATGAATCAGCGCGCTGATTCGTGAAAGAAAAATTTATCATAAGTTATGCGGCAGACATGAAATAACAAAGCGCGTTGGCTTTTGAGTCACACTGCCGTGAGCGACGCAACCTCGCCGCGCAAACCGTCTCGCGGCTCGTTTCCATCACGCGTGGGCATCATTGTCGCAAGCCTGGATGCGAGCTGCGCGAACAAAAGGAGTCCGGTGGCTGTCGCGGAGCTGATTCCGCAAACGCAAATGCCCGGGACGTCCAGCGCGACAATGCGCCTTCGCCCGGGCACCACAGAGTTTCAGAGCAGGAACGCGCCGAACGCGCTCAGCTTGGCTCGGTCTTTTTCTTCTTGGCCGGCTTGGTGCTCTTCTTCGCGGCCTTGGCTGAGCTCTTGGGCGCGATGCTGGTCGGCTTGCCGGCGCGCGGCGCGGCTGCCATGCCCGGCTCCGGACTGGGGCGGAAGAACGCGCGGCACTGCGGCGAGAGCTGCGACTTCTTCTGGATCATGCAGGCGGTGATGGCATCGACGTTCGGGACGAACTCGCCGCACAGCCGCATCGCGTCGGGCGTGCAGGCCTGCTGCTCTTCCTGCGTGTAGGCGAAGCCGGCGCCGGGATGGACCAGAACGGCCAGGGCCAGCCCCGACATGGCCGCAAGAACAGACTTCCTCAACAGAAACGCCGGCATCGATCCCCCCAAATGTCTGGTCGGGGCGGAGTGTGGGTGAACCGCCGTTGGTTGGCAACGAGGGCGGAGGCGAAACCCCGGACGTGTGCGCTCTCGGCAACAGGGAGGGTGGCGACAACAGGCCGGTGGGCCCACGGCGCCGGTGCCTCCAGAACAAAAACGCGAAAACAACCCCATGCACAGTAGCCAAGCCCAAGCGAACGCTACGGTTTCCAGGCGCTCTTGCGGATTTTACGAATCTGCTTTTGACTCGTCGGGCAAAACAGGGGCATAATGGCATCGTCGAAAAATGCGTGGGTGGCGAGGTGATGGTGGTGGCGCGGCGAGATAGCGCTACGCCGAGAGCCGGTGAATCATCACCTCAGGCAGCCCAGTCCACAATCGCGTCAATGAACGTCCGAGCCTGGCGGATCGCGTCCCGCCTCGTCGCACAGACACCGACCGACACGGTTCGGCCTTTGCCGACAGTCCACTGCCAGCCGGACAGATAGCTCATCTCAACAATCGAGAAGCTGACGCCGCGATGTTCCACGGAGGACCTCCGCCAACATGTTGCTGTGCCCAAGAGCCTACTCCAAATGCTGAATATGATCCAGCCAGACGCAGCCGGCAGACCCAAAGCGTGGCGGGACTGAAATCGTTCGGCAGCGTCCGTCCTGCTTGGCCAACCGATCGATGCTTCCCCATGGAATTTCGTGCGCTGTCACCGTCATTCCATTCATTCGATCACCTCGTCGGCGCGTGTCACCATGGTTTGCGGGAGATCAACGCCGATCATCTTTGCGGTCTTCAGGTTGAAGGCCAGGTAGAATCTCGTCGGCTGCGCCACTGGCATCTCGGCAGGGTTGTCGCCCTTCAGGATTCTGTCGACGTAGGGCGGGACGGCGCGAAACAGCGCGGGCCAGTTCGGCCCGTAAGACATCAAGGCACCCGCCGCGACGAATGGGTCCGTCCAACCCATCACGGGAAGCCGATGCGCAAGCGCGAGGTCCGAGATGCGCTTTTTTTCCCTGGAGATCACAGGGGATATGCCGAGGATGACGGCTCCGAAACCGCGCCCGGCCAGTTGCGCGAATACGTGCTCCAGATCATGGGCACCGCGGGCTTCGAATGCTTCGAAAGACAGGGCCAGCCGCTCAGCAGCGATTCCGCTTTCAGAGATCTCGAATTTGAAGTTGGGAACCGCTGGATCATAGATCAGGGCCACGCGAGATACGCCCGGGATAGCCTCCTTGACGAGTTCAACGCGTTTGGCCGTCAAGTCCGTCGCAAGGGCTGACAAGCCCGTCAGATTTCCGCCCGGCCGTGCGAGACTGGCGACGAGCTTGAGCCCGACCGGATCGGAAGGACCAATGAAAACAACAGGTATCGTCGACGTCGCGCGCTGAGCCGCCGAAGCGGACGGAAAGGTCACAGCCACCAGGACATCGACCTTGAGGCGCACCAGTTCGGCGGCCAAGCTGTGAAAGCGCTCAGCTTCCTCGTTGGCGTACCGCTCCTCGAACCTTGCGCTTTTTCCGCTGACATAGCCGAGCTCGGCAAAGCCGGCAAACATCGCAGGGCGGAAGCCGAGCGCATCTTCCTCCTCCGCGGTCCCCGCGTGCCACAGGATTCCGATTTTAGGAATCTTTTTCGGCTGCTGCGCTTGCGTAGCAACCGGCCATACGGCCGCGCCGCCGACCAGGGAGATGAATTCGCGCCGTCGCATGTTGCTTGCCCCAGACGATCATGGCCTGCCCGATGCCTGCTGAAGACATAGCACATGCGCCTTGGCGGCGGTGGATTGATGAGGGACCAAACGCAGACGAGCCGCGGCGTCTGCTTTGGGTCTTGATTGTGTGCAAACGGATAGGCTGGCACGCTGCCGTGGTCGCCAATCATTGCAGCCGGCCGATGTTCTCGCGTCGGATCGTCCCACCGAACTCTAACCGCCGCCCGTCCTTTGTCCGAACAGCCGCGGATCATGAGGATAGCGCCCGACATGGGACACGCGGATGCGCGCCGCATCCTTGTGTCTCGGATTGATGATGTAGTTTTGCGCGAACGGCACGATGACCGACGGTACGGACACCATCGCCGTGCGCGCCTCATCGAACCATGGCCGTAATAAACCACGCGTCACCCTGGGATCGTCAGCCCAGGTCTTGGATGTTTTTTCAATATCGCTCACGCGCGCCGTTTCAACGGCCAGGTTGTCCGGCACGTCGATGCCGAGCAATTGGTGGGTCGTCGGCAGGTCCTCGAAGTCGATTTCCAGATGCACCATCACTTCGAGCAGCGCCGACGCCGGATGGTCCGCAGCGTAAACCGCGTGCCGTCCGCGATCATGCCAGCGGCCGTCGGCCTTCAGGCCTCCGATGCCCGACAGATCATCGAAATTGGAAATCCGCCAGATCCTCACGCCGAATCCTTAGGCAAGGATGCCGTGATCGATCCGATGCAACATGTCCTCGACGACACGCGCGCCCGCCTCAGTCGCGAGGTAAGCCAGCGGCGTTTCCCCTGCCAGCGCCTTCTTGGGCTTGCGCAGCCAACGGTGCGCCTTCGCAGGCTCGCCGAACACGTTGGCGGCCAGCCGGTCGACCCGCGCCAGCCGCACGGCCTTGTCGGTCTCCTCGACCGTCAGCGGCTCGCCATCCGACAGCCGCCGCGCCAGCGTGCGCTTTGGCACGACCAGCGCGAAAATTTCGTCGTCGCTGTAATTGGCGAGGCGCTTGAGCGCCGCGGGCTCGATGCGAAACAGACTGTTGGCGTCGATGACGACATTGAACAGCTCGGCCGCGGGCTTGGATTCAACAGAGGCTTTCCTGCCAAGCCCGAGCGAAGGCGCATCGGTGACAGTGGAGAGCCCCGTGACCGCATCGAAATGCCCCCGCACGACGATCGCGCCGGGTTGAGATTGATAGGTCTGGTCCGGCTCGGCGACGGACAGGCGTTCGCGTTTTGCCGAGGGCCGCTGGGCAAGGGCTCCCGCCGCGACCGTCTTGATCTGCTTGTCGGTCAGCGAGGCGGAGCCACGAAGTCCTTGCGAAGCAATCGACCCAACGCCTTTACGGGTACGCTCATTTTTTGCCATTGGACCCGCCTCGGCATCGTAATGCCAAATGCCTAAAAACATTGACCAAATGGCATTTTAACTCATGGGTTTGGAAATTCAAGCACGGTGCTACAGTTCAGGAATGTCTTGGCCGCTGGCAGGGGTTTTCATGCACTGGCACCGCAATTCCCGGATTGCCGCCGGTCGCCGAGCCCTCGCCCCTCATCTCGATGATTTTGCGTCTACACGCAAAGGTCGCTAGTCTGCTCTGATACGTCCTGCAGGGAGGGTGACATGACACAGCGTGAAGAGATGCTGGCATTGATCAGAAGCGCTTACGCCGCGCGCGACGGCGGTGACGCCGAGGGCTTGGTGACAGCCTTCCACCCCGAAGGTCTGTTCACCTTGATGGGCGACAAGAGCGCGCTCGCACTGACCGGGAGCATGCAGGGGCACCCGACCCTGCGCGGGGCCTTTAGTAAATTGATCGATGAATTCGGCTTCGAAGGTCGCAAAATCCTGGCTGAGCTGGTCGACGGAGATCGCGTTGCTGTCCATTCCCGCGTGGACGTTCGCTACCGTCCGAGCGGGCAGACTTCCAGCACCGAGATCCTGGACCTGCTCAGATTTCAGGACGGCAAGATTGTCGAGCTGATTGAATTTGCCGACACTGCGCAGATCAAGGCGATGATCTCTTGAGCGCGATGAAGTTGTGTTGGTGTCGCCTGACGTTGGCGAGTTTGGTGCACTGTCACCGTCATTCGTAGCTGTATGACCTTCAGGTTATGAACCTGACTGCCGAAAGGGTTATTGAACACGCTGGCCCGCGCGCCAGGCCATCTCCCAGAAGTCTGCCTCGAGTCGGGTGGCTTCCTTGAAGATCGCAATCAGCTCTGCCTCGCGGGCCGGCGTGGCGTAGCGATCGGCGAGACGCTCCATGTGCGCCCGGGCTTTGGCAGCGACCTCCTGGTACGGCGCGCCGGCATACTCGGCGATCCAGACGCGATAGGCGTTCGTCGCAACATCCGCGAGGGGGAGCGAGGCGAGTCGCGTGGCGATCTCCGCGTATCCGATCACGCAGGGGGCAAGCGCCACCTTGAGTGCCAGCAGGTCGCCGCGCATTCCCGCGTCGAGCACGTAGCGTGTGTAGGCCAGCATCTCGGCCGCCGGAGGGGCCTGTTCAAGCTCTGTTGGGGACAGACCCCAATCGGCACAGAGCTTCACATGCAGGTTCATCTCGACATCGAGGATGGCCGAAAGGCCGGCCGCTGCTTCACGCATGTCGGCAAGCCGGGGCGACTTGTAGACCGCGAGCGCGTAGGCGCGAGCAAACTCGATGAGGAACAGATAGTCCTGAACGAGGTAGTGACGAAACGCCGCTTCGGGGAGCGAGCCGTCTGCCAACCCGTTCGTGAAGGGATGCTCGGTGTAAGCCCGCCACTCAACGGATGCTGCTGTCTTGAGACGCTCGAAGAAGGTCACGATGTTTTTTGCCTGGCTTGGTTTTCCATGAATGGCTTTGGCACGCTACCGATAGCGCGTTGCGAACCGGGGAGCTACGGTGACTGGCACAAAATAGGCTTTGGGCAGCGTTGCGGATGGGGGCACTCTCCGCGTCGAGAGTTCTGTGCACTGTCACCGTAATTCCCGGCACCCGACGAGACAGCTAACGAGTTGATTAGGGCGACGCCCTGACAACGGCTTCTACGCCAATCATCTCAGCACATTGACCGCTCCTGTTAGCCGGTTCTGCAATTCAGCCAGGTTCCGAAAGCGACCAAGATGCTTGAATTTTGAGATACTGCGAATGGCTGTCTCGATGGATTGCTTCAAGGAAGCCTTTTGCTGCGGGGTCATAGTGTGTGAGTACTTATCAACAATTTCCGCAAAAATCCGCATTACAGAAAGCGGATGATAGAGATCGTCGCCTTTTCTGCTCAATACCGACTGCAGTAACAGGATCGCATCTCTTTCCCGGCTGCCATCAGCGCTAACGCCGATCTCACGAGACTCGGTCAGTAGCACCCGAGCCTTGTGATTGTCGATCTGGTAGGTATCCCAGTTCATACGGAGCTTCGCCAAACCATAGGCATTTTCAATGAAGCGGAACGAAATCTCGAATTGCCGATCGCTCATAGTGCATATCGACCGCTGTACCCAGAACAACGGATCGTCGGCGGCAAATGAGAGCAGCCTGGCGCAAGGCTTCGATATCGTCACCAACTTTTTGAGGGCGAATAGCTTGTCGCGCACGATCAGTCACGGAAATCATGCCGGCGCTTGGCCGATCCAAGAAACCGTATTTGATCGACGAGCTGATTTCGACCCTATAGGGGCCATTAAAGCCTACGCCGACATAAGTCGCGCTATCCTTGTCCGAGCACGCGTGTCCGGCATTCTGCTCGATAATCGCGCGTGGAATTCGCAAGGCCTTCTCAACTGAATGCCGTGGGAATTTGGCAGTAGCGCCAATAGCCTCTGCTTTACCCTTCAATCTCTTCTTCGCGGTTTTCAGTTTTTTCTTTTTCGCGACTTTCTTCGTAGAGACAGCCGTCTCCCGCTCGTTCCCGTTTTCTTGACTCATACGCGCTCCCTCTGCCCAACCTGCAATCTACGCGGGCGTGAGACGGCAATCCAGTCAAGGCCGGTGCGATCCACCGATGGATCCAATCCCACCCATGCGGTCTAGTCGGCACGATACCCAGTCTCGATTCCTCGGTGGAACGAGCAGAATAGTCACGACGGTAAATAATTGAAACCATTGGTACAGTTGGGTGGGCTCGAACCACCGACCTCCTGTTCCACAGACAGGCGCTCTAACCAACTGAGCTACAACTGCATCCTTGCGAGCCGCCGCGGGGCGCCTTGGACGGGCCGGTCACCGAGGGGGCTGGACGGGGCGGAAACTAGGTGCAACGGGCGTTTTTGGCAAGGCCGCAAAACCCGATAATCACGCCCCGGACAACGTTATTTCCAAAGCAAAACCCGGGCTCTAGGCCCGGGTTTCTTAATCAATTCAAGTCCGGTCCGCTCAGGCGGCGGGCGTGTAGAGCTTGGAGGCGGAGGCCTTGATCGGCTCGGCGGTTTCGGCGGCGACGCGCTGGCTCAGCTCGGCCAGCTCCTTGGCCTGGGCCTGGAAGGTCTCGAGCTGCTTCCTGGCATGGCCGGTCCACAGCGCGAAGGCATCCGACGGCGACTTCACGCCGAGCAGCTCCTGGGTGAAGTCCAGCTGGGCCGTGGTGTTGGCCTTTGCGAACTCCATCAGCTTGGCGGTGTATTCGCTCGCGCCCTTGTGGGCGGAGGTGAACACGGCCTCGACGGTGCCGTTGTGGGTCTCGGCGGCGTCCTTGAACTTGGCGTAGCTCTCGCGGGCCTGCGACACGCCCTTTTCGGCGAACGCACGCATCTGCTCAGGAACCTCGAACGGAATGATCGAGGCAGAAAACGGATCAGTCGCACCTGTCATGGTTGGTCCCTCACACTAATGAAAAAGCGGAGTGAGCCTTCTGGCGCGCCCGCCGGCCCCGATCATGGGCCTTCAATTCAGCGGGTACGAAGACTGGAAACGCAAAACGACATGAGATGGCTCGCCCAGCACGAGCACCATCTCTGCCTAATATGTCAACATTGTGCAACGCAGCGCGCCAAACGGGTGCGGCGCGAAATTTAATCTAGGTTAGGATGAGGTTCCGGGCGAGGGGAACCCGTGGTTGAGGAGCAGCATTCTCTCGGTTCCCTCCCCCTTGTGGCAGGGCGATCGCGCATGAACCTTCACGAGAGGTCATGCCCGGGCCTGTCCCGCCTGCGCGGCCGAAGCCGCTTCGGCGAGGCGAAGGCCCGGGCATCCACGTTCTTTGTGCTGCGGAGCAAGGCGCGTGGATGGCCGGGACAAGTCCAGCCATGACGCTGTGGAAGCTTCATCGCCCCGAACTCTCACCTTGAATCCCTTGGATGAACCGGGCTGCGGCTTGCGGGGCCGGCACCATTAAGGTTATCGCGGCTTTAGGCTCTGCGCCCTAGGCTGGGGCCGTGGACCTGCCCGCGCCCCCGCGCGATACTAACCCTTTCTTAAGGCTGTCATTCCCGGCAGCCGGACTGCCAGATGCGTGACAGCGAGACACAAGCCGGTCGGATGACGAGTTCGGATTTCCAGTTGCGAGGCGTCGGCGATCCGCGGCTGGCCGTGCACGCGACCTCATCCCTGCCCGCCTGGCTCTGGTCGCTCGACGGCACGCGCGTGCTCTGGGCCAATCCGGTCGGCGCGAGGTTCTTCGGCGCGCCTCATGCGACGGCGCTTGCGGAGCGGAGCTTCGGCCCCGCTGACAGCCATCGCCGCCAAATCGTCCGGCTCGCCCGCCGGCTGCCGGCGAACGGCGCCATTCGGCTGGAAAAACTGCAGGGCTTCGGCGCCCGGCTCGGCACGCTGATGACCTGCGCCTGCGCGCGGCTCGACTTTGCCGATGGAAGCTCCGCTGTGCTCGTCACCGCGATGGACCCCGGCTTGCGCACCATGTCGCTGGTCGAGCGGCTGCACCGTCTCGTCGACGGCGCCAAGGTGCCGATGGCGGCGTTCGCACCCGACGGCATGTTCGCCGGCGCCAGCGAGGCCGCCCGTTCCCTGCTCGGCTTTCGCGATCTCACCGACGGCGGCCTCGAAAGGGCGCGCAGCGATGCGCTGGCCTGCGGCCGCGCCGAGATGCCGATCGGCATCGGCCAGATGGTGCTGCAACGGGTCGGCACGGGCGCCGATGTCGGCCTGATCGCGCTGATCGAGCCGGCCGTGCAGCAGGCCGCGCCTGCGGTCGCGGTGCCGGAGGCTGCGCAGCCTGCGCAGGCGAACGAGGCGCCATCCGAATTCACGCTGTTCGATGCCTTTGCCGAGCAGGTCGAGGCAACGCCGCCGGCAGAGACGATCGCGCCCGCGCCGCCCGCGCGCGTGCCGACGCTAGAGATCGTGCCGGTCGCAGAAACCGCCGAAGAAACCGCCGATGCCGCGCCCAAAACCCCGGTTGAAAACCCGGGCAACGCCATCGTCTCGCCGCAGGCCGCGCCGATCACGTCAGGCATGGTCGAACCGCACTCAGCGGAGCCGCCCGCACCGCGTCAGCATCCGCTGCGCTTCCTCTGGCAGATGGATGCGGAGGGCCGCTTTGTGCTTCTCTCGGACGAGTTCATCGGCCTGATCGGCCCGCACACCGCCGCGGGCTTCGGCCGCCCCTGGCGCGAGATCGCCGAGGAATTTTCGCTCGATCCTGATGGCCGCGTCGCGCAGGCGCTCGAAAGCCACGACACCTGGGCCGGGATCACCGTGAACTGGCCGGCCGACGGCGGCGAGCGTCTAGCGGTCGAGCTCGCAGGCCTCCCCGTCTACGACCGCGAACGCAACTTTGCGGGCTTCAGGGGCTTTGGCGTCTGCCGCGATCTCGACGGTCTCAACCGGCTCGATGCGCTGAGGCGGTACGAGTTGCTCGTCGAGCCGTCCGCGCCGCACGGCCTGTGCGCCGATGTCGAGCCGGAGCATGCCCCCGAGCCCGAGACAGAGTCCAAGCCAGAGTCCAAGCCGGAGGCTCCGCCTCCGCCGATCGAGCTGCCTGAGCCCGCATCCGAGCCTGCCGCCGAACTGCCCGAACCCGCAACCGACGTGAATTCACACCCAACCGATCCGGAAACGCCAGTGGAAACGCCTCCCAATGTCGTGCCGTTCCGCCCGTCCGGCGACGCGCGCCAGCCGACGCTGACGCCCGTCGAGAACAGCGCGTTCAACGAGCTTGCCCGGCAATTGTCCGAACGGCTCGAGCGCGAGCGCGAGACGATCGCATCCGGCGCGGCTGAGGCGCCGGACGCGCAGAGCGCGCCCGAACCGCCGCTGCCGGAGCCGGAAGCACCGCACGCACCGGCCGAATGGCTGACCGAGCCCGCGCCGCCCGCGCACGGCCACAGCCTGCGCGACCGCGCACTGCTCGATCTGCTGCCGACCGGCATTTTGATCTACCGGCTCGACCGGCTGCTCTACGCCAATCCCGCCTTCCTCGCGCGGATGGGCTATGCCGGCCTTGCCGCACTCGAAAATGCCGGCGGGCTCGATGCGCTCTATGTCGAACCGGGCGTGTCGTCCGCCAGCAGCACGTCGCAAGGCGGCACGCCGGTGACGATCAGCGCGACGGTTGCGAATGGCGAAGAACCGTTTCCGACCACGCAAGCGCATCTGCACACGATCGACTGGGACGGCGCGAGCGCGCATGCGCTGATCTGCGCGCTGCCGCAGGCGAGCGTCGTTGCGCCGCCGCCTACCGCGCCCTCCATGGTCGCCGCGCCTGTTGTCGCGGAATCCTTCCCCTACGCCGTCGAGCCGGAGCTGGAAGCGGGCGATGCGGAGGCCGAGGATCTCGCCGCAATCCTCGACACCACCGCCGAGGGCATCGTCATGTTCGACGCCGAAGGCAACATCCACGCCTGCAACCGCAGCGCCGAGGCGCTGTTCGGCTATGACGGCGAAGCCTTGATGCAGCAGAATCTGGTGACGCTGTTCGCGCCCGAGAGCCGGCAGATCGTCGTCGACTATTTCGAGAACCTCAAGAGCCAGGACATCGCAAGCCTGCTCGACCACGGCCGCGAGGTGCTGGGACGGGAGAAGAAGGGCGGCGTCATTCCGCTCGCCATGATCATGGGCCGGACGCGGCCCGACGGCCCGAACTTCTTCGCCGTGTTCTGCGACCTCTCGCAGAGCAAGAAGGGCGAGAGCGAGCTGACGAACGCGCGGCGTCTCGCCGATGGCGCGGCGAACGCGAAGGCCGACATGCTGGCGCGGATCAGCCACGAGATCCGCACGCCGCTCAACGCCATCATCGGTTTTGCCGAGGTGATGATCTCCGAGCGCTTCGGCACGCTCGGCAACGAGCGTTACGGCGAATACATGAAGGACATCCGCGCCTCCGGCGAGCGCGTCATCGCCATCATCGACGACCTCCTGGAGCTGTCGCGGATCGAGACCGGCAAGCTCGACCTCAGCTTCGCCAACCTCAACCTCAACGATCTGGTCGAGGCTTGCGTCACGGTGATGCAGCCGCAGGCCAATCGCGAGCGCATCATCATCCGCACCTCGCTCGGCCATTCGCTGCCGCAGGTGACGGCCGATGCGCGCGCGATGCGGCAGATCACCATGAATCTGATCTCGAACTCGATCCGGCTGGCCCGCGCCGGCGGCCAGGTCATCGTCTCCACCGCGCTGTCCGACCGCGGCGAAATTGCGCTTCGCATCCGCGACACCGGCCATGGCCTCAGCGAACAAGAGGTCGCCGCCGCGATGGAGCCGTTCCGCACCCCGCCGCCCGGCGACGCCTCGGACAGTTCGGCGCTGAGCCTGTCGCTGACCAAGGCGCTGGTCGAAGCCAACCGCGCCCGGTTCAACATCAAGAACGCAGGACACGGCACGCTGATCGAAGTGGTGTTCGCACCGGCGCTGGCGGGGGCGTGAGTCGAGATCAGATCGGGACTGGGGATCGGCGGCGGCCTTTACGTAGTGGCGCACCCCGCTCGGACATGTAGTATGGCCCTGCCGGAGCGGGGTACCAAATTGGACGGAATCAATCTTCACGACCCCCTCTTCGCCACCTACGTCATCGCCGCCAGCCTGATCATCCTGAAGGCCGTGGCGATGTCGTGGCTCACCGTATTCCGGATGGTGAGGGCCCAAGGCGGCTACCGTTCGCCGGAGGACATCAAGAAGACACCAATCAATCCCGCGCCCGATCCAGCGCAGCTTCTTCCCAACGAAGATGTGGAGCGGATCCGCCGGATCCAGATGAACGATCTCGAGAGCCTGCCCTATTTCCTCGTCGCGGGCTTTCTTTATGTTCTCACAAAGCCGTCGCTGCTTCTCGCGCAGTGCCTGCTCTACGGCTACGTTGCCTCACGCCTGCTGCATTTTCTTGCCTATCTCACCGGGCAAATTCACGACGTTCGCGCAATTCTGTGGACCGTCGGCTCGGTCATCCTGGTCTTCATGACCATTCGCACGCTGCTCGTCGCACTCGGCGCTTGAGGCTCAGTCGGCCACGCCGGCTACCTGCTGGGCCGAAAGATAGCGTTCAAGCGCCTCGTTCTGCTTGAAAAAGCGCATGGCGCGCAGATCGCGGATCGTCGTCTTTTGTGCCGCATCGCGGATCCGGGTCACCTCGCGGGCTTCCTCCAGCCGGCCGACACCGACCAGATTGGCCGCGAGCATGCGATGGCCGGTGCCGTTGCTCGGATTGTGCCGAACCGACTTGCGCGCCCAGGCAACGCCCTCCTCGTACTGCCCGAGGGCAAAGCAGGACGCGGTCAATCCCGTCATCCACAAATGCAGCATCCTGTCGTCGGGACTGAGGACGAGAGACCGATGCAGGCATGCGACGGCGTTGGCATAATCGCCTCCCATGCTGTCGATCATTCCGAGTACACCCCATGCGAAAGCCGAACTCGGATTGAGCCTTGCGGCTTCGCTGGCGTGAATACGCCCCTGGTCGTTGTCGCCGGCGGGCCCAAACAGCGTGAAGCCATAGACCGCGTGGGCGAAAGCGTCCCCACCATCCTGCTCGACGGCGCGACGCGCCAGACCGAGCGCCTCGGCTGTGGCATCCGCAGACGTGTTGGCGCCGAGCGGCGGAGCCATGACGAGTCCCCACGCCAGCGCCGCCAGCGTCGCCGTTCGCTCCTGATCGAGGTTCAGAGACCGCCGAAGCAGATCGATGGCCTTGATCACACCTTCGCGGGTGCCGCCCCATAAATAGTGAAGGCCGCGCAAATACAGATCATAGGCCGAAAGATCAGTTGGCGCTTTGCGGCGCGCGCGTTCGATCTCGGCACCGCGAACTGCAGGATCGACGACTGCGGCAACACTGCTGCTGACGTCGTCCTGCAGGTCGAAGATGTCGGTGAGGGGACGCTCGTAGCGACTGGACCAGACCTGGGCTTCGCTGCCGGCATGAGTGAGCTCGGCCGAGACGCGAATGCGGTTGCCCGCCTTGCGTATATCTCCGCTCAGGACGTATTGGGCACCGAGTTGTTGCGCAATCTGCCGGCTGGTCATTCCCTTGTCCCGAAGGGCAAAGCTCGATCCGGCCGCAATCACCACCAGCTCGCGAAAGCGCGATAGAGCGGTGATGATGTCTGCAGTGACGCCATCGGCAAAGTATTCCTGTTCGGTGTCACCGCCCATATTGCGGAACGGAAGCACCGCCACGCGGGGCTTGTCGTTGCCGATCATTTGCTCCGCCTGATGCGAAATTTCTGTCGCGACCTCCCCTGCTGCCGGAACGATCTTCTGCTCCTGAACCTTGCGCAATTCCGCAGCCAGGGCGTTGGTTGTCGCATCGGGCCCGGTGCCAAGCTCTTGCTTCAGCAGGGCAACGACGGACTGATAGTATCTGAGTGCCTCGGCGTTGCGGCCGGCTGCGGACAACGCGCGCATGATCAAGCGGTGCGCATCCTCGCGCATGCTGTTGAGCGCGTTGGCACGCTGGCCGGCGAGCAGGGCATCGCCGGTGCGCCCCTCGGACAATTCATGCTCGCCGAGCGCCACCATCGCGCCGACAGCCAGCTCCGATAACCGCTCACGTTCGCCCGCCAGCCACTCGGTCCAGCCCTCCTCGTTGACCCCGATGTCATCGGCGAGGCGCCCGCGATAGAGGTCCGCCGCCGCGGTCAGCGCGTCACGGCTGCCCCGTCTGACAAGCTGCTCGAATTGCAGCACATCGCAGGTGATCACAGCGGCATTCAACGAAATGAATTCGCCGTCGCTGCTGAGAGCACTGTGACCAAGAACTTGACGCAGCTTGAACAGCGCCTGTCGCAGGTTTTGCTTCGCCTGCGCGTCGAAGTGAGATCCCCACAGCAACGTCGAGAGCTTTTCGCGGTGCTGAGGCTGAGGTGCCGTGCAGGCCAGATAGGCCAGCAATCCGGCGAGCTTCTTGTTCGGCAAGCTGACGGCGCCGTCCGGCCCAGTCAGTTCAAAACGTCCAAGAAGCGAGAGCGCAAAACTCGGGCGCGGCGCAGATGGAGAGTCGGTCATTCCGCCTCAAAATTGAGCAGATGCGCTCGCGGATATACATCCTACACGAATTGCCGACTTAGCGAACAATATTAACGCCGCAGTGACGACTGAGTAACGCCGGCGATGACGACAGTGGGTTCAGATCGTATCGCGACGAGATGCCGGTTGGTTGATCGACGCGGAGCAATTTCATCCGGCAAGCGAACGTGCGCGCACATCACCTCATCATCATCGTCGTGAGCCTGTTCGTGGTCCTCGCCGGGTTCGACGCAGCGTTGACGACCTTTGCACACCCGGCACTCAGGGCCGCTTCGCAACCGGCACCTCCCGTCGCGCCGCTCCTTTTCGGAGGCGATTGATCGCACGCCGGCTTCACAACAGCCATCAAACAGGAGGTCGCATTGACCGACATCGCACAGCTGGAAAGACAATCGCACAGGTTTCTCGCGTCCGAGCAAGAACGGCGGCTTGTTTCGAGATGGAGACTTGGAGTGGTCGCCTTCTATGGCACGCTCCTGGCGCTGGTGCTTGCCTTCGCGGCAATGAGATAACCGCCCCGAGCGCCCCAAGCGGATCCAGCCTCCGACGATTTCGTCACCCACTACATTTCAAACCCGCCGGCGCCGTAGGCGATCGGGATGAGCGACACCAAAGCGTATGAGGAAGACCGTGAACAATCGCATCCGTGCTGCGTCTCCAATTCGAGCCAGATCTCCAGCATCGCATGACAGAAAGCGAGCAGCCGGCGAGACGCGCCTGATGATCCTCGTTCTTCTGGGCTTCGGCCTCGTTCACGTGATCGGCGCCATGCTCATTCAGCGCGCGTCAACCGAGCGAGGTGATCCGCCCTTGATCCTCGCTTCGCACACCGACTGACGGCCGCCGCATGCAGCCGATTCATGGGATTTGAAGGACCAGGAGGCGACATGCCAGCAATCATGCGCGCGATTTCCCGCACGGTCCTCTCGGTCACCGGCGCCGAATTGGCGAAACACTCGCTCCTTTTGTGCGCAGCGTGCGCCTTCGTGTTCGTGCTCTCGCGAACCCACGGCCTGGATTTGAGCGCCGGATTCTTCTGACGTTCGCAATGGTTGGCGCCATGACTGAAATCTGAAGGAGCATCGTCGTCGATGCGTAAGCCCTGAGCAGCTGATATCCCGGTCCTCGCGCTTCCCCTCATCATCAAGCTTTGTCTTAGAGTACCGTCCTTCAGCCGTTTCATCCCACAAAACCGGTGACCCAGAGAGTACACAGCCGGGCCCGGCGCTCAAACAAAAGGGCACGGCGCCGCGGCGCCGTGCCCTTCGCAGCCCTGCCGTCTGTCTCAGCTATAAATCTCGAACAGCCCCGCGCCGCCCTGGCCGCCGCCGATGCACATGGTCACGACGCCCCACTTCGCCTTGCGGCGCGCACCTTCCTGGAGGATGTGGCCGGTGAGACGCGCGCCGGTCATGCCGAAGGGATGGCCGATCGCGATCGAGCCACCGTTGACGTTGTACTTGGCGGGATCGATGCCGAGCTTGTCGCGCGAATAGAGGCACTGGCTGGCGAAGGCCTCGTTGAGCTCCCACAGATCGATGTCGTCGATCTTCAGGCCGGTGCGCTTGAGCAGCTTCGGGATCGCGAACACGGGGCCGATGCCCATCTCGTCGGGCTCGCAGCCGGCGGTCGCCCAGGCGACGAAGCGGCCGAGCGGCTTGAGCCCGCGCTTCTCGGCGTCCTTGGCTTCCATCAGCACCACGGCGGCGGCGCCGTCGGAGAGCTGGCTGGCATTGCCGGCGGTGACGAACTTGCCGGGGCCCTTCACCGGCTCGAGCTTGGCAAGGCCCTCCAGCGTCGTCTCGGGCCGGTTGCACTCGTCGCGATCGACGACGTAATCGACAATCGATTCCGCTTTGGTCGCCTTGTCGACGACCTTCATCTTGGTCTTCATCGGGACGATCTCGTCCTTGAACTTGCCGGCCTGCTGCGCTGACGCCATGCGGCGCTGCGATTCCAGCGAGAACTCGTCCTGGTATTCGCGGCTGAGCTTGTAGCGCTCGGCGACGATGTCGGCGGTGTCGATCATCGCCATGAAGATATCGGGCGCGACCTTGAGCAATTCGGGATCGATCGATTCCTTCGGCGTACCGCCGCCGGGGATCGAGATACTCTCGACACCGCCGGCGACGATGCAGTCGGCGCCGTCGGAGCGGATCGAGTTGGCGGCCATCGCGATGGTCTGCAGACCCGAGGAGCAGAAGCGGTTCACCGAGACGCCGGCCGTGGTGGTCGGCAGTCCGGCGAGCAGCGCGGCCTGACGGCCGATGTTCGGCGCACCATGGGCGCAATTGCCGAGATAGCAGTCCTCGACATAGTCCTTCTCGACGCCGGCGCGGCTCACCGCGTGCTTGATCGCATGCGCGGCCAGCGACATCGGCGGCGTGATGTTGAATCCACCGCGGCCGGACTTGGCCAGGCCCGTGCGTGCATAGGAAACGATGACGGCTTCACGCATTGTTTTCTCCCTTTCGAACGATTGGTACGGAGCGTTCTGGACGCCATTGGTACACAAAGTTGGAAGGCTGCGGGAGAAATAAAGCGTCGCGCAGCATCAACAAAAACGCCGCCATCGCGAGAAGGGCGGCATTGTTCCGCAGATCGGAATATATGATCAGCGTCATTCCGGGGCGCGCGAAAACGCGGACCCGGAATCTCGAGATTCCGGGTTCGATGCTTCGCATCGCCCCGGAATGACAATTGCTAGAACGTCAGCGCCTTGGCCTGCTTGACCTGGGGCAGGGCCTGCACCTTGGCGAGCAGGTCCGCCGGCACGGCGCCGTCGACCTCGACCAGCGCGATGGCGTCGCTGCCTGGCGCGACGCGGCCGAGATGGAACGTGGCAATGTTGAGCTTGGCATCGCCGAGCAGGCTCGCGAACCTGCCGATGAAGCCGGGCTTGTCCTCGTTGGTGACGTAGATCATCGACTTGCCGAACTCGGCATCGACGCGGATGCCCTTGATGTCGACCAGGCGCGGCTTGCCGTCGGCATAGACGGTGCCGGAGACCGACCGCTCCTGCCGCTCGGTGGTGACGGTGACGGTGATCAGGCTTTCATAGTCGCTCTGGGCGGCGCGCACGATCTCGTCCACCACCATGCCGCGCTCCTTGGCAACGACGGGCGCGGACACCACGTTGACCTCGCCCAGCATCGGCCGCAGCAGGCCCGACAGCACCGCCGAGGTGATCGCCTTGATCTTCATCTCGGCGACATGGCCCTCATAGGTGATCTCGACCTTGAGGATGCCGCTCTCGGTGAGCTGGCCGGCGAACGAGCCGAGCTTCTCGGCGAGCGTGATGAACGGCTTCAGCTTCGGCGCCTCTTCCGCCGTGATCGAGGGGAAGTTGACCGCGTTCGAGATCGCGCCGGTCAGCAGATAGTCCGACATCTGCTCGGCGACCTGGAGCGCGACGTTCTCCTGCGCTTCCGTGGTAGAGGCGCCGAGATGCGGCGTGCAGATCACGTTGGGATGGCCGAACAGCACGTTCTTGGTCGCGGGTTCCTCGACGAAGACGTCGAAGGCAGCGCCCGCGATGTGCTTGGCGTTGAGCGCATCGATCACCGCCTGCTCGTCGACGAGGCCGCCGCGGGCGCAGTTGATCAGCCGCACGCCCTTCTTCATTTTCGCAATGGCTGCCGCGTCGATGATGTTCTTCGTCTTCTCGGTCAGCGGGGTGTGCAGCGTGATGAAGTCGGCACGCTTGAGCAGGTCGTCAAGCTCGACCTTCTCGACGCCGATGTCCTTGGCGCGCTCCGGCGACAGGAACGGATCGAACGCGACGACCTTCATGCGCAGGCCGAGCGCGCGGTCGGCGACGATCGAGCCGATGTTGCCACAGCCGACCACGCCCAGCACCTTGCCGGTGATCTCGACGCCCATGAAGCGGTTCTTCTCCCACTTGCCGGCCTGGGTCGAGGCGTCGGCCTGGGGGATCTCGCGCGCCAGCGCCAGCATCAGGGTGATCGCGTGCTCGGCGGTGGTGATCGAATTGCCGAACGGCGTGTTCATCACGATGATGCCCCTGGCCGTGGCCGCGGGGATCTCGACATTGTCGACGCCGATGCCGGCGCGGCCGATCACCTTGAGATTGGTCGCCTTCTCCAGGATCTTCGCAGTCGCCTTGGTCGCGGAGCGGATCGCGAGGCCGTCGTAATTGCCGATGATCTCGGCGAGCTTGTCCTTGTCCTTGCCGAGATTGGGCTGGAAGTCGACGTCGACGCCGCGATCCCTGAAGATCTGAACGGCGGCGGGAGAGAGCGCGTCGGAAATGAGAACTTTGGGTTTGGTCATGGGGATGATCCCTGATGGTCGATAAATCTGAGACCGTCATCCGCGGGCTTGACCCGCGGATCCATTGTCTTCGATGGATGGCCGGGTCAAGCCCGGCCATGACGAGATGAGATAACGCGACGAGCGAAGCTTGCTTACGCCGCCTTGGCGAGCGCGGCCCTGGTCTCGGCAAAGGCCCAGTCGATCCACTGCGTCAGCAGCTCGACGTCGCTGGCCTCGACGGTGGCGCCGCACCAGATGCGCAGGCCGGCCGGCGCATCGCGGTAGTACGCGAAGTCGTAGCCGGCGCCCTCCTTCTCGACCAGCGCGACCAGCTTCTTGGAGAAGTCGGCTTGCGCGTCCTCGGACAGCGAGGTGATCGCGGGATCGGTGAACTTCAGGCACACCGAGGTGTTGGAGCGGATCGCGGCGTCCTTGGCCAGGAAGTCGATCCAGGGCGTCTTCGCCTTCCAGTCGGCGAGCACCTTGGTGTTGGCGTCGGCGCGTGCGATCAGCGCCTTGAGACCGCCGATCGACTTGGCCCAGTTCAGCGCATCGAGATAGTCCTCGACGCAGAGCATCGAGGGCGTGTTGATGGTTTCGCCGACGAAGATGCCTTCGTTGATCTTGCCGCCCTTGGTCATGCGGAAGATCTTCGGCAACGGCCAGGCCGGCTTGTAGGTCTCGAGCCGCTCCACCGCGCGGGGCGACAGGATCAGCATGCCGTGCGCGGCTTCGCCGCCGAGCGCCTTCTGCCAGGAGAAGGTGACGACGTCGAGCTTGGCCCAGTCGAGGGGTTGCGCGAATGCGGCGGACGTCGCGTCGCAAATGGTCAGGCCTTCGCGGGTCGCACTGATCCAGTCGGCGTTCGGCACGCGCACGCCTGACGTGGTGCCGTTCCAGGTGAAGACCACGTCCGACTTCGGATCGACCTTGGAGAGATCGGGGAGCTCACCATAGGCCGCATTGAGCTTGGTGACGTCCTTGAGCTTCAATTCCTTGACGATGTCGCTGACCCAGCCCTCGCCGAAGGATTCCCAGGCGAGCGTGGTGACGGGCCGCGCACCCAAGAGCGACCACAGCGCCATCTCGACCGCGCCGGTATCGGAGGCCGGCACGATGCCGATGCGATAATCGGCGGGCACTTCGAGCACCTCGCGGGTCAGATCGATCGCGAGCTTGAGCTTGGTCTTGCCAACCTTCGCGCGATGCGAACGGCCGAGCGCCGCGTCCTTGAGATTTTGGGCGTTCCAGCCGGGGCGCTTGGCGCAGGGACCGGAGGAGAAATGCGGCACGTTCGGCCGCGAAGCGGGCTTCGCTACAGTCATGATCTACCCTTCCAGATAGTAAGCCTCCCGTTGGGGGGAGGTGTCCCGCCGCGGCTGATACGGGAAACAGGAAGAGTCGTCAAGGAAGTTCCGGGGGCTCACGCCTCAGTGATGGCGCCTCGGGCGCGATTTTTGGAGAATCCACCACGGCAAGCGCGTTCAGCAAGTCCGTGGCATCGCTGATCAATTGCGCGGCGCGGCGGCGGCTGCCGACTTTCAAAATGCATTTGTCGTTGGCCTGCACAACGTAGTCGTTGCCGACCTTGATCATGGAATAGCTTGTCATCGAAATCCCCGAACCGACCGAGCCCGGTTGCAGAAGCTGCCGTAGCACCGTTCGTTCCCGGAACAACGCAAACGACGGACGGGTAGTTTATCAGCTCTTAATATGAACGAACGCGCGATCTGTTTGTGCTGATGGCGCAACGGCCGCGACGAGCTGCCTCAAAAGCGAACAGTCATGCCCACATGACTCGCAGCGAATCCAAGCCGCTTGTAGAAGCGCTGCGCATCTGTTCGCGTCTGATGCGTCAGCAATTCGACCAGATTGCAGCCGCGCGCTTTCGCCTCCGTGACGGCCCACTGCACCAACTGCTCGCCGATGCCGCGGCTGCGACAATCGGAAGCAACGCGAACATCTTCGAGCAGACCGCGGATGCCGCCTTGCGAGCTGATGCCGGGCAGAACGGCGAGCTGCAAACAGCCGACCACCCTGCCCTCGCTCTCGGCGACCACGAGCGTGAGATTGGGATCGCGCTGAACCCGCTCGAACGCTTCGTAGTAGACGGCAGGCAGCGGATCCTCCACGCGCTCGCGCGCGCGCCCGAGATGATCGTCGGCCAGCATCGCGACCATCGCCGCGACGTCCTCGCGGCGTGCCGGACGAATGGAAACGGACTTGTTGTTCATGCAGGAAACTCCCGGCTCAGCGCGCCGGCGGAAGGCCGAGCCAGGCCTCCAGCTCGCCGATCCAGCGGCGGATAGCGGCGTGCCGGCCGAGATCGAAGCCACCTTCGTGCGCCACGCGCGTATAGGCGAGCAGCGAGACGTCGGCGAGCGAAACCGCCTCGCCGGCGAAGAAGCGGCTTGCGGCAAGATGCTGCTCCATGCGGTCAAGCGCCGCATAGCCGCGCTTGACCTTGTCGGGGTCGAGCTCGGATGCATCCTTGCCGAGATAGACCAGCTGGAAGCGGCACACCGCGATATAGGGCTCGTGGCTGTACTGCTCCCAGAACAGCCATTCGTCCATCTTGGCAGCAATGAAGGCGTCGCCCGGAATCAGCGCGCTGTCGCGGGCGAGATAGCGGATGATGGCATTGGACTGCGCCAGCGTGCGGCCGTCGTCGAACGTGACGGTCGGCACCTGGCCGGCGCCGTTCATCTTCAGGAATTGCGGCGTGCGCGTCTCGCCCTTGCGGGTGTCGATCTCGATCCACTGGTAAGGCAGCGCGAGCTTGTCGCAGACCCACTTCACCTTGAGACAATTTCCGGAATTGGTATCGCCGTAGATCTGCATCGCCGCCGCCCCATTTTGGAGCGACAGAGCATCAGGACGGAAACAACCTGTCAACAGGGAGCGGGCTCAGAACTTGTAGCCTGCGCCAACGCGGAAATTGTTCAGCCCGACAGTGATGTCCTTCACGTTCGAGAAGCCGACATGCTCCCATTCGGCGCGAAGGAGGATGCAGCCGTAGATCGCGTATTCAACACCGATGCCGGCGGTCCAACCGTACATGAAGCTGTTCGTCCGCTGCTCGGTCTTGGACAGCGTGTCTGAGTCGATGGGCAGATGACGGTGAACCGTCGTGGCCACGCCGCCGCTGACCACGGTCTCGTCAAAGTCGTCGTATTTCTGCCAGCTCACGACCGCAAATCGCGAGACTTCGGCGCGCCCGATCGCCAGACCGGCGAAGCCATACGGCATGAAGTCGCCGCCGTCCCAGCCGATCCGGCCGCGGAAGGTGGCGTAATCCTTGAGCTTCAGCGAAGCGCCGCCACCGAGCCAGGTGTTATAAGTATAGGTATGGCCAGCTGGACCTTCCTCACCCGGGAGAATTCGCACCATGGAGTCGCTGGCCGAGCTCGAGATGTTGTTCATGTAGCTGTAGTTGGCTTCGATGCCCATCACGGCGTCGTAGAGCTGCCAGTTCTTGCCCACATAGGCGCCGAACCCGGTCGACTGCACGTGGTTCTTAGGCAGCAGCGACCATCCGCCGACCGGCGCCTGGAGAATGCTGTTGCGAAGCATGAAGTCGGTCATCGACTTCGGGGCATGGCTGAAATCCACGTCGGTCGTGGCAAAGCCGAACTGGCCGCCGACATAGAAGCCGTCCCAGTTATGGGACGTCTTCGACAGGCCGTCGGTGAAGCTGCCGCGCAGGAACGGTAGATCCGGCATGTCGGCCGCGTGCGCAGCAGACACCGTCCCCAACATCGCCGCCGCCAACAAAAGCCCACGCATCGCAACGCTCCATCGAACTCGAACTTTCGATGCTGATCATGGCTCGTTAACCTTAACCAATGGTTGCGCCGGAGGCTTTCGTCGCCACTCGCCATGAAAAATTCGCAAAGCAAAACGGCGCGGGATGACCCCGCGCCGTTAAGAGACGTTAAGCGATGAAGCGGACGATCAGCCCTTGGTGACGAGCGGCGGCATGTAGGCCGGCGGGCTGTTGAGATCCCAGCGCACGCCGAGCTTGACGTCGTGCGAGGTGATGTCCCTGACCTTGATCGAGGTCGGGCCGGAGGCGCTGTTGTCGAACAAGCGATAGTTGCCGGGGGCCGCGTCGCCGAGGTTCATGTAGCTGTAGGCCAGTTCGACGGTGAAGCCGGGGTTGACCTTGTAGGCGAGACCGGCATGGGCCGCCCAGGCAAGATTCCACTTCCCGTTATCGGCGAAGTAAGCGACGCTGTTGTTGAGCCCTGGGTTGTACGACACGCCGTCGTCGCGGAAGCCGCTGATCTTGTTGTAGGAGCCGCCGACACCGGCGCCGATGAACGGGGTGATGCACCACCAGGTGCCGAGGTCGACATAGGCGTTGGCCATGACGACCCACTCGGACTTGCTGCCGGTGTAGTTGTTGACGCCGACGAAGCCGGGTCCGACGACGTTGTCGCTGCCGTGCAGATTGGCCTTGCCACGGTACTGGCCGATCACGTCGGCACGGAACCAATTGTTGAAGCGATAGCCGACGCCGAGATCGAACAGCGGCGAAGAGTCGAAGCCGAGGCCCTCCGTCGACTTGGTGTACCCAGCCGGCAGGGCGCTGTCGATGCGCTTGGCGCTCTGGTTGGTCATGCCGACGTCGCCGCGGAGATACCAGCCGCCGAAATCGGCGGGCGGGGCCGGCGGCGCGTACATCGGAGGGGGCGCCGCGATCGGCATATCGGCGGCGAACGCCATCGACGAGATCAGGGATGCCGCACCCGCGGCAAGGAGAGACTTAACGCTACGCATTGGCTTCGTCCTTTTGGCCGGTGAGGCAAACACGCAGGCCTCACGTTCTGGAAACTCACGGGGGGACGATGGCACCAAATGTTTAAGCGCCACTTAACCCTAATTTTTAAGGTTGATTTTTTCTGACTACTCGCGCGGATGCGGCGTAAGCGTTGCAAAAATGCGGCGTTCGCGAAGGGCAATTACTAACGATGTATGAAGCCGCAATGCAGCGAAAGAAGATTTGTTAACGCGTGTGCCGCGGCAGCTTGGGCAGGAACACCGCGAGCAGGCCGATCGCCGGAAGGTAAGCGCAGACCTGATAGACGAACGCGATCGAGGTGTGGTCCGCGAGCTTGCCGAGCGCGGCCGCGCCGAGGCCGCCGATGCCGAAGGCGACGCCGAAGAACACGCCGGAGATCATGCCGAAGCGATGCGGCACCAGTTCCTGCGCGAACACAATGATCGACGACGTGGTCGAGGAGATGATCAGGCCGATGACGACCGACAGCACTGCGCTGGCATAGAGCCCGGCATAGGGCAATGCCAGCGTGAACGGCAGCGCGCCGAGAATGGAAATCCAGATCACGATCTTGCGGCCGAAGCGATCGCCAAGGGGGCCGCCGAGAAACGCCCCGACCGCATTCGCCGCGAGAAAGATGAAGAGATAGATCTGCGCGGCCTGCGTCGACACGCCGAAACGGTCGATCAGGTAGAAGATGTAGTAGCTCGACAGGCTGGAGACATAGAGCTGTTTCGAGAACAGCAGCGCGACCAGCACGAGCAGGGCGACCGCGACTCGGCGCGAGCTCGGCGCGCCGGGCTGGGTATGAACCGGCGCGGCCGTCCTCGTCGTGATCTGCGGTGCGTACCAGCGGCCGATACGCCAGAGGATGAGTATCGCAAGGAACGCGATCGAGGAGAACCAGGCGATGCTGCCCTGCCCGAACGGCACCACGATCAGCGCGGCCAGCACCGGCCCCATCGAGGTGCCGAAGCTGCCGCCGAGCTGGAACACCGATTGCGCAAAGCCGTAGCGGCCGCCGGAGGCGAGCCGCGCGATGCGCGCGGACTCCGGATGAAATACCGCGGAGCCGAGGCCGACCAGCGCGGCGGCGACGAGGATGACGAGATATTGGTGCGCGGCGCTGAGCAGCAAGAGGCCGAAAAAGGTCGAGGCCATGCCGATCGCCAGCGAATAAGGCTGCGCCTTCTTGTCGGTGTAGTGGCCGACCATCGGCTGAAGCAGCGAGGCGGTGAACTGGAAGGCCAGCGTGATCATGCCGATCTGCGCGAAGTCGAGCGCGTAGGTATCCTTCAGGATCGGATACACCGAGGCGATCAGCGATTGCATGGTGTCGTTGAGGAAGTGCGAGAAGCTGATGCCGGCGAGCACGACATAGGCCGGCCCCGCGGCCTTGGCGACAGCGGGGGCGACGTCGCTGACGACGACCGGCTCGGTCAGCGTTTCCTGTGAGACGACGACTGGCTTGTTCAAGGCAGCGATCCGGCGCGGCAGATTGCCGCGACAAGCTGATTACGATGCAAGGAGTGGTGGAACCACCGCCAATCGCAAATGGCTGGAATGCGCGGCCGGTTCTTCTGCGGAACAGCACGGCCTGCATGGGTTCGAGACGCCCGCTTTCGCGGGGTCCTCGCCCTGAGGGTTTAGGATGTCGCCGAGAAGCAGGAATCGTAGGGTGGGCAAAGGCGCGCTTGCGCCGTGCCACCATCGATCGAAGACTGCAACAGAAGCGGTGGGCACGCTTCGCTTTGCCCACCCTACCATACTACGGGCGCGTCGCGACGCGGCTCAAGCCGCAGCCTGGCCGAGCGCGGAGACGATGGTGTCGACGACGTCCTCGACCAGAATGCGGTCCTCGCCCTCGCCCATGACGCGGATCACGGGCTCGGTGCCGGAGGATCGGATCAGCAGGCGGCCGTGGCCGTTGAGGCGCTTCTCGCCGTCGGAGATGGCCGACTTGACGTCGGAATTGTCGAGCGGCTTGCCGCCCTTGTGGCGGACGTTCTTGAGAATCTGCGGCAGCGGATCGAAGCGGTGGCAGACTTCCGACACCGGACGCCGCGACCTCTGCACCACGGCCAGCACCTGCAGCGCGGCGACGAAGCCGTCGCCGGTGGTGGCGTAGTCGGACAGGATGATGTGGCCGGACTGCTCGCCGCCGAGATTGTAGCCGCCGCTCAGCATCTGCTCGAGCACGTAGCGGTCGCCGACCGGCGTGCGCACGAGATCGAGCCCCTGCCCGTTCAGGAAACGCTCGAGACCGAGATTGGACATCACGGTAGCGACGATGCCCGGACGCGAGAGGCGTCCGTCTTCCTTCCAGCTCTGCGCGATCACCGCCAGCAGCTGGTCGCCGTCGACGAGATGACCGCGCTCGTCGACCAGGATGACGCGATCGGCGTCGCCGTCGAGCGCAATGCCGATGTCGGCGCGCATCTCGCGCACCTTCTTCGACAGCGCTTCGGGCGAGGTCGAGCCGCATTCCTTGTTGATGTTGAAACCGTCCGGCTCGACGCCGATCGGCACGACGTCGGCGCCCAATTCCCACAGCGCTTCCGGCACCACCTTGTAGGCGGCCCCGTTGGCGCAATCGATCACGACGCGCAGGCCGTCGAGCGAGAGGTCGCGCGGCAGCGTGCGCTTGGCGAATTCGATGTAGCGGTCATGCACGCCGTCGATGCGGCGGGCGCGGCCGAGGCTCGCGCTTTGCGCAAGCCGCTTGTCGATGGGCTCGTCGAGCAGCTGCTCGATCTGCTTCTCGACGTCGTCGGAGAGCTTGAAGCCCTGCGGACCGAACAGCTTGATGCCGTTGTCCTCGAACAGATTGTGCGAGGCCGAGATCATCACGCCGAGATCGGCGCGCATCGACTTGGTGAGCATCGCGACCGCCGGCGTCGGCATCGGGCCGACCAGCAGCACGTCCATGCCGACCGAGGTGAAGCCCGCGACCATCGCATATTCGATCATGTAGCCGGACAGGCGGGTGTCCTTGCCGATCACGACCCGGTGACGGTGTTCGCCGCGCTGAAACGCAAGGCCAGCGGCTTGGCCGACCTTGAGCGCGAGCTCCGGCGTGATCAGTCCGTTGGCGCGGCCCCGAATCCCGTCCGTCCCGAAATATTTGCGGCTCATATCGTCCCCCAGCGCAACAACCAGGAATCCTCGTTGCAACCTGGCCCGAACGGGCCCCGCATCCCTGATTTGCTGAGGTGTTATAAAGCCATCGCGGCTAATTTGGCTTCAAAAAATATGATGAATCATTACGGAACCGGGCTTGCCTTCGCTCAAGTAACTCATTGTTAACATTATATTTCCGACGGAACGTCGAGCGGGAGGTAATCCCTCCTAGTCCGTCCGCTTCACATGACCGTCCCCGCGGCTCGGCGCCGGCTGGATGACATTGACTGGATCGGAGCCCGGAAAGGTCTCTTCAAGCCCCTCTTCAAGGGCGTCCTCGAGGGCCTGCTTCTCCTTGATCTCCTCCGGTGTCGGCTCGCTGTGCCGCCTGGTCATGGTGCCTTCCCCGCAAACGATTTGGCTGTGCATCCAACCATGCTAGATGACCCCTCAAACTTCCGATGCAAGACTTTCCGACAAAGACGGGCCGGGGAAAACGTCCATGAAGCACATCACCTGTATCGACGACCTTCGCGCGCTGCATCAGCGACGCGTGCCGAAGGCGTTCTTCGACTATTGCGACCGCGGCTCCTATGCCGAGGAAACGCTGCGCGCCAACCGCGACGACATGCAGAACATCAAGTTCCGCCAGCGCATCCTGGTCGACGTCTCCAGGCGCGACACCTCGACCACGATCCTGGGCGAGCCCTCGACCATGCCGCTGATCCTCGCGCCCGTCGGCCTGCTCGGCATGCAGCATGGCGACGGCGAGATCCACGCCTGCCGCGCCGCGCAGGCCGCCGGCATCCCGTTCACGCAGTCAACAATGTCGATCTGCTCGATCGAGGACATCGCTGCCAATGTCGAGAAGCCGTTCTGGTTCCAGCTCTACGTCATGAAGGACCGCGGCTTCATCAAGGCGCTGATCGAGCGCGCGATCGCGGCGAAATGCTCGGCGCTGGTGCTGACCGTCGATCTGCAGGTGATCGGACAGCGCCACCAGGACATCAAGAACGGCATGACGGTACCGCCGGAATGGTCGCTGTCGAAGCTGATCGACTTTGCCACCAAGCCGGCCTGGGTGTCGGGCGTGCTGCAGGGCAAGCGCCGCACCTTCGGCAACCTCGCCGGCCATCTGAAGGTCAGCGACGACATCACCTCACTGTCGACCTGGATCAACTCGCAGTTCGACACCTCGCTGAACTGGAGCGACATCGACTGGATCCGCTCGATCTGGCCGGGCAAGCTGGTGCTGAAGGGCATTCTCGACGTCGAGGACGCCGAGCTTGCCGCCAAGACCGGTGCGCAGGCGATCGTGGTCTCCAACCATGGCGGCCGGCAACTCGATGGCGCGCCGTCCTCGATCGAGGTGCTGCCCGAGATCGTCGACGCGGTTGGTGACAGGATGGAGATCATGTTCGACGGCGGCATCCGCTCCGGCCAGGACGTGACGCGCGCGCTGGCACTCGGCGCCAAGTCCTGCATGATCGGCCGCGCCTATGCCTATGGCCTCGGTGCCGGCGGCCAGGCCGGCGTCGCCAAGGCGATCGAGATCATCCAGAAGGAGCTGCTGACCACGATGGGGCTGTGCGGCGTCAACAAGGTCGACGAGATCGACGATCACATCATTGCGGTGTGAGATGCGCCGGGATCGAGCGGCAATAGCAGCTGTCGTCCCGGACAAGCGCAGCGAAGCGGAGCGCTGATCCGGGACGACATCGAGGATGGGGCAGCAGCGTCGCTGACACCTCACATCGGCGGGGTCAGGCCGTCGCGGCCGACGCTGACGCGGTTGGTCTCGAACGAGCCGTCCGGCAGCTGCTTCATGAAGGCGATGACTTTAGCGCCAGCCTTCAGGTCGGATCTGTCGCCGGGCACGAAGGTCACCACGGGCGTATTGTCGGGTACGAACACCTTCTTCTCGCCGTCCTTGTACTTCACCAGCAGCGTATGGCCGTCATTGCCGACCACGCTCTCCGACACTGTCGCGTTGGTCATGCTGGAGTTGGGCTTGAGGTCGTAGGGCCGCGAGCCCTCGCCGGTGCCGCGCATGCTTTCCGGAAACACGTGGACCTCGACCGCGTTCGCGGCGCCGTCCGGGCCCGGCACGGTGGTGGCACCGACGAACGAGCCGGCCTTGATGTCGGCGAGTGAAATCTTGGTAATGCCGGAGACGTTCACGTCGGGAGCGATGTGGAGCTTGACGTCCTCACCGCTGCGCGACTTGACCTGCATCGTGTCACCATTGACGCTTTCAATCGTGCCGCGCACGCGCGTTGGCACCGGCGCCCTTTGCGCAAGTGCCGAGAGGGTCGAGACGGCCACCATCGCGACGGCGATGAGCGGACGTGTGAAAGTTGCACGTTGAACAGACATGGTGGTCTCCGATTGTCCCTATGGTCCCTATGGTCCCTACGGACATAGAACTCCGGAGATTACGCGCTATTCTCTCAAGTCTTTGTGAGATCGGCCTCGACCAGTGCGCGCAATTCGGCCGTGACCTGCGGCCGCTGGCCAAACCACAGCTCGAAGCCGCGCACCGCCTGATGCAGCAGCATGCCGAGCCCGTCGGCGGTCTTCAGGCCACGCGCCTGCGCAGCCGCCAGCAGCGGCGTCACCAGGGGAGCGTAGACGAGATCGGCGACGACGGCCGCTTGCGGCAGGCGCGCGACGTCCACATCGAGCGAAGGCTGGCCGTGCATGCCGAGCGACGTCGTGTTCACGAGAAGTTTTGCACGCGGCAGCACATCCCCGATCGCGTCCCACGTAACAGGATGCACGTTCGGTCCGAACTGTCTTGCAAGCGTCTCGGCCCGCGCGATGCTGCGATTGGCGAGATGGATACGCTTGACGCCGCGTTCGAGCAGGCCGAACACGACCGCGCGCGAGGAGCCGCCCGCACCGAGCACGAGCGCCTCGTCCGCCTTGTCCCAGCCGGGCGCGCCGGCATCGAGATTGCCGATGAAACCCTCGACGTCGGTATTGGTCGCGCGCAGCTCGCCGTCTGCAAACCACAGCGTGTTGGCCGCGCCCACGGCTTTCGCGCGCCCATCGGGCATCGACAGCGCCAGCACGCCCTCCTTGTGCGGGATGGTGACGTTGGCGCCGACGAAGCCGCGCAGCGGCAGCCGCAGCACGAAATCTCTGAGATCATCGGGCGGCACGGCCTCGATGACGTAGCCGCCCTCGATCCCGAGCGTGCGCAGCCAGTAGTGATGGATCAGCGGCGAGCGCGAATGCGCGGCCGGCCATCCGATCAGACAGGCTGCGGGCGTCTTGGGCGCGATCATCTATTCCTCGGGTCGTGTGTCCGAGGGCGATCCATTTCGCGTCCCGCCGGCTCTGTCAAGCGCGCGACGCCTCGGCAGGGGCTCGACGTCAGGTCGTGCCCCCCTCACCGATCACGGGCCCGCGCCGCGCCGGCCTTGATGTCGGCAACCGCACGTTCGATCGTCTCGCGATAGCGCGCGCGCGGCGGCGTCACGCCATGGGTCAGCAATGCGCGGCGAACCGCGGGCGACGCTCCCGTGATGAACAGCCGGACGCCCTGGCGGCGGGCCTTGACGGCGACGCGGCCGAGCACGTTGGCCGCGGTCGAATCCAGGAACGGCACCCCGGCGAAGTCGACCACAAGACCCTTGCGCTGGTCGGCGATGCCGTCGAGCACGTTTCCGATTGCGGATGCAGCACCGAAGAAGAACGCTCCGGTGATGCGATAGACCAGCACGTCACGGTCGACCGCGAGCGCGGGATCGTAAGGCATGCGTTCGCCGTTGCCATCATCGGGACGGTCGTCCGCCACCAGCGGCGAGCGCTCCTCGATGCCCGTCATTTCCGCCATGCGATGGATGAACAACACCGCGCCGAGCGCGAAGCCGACCAGGATGCCTTCGGTCAGATCACGGAAGATGGTGAGCAGGAAGGTCGCGAGCAGCACGACGGCATCGCCCCATGACGAGCGCAGCAGCGTGGCGAATTCGTGCTTCTCGGCCATGGTCCAGGCCACCACCACGAGCACGGAGGCGAGCGCGGCGAGCGGGATGTAGCTCGCCAGCGGCGCCGCGATCAGCATGAACAGCAGCAGAAAGACCGAGTGCAGCATGCCGGCGAGCGGCCCGCGGCCGCCGGCGCGGATGTTGGTGGCGGTGCGCGCGATCAAGCCGGTGACGCAGATGCCGCCGAACAGCGCCGAGCCGATATTGGCGACGCCCTGTGCCACCAGCTCGCAATTGGAGCGATGACGGCGACCGGTCATGCCGTCGGCCACCACCGCCGAAAGCAGCGATTCGATTGCGGCGAGCAACGCGAACGAGATCGCGTCGGGCAGCACCGCCTGCACCTTGGCGAACGAGAACGCCGGCAAGGCCGGCGACGGCAATTCGCGCGGAATGCCGCCGAAGCGCGACCCGATGGTTTCGACCGGCAGCGACAATGCAGCGCACGCGACTGCCGCGAGCACGACCGCGATCAGGATGCCAGGCCAGGACGGCCGCCAGCGCCGCAACGCGGCGATGATGGCAATGCTGACCATCGCGACGACAACCGCGGACGGATTGATTGTGTTGAGGCCCCCGGCGAGCGCGACGAGTTTCGGAACAAACTCGCTGGGCTCCTTCCCAACCAGCGCGATTCCGCCGAGATCGCGGAGCTGGCTCGCGAAAATGATCACGGCGATGCCGGCGGTGAAGCCGACCGTGACGGGATAGGGAATGAACTTGATGTAGGTGCCGATCCGCAACAGGCCCGCGGCGATCAGGATCAGGCCCGCCATCATGGTGGCGAGGATGACGCCGTCGACGCCGTGCCGCTCCGCCGTCACCGCGACCAGCACGATGAAGGCGCCCGCAGGCCCGCCGATCTGAAAGCGGCTGCCGCCGAGCAGCGAGACGATGAAGCCGCCGACGACGGCGGTGTAGAGCCCGCGGTCCGGCGTCACGCCCGAGGCGATCGCGATCGCCATCGACAGCGGCAGCGCGACGATCGCGACCGTGAGGCCGGCGAAGACGTCGGCGCGGAAATCCGCGACGCCGTAGCCCTCGCGCCAGACGGTGACGAGCTTGGGAAGATAGAGTTCGGTAAAGGTCGGTTGACGAAGCCGGCCCAGCTTGCCCGCGTGTTCGCCCGTGATGCTCATTTCAGCAAAGTGCTCCGCTGCCCCACAACGCTCCGATGCATCGTGCGGCCGCGTGCTTCGGCGCGACGGTGCGTTAGTTCAGCCTGCTTTCGAGCATGACCATCGCAGGATCACGCCCCCACCCGGCGCGGCGGCCCCGGCTCCTTCAGCCGAACGCCGCGTCCGCCGCTTTCGCTGCGCGCCTGTTCGCCGATCAGCTCGACGCCGGCCCGCTCGAACGCGTCGACCACCCTCATCAAGGTCTCGACCACGCCGCGAACGTTGCCGGTGGAAGCCTCCATCCGCTGGATGGTCGGCAGCGAAACACCCGCAAGCTCGGCCAGGGTTCTCTGGTCAATGCCGAGCAGCGCCCGGGCTGCCCGCATCTGGAACGACGTGATCACCTTGGCCTCACGTATCAAAACTTATAAGTGATATCTGAGCTATGTACAATGATGTAAAATACATCATCTGAGGCCGAACGCAAGCCCTTAGTCTCTCCCCGCTCTTCGCGGGGAGAGGGAGTGAGAGGGTAGTGCTCTCAGCGTGATTCCCTTACATCACGCCGCGTGCTGGTGCGCGGCGATGATCTGGTCGGCGGCGCGCCCCGTGACTTCGGCCATGTGGTCGAACTGACGGGTGAAGCTGCCGGCACCGGCCGTCGCCGAGCGCAGCTCGACGATGAGCTCGCCGATCTCCGCTTCCGGCATCATGGCGCGGACGCAGTCCCAGCCGCTCCAGCCGTCGCGGGTGTCGAAGCCGAGGATCTGGCCGCGCCGCGCCGACAGGATCGCGTTGATCTTGGCGGTGGCGTCGGTCGGGCAGACGATCTCGACCACATGGATCGGCTCCAGCAGCACCGACTGGCACTGCGGCAGGCCTTCGTTGAGCCCGACCCGCGCCGCCGTGCGGAAGGCGAGGTCGGAAGAGTCGACGCTATGATAGGAGCCATCGGTCAGCGTCACCTGCACATCGGTGACGGGGAAGCCGAGCGGGCCGCGCGTCAATCCGTCGACGACGCCTTCTTCCACCGCGCCGATATAGTTGCGCGGCACGGCGCCGCCGACCACCTTCTCGGCGAACTTGAACCCCTCGCCGCGCGGCAGCGGCCTGATGTCGAGCACGACGTCGCCGAACTGGCCGTGGCCGCCGGACTGCTTCTTGTGGCGGCCGCGCTGGACGATCGGCTTGCGGATGGTTTCCTGGTATCCGATCGCCGGCGGATGCGAGGTGATCTTGACGCCGAAGCGGTCGCGCAGCCGCTCGCTGGCGACGCGCAAGTGCATCTCGCCCTGTCCCCACAGAACGGTGTCGTGGGTCTGGGCGTTCATCACGATGACGAGCGAGGGATCCTCCTCGTGCAGCCGGCTCAGCGCCTGGCCAAGCTTGACGTCGTCCTTGCGGTCGGTGGCCGCAACCGAGATCGCGAGCACCGGCGGCGTCGGCTCGAGCGCGGCGAGCGCCGCCGGCGGGGTCTTGCCGCTCGAGACCGTGTCACCGGTCTTGATCGGATCGACTTTGGCGAGCGCCACGGTGTCGCCAGCCTCCGCCGCGGCGCGCTTGGTGTCGTAGGCGCCATTGACAGCGAGGATGCCGGAGATGCGGCCCGCTCCGCCGGAGGAGGATTGCAAGGTCGCACCGTCGTCGAGACGGCCGGCGAGCAGCCGCGTCAGCGACAACTTTCCGCCGTGCTGCGAATGCAGCGTCTTGAAGACGAAGCCGAGCGCGTCCTTGCTTTCGGGCACCCCGAGACGCTTTGCGGTCTCCGCAACACCGGGCGCCTCGTGGCGCAGCGCCTTCATCAAACGCAGCACGCCGTTCTCGCGTGCGGCGGCACCCAGCAGCACGGGGCAGATCAGCCCGTCGCGTAATTCGCGGGCAAGATCGTCGAACACCGCATCGCGCGGCGGCTGGATGTCCTCGAGCAGTTGCTCCATCAGTGCATCGTCGTGGTCGGCGAGCTTCTCCAGCATCGAGAAGCGGGCCTCCTTCTCGCGATCGAGATTGCCGCCGTCGAGCGCGACTACCTCGGAGGCCTTGTGTTCGCGGTAGATGAAGGCGCGCTCCAGCGCGAGATCGACGAAGCCCTCGATCAGCTCGCCCTTCCAGATCGGGATCTGGCGCAGCACCAGCGGCACGCGGGAGGCGGGCTGCAGCATCGCGAGCGTCTCGCGGATACGCTCGTTGGCGCGGTCGATCTTGTTGAGGAACAGGAAGCGCGGGATCTTCAGCTCCTCCAGCTCGCGCAGGATGATCTGAAGCTGGGGCAATTTCTTCTCGTCGGCCTCGCAGACCACGATGGCTGCGTCGACCGCAGGCAGCGCGGCGCGCATGTCGTGGGCGAACTCGACGGAACCGGGACAATCGAGAAAGGTGTAGCTGTCACCCATGAAACTCGTGGTGGCGGCAGTGAGGCCAACGGTCATCTTGTGATGGCGGGCCTCCGGCGAGGCGTCGCCGACGGAAGTTCCGGCATCGACGCTGCCGGCGCGCGGGATCGAGCCCGTTCGCGCCAGTATTGCTTCGAGAAGTGTGGTTTTACCGCTTTGGAATGGGCCCACCAGCGCGATGCACCGTGGACCTCGGGGACTTCTGACGTCTTGTCCCATTCGCCGCCTCCTTTTGTGGAGCTCGGCCCATGATTGGGTCGGCAAGTGCAGATGCTCTGCCCGTCCCAACAATTTGGCAAGCATCAAACGTCGCTGCGGTGCGTCGTCGTGATCGCGCCGGTTTGAACGGCGCGATCGACGCACACGAAATCGTTAACGGCCCGGACGGAGTTCCAGGCTCTCGAGGCCGGCGGCGATGTTGAGGCCGACCTGGCCCTGCACGCTGAGCGGCTGGAGTGCGATCGAATTGTTGGAGCCGCCGACCAGCACGTTGCCGCCGAGGCCGACACCGATCGAGGCGCTGCCCTGCGCGCCGGCGTAATTGCCGGAGAGGTCGCCGGGGCCGAGCCGGTCGACCGGCGCGAACACGCCCCACGCCAGAGCCGTCTCCTGGGTGATGCCGATGTCGAGACCGACTTTGCGGATGGTCGCGACGTAACGGTCATCCGGCAAGCCGTCGGCGCGCAGCACGCAGCCGAGATTGGTCACCGATCCCACGATGAAGCCGACGCTGGCGCCGCCGCGGCATTCGAGCACGCCAACCCGCGCCATCCGCTGCTGCGCGCCGGCAACAGCGATGGAGACAACGAGACTGGCCGCAGTGAGGCCGGCGAGAAAGAACGGACGGCGCATGAAATATCTCCGGCGAATGATGTGGTGCGAGCAGAGAGAGCGCACTGCAAGCGGCACCATGGTCTATGCCACAAGAGTTTTGTGGGTACCAGATCGCACGGATCCAAAACCGGATTCGCGGAGGGAGCCCCTCACCCCACCCTCTGCCCGTAAGAACGGGCGAGGAAGCGAGAGAGCCGTGCGTCCCTCACGGTGCAAGCGAAACGACCGCCGGCGTTGCTAACACCTCTCCCCGCCCTTCTGCCGGGAGAGGTCGGATTGCGCAGCAATTCGGGTGAGGGGCAAGGCAGGATGTCCACCAAGGCCAAAGTCCATCCGGCTCGACCCCGTCGAAGCACCAATAAAAAAGGCCCGCCGAAGCGGGCCTTTGCAATTCTTGTCGCGCCAGCCTCAGCGCAGATTGCCGCAGAAGCGCTGGATGCGCTTGCAGGCGTCTTCGAGGTCCGAGGTCTTGGTCGCGTAGGAGATACGGAACGCGGGTCCAAGGCCGAAAGCCGAACCCTGCACCACCGCGACGCCTTCGGTTTCCAGGAGCTCTGTCACGAAGGTCTCGTCGTTGTCGATCACCTTGCCCGACGGCGCAGTCTTGCCGATCGTGCCGGCGCAGGATGGATAGACATAGAACGCGCCTTCGGGACGCGGACACTCGATGCCCTTGGCCTGGTTGAGCATGGAGACGACGAGGTCGCGGCGCTCCTTGAACACCTTGTTGTTGGCGGGGATGAAATCCTGCGGACCGTTCAACGCTTCGACCGCAGCCCATTGCGCGATCGACGACGGGTTCGAGGTCGACTGTGACTGGATCGTGGACATCGCCTTGATGAGCTGGGCCGGGCCGCCGGCATAGCCGATACGCCAGCCGGTCATGCAATAGGCCTTCGACACGCCGTTCACGGTGAGCGTGCGGTCGTAGAGTTTCGGCTCGACCTGCGCGACCGTGGTGAACTGGAAGTCGTCGTAGACGAGATGCTCGTACATGTCGTCGGTCATCACCCACACATGCGGATGCCTGACCAGCACGTCGGTGAGCGCCTTCAGCTCGGCCCTGGTGTAGGCTGCGCCGGTCGGGTTGGACGGCGAGCACAGGATCACCCATTTGGTCTTCGGCGTGATCGCGCGCTCGAGCGCCTCGGCCCCGAGCTTGAAGCCGGTCGCGGCGGTGCAGACCACCGGCACCGGCTCGCCGCCGGCGAGCGCCACCATCTCGGGATAGCTGACCCAATAGGGCGCCGGGATGATCACCTCGTCGCCCGGATTGATGGTCGCCATCAGCGCGTTGTAGAGCACCTGCTTGCCGCCGGTGCCGACGATGATCTGGTTCGGCTTGTAGGTGACGCCGTTCTCGCGCTGGAATTTCGCGATGATGGCTTCCTTCAGTTCGGGAATGCCGTCGACCGCGGTGTACTTGGTCTTGCCGGCTTCGATGGCGTGGATCGCGGCCAGCTTGATGTTGGCGGGCGTGTCGAAGTCGGGCTCGCCGGCGCCGAGGCCGATGACGTTGCGGCCCGCCGCTTTCAGCGCGCGTGCTTTATCCGTGACCGCGATGGTCGCGGACGGCTTCACACGGTCGAGCGCAGCGGCAAGGAAGGACATCGTCATCTCCTGACAAGCGTCGTGAACCCTTTGGCCTCACGACTCCAATTGTGGGAATAGCGACACCCTAAAACGTGTGCCGCTGCGCCGCAAGAAACTTCGGCTCGATCCCGCAAAAGTTTACGGGATTCGAGCGCTTACAGGCGCGATTTTCCATAATAATTGGCAACTTTGCGGTCGGAATCGCTCATATCCGGGAAGCCTTGTCCTCGGAGCAATTTTGCCCGCTCGACACGTCGCGAAACTGACGGCCAGCTGAAATTGTCGGGCGACGCTTTCGCGCGCTGACGCAAGCGTGAACCAAGTTGCATGGTCGCAAGGAAATGATCTTTCCGCGGCATTGCAGTGCAGTAGGGTTTTCGAGTTTTTCTATTGGCCAGCCCTTGCGGCGGATTCGCATCGGCATCATTGTTTAGCCGCGGCGCGTGGGCAGGATGCGCCGCGCCTTCCCATCCTCGGAATCGAACTCCCAGAATGTACAAGCTCTATTCGATGCAACGCTCGGGCAACAGCTACAAGGTCCGCCTTGCGCTGGCCCTGTTGAACCTGCCCTACGAAGCGATCGAGGTGGACATTCTGCGCGGCGAGAGCCGCACGCCGGACTTTCTGACCAAGAATCCGTCGGGCCAGGTGCCGCTGCTCGAGGTCGGCGACGACCGCTATCTTGCCGAGTCCAACGCCATCCTCTGGTACGTCGCCGTCGGCACGCCGCTCGCGCCGGAAAACCGCATCGATCGCGCCGAGGCGCTACAATGGATGTTCTTCGAGCAGCACGCGCTCGAGCCGAACATCGGTGCCGCCTATTTCTGGCTGTCGCTGGTCAAGGGCGGCCGCGATCTCCAGACCCACTCGCTGGAAGACTGGATGGAACGCGGCTATGGCGCGCTCCAGGTGATGGAAAACCACCTCAAGACCAACGCCTATTTCGCGGCCCGGCAGCTCACCGTCGCCGACATCGCGCTCTACGGCTACACCCACCTCGCCGACCGCTGCGACTTCGACCTGTCGCCATTCCCCGCCGTCCGGGACTGGCTGAAACGGGTGGAGGCCGCGCCCGGCTTCGTGCCGATGGACTGGCGGCCGGCCGACGTCGACGACCCCGCCAGCATCGCGGCGGGTGCCTGATGGCGCGGCCCCGTTCTGGCGAATAGCGGGCATAAGGAACGTCTTTGCCGCAATCCCGCCATTTTCGGCATGGCCGCCGCCGCAATGTTGCCGGTTGAAACAGGGAAATTGTTCGACGTCGCGGGTGATTCGCTCGCACGTTGAAGGATTTAGACCATGATTCGGGCGTCCGGCACGGCAGGCTTTCAGGGCCAAACCGCCACCGTTTCGTCTTCCCGGCTGACCAATGCGGTCGCGGCCTCGCTCGCCGTCGCCGCACTCTCGCTGTGCCTGATCGTCACCCTGACGGTGCTGTCGACCAAGGCGACCATGGCGATGGGTCTGCCGGTCTGATCCCCGTTTCATCCTGGACCAGCCTTCAAGGTGCCGCGCCGCCCGCGCCGGCCGGCATCGCGATGGGACGTCGATGAAATCACCTGTGGTCGTCGTTGCAATCACCCTGACTGCGGCCATCCTGGTCGCGGCGTCGCTTCTGATTTTCACCGGCATGCGCAAGAGCTCGGGGACCTCGACGCTGAATGCGCCAACGCTCCAGCAGCGCGTCAGGCACGTGCACTTGGCCTAAAACACTTGGCCTAAAACACTTGGCCTAAAATCATCTGAAAACTTGGCGCGCCGTAGCAAGCGCCCCTTAAGCGCTCGGCACGATTTCGCACTGCGTCATCGCAACAATCAGCCAGTGTTGCCACCTTACCTCGTTCAGGGAGGAACGAGACAGGCCCATGCGGTTCGGATGGCGTGCGATCTGCGGTCCCGTGCTGACGGCAGCGACCCTGCTGCTGGCGATCCTGCTCGACCGTTACGTCGCCGTCCCCTCGCCCGCACCGCTGCTCGTCTGCATCGTAGCGCTCGCCGGCGCGCTGTCGGGCTTTTCGTCCGCCATCACCAGTGCAGCGCTTGCGGTGACGGGCGCGGCGCTGTTCTTCCTCAACCGCAGCGGCGTTTCGTTTATGCCGGCGGATCTCGTCCGGCTCGGCCTCCTGGCTGTGACGGCGATCGGCACCGCAGGCATCACCGGCCTGATGCGCGAGCGGCTGCTCGGCTCGCTTGCCGCCGAGCGCCAGGGCCACGCCACCGCCGCGCGGCTGTCGGCGGCGCTCGACCAGGTCGACATCGGCATTGTGCTGCTCGATGCCGAGACCCGCGCCGAATTCATCAACCGTGCGTTCCGCGACTATTTTGCCCTGCCGGACGAAGTGGCCGACGGCAAGCCGCCCTTCATCGCCCTGATGTATCACGGCCGCGACACCGGCGCGTTCGAGCTGCCCGAGGACGAGTTCGGCACCTTCATCGCCCAGCGCATGGAGATGGTGCGGACCGGCGATGCCACGCCGATCAACATCGCCTTGCGCAACGGCGAGGTGCTGCGCTTCGTCTGCGCCGCGCTGCCCAATGGCGGCCGCATGCTGAGCTACACGCCGGTGACCGACCTCGTGCGCCACACCGATGCGCCGGCGCGCGCCGACTACTACCGCTCGCTGCGCGATCCGACGGGCCGCAGGCTGATCCGTTACTTGCGCGTCGCCGAGTGATGCGACTGCGCGATTGATCGGAACGGCCGCCATCACGTATGAAGGACGCCTCACCGATCGATCGCGGGATTTCACATGTCGCTCACCATTCGCTCCGTCACCAAGCAGGACTACGATCAATGGCTGCCGCTGTGGGACGGCTACAACGCCTTCTACGGCCGCTCGGGCCCGACCGCGCTCGCACCCGAGATTACACATGTGACATGGCAGCGCTTTTTCGATGGCTATGAGCCGGTGCACGGATTGGTCGCCGAGAGCGACGGCAGGCTGCTTGGCATGACAAACTATCTGTTTCATCGCAGCACCACCGCGATCGAGCCGTCCTGCTATCTGCAGGACCTGTTCACGCTGGAGGCCGCGCGCGGCAAGGGTGTCGGCGCGGCGCTGATCCATGGCGTCTACGAGCGTGCGAAGCTGGCGGGATCGCCGCGCGTCTACTGGCAGACGCACGAGACCAACGTTACGGCACAGCGCCTCTACGACAAGGTGGCCGAGCGCTCCGGCTTCATCGTCTATCGGAAGATATTCTGAGCCTCACGAAGAGGCCCTGTGGATAACTTTGCCTGTCACCGGCGCGTAACACTCCGGGATTAAGTTGCACCTGCGTCTGATCAGGCCCCCCGTCACCGATCAAGCGCCCCAAAGCGGTCCCCGTCAGTCGCCGCGTCTGACAGGGGCCGCATTTTTTTGTCTGCTCCGTCAGCATGGCAGCAGCGCGGTGAGCAGCTTGCTGGCGCGGCGCACGGTGGTCACAATGTGCGCTGCCCATCTGACAGGATCTCCCATGGAAATTCGCAATCTCGGCGCCTCCGGCCTTCGCGTGTCTGCGGTCGGGCTCGGCTGCAACAATTTCGGCCAGCGCACGGATCTGGAGACCTCACGCAAGGTGATCCATCGCGCGCTCGATCTCGGCATCACGTTGTTCGACACCGCCGACATCTATTCGAACATGGGCGGCTCGGAAAACGTGCTCGGCACTGTCCTGGGCGATCGCCGCAAGGACATTGTGCTGGCGACGAAATATTCCAAGCCGATGGCCGAAGACGGAACCAGGCAGGGCGCCTCGCGCCGCTACATCATGGACGCCGTGGAAGCGAGCCTGAAGCGGCTCAAGACCGATTACATCGACCTCTACCAGCAACACGATTATGACCCGCTGACGCCGATCGAGGAGAGCCTGCGCGCGCTCGACGACCTCGTCCGGCAGGGCAAGGTCCGCTATATCGGCAATTCGAATTTTCCGGCCTGGCGGATCGCGGAAGCGGAGTATGTCGCGCGCGCGATGAATGTCAGCCGCTTCGTCTCCTGCCAGGACGAATATTCCCTCCTGGTGCGCGACATCGAGAAGGACCTGCTGCCGGCAGCAACGGAATACAAGCTTGGCCTGTTGCCGTTCTTCCCGCTCGCAAGCGGACTTTTGACCGGCAAATACAAGAAGGGCGAGGCCGCGCCGGGCGACACCCGCTTCGGCCAGACTCCGAGACTGCGCGACCGCTATGTCACGCCGCGCAACGAGGCAATCGTCGAGAAGCTCACGGCGTTCGCCAAGGCGCGCGGGCACAGCATGCTCGAGCTCGCCTTCTCCTGGCTCGCCTGCCGCCCGCAGGTCTCCAGCGTCATCGCCGGCGCTACCCGCGTCGAGCAGATCGAGGAGAACGTGAAGGCGATCGCATGGAAGCTCGGCGCGGAGGAAATGGCGGAGATCGACAAGGTCATGCTGGGCTAGAGCATGATCCGGAAAAGTGTGAAGCGGTTTTCCGAAAAGATCATGCTCAGACAATAACCGGCGCGGCGCTACTTCGCGCCGCGTCCGACCGTCTGCATCACTTCAAAACCTTCGAACTGGGGATGGCCGAGATAAAGCGGCTTGTTGTCGCCCGCCTTGTGATGCGCCGCGCGAAACGCCTCGGACTTAGTCCAGGCCTCGAACGCCGCGTGGTTCGCCCAGACCGTGTGGGAGGCGTAGAGCGTGTGGTCCTCGGCTTCCGGCGCGCGCAGCAGGTGGAATTCGACGAAGCCCGACACCTTGTCCAGATAGGTATCGCGCGAAAGCCAGACCTGCTCGAAGGCAGACTCGGAGCCCTTGGCGACGCGGAAGCGGTTCATGGCGATGTACATGCGTGGTCTCTCCTGATGCTCAGGCAATCATGTCGTCATTCCGGTATGCGCCGCAAGGCGCACGGAATGACGGCTTACACAACCAATCCCTTCATCGGCCTCGCTCCCGCGCTGTCGGGGAACACGGACTCGGCCAGCACGCGATCGGACAGGCCGAACTGGCCCTGCAGCACGCCTTTTATCACCGCGCGCAGGTCCGTCGTCGGCTTGAGGTCGCGGCCCTCATGCAGGTTCGCGAGCTTGAGGCCGGGCCAGTCGGAGATGACGCGGCCGCCTTTCACGGCGCCGCCGGCGAGCAGCGCGATCGTGCCGGTGCCGTGATCGGTACCGTCGGTGCCGTTGATCCGCGCGGTCCGGCCGAACTCGGTGGCCACGACGACCACGGTGTCGCGCCAGCGATCACCCAGGCCGCTTTCGAACTCGGCGAGCGCGCCGTCGAGCCCGCCGAGCAGGAAGGCGAGACGCCCGACCGGACCGCCTTCATTGGCATGCGTGTCCCAGCCGTCGAAGGCGAGCGCCGCGATGCGCGGACCGTCATCGGCCGCCATCAGCTTTGCGGCGCCGCGTGCCACCTGCCGCATCTGCGCCACCGCGTTGCCCGGCTTGGGCTTCACGTCGTCGCCGCTCGCGGCCTTCTCGAGCCGGAGGCCTTGCGACAGCGCCGAGGCCAGTGCCGGATCGCGGTGGCGGTACAGTTCGACGAGGCGCATCGCGGTGTCGTCGTCGGCCTGCGGCAGTGCGGCCGGCGCCCAGCCGACCGTCGGCGCATTGCCGCGCAGCACCAGCGGCGTGGTTGGCCCGACCGCAAGACCGCTCGATACGCGCTCGCCGCGCGGTAGCGCCTCGAGCGCGCGGTTGAGCCAGCCGGACTGCACGCGGCCGGGGCCGGCATAGCCGCTCTCGAGCACGTCCTGACCGTCGAAATGCGAGCGGTCGCGATAGGGCGTCGCCACCGCGTGGATCACCGCGGCATGCCTGTCGCGATACATGCGCGCAAATTCCGGCATCGCCGGATGCAGCGCGAAGAAGGAATCGAGCATGATGGCGGGATGCGCGCCGTCCGCCGCGAGCGCGATCGAGCCGTGCAGGCCGGCATAATCGGGATCACCGACCGGCGCAACGGTCGAGAGTCCGTCGAGCGCGCCGCGCAAAATCACGACGATCAATCGCGGGTCGCGCCCGTTCGCCGCCCGCGCGAACTTCGGCAAATAGGCCCAGGCCGCAAAGGACGCGCCGCCGAGCAGCAGGCCGCGGCGCGAGGTGAGGAGCCGGTTCTCGACACAGTCGATCATCATCATCTCCTCTGTAGTTCCGGCGACATCAACAGCAGCGCCAGGGCCTGCTGCCGCGATTCCGCGCGCTCGATGGTCTTGCGCGTTTCAATCGACGCCGCATCCGCGGCAGCGAATTCGAGCAAGTCGAGCGGGTCGATGTTGTTGCCGAGCCGCGCGCCCATTTGCGCGGCAATGTCGAGCCGCAGCTTGATGCCTTCGGGCGCGGCCCATGCGGCGCTGCTATCCGGGAAACCGTTCGGTCCCGCCGGCGACCACAGCGGTTGGCCGAGCAGGTTGAGGTTGTTCAGATAGAAGCCGGGATCCTCGGGCACGCGCGCGAGCAGCCGGCCGCTCGCGACCAGGAATTCGTAAGGCGAGCGCATCTTCGTCAGCGGCGCTTTCCATGCCTCGTCGGAATCGACCAGCGCCGTCGCGAGCGCCTTGAGATCGCCGTCGGTCTTGACGAAGACGTCACGCAACCGGGCCACCAGCGCCGGCGGCGGTTCGTCGGCGACGAAATGGCGGACGAACTTCGTCGCGACGAAATTCGCGGTCGAGGGATGGCGCGCGATGTCGGCGAGCGCGGCTTCGCCCTGCGCAAGGCCCGTTGCCTCATAGGTCTTGCCGAGCAGAGTCTGCGGTCCCGGCTGGTGCGCATTGGCGTTGAACACGAAGGAGCCGGGCGCCCCTAACTGCCCTTGCCGGCCGGCAAAGGTCCAGCCGGTGATGATGCGCGCCAGCGAGGTGACGTCCTCCTGCGTGTATCCGCCGCCGACGCCGAGCGTATGCAGCTCCATGATCTCGCGCGCGAGATTTTCGTTCAGCCCGCGCTTGCGGTTTTGCCCGGCGCGCGAATCCGGTCCGAGCGATTGCTGGTTGTCGAGAAAGAACAGCATCGCCGGATGCTGCTCGACCGCTTTGAGCATGTCGGAAAAGCGCCCGAGCACATGCGGGCGGATCGCCTCGCGCTCGAACGCGCCGGCCCAGATCCGCGCCAGCTCGCCCTTGCTGGCGGAGATACAGAAATGGTTGGACCAGAACACGACGAGGCGCTCGGTGAAGCCGCACTCGACCAGCGTCGCGCGCTGCAACCGCGCCAGCGCCTCGGCGCGAAACGTCTTCTGGATGACATTGAGCGGCTGCGGGGCGGGCTTTGCGGCAGGCGGCGCAGACGCGCCCGGCTGCATCGTGTCCGGCTTCGGCGCGTCGTCCGCCGGCTTCGCACCACTCATCTGGCCGGCGATCTCGGTGGCGACCGCATTCAGCGAAAGATTGCGGCGCAAGCCCGGCTTCTGATCGGCTGGCGCCGGCTGCGACGCTTCAGCGGGCGCTGCGGCCTTCGCAGCCTCGCGTGCCTGCTTGATCTGGTCCTGATAGGCGAACACGGCCTGGCCGAGCTGCGGCGTCGATTGCAGGCCCGGCGCCTCCAGCAGCACACCGCTGGGGCGGGCGAGTTCCGCCTTCACGAAGCCGCGAGGATCGGAGGCTGCGTTGACGAGATCGCCGGATGCCCCGCCGCGCGCCCCGAAGCCGAAACGGTTGAGCGCAACGAGGGCGGCTTGCGAATCGCGGGCCATCGATCTGTCCTTCGCCGTCCTGAAGCGCTTTCCGAGCTTGCGTGCGTCGCATAATATACCGCAGCAACTGATGAACCCGACATGAAAATGACGGCGAAGCTTCCGCACAGATCATGACAAATCCGAAAGAATTTCCGCTACAGCAAGCGCGCAGCCTCACCTGCTCCCGCTGCGGCGCCGAGTTCGGCTGCGACCTCTCGGGCAATTGCTGGTGCGCGGAAGAGACCGCGCGGCTGCCGATGCCGGTGAAGGGCGAGGATTGTTTGTGCCGGGAGTGTTTAAGGAAAGCGGCGGCGCAGGCCGTATCGTAGGGTGGGCAAAGCGAAGCGTGGCCACCATTTTGCGTGTGTGGGGAGATGGTGGGCACGGCGCTTTGCGCCTTTGCCCACCTTACGAAGCTACACCGCGTGTCCCGGCGAGGTCCGCGCCATGCCATCGAACGCATCGAGCAGCTTCTCGCGCCAGGCATAAACCGGATCATCGGCTTCCAGCAGCCTGAACGGGCTCGTCACGCGCGCCCACTGAAACCCGCCGAACACGATGTAGTCGGCATAGTTCGGCGTGCTGCCACCGATGAAGGGTTGCCTCTTCAACGTCTGCCGCATCACCTCGAGCGACTTGCGGAACGCGATCACGCCGGTGTCGCGGCTCGCCATCACCTCTTCCAGCGTCTTGCCGCCAAAGCGCGCCTCGCGCGACTGGCGGAAATAGGCGGCATCGACCTCGCCCAGATTCTTCGGGATGTCGGCAATGATCAGCGGAAAGATGCCGCCGACGATGGCGATGTCGCCCCACGAATTGATCATGCGCGCCATGGCACGGCCGCCCTCACCGCCGAACAGCGACGGCTGGCCCGGAAAATTGTCTTCGAGATAGTTCGCAATCGCCCAGGAATCGACTACGGGCTTGTCGTGATGCAGGAGCACCGGAACCTTCTCCGAGCCGTGCGGCGCGAGCGCGCTCTTCTCGGTGAAGCGCCAGGGCAGCGATTCTGCGGATAACCCCTTATGCGCCAGCGCCATGCGCGTGCGCCAGCAATAGGGGCTGAAGGGGCGCGAGGCATCGGTGCCGACGAGTTCGAACAGTTTGAGCGACATGGATGGTGTTCCGTCATTGCGAGCGCAGCGACACAATCCAGTCTGCCGCTGCGGATACATTCTGGATTGCTTCGCTTGCGCCCGCAACGACGATGTGGAGGCAGAGGTGGCTGCTACCGGCCGTTCGTGCGCAGCAGCCGTTCACCGCCTTCCGTCACCGCGATGACCAGGCCGAGACCGGCGATCGTCTCGCGGGCGACGTAGCCGCGCTCAGTGGCGTCTTCCCAGATGGTGAGGCGCGGACACGACGTCTTCCAGGTCGCGATCACTTCGGCATAGGCGCGTGGCTCGCGCGCGACCCATTCGACGAAATCCAGCACCAGCGGGTCGGCGTTATCGCTCATTGCAAACCTCCCTTGTCGAAGGCGGCCAGCACCGGGGTTCGAACCAGCAGCCAGCCGCCATAGGCGATGTAGTAGCAGGCGATGGTGGTGATCAGCTTGTTGGACCAGGCGATGAATTGCTGGTCGGTCATGGCCTCGAGGATGCGCCGCGCCAGCGTGGTGCCGAGCATCGAGGTGAGAATCGCGACGCCGGCGAGCACGGGATCGAGGCTCGCCGCCTGGTCGATGATGCCGCCGAAATAGATCAGCTTGGTGAAGTGACTGACGAGCTGGCACATCGCTTTCGTCGCCACCTTCTCGCGCCGGCCGAAGTCGCCGCCGAGGAAGAAGGTATCGAGCAGCGGGCCCGATACGCCGGTCATCAGCATCAGGCCCATACAGATCGTGCCATAGACCGTGCCCTGCCAGAGACGATCGGGATCCGGCTTGATGTTCGACGGCAGCAGCCGCGCCATGAACGGGGTGATGCCGAGCAGCAGCAGCGCCATCGGCTTGTCCGGCACGTAGCGGGTGAGCGACCAGGCCGCGAGCGCGACGGCAGCGCCGACCATATAGTTCGCGACCGGCCGCCAGCGGATATGCGCGCGCCAGAGGAACGCACGCCAGCCGTTCGAGGCCATCTGCGTGATCGCATGCAGCACCATCGCGGTCGGCAGCGGCATCAGCGCCAGCAGCACGCCGATCAGGATCAGCCCGCCCGCCATGCCGAACAGCCCCGACAGGAACGCGGTGCCGACCATCAGCAATCCAAGGGCAGCGATCATGATGGGCGTCACGGGGTCTCCTGTAAGGGCGATAAGGGACGCAGACTGCTCATTCCCCCTCGCCCCGCAAGCAGGGGAGAGGCGAAGAAGCCGCGCCCGCCCTTCAACAAATCAGCCTGGATTGACGCTGCAAATTCTGGCCCGCTTGCTCCTCCCCTGCAAACTGAGTTATCTTGCCCTGGCATCAGCTTTCCTGAGGGTCGGGCATTTGCGGCGGCTGCTGTTTCTCAACGGCATCAAGGCATTCGAGGCGGCGGCGCGGACCGGCAGCTTTGCTGCGGCCGGGCTCGAGCTGAGCGTGTCGGCGGCCGCCGTCAGCCGCATGGTGCATCTGCTGGAAGAGCGGCTCGGCGTCGCGCTGTTCGAGCGCAAGGCCAACCGGCTGGTGCTGACGCAGGCCGGGCGCGCCTATCAAGGCGGGCTGACGCCGATCTTCGACGCGCTGGCGAGCCTCACCGCGCAGGTGACGGCGCCCTCCGGCGTCCGCGTGCTCACCATCGGCGTCGGACATACGTTTGCGATGCGCTGGCTGATCCCGCGGCTGTCGGAATTTCGCAGCGAGGAGCCCGACATCGAGGTGCGCTTCACCACCGGCGGCGCGTCGGTGCCGTTCGGCGAGGACTGGAGCTGCGGCATCAAGCTTGGCACCGGCGATTGGCCGGGGCTGGTGGCCGAGCCGCTGTTCGCCGGCGACCTCACCCCGGTCTGCGTGCCCCGCCTCGCTGCGTCGCTGAAGCGGCCGGCTGACCTCAAGGGGCCGAGCCTGATCCGCGTCGAACATTCGCAGGAGGACTGGCCGATCTGGCTGAAGGCCGCGAGCCTCACCCGCATTCATCCGCGCGGGCCGGAGTTCCAGTTCTACGGCCAGGCGCTCCAGGCCGCCGCCGACGGACTCGGCATCGCCATGGGCATCCGGCCCTATATCGACGACGATCTCGCCGCAGGCCGGCTGGTGGCGCCGTTCGACCTCTCCGTGCCCAAGGGCATGCGCTGGTACCTGCTCTATCGCAGCTTCCAGACCGAACAGCGCGATTTTGCTGCGTTCCGCCGCTGGATCATGCGCGCGGCGGCGGAACCCGCGGCCCGGCCGCGGCGGGCCGGGCGCGCCGCCGGCCGGGGCTGACCATCACCCTTTCGGGTGAAAAAGCCGGCCGCTTGTGAACGGCTTCACATCTCAAAAACAGCAAACGTGGTCCTCTAACCCTCCGACAAGAGAGCATTTGGGGACTACCAATGACGACCCTTTACGACGGCTTTGACATCGAATCCTTCGAAGCTGGCAAGGGGCTGTGGCACGCCCGCATCCGGCGCGCCGATTTCAGCCCGGTTGCCATCGACGGCGTGCTGTTTCCGGCCATGGAAGTCGGCTTCGCCTGGCCCGATCCTGACGCCGCGATCGCCGATGCCAAGCACCACATCGATCGCTTCCGCCGGCGGGCGGACGAGAGCGACGACGAATAAGCCGGACTGCGGGCGAGCCAAGGGACGGCGCAGCTTAAGAGGGGGAACCGGTCATGTCCGTCATCGAATTCGAAGGCACGCCGCGCCGGATCTACGCCCGCGCTGTGCTGTCCAACTGCCCGGAATGCGACGGCGATCTCACCGTGCTCCGCGTGATCAGTGGCCGTGCCGGATGCGAGTACTGGACCATGCGCTGCACCGATTGCGGCGGCATCCATCTCGACATCCTCAAGCCGTATCAGGCGAGCGAGGACGACGAGACCTCGCCGCCGGCGGCGTGATCCCAAGGCACGATCCAAGGCTGCTGCCAACCTGCTGTCAGCAGCCTGCGCAGGGACGTAGCTTCGCCCTTTTCTGAGGGGCGGACTCGTCCCATATTCGTCCCATGGCGAAGAAACCTGCTCCCCCGAAATCCTCCAAATCCAAGACCTCGAACCCGAAGGCGCCAAATTCCAAGGCATCACGCCCCGACGTGCAGCCGATCGGGCCGGCGCTGGCCGAGCTGCTCAATCCCGCGATCAATCGCGGCGATGCCGGGCTTGGATCGGGCACCGGCCTGCAGCCGCCGCCGGACAATTCGCGCGATCGCCGCGCCGGGGGCGAGGCCGCCGCGCATCGGGCGCGCGCCTCGACGCCGAAGGAGTTTCCGCAGGATAACGCCAAACCGATGCCGCTGCGGCCGAACCCGCAGCCGCCGGGGGCGCGCACGTCGACTGAAGGTTTTGACGAGGCACCGCAGGCCAATTACGGCACCGCGGCCACGATCCCGACGCTCGATCCGGAACTGGCCCGGCAGCTCGGCTTTCCCACCGAGGAGGATGACGCCGAAGCGCTGGCGCGTCCGCCGCGTTCCAAGATGGAGGCGCTCGGCGTCAAGGCGACCGCCGACGCGCTGGAATCGCTGATCCGCGAGGGCAGGCCGGAGTTCCGCAAGAACGACGGCTCCACCAAGGTGTGGACTCCGCACCGGCCGCCGCGCCCGGAAAAGTCCGAAGGCGGCGTGCGCTTCGAGATCAAGTCGCACTACGAGCCGCGCGGCGACCAGCCGACTGCGATCGCCGAGCTGGTCGAGGGCATCAACCGCAACGACCGTTCGCAGGTGCTGCTCGGGGTCACCGGTTCCGGCAAGACCTACACCATGGCCAAGGTGATCGAGGCGACGCAGCGGCCCGCCATCATCCTGGCGCCGAACAAGACGCTCGCCGCCCAGCTCTATGGCGAGTTCAAGAGCTTCTTTCCGGACAACGCGGTCGAGTATTTCGTCAGCTATTACGACTATTACCAGCCGGAGGCCTATGTCCCCCGCACCGACACCTATATCGAGAAGGACTCGTCCATCAACGAGCAGATCGACCGCATGCGCCACTCGGCGACGCGCGCGCTGCTCGAACGCGACGACGTCATCATCGTTGCCTCGGTGTCCTGCATCTACGGTATCGGCTCGGTCGAAACCTACACCGCGATGACGTTTGCCCTGAAGAAGGGCGAGCGCATCGACCAGCGCCAGCTCATCGCCGACCTCGTCGCCCTCCAGTACAAGCGCACCCAGGCCGATTTCACCCGCGGCACCTTCCGGGTGCGCGGCGACGTCATCGACATCTTCCCGGCACATTATGAAGACCGCGCCTGGCGCGTGAATCTGTTCGGCGACACCATCGAGTCCATCGAGGAGTTCGATCCGCTCACCGGCCACAAGCAGGACGAGCTCGAATTCATCAAGATGTACGCCAACTCGCACTATGTGACGCCGCGTCCGACGCTGGTGCAGGCGATCAAGTCGATCAAATCGGAGCTGAAACAGCGGCTCGACCAGCTCCACAACCAGGGCCGCCTCTTGGAGGCGCAGCGGCTGGAGCAGCGCACCACCTTCGATCTCGAGATGATGGAGGCGACCGGAAGCTGCGCCGGCATCGAGAACTATTCGCGCTATCTCACCGGGCGCCTCCCCGGCGAGCCGCCGCCGACGCTGTTCGAATACGTGCCCGACAACGCGCTGGTGTTCGCCGACGAGAGCCACGTCACCGTCCCCCAAATCGGGGCCATGTTCAAAGGCGACTTCCGCCGCAAGGCGACGCTGGCGGAATACGGCTTCCGCCTGCCCTCCTGCATGGACAACCGCCCGCTCCGCTTCGAGGAATGGGACATGATGCGGCCGCAGACGATCGCGGTGTCGGCGACCCCGAGCGGCTGGGAGCTGAACGAGAGCGGCGGCGTGTTCGTCGAGCAGGTCATTCGTCCCACCGGCCTGATCGATCCGCCCGTCGACATCCGCCCTGCCCGCACCCAGGTCGACGATCTCGTCGGCGAGGTCCGCGCCACCGCGCAGGCGGGCTATCGCTCGCTGATCACGGTGCTGACCAAACGGATGGCGGAGGATCTCACCGAATATCTGCACGAGCAGGGCATTCGCGTCCGCTACATGCACAGTGACATCGACACCATCGAGCGCATCGAGATCATCCGGGATCTCCGCCTCGGCGCCTTCGACGCGCTGGTCGGCATCAATCTTTTGCGCGAAGGCCTCGACATCCCCGAATGCGCGCTGGTCGCGATCCTCGACGCCGACAAGGAAGGCTTTTTGCGCAGCGAGACCTCGCTGATCCAGACCATCGGCCGCGCCGCGCGCAACGTCGATGGCAAGGTGATCCTCTATGCCGACCAGATGACGGGCTCGATGGAGCGCGCCATCGCCGAGACCAACCGCCGCCGCGAGAAGCAGGTCGAGTACAACACCGCCAACGGCATCACGCCGGAGAGCGTGAAGAAGCAGATCGGCGACATCCTCAACTCCGTCTACGAGCGCGACCACGTGCTGATCGAGGTCGGCGGCCACGACATGACCGACGACGTCATCTCGATCGGCCACAATTTCGAGGCCGTGCTGGCCGACCTCGAAACAAGGATGCGCGAGGCCGCCGCCGATCTGAACTTCGAGGAAGCCGCCCGCCTGCGCGACGAGGTCAAGCGCCTGCGCGCCACCGAGCTCGCGGTGGTCGACGACCCCACCGTCAAGCAGCGCACAGTGCAGGGCAAGGCCGGTGCCTATGCCGGCAGCAAGAAATACGGCGACGCCGCGAACTTGCCGGTCAGCGCGATGAAGAACAAGAGCGCCGCGACTGCGCTCAAGGCGAGCGGCAGCAAGGGCTCGCGAATCCACAAGCCGCATCTCGACGAGATGCACGGCCCGGAGTCCCTACCGTATCGGGGGGACCGCGCACTGCCGTCAAAGCCGTTCGGCGGCGAGAGCCGGATCATCCAGCCGACGGATTCAAGGCAGTCAGGGCCGGAGTTCGGGCCGGCGCCGAAGTCGACGGGCGGGATGCCGGGACGGCGCGGGGGGTGGAAGAAGAGGTAGGCGGCATCATCCGCGTGAGGCGTGGCTATGGATTCCGGGCTCGCGCTTCCGCCTTCGCTCTTCGAGCTTCGGCGAACAAGTTGCGGCGCTCCGGAATGACGGCAGAGAGAGCCCCCTCACGCCACGCTCGCCGTCACCACGGCCATCACCGACAGCAGCAGCACGATGGTCACGAGCTGGAGCGAGGCGACCGGCTGGGTGCGCCATGCGGTGATCTTGTTGGATAGCGACAGATGGGCCTCGAAGAATTTCGGTTCGTAGACGGTCTTGAAGACGGCCGGGAAGCTCGGGCCGAGGGTCACGGCGAGCAGCGCGTGTCCGAGCGAGGCGATGGCGACGAAGATGGCGACGCCGGGGTCGCCGGAGAGGTCGTGGTTGCCGGCGAGCTTGAGCAGGAAGGCGGCGGCGGCGAAGGTCGGGAAGCTCTGGAGGATCGCGGTCAGCGCGAGGCCTTCGAGCGCGTTGCGCAGGCGGGACTTTCTCGCGGCGATCGTGGCAGCCATGGCACGTCTCCCTGATGACATGCGGATGACGATAGCGGCGTCGGGACAGGGGTGATGTGAGATGGGTCACGCGGTCCGGCGGCCGGCTCGTGCCCTCTCCTCGCCCTGGGGGAGAGGCGGAGGTAGAGACCGGGAAAATACGGAATTCTATTGTAAATCTCACAAAGAGCGGTCAATTGTGCATTGCGAAAACGTGAATTGCGTTTTGGCAGAAATCCCCTACTTTGTTTGTATACGAATGAGTTGGACGCCCCTGGCACATTGCCGTGCAGGGGGCAGTTTTCCGTTCTTGCAAGCCAGTTTCAGGACGCCCCAAAATGACAGAGCACAGCCTCTGGCGTTTCTCGCGCGCGTTGCACCGCGCGGTGAACGACCGGCATTTCGAGGATATCGAGGCCCTGATCGACGAGGACGTCGAATGGGCCATCTACGGCCCGATCGACATGTTTCCGTTCCTCGGTTCGCGCCAGGGCAAGGACGCCGTGCTCGACGTCATCCGCCAGCTCGCCGACAATTTCCGCGTCCGCCGCTTCGACCGCGAGAGCATCATGCTGGGCGTCGATTCCGCCGCCTCGATGCTGCGCTATTCGCTCACCGCGCTGGATTCCGACAAGCCGATCAGCTTGCGGGTCGCGCAGTTCGCCCAGTTCAAGGCGGGCAAGCTGATCAGCATGCGCGTACTGCTAGACACGTTCGATCTGGTCGAGCAGGCACTCGGCCGCGCCATTCATCTGCCAAAGATGACCGGCGTCGGCTGAAGGGACACCAACGGGCCCCGCTTGTCGGGACCGATGACTGATGCTCTCCGCGACACGTCCTGGCCTCCAGCCCCGCCGGATGCCGTCGTGGCGACGCTCGTCGCCGGGCGCGCGCCTTTCGCGCGGCCCGTTGGTTCGTTATTCCGGGCGAGCCGCCACAATTTCGCAACGATAGATCACCATGGCTTGAACGGACCGAATGGCACATGGTCATCACCAAAGGCCGCTTTATATTGGCGGCACGCATGTGCTGGGGTTCGTGGGCAGGACGATGGAATTCTCGACAGGTTTTGGCTGGACCAAGTTGCCGGCGGTCGCGGCGGCATTCATTTTGGGCTCGGTTCTGACGGTCTCGGCGCAGATCATTCCGCCCTTCTCCCCCGCCGCGGCTGCGCCCGACGATGAGGCCGAGGCCGCGGAGACCGCCGAGGCGACCCCCGACGTCAACGACCCCGACGTGCTCAAGGGCATCGACGTCGACAAGCTCGACTGGAGCCAGCTCGCGGTCGATGCCGGTACCGGCAACGACATCGCGGCCGCCAGGAAGCGCGCCAAGGCCGCAGGCAAGGACGGCCTGGACTGGTCGACGAACACCAACGCCAACGGCTCCTCGGCGGTGACGGTGAAGCAGTCGGTGTCGTCGTTCTGGGACGCCCGCATTGGCGCCGACATGACGGTGACGAGCGAGCCGCGGACCATGTCCGAGCTGTTGGCACAAAAGGCCACCAATGGCGGCAGCCTGCCGCAATCCTCCGGCAGCGCCTGGGCGGCGGCGACCGCGCCGGGCGCGGGCTCGATCTGGGACAGGACCGCGGTGGAAGCCCGCGTCGATCCCGGCGCCGAGCAGAGCAAGATCGGGGCGTCCCTGATCAAGTCGGTGCCGCTGTCGAAGGATACGTCGCTGACGCTCCAGAACGGCTACAGCGTCAACCAGCAGGGCACCACCGCCGTCCCCGGCATCGGCGGCCACATCACGCGCAATTACCAGACCGACCAGACCGCCAAGGTCACCCTCACCGAGACCGGCACCAGCGTCACCGCCGGCCAGACGCTGTCGACCACCGACGACAAATGGCTGCGCAAGGTCGGCGCCGAGCAGAAACTGTTCGACAATGTCACGGTCTCCGGCTCGGTCGGCGAGACCTCGCAGGGCGCGATCAACAAGAGCCTGACCGCGGGCTTCAAGAAGAGCTGGTGAGTCTTTCGCCTCTCCCCGCGAGCGGGACGAAGGGGTCGACCACCGACCGAGCCGCGCATCCCATCCCCAGCCAGCCTTCATACTCTCCTAACCATACGCCACGGCAAAACCGCCGAATGGTCCGCCCCTGCCGCATCTCGGCCCCGTTGCGGTCAAAATCGGGCGCCCTGATACAGACCGCCTTACAGACGTCGTCGTGCGGGGGACACTCGCGCTGCGCTCAACGGAACAGGGGAATAACGATGAACGCCATGCGTCCCGAAAAGACCGAGACCACCGAGACCGAGACGGTCGACACCAACCTCGCCGCCGTGACCGAAGTCGAAGCCGGCATCCGTGACTTCGTCCGCAACGACATCGCCTATCTGCGCCGGCCGGCGGCGCCGACCACCGACGCGCCGCCGCTCGATCCGAGCGCGGAAGCCACCGTCACCAACGTCAACTCGCTGATCCAGCGCGTCGCCGGCACCTCGCTCGCCGAGATCGAGAATCTGATCTCCGAGCTCGAGAGCCTGCGCGACCTGCTCCATGCCGAAGGCCAGCGCGTCCAGCGCGAGATCTCCGGCTACGCCCAGCTCAGCCAGGCCGCGATGAAGTCCACCCGCATGATCGCCGACAACGTCGCGCAGTGGAAGCGCGCCGCCGACGGCCTGCGCAACAGCTGATCGCTGGTTTCAAGCATCACCGGCCGCCGCGTTCCGCACGGAGCGCGGCGGTTTTGATTCGTGGGGGTGAGTGCGCGTCTGCGCACGCAGCCTCCTCAACGCAGGTGTCATCATCCGCGAAAGCGGGTGATCCAGTATTCCAGAGACCGCGAGGCTGGAGTCGAGACGCCGCGGCGTACTGGATGCCCTGGTCAAGCCGGGGCATGACAGCGAGGGGTGTGGCTCGCCTTTGAACTTTCCGCTTTCCCGAGGCGACTAACGCCAAGCGCCCGTGCAGCCACGGCCGGGCCTGGGGACATTTCAGATGGAAAGCATTCGGCCCGACAATACGGACCCGATCCCGCTGCGGCCCGCGCCGAATCAATTCGGCACGATCATGCTGCGCTTCGTGGGATTGCTGGCGGTTGCGATCGCGGTGCTGGCGTTCGTCTATAGCCGCTGAGCGGAGGCCGCGTCGCGGCCCCGCGGAGTTAACGAGCCGTTAACGGCTCGCGTCGATGCTCGAGGCTTCCAGGGTGTAGGCGCCGTCGGCATAGCCCTTCACCACCATGCCGGCCACCAGCATCACTGCCAGCGTCGCCGTAGCGAAGATAAATCCGACCAGCTTGAGTGCGCCGCGGTCTGCCATGGTCCTCGTTCCCCTGTACTCTGCCCGATTAGTTCAAATAGACAGCGACAGGTTCATAATTGGTTAGCAACTCGATGGGTTCCGCATACTGCTTTGCGGGTCATCATGTTGCGCAGGCTTATGGCAGCCGCCCGGAATCGCGTCCATAGCGCGCGGGCAACACTCGGCTTCAATTCGGTCAGATGCGGCGTTCCCCCTCTCCCGTTGCGAGAAAGGGGGAAAACGGCCGATTACATCACCACGACCCTGGTGCCGACGTTGACCCGGCCATAGAGGTCGATGACGTCCTCGTTGCGCATGCGGATGCAGCCAGAGGAGACGTTGGTGCCGATGGTCCAGGGCTCGTTGGAGCCGTGGATGCGGTAGAGCGTCGAGCCCAGATACATCGCGCGGGCGCCGAGCGGATTTTCCGGGCCGCCCTCCATGTGCCTTGGCAAATCGGGGCGGCGTGCGATCATTTCCGCCGGCGGCGTCCAGTCCGGCCATTCGCGCTTGGCCGTAATCGACTTCACGCCCGACCAGGTGAAGCCGGGACGGCCGACGCCGATGCCGTAGCGCATTGCCCGGCCGTTGCCTTCGACGAGATAGAGGAACTTGTTCGGCGTATCGACCACGATCGTGCCGGCGCTTTCCTTGCCGCTGTAGTCAACAAGTTGTTTCTCGAATTTCGGATCGAATTGACGCTGCCGCGGATCGATCGCCTCTTGCTGAATCGCTCCCTGGACTTGCGGCTCGCCCATCGGCGGCAGGCGGCGCTGATCGTAATAGCCAGGCTGCTGCTGATAGACCGGTTGCTGCGGAGCGTAGGCCGGGCCCCGGCCCGGACCGTCGCCGAACAGAAACTCGATGAAGCCGCCGCCCATGTTCGCATTCGAGGCGACACGCACCGGCGCCGGCGGCACCTGCGGCTGGTAGAGCACCGCGGGCGGATCGTTCGGCACGCTATTGTCGAAGGCGCTGGCGCTGTTCGCGCCGGCAATGAAGGTGCAAGCGCTGCCGAGCAGCGCGAGAGACATTTTCTTGAACATCGACGTACTCTGTACTGTTTCGTCTAGATCACATGCGTCGCGAGGAGCCGATGGCTGATCGACGATCCGCGACGTGGTCAATAAAGAGCAAAAGCCGTTTTGTTTGGTAAACGGAAACGGTGTTTCGATTCACCACGTCGCGAGCGAGCGGCAATTTGGCGATCAGCGTTTATTTTCGATGAACGCCGCGCAGGCATGGTTAATCGCTTCCTTTCACGCCGTCGCGCCGGGCCGCACAACCGTTCCTGCTGTGAACTTCGTGTTAAATCGCTTCTGCCTACAAAGACGCGTGAGTGAGGTGGGGGGAGTTTCTGATGGCTATTCACCGCAAACGTTTTCGTGTCGAAGAGGCTATTGTCGGCGAGATGCCCAGCCCCGAAATGATTGAGGAGGCTGCGCCGATGCACAGCGAGATCATGGCCGAGCTGCGTGCGATCCGCGCACAGATGGCGAAGGTCCCCGCTGCCCCGCTGTCCGGCAGCGCCGCCTTGGCCGCGATCGACGCTTCCACGACGCAGGAGCTTTCCGACGCACGCACGATGCTCGAGACCTACCGGGCGCAGATCGAGCAGTGCGAAAAGCTGAAGGTCGAGCTCGACCTCATCCACGACGCCATCGACCGCACCAAGCGCGAAATCGCGACGCTGCACGGCAAGAGCTTCGACGGCGGCGAAATGGCCAAGGTCAATGGCGAGCTCGGCGCGGTCGTCGGCGGTACCGAGCAGGCGACCCAGCAGATCCTCGAAGCCGCCGAGGCGATCGACCAGGCGGCCAGCGCGATGTCCAAGGTGCAATCGGCCGATCAGCAGAAGCGGCTCGCCGACGACATCCAGGAACGCGTCATCTCGATTTTCGAAGCCTGCAACTTCCAGGACCTGACCGGCCAGCGCATCAGCAAGGTCATGGGCACGATGAAGTTCATCGAGCAGCACATCAATGCGATGATGGAGATCTGGGGCGGTGTCGACGCGATCAAGGCCCATGTGCCCGCGCCGGCCGACACCCGCACCGAGGACGAGAAGCTCCTCAACGGCCCCAAGCTTGCCGGCGACGTCGGCCACGCCTCGCAGGACGACATCGACGCGCTGTTCGACTGAGCCAACGCTACAATACGGAAAAACAAAACGCCGGCGCGAGCCGGCGTTTTTTGTGTTGGGATTACCTCAAGCCGTCATTCCGGGCGATGCACCAGCATCGAACTATGGTGCGCAATTGGGCACCGGAGAATCTCGAGGTTCCGGGTTCACGCTTCGCGTGCCCCGGAACGACCGAGAAAATCACGCCCTTGGCGCGCAGCGGACGTAGACCATGTTGCCGTAGCGGGTGCCGGCGTCCTTGTCGATGAAGCGGGTGATCAGGACGCGGCCGTCGAAGGAGACGATCTCGCGGTCCTGCTCGCCCGGCGTCGGGCCGGCCGGTCCGATGTAGTTCTTGCCGCTCGGCGAGCCCTTCAGCCGCAACTCCTGCGGCGTCGCCTGGTCGGCGAGGTGCATGATCACGCCGCCGGAGGAACCGGCGGTGATCACGTAGGGATTCTTGCACTGGGCGCGGGCCGCGGCCTCGGTACGGGCACGGTCGGCCGGATTCTGGAACGAGGCGAGACCCCAGCGGCCGACGATCTCGTCGGCGCGGATGGTCGCCGGCATCTCCGGACCGGTGCCGGGCTCGGCCTCGGGCGGCGGCGAAGACGACGAGAAGGACGGCAGGCTCATGCCGCCGCCGCAGGCGCCCAGCAGCAGCGCCAGGCAAGAGGCGGCCGCCAGATTGGCGACCGTGCGCGCGTGAGCTGAACTGATCATGGCATTCCCCCGAACAAGACCATGGCCGCACCCCTCTCGCAGCCAAGCGCAAAACCGCCGCTGGAGCAATGACGTCCTTTGATACGCCGGCGCCCCGAACGAGTTTCCAATGCCACCATCCTATATCCGCCTCACCAATCGCTTAACCACCATTGCTTGACAGGATCGCAGCCAAGCCATATTTCCGGACGCACTATTAGCACTCGGAAAGCCCGATTGCTAAGGGCGCCGTTCGATCCTCGGAAACAGGGTTGACGGAAGCGCCGCCCCACCCACTTCCACTACTTCCGAAGCGAGCCTCCAAAGGGAAACGTCATGGCTAAATCCAAATTTCGTCCGCTGCATGACCGCGTCGTGGTCAAACGTATCGACGCCGAGGAAAAGACCAAGGGCGGCATTATCATTCCGGACACCGCCAAGGAAAAGCCGTCCCAGGGCGAGGTCGTCGCCGTCGGCCCCGGCGGCCGCGACGAAGCCGGCAAGCTGATCCCGATCGACCTCAAGGTCGGCGACCGTGTGCTGTTCGGCAAATGGTCGGGCACCGAGATCAAGATCGACAACGATGAGCTCCTGATCATGAAGGAGTCGGACATCATGGGCGTGCTGGCCTAAGGCCACCTGCCTGAACGGCCGCTGAATGTCATGCCCGGATCGCGTGATCCGGGCATCGATCATTCCGCCGGCCACATCACGAAACAAGACACATCACGAACCACGAGGGATTGCAGACCATGGCTGCCAAAGACGTCAAATTCTCCGGAGACGCGCGCGAACGCATGCTGCGCGGCGTCGATATTCTCGCCAACGCCGTCAAGGTGACGCTCGGCCCGAAGGGCCGCAACGTCCTCATCGAGAAGTCGTTCGGCGCTCCCCGCATCACCAAGGACGGCGTCACCGTCGCCAAGGAGATCGAGCTCGAGGACAAGTTCGAGAACATGGGCGCCCAGATGGTGCGTGAGGTCGCCTCCAAGACCAACGACCTCGCCGGCGACGGCACCACCACCGCGACCGTGCTGGCCCAGGCGATCGTGCGCGAAGGCGCCAAGGCGGTTGCCGCCGGCATGAACCCGATGGACCTCAAGCGCGGCATCGACTTCGCGGTTGCCGCCGTCGTCAAGGACATCGAGAAGCGCGCCAAGCCGGTCGCCGCCTCCTCCGAGGTCGCCCAGGTCGGCACCATCTCGGCCAACGGCGATGCCGCCATCGGCAAGATGATCGCACAGGCGATGCAGAAGGTCGGCAATGAGGGCGTCATCACCGTCGAGGAGAACAAGTCGCTCGACACCGAGGTCGATATCGTCGAGGGCATGAAGTTCGACCGCGGCTATCTGTCGCCGTACTTCGTCACCAATGCCGAGAAGATGACCGCCGAGCTCGAGGACGCCTACATCCTCCTGCACGAGAAGAAGCTCTCGGGCCTCCAGGCCATGCTGCCGGTGCTCGAAGCCGTGGTGCAGTCGGGCAAGCCGCTCGTCATCATCGCCGAGGACGTCGAGGGCGAGGCGCTGGCCACCCTGGTCGTCAACCGCCTCCGTGGCGGCCTCAAGGTCGCCGCCGTCAAGGCGCCGGGCTTCGGCGACCGCCGCAAGGCCATGCTGGAGGACCTCGCGATCCTCACCGGCGGCCAGCTCATCTCCGAAGAGCTCGGTATCAAGCTCGAGAACGTCACGGTGAAGATGCTGGGACGCGCGGGCAAGGTGGTGATCGACAAGGAAAACACCACGATCGTCAAGGGCGCCGGCAAGAAGCCCGAGATCGAGGCCCGCGTCGGCCAGCTCAAGGCGCAGATCGAGGAGACCACCTCGGACTACGACCGTGAGAAGCTCCAGGAGCGCCTCGCCAAGCTGGCCGGCGGCGTCGCGGTGATCCGCGTCGGCGGCGCGACCGAGATCGAGGTCAAGGAGAAGAAGGACCGCGTCGAGGACGCGCTCAACGCCACCCGCGCCGCCGTGCAGGAGGGCATCGTCCCCGGCGGCGGTGTGACGCTGCTCCGCGCCAAGAAGGCGGTGGGCCGTCTCACCAACGCCAATGCCGACGTTCAGGCCGGCATCAACATCGTGCTGAAGGCGCTGGAAGCCCCGATCCGCCAGATCTCCGAGAACGCGGGCGTCGAAGGCTCGATCGTCGTTGGCAAGATCCTGGAGAACAAGTCCGATACCTTCGGCTTCGACGCCCAGACCGAGGACTATGTCGACATGATCGAAAAGGGCATCATCGATCCCGCCAAGGTGGTCCGCGCCGCGCTCCAGGACGCCGCCTCGATCGCCGGCCTGCTGGTGACCACCGAGGCCATGGTCGCCGAGGCGCCGAAGAAGGAAGCGGCGGCGGCGATGCCCGCCGGGGGCGGCATGGGCGGCTTCTAAAGCCTCCGTTCCGTTACAGTGTTGCGAAGGCCGCCTCCGGGCGGCCTTCTTTTTGTCGACCCTGCCCCGCTGCTTTCCGATTCAACCGAGGGCCAAAACCCACTACGGTGGCGCCGATTCTAATTCCCCGAGGATTTCGTCGATGCGCGCGCTTCTGGTTTGTTCGACAGCCCTTTTGGCGGCCTTGCTCGCCGTCTCGCCCGAGGTCGCATCCGCCCAGATGAAGCTGTCGCCCAAGGCCACCGCCCCCGGCGGGCCGGAGATACGCTACTTCACCTCGATCGACGGGTTGATGGACGGCAATGCCGACGTGATCCTGAAGGAGACGCGGCAGGGCAAGACGGTGACGGCCGCCGTGCTCGACGTCTGCTATCCCGTCGCGAAGAATTCCGACCGCAAGGACCGCTTCGTCGTCAATCTCCAGGTCGCGGGCCAGAACCTGACGGGCACGACACAAAGCATCGGCGAGAAATCGCCGGTCAGCGTCAAGCTGCTGCGCAAACAGTCCGGGGACAATTTCGAATTCCGCGGCCAGATCGCGATCGGCCAGACGGTGACCGAGGTCACCTCGCCCGACAATTCCGATCTCAGCGAAAAAGAGTTTCAGGACAACCAGACCTCCGACGACGGCATCACGCCGCAGCCGAAGGATTTCACCGACGTCTCGCCGGAAGCGATCGCGGTCAAGGTCAAGCTCGATGCGGCGACCGACTTCCTGAAGAGCCTGAGGGGCCAGGAGGTCGAGGTGATGCTGGCGAGCCTCACGGCCGGCTGCGACGCGCTACGCGCGGGCGAGCAAACCATCAACATGTCGGTCGATCCGGAGCGCGCCGGCGCTCTGCTCGCCAAATTCAGGGCGATGCCCGGCGTCACCGCCGCGGGCTGGACCGCGGGCATGACCGAGATGGACCGCACCATCCGCTTTGCTGCCGCCGACTGGCGCGACGGCGACAAGCTCAACCGCGACAAGCTCGCGACCGCCGTCTCCAACGTTCTGAGCAGGACGCTGGCGGCCAAGCCGGCCTCGCACAGCTTCAACCCGGCCACCGGCAAGCTCAAGCTGGTGTTCAAACGGCCGAACCAGGATTTCCCGGCGCTCCAGCTCACCGACACGATCGAGGTCGCGGGTCTGATCTCGCCCGACAAGCCCGGCGCGACCGACAAGCTGATGCTCTGGATCGGTAGCCCGGCAACCACCACCGCCGACGAGAGCAGCGGCGCCAAGCTCAACCTGTCCGACGACGCGACCGCCGACGAGGAAGGCGACCAGCCCGACGACAACGGTTCGATCGAGGCGCTCGTCAAGGAGCTGAAGGGCCAGCGCTGGGACGCGGACAAGTCGGTGTGGAAATAGGTCGAGCATCTTGCCCCCGGACAAGGCACAGCGCGTCAGTGATGCGCTGCCGAGCCGGGGCCCAGAAGCTACAAGCTCGATTGCGGATAGAATCTGGGTCCCGGCTCCGCGTCGCAGCGCTCACGCACTGCGCCTTGTCCGGGACACGAGAGAACGTGAGCGACGGCTAATTTCCGTTGACGCGAAACCGCAGCGGCTTGGGGCCGATCAGCGTGAGCACGTCGCCCTGGCGCTTCCAGGTTTCGACGCTGCCAAGGGCTGCGACGAGTTCGTCGTCGGCCTGTGCCCTTGCCGGCGGGCAGGAACGGTCCTGGATCTGGCCGGGGACGAAGATCACGGTGTTGCCGGCCACCGAGAACTGGCCCTTGCCGCCCTTGCACCAGAGCTCCAGCACCACTTGGCCATTGTCGCCGATCTCGATGTTCGGAATCCGCTTCGAGCCCGGCTGCGGCAGCGCTTCCAGCGTCATCTCGGTGCCGAAGGGGAAACCGTCCTCGGCACGCGCGAGCGTCGACATCGCGAGGGTTGCGACCGCCGCACATACCATCTGCTTCAGCGAAACCATGAGACCTCTCGACCGACCTGATTTGCCGCACCTTCTACAAGACGGCGGCGCCATTGAGAAGATTGCCCCTTCCGGGGCGCAAAAATCCCCGCAGGGGCAAGCCCTGCGGGGATTTGCGTCGAAGCCGGGCCTGCTACTTCAGGACCATCGCCGTGAACGGCCAGACATAGGCCTGCAACGTCACGAGCACGCCGACGAGACAGGCCAGCACGATCGAGTGCCAGAACACGAAGCGCAGGATGGTGCCCTCATGGCCGTACCAGTTGGTGGCGGTGGAGGCGACCACGATCGATTGTGCGTCGATCATCTTGCCCATGACGCCGCCGGACGAGTTCGCCGCGCCCATCAGGATCGGCGACAGGCCGAGCTGCTCGGAGGTGATCTTCTGCAGATTCCCGAACAGCACGTTGGAGGCGGTGTCCGATCCCGTCAGCGCCACACCCAACCAGCCGAGCAACGTGCCGAAGAAGGGATAGAGCACGCCGGTTGCGGCGAACGCCAAACCGAGCGTCGCGTCGACGCCGGACAGCCGCGTCAGCGTGCCGATTGCGAGCATCGCCGAGATCGTGATCAGCGAGATCGCGCACAGCCGGATGGTGCGGCCGTACTGCGTCAGGAGCCTGCCGGGACCGACGCCCATCAGGAAGCCGGAGATGATCGCCGCGATCAGCATGCCCGTGCCGGTGAACGAGAGATAGGTGAAGCCGAACACCGCATTCTCCTTGGTCGGCCCTGGCGCGACCGGCGGCATCTTGTTGATCATCTGGTGCAGCTCGGGAACGGGATAGTTCCAGGTGAAGATCGAATTTGCCCAGGTCTTGAAGGCGCCGTTGCCCCAGATCAGCATCACGATGCAGACGATGATCCACGGCAGCAGCGCGCTGAACAGCTCGCTCTGCGTCAGCGGCGTCTTGTCGAGCGGCTTTGCCGCGGCCATGGTGGCGGCCGATTCATCGTTGCCGCGCAACGCCGGCGACAGCCAGAGCTGCCTGGGCTGCCAGACCTTCAGGAACAGGATCAGCGCACCCATCGAGATCAGCGAGGCCCCGATGTCGACGATCCAGGGATTGATGTAGTTCGAGATCACGAATTGCGGGACCGCGAACGAGACGCCGGTGACGAGGATCGCCGGCCAGACGTCCTTCATGCCCCTCCAGCCCGCGAATGCCCACACCACCCAGAACGGCACGATCAGCGAGAATACCGGCAACTGCCGGCCGACCATCGCGCCGAGAATGTAGGGATCGAGCCCGGTGACCGAGGCAAGGCCCTGGATCGGCGTGCCCAGCGCGCCATAGGCGACCGGTGCGGTGTTGGCGATCAGCGACAGGCCCGAGGCTGCGAGCGGCGAGAAGCCGAGCCCGATCAGCACCGCGCCGGTGATGGCCACCGGGGTGCCGAAGCCCGAAGCGCCCTCGAAGAACGCGCCGAACGAGAATGCGATCAGCAGCAATTGCAGCCGCCGGTCCTCGGTGACGCCGCCGACCGCGCGCTTGAGCAATTCGAAACGCCCGGTGGTCACCGTCACCTGGTAGAGGAAGATGACGTTGAGAACGATCCAGCCGATCGGGAAGAAGCCGGTGACGATGCCGAGCACCGAGGCGCGGATCGACATGTTGGCCGGCATGGTGAAGACGAAGATCGTGATCAGGTTCGCGACGATCACGGCGATGATGGCTGCGATATGAGCCTGGACGCGCCCGCTCGCGATCAGGACCAGCAGCGTGACGACCGGCACCGCCGCTGCAATGGTCGACAGCACGGGACTGTGCAGCGGGTCGTAGACTTGATTCCACATGGTCTTCCTCCCCACGCATGTTGCGGCAGGCGGCCCGCGTGGAAAGCCGTGCCTGCTTGACGCTGGAACGATAACCCCCGAGCTGGAGCCGAATTCCTCGCGAATCCGGCGGTTCCCGCCCGCTCACAAGCTCGCGAAGTCCCGGAGGCCCCCACCCCGCGCCGTTGAAGCCCATGCTAGGGTTGCAAGCCGCGACAAGCCAACGCAAATTGCTGCACTTGCGACTTTAGTATAAGCGCGCCCATTTCCGCCATTGCCCGAGCCATTCGGCTCCGGGCATTTGTGCATATCCCCCTGGAGACAGAGCTCTGTGAAGAACATCAGCGCCACGCTCGCGATCGTCTGGCGAATCGCCGCCCCCTATTTCCGGTCGGAGGATAAATGGGCCGGCCGCGGCCTGCTCGCCGCCGTCATCGCGATGGAGCTGGCGCTGGTCGCGATCGATGTCCTGGTAAATCAATGGCAGAACCGGTTCTACAGCTCGCTGCAGGCGAGCGACTGGGATAGTTTCGTCAGGGAGATCTGGATTTTCATCGGCCTCGCCTCCGCCTTCATCGCGCTCGCGGTCTACAAGCTGTACCTGAACCAGTGGCTCCAGATCCGCTGGCGGCAATGGCTGACCCGGCACTATCTCGGCGAATGGCTGCAAGGCGCCACCCATTACCGCATGCAGCTCAAGGGCGATGCAGCCGACAACCCGGACCAGCGCATCACCGAGGACGTCAAGAACTTCGTCGAGCAGACCCTGACCATCGGGCTCGGCCTGCTCTCGTCGATCGTGACGCTGTTCTCCTTCGTGATCATCCTCTGGGGACTTTCGAACGCCGCGCCGCTTCACCTGTTCGGCAGCGATCTCATGATCCCCGGCTATCTGTGTTGGGGCGCGCTGGTTTACGCGATCTTCGGCACCGCCTTGACGCACTGGATCGGCGCCCCGCTGGTCAATCTCAATTTCGAGCAGCAGCGCTACGAGGCCGACTTCCGCTTCAACCTCGTCCGCGTCCGCGAGAATTCCGAGCAGATCGCGCTGCTCAAGGGCGAAGGTGCCGAGCGCAGCCGCCTGCTGGATCGCTTCGGCTTCGTGATCGGCAACTGGTACGCCATCATGAGCCGGACCAAGCGTCTTACCGCGTTCACCGCGAGCTATCAGCAGGCCGCCGTGATCTTTCCCTACGTGCTGGTGGCGCCTGCTTTCTTCGCCAAGAAGATCCAGCTCGGCGACATGATGCAGACCGCCTCCGCCTTCTCCAGCGTGCAGGGCGCGCTCTCGTTTTTCGTCACGGCGTACCGGTCGCTCGCGGAATGGCGCTCGATCGTCGCCCGTCTCGACGGCTTCGAGATGTCGGTCGATTCCGCCGCGCACCTGCCGGCGCATGAACCGGCCATCGCCCTCGAGGCTGGCGGCAGCCGGAATATCGGCCTCGAGGAGCTCTGCGTGAACCTGCCGAACGGCACACCGCTGGTCGCTGCCGACGCGTTTTCGATCCAGGCGCCGGAACGGGTGCTGGTGACCGGCCCTTCGGGCTCGGGCAAGTCGACGCTGTTCCGCGCCATCGCCGGCATCTGGCCGTTCGGCACCGGCACGATCGTCATTCCCGAGAGAGCCAAGCTGATGATGCTGCCGCAGCGTCCCTACTTCCCGGTCGGTATGTTGCGCGATGCCGTGGTTTATCCTGCCGCCCCGGGCGCATTCGAGGCTGCCGATATCCGGGATGCGCTGCTTGCGGTCGAGCTGCCCGGGCTCGCCAAGCGGCTGGACGAGGACGGTCACTGGAATCGGATGCTGTCGCTCGGCGAGCAGCAGCGCCTCGGACTTGCGCGCGCGCTGCTGCATGTGCCGGACTATCTGTTCCTCGACGAAGCCACGGCGTCGCTGGACGAGCCGTCCGAGGCCCGGCTGTACCGATTGCTGGCGGAGAGGCTGCCACAGGCCACCCTCGTCTCGATCGGGCACCGCTCGACCCTCGACGCCTTCCACACCCGCAAGGTGACGATGGCGAAGCGCGGCGATATCCACGTTCTCGGTGACGGCGGCGCGCCGGCCGAGAAGGAGCCGAGCGCGGCGCGCTGAGTGAAGCGGGGGATCAGTGGCTTGAACGGCTGCTCCGCAAACTCGTCATGCCCGGGCTTGTCCCGGGCATCCACGTACTTGTGAACCTCGGGATACGCGTGGATGGCCGGGTCAAGCCCGGCCATGACGGATGCGCCCAAAGCAAAAGGGCGGCAGGTTGCCCTGCCGCCCTCGTCAAGTCTCTTCGGGAAGAAACTTACTTCAGGTTGCTCATCGCCGTCAGGTCGAACGACAGCTTGGCAATGCCGGTCGCACCGCACCAGTTGGAGCCGACGCCCGACGGATTGATCGGGGTCAGATAGGTGCCGCTCGAAGCGCTGATGTTGCCGCGAGCCGCGAAGTCGCTGGTGAAGGCGTTGCAATCCCCCTTGGAAAGGTTGGTGTCGGAGTAGCGCAGGTCCAGCGTGGCGACCTTGTAGGTGAAGCCGATGCCGACGTTCCAGGTGTTGTAGTCGGCATATTTGATGCCGTTCGGGAAGGCCAGAACGCCATAGAAGCTGTCCGAGGTGCCGAGCCACTGACGACCGAACTCACCCGACACATACATGCCGACGCCGCTGGCGCCGAAGATCGTGGGGGGCGCGATGTACTTGCCGACGACCGAAGCGTAGTTGCCCCAGGCACCCGAATTCAGATAGCTCGGCGTGTAGTATTCGGTGAAGCCGAACGACCAGTTGTCGTTCACCGTGTAGGTGCCCTTGGCGTAAACTTCGAAGAAGCTCAGGTCCTTCTTGATCACGTTGGTGTTCAGGAGAGCCTTCTCGGCGCAGCCAGCGCCATGGTCCACGCCAGCGAAGTCGATGCCGGTGCCGCCGAAATAGCAGGTGCCGCCCGGATACAGGTAACCCCACACGCCGATGTCGAAGGCGAACGCACCGAAGGTCGGGCGGATACCGCCGTAGATGTCGATTTCGGCCGCGGCGCGGTTGGGGAAGGAGATGCTCTCACCGGCCACGCCGACATAGAGCTGGAGGTCCTTGGTGACATTGTAGCGCGGCTCGAAATAAGCCGCGACCGACGGCTTGTGGTTCGACTGGGTGATACCGCGGAAGACGTAGTCGCTCATGATCGCGCCGCCGAAGGCGACGTCCCAGGGGTCGAAGGCGGGCGGCGGCGGAGCCTTCAATGCCTTCACACGCATGTCTGCCGCGAAAGCCGAACCCGTCACCATTGCCAGCGCCGTTGCCAACAAAGCCACTTTTTTCATTTCGATCCCCATCACCAGTTCTTACCCAGTCGGTTTCCCGGAAGCCCCCCGGGGGAGTACGACCTATCTGCAAAATTGCGTTACTGCGACAATCTGTATGGAGGGGTGCAAACCGTGAAGCAAAAAACGCGGGCATCTGCCGACTTTTTAGGCGTTCTGGCGATTCCACGAAAGTCTGTCAGCCTGTGTTGCTTCTGGATCACATTTTTTTGCACTCCAAAGTGCACAGAGCCACCCGCACAAATACGGGACCCCACACTGCGCTACGAATCATACCAGCGTAAAAGGTGCGATTCCCTCGGCCGCCTGCACTGATGCAAAAAGGCCGCAGCGTCACCGCCGCGGCCTTCCTTGCTGTCGCTCGTGTCGTTGGGGCGGTCCTAACCCTGCCCCTCGGCCGATGTCGATTCCGCAGAAGACGAAGGCATCGCCCAGCTCGTCTCGGCGGCAGGCTCGGGAGCCGGAGCGGCCGCCGGCGCTGACGGCTTCGGCGCGGGAGCTGCCTTCGCCTTCTTCGGTGCCGCTTTCTTCGCGGCCTTCTTCGGTGCAGCCGGCTTGGCAGCCTTTTTGGCCGACTTTTTAGCGGTCTTCTTCGCAGTCTTTTTGGCAGCCTTCTTCGAGGCGGCCTTCTTCGCCGACTTCTTCGCGGATTTCTTCGCGGACTTCTTGGCTGCCTTCTTCGCGGTCTTCTTCGCCGCTACAACCTTCTTGGCCTTTTTGGCCTTCTTGCTTTTTTTCTTCTTCGCTTTCGCCATCGTGGTCCTCCTGTTGCCGCCGAACAATGGTCGATCGGGCGTCTTCAGCCGTCACCTCCGGATGAAAGCTCGGCCTTCGAAAGCTCAATCTTCGAAAGCTCAGCCTTGCGTGTTCAATGCCGGCCGCGACCCGCCCGTAGCCCAATCGAGAAGCTCAATCGTGTGTACGACCGGAACTGACGTGCCACTGGCAATCTGCACCATGCAGCCGATATTGCCCGCGGCAATCATGTCCGGCTTGACGCTTGCGATGTTGGCGACCTTGCGATCGCGCAACCTGCCCGCAAGCTCGGGCTGGAGAATGTTGTAGGTCCCCGCCGAACCGCAACACAAATGGCTCTCCGGCACATCTTTCACCACGAATCCATTCTTGGAAAGCAATTCTTTCGGAAGGCTCGTGATTTTCTGCCCGTGCTGCAACGAACACGCGGAGTGATAGGCAACGACGACATTGTCTTGCCGTGCGACCTGCTCCAATCCGAGACCGGCGACGTATTCGGTGATGTCCTTGGTGAGCGCGGAGACCTTCGCGGCATCGGCCGCGAAGGCTTGATCCTCGCGCAGCAGATAGCCGTAGTCCTTGATCACCGTGCCGCAGCCGGACGCGGTCACCAGGATAGCGTCGAGCCCCTCGCCGGCCGCCTCCGCACGCCACGCCGTGACATTGGCGCGGGCCCGCGCCAGCGCATCTTGGTCGTTGCCGAGATGATGGGTCAGGGCACCGCAGCATTGCTCGTCCCTGACCAGGACAACCTCGATGCCATGGCGGGTGAGCAGACTGATGGCGGCCTGGTTGATGCGCGGCGCCAGCACCTGCTGGGCGCAGCCTTGCAACAGCGCGACCCGGCCGCGCTTCTTGCCGAGCGCTGCGAACACAATGCCGGCGGCGGGCCCCGGCGACGGCAGCCGGTCCGGCGCCAGCGCCAGCATCGCCTTGAGGCGCGAAATCAGGCCGGGCGTGGCTGAGGGCCGCGGCGTCGGCAGCAACACCGCCAGGGGACGGGCGAGCCGCGCCAGCCACATGCTGAAGCGGAAGCGCTGCGGGTCCGGCAGGACGAAGGCGAGCACCCGGCGCAGCAGCCGCTCGGTCAGCGGCCGCCGATAGCGCTGCTCGATCCTGACCCGGGCCTGATCGACGAGATGCATGTAGTTCACCCCGGAGGGGCAGGTCGTCATGCAGGCCAGGCACGACAGGCAGCGGTCGATATGCTTGACCACCTCGGCCGTCGGGGTCTGGTCCTTCTCCAGCATCTCCTTGATCAGATAGATGCGGCCGCGCGGGCTATCGAGCTCGTCGCCGAGCAGCACATAGGTCGGACAGGTTGCAGTGCAGAAGCCGCAATGGACACAGGCGCGCAGGATCTTGTCGGCTTCCGCGATATCCGGGTCGGCGAGCTGCGCGAGAGAGAATTCGGTCTTCATTCAGCGAGCGCCCCGCGTCAGCCGTCCCCGGTTGAGAATGGTCTTTGGATCGAAGCTGGCGCGGACCCGCTCGCTCAACCCGGCAATCCCGGGCGACTGCGGATGAAACACGTCCACTATGCGCCTGACGTCCTCGGCCGCGCGGATCAGCGTGGCGTGCCCACCGACGGCATCGGCACGCTGGCGCACGGCGGGCGCATGCGCGTCCGGCTTCGGTGGCAGCGCCGCCCAGATCAGCCCGCCGCCCCAATCGTAGATCACGTCGCCGCCGGTCTCACGCGCCAATTGCGTGCCGAGCGCCGCGCCTGATGCCGGCGGACAGACGATCCGCCACACCGGCCATGCACCAAGCGCGCCGCCGGCCGCGAACGGCAGCACGTCGCGGATCGTGGCCCACAGCGCCGCAGACGCCACGTCCTCGACGAGCGTCGCGGTTCCGAACGGCGCCAGCAATTCGCGCAGCGAGCCGGCACGATGCGCGGCGGACGCCGCGATGCCCTCGAGCCGCAGCACGGTCAGCGCCTCGCCCTGACCCGCGATATCGCCAAGCCCGTCCGTCCTGGCCCGGAACGCCGATTTCGGCAGATGCGCGGCGGCTGAAACGTCGAAGGGCGAGCCCAGCGCGGCGGTCATCGCCTTGTTGGCGACGGCGTCGTCGAGCCCGCGCAGCAGCAGGGTTCGTTCGGCCTCCGGCTTCGGCATCACCTTCAGCGTGACCTCGGTCATGACAGACAGCGTGCCCCAGGAGCCCGCCAGCAGCTTGCAGAGATCGTAGCCGGTGACGTTCTTCACCACCTTGCCGCCGGTTTTGAAGCTGTCGCCGAAACCGGAGACGGCGTGCGCCCCCAGGAGATGATCGCGCGCCCCGCCCGCCCTGATCCGCCGCGGACCGGCGAGCCCGGCGGCGATCATGCCGCCAATCGTGCCTGCCGCGGGCATGCCAAGCAGCGGCGCCGTGTTCATTGGCTCGAAGGCGAATTGCTGGTTCTTGGCATCGATCAGCGACAGCACGTCGGCCAGCGGCGCGCCGGCCTGGACCGTCACGATGAGTTCATTCGGCTCATACGAGGTGACGGCATTCAGTGCGGAGACGTCGAGCACGGCGTTGGTCGCCATAACGTGGCCAATGCTGCGCTTGCTGCCATGACCGATGATCTCGAGCGGCTGCTCATTCGCAATCGCCGCGCGCACCACCTCTTCGACGTCTTTGGCGTCTCTGACCTTGAGCGTATCCACGCCTGTAGCGGGTAACGAAGTTTGCAGCGAAAATCAAATTTGGCGCGTTGCAGCGAGGCGACGCTAGAACCGCGGAATATCCGGAAACGCCAGCTTGCCGGCATGGACATGCATGCGGCCGAGCTCGGCGCAGCGGTGCAGCGTCGGAAACACCTTGCCGGGATTGAGCAGGCCCTGCGCGTCGAAGGCGCATTTCAGCCGCTGCTGCTGGTTGAGGTCGACCTCGGAAAACATCTCCGGCATGAGGTCGCGCTTCTCGATGCCGACGCCGTGCTCGCCGGTGAGGACGCCTCCGAACTCGACGCAGGCACGCAGGATGTCGGCGCCGAAGGCCTCGGCGCGCTCGATCTCGCCGGGCTTGTTGGCATCGTAGAGGATCAGGGGATGCAGGTTGCCGTCGCCGGCGTGGAACACGTTGGCGCAGCCGAGCTGGTATTTCTCCGAGAGATCGCGGATACGGGCGAGTGCCTTCGGCAGGGCGCCGCGCGGAATGGTGCCGTCCATGCAGAGATAGTCGGGCGAGATGCGGCCCACCGCCGGGAATGCAGCTTTCCGGCCCGCCCAGAACAGATTGCGCTCGGCTTCCGAGGTCGAGATCTGGCAGGTGGTGGAGCCGCAGGCATTCGCAATGGTCTCGACGCGCGTGATCAACTCGTCGACCTCGATCTTGGGACCGTCGAGCTCGATGATGAGGAGCGCCTCGACGTCGAGCGGATAGCCGGCATGGACGAAGGCCTCCGCGGCGTGGATCGCCGGCTTGTCCATCATCTCCATGCCGCCGGGAATGATACCGGCGCCGATGATGCGCGCCACGCATTCGCCGGCCGCCTCGACCTGCGCAAAGCCGACCATCAGCGCGCGCGCCGTTTCCGGCTTCTGCAGGATGCGCACCGTGATCTCGGTGATGACGCCGAGCAGGCCTTCAGAACCGGTGATGACGCCCATCAAATCGTAGCCGGCATTTTCCGGCGACTTGCCGCCGATGCGCAAGATCTCGCCGCTCATCAGGACAATCTCGCAACCGAGCACGTTGTTGGTGGTCATGCCGTATTTGAGACAGTGCACGCCGCCGGAATTCTCCGCGACATTGCCACCGATCGAGCAGGCGATCTGCGAGGACGGATCGGGCGCGTAGTAGAAGCCTGCATGCGCGACCGCCTGGCTGATGGCAAGATTGGTGACGCCGGGCTCGGTGACGACGACGCGGTTGTCGAAATCGATCTCGCGGATGCGCTTGAACTTGCCGAGGCCGAGCAGCACGCCGTCCTCCAGCGGCAATGCGCCGCCGGATAGCGACGTGCCGGAGCCGCGCGGCACCACCTTGATTCCCTGGGCGGCACAATATTTCAGGACGAGCGCGACCTGCTCGGTCGTATCGGGCAGCACCACGACCATCGGCGGCTGCCGATAGGCCGTCAGCCCGTCGGATTCGTAAGCCCGCATCTCGGCAGGCGTATCGATCACTCCCTCGCCGGGCACGATTGCGCGCAATGCTGCCACGATCTCGGCGCGGCGCGCGAGGACGGCCTGGTCGCTCGCAGGCATCATGATGGCCAATACATTATCCTTCCGGCTCGATCCTTCCGGCTCACGCCGCACGATCAATTTATCGCGGCAAATCAACCACGTCCGCGGTGGTTTGGGTAGGCCATTCGAAAGTCGGATCGACGATCTTCGGCGAGTTCGCTCTGAGACAAGTAGGACATCACGAAACCTGTCATGCTTTCGTGGCTTGTCCAAGCCGAGCGGGCCTGCCAAAACCGGCAGGCCCGGCGTTTGCCGACCCGGCAAGAGACGGGCCAGGCCTAGACCCACAGGGAAGAGAGACGAAGAGCACCCGATGACAAAACTGACTTTTGGCGCATTGATGATCCTCACCATAACCGCCACCGGATCCGCCGCGATGGCGCAGGACGTTGCGGCCGGCAAATCGTCATTCAACAAATGCCTGGCCTGCCACGCGATCGGCGAAGGCGCCAAGAACAAGGTCGGCCCCGAGCTCAACGGCCTCAACGGCCGCAAATCCGGTAGCGCGCCGGACTACAATTACACGGACGCGAACAAGAATTCCGGCATCACCTGGGACGAAGCCACGTTCAAGGAATACATCAAGGACCCCAAGGCCAAGATCCCCGGCACCAAGATGGCGTTCGCCGGCATCAAGAACGAGAACGAGATCAACAATCTGTGGGCCTTCATCGCGCAGTTCGACAAGGACGGGAAGATCAAGCAGTAGGCGCGTGAGGGCGGCCGCTAGTCGGCGGCCGCCTGCGCCAGGACGATTTTATCGATCATCGCCTCGATCTCCGTCTTTACCAGATCCGGCACCGCGTTCTGCACCATGTGGCCGAGATCGGGCAGCACGATGAGCTTTGCATTCGGCACGGTCGCGGCGAAGGGACGTGCGTGGATGTCGGTCCTCACGGTCTTGTCGGGCTCGCCGGCGATGATCGTGACCGGCGTCCTGATCTCGCCGTATCGCGGGGCTTGCGCGGTCACCGCTTCCTTCAGCGTCACCAGATCACAGGCATTGGCGATGAACTCACGCGGACGCAGCAGCAGCGGCGTCGCGGAGTCCTGCACGAAGCCGTCCGGCATGATTTGCGGCAGGAAGACGCTGCGCGCGCCGGCCTCGGCGACGGCATATCCGAGCGGCAGCGTGATGGTGTAGGCGAGCAACGGCCCGATCACGGGCATTGCGATGATCTCGTTGTATCGGCCGACGCCGCCGCGCCAGGGATGGGTGACGGGCGCGAGCATCACGAGGCCGGCGACGCGCGACGGATGATCGAGCGCAATCCGCGCGCCGAGCGCGCCGCTCCAGGAATGCACGACAAAGACCGCGCGATCGATCCCGAGCTTATGAATCGCCTCGTCGATCATTCGCGCCTGGATCTGCGGCGTCGAATCCTGCCGCCGCGCGCGCGTGCTCCAGCCGTGGCCCGGACGATCGATTAGGATGACGCGATGATCTCTGGCGAGGAGATCACCGAGCGGGCGTCGCATCGCTTCGAGATTGGAGCTCGCGCCATGCAGCATCACGATCGGCACGCCCGCATCGCGCGGGCCGAGGTCGACGACGTGGAGCGTTGCACCCTCGACCTCGATCATCCGGCCCTGAGGTGGAAAGGCACGTTGCACGGCCACGACGCCGGCCTGCGTGACCAGCGCCAGCAGCACCAGCGCCGTCACGACTGACATCACGATCATGGAGAGAGTCCGGGGAATCCAGGGCACATCGCAGCTACGGTTCTTGCAGCCGGCAGTTTCGCTCCGCCGGCTCCGGTATTTCCACCGCAAATGCCGGGGCTGTGGATATGTGCATAATTGCCAAACTGAAAACCTCAATGAAATCAATATTGTTATCCGATCAGCGCAAGCCCCGGACCAGCTTCATGCAGACGTCATCGCGGCTTCCTTATAATCGCCACGGTCGGTTCCGCCATTTAGTCGCGGGTGGGCGCCGATCCTGCTCGCGACCTCAGGGGATGCGGGAAAGGCCGGCAGGATTTGTCCTGGTTTGAACCGGAGAAACTCGATGAGCTTCAGATCCAACGACACTGCGATCGACGAGATCGTGGCGCGCTGCAATGGCGACTTGCGCGGCGCCGTGCGCGCGCTGCTCCTGATCAACGAGCACCTCGAGACGGAGCTTGCAAAGGCTTACGCCGCAGCCGCCGATCGCGGCCTCGCTGAGCGCGGCGGCAGCGCCCTGCACTAAGTCCAGGCTAGTTCGTTCCGTCCTCGTCCTTTTCGTCGTCGGGTGTGACGGCGGGGCAGGCGCGGATCGTCGAGCGGGCGAGCTTGGCATCGGCCCTGGACTTGTAGGGACCGTCGCCGAACCAGATGTCGCCGATGATCACGGGATTGCTGGTCACGATGCTGCATTTGCCGGTGGCGCGGTTGCCGACCACCCAGAACAATCCGTCGGCGAGACTGGCCGTTCCCGACGCCAACAGCAGTACACCTGCAAAGATCAAGCGCTTCATGGCTATGCTCCTGCCATGCAGGTAGGCTTGTCGCGGCGCCGACAATAGTCCTCAAGATGCCGCGCTTCCGATCGTGGTTAATCCGGAGGCGCCGCGTTCGCTCAAGATAGGATCGAGTTCTAGGCTAAATATCGCGGCCCTCGACCTTCTCCGTCAGCGCCTTGACCTGGTCGGGGATCTTCTCGAGGTGCGGATTGACGGCGAGCGCCTTGCGATAGGCATCGAGCGCGCGCTTCTCGTCGCCGACCTCCTGCATGATCATGCCGAGACCTGCGAGCGCGCCGAAATGGCGGGGCTCCCGGATCAGCACCTCGCGGATGTCGGCAAGCGAGCGGCCGTAGTCGTTCTGCATGTAGTAGAGCGTGGCGCGCCGGTTCCAGGCCTCGATGTAGTCGGGCCTGAGCTTGATGACCGAATCGAGCAGCTTGATCGCGATGTTGATCTTCTGCGCGTCGACCGCGGTCTTGGCCCGCGACATCAACAGCGACGCGGTATCACTCGGGGTCTGGATCCAGATCGCCCAGATCCGCGCCTCGACATGCTTGGCGCTGGCCTCGTCGGGCGCCGCCTTCAGCGCGCCGAACAGGAAATCGAGATTCTTGCCGCGATCGACCTTGGGCAGCTTGGCCGGCGCTTCCGGAAGCTTCTTCTGCTTGCCGGGCGGCGGCGGGGGCTCAATCTGCTGCGCCAGTGCCGGCGCAAGGCCGGTGGCTCCCAGAACAAAGGCCAGGCACAGGGTGCGCGCGAAAGGGAATCTCACTGCCATCGGCAAAGTCTAAACGCGCGAAGCCGCCCTTGCCAAGCAAAGGCGGCGTCAAACTCGTGTGAACCGTGGTCTTGCGGGGCGCGCGAAAGCCCTCGGCAGGGATCAGCCCTGGCGAGCCTTGAAGCGGCGCTGCACCTTGTTGATCACATAGACCCGGCCCTTGCGGCGGACCAGGCGGTTGGCGCGATGGCGACCGCGCAGCGACTTCAACGAGTTACGGACCTTCATGGCGGAATCCTGAACGTTCGAAAGGCCGTGTTCGGCACTACCGTTTCGGCACGCGCGAATGTGGCAAAATGAGATTTTCCCCGCTGGCGGACCGACCGCCCGGGACGGGGCGGTTCTTAAGGCATGGCGGGAGGTCATGTCAATGTTAACTGGCCCGCTCCCACCCGGCAAATTCTTGAAAACAACCCCATGCACAGTAGAAGCGGCCGGATCGGCCCAATCTGTCCATTCGCGGCCAGGCCCGGCAACGACTTTTGCGGACGGCGGTTTTGCCTCCAGCAATGCCTTGCCTAATTCGTTATATCATATAATCAATTTGGCAACCGCTCGGGAGGAAACCAATGCCGAAGCTGAAGCTGCCCAATATCGACGACGTCGTCGCGATCGACATCCATACTCACGCCGAAGAGCCCTGCGGCACCCATCCCGACGACGGCTATGACGATTTCCAGGCGCAGATGGCGGACTATTTCAAGTCGCCGCACAAGCATCCGCCGACCGTGCCGGAGACCGCGGCCTATTACCGCTCCAAGAACATCGCCGCGGTGATCTTCCCGGTCGATGCCGAACGCGAGACCGGCTTCCGCCGCTACAAGAACGAGGAGATGCTGGAGATCGCCTCCGACCACCTCGACGTCCTCATCCCCTTCGTCTCGATCGACCCGCACAAGGGCAAGCTCGGCGTACGCGAGGCGCGCAAGCTGATCGAGGAATACGGCGTGCGCGGCTTCAAATTCCACCCGACCATGCAGGGCTTCTACGCCAACGACCGCATGGCCTATCCGCTCTACGAAGAGATCAACAATGGCGGCGCGATCGCGCTGTTCCACACCGGCCAGACCGGCGTCGGCTCCGGCATGCCCGGCGGCATGGGCATGCGGCTGAAATATTCGAACCCGATGTACATGGATGACGTGGCGGCCGATTTTCCCGACCTCAAGATCATCCTCGCCCACCCCTCCTTCCCCTGGCAGGAAGAGGCGCTGTCGGTCGCGACCCACAAGCCGAACGTCTACATCGATCTGTCGGGCTGGTCGCCGAAGTACTTCCCGCCGATCCTGGTGCGCTACATCAACTCGATCCTGCAGGACAAGATGCTGTTCGGCTCGGACTGGCCGGTGATCACGCCGGACCGCTGGCTTTCGGACTTCGCCAAGATCGAGATCCGCGACGAGATCCGGCCGAAGGTGTTGAAGGCCAACGCAAGGAAGCTGTTGGGGATCTAGGCCACGCATGAAGGGCTTCGATCGAATGACCGAAGCCCTCACGCCTAGACGCCTAAAACCTCAGACCTGCGCCAGGCCGCCGTCGACGAAGACCTCGCCGCCGGTCATGAAGCTGCTGTCTGACGACGCCAGGAACGCGGCCACCGCGCCCGTCTCGCTCGGGTCGCCCACGCGCCCGATCGGCGTCATGCTTCCGAGCGCATCGAACGCTTCCTCGCCGACGATCTCCAGCGCCAGCTCGGTCTTGGTCGGCCCCGGGGACAGCACGTTGACGCGGATGCCGGTGCCGCGCAGGTCCTGCGCCCAGCTGCGCGCCAGATTGCGGATCGCAGCCTTGGTCGCGCTGTAGATGCTGAACTGCGGCGTCCCCATCACGCCCGTGCTCGAACCGGTCAGGATGATCGACGACCCCTGCTTCATCAGCGGCAGCGCCTTCTGCACGGTGAACACCAGCCCCTTCACGTTGACGTCGAAGATCTGATCGTAATGCTCGACCGTGATCTCGCCGAGCGGTGCGAACAATCCGGTGCCGGCGTTGGCGAACAGAATATCGAGCCCGCCGCGTTCGGCCTTCACCGCTGCGTACAGCCTGTCGAGGTCGGACATGTCAGTCACCGAGCCCCTGACGGCACGCGCCGAGGACCCCAGCTGCGCAACGGCCGCGTCGAGCGGCTCCTGCCGCCGTCCGAAGAGGTAGACGAACGCGCCTTCGTCGATGAACCGTTTGGCGGCGCCAAGTCCGATGCCGGTTCCACCGCCCGTCACCACCGCCGTCTTGCCTTGTAGTCTGCTCATGATGTGCTCTCCTTCATTGAGGTTGCACTGAGCTGGCGGCCTACCCACCTATCGACAAGTATGCACCTTTTGGTAAGTACCCAAAAATGTCGTCAGATCTTTCAGACCCCACCACCGCGCCGACGCAGGTTTCACCACCTGTTCAAAGCTGCACGCCGACCTTGCCCGGCTTCACCTGCGGCCTGGACGCGACCTTGCGGGTCATCGCCGGCAAGTGGAAGCCGTTGATCCTCTACTTCGTCGCTCAGGACGGCCCGACCCGCTACGGCGAGCTCCGGCGCGCCGTGCGCGACGTCAGCGACAAGATGCTGATCCAGCAGCTCAAGGAGCTGGAGGCCGACGGCCTCGTGAAGCGTACCGATCACAAGGAGGTGCCGCCGCGGGTGGACTATAGCCTCACACCGTTGGGCCACAGTCTGGCCCAAGCTCTCGTGCCGCTCTGCGCGTGGGGCGAGGAGCACGTCGCGGAGGTCAGCCGGGTCTTCGCCGAACGGGACGTCTCGAATAGCAGGGGACGCTAACCGACCTCGCGTTCTGCTTTGCGGGCGAGCTTTCCGCCGCAGCGCGTCCCATTGCCCGCGAATATCTATGGGATGCGCGATCAGTTCACGCTTGCGAGGTAGCCAGCCAGAATCGTGCGGCTCTGGCTGAGTGTCTCGATGCGCTCGTCAATCAGGCCGACTTGCTGGGCAAGTATGCTTCGCAGCTCATTGCACGGGGTGAAGGCTGGATCGTTATTCCGCACGCACGGAAGCAACCGCTGGATCGTTTCGAGCGTCATCCCGGCTGAGCCAAGCATCTTGATCCGCCGCACGGTCTCCTCCTCAGCCGGGCCATAGTCGCGATAACCCGAGCCGGTCCGCTGCGGCGCAAGCAGCCCTTCGCCTTCGTAATAGCGCAGCATTCGGACGCTGACCCCCGTCCTCCGGGAGAGTTCGCCAATCTTCATCTGAAAACCTCTTGACCCTGACAGCACTGTCAGACCCTACAGGCTGTGCTCATCCAAGTAATACCGCTTGTGAAGGGTGCAACGATGAAAGCCTATCATTTGAATGGCCATGCAGGTGCTGGCCGCCTTGTGCGCGTCGATCTCGGCAAACCGGAACCCGCCGGCGGAGAAGTTCGCATCCGGATCGAAGCGGCCAGTCTCAACTACCGCGACCTCCTCATCTTCGACCGTGCGGGCCAAGGCGGGCTCGACGGCCGCGTGCCGCTCTGCGACGGCGCCGGCATCGTTGACGCCATCGGCCACGGCGTCACGCAATGGCAAATGGGCGACCGTGTCGCCGCATCCTACTTTCGCGATTGGGTCTCGGGGCCATTCAAAGCCAGCTACATTGCATCAGCCCTCGGCAGCAACAATCTGGATGGCGTGCTGGCAGAGTATGTCGTGCTGCCGGCAACTGCACTGGTGTCGGTGCCGGCACACCTCTCCTCGGTCGAAGCAGCGACGCTGCCCTGTGCCGGCGTGACGGCCTGGCACGGCCTCATCGCCCGCGGCGGAATGGGCAAAGGCGACACCCTGCTCGTCCAGGGAACGGGTGGCGTCGCGCTGTTCGGACTTCAATTCGCAACAGCGCTCGGAGCGCGCGCGATTGTGATCTCCTCCTCGGACGAAAAACTTGCCCGTGCCAAGGCGCTGGGCGCTTCGATCCTCATCAACTATCGCGACACGCCCGACTGGGATGTGGCGCTGATAAAGGCGACGAGTGGCGCAGGCGCCACTCATATCCTCGAACTTGGCGGTCCCGGCACCTATGACCGATCGCTACGATCGGTCGCTTCGGGTGGCAAGATCATTCAGATCGGTGTCTTGACCGGGTTCGGCCCGAAGCCCGACCTCGCGCGCCTTCAGTGGGAGAATGCCGATATCATCGGTGTCACTGTCGGATCGGTCGCACATTTCGCCGCGATGGATCGCTTCTTGACCGAACATGCGATTCACCCGACCGTCGATCGGATCTATGGCTTCGACGAGGTCCCCGAAGCCTATGCTCACCTCCGAACCGGCTCACATTTCGGCAAGATCGTCATAAGGCTTTAAGTCGCCGCCTGCGGAACGGCGCCCAATGCATGTTTCGGTCTTGGAGCAACATCAGGACGCCTTGTATAGTCCGGGCGTCTGTCGCGATCCCGGAGGACCGGTCAATGAACCTCAAAGCCGTCGTCTTCGACGCCTACGGAACGCTCTACGACATCCAGTCGGTTGCGGAGATCACCGAGGATGCGTTTCCGGGCTACGGCGAGATCATCACGCAGGTCTGGCGCATCAAGCAGCTCGAATACACCTGGCTGCGCTCGCTGATGCGGCGCTACCAGGATTTTGCAGCCGTCACGCGTGACTCGCTCGCCTATACGCTGCGCGTGCTCGGCCTCGCCTATGACGGCGAGGCATTCGAGCGCGTGATCGAGAAGTATCTGCATCTCGATCTCTATCCGGACGCGGCGGCAGCACTCACGGCCTTGAGGCCGCGACAACTCGCCATCCTCTCGAATGGCAGTCCGGACATGCTCAATGCGCTCGTGCGCAATTCCGGTCTCGATGCCCTGCTCGATGCCACCATCAGCGTCGATGCGAAGAAGATTTTCAAGCCGAGCCCGGAAGCCTATGCGCTGATCGGCGAGGTGCTCGGCACCGCACCGGACGAGGTCCTGTTCGTCTCGTCCAATCCCTGGGACGTCGCGGGCGCGAAGGCATTCGGGCTGAACGTCGCCTGGATCGAACGCGTGACGCCGGAGGCGATGGCGCTGGCTTGCGTCGAGAACGAACTCGTGGCACCGCTGACGATGTTCAAGGCGATCCGCACCCAGATGGACGAGCTTGGCTTTGCGCCGGACCATCGCGTCCGTTCGCTCTCCGAGCTGCCAAGGATCGCGTAAGTATCGCCGCCCGCCGATAGCCCGCAATGAGCCGTTTGGAATGAGCCTTCAATCCGTACGCGATTTCTTCGCCGAGAAAGCCCCCGACATCACTGTCATCGAATCTCCGATCAGCTCCGCGACCGTCCCGCTGGCCGCCGAGGCCTATGGCGTCGAGCCCGGCCGCATCGCCAAGACCCTGTCATTGCGCATCGGTGAGCGCGTGATCCTGATCGTCGCGGCCGGCACCTCGCGCATGGACAACAAGAAGGTGAAGGCCGCGTTTGGCGGCAAGCCGAAGATGCTGGGCCTGGAAGAGGTTGCCGAGATCACCGGGCACGAGGTCGGCGGTGTCTGCCCGTTCGGGCTGAAGTCGCCGCTACCGATTTACTGCGATGTGTCGCTGAAGGCGTTCGACATCGTTGTTCCGGCAGCTGGCTCGACCCACAGCGCCGTGCGCATTGCTCCGGACCGGATGGCCGAGCTCGTTGCCGCGGAATGGGTCGACGTCTGCGACATCAGGCCGTAGGCCGGGCTAGTCGTCGTCATCGTAAGGCTGCGCCGCGGGAGGCGGCGGCGGGTAATAGCGCGGCGGCGGCGCCGACCGGCCACGCGGAACCTGCTGTTGCGGCTGCATCTGGTTGTTGGATTGGAACACGGCGCGGCAGCCGCTCGACAGCTGTGGCGTGTTCGCTCGCAAACACGCCGTTATGCGGCTCACGTCAGGGATCTGGTCGCTGCACAGCCGCCACACATCCGGCGTACAGGCCATCTGCTGCTCCATGGTTCCACGATACTCTTCAGCGGATGCAGCGCTATGCGTGACGATGCCGCCAATCGCAAGCGCCACACCCAGCGCGATCCGCTCTGTTCGCATGTTCGATTCCTTCCCGCGTCCCTGGAATTCTCATCAATCAATGAGACGCGAGCGGGTTCTGGACCAACAAAAAAACGTGAAAGCGCGGCAGGAACCTATTCCACCTTGCCGATCTTCTTCATCGCCGCAACCGGCCGCGCGGGCATCGGCGGCAACTCCCGCCGCCGCTCGAACCGCGAGTCCCGGACGAACCGAAGACATCCTTCCGACTACGGCTTGCTAGCTATGTCCAGGGGCCACACCTTCGCGTCCAGCGGCGTCATTCCGAAGCGGCGCCGAAATGTCCGGTGGAAGTACGAAACGTCGTTGAAGCCGGAGAGATGGGCGATGTCGCTGATCTTGGTCACCTGGTGCAGCGGATCGCGCAGCAGCCTTGCCGCCCGCAGCAGCCGCTGCTCCAGCACGAACTCGGAGAACGTGACGCCGCTCCGCCCGCGGTAACATCAACGCTTTGACATCGCAGTGAAAAGAGCCGTCGGACAGAGGCGCGAGATCGGCTTCCATCACGCGGCGGCAAAATTCCTCCCGCCACATCTCATAGGCCGGCCCATGCGGGTCGCCGGTATAGCCGAGGCGCGGCGCGCCATGTATCGATTGGTCATCGGCCGCCATGAAAGCGCGTCTCCGAGTTCATTCCGGAGCCAGCAATATCGCGTTTGTTGCAGCGCGCAACACGCTTCAAATGAGGTGCGCGTCAGGCCTAGTGAATTTGCGCATTAGTCCATTTGCTGCGGCAACACGCCGCGCCGTACGCGGCACAGTCCGTGGCATCGCCGCAACAGAGCCGGAGCAAACCGGCATATTGCGCCTTTTGCCATAAGGCACTTCGCATAACGCCAAGAACCGCGACGACCTCCCCGCTAGCAATTGTGCTGGAATGAGGGAATCGTCGATGCCGACTGTTGGACTAGCCCGTGCGCAAAACGCCCCCCGGATCGCCACCGCCCGCAAAAATCTGCTCGTCGCCACGGCGCTAGCGCCACTCGTGCTCGCCACGCTGCCGATCCTGATACCCGGCCCGGCGATCGCAGCCTGCAATGTCGTCGGTACGGGCGTCATTGGCGCGCTCAATTCTGGCGACGTTGCGACCTGCACCGGCCCGGGCAACACCGACCACATCAACGCCACCGGCGGGAGCAACGTCACAGTAAACATTGGCGATGGCACGTTGACATCGCTGTTGCCCGGCGCCGGAATTCCCGCGATCGTTTACGACAACACGTCGAATTCGAATGTGACCATCAATAATCAGGCCACGGTCTCCACCTATAGCGGAGCCGTCCTCCTGTCCAACGGCTCAAACAACAACACCGTTACGATCGCAGCCGGCGCGGTGGCGGAGGGCACAGGCAATATCGAAGCCGCGATCGTCATCGACAATTCCAACGGCAATATCGTCAACGTTCGCGGGTCGGCCAACGGCATCGGAGGGAATACGACAGGATTGCGCATAAGCGGGACATCGTCCGCGAATGTCGTCAATGTCTATCAAGGCGGATCGATCGGTGGTGGCCATACCGGTGTGCAGTTCATTGCCGGGGGAAACACCCTCATCAATGCCGGTACGATTTCCGGCGGGTTCGACCTCGCCATCTCCGGCTCTTCGGGCATCGACACCATCGTCAATTCCGGCACCATCGCGGGTGGCGGTGGCGGGGCGATCAACCTGTGGGGCGGCGACGACGTGCTCACCCTGATTCCCGGCTCGACGATCACCGGGCGCGTGCTCGGCGGCGCCGGCACCGACACGCTGAAGTTCGGCGGCAGCGGGAGCGCCGCATTCGATCTCGGCAATATCGGCGCCTTCCTGCAATATGACGAGTTCGAGCAACTGGCCAAGGTCGGCACCTCGATCTGGACGCTGACCGGCACCACCGCCTTCAACGGCGCGACAGCGGTGGAAGCCGGCGGCTTGATCGTGAACGGCACATTGCCGTCCACCCTCACCGTCAATGGCGGCTATCTCGGCGGCACCGGCACGGTCGGCGGCCTCGTCGTCAACAACGGCGGCGCGGTCGCACCCGGCAATTCGATCGGGCCCCTCAATGTCAGCGGCAACGTCACCTTCAACGCCGGTTCGACGTTTCAGGTCGAGATCAACGCAGCCGGCCAATCCGACAAGATCGCCGCAACCGGAACGGCGACGCTCAATGGCGGTACGGTGCAGATCGTGCCGCTCGGCGCGGGCTTCCTGGCCAACACCCAATATACGATCCTCACCGCGGCCGGCGGGGTCAACGGAACGTATGCGACGCTCACGACCTCGGGCAGCCCGCTCGTTTCGGGTCAGCTCAGCTACGATGCCAACAATGTCTACTTCCTTCTGCAACAGATCGGCGGCTTCAGCACGCTATCGGGGCTGACGCCGAACCAGGCCGCGGTGGCCGGCGCGCTGGACCAGGCGCAGTCCGGCGGCACATCAGGACCGCTCGGCACCGCGATCAATACGCTCGCCGCGCTCAGTGCGCCGGGCATCAAGGCCGGCCTCGACGATCTCGCAGGGCAAGTTCACGCCGACGGCCGCCGCTTCACCGCGGACCAGGCCGATGCGTTCCAGAGCTTTATGTGGAACGCCGGCACGCAGTCGCGCGGCGAGACCCTGCGCATGCCCGCATCCGCCTATGCGGCGGAGCCAGCGGACCCGATCAGCAAGGCGCTGCGTAGTCGCCGCGTTACGCCGGTGCAGAGCGTCTGGTTCGGCGGTTACGGCAATTGGGACAAGGTGGCAGCGAGCAACATTGCTTTGGGAACGAGCACGGCCCTCGGCGGCGCGGCGCTCGGCGCCGATCTCTGGAACCTGCCGGGCTTCACGGCCGGCCTTGCGATCGGTGCATCGACCGGCCAGCTGCGCATGGCGGGCCGCGCCGACCGCATTGACGCCAATTCGGGCCATGCCGGCTTCTACGCACGCGGCGAGACCGGCGGCTTCAATCTCGCATCCGCGATCAGCTATTCCTTCGCCGCGCTCGAATCCTCGCGCACGATCGCGTTCCTGGGCGAGACCGCAACCGCCTCCTCGCGGGCGAGCACCTTTGCAGCCTCGCTCGGCATCGCGCGTCCATTCGAGACCGGATGGGGCGTCACAGTCGAACCGTTCGCCAAGGCCGACTGGTATTCGACACGCCAGGGCAGCCTTTCCGAAACCGGCGCGCCCGGCGTGAATCAACTGGTGCGGGGCGGCAGCTTCGACCTCGGCTATGGCACGGCGGGCCTGCGCGCCCATCATCGCATGCTGATGCCAAACGGCCACCGGGCCCAGTTCGGTGCGACCCTTGCCGTGCGCCATGAGCTGACCGGCAGCGCCGCAACCACCACGGCCGCTCTCGACGGCGCCCCGGGCCTTCCGTTCGCGATCTCCGGTGTCGAACGGGCGCGCACCGTGGCGCTCACCGGCGCGGAGATCCGGTGGGATCTCACGACCGCGACGTCGTTCAAGGCGTCTTACGAGGGCGCGTTCGCATCGGGGTACGACCGGCATACGCTGCGGGGCCTGATCCGCAGCAAATTCTAGCATAGCTCTCTACTCCACCTTGCCGATCTTCTTCACCGCCGCGATCAGCCGTCTGCTGTCGGTCGCGATGAAGTCCGAGAAAGCGGGTGCGTCCTGATAGGCGACGAGACTGCCGGAGGTGTCGAAGGCCTTGAGCACGTCGGGGCTCGTCATCACCTGCGCCATCGCCTCGCGCAGCCGGGTCGCGATCGGCGCGGGAAGAGCATTCTGCGCAAACAGCCCGGCCCAGATGTACATCTCGACGTCCTTGTAGCCGAGCTCCTGGAAAGTCGGCACGTCGGGGAAGCTTGCGATGCGCTGCGCGCCGCAATTGCCGAGCACGCGCAGCTTGCCGTCCTCGACCTGCGGCTTCAGCGTGCCGGGCGCGGCCGCGATCGCCTGCACGGTGCCGCCGAGCAGCGCGGTCAGCGCCGGGCCCGCGCCACGGAACGGCACATGCAGCAATTTGATATCGGCGCTATTGGCGAACATCTCCATCGCGACATGTAGCGTGCCGTAAGGACCGGATGAGCCGTAAGTGATCTGGCCCGGGCGCTTCTTCGCGTCCGCGACGAAATCCTGTGCCGTCTTCCACGGCGCCGAGGCCGGCACCGCAAGCAGCGTGGGATCGGCGAGCACGCGCGCGATCGGCATGAACTGCGAGACCTCATAGGCAACGGGACGATCGAACAGCCGGTCGGCCTCGGGCAGCACCGCGAGCGAAGACAGCGTCATCAATAGCGTGTAGCCGTCGGGCTCGGCCCGTGCGGCTGCAGCATTGCCGACCGATCCGCCGCCACCGCCGGCGCGATTGTCGACAATGACCGGCTTGCCGAGGATCCGCTCCAGCGCCATCGCCACAGGGCGTGCGGCGAGATCGGCCTGGCCGCCGGCCGGAAACGGCACGATCATCGTGATGTTGCGCGCGGGATAGGTTTGGGCGGACGCCGAGTTCGGCCACACCGCGGGCAACAGCGGCAGCGCGGCTACGGCGCGCAGGACATCGCGTCGATCCATGGAAGGCCCTCCCTCGACTTTTCTTGTTTCGGGCCCAGCCTAGCGCGGCGACCGGCAAGAACAAGCCGTTTACGAAGCATTATCCATGTTCAGTCCGGTCAGGAACGCATCCCGGGAGCCGTCGTTGCCTTCCCACGGAATGTGCCATGGCAAAACTCGCGACCATCGACATCGCCCTGGACGAAATGCTGGTGAACCTCGCCGCGATCGTCCTGCGGCTGTCAAAACCCGAACTGACGCGAACCCCGGAAGCGCGGCGCGCTTTGGCGCAATCGGTCCATCAATACGCGGTCTGCGCGGCGCGATCGACCGACCCGCGCGTTCACCAATTGAAGTCGCAGCTGGAAGAGACGCTGAAGCCGGCCTTGCGCGTGGTCACACGCGATGGCGTGAAGGTTTCTTAAGTCAGGCGCGTCATTGCGAGGAGCTCTTGCGACGAAGCAATCCAGAATCCCTCCGCGGAGACACTCTGGATTGCTTCGCTGCGCTCGCAATGACGGGGGATTGTTGAAGCCGCTTGCCTAAGACGCCTTCACCTTTCCGCGCGCTCGCCGCTTGCACGTGCCTGGCAGTTTCGCCGCCAGGAAATCACCGAGTGCCTCGACGCGGGCGGGACGCGGGCCGCCGGGCGGGGTGACGAGATGCACGGCGCCCTCGGCCTGCTTCCAGTCTTTCAGGATCACTTCGACCTCGCCGGATGAAATCGCCTCGCCGACGATGAACTCCGGCAGCTCGGCGATGCCGAGGCCGGCGATCAGCGAGGGCATCACGGCTTCGCCGTTGTTGACGCGGAGCTGCCCGCCCGGGCGCACACTGGCCTGCTCGCCGGCCGAATTGGTGTAGTGCCAGACGTTGGGCGTGGAGAGATAGGCGTAGCTGAAGCATTTGTGCTCGGCCAGGTGCATCGGATGCGTCGGCCGGCCGTGACGCTTGAGGTAGGACGGCGCGGCCACCGTGAAACGCGGCATGGTGAAGAGCCGCCGCGCGATCAGAGACGAGTCCGGCAGGCGCGCGATCCGCACGGCCATGTCAAGACCCTCGCCGATCAGGTCGACAGTCGCATCGCTCAAATGCAGATCGACCGAGACTTCCGGATAGGTCTCGAAAAACTCCGGCAGCAGCGGCGCCACCGCCTTGATGCCGAACGTCATGGGCACGGCGAGCCGCACCAGGCCGCGCGGCGCCACCGATTGCGCCAGCGCCTCGTTCTCGGCCGCCTCGCCATCGGCAAGCAGGCGCGTGGCGCGTTCGGCGAGCTTGTGCCCGGCATCGGTCAGCGCGAGCCGGCGCGAGGTGCGGTTGAACAGCCGCGCGCCGAGCCGCTCCTCCAGGCGTGTGACCGCCTTGGACACTGTCGCCTTGGACATCGCGAGCTCGCTCGCCGCTCCCGCAAACGACCGCAATTCCACGACTTTTGCAAAAACCGCGAGCGCCTCGAAATCGGGGAGTTTTGCCATGGAGGCCAGCCTCTATATGTCGATTTGGGAAACAATACGTTTCAACAGTTTCTATTCCTATACCACAGATGGAGGCTTATCCAAGGCTCATCAGACATTCAGGACTGGAGAAATCCAATGACCAAGAAGCTTTCAGGCAAGGTTGCCCTCGTCACCGGCGGTTCTCGCGGCATCGGCGCGGCCGCGGCCCGCGCTCTCGCCGATCAAGGCGCGGACGTCGCCATCAGCTATGTCGCCTCGCCCGAAAAGGCCGAAGCCGTCGTCACCGAGCTGGAGGCCAGGGGCGTCAGGGCGCGCGCTTTCAAAGCGGACCAGGCCTCGGCCAAGGACGTGACGCAGCTCGTCAAGGACGTCGCCAAGGAATTCGGCCATCTCGACATCCTCGTCAACAATGCCGGCGTCGCCAGTGGCGGTGCGATCGACGATGCCAATGCCGATACCGAAGCGCTGGCCCGCCAGGATGCCGTCAACGTGCACGGCGTGATCGCGGCGATCCGTGCCGCCTCGCAATTGATGGGTGAAGGCGGCCGCATCGTCACCGTCGGCTCGATGCTCGCCGACCGCGCCTCATTTCCCGGCCTTGCCGACTACGTCGCGACCAAGGCGGCCGTGGTCGGCTACACCAAGGGCGCGGCACGCGACCTCGGCCCGCGCGGCATCACGGTCAATGTGGTGCAGCCCGGCTCGATCGACACCGACATGAACCCGAAGGACGGCGGCGAGTTCGCCGAGACCCAGCGCAAGCAGCACGCGCTGCAACGCTTCGGCCGCCCCGAGGAGGTCGCCGCCGGAATCGTGTTCCTGGCCAGCCCGGAAGCGTCCTTCGTCACCGGCACCGTACTCAACGTCGACGGCGGGTTCGGCGCCTGAACAAGACGCCGACCACTCCAACAAGGACTACGCAGATGATCGAACTCAGACCTTTCGCAAAGCTCGGCGGCGCCGATCACGGCTGGCTCAACGCGAAGCATCATTTCTCCTTCGCAAGCCACTATGACCCGAACAATATGGGCCATGGTGCCTTGCGGGTGTGGAACGACGATGAGATCGCACCGAACACCGGCTTTCCCGCCCATCCCCATGCCAACATGGAGATCATCACCTATGTGCGCGAAGGCGCGATCACCCATCAGGACAGCCTTGGCAACGAGGGCCGCACCGAAGCGGGCGACGTGCAGGTGATGAGCGCCGGCAGCGGCATCCGCCACTCCGAGTACAATCTGGAGCCGACTAGGACACGGATCTTCCAGATCTGGATCGAGCCGACGGCGCGCGGGGGACAGCCGACCTGGGGCTCGAAGCCGTTTCCGAAGTCGGACCGCTCCGGCAAGCTCGTCACCATCGCGAGCGGCTTCGAGGGTGATGCGGACGCGCTGCCGATCCGCGCCGATGCGCGGGTGCTCGCCACCACGCTGAAGGCCGGCGAGAGCGCTGAGTACGAGCCCGAGAGGTCGCGGCATCTCTATCTGGTGCCCGCGGCGGGTGCAGTCGAGATCAACGGCGTGCGTGTCAATGCCCGCGACGGCGTCGCAATCCGCGACGAGGACAGGCTGAAGATCACGGCCCTGGAAGATTCCGAGATCGTGCTCGTCGACGCCGCTTAACGACTCTCTCCGTCATGGCCGGGCTTGTCCCGGCCATCCACGCCTCTCAACGAGGAAGCAAGAACGTGGATGCCCGGGACATCTAGCGCGAAGACGCGCTTCGCGCTTCTGCCCGGGCATGACGACCCCACAATCAACCCATCAAATCTTCATCCAACGGAGACCACCATGACCAAAGTTCTCGTCCTGTATTATTCCGCCTATGGCCACATCGAAGCGATGGCGAACGCCGTCGCCGAGGGCGCGCGCGAGGCCGGCGCCACCGTCGACATCAGGCGCGTGCCGGAGCTGGTGCCGGCGGAGGTCGCGAAAGCGTCCTACTACAAGGTCGACCAGGCCGCCCCGGTCGCCAAGATCGACGACCTCGCCAATTACGACGCGATCATCGTCGGCACCGGTACCCGCTTCGGCCGTATGGCCTCGCAGATGGCGAACTTCCTCGACCAGGCCGGCGGCCTCTGGGCCAAGGGCGCGTTGCACGGCAAGGTCGGCGGCGCCTTCACGTCGAGCGCGACCCAGCACGGCGGCCAGGAGACGACGCTGTTCTCGATCATCACCAACCTCCTGCATTTCGGCATGGTGGTGGTCGGCATGAACTACGGCTTCGCCGGCCAGATGAAGCTCGACGAGGTCACCGGCGGCGCGCCCTACGGCGCCACCACGATCGCCGGCGGCGACGGCAGCCGCCAGCCCAGCGCCAACGAGTTCGCCGGCGCGCGCTATCAGGGCCGCCTGATCGCGGAGACGGCCAGGAAGCTGCACGGCTGAGCTGCGTTATCAAGCTTGATAGCCGGCCGCATGGCTGATGCGACAAGGGCGGCATTCTTATGCGGGGATGCCGCCCTACCTTATTTCACCAAAGCGATACGAATGGCTTTGCGCCGGCCGCACGGGATCGCGACGCGCGGCGGCTGACCTCAGGCCTGCGTGATGTCCGCGTGCGCAGGGATGCTGATCGCCGGCGCAGGTGCGGGCGCCGTCGACAACCACCAGCCCTCACCGGCAAACCAGCACGTCTCGTCCGGAGCGCCCTCCCTCCGCAACGACTGCACGCTCTCTCAGCCTTTTGCGAACGCCTCGGCCAATCGCCGGGCGGCATCGGCATCCTGCAATCCCGCGCAGCCGATGAATTGGGCTCGGCCGAGGAATTTCGCCGGCCAGACCGCGCCCTCGTCCGGACGCGTGATCATCAACATGCCACCGAGCATGCCCTCCGCCGCCAGGGGAAACACCAGCCGCCCGCCGGGCAGCAAGGCATCGAGCCATTCGGCGGCCGGCTGCGCCGCACCGGCGCAGACGTAAATCACGTCTGCCTTCGTCAGATCGGACGCGATGCCCGAGCGATCGTGCAGCTCGACGTGCGGAACGCCCTTCAGGGTTTCGCGCGCGAGTGCCGCAAGGCGTTCGTCGATCTCATAAGCGTGGACACGGCCGGAAGATCCCGTGAGCTCGGCAAGGATTGCCGTGTAACATCCGCTGCCGGCGCCGATCTGGATCACGGTCTCGCCTTCTTTCACCCCGCAGCCGCCGAGCCAATAGGCGTCCCACGGAGATCGACCACGGCCCCGGTCCGGCGAAGGGCTCGCGCCTGACCGCGCGAAAGGCCTGCTCGATACGGGGATCCGTCGTCTTGGCGGCAGCGCAGATCAACCGCGCATAGAATGCGCGATATTTCGCCGAACGATCTTCCATGTCGCCTCCGGAAAAGCAGTGGCGACGATAGCACAACTCCCGCGAGAACCGGAAGCACGGCGCAGTCGCAAGTTTCGTGTCAGTGTGATGACTTGCCGGCTGCGCGGACCGCCAAAGCCGGCGATGCGATAGACTACCCCTGTCAGCGCAACTTGCGCAGCGCAGGAGTGGCGACTGCGGCGAGCCTGGGATATCGGCGCATGCCCTGCGCGACGTGGTCGCGCCATGCGTAGGGGGTGCCGCGCCAGGACAGCGCGATGCTGACGTCGGTCAGCGGAACCCGCTCGGCGCCGAAGCGGCGCTTGTAGTCCAGGTTGCCGATGCTGAGGTCGAATCGGCGCACGCCCTGTGCATGCAGCGCCGCCATGGTGCGCTCGGCAACAAGCAGTCCGGGCGAACAGCGCGACCATGTATCGCCGGCGTGGCTGATGCGCAGAAGAATGTAGGTCGCATCGTGTCTCACGCCAAGCGTGGTCGCGACAACGCCTTCGTCGCAGACGAGCGCGGAGACAACGGCGTAACCGTCCGCGAGACCCTGACGGGCGACCTCGCGATAGAATCTCGCATGCGTCTCGTCGTTGAGGACGAAGCGCGAGCCGAGCTTGCGCATCCGCGCCTGCTGCTGGACATCCATCACATCCAGCAGTTCGCGCGCGCGCGCGACATCCGCGGCGAGCTCGAACCGCGCGCCGGCATGACGGTCGAAGACGCGCCAGGCACGCGGCATCTGCATGCGCTTGATCGAGGCCTGGTAATCCTCGTAGCTGTCGCCCATCAGCACGAGATTGCCGTTGAGCGAGCTGGATCCGACCCGGCCGAGCGACACCAGCGGGTTCGGCTTGCCGCCGATCTGGGCCGGCATCTTCTTCAGACGCAGCAGATCGAAACGGTCGGGCAAGGCGCGCAATGCATCGACCAACGCCCTGCCGATCGCTTCCGTCGATTCTGCATCCAGCACGGCATCGAGTGCCAGGATCGGCGCGTTGTTGTCGGAAACGCCGAGATCGGCGAACTCGACGATGCGGATGCCGCGCCTGACATGGCTGATCATCGGCACCACCGCGATGTCCTTGCCGGTCTCAGCATCGGAGAGCACAGCGATCAGCGGCGCGACATCATCGAACGCCTCGTACCAGGCGCCGAGCCAGTAGCCGTGCTGGAACGCGGTGCGATGGCCTGCGTTCAGGCGCGATGCGGCCCGCTGCCAGTCACGCACGAAATCGACAGCGATTGCCGACGTGCTGGACACAAGACCATCTGGTTGATCGACGCTGAGAAACGTCATCCGCGGGACATATGATTACTGAATGTGTCCAGATAGATTATGTTTTGTCGCACACCAAGTGACGTCGCCGCTTATCGTTAAGCTGGCGCCACCAATTGCCGCCGGGGCTGCGACAAGCTGTCAGCGCTCCGGTTCCATCTGTTCGACGCATTGGAACCTGGCGAGGAAGTGCAGGCCGGCGACGGCAAGCGCGACCATGAACCAGATCGGATTCTGGCGCTCGAGCAGGAAGGTCTCGGTGACCCCGTAATACAGGCCGAACAGCCATATCGTGAGGAACAGCTTTGCCAGCCCGCCGCTCCGGTTGTGAACCCGGGCCGACTGGAAATTGCGGAGCGGCGCAAGCACGAAGACGAGGATCAGCAGTGCCAGCCCCGGCAGGCCGATGGTGACCGCGAGGTCGAGATAGCTGTTGTGGCTGTGCGCGGCGGAGGTCGCCCATTCGGCGCCCTGGGCGGTCTGCCGTGCAGTCACATCGTCCCAGAAAGCCGCATAGCCGTGACCGACAATCGGTTTCTCGGCGACGGCCGCGAGCGCGAACTCCCAGATGGCGGAACGGCCGGTGAAAGTGGGATCGAGCGGAAGCAGACGCGTCATCGCCCCGAGCGCCGGGCTCAGGACGCTGCCGACCGTCAGCAGGTTCATCACGACCAGCGGCACGAAACAGATGAGCCGCTTCAGCCACAGACCTGGCGTAACATAGACCAGAGATGCGAGCGCGTAGATCGCAAGGCAAAGCACCGTCGAGGTCTTGCCGCCGGTGAAGATCAGGAAGATTCCGGCCAATGCCGCGATCGCCGGCCCCATCACGAACGAGCCGACGCCACACAGGTAAATGCCGACATAGATCAGGATGGTCATCACCGGCGAGGCAATGTTCTTGTGACCGAAGCTGCCGCGCCAGTCACCGGCAAGCTGCGGCTCGGTGAGGTCGAGCGCGGTATGCATCGAATGGTCCGGCGCGAGAACCACACCGAGATAGCAGAGCACCAACAGCACGAGCGCGGCGGCGCCGAGGCACGAATTGAAGCTGCGTTGCGTCGGCGGCAGCAGGGGCAGAAGCACCGCGAGCGACGTCACGCTGGCCGCCAACGCGAAGCGCTGGATCGAAACGCCGCGGCTCTCGGAGAAGGCGATGTTGATCAGCAGCCAGCCGACGAGGCAGAGATGCAGCGGCGTCACCAGACTCCTCAGCGCGGGCGCATCCGTGACGGCGACGAACAGCATCGCGACCGCAGCCAGGAGACCCCACAGGATATAGGCGAGCGCCATTCGCCCGCCGACGACGGTGGTGACGTCTTCGTTGCGCAGGTCGGGAAACGGATCGAGCGTCACCAGCACGAGAAGCAGCGCCGCAACCGCGACGAGGCAACGCGCCGCATGCGCGGCATTCAGCCCCGCAAGCCCATCGTGCAGGACGTGGCCAAGCGATCGGACCTCGACGTCAGTCATGTCAGCGGCGCTGCGATCCATGGCGAGGTTGGTGGTGAAGCCGGGGAAGCTCCAGCTCTTAGCCTATCCCTGTTAAGCATCCGTCAACCAGCCCATCGGGGGTCTGCGATACCGCCTGCTGCCGTACGATGCCGCGCGCGATCTCGTAATATTGCAGCGCCCGCTGCTCCAGCGTGAGATTGTCGAGCACGAAGCCGCGTGGATCGAACGTATCGGCAGCGCACCCGGCCCAGAAATTGTCCCAGCCCGCCTCGAACCCCGCGATGTCCAGGAATTTGGCGCCGCAGCGGTCATCCCAGTATGGCACCGACGACACCGGCGCGAACCGGACGCGGTGCGGGTAATAGTCGGGGTCGCGCCACGGTCCGCCCGGATCCCAGGCGAACACCGGCACGCCGCAGGACAGCGCCTGCTGATAGGCGATACCCTGACTTTCGTTCTGGCACAGGAAGATCATCGCGCGCGAACGCGCCAGCGCGGCCCGATAGTCATCTTCCTTGTAGCTGCCGTAGCGCAGTTCGGTGAACGAGCGCCCCTCCTCGATGAGGCGGGTGCGGACAGGCTCGATCAGGTCCCGCGCATGGTGCTCGCGGTCCCAATGGACCTTGTCGTAGATCAGGACGTCGACGGTCTTTTGCGACGGCGCCGACGGCGCCCAGAGATCCGTGTCGATACCGATCGGCCAGGCTTCCGTGTCGGGCCAATACGGCCGGTACATGTCGACATACCATGGGCCGGGCACCACGACCTTCTTCACCGGCAGACGCTTGAACAGATCCGGATCGTCCAGCGGATGGTTGTGGGCGGCGACACCGAGCAGGATCGGGTTCTTCCACGCGAACTTGTCGAGCAGGAAGGTGCGGCCGATGATGCAGGCGAGCTCGTCGGGATGTTGCGCGATGTAGCGGTAGTCGTTGACGCGATAGCGGATGCCGAGCCGATCGAGCCCCGCGCAGAGGTTGAGGAACACCCGAAGCTGTCCGCTCATGCGCGGCTCGCCGAGCAGCATGCGGCGCGCCACGCGCCGCAGATGCCGGTCGCCGGGAAACCAGCGATCGTCCTTGTCCTCGTAGAAAAGGTTGAGGACCATGGCATCGGAGTCATGTTCGAATGTGTTTGCGGGCACTGAATCCATCCGCGGCAAGCAGTCCGCATTCTCGCATGGGACCGGCTGTCGCACTCTTCCAACCTTGCGACAGGCTTAATGGCACCGGCTTAACGCTAATCTACGAAACCGGCAGTCGCGCAGAGCTTCGCGGCAACGATTTGCCGGTAATGCGGGTATCATCCGCAGCGGCCAGGATTGCGATCGATCGCATTGCCATTCCGGCGGAAGCGTCCTGGTTAACAGATCCTTAAAGCCGAGCCATAACGTGATCACCGCCGAAGACGTCCTCGATTTGCGGGCCACCTCACGCGCCGTTCCGGCGCCGCGCCTCCCGCTGCCGGCGAGCCCAACCACGTCGGTGTCCGTCGTCATTCCCGCCAAGAACGTCGCAGCCTATGTCGGCGAAACCCTGGCCAGCGCACTGGCGCAGGGCGAGGTCGGCGAAGTGATCGTCGTGGACGACGGCTCGACCGACAACACGACCGCCATCGTCCGCGCGATTCATGACCCGCGGCTGCGCCTGATGACGAACGAGTCCGCCGGCGTATCGGCCGCGCGCAATCTCGGCGCCCGGCATGCAAACAGCGAATGGCTCCTCTTCCTCGATGCCGACGATCGCCTGCGTCCCGGCGCGGTTGCGGCGCTGCTGGCGGCAGCGCGCGGGGCGCCGCGCGCGGTTCTCGTCTACGGCGACTACAACACGATCGACAGCGAGGGACGGCAAATCGGCCGGCGCGGCCTGCTGAAGGGACGCCGCAAGCCGTCCGGCGATGTGCTGGCGCGGCTTGCGGCCGGTAATTTCATCGTCAATGGCGGCGTCGCGCTGGCACGGGCGGAAGCCTTCCGCGCCATCGGCGGCTTCGACACGTCGCTCAGATATTGCGAAGACTGGCATTGCTGGTGCCGCCTTGCCGCGATCGGCGAATTCGAGTTCGCTCCAAAACTTCTACTCGACTATCGCCTGCACACCGCCAACACCATGAACGCAGCGGTGCGGACGCCGAGGGATTTCTTCCCGGCCATCGCGCGAGTTTTCGACGACGGCCTGATTCTGGCGAGACTGCCCGAGGGCATGGAAGCCGGCCTCCGCCTGGCCGCCGAGATTCATCTCGTCACCTATTCGGCGATGCAAGCAGTCCGCTTCGGCAGATATCGCGACGCCTTCGCCTATCTCAGGATGATCGGCCGGCGCTCGCTCCGATCGCTGCCGCGTGCCGCGCTTAGGGTCGCTCTCGCCCGCCTGGGCATCTAGGCGCCCGGCGACCTCACGACAGGATTTTTGACGCTTCATAAGGCTTCGGCTCGATGCCGAACGCCGCGAGCAGGGAGCCGAGCGCGACCAGCGCGGGATGCATGGCGACGACGGCCTTCGAGCTTGCGAGCAGACGGCCGGAGCGAACCAGCGAGAGCGGCAGCCGCCCGAGCATCTGCGCGAACACCCGCGCCCGAGCTCCCGCGCTCTGCGCGGCCTTGTACTGCACACGATAATTGATTGCGCCGATGCGCAGGCCGCGCCTGGCGATCCAGCCGAGGCCGGTGCGGCTTTGCGGCACGGTCTCGGTGATGACCGCCTCCGCCGTCCAGTGGAAGATCATGCCGGCATCGCGGCACCGCACGAAGAAATCACAATCGCCGCCGCCGAGGAAATTGAAGCGCAGATCGAACGCGGGACGGTCGATCCGCTCGAACGCCCCGCGCGTGATCAGGCAGTTGCCGCAGCCATAGATCAGCGGCACCGCGCCGCTGTACTCATAGGCGGGACAGAAGGCGGGGTGACGCGCCAGCCAGGGCTTGCTCTCGTCGTCGAACACCGGCAGCACCGGCCCGCCGACCACGTCGGCCCCGGTCGCCTCCGCGGTGCGAACCATCAGCTCGAGCCAGTCCGGCGAGGCGATCTCGTCGTCGTCGATCATCAGGAAGCGGGTCGCAGCCGGAAACAGCGCCTGCGCCGTCTCGAACGCAGCGTTGATCGCCTGACAATTGCCCTGCCGTTTTTCGACCAGGCAGACGCCCTGGAGCCTGCCGTCCGCGAGATACTCCGCGGCCACCGGCGCGCTCTCGCGCCCTGCGGCATCGTTCTCGACCATGACGACGGCGAACGAGCGTGGGGTGCGCTGGCTCGCGAGCGAGTCCAGCGTCCGCCGCAGATGCTCCGGGCGGCGGAAGCAGGGAACGCAGACGACGATGCCGACCGACAGATCGATGACGCGCGAGCTCGCCGCGATCTCCCGGTGGGGATCACGCACGGCATCCGAGATCCGGCTGGCGGAGAGGTCTGTCGGGATCAGCGTCATGGCGTCATAGATGTCCGAGATTTGTGAAAAAAACCCTGCATCAATCGTGCGGATCGGCGCTGTCCTGCAACGGCACATCGCCGCGGGACAGATGCGTCCCAGGATGGACGACCGAGAGGAAGCGCGTATCGGAGCCGCAACGCCGATCTCGCCGCAACCCATGGACTTAACCGCTTCCGGGTGTTTCTCCTGCAAAATCCTGCACGCGTGATAGTGCAATTCGCAGTCCATTGCGCTGGTGATGGCGCAGCATGGTCGATGCCGTAGTTAACGCCCATAAGCATTAACCCGGCCGTAAGCACCGCGACCGGTGAAGCGGCGCGGCATCAGATTTGCTCTTCGGGCATGCACGTTTTTTCCTGTAAATTTGAATAGAACAAGTGCGGTCAGAGAAAATGAACAAGCCAGCCACGATCGATTTCGCGACAGCCACGGCGATCCAGATCCCCGCGGCCACTGTACCCACCCAGGCGCTGCACGATCTCGTCCCCGGCGAGGCTCGCGACAGCCTGCTCGCCGTCCACGATTTGCTGCGCCGCGAACTGCCGCAAGGCCGGCTCGCCACCTATGAAGCCGGCGGCGGCTCGTGCAGCGTCCTGCCACCGGAATTGCTGAGCCGCAGCACCGTCACGGTCGTCGACATCGACGAGGATCAGGTCAGCAACAACACATACGCGGACGAGGCGATCCTCGGCGATGTGCAGACCTACCGCTTCGGCCGCGAGACCTTCGATCTCGTGATCTGCTACAACGTGATCGAGCATCTGCCCCATGTGGACGCCGCGCTTCTGAACTTCCGCGACGCACTCAAGCCCGGCGGGATGATCCTGATCGGCGCCCCCAATCCGCGCTCGCTGTCAGGCGTCGTCACCAAATATTCGCCGCACTGGTTTCACGTCTGGTTCTATCGGCACGTCCGCGGCATCAAGGATGCCGGCCTGCCCGGCGAGCCGCCGTTCCCAACCTTCTTCCATCCGCTGGTGACGCTGCCGCGGCTTGAAGCGTTCGCGGCGGCCAACGGCCTCGAGATGGTCTACCGCCGCGAGGTCGAGAGCCCGCGCTATCCCGAGATGCGCCGGCGCAAGCCGCTGTTCGCCGCTCTGGTCGATGCCGGCGCCGCCGTGCTCAATGCCGTGCTGCCGCGCGGCACCGACGTCCGCCGCGGCGATTATCACGTCATCCTGCGGAAAAGCTGACGACCATGCGCGCGCCGCTCATCGCACAACAAGCGAGGCTTCGCGGCCAGGCCGCGCGCGGTAACGAACCGTTAATCTCCGAGGGACCCCGGCGTCACCACGATGCGTCGAAGAGTGACACGCGCTTAAACGCTTTGTTTGCCATTTCCGTGAATAGTCCCGCACTGAGTATGGTTAATTTTCCCTGTTGCGTTGATTGGGCACCTATATCCCGGGTGCGTGGCGTAGAGCGAAGAGTAACCCCTCAGCCTGCGGCAGTTGGAATGGAAGCTGGGGATCATGCTTGACTATAACCAGCCGATAGATCGGACCGGACCGGAGACCCCGCAACAAAGGCCTCAAGCCGGCTTCGACGTGCTGAAGCTCGTCAATCTGCTGTGGCGGCGGAAGGTTGCGATTGCCGCTGCCGCCCTCCTCGGTGCGACCCTTGCCGTCACGCTCGGCAAGAGCGTGACGCCCCGCTACACCGCCACCGCGCAGCTCTATGTCGACCCGCGCGAGCTTCAGCTCGTCGATCGCGAGCTCACGCCCCGCGCGCAGGATGTCTCCGGCATGTCCATGGTGGTGGAGAGCCAGGCGCGTCTGATCACATCCAACAGTGTGCTGCTCCGGGTGATCCAGCAGACGGGCCTCGACAAGGACGCCGAGTTCGGCGGCGGCGATGACGGCAGGAGCCTGATGTCGTCGCTGCTCGGCCTGATCGGCCTTCAGCCTCGCCTCCCCTCCGCCGCGGACAACAAGGAAGTGCAGCTTGCGGCGCTCGAGGCCTTGAACAGGCACATCACCATCCGCAAGACCGAGAAGAGCTTCATCGTCGACATCGAAGTCTGGTCGACCGATCCCGCCAAGGCAGCGATGCTCGCCAACACGCTGACCAGCGCCTACCTCGCCGAGTCCCGCAACTCGCAGGCTTCGGCCGCGCGGCGCGCCACCAGCGATCTCTCCGGCCGCCTGAAGGAGCTGCGCGAGCGGCTGCGCAGCGCCGAGACCGCGCTCGCCACCTACAAGGCCCAGAACAATTTCGTCGGCACCCAGGACGCGCTGATCAGCGATCAACAGCTGTCCGCCAGCAACCAGCGGCTGTCCGCCGCCCGCGCGGCGACGATGGATGCGCAGGCGCGGCTCGACCAGATCGAGGCGAGCCGGCGCACGGCTGCCGATGCGGGTGCGAACTCCGAGGCGCTTCAATCGCCGACCATCGCCAACCTGCGCGCGCAATATGCCGAGGCCCGCAAGAAATATGCGGAGCAGGCCGGCGAGCTCGGCCCGCGCCATCCGGCGCTGCGCCAGACCGAGAAGCAGGTCGAGGATCTCAAGCGCACCATCAACGAAGAGATCGACCGCTTCGCCCAGTCCGCCAAGAACGACCTGACGCGCGCCCGCGACTTCGAGGCCTCGCTCAACCGGGCGCTGGAAGCGCAGAAGCGGCAGAGCGTTCAGCTCAGCCAGGCGGCCGTGCGCCTGCGCGAGCTCGAGCGCGAGGCAGATGCCAGCCGCGACGTCTATCAGTCGTTCCTCAAGCGTTCGCGCGAGACCGAGGAGCAGGAGACCCTGAACACCTCGGCGGCCCGTATCATCGGCGAAGCGACGGTGCCGCAGCGGCGCTCGTTCCCGCCGGCGATGAGCATGTTCGCCATGATCGGCTTCATCTTCGGCGCGATCGCTGCTTCGAGCTGGTTCGTCGCAGCCGAGCTAATGTTCGCCGGTGCGACCGCGCCGGCGCCCGCACCGGCCCGCCGTGAGCGCAATTCGGCGCCGCGGACGCCGCGAGTGCCAGAGCCTCCACGAGCTCCGGAGATTGCTCAGTCCCAGCCGGCGTCACACGCCGCGGACGTTGCGCAGCCGCTGCCGGAACTTGCTGCGCCATCGCTGCAGCCTGCAATGGTCGAGGAGCCGCTGGTCGGAAAGCCGCTGATTGCGCGCCTCCAGGAGGCTGACGTCATCCACACGCTCGGCGCCATTCTCGCCACCGGCGGCGGCGTCGATCTCACGCGGCTGGGCTGGCCGACGCTGCGCCCCGGCTTTCCCCTGACGATGCTGCTCAACGCCTGGCGCGACATGCGCACTGCCGCGGCCCGGCGAGCCGGCGGCAGGGCAATGCCGGTCATCGCGCTCGTCGGCGCCGGCGAGACCACCGGGCGCAGCGTGGCTGCACTGAATTTCGCCCTCGCGGCCGCACGAGACGGCGCCCGCGTGCTGATGATCGATGCCGATCATCAGGCACATTCGCTCTCGAACAAGGTGAGCCGCCCCGGCAAGAGCGAGCCGAGCAGGCTGGGCTGGCTCTCGATCGGCAGCAAGGCCGCGCGCGAGATCAAGACAGTCAACGGCGTCTCGGTGCTGCCGGCTGCCGAGGGCGATGCCGGCAGGGCGACAGAGGCCATCCGCAAGGCCATTGAGCAGGCGCGCTCCGCCGGCGGCTACGACCTCGTGATCCTCGACGGCCCCGTGACGCCGCTCAACGCCGTCAGCCGCAAGCTGCTCGATGAAGCCGACGCGCTGGTGGCGGTGCTGCCGACCAGCCTCGACATCAACGACGGCCTCGAGGAAATTTTGAACACGCTCGGTCGCGCCGAGCGCAAGCTCGCCGGCGTCGTGCTCGACGAGCTCACCCCCGCAACCCAGGCGCGCCAGCGAGGCAGACAATATGCTTGAGCGCCGCGTCAATCTGGACGGCCGGGCCGCAACTGCCGACGTGCCGCGAACCACCGTCGGCGGCCTTCGCATGGCCGCGCTCGACCTGGAGGCGACCGCCGATTTCATGATCGAGGCCACCGATCCCGACAACCGCATCGGTCGTCCGCTGTACCTGACTTCGGCCAATGGCGAGGTGCTGGCGCGCTGCTCGACCGAACCGCAGACCGAGCGTCTGTTCCGCGCCGCCGATTTGATCAATGCCGACGGCCAGCCGCTGGTGGCGGCGTCAAAGCTGCAATCATGGTTTCCGCTGCCGGAGCGCGTCGCGACCACCGATCTGTTCCACGTCGTCGCGCGCAAGGCCGAGGCCGCGGGCCGCACCTTCTACATGTTCGGCGCCAGCGAGGACGAGAACGCGGCGGCCGTCGAGAATGTCCGCAAACTGTATCCGGACCTCAAGATCGTCGGCCACAGCCACGGCTATCTGCGCGGCGACGCCCTGCGCGCGAAAGTCGAGGAGATCAACGCGCTCGCGCCCGATTACCTCTGGGTCGCGCTCGGCGTGCCCAACGAGCAGGCGTTCGTCGAGGAATACGCCCCGCTGATGACCAATGTCGGCGTTATCAAGACGTCCGGCGGGTTGTTCAACTTTTTGTCGGGCAGCCGGTCCCGCGCGCCGAAATGGATGCAGAAAATCGGGTTGGAATGGGCCTGGCGCACCTTGCTCGAGCCGCGCCGCCTGTTCTGGCGCTATTTGACCACCAACCCTCGCGCGCTCTACCTTCTCTTCAGTCGCAACCGGCCCTTCAATCGCTGAGAGAAGAGTGGAAGACGACATGACCGACCGACCGACTGTCCTCGTCACAGGAGGCGCGGGCTATATTGGCTCGCATGCCTGCCGCGCACTGACCGCCGCCGGCTACCGGCCCGTCGTTTACGACAATCTTTCGACGGGCCATCGCGGCTTCGTCGCCGGGGAGCTGGTGACCGGCGATCTGCTCGACGGCGCGGCGCTGGCGCGCGCCTTTGCCGACCACAAGATCACGGCGGTGATGCATTTCGCGGCGGCAAGCCTCGTCGGCGAATCCATGACCGACCCGCAGAAATACTACATCAACAATGTGCAGGGCACCCTGTCGCTGTTGCAGGCGATGCGCCATGCCGGCTGCACGCGCATCGTGTTCTCCTCGACCGGCGCCGTCTACGGCAATGCCGATTCCAAGGAGCTGCCGGAAGACTTTCCCTGCGCGCCGATCAATCCCTACGGCGCGTCGAAATGGATGATCGAGCGAATGCTCGCCGATTATCGCGCGGCCTACGGCTTCGGCGCGTTCTGCCTGCGCTATTTCAACGCCAGTGGCGCCGATCCGGCCGGCGGCATCGGCGAGCTGCGTGACAACGAGACCCATCTCATTCCGCGCGCCATGATGGCGCTCCAGGGCCATGTCGATTTCGCCGTGTTCGGCGACGATTACGACACGCCCGACGGCACCGCGATCCGCGACTACATCCACGTCACCGACCTCGCCGCGGCGCATGTCGCCGCTCTGAAGCTGCTGGAGACGGGACATGCCGGCGGCAGCTTCAATCTCGGCACCGGCTCCGGCTTCTCCGTGCGCGAGATCCTGAACGCCATCAGGCAGGAGACCGGACGCGAGGTGCCGCACACCGTGAAGCCGCGCCGCGCCGGCGATCCCACCTATCTGGTCGCCGATCCCTCCGCCGCACGAAAAGTGCTGAACTTCGTGCCGCGCCATTCCGACCTTCCGACGGTGATCCGGACCGCCTGGGCCTGGCATCAGAAGGCGCATCCATTCAAATCGCGCTGAACGCCGTATTACCTTGCGGGTAGGGCCCCTAAGGGGCTAAAGAGGTCGTCACAACCGGCGCTGGCGAATATCCGGCGGCCGAATGTTTCTTGCAGGGCCGCCAATGGAAGCGGCACATATGGCTCAGCCGACAGCGCGAGCCGATTCTTCACAGCGAAGGCCACGATCGAGACCGCGCATCGGCCTGCCTTCAGGCCGGCCCCAGGGAGCACAGAGCGAATGCATCAGGCCGCAGGCCTGCAATTCGAGCGCGTGATGGACGAGCTCGTTCGCTGGCACGCCGTGCCCGAGGACGAGCGCTCGCCGGCACCGGCCTGGTGGTGGGGACCGGCGATGGCGATGTTCGACGCGCACGAGCCGATGCAACGCGCATGGTGTCGTGAACTCGGCCTGGACGACGGCGCGAGCTTCGCCGAAGGCGCGCATGCTCTTCTCACGCTGTTCGCCGGGCAAACCTCGGTGCCCTGGCCGGATGATTTTCCGCGCAAGGCGCAGATCAAGGCGGACGACGTCCGCGAACTGCAGCCGCAGCCGTCAGACGACAGCGCGTTTCAGCCGTAATTTCGCGGCTTCAGCGGCGGCAAGATCCGGCTCCGGCTGGAGCGGCGGTGCGACCGGCAGCAGCATCGGCCGCAGCAGCTCGGCCATCTGCCGTGCCGGCACCGGCCTCGAGATCAGGAAACCCTGCATCTCGTCGCAGCCATGGGCGCGCAGGAACGCCTCCTGCTCGGAGTTCTCGACCCCTTCGGCGACCACGGTCATGCCGAGCGCCTTGCCCATGCTGATGATCGCCTGCGCAATCGCCTGGTCCTCCGAATCCTGCGGCAGGTCGCGGACGAAAGAGCGGTCGATCTTGATGGTGTCGATCGGAAAATGCTTCATCAGCGACATCGACGAATAGCCGGTGCCGAAATCGTCGATGGCAAGGCGGATGCCGCGGCTCTGAATGGCGTCGAGCACCTTCAGCGCGCGCCCGACATTGCGCATCATCATGCTCTCGGTGACCTCGAGCTGGAGCAGCACCGGCGACATGCCGGAGGCCGCCAGCGCCTCGTCGACGTCCTGCAGCAGATGTTCATCGACAAACTGCCGCGGCGACAGGTTGACCGCCATCGACACCGGCAACAGGCCGCGGCGCTGCCAGGCCATGGCCTGCGCGCAGGCCTCCTTCACCACCCAGCGGCCGATCGGCACGATCAGTCCGGTCTCTTCCGCAAGCGGAATGAACTGCGCCGGCGAGATGCTGCCGAGATCGGGGTGCGTCCAGCGCAGCAGCGCTTCCACGCCGGTGATCTGGCCGGTCTCCATGTCCACCTTCGGCTGGTAGTTCAGCGAGAACTGGTCGCGCTCCAGCGCCCGGCGCAGCGCGCTCTCCAGCGACAGCCGCTCGATCGACTGCGTCTTCACCTCCTTGGAGAAGAAGCGATAGCCGTTCTTGCCGTCCTCCTTGGCGAGATACATCGCCATGTCGGCGTTCTTGGTCAGCGTCTGCGCGTCGGAACCGTTGGCCGGATACATCGCGATGCCGATCGAGGCCGTGGTGTGGCATTCGTGTCCGGCAAGCTCCATCGGCTCGGCGAGCGCCATCAGCAGCCCGGTCGCGATACGCTGGACGTCGTCGATCTCGCCGCACTGGTCGAGGATCACAACGAACTCGTCGCCGCCGAGGCGCGCCACCACATCGCTTGCCCGCAGCGCGCGGCGCAGCCGGTTCGCCACTTCGAGCAGGAGCAGATCGCCGGCTTCATGGCCAAGCGAATCGTTGATGACCTTGAAGCGGTCGAGATCGATGAACAGCACCGCGAAGCGGTGATCATGGCGCTGGGCTTCATCAATGGCCCCGCGCAACAAGCCGTTGAAGGTCTCGCGATTTGGCAAATCAGTCAGGCTGTCGTGCGAGGCGAGGTACTCGATCCGCTCGTCGGCCTCGTTCTTCTCGTCGGCACGATCGAAATTCTCCATCGCAAACGAGACGTTGTCGGCGAGACGCTGCAGCAGCTCGACAAACTCGGCCGTGAAGGTGCCCGGCTCGGTCGACATGTAGATCATGACGCCGGCGGCCTTGTCGTGCACCACGAGCGGGAACGCCGCGCCAGACCGCGCGCCGTCATTGCGGACGATGGCGTGGAAGACACGGACGCGATCGTCGTTGAGGTAATCATTGCTGATGCAGGGCTGGCGGGTGCGGAACGCCGTGCCGCTCATTCCGCGCCCTTCGGGACGCTCGGGATCGATGGAGAGACGGACGTTGCGCGTGGTTTCGGCGGACGGTCCGGCCGCGGCCACGATCTCGAGCTGATCGCTGTCCGCCTTGGCCAGGGCGATCGTGGTCGAGGTGAACTTGGCGCCGTTCGACGCCGCGAGGCAGACCAGATCGAACAGCTCGGCGCGAGACTTTGCCCGCATGATCGCCTCGTTGGTCGCGCTCAGGGCCGCGAACATCCGCGTCAGGCGCTCCTTCTGCGTCTCGGTGCGGGCCTTTTCCTCGGCACGATTGAAATTATCCAGTGCGAACGACACGTTCTCGGCCAGGCGCCCCAGCAGTTCGACCAGATCCGGTGTGAACGTATTCTCTTCTGGTGCGAGGAAAAGCAGAATCCCGATCGGCTCCTGGCCCGCCTGAAGCAGCGGAAAGCTGGCCGCGGCTCGCGTTCCGTCTTCTGTCGCCTTGGAATGCCAGTGCATCGATCGCGGATCGTTAAGATAGTTGTTGATGACACTGGGCCGGCGGGTCCGCAGCGACATCCCTATGATTCCCTGGCCCTCAGGATGATCGGCGGAAACAAAGCAGGTGCGTCCAACCATTCGCTCCTGGAGGCGCCCCTTCGCCGCGACGACGCGGACGAGTTCACGCTTGTCGTCAATGATGCCGATTGTCGTCGAGGCGAATACGCCGCCGAGCACGGCTGCCTGGCACGCCGCTTCGAACAGCTCCTGGCGGCTCTTGGCGCGCATGATGGCTTCGTTGGTGGCGCTTAGCGCCTCGAACATGCCGCTCAGGCGGTCGCGCTGCTTGTCGGCCCGCGCTTTTTCGTCGGCGCGATCGAAATTCTCCAGCGCGAAGGCGACGTTGGCCTGGAGCTTGCGCAACAGCTCGACGAATTCGTCCGTGAAAGTACCGCACTCGCGCGAATTGAACAGGAATACGCCTTCGACGCTGTTGCCGTTGAACAGCGGCAGCGCGGTAGACGACGCAATGCCGTTGCGACGCGCGCTGGCGTGCCACGGCGCGAGACGGGCGTCTGCAAGGATGTCATTGCTGATGCAGGGCTGCCGCGTCCGGAACGCAGTTCCGGTCAGGCCGCGTCCCTCCGGCACCTCGTCGCTGACGGCCAATCTGAAGGATCGCACCTCGTCCGCGTTCGGTCCGGAGGACGCGGCAACGCGAAGTAGTTCCGCGTCGCGGTCGAGCAGCGCAATCGAGGTCGAGGCGAACTTCGCGCCCTGCACCGTGGCTTCGCAAACCAGATCGAACAGTTCGCTGCGCGAGCTTGCCCGCAGGATGGCTTCGTTCGTCGCGCTGAGCGCCGCGTACATGCGCGCCAGCCGATCCTCCTCCAGCGCGATCTGGGCCTTCTCCTTGTCGCGGTCAAAATTCTCGAGCGCAAAGCATACGTTTTCGGTCATTCGCAACAACAATGCGACGATGCCTTCGTCCTTCGCCCAGGATTTGCTCACGAAGAAGAACAGCACGCCGATGCTGGTGCCACGCTTGATCAACGGAGCAGCGACGCAGGCGACGGCTCCGGCATTGACGTTGGTCTGCTCCCAGGTCGTCCCTTTGGTGCGATTGACGAGGTCGTCCTCGACGATCGCTTTCTGCGTCCGGAACACCTGGCCGGAGATGCCCTTGCCGTAGGGACTCTCCGGATCGATCGAGTAGCGCGACTGCCTGATCAGATCGAGATTTTGTCCGGTCGCGGCCACCGGCGTCAGCCATTGCGAATTCGCCTCGCGCAGCAGAACGAAAGTGGCAAGCGATTTGCCGCTGTATACAGCGGCGTCGCAGACCCGCTGGTATAAGTCCAGTTCAGTGCTGGCGTGCAGGATTGCTTCGTTCGTCGCACTGAGCGCGCCGAACATGCGGTTGAGTCGCCGCACTGCCCGCTCGCCAATCAGGCGGGCTCTCTCGGTCGCGAAGCTCTCCAGCGCATGAGAGATATTGGCCGACATCCGCTCGAACAACGAGACCATCGCCTCGTCGAGCGAGCCAGCCCCCGACCGCGTAACATACAACACCCCGATACTGCGCCCGATGCAGATCAAGGGCAGCGCCGCGGCTGCGCCGACACCCGCCGCCACCGCGCTGTCGCGCCACGCGAGCGAACGCGGATCGTTCAGGAAATCGTTGCTGATGCAGAGCTTCTGGCTGCGGAACGCCTCGCCGCCCACGCCCGAGCCTTCCGGCGTACCGGCTTCCGTGGTGATCTCGATCGCGCTCAGCCGCGCCACGTCATCGCCGCAACCAGCGGCAAAGCGGAGCTTATGACCGTCCGGCTCCACGAGGAACACGGCGACGGCCATGAAGTCTCCGCTCGAAAACCCGGCGTCGCAGACCTTCTGGTACAGCTCGTCCGGCGATTTCGCGTAGAGGATCGCTTCGTTGATGGCGCTCAACGCTGCAAAGGTGCGCGCGAGGGTCGTCTGCACGATCTCAGCTCCCGGGCATTTCTGCCTAATTCTCCCGATGCTTTATGAACGGCCATCGCCTAAGTGGTCGTTATTGCGCGCTGCAAACCCTCGATCAAAGTGAACGAGCTGCGAACGACCGGCACCAAACTCTCGGGAATGCCGCCGCACGGGAGGAATCTGCGACGAAAGGTGTGATCCTTTTACGAATTTGCAGCCCCGTATTGGTTTACGGGAGATTGATATCGCTCCCGCGCTTTGAGACGATGGCTCCCAACAAGCAGCCCGTTAAGGGCACAAATGCCGAGGGAACGCAGCATGACGCGGCAGATGGTACTTGTCGGCTTCCTCCAGGCGCAGAACTGCACGAATTTGCCGAGCTCCTGGCGGCATCCGGACTCGCGCGACGATTCGATGTCGGCGGACTATTATCAGGAGATCGCCAGGATACTCGAAGCCGGCAAATTCCATATGGCGTTCTTCGACGATCGCCTGGCAATGCCGGACCGCTACGGCAACGATCACGCCCACACCGTCGAATACGGCATCCGCTGCGTGAAGATGGACCCGCTGATCGTGCTGACCACGATGGGCATGGTCACCGACAAGCTCGGGCTGGCAGCGACCTGTTCGACCACCTATTACGAGCCGTTCGACGTCGCGCGCCGCTTCGCGACCCTCGATTTGATGTCGGGCGGACGCGCCGGCTGGAACGTCGTCACCTCGCTCAATGACGGCGAGGCGCTCAACATGGGGCGGGACTCCCATCCCGAACATGATTCCCGCTACGACAAGGCCGACGAGTTCATGGAAGTGGTGCTCGGTCATTGGGATACCTGGGAAGACGGCGCCCTCATCATGGACAAGAAGAGCGGCCGCTTTGCCGATCCGGCCAAGGTGAAGCGGCTCGATCACAGGGGACCGGCCTTCAAGTCCCGCGGTCCCTTCACCGTGCCGCGTTCGGACCAGGGCCATCCCGTCATCATCCAGGCCGGCGCGTCCGGCCGCGGTCAGCGCTTTGCCGGCCGATGGGGCGAGGTGATCTTCACCGCCGCGCGCAATCTCCAGGGCGCCAGGGACGGCTACGCGGCCGTTCGCAACGAGGCCGCCAAGGCCGGCCGTGATCCCGACCAGATGTTCCTCTGCAATCTGACGACGCCGGTCTGCGCCGCGACCAAGACCGAGGCCGAAGACAAGATGGCGCTGATCAACAAGCTGCCGCTCGAGATCGACGCGCTGTCGCTGCTCGCCGAAGCGCTCAATTACGACTTCGCCTCAAAGGATCTCGACGAGCCACTGACGACGGACGAGCTGAAGAGCATGCAGGGCATTTTGGGCATCCGCGACGGCGTGCTGAAGAATTCCGGCAAGAGCAATCCGAGCGCGCGCGACTTCGTCAGCTTCTCGGGCCGCGGCCAGGTGCATGACGCCATGGTCGGTGGCCCCAGGGAGATCGCGGACGAGCTGGAGGAGATGTTCGTCGAGCGCGGCTGCGACGGCTTCGTCATCGCCGCGACCTATGTGCCGGGTTCCTACGCGGACTTCGTGCAGCATATCGTGCCGGAGCTTCAACGCCGCGGCTTGTTCCAGAATGAGTATCGCGGCAAGACGCTGCGGGAAAATCTCGGGCTGAAGCGGCCTGCCGCCGGCGCCTGGAAGATGCAGCCGCGCGATGCCACGGAATAGCAACAAGGATATGACATGCGCTGGGTGAAATTTGCTGCTGCGGAAAACACTAGCTGGGGGATCGTTGAGGGCGACCGGGAGCAGCGGTGAAATGACAAAGGTGCCGTAGGGTGGGCAAAGCGAAGCGTGCCCACCACCTTCGCAAATCGAGGCGAGATGGTGGGCACGGCGTTACACGCCTTTGCCCACCCTACTGCACTTCCCGTGTCTTAGAACGGCAGCGCCACGCTGGTCTTGATCTCCTTCAGCACCACATTGCTGCGGACGTAGCGGATGCCGGGAATGCGGAACATGAACTCGTCGAGAAACCTGTTGTAGGCCGCCATGTCCTGCACCACGACGCGCAAATGATAATCGGCATCGCCCGTCGTCGCAAAGCACTCCAGCACCTCGCGCCGGGTGGTCACCCGCGCGACGAACTCGTCGACGAATTTCGCGTCGTGCCGTTCCAGTGAGACGTGGAGGATCGCCGACATGGCAAAACCCGCCTGCTCGCGCGCGACCAGCGCCGCATAGCCCCGGATGACACCGCTTTCCTCCAGCGCACGCACCCGGCGCCAGCACGCCGACGTGGACATGCCGACCTCGTCGGCGAGCTGCTGGTTGGTGGCGCGGCCGTCCCTCTGGAGATGGACGAGAATCCGCGTGTCCTGCTCTTCGATCATGAAAACTCCGGAAATCGGTAACTTCCACCGAATGATGCCACCATTTGCAAAGTTTTACCGAATAATCGGTCGACGGCGGGCGAATAGGTAAGACTTACCACCCTCCCAGGCATACCCTTCGGCTATTCGGCAGGTTGCCCGCGAGGTCCGCCATGGACGCCATTCCGTCACTCGATGCTTACGAGCTCTCCGACCGCTACGACCGCGAGGACGGCCGCGTCTTCCTCACGGGCACGCAGGCCATCGTCCGCATCGCGCTTGATCAGGTGCGGCGCGACCGTGCCGCGGGGCTGAACACCGCGGGCTTCATCTCAGGCTATCGCGGCTCGCCGCTCGGCGGCGTCGATCTCGAGCTCTGGCGCATCCAGGACCGGCTGAAGCGGGACCGCATCGAATTCCTCCCCGCAGTGAACGAGGACCTCGCGGCGACCGCCGTGCTCGGCTCGCAACAGGTCGAGACGCAGGCGGATCGCGCCGTCGATGGCGTGTTCGGGCTCTGGTACGGCAAGGGCCCAGGCGTCGATCGCTCCGGCGACGCCCTCAAGCATGGCAATGCCTACGGCTCCTCACCGCATGGCGGCGTGCTGGTGGTCGCCGGCGACGACCACGGTTGCGTGTCATCGTCGATGCCGCATCAGTCCGACGTCGCCTTCATGAGCTGGTTCATGCCGACGCTGCACCCCGCCAGCGTCAGCGAATACCTGGAGTTCGGCGAATATGGCTACGCGTTGAGCCGATTCTCCGGCATGTGGGTCGGCTTCAAGGCGATCTCGGAGATCGTCGAGTCGGGTGCATCCGTCGCGTTGCGCCGGCCGCGTGCCTTCCGCACGCCAGACTTCACGCCGCCGCCCGGCGGCCTGCACTATCGCTGGCCCGACCTGCCGGGCCCGCAGATCGAGGAGCGGCTGGAAGCGAAGAAGCACGCGGTCTACGCCTTCGCAAAGTCCAATCCGATCGATCGCCACATCTACGACATTCCCGGTGCCACCTACGGCATCGTCACCACAGGCAAGGCGCATCTCGATCTGATGGAAGCGCTGCGGCTGATGGGCCTCGATGAAGCGGCCTGCCGCAGCATCGGCATCGACGTCTACAAGGTCGGCATGGTCTGGCCGCTGGCGCTGCACGACGCCATGGACTTCGTGAAGGGCAAGCGCGAGATCCTGGTGGTCGAGGAGAAGCGCGGTATCATCGAGAGCCAGTTCAAGGAATATTTCTACGACTATCCCGGCAGCAAGCCCGAGCGCATGGTCGGCAAGCATGACGAAACCGGCGCACGGCTGATCTCATGGATCGGCGAATTGTCGCCGCGCGCGCTCGCCGGCGTGCTGGCTCGCCGGCTCGATCCGATGTTTCCGGGCCTCGATCTCGCCGCGCGCGCGGCCGCGCTGGTGCCGGAGGCCGAGCGCACGATCAATGTCTCAGGCGCGACGCGCACGCCCTACTTCTGTTCGGGCTGCCCGCACAATACATCGACAAAGGTACCTGAAGGATCGAAGGCTCTGGCCGGCATCGGCTGTCATTTCATGGCGAGCTGGATGGACCGCGAGACGTCCTCGCTGATCCAGATGGGCGGCGAAGGTGTGAACTGGGCGGCTTCGTCGAGATTCACCGGCCGCAAGCACATTTTCCAGAATCTCGGCGAGGGCACCTATTATCATTCCGGTTCGATGGCGATCCGGCAGGCGATCGCGGCCAAAGCCAATATCACCTACAAGATCCTGTTCAACGACGCCGTCGCCATGACCGGCGGTCAGCCGGTCGACGGTCCCGTCAGTGTCCATGCCATCGCGCATAGCGTCCGCGCCGAAGGTGTTTCGCGGATCGCGCTGGTATCGGATGATCCCGCGCAGTTTGCGCCAGCCGATTTCCCGATAGGCGTGACCATCCATCCGCGGGAAGAGATGGATGCCGTGCAGCGCGAGCTGCGCGACGTCTCCGGCGTCACCGTGCTGATCTATCAGCAGACTTGCGCCACCGAGAAGCGGCGCCGGCGCAAGCGCGGCCAGATGGCAGATCCCAAGCGCTTCGCCTACATCAACGATCTCGTCTGCGAGGGCTGCGGCGACTGCTCGGTCGAATCCAACTGCCTCAGCGTCGAGCCGAAGGAAACGCCATTCGGGCGCAAGCGCCAGATCAACCTGTCGGCCTGCAACAAGGATTTTTCCTGCCTTAACGGCTTCTGCCCGAGCTTCGTCACCGTCGAAGGCGCGACACGACGGAGGAAGAGCGCGAGCCAGATCGACGCGGTCGGCCACGCCGCCACACTTCCCCTGCCGGCTATCGCCGCGCTCGACCGTCCGTACGACCTGCTGGTAACAGGCGTCGGCGGCACCGGCGTGATCACGGTCGGCGCGCTGATCGGCATGGCCGCACATCTCCAACGAAGCGGCGTCTCGGTCCTCGACTTCACCGGCTTTGCGCAAAAATTCGGACCGGTGCTGAGCTTCATCCGCGTTGCCGCCTCGCCCGAGGCGCTGCACCAGGTCCGCATCGACCAGGGCGCGGCCGATGCGCTGATCGGCTGCGACCTCGTCGTCAGCTCCTCGCCAAAGGCGTCCGGCACCTATCGCCGCGGCACCCGCGCCGCGGTCAACACCGCGGAGATGCCGACCGGCGACGTCGTCCGCTTTCGCGACGCCGATCTCGCCTCGCCAGCCCGCTTGCGCGCAATCGGCGGCGTGATCGGCGACGGCAATCTCGACACGATCAACGCCAACGCTCTGGCCGAACGGCTGCTTGGCGACGCTGTCTATGCCAACATCATCATGCTCGGCTTTGCCTGGCAGCGCGGGCTGGTGCCGGTCTCGCTGCAAGCGCTGCTGCGCGCGATCGAGCTCAACGGCGTCGCGGTCGATCGCAACAGACAGGCCTTTGCCTGGGGCCGGATTGCGGCGGCCGATCCGGCCTTTTTGCCTGGGGTGGACGAAGCGCCCGAGGCCGAGACGCTCGACCAGATCATCGACCGTCGCGCCGATTTCCTCACCGCCTATCAGAATGATGCCCATGCGGCGCGCTATCGGTTGATGATCGAGAAAGTCCGCAGCGCCGAAACTGAGCTGAACAGTGAGGCGTTGACCGAGGCAGTCGCGCGCGCCCTGTTCAAGCTGATGGCCTACAAGGACGAGTACGAAGTGGCACGCCTGCACATGCAGAGCGGCTTCCTCGACGAATTGAAGCGCGAATTCGAGGACGGCTTCAGCGTCCAGTATCACCTTGCCCCGCCGTTCCTGCCGTCCGGGAGCGATGCGCGCGGCCGGCCGCGCAAGCGCGCCTTCGGTCAGTGGATTCAGATGCCGCTCGCCGTGCTGGCGCGGTTGAAGGGATTGCGCGGAACGCCGTTCGACCCGTTCGGCTACACCGAGGAACGACGTACCGAGCGGGAGCTGATCGCCTGGTATGAAGGTCTGATCGAACGCATCCTCGGCCGGCTCGACGCAGCGCATCTGCCCGACCTCGTTGTCATCGCAAAAGCGCCCATGGATATCCGTGGCTACGGACCGGTAAAGGACACAGCGATCGCCAAGGTGAAGCCCGAGGTCGAGCGGCTGCTCGCGAACTTGACGACATCGGTAACACAAAAGATGCACGCCCACGGTTGACGCGGCATCGGTGAGGCATCAGCCTCGGGCTCTGAAGGACGCCCTGTCGGCCCCCCTGCAATCAGGTGACGTATCATGGATTTCGACCAGTGGACCCTGACCCAGGCTGCGGCCGACCTCCGCGCCGGCAAAGTGACGAGCACCGCACTCACGACGGAAGCCCTTGCCCGCGCCAAAGCCAATACTGACCTCAATGCCTTTGTCACCCTGGATGAGGCCGGCGCCCTAAAGGCCGCTGCCGCATTCGACGCGGCGGGAGAAAAGACAAAGCCGCTCGGCGGCGTTCCCATCGTGATCAAGGACAATATCGAAGTGGCAGGGCTGCCTTGCAGCGCCGGCACGCCCGCACTGAAGGATTACATTCCGAAGACCAATGCGCCGGTTGTCGCAAAGCTGCGAGCCGCCGGTGCGATCGTCATCGGCAAGACCAGCATGCATGAGCTCGCCTTCGGCATCTCGGGCTACAACACCGCCTTCAAGACCGGCGCCGAGTTCGGCGTGCGCAATGCCTATGATCGCGCCCTGATCGCCGGCGGCTCCTCCTCCGGGACGGGCGCCGCGATCGGCGCTCGGATCGTGGCGGGCGGGCTCGGCACCGACACCGGCGGATCGGTCCGGGTGCCGGCTGCGCTGAACGGCTGCGCCTCGCTGCGCCCGACCGTCGGCCGCTATCCGCAGCAAGGCATCGCGCCGATCTCGCACACCCGAGACACCGCTGGGCCGATGGCCGCGACGATGGCGGATGTCGCGCTGCTCGACCGCGTCATCGCGGGTGGAGACGAAATTGCGCCGGCTGATCTGAAGCAGGTTCGCATCGGCATCGTCAGGTCGATGCTGACCAATCTCGATGCCGACACCGACGCCGCGTTCCAAGCGGCAATCGCGAAAATGACGACGCAAGGTGTCACGGTCGTCGACATCGAGATGCCGCAACTGGCCGAGCTCAACGCCCAAGTCAGCTTTCCCGTCGCGCTGTACGAGGCTTATGACGATCTGGTCGCCTATCTCAAGCACACCGGCACCGGCCTCAGCATCGAGGCACTGGCGCAGGCCATCTCCAGCGCCGACGTGAAGGGCACCTATGATGGCTTGGTGATTCCGCGCAAACTGCCCGCTCCCGATGGCACGCTGGTTGACGCCAAGCCGATCTATGACGCCGCAATCAAGACTGCACGGCCCGCGCTGCAGGGGCTTTACAGCAGGACTTTCGCCAACAACCGGCTCGACGCCATCGCCTTCCCGACCACGCCGCGTGTCGCGATTGCCTCCAACCCGGAATCCAGCAGCTTCGAGAACTTCGGCCTGTTCATCCAAAACACCGATCCCGGAAGTAATGCCGGCATTCCCGGCATCCAGATTCCGATTGCACTCGGCGACACAAGCAAATTGCCCATCGGCCTTGAGCTGGATGGCCCCGCCGGAAGCGACCGCCGCTTGCTCGCGATCGGCATGACGCTCGACGGCGTGTTCGGGCGATTGCCGCCGCCGCATTGACGGAATCGTAGGGTGGGCAAAGCGAAGCGTGCCCACCGGTTCTGCGGATTCGCGGAGAGATGGTGGGCACGGCGCAAGGGCGCCTTTGCCCACCCTACGGTCCTGCCACCGCCGCGCCGCTCATGAATACGGATTGATAAGCTTCTGCTGCTCGGCGCTGTGGTGCACGAGCATGTCGATGAAGGTCCTGACCTTCGCCGACAGATGATGCTTGTGCGGATAGACCGCGTTCATCGACATCTCGACAGGACGATATTCGGGCAGGAGCCGAACGAGCCGACCGGCCTCGAGATCGTCCCGAACGAGAAACCCGGCCATCAGGCAGATCGCAGCGCCTTCCAGCGCCACCTTGCGCAGGGCCTCACCGCTGTTGGTGATGAAGCTGCCGGAAACCCGTACCGATGCCGGCGTGCCCTTGCGATCGAAGAAGCGCAACTCGTCACCGAAGGGATAATTCAAATGACGGCCGCAATTATGCGCGGTGAGCTCATCGAGCTTCTGCACGCGACCGTGCCTTTCGAGATAGTCGTGCGAGCAGCACAGCACGTGGCGCCAAGTGGCAAGACTGCGGACGATCAGGCTCGAATCCGGCGGCGAGGTCATGCGCAGGGCAACGTCATAACCTTCCTCGATGAGGTCGATTTCGGCTTCGCCCATGCGCAGATCGATCTTGAGCTCCGGATAGGTCGACAGGAGTTTCGCCGCCACCGGCGCGACGAACGGCACCATGTGCGTGGCGACGTGGACGCGCAACGTGCCGCGGGGCACTGACTGCAATTCGCTGGCGATGTCGTCGGCCTGCTCGATATCGGCGAGAATCTGGATGCAACGGTCGTAATATGCCTTGCCGATCTCGGTCAGGCTGACCTTGCGCGTGGTGCGCTGAAGCAGCCTCACGCCGAGCCGGTCCTCCAGTGCCTGGACATGGTTGCTCACCATGGTGGTCGACATGTTGAGCTTGCGAGCTGCTGCGGAGAAGCCGCCGGTCTCGACCACCCGGCTGAAGACTTCGAGACTGGTCAATCGGTCCATCGTGGCCTGATTATCCGCTTTCGATCGATAATCGCAAGGAATTCGGCCCGATTATCGATCAGAACACCAGCTAGTCGCTCGCGGCCTCCAGCAGAGCACCGGCGTTAGCAGCAATTGCGCGACAGAGGCGGCAATCGCTCTGGGGCACTCACAGGCCTGGTTCGGTAGACCATGGCAATCAAGACGATGCTCTCCGACTATCCACCCCTGATGGATAATCCTTCCGGTATTTCGTCAATTATCACCCAAGCTGGAAAGGCCGATAGTCCGAGCAAGCCGACAGGAGACCACCATGTCCGAGATGCCCCGCACCGAGAACTTCCAGCAAGCGACTGAAATAACTCATGATTTTCCCAAGGCCTCACCGGCTGTCCCGACCCGGAATATGGTTCGGCGCGCGGCGTTGGCGCTCGCGCTCCTCGCCGGCACGGCTACCCTTGTCTATTACGGACACGACTACTGGACCGACGGCCGCTACCTCGAGACCACCGACGACGCCTATGTGAAGGCGGACTCCACGATTATCGCGCCGAAGGTTTCCGGCTACATCGCAAAGGTGCTGGTCGGGGACAACGAGAAGGTCAGGGCCGGCCAGGTGTTGGCCAGGATCGACGACCGTGACTTCAAGGCGGCGCTCGACCAGGCCAGAGCCGACGTCGCCGCCGGCGAAGCCTCGGTGCGCAACATCGACGCCCAGCTCGAACTGCAACAACCGATCATCGAGCAGAGCACGGCCGATGTTGCTGCGGCCGACGCCAACCTAAAATTCGCGCAGGAGGAGCGCGCCCGCTACGACGATTTGATGAAGTCGGGCTCCGGCACGATCCAGCGTGCACAGCAGACCGATGCTGCGCTGCGCGCCAGCAACGCGCAATTGCAGCATGCCAGATCGGGCCTCGTGGCCGCGCAGCGCAAGGTCGACGTGCTCACCACCCAGCGCGCCCAGGCCACGGCCCAGCTCGACCGCGCCCGCGCGGTCGCACAGCAGGCGGCGCTGAACCTGTCCTATACCGACGTCAGCGCCCCGGTCGACGGTACGATCGGCGCCCGCAGCTTGCGCGTTGGCCAGTTCGTGCAGGCCGGCACGCAGCTGATGGCGGTGGTGCCGCTCGATGCGGTCTATGTCGTCGCGAACTTCAAGGAGACGCAGCTCACGCATGTGCGCCCTGGCCAGCCGGTCGAGCTGCATGTCGACAGCTTCCATAGCCAGACCCTGCGTGGCCACGTCGATAGCCTTTCGCCGGCCAGCGGATTGGAATTCGCACTGCTGCCGCCGGACAATGCCACCGGCAATTTCACCAAGATCGTGCAGCGCGTGCCGGTGAAGATCGTGCTCGACGTCCACAGCCTGACCGGCCTGCTACGGCCCGGCATGTCGGCGGTCCCGACGATCGACACCAAGGCCGCCGTGCTGGCCGAGCGCGAGACCGCAAGGCACCTCGCCGACAATACGACGCGCCCGAACGGCGGCTGAAGCCGGGAAAGCCAGTGGGATTATCAAGTCCCGCCGGACGGTCCCTCCAAGACGTCGTCGATTATCGAACCCACCCACCTGATGCATCCTGTCTCCGTACCCGAGACGAGGCTTCCATGAGCACGCTCCAACCGACCTTGAACGCTGCATCCGCCACCAACATCCCTGCTCCTGTCGCTCCCGCGACAGCGGCGGTTTCGGTAAAAACCTGGATCGCGGTGATCGGGGCGACGCTCGGCGCCTTCATGGCGGTGCTGAACATCCAGATCGTCAACGCCTCGCTCGCCGACATCCAGGGCGCGATCGGTGCCGGCATCGACGATGGCGGCTGGATCTCGACCTCCTATCTGATCGCCGAGATCGTGGTAATTCCGCTGTCCGGCTGGCTGGCGCAGGTGTTCTCGATCCGCATCTATCTGCTCACCAATGCGCTGCTGTTCCTGGTTCTGTCAGCGGCCTGCGCTCTGGCGCAGGACCTGCCGCAGATGATCGTGCTGCGCGCCGTGCAGGGTTTTACCGGCGGCGTGCTGATCCCGATGGCGTTCACGCTGATCATCACGCTGTTGCCGCGTGCCAAGCAATCGGTCGGCCTTGCGCTGTTCGCGCTGTCGGCGACGTTCGCCCCGGCGATCGGCCCGACCATCGGCGGCTATCTCACCGAGAATTTCGGCTGGCAGTACATCTTCTATGTCAACCTCGTGCCCGGCGCGATCATGGTCGGCATGCTCTGGTACGCGCTGGAGCCCAAGCCGATGAAGCTTTCGCTGCTGCGCGAGGGCGACTGGGCCGGCATCATCGCCATGGCGATCGGCCTGTCCGCGCTGCAAACCGTGCTGGAGGAAGGCAACAAGGACGACTGGTTCGGCTCGCCGTTCATCGTCAAGCTGTCGGTGATCGCGGCCGTCGCGCTGATCGTCTTCCTGATCATCGAGCTGACGGTGAAGAAGCCGCTGTTGAACCTCCGCCTGCTCGTGCGCCGCAATTTCGGCTTCGGCATGCTCGCGAACTTCCTGCTCGGCGTCGCGCTGTACGGCTCGGTGTTCATCCTGCCGCAATATCTGTCGCGCATCCAGGGCTACAATTCCGAGCAGATCGGCATGGTGCTGGCATGGACCGGCCTGCCGCAGCTCCTGCTGATCCCGCTGGTGCCGCGCCTGATGCAGAAGCTCGATGCGCGCATCATCATCGGCGTCGGCTTCGTGCTGTTCGCGGCCTCGAACTTCATGAACATCTATATGACCAACGACTATGCCGCCGACCAGCTGTTGTGGCCTAACGTCGTCCGCGCCGTCGGCCAGGCACTGGTGATGGCACCGCTGTCGGCGGTCGCAGCATCAGGCATCGAGGCGGAGAATGCGGGCTCGGCTTCCGGCCTGTTCAACATGATGCGCAATCTCGGCGGCGCCGTCGGCATCGCGCTGCTCCAAACAGTCCTGACGAAGCGCGAGCAGTATCACTCCAACGTCCTGATGCAGTCGGTCTCGGTGTTCGAGCAGGCGACGCGGACGCGGCTGGAGCAGCTCACGCAGTATTTCGTCAATCACGGCATCCTCGACCCTGCGGATGCGTCGCATCGTGCCTATGTTGCGATCGGCCATACCGTGCAGAAGCAGGCCTATATCCTCGCCTTCAGCGACACGTTCTATCTGCTCGGCGTCGCTCTGATCGTGGCACTCGCTGCCGTCCTGTTCCTGAAGACCGGCCAGACCTCGGCCGGTGGTGCCCACTAACCCAGCAAGCAAGGAGAACGACCATGAAACCCCGCATGAACTTCTACCAGGCCGCCCCCGACACGATGAAGGCGCTGATGGCACTGGAAGAGCAGATCCAGTCGACCGGGCTGGAAAAATCGCTGATCGAGCTCGTCAAGATCCGGGCGTCGCAGATCAACGGCTGCGCTTTCTGCATCAACATGCATACTGAGGACGCCCGCAAGCGCGGCGAGACCGAGCAGCGCATCTATCTGCTCAACGCCTGGCGCGAATCCCCGCTCTACACCGACCGCGAGCGTGCTGCGTTGGCCTGGACGGAATCAGTGACACTGATCTCCGAGACGCACGCGCCCGACGACGTCTATGAGCAAGTCCGCGCACAGTTCTCCGATGCGGAGACGGTGAACCTAACGATGCTGATCGGGGCCATCAATGCCTGGAACAGGATCGCGATCGCATTCCGCGCGGTGCATCCGGTGAAGGTGAAAGCGTCGGTGGCGTGAGGCGCAGACGCATGGAGGCCAAACTGCCTCTACACATTCAACTGTCATACCCCGGCTTGACCGGGGCATCCAGTACGCCGCAGCTTCTCGATTCAAGCACTCCTGTCGCGGAGTACTGGATCGCCCGGTCAAGCCGGGCGATGACAGCGGTGGGTGTGGCTTAAACCGCGGTCGCCTTGGCGAACTCCACATAGATCTCGCGCAGGCGCGTCGCCATCGGGCCGGGCTTGCCGTCGCCGATCTTCTTGCCGTCGATCGCAATCACCGGCTGGACGAACAGCGACGCCGAGGTGGCGAAGGCTTCCTTGGCAGCCAGCGCCTCGGCGACGGTGAAGGAACGTTCCTCGACGCGGAGCTGGCGCTCTTCGGCGAGCGCCACGACGGCCTTGCGGGTGCAGCCCGGCAGGATGGCGTTGGAATTCTTGCGGGTGACGATGACGTCGTCCTTGGTCAGGATGAAGGCCGAGGATGAACCGCCTTCAGTCACATAGCCGTCCTCCAGCATCCAGGCTTCGCCTGCGCCGGCTTCGGCCGCGGCCTGCTTCGCCAACACCTGCGCGAGCAGCGCGACGCTCTTGATGTCGCGGCGCTCCCAGCGGATGTCGGGCACGGTGATCACGTTGATGCCGGTCTTGGCCGAGGCGGCGTTGATGATGTCCTTCTCGGAGGTGAACATCACGAGGCTCGGCTTGACGTCGCCCTTGGGGAACGCGAAGTCGCGGCCCCTGTCGGCGCCACGCGTGACCTGGAGATAGACGAGGCCATTCTCGACCTTGTTGCGCGCGATCAGCTCCTTCTGGAGCTCGGTGATGCGCTCGACCGTCTCCGGCAGTTTCAGCTTGATCTCGCCGACGGAGCGCTCCAGGCGCGTCAGATGCGAGGCATTGTCGACCAGCTTGCCGCCAAGCACCGCCGAGACCTCGTAGATACCGTCGGCGAACAGGAAGCCGCGATCGAGCACCGAAACTTTGGCGTCCGAGAGCGGGACGAATGAGCCGTTGACGTAGGCGATCGAGTCCAAGGCGGGTCTCCTGGGGAGGAAAGTGAGGATTTGGCGGCGTTATACGCCAATCGGAAGGAGCGATCACCCCTCGTTTCGTCATTCCGGGGCATTCGCAGGGCGAATGAGCCCGGAATCCATAACCACCATCGGGAGTATGGATCCTCAGGTGCGCAATTGCGCACCATAGCTCGCGCTACGCGCGCCCCGGGATGACGCCGGTGGTTAATGCGACAGAATCTTCGACAGGAACTTCTGCGCACGGTCGCTGCGCGGCTTGCCGAAGAAATCCTCCTTCGCCGCGTCCTCGACGATCTCGCCGCGATCCATGAAGATGACGCGGTTGGCGACCTTGCGGGCAAAGCCCATCTCGTGGGTCACCACCATCATGGTCATGCCCTCATGGGCGAGATCGACCATGACGTCGAGCACCTCGCTGACCATTTCAGGGTCGAGCGCCGAGGTCGGCTCGTCGAACAGCATGACGATGGGATCCATGGCGAGCGCGCGGGCGATGGCGACGCGCTGCTGCTGGCCACCGGAGAGCTGCGCCGGAAACTTCTGCGCCTGTTCCTTCAGGCCGACGCGCTCCAGCAGCTGCATGCCCTTCGCCAATGCCTTCTCGCGCGACCGGTCGAGCACCTTCTGCTGTGCGAGGCAGAGATTGTCGATGATCTTCAGGTGCGGGAACAGCTCGAAGTGCTGGAACACCATGCCGACGCGCGAACGCAGCTTCGGCAGATTGGTCTTGGGATCATTGACCTTGGTGCCGTCGACGCTGATGTCGCCGCTCTGGAACGGCTCAAGCGCATTGACGCATTTGATCAGCGTCGACTTGCCCGAGCCCGAGGGGCCGCAGACCACGACGACCTCGCCCTTGGTGACGCTGGTGGTGCAGTCGGTCAGCACCTGGAAGGTCGGGCTGTACCATTTGTTGACGTGGCTGATTTCGATCATGACCGACACGCTCTATCGAATGATGGCGATGCGCGCCTGCAGGCGACGCACGCCGAAGGACGCGACACAGGAAATGGTGAAGTAGACGACGGCCGCGAACAGATACATCTCGACCAGACGGCCGTCGCGCTGCGCGACCTTGCTCGCCGCGCCCAGGAAGTCCGTGATCGACAGAACGTAGACCAGCGAGGTGTCCTGGAACAGCACGATGGTCTGCGTGATCAGGACCGGCAGCATGTTGCGAAACGCCTGCGGCAGCACGACGTAGCGCATGGTCTGGGCGTAGGTCAGGCCCAGCGCATTGGCGGCGGCCGGCTGGCCCCGTGAGATCGACTGGATACCGGCGCGCATGATCTCGGAGAAGTAGGCCGCCTCGAACATGATGAAGGTGATGAGCGAGGAGGCGAACGCGCCGACGCTGATGGGGCGCGAGGCGCCAGTCACCCATTGCCCGATATAGGGCACCAGGAAGTAGAACCAGAAGATCACCAGCACCAGCGGCAGCGAGCGCATGAAGTCGACATAGACGCCGGCGATTCGGCCAAGGATCTTGAAGCCGGACAGCCGCATCAGGGCGAGCGCCGTGCCGAAGATGAGACCGCCAAGGGCTGCAAGCCCCGTCAGCGTCAGCGTGAAGGTCATGCCCTCGTAGAACAGATAGGGCAGCGCGCGGCGGATGACGTCGAAATCGAGATTATCGAACATGGCGCTATTTCCCCGTGATGTAGCCGGGGATCGCGACCCAGCGCTCGAGGAAACGCATAGCGGTCACGACGACCGCGTTGACGAGGAGGTAGAGGATGGTCGCGGCCGTGAAGGCCTCGAACACCTGGAACGAGAATTCCTGCATCGAGCGCGCCTGTCCGGTTAGCTCGATCAAGCCGATGGTGATGGCGACGGCCGTGTTCTTGATGGTGTTGAGGAACTCGGAGGTCAGCGGCGGCAGGATGATGCGGAACGCCATCGGCAACAAGATGTAACGGTAGCCCTGCACGGTGGTCAGACCGAGCGCGGTTGCCGCCATCTTCTGGCCGCGCGGCAGCGATCCGATACCGGCCTGCAATTGGATCGCGACGCGGGCCGACATGAAGAAGCCGACGCCGATCGCCGCAGTCCAGAACGGCGCGTTCGGCAACTGCTTCAGCCAGAGACCGGCGGACCTCGGCAGCAATTCCGGCAGCACGAAGAACCACAGGAACAGCTGCACCAGCAGCGGCATGTTGCGGAAGAACTCGACCCAGCAGAAGCCGAACCAATTGGCCCCCTTCGAGGGCAGCGTTCGCATGACGCCGACCAGCGAGCCGAAAATCAGCGCGATGACCCAGGCGAGCGCCGCCGTCTTCAGGGTCAGCACCAGGCCCGACAACAGCATGTCGAGATAGGTGCCGGTCCCCATCGGGTTCGGCTCGAAGAAAATTCCCCAGTTCCAGTGGTAGTTCACGTGTCCCCCGCGCGAACGCGCCCAGATGTGCCAGGCGCCTATGCAAATGTCCGGCCACTCCCTCCAGAATGGCCGGAATATGCTCCCTCTCCCCGCTTGCGGGAAGAGGGAAACAGCATCTTACTTATAGTCGTCCGGGTTCGGCGAGTCCGTCGGCTTGGCGAACTGGTTCTTCAGCTCCGCCGAGATCGGCGTGTTGAGGTTGAGGCCCTTCGGCGGGATCTTCTGCGTAAACCACTTTTCGTAAATCTTCTGGCCCTCGCCGGAGGTATAGACCGCGCCAACCGCCGCATCGACCACCTTCTTGAAGGGCGCATCGTCCTTGCGCAGCATGATCCCGTAGGGCTCGGGCTTGGAGAACGCGTCCTTGGAGATGACGAAATCGTCAGGCGACTTCGAGCCGGCAACGAGGCTCGCGAGCAGGATGTCGTCCATCACGAACGCAACAGCGCGATCCGTCTCGACCATCAGGAAGGATTCGGCATGGTCCTTGGCCGGGATGATGTTGGCGCCGAGGCCCTTCGCGACATTGGCTTCGGTGAGCTGCTTGATGTTGGTGGTGCCGGCAGTCGAGACCACCGTCTTGCCCTTGAGGTCGTCGATCGACTTGAGGCCGCTCGACTTCTTGAAGACGTAGCGGCTGGCGGTCAGGAAGTGTGTGGGCGCGAAGGCAACCTGCTTCTGCCGGTCGGCATTGTTGGTGGTCGAGCCGCATTCGAGATCGATGGTGCCGTTGGCCATCAGCGGAATGCGCGTCGCCGAGGTCACCGGGTTGAGCTTGACCTCGAGCTTGTCGAGCTTGAGCTCCTTCTTCACGGCATCGACGATCTTGTAGCAGATGTCCATCGCGTAGCCGATGGGCTTCTGATTGTCGTCGAGATAGGAGAACGGGATCGAGGAGTCGCGGAAGCCCAGCGTAATGGCACCGGTGTCCTTGATGTTCTTCAGCGTGCCCGTCAGCTCCTGGGCCCCGGCCTGGCTGACGGCGAAGGTCGCGGCAAGCGCGAGGCCGATGCTACAGAAATGTTTCACTTTTTTGGTCCCCTTTCAGGATGATGCGGCGGGATGCAAGCACAAATCACGCCGGATTAGAATGTGACTTTCGGCTGGACCGTCTGCTCAGGTTAACGGCTCAGGTCAGCGGGCTCTGCAAGTCCCCGAGATCCCAGAACAGCCCGGCCATCACCGTCAAGGCTTCTTCGGTCAGTGGCAGCAGGATGTGCTCATTGGGCGCATGCTGGGAGCAGCCGGGATAGGAGTGCGGCACCCAGATCGTCGGCAGGCCCAGAATCTCGGAAAACACGTCGTTGGGCAGCGAGCCGCCGAAGTTTGGGAGGACCGCCGGCGCCTTGCCGGTGGTCTGCTGCACCGACTCCGCCGCCCATTTGATCCAGGGGCTATCGAAATCTGTACGCGATGCAGCAAAGCTCTGGGCCGCCCGGACCTCAACCATCGGAAATCCCTTTGCGACCAGATGCGCACGGACGGCTTCGATCAGGCCGTCGACCTTGGTGCCGACCACAAAACGCAGTTGCAGCACGGCATTGGCGTGGCTGGGGATGGCGTTGGCCGGCTTCTCGATATTGCCCGACGACATCGCCAGCACTTCGAGTGTATTCCAGGCATAGAGCCGCTCGGCCGCCGACAGCCCCTCCTCGCCCCAGTTCTCGGCGAGCGCCGGCTCGTCTTCGGTCGGCACCACCTGAACGTCGGCCAGATAGCTGCGGATCTGGTTGGTGAGCCGCGGCGGCTTCAGCGCATCGAGTTGGAGACGGCCATGGCCGTCGACCAGCGTCGAGATCGCGTTGACCAGAATGGTCGCTGGGTTGGCGAGCACGCCACCCCAATTGCCGGAATGATGACCGCCGTCGCGCAGATTGACGTCGAGATGGATGCGGATGCCGCCGCGGCAGCCCAGGAACAGCGTCGGCCGGTCGGCGGACAAACGCGGCCCATCGGAGGCCATGAATAGATCGGCCTTGAGCGCGTCGCGATTGAGATCGCAGACCTTGCCGAGATCGGGCGAGCCGATCTCCTCGCCCATCTCGACGATGAATTTTGCGTTGAAGCCAAGCTTTCCGCCGCGGGCTTCGCGCACCGCGCGGAGCGCCGCCATGTTGATGCTGTGCTGGCCCTTGTTGTCGGCGGTGCCGCGACCGTAGAGCCGCGCGCCCGAAATCGTCGTGCGCCAGGGATCGCGGCCCTCGCGCCATTCGCCCTCCATGCCGTCGACGACGTCGCCGTGGCCGTAGATCAGTACGGTCGGCGCGGACGCGCTCTCGTGGTGCTCGGCGAACAGGAACGGCGCCTTGCCGCTCGGGGATTCGACCAGACGGCTGGTGAAATCGAGCGCCGCGAAGGCCGGCTGCATCTCCTGTTCGAGATAGCCGCGCAGCTCAGCGCCGCGCGACGGATTCTGGCTCTCGGTCTTGTAGGCGACGCGGCGGTCGAGTTCGGCGAGGAACGCACCGGATTTGAAATCCTCACGGGCGCGGGCGATGGCGTCGGCTCTGGTCATGATCTGCTTTTCGGACTGCGAGGCGAAGGAGCATACCCGAGACAGGATGCTCTTCGAAAGAGGCGGGGAGTTGGATGATCTTGTAGTTCGCTTGTACTTCTCTTGGGATTTCGTTCTTGCTCTCTTGAGATTGGCTTGCCAAGAGCGGGAGCGCCGCTGATTTGGCCTTGCCAAGCGCAAGTTATATGCAAGAACTTCGCCAAGTTGGGGCGCACGTCTATCATTCGAAGAGCGCCCGGTACAGGGCGCCGAGGGACCAGCATGGCCAAGCAGATCAGGCTCAATGCCTTTGCGATGAATTGCGTCGCACACCAGTCACCGGGCCTGTGGACCCATCCGCGCGACCGCACGGCCGAATATAACCGCCTGCCCTACTGGATCGATCTCGCCAGGACGCTGGAGCGCGGCCGTTTCGACGGGCTGTTCCTCGCCGACGTGCTCGGCGTTTACGACGTCTATGGCAACAGCCCTGACGCAGCCTTGCGCAACGCGGCGCAGACGCCGTCAAACGAGCCGCTGCTGTTGCTCGCGGCGATGGCGGCTGTGACCAAGAATCTGGGCTTCGGCGTCACCAGCAATCTTTCGTTCGAGCCGCCCTACCCATTCGCGCGGCGGATGTCGACGCTCGACCACCTCACCGAAGGAAGGATCGGCTGGAATGTCGTCACCGGCTATCTCGACAGCGCCGCGCGCGGCGCCGGCAAGGACAGGCAGACCGGCCATGACGACCGCTATGACATCGCCGACGAATATATGGAGGTCGTCTACAAGCTGTGGGAAGGCAGCTGGGAGGACGACGCCGTGCTGCGCGATCGGGCGCGCGGCATCTTCACCGATCCCACCAAAGTTCACCGCGTCAACCACGAGGGCGCGAATTACCGCATCAACAATACCATCCATCTGAGCGAGCCGTCACCGCAGCGCACCCCCGTGCTGTACCAGGCCGGCACCTCGCCGCGCGGCCGGCAATTCGCAGCCAAGCATGCCGAATGTGTGTTCATATCGGGGCCGTCAGCCAAGGTGATCGCACCGCGCGTCTCCGCGATCCGGCAGGAGGCCGCCGCGCTCGGCCGCAATCCGACGGAAATTTTGATGTTCTCGATGATGACAATCATCCTCGGAAGGACGGAGGCGGAAGCCAAGGAGAAATACGCCGACTATCGCCGCCACATCAGCCCGGAGGGCGCGCTGGCGCTGATGTCGGGATGGACCGGCGTCGACTTCTCCGGCTACGACCTCGACCAGCAGGTCCGCCACGTCCAGAACGACGCCGGCCGCAGCGCCATGGACAACGTCACCCGCGCCGATCCGGACCGCGTCTGGACCGTGCGCGACGTCATCGAGCATGTCGGCATTGGCGGCGCCGGGCCCGTCGTGGTGGGAGCGCCGGAGATGGTTGCGGACAAGATCGAGGCGTGGTTCGAGGCGACCGATGTCGACGGCCTCAACGTCGCGTTCGCGATCTCGCCCGGCGATTTCGAGGACATCGCCGACATGCTGGTGCCGGAGCTGACCCGGCGCGGGCGGTACAAGCCGGAATACGCGAAAGGCACGCTGCGGGAGAAGCTGTTCGGCGGAGGGGGCGCAAGGCTCAGCGTGCCGCATCCGGCAGCGGGGTATCGGGTGGGGAAGAAGGGGTAGAAACCCCTAGATACGGTGTCATGCCCCGGCTTGACCGGGGCATCCAGTACGCCGCGGCCTGTCGAGGAATCACAGCCGTCTCTGGAATACTGGATCGCCCGATCAAGTCGGGCGATGACAGCTGAGAACGTGGCGAGCACCAGCGCGAGGGCGCCGCCCTACACTTTCCCGTCCACCATCACCTCGATCAGCTTCGTGCCGGGACGATTGAACGCCGACGACAGCGTCGCCTTCAGCTCGCCGGCATCGCTGACCTTGATCGCTTCGCAGCCCAGCGACCTCGCAATCCCGGCGAAATCCACCGGCGGATCGACGAAATCCATGCCGACGTAATTGTCATCGCCGTGGAAGGCGAGCAGGCGCTGCTTGATGATGCGGTAGCCGCCATTGTTGGCAATGACGACGCTGAGCGGCAGCTTGTGATGCGCCGCGGTCCACAGCGACTGGATCGAATACATCGCGCTGCCGTCGCCGGAGAAGCACACCACCGGGCGATCCCGATTGGCGATGCTGGCCCCGACGGAGGCCGGCAGGCCCCAGCCGATGCCGCCGGAGGCAAGGCCGTGATAGCCGAAGCGGTCGCGATGTGCGCGCAATGCGGTGATCTGGCGGCTGGAGGTGAGGCCTTCGTCGACCAGGATGGCGTTGTCGGGCATCGCCTCGACCATTTGCAGCACCAGGTAGTCGGGATCGATGGGGTTGCGGCCCGCGCTCTTGCCGATCTGCTCGACCAGTGCGGCGCGGCGCGCGGTCCAGTTCTTCGGTGCCAGTTCGGCGAGGCGTTGCCTGGCGCGGTTCGCCAGTGCAGCGCCGCCCATCTCTTTGAGCACCGGGATCACCGCGCGCAGCGTCTCCTTCACATCCGCCTTCAGCGCGATCTCGGCGCCATAGTTCTTGGCGATCTCCCAATCGGCGAGACCGACCTGCACGATGCCAAGACCGTCCGGCAGCGCATCGACCTCACTATAGACCGACATGCGCAGGGGATCGCCGCCGAGCGCGATCAGGAGGTCGTAGGGCGCCAGCGTGTCGCGCGCGATCTTCTGCACGCGCGCCAGCGTGCCGACGAAGCTCGGGCTTTCGGAAAGGAAGTGTGCGCCATAGGGCGTCGAGGACTGATAGGCGGCCGCGCCCAGTAGCTCGGCGAGTTCAGCAGCCTCTTTCAGCGCATCGCTCTTGACCACCTCATCCATGGTGACGATCACGGGCCGCTCGGCCTTGAGTAGCCGCGCGGCGAAAGCCTTCAATGCCTCGTCGGACGGCTTGGTGCGTGCATCGATGCGGGTGGAGCGGCCGAGATCGATGCCGGCTTCGCTGTTGAGGATATCACCGGGCAGCGAGATGAACACCGGTCCGGTCGGCGGCGTCATCGCGACCTTGGCGGCGCGGCGCACGATGCGCGGCAGATCCTCCAGCCGCGTCACCTCGACCGCCCATTTCGCCAGCGGCTCGGCCATCCGCACCAGTGGACCATAGAGCACCGGCTCCATCAGGCCGTGGCCCTGCTCCTGCTGGCCGGCGGTCAGGATCATCGGCGTGCCCGTGAACTGGGCGTTGTAGAGCGAGCCCATGGCGTTGCCGAGACCGGGCGCGACATGGACGTTGCAGGCGACGAGCTTTCCGGAGGCGCGGCTGTAGCCGTCGGCGATCGCCACCACTAGGCTCTCCTGCATCGCCATGACGTAGGTGAGGTCAGGATGGTCCTTCAGCGCATGCATGATCGGCAGCTCGGTAGTGCCGGGATTGCCGAACAGATGGGTGATGCCCTCGTCCTTGAGCAGCGCGAGAAAGGCGGAGCGGCCGGTGATCTTGTTCTTCATGTTTCCTCCAGGCCTCGCGGGCATTGCCGCAGGGACGGCAGCATGATGGCCGAAGTCACGGGATGCGCGCAAGGAAGCGCGGTCATGGCTGCGTTGCGCGGGCGCGCTACATCTCCTCCCGCCCCAGATCGAACGGATCCTCGCCGCTCGCCCGCTTCTTCTTTTTCGAGCGCTGCCAGACCACGCCGGGAAAGCCCTTCAGCGGCACCAGCGGCTCACCGGTGTAGGCCCATTCCTGCAGCTCTTCGATCGCGATGTGATAGAGCGGCTGGCGGCCGGTGCGTTCGTTGAAGAGCGCGCGGGGAATGTTGACCATGTGCGGACCGCGCGGACGCTCATAGGCAATCGGCGTGCCGCAATGTGCGCAGAAGCTGCGCGTAGTCCCGGTTGCCTTGTCCTCGTAGCGGGTCAGCGCGGTCTTGCCCGAAATGATGCGAAAGCGCTTCTTCCAGCTGCCGACATAGGTCGCATAAGCTGCGCCATGGGCGCGGCGGCTGGCGGCGGAATGATCATGCCAGGCCCAGCGCGCGGGAACGTCGATCTCGAAGGTGACCTTGCCGCAGAGGCATTGCCCGGTGGCTATACCTGCGGCGGCTGCGGCTTTGGCCATCGTCTCTCTCCGTCATCATTGCGAACGCAGCGAAGCAAATGGCAGAGTTTGTGGTGCGATCGCGCAACAAATCAAGTTCGTGATTCCGGGGCGCGACGAAGTCGCGAGCCCGGAATCCATGGTACGGCATACCCAGAGGCGAGATGGATTCCGGGCTCGATGCTTCGCATCGCCCCGGAACGACGGAGGAGAAAGCTTACGCCGGCGTCAGTTCGTCATACGCCGGATAATCCGTATACCCCTTCTCCTCACCACCATAGAACGTCGCGCGGTTGTACGGCGTGATCGGGTAGTCGTGCTGGAGGCGACGCGGCAGATCGGGATTGGAGATGAAGATGCGGCCGAAGGCGATGATGTCGGCATGCCCATCGGCGATCGCCGCATTGGCGGTCTCGCCGACAAATCCGCCGGCGGTCATCAGCACGCCGCTGTAGAGCGGGCGGAACAGCACCATCGCCGACGGCACGTTCTGCCAGTTGACGTCGGCGCGGCCGGCGCCGCTGGAGCGCGGCTCGATAAAATGCAGATAGGCAAGACCGAGCTTGTCGAGCGCCTTCACGACATGGGTGTAGAGCGGCATCGGATCAGGCTCGCCGGAATCGTTGGCGATGCCGTGAGGCGACAGCCGCACGGCGACGCGGCCCGCGCCCCAGACGTCGATCGCGGCCTGCGTGACCTCGAGCAGAAGCCGCGCGCGGTTCTCGATCGAACCGCCGTATCGATCGACACGCTGGTTGCTGCGCGACTGCAGGAACTGCTCGAGCAGATAGCCGTTGGCGCCATGGATCTCGACGCCGTCGAAGCCGGCGGCGAGCGCGTTCTTCGCGCCCTGCCTGAAGGCCTCGACGATGTCCTTGACCTCTTCGGTCTCCAGCGCGCGCGGCGTCTCATAATCGGCGATCCTGCCGTCGGCGGTCATCGCCTTCATGCCCTCGGCCTTGATCGCAATCGCCGAGGCCGAGACCGGGAGCTCACCGGCGTGGAACGACGAATGCGAGACGCGGCCGACATGCCAGAGCTGGAGGAAAATGATGCCGCCCTTGGCATGCACGGCATCGACCACTTTGCGCCAACCTGCGACCTGCGCTTCTGAATAGATGCCGGGCGTCGCCGGATTGCCGCGGCCATGCGAGACCACAGGCGAGGCTTCCGCGATGATCAGGCCGCCCGCCGTCGCGCGCTGTCCATAATATTCGGCGTTGAGCGGCCGCGGCGAGAAGCTCTCGCGCTCGGCGCGCATGCGCGTCAACGGCGCCATCGCGACGCGATGCGCAAGCTTGTACGGACCGACCTGCAACGGTTGAAACAACGCCTCGAATTTCATATGGGCCCCGGATGGCTATGGAAGGATGCGGATCATATAGCGAGGGGCGGCCGCCGGAAAAGACGCCGCCCCTATGAAAGCAGATATTCCCTCGCGCGGAACGCGGGAGAAAGCAGGCCTTACGCCGTCTTGATCCAGACGGCCTTCACGTTGAGATATTCCTCGACATGCTGCTTGCCGGACTCGCGGCCATAGCCGCTCATCTTGTAGCCGCCGAAGGGCACGGCCGGATCCATCGCCTGGTAGCAATTGACCCACACCGATCCGGCGCGCAGCGACTTCGCAACCGCATGCGCCTTGCTGACGTCGCGCGTCCACAAGCCCGAGCCGAGACCGAACGTGGTGTTGTTGGCGCGCTTGACCAGCTCGTCCATGTCCTTGAACGCGATGGCGGAGATCACCGGACCGAAGATTTCCTCCTGCGCGATACGCATGTTGTCCTGCACGCCCGCGAACACCGTCGGCGAGACGAAGAAACCTTTCGACAACGCCCCTTCCGTGACACGGCCGCCGCCGGCGAGCGCTCGCGCGCCTTCCTTCTGGCCGATATCGAGGTAGCCGGTGACGCGCTCGAGCTGCTGTTCGGAGACGAGCGGGCCGATCTGCACGTTGGGATCGAGGCCGTTGCCGACCTGGAGCTTCTTGCCGAACTCGGCGACGCGGCCGACGAACTCTTCATAGATCGACTGCTCGACGAACAGGCGCGTGCCGGCGCTGCAGATCTGGCCGGAATTCGCGAACACCGCCATCGCGGCACCGGGCACGGCGGCATCGAGATCGGCATCCGCGAACACGATGTCAGGTGACTTCCCGCCTAGTTCGAGCGAGACGCGCTTGAGGTTGCCGGCTGACGCCCGGATGATCGACTGGCCCGTGACATGCGAGCCGGTGAAGGCGACCTTGTCGACATCGTGATGCGAGGCGAGCGCCGCGCCTGCGGTTTCACCATAGCCGGGCACGACGTTGATAACGCCGGGCGGAATTCCGGCTTCCATCGCGAGCTCGGCAATGCGCAGCGAGGTCAGCGGCGCCTCCTCGGCCGGCTTGAGCACCACGGTGCAGCCCGTCGCGATGGCCGGACCGATCTTCCAGATCGTCGCGGTCAGCGGTCCGTTCCAGGGGATGATGGCGCCGACGACGCCGATCGGCTCTTTCAGCGTGTAGGAGAATATCTCGCCGGGCAGCGAGTTCTCGATCGTCTCGCCGTGGATCGCGGTGGTCTGGCCGGCGTAATAGCGCAGCATGCCGACGGCGCGCAGGCGATAGGCGCGGGTGCGGCTGAGCGGCGCGCCCATGTCGAGGGTGTCGAGCTGCGACAATTCGTCGAAATTCTTCTCGACGAGGTCGGCGAGCTTCAGGAGCAGGTTCTGCCGCTCGAACGGCTTGACCTTGCTCCACGGCCCCTCGAAGGCGCGGCGGGCGGCAGCGACCGCACGGTCGATGTCTTCCTTGTCGCCTTCGGCGACGGTCGCGAGCAATTCGCCGGTTGCGGGGTTGTGGGTCTCGAACCGCTTGCCAGAAGCGGCGTCAACCCACTTTCCGTCGATCAGCATCTGCTTGTAGGACCCGTTGGCGAACGGATGGCGCGTGATCGGAATAGCCTGCGACACAGCCATGGCTGCACTCCCTGTCAGTGATTGATTGGGGTTCGATCTGGGCGGGATCGTTAGGCGGCAAGAATACAGCGGCGCCGGATGGGCGTAAAGGCAGCGTGGAACGAAGACCTCCCATGCCGACTTGTGCAGGGTCGCGCGAGCGCCGTGTTATAGCACGACCGAGCTTCCTCCTCCCCCGGAGACGAACCATGCCGCACCCCGCTATCGTCAAAGACAATGTTGCCGTGATTACGGGTGGCGCGTCCGGCATAGGACTAGCCGCCGCCATGGCGTTCGCACGCGCGGGCATGAAGGTGTGCATCGCAGATGTCGACCATGCTCGGCTGGTCGAGGCTGCAACAAAACTGTCATCGGTCGCTTCGGGCACACATGTGATGACCTTCGCCGCCGACGTCAGCAAGGCGGAGAGCGTAGCGGAACTGGAGCGCGCCGTAGGCGCGCGTTTCGGCGGCACCGACATCCTCATGAACAATGCCGGTATCCAGCCCGGCAGCACGCTGTTCGGCGAGCCTGACAATTGGCAGCGGATCATCGGCGTCAACATGTGGGGCATCATCAACGGCTCGCGCATCTTCGCGCCCAACATGATCGCACGCGGCAGGTGCGGCCTCATCATCAACACCGGCTCGAAGCAGGGCATCACCACGCCGCCCGGCGATCCCGCCTACAACGTCTCCAAGGCCGGCGTGAAAGCCTTTACCGAAGCGCTCCAGCACGAGCTTCGCAACGCCAAGGACTGCCGCATCACCGCGCACCTGTTGATCCCCGGCTTCGTGTTCACCGGCCTGACCGCGAAGGGCCGCACCGAAAAGCCGGCCGGCGCCTGGACGCCGGAGCAGACCGTGGCTTTCATGCTGACCCGGCTGGAGGCTGGCGACTTCTACATCCTTTGCCCGGACAACGACGTGCCCCGCGCGCTCGACGAGAAGCGCATGCTGTGGGCGGCAGGCGACATCGTCGAGAACCGCCCACCGCTGTCGCGGTGGCACCCGGACTATACGGATGCGTTCAGGAGATTTATGGAGGGGGACTGACTGTCAGACCCTCATGGTGAGGAGCGCGGAACGCGCGTCTCGAACCATGTAGGCCCAGTCGGGGCCTCAATCGTTCGAGATGCCCGCTTCCAGCGGGCTCTCAGGATGAGGGGTTAGAGCGTCTCCTGCTGATGCCCGCAATTCTTGCAGGCGAACTTGGCGCGGCTCTGGCCCTTTTCCGCCTGCACCCGGTTCGGCGCGCCGCACTTGCCGCAGACGGCCTCGATGCGGGTCGAGCCTTGCTTGACGACGATGGTCTTCTTTTCCATCGATTCGCGGATCAGGCGCTCGGCCTCCTCACGCAGGGATTGTTTCGACAAAGCTCATCTCCGCCTCTGGAAAGCGCGAGAGCCATATCGCACCTGCATTGGAATCTCAATCGGCAATGCCGGTTCAGACCTCGGCAATCACATCACTGTCCAGCGACGGCGCAGGCGCGGCGGCGGATGTTTCAGCATCCACCGCCCCATGTTGCAGATCGCCTCACATGTTCCATGCGCTCGCGCCTCACGCCGCCTTTTCAAGCCGCCTTCGACACCTCCATCAGCAGCCGCTCGGCCTTGGCGTCCTCGATGCGGTTCACCAGGCGGCTGCTCTCGTGATTGTCGCGCACCGTCTTGGTCAGGGTGATGCAGGTCTGGATCAGCATCACGATTCCCATGGTAAGATAGCCCTTCATCCAGAGGTCGATCGGCAGGAAGAAGATACCGATAGCGATGAGGAACGCGGAGGCTGCGAAGGACGCGTAAGTGAAGGTCACCCAGGCGCTGCTGTGGGGCTGGCCGTTCTGGTTCATGATGGTCTCCTGTTGGTTCGAATGATGAGGTGTGGGATCAGGCCGTCGGTGTGCGCAGGGACTTCAACCGCGCCAGCACATCGTCCGCGGTCGTCTTGAGCCGGGGGCCGAAGCCCTGCTCGGCGAGTTTCTCGGCGGTGGCGAGCGGACCAGTGGCCGCATCGAGCTCGACCAGCGCATCGTCGGCAGCCTGGGCTTCCATCTGTCGGTCGCGCAGGCGCCTCAAGGTGCTCTCCGCCTCCGGCAATGTGGTTTCGTAGGGGCGTGCCGCCTCGATGCCGCTGCGGCGAAGCGAGCGCACCGCTTCCGAGGCGCGGGCGACGCGACGGCCGCGGTCGAGCTCGGTGATGCGGGCCTGCGCGCTTGCGACGTGCCGCTTCAGCCGGATGATCTCGGTCGCGAACAAGGCGCGTGCCGTCATCGCCGCGTCGCGATCAGCCTCGAGCCCTGCGATGGCTTCGGCGGCGTCCTTGGCAAGATCCTCGCGGCCACCATCGAGCGCCGCAACCGCGCGGGTCTCGAGGTCGGCGATGCGAGCGACGGTCGCTTCGAGCTTGCGGCCTTCCTGCTGGTCCTGGGCAATCGCAAGCGCCAGCGTCCGCTTGCTGCGCTCGACGGCCGCAGCCGCATCGCGCATCTGCTGGTCGAGGATCAGAAGGGCCGTGCGGTCCTCCAGCTCCTCGCCCGCGGCGGCAACACTGCCGCGGAAAAGTGTCACTACGGTCTTGAACATCTGCATCTCCCTGTTATGAGCGCTGCTCACGGATGGTTTGTAGCAGGAACCTTGAACATCGTTCAAGAAAAACTTGAGCGGCGCTCACAAATTTGGCGCATACATGTCTAAAGCCTTGGAACGTCGAGAGAAACTGCGGGTAGACCTGATCCTGGCGGCGGAGCGCATGATCGCGAAACGGGGATTGGCGGGTCTGAAAACCCGCGATTTGGCCCGCGAGATCGGCTGCGCCAATGGCGCGGTCTACAATCTCGTCGCCGATGTCGACGAACTGATCCTGCGCGCCGGCTCGCGCACGCTGCGTCGGCTCGACGAGGTGCTCAGCGCTGCGGAACATGCGGGCGAGCCGTCGCCGCAGGAGACGCTGGTCCGCATTGCCATTGCCTATTGCGATTTCGCCGCGGAAAACCTCGAACTCTGGCGCGCACTGTTCGAGCATCGCATGGAAGCCGACAAGGTCCTGCCCGACTGGTCCATCGACGACCAGCTGCAGCTATTCCGCCACATCTACCAGCCGCTGGCCGCGCTGTTTCCGAAGCGCAGCCGTGAGGAGCTCGGCATCACCGCGCGCAGCCTGTTCTCGGCGGTTCATGGCATGGTGGCGCTGGGGCTGGAGCAGAAGCTGGTCGCTGTTCCCCTGCCGGCGCTGCGCAAGGAAATCGCGGTCCTCGTGCGCGCGATGATCGACGGGCTGATCGCGCGACAGAGCTAGCCGCTCGACTGACTAAAATTTCGCCTGTCGTATCGCCGGCGGCACGCTTAGCTTTCGCGGCGTCTCGCCTTCTCTCCGGAGCCTCCCATGTCCCTCCTCATCCGCGGCGGCACCGTCGTCAATCACGATCATTCGCGCCGCGCGGACGTGCTGATCGAGCGCGAGACCATCGTCGCGGTCGGGACATCGCTCGATACACCGACGGGCGCCGAGATCCTCGATGCCGGCGGTGCCTACATTATCCCGGGCGGGATTGATCCGCATACCCATCTCGAAATGCCGTTCATGGGCACCGTCACCGCCGACGATTTCGAATCGGGAACGAAAGCGGCGCTGACCGGCGGCACCACCATGGTGGTGGATTTCTGCCTGCCCGATCCCGGCCAGTCGATGCTCGCAGCCTATCAGGAGTGGCGGCACAAATCCGAGAAGGCGGCCGCCGACTACGGCTTCCACATGGCGGTGACGTCATGGTCGAAGCAGATCCATGACGAGATGGAGACCGTGGTCAAAACCTACGGCATCAACACCTTCAAGCACTTCATGGCCTACAAGGGCGCGCTGATGGTGAACGATGACGAGCTCTACAATTCGTTCGCGCGCTGCGCTCATCTCGGCGCCATGCCGGTGGTGCATGCGGAGAACGGCGATGTGGTCGCCCTGATGCAGGAGGCGCTGATCGCTCGCGGCGTCACCGGCCCCGAGGGACATGCCTACTCGCGGCCGCCGGAGGTCGAGGGTGAAGCCACCAACCGCGCCATCATGATCGCGGACATGACGGGCACGCCGGTTTACATCGTGCACACCAGCTGCCGCGAGGCGCATGAGGCGATCGCACGGGCGCGCGCGGCGGGAAAGCGCGTCTATGGCGAGCCGCTGATCCAGCATTTGCTGCTCGATGACGGTGAATACCAGAACAAGGACTGGGATCATTCCGCCCAGCGCGTGATGTCGCCGCCGTTTCGCGACAGGTCGCACCAGGACAGTCTGTGGGCCGGCCTGCAATCGGGCTCGCTCCAGGTGGTCGCGACCGACCATTGTGCCTTTACCACCCAGCAGAAGCGGTTCGGGCTCGGCGATTTCAGAAAGATCCCGAACGGCACCGGCGGCCTCGAAGATCGCCTTGCGCTGCTCTGGACCGCCGGGGTCGCAAGGGGGCGGCTGACCAAGGAAGAATTCGTCGCGGTGACGTCGGCGAACATCGCCCGCATCCTCAACATCTACCCGCGCAAGGGCGCTGTCGCGGTCGGCTCCGATGCCGATGTCGTGGTGTGGGATCCCGAGGCGACAAAGACCATCAGCGCGAAGCGACAGATGAGCCGGATCGATTACAACGTGTTCGAAGGATTTGCCTGCACCGGCGGCGCAGCGGTGACGCTGTCGCGCGGCCGTATCGTCTGGAAGGACGGAGACCTGCGCGCCGAGGCCGGCGATGGCCGTTACGTTGAGCGGCCCGCGTTCTCGCCGGTGCACGTCGCGAATTCGACATGGAAAGAGCTGACCGCTCCGCGTGCGGTGGCGCGCGGCGCGGTCACGCCCTGATCGACGGGCAGCCCCGCAATTCGCCTTGGCTGAACCAACGCAACCGGGCTGAACGCTTCAATGCCGCTAGGAACGAACGCTTCGAGGCCTCGTTGTCGCGTCGTCTTTCCTCCTTGAGCCGAGGCCCCCATGTATCACCACGTCAAAAAACTGATGTTCACCGTTCGCGTCGACGAACCCGACCCGCGCTTCGGCAATATGCTGCTCGAGCAGTTCGGAGGCGCTAATGGGGAACTTGCGGCCGCGATGCAATATTCGATTCAGGGGCTGAACTGCGAAGATCCGGATCGAAAGGACCTCCTGATGGACATCGGCACCGAGGAGCTCAGCCATCTCGAGGTCGTCGGTTGCCTTGCGCGGATGCACCTTGCGCCGTCGAAAAACGACCGCCAGGCGGCCGAAGCCGATCCGCTCATCGCGATCGCGGGCGGCGGCGGTGTCAATCTGTTCAATTCACAAGGCAATCCCTGGACTGCCGACTATCTCAAGATCACCGGCGAGCTCGACGTCGACCTCCGCAGCAACATCGCCGCCGAAGCGCGCGCAAAGATCGTCTACGAGCGACTGATCAATTTCTGCGACGATGCCGGCAGCAAGGACGCGCTGCAATTCCTGATGACGCGAGAGATCACGCATATGAAGGCCTTCGCGCGTGCGCTCGAAAGCCTGTCGAAGCCGGCCTTCAGTGTCGGCAGGATCGCGCCGACGCCCGGACTGGTGAACCAGTATTTCAACGACTCCACCGGCAGCGGCGACCATGGCGAAATCGACACCCGCGGTCCCTGGAATGAGGGAGAAGAGTGGGTGTTCACGGAGTCCCCGGCGCTTCAGTCCACGGAACCCGGGGCCGCCAGTCCGATCGTGACCGAGAGTTCGCCGCCCGTCGGCGAGGCCGGGTTAACCGATCTCCTGCTCCATGAGCTGCGCGACATCCTCCACGCCGAGAAGCAGTTGACCAAGGCGCTGCCGAAGATGGCGCAGGCCGCGCGCTTCGACCAGTTGCGCGAATTGTTCGAACAGCATTTGGGCGAGACCCAGAACCAGATCGAGCGGATCAACGAATGCTTCGAGCTGCTCGGCGAGACCGCCCGCGCCAAGCCCTGCAAGGGCATGATGGGCCTGGTCGAGGAAGGCCAGGAAGTCATGAAGGAGGGCCAGGACAAGGAAGACGCCGCCGCTGACCTCGCGCTGATCGGGGCGGCGCAACGCGTCGAGCATTACGAGATGGCCGGCTACACCACCGCGCGCAACCTGGCGCAGCAGCTTCGGCACAGCGCGATTGTCGCCCTGCTCTCCAAATCCCTCGCCGAGGAGGAGAATGCCGACCTCCTGCTCAATCAAGTGGCGCGTTCGCTGATGTCGGTGGCAAAGATGCCCGCGGCACTCGAGCAGGCCGAGGCCGAATAGGAAGCACCGGGGCGCAAGCCGCAGACGCACCTGCTACAGGCTGCCTCGGACTATCGCCCGGGGCAGAGCTAAAACGGATGCGACGCCATGGCACGGTGGCATACACCTTGCCTCTCGATGCCGGTCAATTCCCGGGCAGGAGGCATCCATGAGCGTTTCACCCTTCCATATCAGCCGTCGCGGCGTCGTGCTCGGCAGCTTCGGAGCTGCCGTTGCCCCTGCCCTCGCCTCTGCGCAAGGGCGCAGCGAGACGCTGCTGGTGGTGCAGGAGCTGGGACCGAACTCGCTCGACATGCAGGGCGTCGGCTCCAACCAGACCGTGAACGGGCTGTCCTGGAATTGCTACGACCGCCTGCTGAGCTACGCTTCGAAGAGGCTGCCCGACGGCACGCTGTCCTATGACCGCGAGAAGCTCGCGCCTGAGCTCGCCGAGAGTTTTGAGGTCGCCGCCGACGGCATGTCCTGCACCTTCAAGCTTCGCAAGGACGCGACATTCCACGACGGCACGCCGGTCACCGCCAAGGACGTCAAATGGTCGTTCGACCGCGCGGTGAAGGTCGGCGGCTTCCCAACCTTCCAGATGTCGGCGGGATCGCTGGAAAAGCCCGAGCAGTTCGTGGTGGTGGACGACCATACCTTCCGCATCGACTATGTCCGCAAGGACAAGATGCTGCTGTTCAACGTCGCCGTCGTCGTGCCCTTCGTCATCAACTCAGAGCTTGCGAAAAAGAACGCGACGCCGGAAGACCCTTGGGCGCTCGCGTGGCTGAAAAACAACGAGGCCGGCGGCGGTGCCTACAGAATCGAAAGCTGGAAGCCCGGCAGCGAGACCGTGCTGGCGCGGTTCGACGACTGGAAGAGCGGACCGCTGCCGAAGGTCAAGCGCGTGATCGCGCGCGACGTCCCCTCCGCCGGCACGCGCCGCGCCATGCTGGAGCGGGGCGATGCCGACATCTCGAGCGGTTTCGCACCGCGAGATTTCGAGCAGATTATCAAAGAGGGAAAGGTCAAGGTCTCGGGCGTACCGATCCCGAACGCACTCTGGTACGTTGCGCTGAACACCGCAAAACCGCCGTTCGACAATGTGAAGCTGCGCCAGGCCGTCGCCTGGGCGATGCCCTATGAGCAGATCCAGAGCAGCGCCTTCTTCGGACGCGCCGTTCCCATGTACGGCGGAGCGGCCGAGGTTTCAAAGCCGGTTTGGCCGCAGCCCTCTCCCTACGTCACCGATCTCGACAAGGCCAAGGCCCTGATGAAAGAAGCTGGTTTTGAGTCTGGCCTGGAGACGACTTTGTCGCTCGACACAGGTACTGCCACTGTCGGCGAGCCGACCGCGATCCTGATCCAGGAGAGCCTCGCAAAAATCGGCATCAAGGCGTCGATCGAGAAGATCCCCGGCGCGAACTGGCGCACGACGCTGAACAAGAAGGAGCTGCCGCTCGTGCTGAACCGCTTCAGCGGCTGGCTCGATTATCCCGAATATTATTTCTACTGGAATTTCCACGGCAACAATTCGATCTTCAACATTTCCTCTTACCAGAACAAGGCGATGGACGCGCTGATCGACAAGGCCCGCTTCACCACGGATGCGGCGGAATACGACAAGGCCGTGAAGGATTTCATCGCGCTCTGCATGCGCGATGTCCCCGTCATTCCACTCAACCAGCCGATCCACGATGTCGCCATGCAGAAGGCCGTCACCGGCTACGAATTCTGGTTTCATCGCGAGCCCGACTACCGCCAGTTCGCGAAGGGCTAATTCCTGTCGACGACGCGGACGGCACGCGAAGCAGCTCGCGCTTGCTCGGTCGAAAAGCCCCGCTCCAGCCGCGCCTCACTCGCACGCAGCATCGCCGCGTCGAGCTTGCCTTGCCGTGATCCCTCCAGGGCGCAGGCGAAGACCCGGTAGAATTGCGCGCCGTCATAGGCGACCAGAAGCAGATCGACGCCGGCATTGATCGCCTCGACCACGGCCTTGCAGACGTCGTTCTGGTAGATCGCGCCCATTACGAGATCGTCGGTCATCACCACGCCCTGATAACCCCATCTGTCACGGATGATGCCGTCGACGACGCGCTTCGAATGCGAGGCGGCGCGGTCGGGATCGACGGCGGTGAGCGTGACATGCCCGACCATGAGCGCGCTGCGTGAATGCGACAGCACCTCGCGGAACGGAAGCCAGTCGGCGGCCTCGAGCTCCTTCACCGGTGTTTCGAGGCTGGCGCTGAAATGATGCGTATCCGTGCGCACGCGGCCGATGCCGAGGAAGTGCTTGAGCGTTGCGCCGACGCCAGACTGTTCAAGCCCGCGGACATAGGCGCTTGCGATCACACTGACGACGGCGGGATCGGTCGCAATCGCGCGCTGGCCGATCAGCGTGTGGAAATCGAGACGATTGCGCCGCGCCGGCGGCTTGAGGTCGAGCACCGGAGCGAGATTGAGGTTGACGCCGAGGCCGGCGAGCTCGCGGCCATGGATGCGGCCGAACTCTTCGGCCTTGGCCTGCTGCTCGTCGGGGGCAAGCCCGGTGAGCGTCGCCAGCGCCGGCACCTTCGTCAGCGGCGGCGCGAGATGCCCGACGATGCCGCCCTCCTGGTCCGCGGCGACGACCAGCGGCGGCAGGCCAGCTGCGCGACGCTTGTCCTGCAGCGCCGCGACCTCAGCGCGCAGCGCCTCGATCCTCCGGCCGCGAATGTTGTGCCGGGTGACGTAGATACCCCCGATCAGGCCCCGTTCGGCGAGGCGCGCGACATCGGGAAACGAGGTGTAGCCGACCATGAAGTGAGGCCCGAGCTGGCGCGCCTCGGCGGCGCTGGCGGCAAGGACATCGTGTTTGCGCAGCTCGAACTTGAGATGCGCCGCCGACATCAGCAGTGGCGGCAGGCACCAGAGCACGACGAGCAGCTTGCCCGCGATGGTACGCCAACGTCCCCCGCGCAGCAGCACGATGACGATCGCGATGCTTGCGACGACAAGGGCGATGTTTCCGGCGCCGCGCAGCATCAGCAGGTAGGGATCATTCTTGTTCGCGGCCGCGAATGCGACGAGGGGCGCGGCCAGCCAGAGCACGATGAGACCGATACGACCGAGGAATTGCATGATGCGTCACACGCTGGAAGTGGCGAATGCTTCGCACCTATCAAAGCGAATCCTGCTGCGCGAGAGGCAAAAGGGCGCCTGCACGAAAACTGCAAAAGACTCCTGAAACCGTGCAGACGATGATCCCGCCTTCTGCACAAGCACCGTTCAGAGTTCGCGATGACACCCATCACGAAAGGTCTTCTGGACATGACGAGCCTGGCTTCGACGATCGCAGCGGAGATCCCTCCGATCAGGCACTCCTCCATTGCGGCCAAGGTCGGCCTCGCACTGGTGCTGGCCGCACTCGCCGACTGGCTGTTCTACGGCGCGCGGATCGGACTGTCGCTGGCGCTCTTTGCGATCGCGATGGCTTGCGCGTCGGTGATCTTCAATCATGCGGGCCTGAATCTGCGGCGAGCCATGATCGGTACGGCCATTCTCGTTGCCGGTCTCGTGCCGGCGATCGAGGAGCTCAATACGTTGTCTTTCGTGATCCTCACCATGGCACTGGCCAGTGCGCTTCTGCTCACGACCAATCCGGAAACGATCGGGCTCGCCGAGCGCGCCCGCGCACTGCGCAATTTCTTCCTGTTCGGTCCTTTCAGGTTCTTCCTCGAAGTATTCCAGGTCTTCAACATGTCGGCCTTCACCCGCGGCGTTGCGCTCTGGCTGCTGCCGGCAGCCCTCGGCGCCGTCTTTGTCGCCCTGTTCGCCATGGCCAATCCGGTGATCGAGCAGTGGGTGTTCCTGCTCAATCCAAAACTCATCCTCGACTATATCAGCGTCCCGCGCGTGCTGTTCTGGACCATGATGCTGGCGCTGGTCTGGCCGTTCATCCAGGTGCGCTGGCGGCGCAAGACGGTCCTCGCCACGACCGTTGTCGACGGCCCCGCGCCGCCCTTGGTCTCGGCCGAGTTTCTGGGACCCTCGACGATCCTGCGCTCGCTGATTCTGTTTAATCTGCTGTTCGCGGCACAGTCGATTCTCGACGGCATCTATCTCTGGGGCCACGTGACGCTGCCGGCCAACATGACCTATGCGGCCTACGCCCATCGCGGCGCCTACCCGCTGATCGCGACCGCCGTGCTCGCCGCCGCCTTCGTGCTGGTTGCGATGCGTCCGGGCGGGCCGGCCGAAAAGTCGAAGGTGATCCGGCCACTGGTCTATCTCTGGGTCGGGCAGAACGTGCTCCTGGTCGCCTCCTCCATCCTCCGGCTCGACCGCTACGTGGACATCTACATGCTGACCTACTGGCGCATCGCGGCCTTCATCTGGATGGGGCTGGTGGCGCTGGGGCTGATCCTGATCGTCGCGCGCATCGCGCTCGATCGGTCCAACCGGTGGCTCGTCAGCGCCAACCTGATCGCGTTAGCGATCGTGCTCTACAGCTGCTCGCTCGTGAACTTCGATGCGTTCATAGCCGACTACAATCTGAGCCACAGCAGCGAAATATCGGGGAAAGGCGTGAGTATCGACGCGAACTATCTGCTCACACTCGGACCGCAGGCGCTGCCGGCCCTCGACAAGGTCATCGCTCATCGCTGGGGCGACAACTGCCTTGTGTCGGGGCGCGATCGGCTTGTAGAAGTCCAGCGGCAGGGTCTGGCCTGGCGGGCCTGGGGCTTTCGAAGCTGGCGGCTGCAACGCCGGCTCGACGCGCAAGCCAAAGGCTCGCCCGCCAGCCAACCGGCAGGTTGAGCGGAGAATTTCTTGGCGCATCGCATTCTCATTGTCGACGACGAGGCCCACATCCGCGAGGTCGTCCGCGTCGCCCTGAAGAAGGCCGGCATGGACGTGATCGAGGCACGCGACGGCAAGGAGGCGCTCGCCCGCTTTGCCGCCGACAGGCCGGATCTGATCGTGCTCGATATCGGCATGCCGGAATTCGACGGCCTCGACGTCTGCCGCGAGGTCCGCAAGGGCTCCGACGTGCCGATCCTGTTCCTGTCGGCGCGCGACGAGGAGATCGACCGCGTGCTTGGCCTCGAGATCGGCGGCGACGATTACGTGACAAAGCCGTTCAGCCCGCGCGAGCTGGTGGCGCGGGTCAATGTCATCCTGCGCCGCCTCGGCCCGCGCAATGGCGAGATCAAAGCCGGCCCCACCGCGCTGTCGCAGGGCGGCCTGCTGATCGACCCCGAACAGCATGTCGCCTCCTTTGCCGGCACGCCGCTGAAGCTGACCGCGATCGAGTTCGGCATTTTGCGCGCATTCCTGACCCGGCCGAGTTCGGTGTTCAACCGCGAGCAGCTGATGCGGGCGGCCTACCAGCTCAACATCCAGGTCTCCGACCGCACCATCGACAGCCACATCCGCAACATCCGCGCTAAACTTGCGGCGCTCAATTGCGAGAACGTGATCGAGACCATCCACGGGGTCGGCTTCAAGCTCGGCCGCTGCGAGAAAGAGGCATGAGCGCAGCCCCCGACAAGTGGCGGCCGTCGCTCACCCTCGTGATCTTCACGGTGCTGGCGAGCGTCGGCGTGCTGCCGCTGGTCGGTCTGTTCTTCTTCCGGCTCTACGACAACCAGCTGATCCGCCAGACCCAGGCCGAGCTGATCGCGCAGAGCCGGGTGCTGGCGACGATCTATGCTCAGGAGGTCACAGCAAGGCTCGACAGCGGCTTGATCCTCGGCGCCGAGGTCCCGCCCGGCGTGCTGCCAGATCCGGGCGACCAGGTCACCCCGATCCGGCCCGCGCTTGACCTCACCGCCAACGATCTGCTGCGGCGGCGGCCGGATGCGCTGGCGGCGCCACAGCCGGCGCAGCAAGCCTATGTCGAGATCGGCGCAAGACTGACGCCGATCATCCGCGAAACGCAGAAGGTGACGCTGGCGGGCTTTCGCATCCTCGATCCGCAAGGCGTCGTGATCGCCGGCCGACAGGAGGTCGGGCAGTCGCTCGCCCATATCGAGGAGGTCGCGGACGCGCTGCACGGGCAATACCGCGCCACCTTGCGCAACCGGGTGCCGGACAAGCCGCCGCCACCGATCTATTCCTTCAGTCGCGGCCTCGGCGTGCACGTGTTCTCGGCGATGCCCGTCATCGTCAACAACAGCGTCGCGGGGGTGATCTACACCACGCGCACGCCCAGCAACATCTTCGATCATCTCTACCAGGAGCGGGCCAAGTTCGTGCTGGCGGGGTTTGCCGTGATCCTCGGGACGATCGCGATCGGCCTCGTGTTCTCTCGCACCATCACGCTGCCGATGCGGGAGCTGATCGATCGCGCCACGCGGATCGGCCGCGGCGACCGCGAAGCCTTCCAGCCCCTCCGGCATTACGGCACCCGCGAGTTCGCCCAGCTCTCGCATAGCTTCCTCGGCATGGCCGAGCAGTTGGCAAGGCGCTCCGACTATATCGCGACGTTTTCGGCCCACCTCACCCACGAGCTGAAATCGCCGCTGACCTCGATCAAGGGCGCGGCCGAGCTGCTGCAGGATTCGGTTCAAGGCAAATCCGAGGGCCTGACGCCGGCGGAGCAGAGAACGTTCATCGCCAACATCCTGTCGGACACGCAGCGACTGGAAGCAATGGCGCAGCGGCTGCGCGAACTCGCCCGCGCCGAAAGCCTGCCGCAGAACGAGCGCACGGAGCTGGCACCCGTCATTGCCGACCTCAAAAGCCGGTTTCCGGAAAGCTCCATCGAGGCCAGCGGCAGCCTCGACCGGGCGATCGGCATGTCGGGCGAGAAGGCTCTGATCGTGCTGTCGCACCTCACCGACAACGCGATGCGGCACAAGGCCGGGACAATCAGGCTTGAGGCGGTGGACGAGCGCACGACCCTGCTCCTCACGGTGAGCAATGACGGCGAGCGGATCTCGGCGCCGAACCGCGACAGGATTTTCGACGCCTTCTTCACCACCCGCCGCGACCAGGGCGGCACGGGGATGGGGCTCGCAATCGCGCGCGCGGTGATGGCGAGCCATGGCGGCTCGATCAGGCTCAAGCCGACCGCCGAGGGCGCGGCCTTCGAGCTCCAGTTTCCTTTGGGCTAGATCGCAAACACCCAAGCGGCGACGATGGTACCGATGGTGACCAGACCGGCGATGGTCCAGCCGGCGGCATATTCCAGCTCAGGATGACCAGTCGCCCGCATGATCTCTGCCGGATCGGCGGTATGCTTCTGTGCCATGACAGCCTCGCAAGTTTACCCCCGCGTCATAGATAAGTCGCATCAGCCGTCATTAGGTTCCATCACGGAAATGCGAGGAATGACGCAGCTTGGTTTGTTCACCGATCCGGAAGGAGGTCCTGCGGGACTTCGCCATACGGACAACTTTATCGAAGCCGCCGCCGAGCAGGCGCTGATCAGCCGCATCGCAGCATTGCCGCTCCAGCGCTTCCAATTCGGCGCCTTCGAGGGCAACCGCCGGGTGGCGTCGTTCGGCTATCGCTACGACTATGCGCTGCGGCGGCTGGCCGAGGCCGAGCCGATCCCGGACTGGGTCCGGCCCATCGCACGGCAGGTCGAGGCATGGGCGGGCCTCGCCGGCGGCAGCGTCCGGCAGGTGCTCTGCACCGAGTACGAGGCCGGCGTCGGTATCGGCTGGCACCGCGACAAGCCGCATTTCGACAAGATCCTCGGCCTGTCGCTGGGCTCGCCCTGCAAATTCCGCTTTCGGCGGCGCAACGGCGACAAATGGGAGCGCCACACGCTCGAAGCCGGACCCCGCTCGCTTTACATGATGGACGGCGAAGCACGCTCGCAATGGGAGCACAGCATCCCGCCGGTCGAGGCACGCCGCTATTCCATCACCTTCCGGACGATGAAGCGGACCTGACAGGCCGTCCAAAACAAAAAACGCGAAAACAACCCCATGCACAGTAGAACCGCCTTGCCGGCGCGACGCTCGGCCGTGCGGCGTAACGGCTTGGTGTCGCGGGGCAAAACAGCCGCATCGCACAAAGGCGCAGGGCCTGGCGACTTGCCTTCCAATTCGCCGTGCGTACTAGACTGGTTCCAGGGTCGGCATTCCCCCGGCATGGCGCAGCGGGATCGAACTTCGAGAGCCTGAGCAAGCTGAGCTGCACGATCAACCGCAATGCCATCGAGCACAAGGACGGCAGTGGGGCGGATCGCACATTCCAGCCGGGGAATTGAACGCGCATGGGGGAAGAAACGGGGTGCCGTGAAATCGCCTCAGACCACCTAACTAATAAGGCGAATTGAAAAGACAGGCCAAATGCGCGAGCCCATATCAGGCACGCAGGGCCGGCACCAAGATGAAGAATTATCTCGTTTTATTCCTTGTTCTGAGCATCACGGCAGCCTCCGCACAGGGTCCGTTGCCGGCGCGGCTCACGGCGCCGTCCGACCTCGTCCGGGTCGGCCTCACCGACAACGACACCACCGCCGGCGGCACCGCGCGGCTGTGCGAGCAGGTCTCGTTCTCGCGGGGGCTGCGCTACGGCGAAAGCGAGGCCAATGTGCTCGACGTCGCCACCAGCAGCGAGACGAAGGCGGATACGCCGCGGCCCGTGCTGCTGTTCGTGGCCGGCGACACCTTCACCGGCGACCGCGCCGCGCCTGAGCTGTCCCGCGAGATCCAGGACCAGGTGATGTGCTTTGCCGCCCGCAACGGCATGATCGGCGTCCGCGTCAACTATCGCCTTGCGCCATCGGCGGCCTGGCCGACGGGTGCGACCGACGTTGCGGCGGCGCTGTCCTGGGTGCACGGCAATATCGATCTGTTCAACGGCGATGCCCGCGAGATCGTCGCGGTCGGCTATGGCGCCGGCGCCTTCCACGTCGCCACCCTGCTGGCGCATCCCGAATTCCAGACCGATCGCGCCGATGTCGCCGCCGTCGTGCTGGTGTCCGGCATCTACCGGGCCGGCAAGGACGCGAGCGACAGCGAGAAGGCCTATCTCGGCAGCGACGCCGGCCAGTACAACAGCCGATCGGTCTTCCCCGGCATCCTCAATGTCGACGTGCCGATCGTCCTGGCCTGGGCCGCGGACGATCCTGCAAACGTCGCGGCGCAGGGCGAGACCTTGAAGAAGACATTGTGCGGCGCCGGCCACTGTCCGCGCAGCACGCTGCTGCGCAGCCGCGACGGCATCGCGAGCGCCTTCGGCCTCGACGGCTCCGGCGACAGCCTCGCCGAACCGACGCTGCTGCTGGTGCATCAGCTCGAGGCGCGCGGATTGCCGTAGCGGCGTGTTGCCGGCAGCGCGCTGATAACGTCCACCTTTGGCTGGGCCGCCCCCTTCCGGCCGCGCCTTCTCAGACAATTGTCTCCCCGGCGTTAGCACGCCTCAAACCACGATTCGCGATCTGGTCGCCGCCCGGACCGCCGCGTGCTATCTAGGAGAGTTATCTGAAGCATTTCTATCTGTGGGGTTCGTTGGGGACCAAGGAAATCGGCGTCTCGCACAACTGTGTGACGCGCCGCCGCCACGATTGGAAAACCGATGCTAAATTTGCTTGCACGATGCGCGGTGATCTTTTTAGCGTTGATTTCGGCGTCCGCCGCCGAACCGGTCAAGCTCAAATTGGCCTTCCCCAGTTCCGACCGCTCGACGAGTTATCTCGCTGCGGTCAAGCCATTCGTCGACGCGGTCAACGCCGAGGCAAGAGGCCAGATCGAAATCGAGACCTATTTCAGCGGCGCGCTTGGCAAGGATCCGGCTCAGCAACCTCAGCTCGTGCTCGATGGTACGGCCGACATCGCCTACGTCGTGACGGGACTGACTCGCAACCGGTTCGCAGATAACGCAATCATCGAGATGCCCGGCCTGTTTGCAAGCATGCGGGAGTCCGTTGCGGTGTTCACCCAGCTCATGGCCGCCAACGCGCTGCAAGGATACGAAGACTACACGGTGATCGGCGCTTACGTCACCGAGCCCGAGACGATCCACAGCAATATCCCGATCAGGTCGCTGAACGATCTGAAGGACAAGAGAATTCGCGTCAACAATCCGGGCGAAGCCGCCGCCCTGGAAAAACTCGGAGCGCAGCCCGTATTTCTGCCGGTCACCAAGATCTCAGAAGCCATCGGCAACGGCAGCATCGATGGCGCCCTCGTACCGCCATCTCCATTGGTCGATTACGGCATCAAACGCGTTGCGACCTATCATTACCTTCTCGGAATCAGCGGCGCGCCGCTGATGGTTTTGATGAACCGGAAAACATTCGACCGGCTGCCGAAATCTGCACAGGCGATTATCCTCAAATACAGTGGTGCGTGGTCTGCCGGACGTTTCATGGATACCTACGAAGCCGTAGAAAACAGCATCATGGGTGAGCTGAAGTCCGACCCCAAGCGCCAGGTGATCATACCCTCGCCGTCGGACCTTGATGCGGCAAATGCCGTGTTCGCGGCCATCGCCGATGATTGGGCTTCGAAAAGTGAGCGCAATGCCGAGCTGCTGAAAACGGTCCGGGCCGAGCTCACGAAAATGCGATCAACCCGGTAGCCACGGATGCCATCCCTCGCCGGTGTCTGGCCCCCGCGAAACATCGTCACCATCGTCGCCGCGCTCGCCATTCTGTTGCTGGGCACCGGGGCCACCCTGAAGATCACGACCGATCACCTTCTCCGTCAAGATGCGACATCGACCGCTCGCAGCTGGGCAAGGTTCCTGGCGGCCAGCGTCACCGATCTCGAGCAGATCGCCGGCGGCGAGCAGCCTTCCGCGGCGAGCATAGCGTTCTTCCTGTCGGCGCGAAATTCCGGCGAGGTCTTTCACTACGAAATATTCAACCGTAATGGCTACTCACAGCTCGTTTCGACCCGCGAAAAGATCGCGCTCGTCGACTTGTCTGAATACAGCCCCGATGCGGCGCGATCAGTGGTTGACGGTCAACCGATCGTCGACGTCAGGGAGGGAACGTCGCCCGACCGACCGGCATTCTTCGCCCGCGCCTATGTCCCGGTCCAGACCGATGGTCGCCTCACCGCAGTCGTTGCGGCCTATGTGGATGAAACCGAGCAACGCAAGAATTTCCACAATACGTTCCGGACCGCGGCCGTGTTCCTTTGCCTGCTGTCGGGACTAGCCTTCTCCATTCCCGCAATTGCCTGGTACCGGGAAACAAAGGTGAAACACGCTGACCGGCGCATCCGGTTTCTCGCCCATCATGACGCGTTGACCGGGCTGGCCAATCGCCCCCAGCTGATCGAAAAGCTGGAGAGTGCCATCGCGCGCCTGCCGATGCGGGGCGGCAGCCTTGCCGTACACTTCATCGACATCGACCGCTTCAAGGAGGTCAACGACACGCTTGGTCATGACGGCGGCGACTTTCTGCTCAAGTCCATCGCCGAGCGTCTGCGCGCTGCGATCAGAATCGACGACGTAGTGGCCCGGCTCGGCGGCGACGAATTCGTCGTCGTGCAGAGCGGCATCGCCGATACGGCGCAGGCCGAGTCGCTTGCGCGCTATCTTGCCGCCGCCGTAAATGCAACCGTGAAATTCAGGCAGCACGAGATCCTCGCCACCGCCAGCATTGGCGTCGCGCTGGCGATGGAGGAAGACACCACCCCCGAGCGATTGCTCAAGAGTGCCGACCTCGCGCTGTACGCGGCCAAGGCCGCCGGCCGTAACTGCATCCGATTTTTCGTGCCCGAAATGGATACCGAGCTGCAAGCGCGCATCGAGCTCGAGAGAACGGTTCGCGGGGCGGTACTCAATGATCGCTTCGAACTGCACTACCAGCCGCTCTTCGAAATATTCCAGCGCCGCCTTGCCGGCTTCGAAGCGCTGATCCGGATGCCCGCGGCGGACGGAACGCTGATTCCGCCATTGACCTTCATTCCCGTCGCCGAGGACTTGCGGCTTATCGACAAGATCGGGGCGTGGGTGTTGCGGGAAGCATGCCGCACGGCTGCGACCTGGCCGGCGCACCTGACTGTTGCAGTGAACCTGTCACCCGCGCAGTTCGCGGCCGGCAATATCAGTGACATCGTCGCCGCCGCACTGAAGGAGGCGGGACTCGCGCCGCACCGGCTCGAATTGGAGATCACCGAAGGCCTGCTGCTCGGCAATACCGAAACGATCATGACGCAGCTGCTGACGCTCAAGGAGTTGGGCGTAGCCATCGTGATGGATGATTTCGGGGCTGGCTATTCGAGCTTCAGCTATCTGTGGCGTTTTCCGTTCGACAAGATCAAGATCGATCGAAGCTTCATGCAGGGCCTTGACGGCTCCTATTTTCAGGTCGGGACAGTGGTGAAAGCGATCATCGCGCTCGGACGGGAGTTGCACATGCGCGTGACGGTCGAAGGCGTCGAAACCGCCAACCAGGCAGCTTTTCTCGACGCGGCCGACGGTGATCAGGTCCAGGGCTTCTTCTTCGGCCGGCCGATCCCCGCCTCGGGGCTCGGCGCCAGCATTCTCGCGGACTTTGAGAAGGCAATGCCGCCGGCTTCGCCCGCGACGGCCCAAGCGACCAGGCTGCACCTCGTCAACTTATCAGCCGAACGGTAGCACCGACCCTGTGCCCGTTCGGCGGAAATCATCCTTCGACATGTTGGTCGACGCGCAGCACTATGATCGCTGAAAAATATCGCTGAGCGGAACATTCAAGGCCGGACACCGATCCATACTCAGCACGTCACCGTCATTGCCAAGTCGCTCGCTGCGATCGGTTCTTCTCGACCAATGCAGACATCCAGGCCTTCGGCGCTTGATCGTTCCCGGTAGCGCGCGTCCTACGTAGGCGCCCGCAATTCGCTCTGAAACCAAGCCAGGGTATTAGCCGATCTCATCGGGTCGACCAGCTCGACCGCGATCTGATCGACGAAATCGCAAGCGGGACATTCGAGGGTACGAATGTGAAAACCGGCGGGGCCGGGTGTGATGCGCGCCAGCATCGTCGTTGCCTGGCATTTTGGACAAGATGGTCGCTGAATGGTCATGAGGCTCGCCCGGGTCCGGCGGGAGCGCGATACTCTCAGTCACCGATGGATGCCAATGGGGGCGGTGATGGGCCATCATAGACCGAAAGCTCTGCTGCCCCCGGGTCAATTTTGACCATCACCCAAATTAAGCGCCGCTTTCCCAAACGTGATCTTTCACAGATCGATTCATTTTTCATCGGCGCACGTCCTCCCGCCGGCTTCGGCGAAGCCAGCGCGCTTTCCAGCAGCGAGCGCACCCGGGCTGCATCGCCCGATTTCACGACCGCCCGGTCGAGATGGAGTTCAAAGTCCGCGGGCTGCCCTAGCCGCGCGCCACAGTCGGCGCCGCGTCAGCACGCCTGCCATTTTCCTTCGAGGATGACAGGTGCGCTGCTTCGAAACGAGCCGCCAGGCCACACGAATGACAAACGCTTGACGTAGATCAACTCGATTGGGCGCGGATTGAGCCGACTTCGTTGGGGGCCAACGACAAGGTGCCGAGCATGCGCGTCACCGGCAGACTGCTGTTCGTTTTGATCGCCGCCGTCACCTCGCTGGGGGCGATGTCCCAGGAGCGGGCCGAGCAACCCGACACGGAAATCCGCATTGGCAATGTCATGCCGTATTCGGGACCGCTGTCGGAATTCGGCGCCATCGGCCAGGCGGAAGCCGCCTATTTCGACATGGTCAATGCGCGCGGCGGCATCAACGGCCGCAAGATCCGCTTCATCACGCGCGACGACAATTCCGATCCCGCGACCGCGCTGGAGCTGACGCGCAACCTGGTCGAGAAGGACGACGTGCATGTGATGTTCGGCTCGTTCGGCACGCCCGGCAATCTCGCCGCGCGCTGGTATCTGAACGAGAAGAAAATCCCGCAGCTGTTCGTCGCCTCCGGCGACGAGGAACTGAGCCAGGCCAGGGCGTTTCCCTGGACCATGGGCTGGCAACCGTCATTCCGGTCGGAGGGGCGCATCTACGCCAACTATATCCAGGCCTATTATCCCAGGAAGAAGATCGTGGTGCTCTGGCAGAACGACCAGTTTGGGCGAGCGCTCCTCAGGGGCATGGAGGAAGGTCTCGGCGACCTGAACCGTCTCGTCCTCGTCGACATCGCCTTCGACATCAATGACGAGCATCTCGACGGACACGTCTCGATCCTCAAGCGCGCCGGCGCCGACATCTTCGTCTTCCTCGGCGTGCCGTCGACGGCGTCGAAGGTGATCAAGCTGGCGGCATCGATGAAATGGCGCCCGGTCTTCATCGTCAACGACGCCTCGGCCTCGATCGCCAACGCGATGGCGCCCGCAGGATTGGAGAATTCTTCTGGCGTGATCTCGGCGGCCTTCCTGAAGGATCCGAGCGATCCAGCATGGAAGGACGATCCCGCCATGAGGGACTGGTTCGCCTTCATGGACAAATACCATCACGACGAAAGCACCAACAGCAGCGCCGCGCTCTACGGCTACGCCGCAGCCGAGGCGCTGACGCAGGTGCTGAAGCAGTGCGGCGACGACCTCTCGCGCGAGAACATCATGCGTCAGGCGGCTTCGCTGAGGGATTATCAGCCCTCGGTGGCTTTGCCAAAAATCAGGATGAACACCTCGCCGAACAACTACCTGCCGATCAGGCAGATGCGGCTCGTCCAGTTCGACGGCCGGTCCTGGCAGCCTTTTGGCGATGTGATCGAGACGGCCTTCACGGAAGGGGCGGCGCGGTGAGTTTACCCGGTCCGCTAGGGCCATCGCATCTGGATTCACAAGACGCCGTCATGCCCCGGCTTGTCCCGGGCATCCACGTTCTTCGACCTGCAAAGGAAGGTCGTGGATGGCCGGGACAAGCCCGGCCATGACGCTGTGAGGCTTTTGAGACCTCACACCGGCTTCAGCGAAGCCAGCGCGTTCTCCAGCAGCGAGCGCACCAGCGCGGCGTCGCCGGATTTCACCACCGCGGGATCGACGCAAACTCCCGGGATTTGCGGCAAGGCCCTGCGGCGGCACACAGCCAACAAACGCTGGGCGGCGCAACCCCATTTTATGGTGGTCCCGGCAAGCGGCTTTTCGTTTCATCACGAATGTTTAAGATCGGCGTTAACCAGCATTCACCCCGCCGGGAGATCCTGCAAATGACTGAGACAATCCGCATCAAGCGATTCAATGCGCGCGCCGTGATCGTGCCGATGAATTTGCCGCTCAAGACCTCGACCGGGGCAGTCGCCAAGGCGCCGCTGGTGCTGATCGACTGCGAGACCGACCAGGGCGCGGTGGGGCATGCCTATCTGTTCTCGATCACGCCTACGGCCTTGAAGCCGCTGACCGCGATGGTCATAGAAATGTCGGAGCTGCTCACAGGCGACGAGCTGCTGCCGTTCGAGATCGAGCGCAAGCTGGCCCAGCGCTTCACCCTGCTCGGCCTCGCCGGCCTGCAGCGGCTGGCGCAATCCGGCATCGACATGGCGACGTGGGACGCATTGGCGCGCAGCAAAGGCCTGCCGCTCGCGCGCCTGCTCGGCGGCGCACCGAAGCCGGTCAAGGCTTACAATTCGAAGGGCCTCGGCATCATGCCGGCGGGCGCCGCGGTTGACGAGGCGCAGAAGCTGCTTGCCGAGGGGTTTCAGGCCGCAAAAATCCGCGTCGGCCGGCCGGATGCGCGCGAGGACCTCGCCGTGGTGCGCGCGGTGCGCAAAGCCGTCGGCGATCAGGTCACGCTGATGTGCGACTACAATCAGGCGCTTACGGTCACTGATGCCATCCGCCGCGGCGAGATGCTCGACGACGAGGGGTTGAGCTGGATCGAGGAGCCGATCCGCCACGACGATTACGAGGGCTGCGCCCGCATTGCCGACGCGCTGCGCACCCCGGTCCAGATCGGCGAGAATTTCGACAGCGCGTTCGCGATGCAGGCCGCCCTGTCGGCGGAAGCCTGCGACTACGTGATGCCCGACGTGCAGCGCATCGGCGGCGTCACCGGCTGGCTGCGCGCCGCCGCGCTGGCGCATGCCGCCGGAATCGAGATGTCGACGCACCTGTTCTCGGAAGTCAGCGCGCACCTGCTCTGCGTCACGCCGACCGCGCATTGGCTGGAATATGTCGACTGGGCCGATGCGGTGCTGGCGACGCGGCTGACGATCAAGGACGGCTTCGCGCTGCCGGGCGAGGAGCCCGGCAACGGCATTGCGTGGGACGAGGCGGCGGTGAAGAAGTATCTCGTCGGATAAGGCTGCCTGCTATGACCGAACAGCGGCAATCATGCTCAGCTCGACCGGAGCCCCCCGCGGCAGCTCGGCAACGCCGACGGACGTCCGCGTGTGACGACCGCGATCGCCAAGGCGGTCGATCAGCCGGTCGGAGGCCCCGTTCATGACTTGCGACTGCTGGGTAAATCCAGGCGCTGACGCAATGTAGCCAACGAGCTGCAGGACCTGGATGATCCTGTCCTCTCCGCCCGTTGCGTGGTTGATGGCGGCAATGCAGAGATCGGCGCAGAGGGCAGCAGCTTCCTGCGCGGCCGCGAGATCGACGGCTGCGCCAACCTTGCCCGCGTACAGCAGGTTTTCGCCGCGACGCGGCAGCTGGCCGCTGACATACGCAATCCCACCATGGATGATCACCGGCAGATAGTTGCCGCCGGGCTTGTTCACGCTGCTCATCTCGGTCACCTGCCTTCTTTCCACATCCCACGAAGCGATACAGTTTCGCCGAACGCCAGGTTCGTCGCCGCGGTGAAGGATCGGACAATGGCAGGGGGCGAGTCACGGATCAAGGTTGCCCGACGAGGCCTCGCCTCCGCGCATTGCGCAGCGACGGCGCGCACGATAACGATCCCTCATGACCACATGGCGCCCTCATCCCCACATCCGCGTCGTCGCGATCGGCCTGCACTGGCGGGACGGGCGGCTGCTCGCGGCCGAGGTGCGCGACGATGCGGGGCGGATCAAGGGGTGCGCCCTCTCGGCGGCGAGATCGAGTTCGGTGAGAGCTGGCGGACGGCGCTGGTACGGGAATTCAACGAAGAGCTCGGCATCGATGTCACCGTCGTCGGCGAGCCGCTGGTGATGGAGAACATTTTCGTGCACGAGGGAGCGACCGGGCACGAGGTAATGTTCATCGCCGAGGTCGCGTTTCCAGGCGGCACGTTCGGCGCCCAGGATCGCATCGATTTCCACGAGGATAGCGGCGAGCAGATCGTCGCCCGCTGGTTCGATCTTGACGATCTCGACGGGGATGGCGCACCGAGCCTCTATCCGACCGGATTGAAGGGCCTGCTGCGCGGGAGCAAGCTCTCAATTCCGTTATCCTGAGGTGCGAATGGCGCGATGCGAAAAGCATCGCGCCGGGAGCCTCGAAGGATGAACGGCCCGGATGCAGCGGGGCCGTTCATCCTTCGAGGCTCGCCGAAGAGGCGAGCACCTCAGGGTGACGGTGTGAGATCGGGGCGCTCGCAATGACGGAGTGCTACCACACTTCCGCGCCGGGGATTTTCCTGCGCACCGCGATACGCTGGATCCAGATACAGCGACGCACGGACCTGTTGGAGCGGCCGACGGCGGATATCCCCTCGCCGGCCTGAAGCAGCGGCGCAACATTCTGGCGCAGCTCGCGGCAGCGCTGCAGCTCGGCCTGCCAGTCGACGATCGCCGCGTCCGCGCGTGATGCGATCAGCAATAGCACCGCCACGGCAAGACAGCTCGCCCGCATCATTTGCATGCCTTCACGGTGACCCGCCTCCATCGCGCCGGTAGCGGAAGTCGCAATGATCGGCGCCCTGCATGATAGTCTGCGTGCGCGTGAGCCTGACATCGGGGCCAAATCCTTCCGCGGTCGCGAAGTCCGCTGTGCAGACCAGCAGGAAACCGAGCTCCGGCTCGCCCAGTGCCTTGTAGAACTCGGCATAGGCGCAGCGCTTCACGTCGAACGCGAAGGCATCGCGGGTCAGCTCGATCACGTCGTAAGCGAGCGCATCGTCGCGGGCGTAGGTTTTGAACGCCGACGACACCGCCTTGCCGAGATCGCTTTCGTTCTTCGTCTTCCAGAATTCCTCGCCGAAGCCGCGATAGAGATCGCCGAGCGCCTTGCGCACCAGCGCGTTGGCACGCGCCTCGCCGAGCTCGGCTTGCAATGCCCTGACCAGCGGCACCAGCACCTGTGCCTGGATTTTGGCCTGTTGGATGACGGAAACTGTCATGGGCGGGCTCACGTCTAAGGCGACACTTCACATCGCGCCACAATAACTCAACTTGTCGCTGGCGGCGAGAGTTTGCCGGCTACGTCCCGCGGCATCCGGCATGACCTGACCTTACGCATCTGTGATGCAGCGGTGACCGCTACTCGCGCGATCCTGAAACGCCGGCGAGGCGATCGGTGGTATGATTATCGTCATCCAAAAGAGAGGTGAACATGCCCCCGTCCGATATGTCTCCAGCCAGCGTTAAGCCACGACTATTTGCACGACGCCCTCGTCTTGCGGCCGCAGCGCTGTTTCTCGCCGCAACGTTCTGGTCGGCCGGACCTGCGCTGGCGGCGGCAAACGATGCCGAGGCACGAACCATCTTCGAAAAGTTCATTACCGCGCAGAATGCGCATAACGCGGACGATGTGAAAGCCATGCTCTGGAATTCGCCGAGCACGCTATTGTTTGCGAGAGGCATCGAGACCAGAGGTCGTGATACGGTCGCCGACCGCTTCAAGGCGTATTACGAAGGCACCTGGCACCTGGAACCCGACATGTCGAAATTCCACGTCGCCGTAATCTCGAACGAGGTCATGCAGATCCTCGTCCCGATCGTTTTCACGCGCGGTCTTCCAGGCAAGCCGCCACAACAAAATACGTTTCTGATCAGCCAGACCTACGTTCAGGATGCCGACGGTTGGCACGTCGCCTCCATCCTGCCGGTCGCAAACACAGAACTGAAATAGCGGCGAGCCGAGTCCTCGGCTGGGGGAGATGACAAGGCGCACCAGTCCGTCTACGCTCTTCGGGCTGCGCCGGACACGCTTCTCGCAATGAGATTGGTGGCTTGCCGAGCCGTAGCTCGCGGCTGCAGTCCGCCTTCGCCCTTTGGGCTTTGGCGTGGCATCCTTCTCTCGCTATCGCGAGCGAAGGATGGTGGGCGCGACAGGGATCGAACCTGTGACCCCTACCATGTCAAGGTAGTGCTCTCCCGCTGAGCTACGCGCCCTAGATGTCGTCTAGATCGGGTCGGGTCCCTATAACGGCTCACGGGAGCCGGTGCAAGGACGGAACGGGGCCGATTTAGGCCGCCAGCATCTTGTTCACTTCGCTGACCAATTCGCGCAGATGCACGGGCTTGGACAGCACTTTGGCGTTCTTGGGCGCGTCCGAATCCGAGTTCAGGGCGACTGCGGCGAAGCCGGTGATGAACATGATCTTGATGTCGGGGTCGAGTTCCGAGGCCCGGCGGGCGAGCTCGATGCCGTCCATCTCCGGCATCACGATGTCGGTCAGCAGCATCTCGAACGGCTCTTCCCGGAGCCGCTGATAGGCGGCCATGCCGTTGTCATGGGACGAAACCTGAAAACCGGCGTTTTCCAGCGCCTTGACCAGGAAACGGCGCATGTCGTTGTCGTCTTCGGCGAGCAGGATTTTTGCCATGGCAGGAAACGTCGCATCCCCAGAGAGTATCAGCAGAGGTCACTAAGCCCGACAGAGGGTAAATTTGAGGTGAAAATCTTTAACCTCGGCCGGCTCGCGCTGCCGGTCCCTTGTGAACCGGAATGCCGCACGAATCAATCGAGCCGCGCCGGCGTGTCCCCGGCGCGATGCCCGCACGGTTAAGACATGTTCCACCACCGATCACATCTTTTCGCTTGGCAGAATGGTTGCGATTCCGGACAATGACGACACATAAGAGCCGCTCGACCGGCCGAATCAATTCGATCCGGGCTTTGCCGGATCCTGCGGCTGCAATGGGACGAAGCCCCTCAGATGACCCGGTTTGACGGCGAGATGTCGCCAGCCTTCGAGATCGTGGAGCCCGCCGAGTGGCGCGCGCCTGTCATCTTCAACTCGCCCCATTCCGGCTCGACCTATCCGGACGAATTCCTGAGCGCCTCCAGGATCGACCTGCCGACGCTGCGGCGGTCCGAAGATTCCTTCATGGACGAGCTGATCGGCCATCTCGTCGCGCGCGGTTTTCCGACCGTGCGGGTCAACTTTCCCCGCTCCTATGTCGACGTCAATCGCGAGCCCTATGAGCTCGACCCGCGCATGTTCACCGGGCGCCTGCCGAGCTTTGCCAACACCCGCTCGATGCGGGTCGCGGGCGGCCTCGGCACGATTCCGCGCGTCGTCGGCGACGGCCAGGAGATCTATCGCGACCGCATCCTGGTCGACGATGCGCTGGCGCGGATCGAGACGCTCTACAAGCCCTATCATCGCGCGCTGCGCCGGCTGATCAACAAGGTGCACCAGATGTTCGGCACCGTGGTGCTGGTCGACTGCCACTCGATGCCCTCGGTCGGCGTCTCCCGCGACGAGCCGCGCCGGCCCGACGTCGTCATCGGCGACCGTTACGGCACGAGCTGCACGCCGCTGCTGCCCGATCGGGTCGAGGAGACCATGACGGGGCTCGGCTATTCGATCGGCCGCAACAAGCCCTATGCCGGCGGCTTCATCACCGAGCATTACGGCAATCCGGCGAGCGGGCTGCACGCCGTGCAGCTCGAGCTCAACCGCGCGATCTACATGGATGAGCGCCGGCGCGAGCGTGGTCCGCGCTTTGCGCAAGTCGCAAGCGATTTCGGCGTCCTCGCCGACGTGCTGGCAACCACGATCCCGTTCGGCGATCTCGGCCCGTTCCAGGCCGCGGCGGAATAGGCGCTCGCCGCGCCGCGTCGCGCTGGAAGAAAAACAACGCGCGTATCGAACGCCGCATCTTCACTTCGCGTTTTCACGCGCGCGAAGCGAAACAGATGGGCCAAAGAAAAAAGGGCCGCTTCTGATGAAGAAGCGGCCCAAGTCTAGGGAGGAAACGCCCAAGGAGGGCAGCGATAACGCAAAGCGCTACCGCACCGCAACAATATGCGACCGCGACGCACAAAGCGCAAGGGCTTTTGAGCGGTTTCCCATGCGATATGCACATGGCTCGGTTGCTTCTAGCGAAACCCGGATTCAGTTTCTTTGATAAGGAAATTCAATGGGTTGATAGTCATTTGCATACGAACAAGGCATGTTCGGAACTAAGTTTTCAAGTCTGTGATCGATATTTGGCCAGCTTGGTGACTTGGTCTGACAGCCGGCTCCGGCATTCAAAATACCAGGGTGCAAATCAAGACAACGCTGCACGCGCACGGCGATTTGGGTTAGGCAGGAACGAACTTCATCCGACTTTCGCTTTTGAGGATACGCCGTGACGGTGATCGACTTCTCCGCCTTCATCGGACGACTCGCCACTGCCTCCGGCGAAACCATCCTGCCGTTCTTCCGCACCTCGCTGTCGATCGACGACAAGAGCAAGACCAGGGAATTCGACCCCGTCACTGAGGCCGATCGTGCGGCGGAGGCGGTGATGCGGCGGGTGATCAAGGCCAGCTTCCCCCAGCACGGTATCGTCGGCGAGGAATTCGGCAATGAGCGCGAGGATTCAGATTATGTCTGGGTGCTCGATCCCATCGACGGCACAAAATCCTTCATCGGCGGATTTCCGATCTGGGGCACGCTGATCGCACTCTTGCACAAGGGCACGCCGGTGTACGGCATGATGCACCAGCCCTTCATCGGCGAGCGATTTTCCGGCGACAACGGCTCGGCCCACTATAAAGGCCCCTCGGGCGAGCGCCGGCTCCAGGTCCGCCGCTGCGCTTCGCTCTCGGAGGCGACGACCTATACGACCAGCCCGCTGCTGATGAACGAGCGCGACCGTGCCATCTTCGGCCGCATCGAGAAGGGCGCGCGTCTGTCGCGCTATGGCGGCGACTGCTACTCCTATTGCATGCTGGCGGCCGGCCACGTCGATCTCGTGGTCGAGACCGAGTTGAAGCCTTACGATATCGCAGCCCTGATCCCGATCGTGACCGGCGCAGGCGGCGTCGTCACCACCTGGGAAGGCAAGCCCGCGCAGGGCGGCGGCCGCATCATCGCGGCCGGCGACCCCAGGGTTCACGAAGAAGCAATGAAGCTGCTCAACGGATAGGCGAATTGGGAGCCTGCATGAAATCCCGCCGCTCGCTCCTCCTCGCAATCCTGCTTCTGCTGCCGTCAGCGGCATCCGCGCAGAATTTTCCAGCCAAGCCGATCAAGCTGATCGTGCCGTTCCCAGCCGGCGGCCCCAACGACATCATTGCGCGAGTGATCGGGCACCGCATGTCGGAACTGTCGGGACAGCCGGTGCTGATCGACAATCGCGGCGGCCAGGGCGGCGTGCTCGGCACCGATGCGGTCTCGAAGGCCGCGCCCGACGGGTACACCATCGCGATCTCCTCAGCCGGCGCGCTCGCCATCAGCCCGAGCATGGAGCGGGTCGCCTACGACACCTCGAGCGACCTCACGCCGGTGACGCTGGTTGCGACCGTGCCGGAAATGCTCGTCGTCGCCGCCAATGTGCAGGCGAAAGACATCGGCGAGCTGATCGCGCTGGCCAAGGCGCAGCCGGGAAAGCTCAATTTCGCCTCCTCCGGCCCCGGCAGCCTGCCGCATCTGGCCGGTGAACTGTTCAAGCTGACGGCCAGGATCGACATCGTGCATGTGCCCTATCGCGGCGCAGCTCCCGCGGTGAACGATCTCTTGGGCCAGCAGGTGCAGATGGCGTTCCTCGATCTTCCGGTGCTGCTGCCGCAGGTCAAGGCCGGCGCCCTGCGGCCGATCGCGGTCGGCTCGGTCCAGCGCGCACCGACCGCGCCTGACGTGCCAACCACCACGGAAGCGGGCTTTCCTGATCTGCGCATCGAGAACTGGTACGGCATGGTCGCGCCGAAGGGCACGCCGAAGGAGATCGTCACCGCGCTGCATGGCCTCGCGACCAAGGCGATGGCGGATCCCGCGGTGAAGGAGAAGCTGGCAGCCCAGGGCGCGACGCTTGTCGGCGACGAGCCGGAGCATTTTCGCGCATTCATCGCCGACGAGACCAGGAAGTGGGCGAAGGTGATCAAGGACGCCGGGGTGGAGACGGGGAAGTAGCTCTCACCCTCCCCTGGAGGGGGAGGGTAAGCCCTCACACCGCCGCCGCACGCAGATGCTCCACCAGCATCTTGGCCGGCCTCGGCAGCGCCTTGAAGCTGCGCGCACAGATCACGAGCCTGCGGTTGGCGAAGGCATCGCGCAGGCGGACCATGGCGAGCGGCATCAGCTTGGCGCAGCGCCGGGCCGCGGCTTCCGGCACGAGCGCGACGCCGACCTCGGCGGCGACCAACTGGCAGATCGCGTCGAAATCGCGCAGCCGCGCGCGAAAATGCGGACGCATGCCGAGCCGGGCCGCATGCTTCGAAATATGCATCTGAAGCGCGGTGGCGCTGGTCAGCCCGACGAACTCGCAAGTCCCCGCCTCCTGGAAATCGATCTGGCGGCGGCCGGCGAACGGACCCCGCCTGGACGTCACCAGCGTCAGGCGATCCTCGCTGAAGACGAAGCGCTCGATATGGTCGGGCAGCGCGTGCTCGGCGGCGAAGCCGAGATCGGCGGCCCCCGCGGTGATCGCTGCCGCGATGTCGGTGCTCTCGCGCTCCTCGATGTCGATGGCGACGTCGCGATGCTCGCGCAGGAAGCCGGCCAGCGCCTTCGGCAGATGCTCCGAGAGCCCGGAGGTGTTGGCGAGCAAGTGCACGCTGGCGCGCACGCCGCTGGCAAATCCGGCGAGGTCGCCGCGCATGGCGTCGATCTGGTGGATGACGAGCCGCGCATGGTCGAGCAGGCTCTCGCCGGCCGCGGTCAGCTCGATGCCGCGGCGCCCGCGCTTGAGCAGCGCGACGCCGAGCGCGTCCTCGAGCCCCTTGATGCGCGCGCTGGCCGAGGCCAGCGCCAGATGCGACCGCTCGGCGCCGCGGGTGATGCTGCGCTGGTCGGCAACCGCGATGAAGAGCTGGAGGTCGACGAGGTCGAAGCGCATGGCGGGTTTCCTCAGCCTTCGTCGTGGCCGAAGGCAGTCTCCGTAAGCTTCAGATTGTGCCGGCCCGCGGCTTCGGTCAATGTGCGAGATATGATCGACCCGCTCCTCATTCTCATCGCCGCCGTCTTCCTGATCGCCGGATTCGTCAAGGGCGTGGTCGGGCTCGGCCTGCCGACCGTATCGATGGGCCTGCTCGCGGTGAGCATGGCGCCGAGCCGCGCGATCGCCATCGTGATCGTGCCCGCCATCGTCACCAACATCTGGCAGACCTTCGTCGGCCCTCACCTGCGCGACATCCTGAGGCGGCTGTGGCCGCTGATGATCGGCACCGTGATCGGATGCTGGCTCAATGCCGGCGCGCTGACCGGCCCGCATGCGCGCTACGGCACCATCGTGCTCGGCGTCTTGCTGGTGATCTACGCGGTCATCGGGTTGAACAAATTCCAGTTCCGCGTCGCGCCGCAGAACGAGAAATGGGTCGGCGGCGTGGTCGGCGTGATCACCGGCGTGATCTCGGCCTCGACCGGCGTGCAGGTGATCCCCTCGATGCCGTTCATGCAGGCGATCGGCATGGAGAAGGACGAGTTGGTGCAGGCGCTCGGCGTGTTCTTCACGACAGCGACGCTGGCGCTCGCCTTCAACCTGACCGCCGGCGGATTACTGACGCCGGCCAATGTGGTGCCTGGCGCGGTGGGCATGGCCTGCGCCTTTGCCGGCATGTATATCGGTCAGTCGGTGCGGGCGCGGATGCCGGCCGAAGCATTTCGCCGCTGGTTCCTGATCGCGATGATTTTGCTGGGACTCTATCTCGCCGGCAGCGCGCTGGTGAAAGAGTTCGCCTAGCGCGTGTACTCATAAACGTCAGCTTCCGAGGGTTAAGCGGAAGTCCCCCATTCGGTCGGCATCGACGTTTATGACCCTTAGCGGACTTTGCCACTGCTTTTGCTCTTTCTTGAAGGGAGTGGACGGGCGCCTGAGGGCGCGGATCAGAAAGATTTTCGGTCCAGAAATTTGAAAGCACCCCCAAACGGCGTACAATCTCCGAATTCTTTCAAAAATTGGAGATTACAAATGACCTATTTCACCAACGTTTTCCGCAACTCCGAAGGCCACATCTATTTCAGTGGTATCGCCCACCGAACCGAGGCCGCGGCGCTACAGGCAGGTGCGAGACGTCCTCAGACGTACGTGACTACCATCCGCCTCGATATAACCGACCCAGCCGCTATCGCCGCCCTCAGTTGAGGGCGGCATCCCGCTATTGGCCCTCCGGAGGGGTGACCCGCGCCCGTGACGGACAGCCTTAACGGCCTGTGATTTCTTTGGAAATGTGGATCAGCTCGTAGTTGTCTCTGTAGGCCGACCTACGCAGATGCTCCACGATAGCGAATTGAGCGACTACGTCGCGCGGTAACTCGGATTGATTTTCATGCACGTTGATCGAAACCTAGTGCCTGAAAAGGAGCGGCACGTTATCGACGGATTCAACGCGCTGAACGATCTCGCCCATTGGGCGGAAAAGTTCCGCACTGCGTTGAGCTGTTTCAATATTGCACAGTGGAGAGGGTCACGCCGGATCGACAGGTGACGAAGGCGGCGCCCTCTCATTCTTCGATTGGGCGCACGTCGCAGCCCGCGATGCCTGTATGAGCGTCGATCACTTTGGCCAGGTTATTGAGGGCGTCTACGAGACGCTGGGCTTGTGCCCGACTTTCAGAAATAGGATCGATGCACATGCGCTCGGCTCAGCGGCGCTATGCCAAAGCCTTTCCATGGGCTCGGAAACTCCGCCACGCTCTGGCGCATACGGGAGAGCGGTGCAACTCACCGCGCTCCACGAAGAAGCATGTGATGCACGGCCCCGCCGCAGCCAACTCGCCGGGATTGAGCATTGAAGTTGCACCAGGAGATACCCTTCAGCTTGACGAGTCTCTCAAGGATCGCTTTTCTCTTCGATATGGAAGGGACAGCTCGTGTCTTGCGATATCTCCGAGGCAACGGCCGCGGTGCTTGATGCGATCCAAGCTGCATATTGGAAGGTGTTCGAGCCCTTCTCCGCTCCGCCCGACCCCCCTCCCGAAATAACCGTCAGCTCAGCGAAGTCAGAAGGCATCACTGCCATTCGTATCGGAAAACCTTCATGAATAAGCTGGAAGACGATCTGCCTCGCATTTGGGATGACTACTATTACGCACTTGGCAAATTCATCCACATGTTCGCTCGGACAGAGGATTCTCTTCACGCGGTCGCTGCAAACTTCCTATCAGCCCGGTTTGTAGCGCGCGATGTTCAAGATGCGTTCGCCATTCGCGCTGTTATGGGGCCAATTGGAATTTCCGCGATATCCGACACTTTAAAAAGACTTTTGCGCGTCACGAAGGCGCCGGCACCTCGTCAGAAAGATCTGGCGTTTGTGCTCAATCACCTTAGTGTCATAACGACTCTTCGAAACCGGTTGGCGCACAACGCGGGGTATCCTGATCTCAACAACAGAGGCTGGTTCTCCACATCCAACAGCACAGCCATAAGAGAAATTGAGAAGAATAATAACCTCCACTTTTCGACTCAGATGTTGCTCGACGCCGCCAGCGACGTCGAACTTATTGCCAACGTTGTACACGGCATTATGGAGCCGACCTGGATTCACACTCCTCCGCCGAAACCTTGGAACTATGACCCGGCCGGTGTGCCTGCCGGATACGAACGATTACCGTCGTCGGCACCGAAGCGCACAAAGCAGTCGCCCAATCAGCGCTGGAGTGTTCCGACCAAATCCTTTTGACAAACTCGCAGCCCTGAAGGGAGCGAACTAGCGCGTCAGCTCCTGGCCCAACGCGGAAGTCCTGCAACTCTCCGATTTCGCGCCGTTATCGACGGTAGCGGACATCAAACCGCGTCCCCGATTTATGAGTACACGCCCTAGCACTACTTTGGCAGAATGTGTTTGCGCCACTGTTTTTCAAGGATTTGCTTTCGGCAATATGGGCACTGCTGAG
>NZ_JASXTA010000005.1:0-405337 GCF_032290525.1 Bradyrhizobium cosmicum | reverse complement strand
CCCCCCCCCCCCCCCCCCCCCCCCCCCCCCCCCCCCCCCCCCCCCCCCCCCCCCCCCCCCCCCCCCCCCCCCCCCTCTGCTCACGATTGCGGGAATTGACGTTCAGTGCGACTGCAATCCGGGCGATCCCGTCTCGGGATGGATCTCGGCCGCCATCATGCCCTTGGAGCCGGGCCCGAAGCGGACCAGGACATATTGACCGGGCCGGAGCTCGGTCATGCCGAAGCGGCGCAGCGTCTCCATGTGCACGAAGATGTCAGGTGTGCCCTCGCCGCAGGTCAGGAAGCCGAAGCCGCGCAGCCGGTTGAACCACTTGACTTGGGCCCGCTCCAACCCGCTGGTCGCGGTCACCGTGACATGGGTCCGCGGCGGCAGCATCTGCGCTGGATGGATCGCGGTCGACTCGTCCATCGAGACCACGCGGAACGCCTGGTAGCCCTTGGCGCGCTGGATGCACTCGACGACGATGCGGGCTCCCTCGTAGGCGGTCTGGAAGCCATCGCGCCTAAGCACGGTAACGTGCAGGAGCACGTCGGGCCAGCCATTGTCGGGAACGATGAAGCCGTAGCCCTTTGAAGCGTCGAACCATTTGATGACGCCGTGAACCTCGACGAGGTTGGCGCTGCCCTCACCTAATCCGGTGAACGGGCTGAGCGCGCTATCGCGACTGCCGCCGCCGTGCTCGCCCACAGCGGGAACTCCCATCTTCTTGGACTCAAATCCGTCCGACGACCCCATAACCCCGGACCCCACACTGCCATGCAACCCGCCACATTGGCGGCGCTCGAATCACGCGTCTTAAGAGAATGTTCTCAATTCGAGGCGACGCGAATCTTTCGACTCAAAAGATAACACTCCCGGTTGCGAGGCATAGACAAAAAAGAGATTCGCCGGAACCTATGAACAGCTTGCACAGCCGCGAATCAAACTGATGCCTCAATTCCCGACAAAGGGACCGAGAGTCTCGCCGATGTCGTGGCGGATCACGAGGTCGGCGAGATCGTCCTGATCGGTCGGCTCGCGATTGATGATCACCAGACGTGCACCAGAGTTCTTCGCCATCATCGGAAAGCCCGCCGCCGGCCATACGACGAGCGAGGAACCGACCGCGATGAAGAGGTCGCAATGCTGCGACAGCTCTGTTGCTCGCTGCATTTCATCCTCGGGCATCATCTGACCGAATGAAATCGTTGCGGTCTTCACCGGCTCGTCGCACGCGGTACAGTTGGGAGCGGCGCCCTCCTCGTCGAAGCGTCGCTTCACCCAGTCGAGCGGATAGGCCTGCCCGCATCCGATGCAGCGCGCATAGGTAGTATTTCCGTGAAGTTCAATCACGTGCTCGGCGGCGAAGCCTGAGGCCTGGTGCAGGTTGTCGATGTTCTGGGTGATGATAGCGGGAACCTTGCCGGCGCGGTACAGCGAGGCCAGCGCGCGGTGGCCGCGGCCGGGCTTGGCCGCGGCAAAGACCTCCTCCATCGCAAAGCGGCGGCGCCAGGATTCGTCGCGCGCTTCCTGGCTGGCGACAAATTCGCCGAACTCGATGGGGCGGTAGCGCGTCCAAATTCCGCCCGGCGATCGGAAGTCTGGGATGCCGCATTCGGTCGAGATGCCGGCGCCGGTGAACGGCACGATGGTCCTCGCCTCGGCGATCATGTCGCCGAGCCGTTCGACGCCGCTGCGGAGATCCGATGCAATCAATCGCGGCCTCCCGATGTCGTTGCGCTAGCTGTGTCGCACGCAAGCGACAAGATTGTTGACGCTCTTATCCGCCGCCGCGCAAGAGCCTTGCGAGACTTCGGCAACAAGACTTTGGGCGGCAATTTTTTCCGACCTTCGCTTATCACAATCCTGCAATGCCTCCTCCCCATTGACGCCCCAATCGGAAGTGCCAATGCATCTGTTTACGCGACTCAACGTGATTGCGGCGGCAGTGCTTGAGTTCAGGCATATACTCACGTGTAGAGGGGATTTGACATGACCGAAGACGAACAACGCAAGATCCGCGAACGTGAAGAGATCGCCGCCCGTGTCGCCGCCTTCCGGGCCACGCAGGAAAAATTCAAGCGCGAGCGCGAAGAATATTTCGTGTCGACGCTCGACAATGCGCGCAAGGCGGAGCGGCCCTCGCTCTGGCCGTAAGACACTTCCGATCGCCACGCACGAAAAAAAGCCCGGAGCATCGCTCCGGGCTTTTCGCTTGTTCAGCCCTTACCAGTGCCGGTAATAGTGGTGGCGACGGTAGTAGGGCCCATCGCCATAATAGGCGTACGGGCCGGGGCTATAGTAGGCGGGCCCGTCATAATAGCCGTAGCGCGGACCATAATAGCCATAGCCGTACGGATGGGATGCAGCGACCGCCCCCGCGGTGATCGCGCCGGCGGCGAGGCCGAACGCAAGGCCAGGGCCGATGCCGCGGCCGCGCGCCTCAGCCGGCGCGGGCGCCGCAATTGCGGTCACGCCGACGGCGGCAATGGTAGCCAGAACTGCCAGTGTTTTCTTCATGATGACCTCCTTCCAATCTCCGGCAGACAACGCCGGGGTGCTGCGATGGTTGCGCGTGGGCGCGGAACCCGGCCTTGCGAAATGCGCAGAGAAATATCGGCATGCCGGGAACGAAGGCGCGTTCCGCGCATTGCATCTCCAAGTGCGGAAGCCTCCGCCATCCGGTCGAGGCGACAGCACGAAGACCCCGTCAGTATCCTCCGCGGTGCTGGCGGGGTTTTTGATTTCAAGGGAGTCGTGGCAGCAGACGATGAGGACTGCCAATGGGGCGGATACCGAGGCGAACACATTGCCGCTATCCGCTTTGCTGGCCCGTATCCGCAGGCTCGTTCCCAAATCGCGCGATCAGCATTACGACGAGATCGTCCGCAATTTCAGTGTTGGCACGCTGCGCCCGCCGGCGACGCCGATGAGCGACGGCGAACTCGCGCGCGCCATCGCCGAGTTCCTCAAGGAACAGCCGTCGGGTTCGTCCATTGCGAGTCTGGGCCGGCGGCTTGATCCATCGTCACCGCTGTAGGCGAGTTTATTCCTGCGGGCGGGAACAAGTATTTCACGCTCACGTTGAAAGCGCATTCACGGCAAGTGAGGCCCGACATGCCCGCCTGGCTCGAAGTTTTGCTCAATCTGTCCGGATTTGCCGGCTTCGTCGCGCTCGCGCGCCGTGGCACCGCATGTGGCGCAGGCCAGGACAATTCCGCCGAGGAGCACTAGTTCGCGCGCGGCGCCTGCCCTGCCGTGCGCACCAGCCGGTCGGCTTTGACCGCGACGCGCGTGTCCTCGGCTTGCTGCCGCAGCGAGAAGCTGATCGCGATGAAAGCGAGACAGAACAGCGTGCCGACGATGGCGACGCGCCGGTAGGTGTGCCGGTCGCCTTGATAAAAGCAGGGTTCTGAAAAAGGGGTCATGCAAAACTGCTTGTTGGCAAAGTCGTTCTTGTCTTTGCAAGAAACCTACTCCAGGCAGCGGTAAGCGCAACGCGATTGGGCTTTTAACCTAACCGAATAGGGTTATCGGCCTCGTCGCAAACTTTCGTTAGGAGTTCGCGCAAGGCCAGCGATCCGGCGAGCGCATCGCTATCGCGCGAAGGGGACCGCGACCACTTTCGCCGGATTGTTCCAGCTTCGCTTGCATTTCGTTCTCGGGGAACGAATCGGAATCGAATAAATCGGCGCGGCACAAGTCTTAACAATTCGCTTGCATGCAAATGAGCGCGAGCTCGCGCGATCATTGCCCGTCGCCGCGCTTCGGTGGCGGCGGCACTTGCGGCACCGACGGCTTGCCTTTGCGCAAGCGCGGATGCCTGTCGTACCAGAACACTTTGGCGATCTCGGCGAGAAACCAGCACGCGTCCATGTCGCTCTCCCTTTTCGCTCTCCCTTGCCTCGCTGGTAGCGAGAACAACAGGACGGGACTGTGCGAAGAATCACGCCTGCGGCGCGGATGTCCCGCATCGACACAGAAGCCACGGCTTGTTCTGCATCCGACTCCATTTCGTTCGCAAGGAACGAATCGGAGTCGCAAAAATCAGCGCGAAGCGATTCCTAACGATCGGTGAAGGCGCGCCATGGCGCGTTTTCTGAGACGGGTCTCTCGTCTACGCCAAGCCCCTTCCCTCTTCTGCGACCGGACTCTTCGGCGGGAGAAATTTCGAGACGACCGCAAACACGATGATGATTTCGCGGCACGGGTCGCATCGAAAGCTGTTGGCCGAGCTGGCCGCCATCGGGCTGGAGCATCGCGGGCATGTCATGCTGCGCGAACGCCGATGGCAGATGTTTGTTCCTGGGCGACCAGGCGAACAGACCGTAACGATGGCCACCCTGACGGGCGCGGATCGACGGTCGCGGCAACTCGCATGCGCCTCTCCGAAGCGGCGCGTCAGCCGCGGGCAACCGAGATCGCGCTTGCCGACGACGCGATGTCGCCGCGCCTCACGCCGCCCGCTTCGCCTTGTCCTTCTCGGAAAAACATTCGAGGATCTGGATACGAAGCTCTTCCGCCGCCGGCCCTTCGACCTTCCTGAGCTGATTCCAGAGCCTGATCACTTCGCGCTGTTTCTCGACGGTCATCAGTCACCTCCAACGTGATGACCAACTAGAACAAAATAAGAACAAAAAGTCCAGCCCTCGCGACCGGATTTCCTGTGCACGTCACCTTGAACCTTTTCGAACCGGCACGGACCCATGGGGGCTGGGGATTTCAGCGCCCGGCCTATATGGCAGCGCCGCCTGACGAACATACTCCGTCATCGCGGCGCTGTTGCTTTTTGGACTTTCAACCTTAGGTTCCTGGTATGGCTGGCGGCCAGGCGCTGAAATCCCAAGGCCGCCGGCCAAGAGAGCCCCGCGCGAAAGCGCGGGGTTTTTCTTTCGCGCTGCCGGCATGATGCGGGCGCTCAGACCGGCAGATTGTCCGTCATCCCCGGCGGCAATTCGCCTTGTCCGGTCCGCTCGGCGAGGAGCTGCTTTTCGGCCTGATACCAAAAAGTGTCCATCGGCCCCGCGGGCTCGCCGGCTTCGCGCCAGAGGTGGTAGGCGCGATCTCTGATGTCTTCCTCGCTTATGCCCGTCATGTGGCGTCTCCCTTCTGGAAGCAAGCCCGGCAAGGCGCGAGAGTTCCCGACTGGCGTCCGCCACCGCACGGCGGTCGCTGCGGTGGCTTCGCGAGAAAAGCCGCTGCAGCGCGACCGCGAGCCGCCTAGACGGCGTCCTTGGCAACCTTCAGCGGCGAGGCCTTCACCGACTTGCTCGCCGGCTTGGCCGCGAACTGCATCGGCTCCTTGGTGAAGGGATTGACGCCCATGCGGGCTTCGGTCGCCGGCTTGTTGACGACCGACATTTTCACGAAGCCGGGAATGACGAACTCGCCGGACTCGTTGAGCTCCTTGTAACCGACCGTCGCCATGTATTCGATCACCGACTTCACGTCGTTCTTCGACAGCTGCGTGCCCTCGGCAATTGCATCGATCAATTGGGTTTTCGTCATCTTCGCCATGTCTGAATTCCTTTTGTGGGGGCGAGCATTCCTGCTCAGGGCGCGGCTGAACCACGGAAGTGTGATGCTGGTTCAGGGCCTGACGTCGTGAAGTCAGGGGGCTTAGAACCCATCGAGGCCCAAAACACAAGCAGGGGTTCTGCGGGGGTTCCGGGCGTCCCCTTGAAAATGCCGCAGCTTGCGCGGCTGGTTCTTGAACCATCCTCCTCTGGCGCATCCCGCGGCCGAAGTCCCCAGGCAGGGTTTTCGCTTGTCGCGGCCCGCCTCGATCCCATTCGGCGCGTCACCTCGTCGTTAAACCTGTGCCCGGGCCCCGCGTTGTTGAGACTTCAGTAACCCAACGCATCCACTGTCCTCATCAAGGGTCGTTGCGTTGGAGTATCCCACAGTGCTGGATTTTGACGAGCTGCGTGAGCTCGCGGCTGATGTTCGTGTCTTCGTCGACATCGCCGACGACAAGGCCGAGGCGCTTCGCGCCGTGATCGCCGCCTATGACGTGGTGCTGGCGATCTTCCCCTCACAGGAAGGCATGGGCCTTCACGTCATCAAGGGCAAGGCGATCCTCGAGGGGATCGCAAGCTCGCGAACCACCGCAATGTATAGCCACACGGCCATCGCCGTGCCGGACCTCGAGCATGCAGAAGTGCTCAAGCTCCTGACGGCGCCGGTCGAGCAGCGGCTTGCGGCTTAGTTTCGGGTGGCACCGTAATTGACGGCACCAATCGGATTGCTTCGCTTCGCTCGCAACGACGGCGACTGTTCCGCGCCCACCGCAAGGCGGGTTCCTTTTCTGGAGAAATTCCTGCATAGTGCGGCATGGCCAAAACAAAAGTGACCTTCAAAACCGTCCGCCTTTCAGACAGCGAATGGAAGATACTCGCGGACTACCCCGACCACGAACAGCGCGAAATCACCGGATTCACCAGCAAGGCAGATGCCGACGACTGGATCAACGGCGATCGCAAGATCGCATGGCTCCGCTCCCAGGGTTACGCCAAGTGAGCTAGCTGTCCCGCGCACACCGCAATCTCCTCTTGATATTGTAGCCGCGTCGCGTCCGTGTCATCGCACGGACAGACGATCACGCCTGCGCGGCTGGCAGCCGGCATGATCTGGATGCAATGAATGTCGATCGGCCCCGGAGCGCTATGGTCCGGAGGTGTAGGTCAAATGACACGAGATATCACAGCCGCCGAGCCCGGATAAGTACCCGCCAAATTTGCCGATCATTGGTCCGCCTTCGCTGCTGTACAGGTATAGACTCACGCCTCCCGCGCCGAACCCTCCGCACTTCAAATTAGCCCATACCTGCTTGCCGTAATAATTCCTGGGATCTTCATAGAACTGACCCGCACCCGCCCAAGAACCTGTTGCCCATGCCGTCCAGTCCCCGCCGGTCGGATGGGCTCCTGCCGTCCAAAAAGGATGGGGCGCGCCTCCAGTCCAGTCAGTAGTGAACGCATAATGGCCGAAGCCCGATGCAATTGCCCCTGCCCACACCGCAGGCCAATGCGAGGAGTCGTCGAGAGAGCCGTCGTTCTTGGCGGCTGCCAATAATTCGACGTGGGCCTGAACCACTTTTGCCAATCTTGCGGCGGTGGCCTGTGCCTCTGCCGCTTTCATTGCCAGCAGATTCTGTTCGCTTTCGCTCGTTGGCATCATACGACCCTCTGAGAAGAACTTCGTCTACCGACCGTCAAGGCTGATAGACCCTCTCCGCCCGATATGCAACCTAATTTAGAATTCTAGCGACAACGCACCCGAATGAGCGGACCGAAGACCAATCGGCTCATGCGGCGCAGAACGATCCGCGTTGGCTTCGCAATTGGAATTACGGGGAGATTACGATGACAACGCACCCGACTGTCACTGCAATTGTCGTGTCTCACTTGAGGGGTGCGGTCCAGCACCGTCACCGTGATTACCGCCCAAGCGGAGATCGCGAACCCTGCAGCGCAATGGCTGGTAGAACGCTCCGGCTGTTGTATGGTCGGACGTTTCTTGCGAGGGGCTGATGAAGATTGCCATTGTTATCGCCGGGTTGATCGTTGTTGCTGCTGCCGTTCTCGTGACGGTACAGCCCGGCTTTCTGAAACCTGCGTCGCTGGCACTCGTGAAGAAGTCCGACATCCTCGGCTTTTCGCCCGGAATGACATTCGAGGAGACCAACAAGGTCGTCACGCAACGCCGCTACCGCTGCCGCCAGCTTCGCGATTCCTACATCCTCGAGTGCGAAGTCGACGGCGCCAAGGTCACGATCTTTAGCGACGATGTTGACCCCAAACATCCCATCTGGCGCGTCAATGCGGAGGTGAACAATCCGGGCCCGCAGGATGCTGCCGTCAAATCGATATCCGACCAGTTCAACGCCCAACCAACCAGGGACGCCCGCGAGGGATGGATATGGACCGTCGGCCGTGGGCTGAAGCTGAGCTACGACGGCGCCGCCTTGAAGCTCGTGGACGAGGCCGAGGAAATCAGGCGCGGCAAGCAGGAAGCAAAGCGCTAGCGAGCGCTACGCCGCATGCGGTTCAGTCCCGCAACCGGTTGACGGCCCACAGCGGCATCCACGATCCCAGCACCATGCAGATCGCAATGGCTGCGATCAGAACATACTTCAGGGGATTTTGCGACGACGCGAGCGAACCTTCGAGGTGAAGGTGCGGCAGCATCGCCTCCATGGCCATTCCGATCACGGCAACCGCAACCAGCCCGCCAACGGCCGAAGCGAACAGGTTGACGATCCACCCGATCGCACCGCGCTTGTTCGACCACGCCTCGTAAATCGCGACGGTCAGCATCACGAGCACGAAGATCAGCATGAAGTTCATCGAACCACCGACGCTCGACTTCGACCCCAGGATTTCCACCAGCAGCATGGCCGCCACCGCGAGCAGTGTGATCGTCTTCACGGCGTCCCTCTTCAATGGCCAAACAAATAGACGGTGAAGCCGATCAGGATACAGCCAAGGCCGAAGAGAGCCGTCGCGATTTCGGCGACGTCTTCCAGACCGAAGAACCTGATGATGGCGGTCCATGCGGCGCTCAGGAGCATTTCCGCGATCGCGCCGAGCAGACTTTGCAGCATAGCGGTTGGTCGCGCCGGGCCTGGTCGGGGTTCAACTGCCAAAGTCTTCCACCTGGTCGAGGCCGGGTGAATTACGGTGACAACGCCGGACTGCACCCCTCAGGTGAGACACGATAATTTCGGTGACAGGTCGGTTTGCCACAACGTGTTATCGTGCCTTTGTTCTGCGCGACCACCGCTTTGAACTCAGGGGCGATTGATAGCCGAGCGCTGAGTGCAGGCGTTCCTTGTTGTAAACGTCCGCGATGAAGCTATCGATCCGGCGACGTGGGTCTCGAGTGTCGGAGAACGCCTTCCCGTTAACCTCTTCGGCCTTGAGCGTCTTCTTAGCCCCGCCGCTGATTAGTTCAGTCCTGGAATTTATCTCGGACCTCGCGGCTCCCGCCCACCCCCCGGCCAGCTCACTTCAGCAACCGCCTCGTCCTCACTCACACGTACCGCCTCCCTCTGCCCCTCCCCCCATTTTCCTGCTATCTCCTACCCCCGCCGTCCCGGCCCAAACCAAAAACCCCATCCGTTCAAGGGAGCCCCACCGATGCGATACCTCCACACCATGCTGCGCGTGCGCAATCTCGATGTCGCGATGAAGTTTTACCAGGATGCGCTGGGGCTGACGGAGGTGCGGCGGATCGAGAACGACAAGGGGCGTTTTACGCTGGTGTTCCTGTGCTCGTCCGACGACCTCGAGGCACTGAAGAAGCAGCCGCAAACGCGCGGCGCGCCGCTGGTCGAGCTCACCTGGAATTGGGACGAGGAGACCTATGGCGAGGACCGCTTCTTCGGCCATCTCGCCTATGAGGTCGACGACATCTACGTCACTTGCGAGAAGCTGATGAAGGCCGGCGTCACCATCAACCGTCCCCCGCGCGACGGCAACATGGCGTTCGTGCGCTCACCGGACCTGCACTCGATCGAGCTGTTGCAGAAGGGCGAGCCGAAGCCGCCGCAGGAGCCGTGGTCGTCGATGCCCAACACCGGCCACTGGTAGGCCGCTCCCGCAGGAACAAGGCCCCGCCGCCCGCGTTCACTCCTCAACGATGCGATTGGAGGAGGACGCGATGGGACGCGGAATTTTGCTGTGGCTGCTGGGTGTGCCGATCCCGGTGATCATTCTGCTGTGGCTGTTCTTCGGCCGCTGACATCAGGCTCGACCTGGTCAACGAAAGCTCCGCCTCGCGCGGAGCTTTTTGCATGAGAGGCTCGCTGCAATCGCGCATCGCCCTGCCGGCGAAATTCCGTTATCACCCGCACCAAAGCAACAACGCCGCGGGAGGAATTTCATGCCGGACCAAAAGCTGACGATCTGGGGCCGCGCCAATTCGGTCAACGTGCAGAAGGTGCTGTGGTGCCTCGCCGAGCTGTCCGTGCCCTATGAGCGCATCGACGCCGGCATGGCGTTCGGCAAGACCGGCGAGGCCGATTATCTCGCGATGAACCCCAATGCGCGGATCCCGACCCTGGTCGAGGGCGATTTCGTGCTGTGGGAGTCCAACTCCATCATGCGCTATCTCTGCCTCGCGCATGGACGCGGCACGCCGATCTACCCGGAGGCGCCGAAGCTGCGCACCAGCGTCGACCGCTGGCTCGACTGGACGCTGTCGACGGTGCAGCCGGTCGATCGCCCGGTGTTCTGGGGCATCGTGCGCACGCCGCCGGCCGAGCGCGACATGATCAAGGTGCAGCAGGATGCCGATGCCGCCGCCGAGGTCTGGGCGATCGCCGACCGCCTGCTGGCGACGCGCCCGTTCATGAACGGCGACGCGTTCACGCTCGCCGACATCGCGATCGGCGCCTATGCGCGGCGCTGGCTAGGGGTCGAGGGCATCACGCGACCTTCGCAGCCGCAACTGACACGCTGGCTCGCCGAACTCGGCAGACGTCCCGGCTTTGCGCAGTTTGTCGCACCGCCGATGTCGTGAGGGCCTGGCGCGGCGCAAGCTGCGCCGGGGCCGGGATAAATGCTCGTGATGCCGCGAGCGTCCGGCGTCACCGGCGCCCTTGACGGCTACTGTGCATGGGGTTGTTTTCGCAGTTTTTGTTGTGAGGCTAGCGCCAGCCGCGCTCGACCAGCAGCACGCCGACGATCAGCACCAGCGTCACGGCCGCGGTGGCGAGCTTTGCGGTCGCGCTCAGGCCGCGGCCGACCCACCACAGCAGCGCGCAATACATCACGAAGGGGACGATGATGTCGGGCCGCATCAGGTCCGGCGGCATGGGGCTTACCGCCTGACCGTGGTCTCGACGCTGATCGAGCCGCCGATCTTCATGCAGGTGCCAGTGCCCTCGACCATGACGAAGCGCGGGCCGTAGGAGGCGCAGGAGCCGGCCTTGGCCGCCCCGCTCGTGCCCTTCAGCGGCAGGGTCTTGCCGGCCTGCGGGCGCTCGGCAGGCGGCAGGCGCAAGGCTTCCGCTGCGGCCGCGGACGTGGCCAGCAACGGAATCAGGATGAGGAGCGGCGCGCGCATGCCGCCGTTCTAGCCCGGACCGGCGCCACGCGCCATCCGCGCGGGTTCAGATGAACCTGATGCCGGCCGACTTGCCGCGGCGCCAGATCACCTGGCAGCTCCGCCCGGTCCGCGCATCGCGTGCGAACGCCATCCGGATCACGCCCGGAAGCTGGCTGGCGTCCTCGTCCAGCGTGATCTTCGCGCCCGTCGCCGAGATGTCCTGGACCAGGCAATGCCGCGCCGCGAATCCGCCGTCGAGCGTGATCCAGGCGTGCCGCGACAGCGACTTGCGGGCTGCGCGCTTCTTGGGCTGTGGCATCGACAAAATTCTCCGGTTCCAGCGCTATCTCGGGGCCCCCTAACAAACCGTTGAAATCGCCTCCGAATGATCCCGGAGTGGAGGCTTTCCACCGGCCACAAAAGACCGTTCCCGAACGGCTTGCCCGGCAAGCGAAAGGCCACTATACGTTCGCCCGCTGCAGCCGCCGGGCTCTGTTCGGGTGGCCGGCGGCCGTGCCGCGAAAAGCGGCGGGGCCTTGTGTTTGCTCCCTTCGTCTATCGGTTAGGACGCCACCCTTTCACGGTGGAGAGAGCGGTTCGATTCCGCTAGGGAGCGCCAACATCCGGGCCACCGGCTGACGCGGCGCAAAATCCGCCGCCCACGCCATGAACCTCCCCACCCCTTGCCGCCGACCAATGTCCCATCGGAACCGGTGCAGGCACATGGCGCAGCGCAAATCCCCCTCGGACGGCCAGAACGGCATCGCCGCGCCGGCTCCGCCGCCCTGGATGCACCGGAAGGCGCCCTACGCGCCCGAGCGGCGCGCCAGGATGCTGGAGCACATGGCGCGCGCCCGATCGGCGCCGCAGCCTCAGGCCGCCACGGCAACGGCGCCGTCGCGCGTGGGCGCGCTGGCGGACATTCTCCGCGATGCGTCCGGCTACACGATCTTGTTCGGCGTCATCGCACTGCTTTTCCAGTCGCGCATTCCGCTCTACCTCGGTGCGTTCATCTTCTTCACCGACGGCGAGCGCATCGAACGCGCGCTCGGAACGATCGGCATCCGGCTCGAGCCCGAGACGATCGGACCCGATATCATCAAGGGCTTCGTGTCCCTGTTCGGATGGTTCGCGCTGCTGGCGTCGTTGAAAGCCTCATTCCCAACCTGGCTTGCGGCGTGGATTCCCACGGACACATCCTGGTCCACCATTGCGGGCATCGCTGTCGTGTTCGCCACCGTCGAAGCGTGTGCGGCGCTCGCGATGCGGCATGCGTTGCCATGGTTCGGATTTCGGATCAGGCCGGACAGCCTGACCGCAACGGCGATCAAGCTCCTCATCGCTGTCAGCCTGCTCGCTTTGCTGGTGCTGCTCGGATCTCTCTAGGACCGGTCGCACCTATTGATCGAGCCGGATCTGCGCGCTTTTGACGATGTCCTGCCAACGCGCGATCTCCTCGGCCATCCTCCGTTTGAGCGGCTCCGGGCCTCGCTGGTCCGGCGGCGGCAGGATCATGCCTGCCAGTTGAAGCCGTCGCCGCACGCCGTCGTCGTCGAGCGCTGCGCCAAGCGCATCGGTGAACCGGTCGCGAATGGCGTCCGGCACGCCTTTCGGCAGGTAGAACGCGAACCAGCTCGACGCGACGAAGCCGGAAAGCCCTGCTTCCTTCGCCGTCGGCGTATCCGGCAATTGCGGAACGCGTGCGGGCGCCGAAACGGTCAGAAAGCGCAAGCCGCCGTCGGCCAGGAAGGGAAGAACGTCGCCCAGCAGTGCACAACTGAAGTCACTGCGGCCAGCGATCAGGTCGGTCATCGCCAGCGCCGATCCGCGATATGGCACCTCCACCGGCTTGAACCCGATCACGCTGGTGAACAGGAGGCAACTGATGTGGCTGATCGAACCGACACCCGCATGGGCGAGGGTGAGATCCGGGCCACGCGCCTTGGCGATCGCGACGAACGACGCCATGTTGTCCGCGCCGAGGTCACGGCGTGCGGCGACGAGGATCGGCGTTTCCGCGACCAGGCCGATCGGCGTGAAATCAACCCGCGGGTCGTAACGGAGGTTCGGATACAGTGCGACCGATGCCGCATGGGTGCCGACGTGACCGCTGACCAGCGTATAACCGTCGGGTGCGCTCTTCGCGACACGTGTCGATCCGGTCGTGCCGCCCGCCCCGGCGACGTTCTCGACAATGATCGGCTGCCCAAGTTTTCGCGACATGTGTTCGGATACGATCCGGCTCATCACGTCGTTCGGGCCGCCCGCCGCGAACGGGACCACCAATGTGATCGGCCGTGACGGAAACGGCGCTTCGGCCCGTGCCGCATTCAGCATGGCCAGCACTGCAGCTGCGACGACGGCCGGACGCACGCATTTCAAAATCATGTGGTCCTGCTCCGTGTCGCCTCTTGCACTGCGCTGACCGGTCGATCAGCCGAGACCGCGAGGACGCGATCAACCTCGCGGCCGGACAGACCGATGTACCGAGCCGGATCCGCGGCCGCTTCGATCTCATGCGGCGCGAGATGGGCCGTCACGGCCGGATCGCGCGCAAGGCTCTGGGCCAGTGTCAGGCCCGAGGCGATAGCGCTCGTGCATGCCGCACTCACCATCTCGTGCGCATGATGGCGCCCGACGCGCGGAGCGAGCGCCATCATGACGGCCTCGGCTGCAATGAGCCCCTGCGTCCGCCCCAGATTGGCCTGCATCGCATCGGGTCTGACGACGAGACCGGTGCAGAGCCGAACGGCGTTATCCAACGCCCGGCCGATCAGCATGAAGGCTTCCGGCACAATCAACCATTCAGCCTGCCACGGTCCCGTCGCTCGCTCGTGGTCGTGGACCGAGGCGTCGAGCATGGCGCTTGCGAGACGCCGCAACGACACTCCGGTGCTGAGGATCTGCTCGCAGATGATCGGATTTCGCTTGTGCGGCATGGTGCTGGAGGCGCCATGGCCCTGGCCGCCCGGCTCCAGCACTTCGCCGACCTCGGTCTGTGCCATCAGCGCGACATCGGTCGCGATCTTGCTCAGGGTCGCCGAGATCAGCCCGAGCAAGCAGACCGTTTCGGCCAAGGCGTCGCGCGCGGCATGCCATGCGACCAGCGGCTCGGCCAGTCCGAGTTCGCGGGCCAGCGCGGCGCGGACGCGGTCGCCGTCGTCGCCGAGTGAGGCGAAAGTGCCGACCGCGCCGCCGAACTGAACCTGCAGGACCCTTGGTTTGAGTTCGGCGAGACGTTGCCTGTGGCGCAGCAGGCCCGACAGCCAGACGGAAATCTTGAAGCCGAAGGTGATCGGGATCGCGTGTTGCAGTTTGGTCCTGCCGACCATCGGTGTATCGCGGTGGGTCCCTGCCAGATCCGCAAGTACCGATATCAGGTTCGCCAGATCGCGATCGACGAGTTCGAGCGCGTCGCGCATCTGCATCACGAGCGCGGTGTCCATGATGTCCTGGCTCGTGGCGCCCCAATGGACGAATTCGCCATGGTGTTTACCAGTGAGCCGGATCAACTGCTCGACCAGATTCACGATCGGCAGGCCGGCGCGCAAGGTGCCTGCGGCCAGTTCGTCAAGGTCGAGCAGTTCAACGCGTGCAGCGGAGGCGATCGCTGCCGCAGCTTCGGAGGGAATCACACCGAGTCGCCCTTGAACCCTGGCCAGCGCCGCTTCGACCACGAGCATGGAGGCCAGTGAATTGCTCTCACCGAAGATCGCGCGCATCGGCGCGGTGCTGAAAAGATCGGCAAGGTGACGGCTGCTGAAGACCGCTCCGGGCTCGAAGCTCAGCATGGTCGCGTCGCGATCATGGCCGCCCAAAAGCTCGTGTCGCTCACGGCGACAAGCCGGCCGGCGAGAACGAATGGCAGCAGCTTGAAGAGCGGGTCGGCGACCGTGGAGTTCTGCGACTCGAGCCGGGGATCGGCCTCGGGGAATTGAATCGCGTCGTTCAATTCGACCCCATGCATGGCGCCCCCTGCCCTGCGGGCGGATGGCGACGTCTGATCGAAAAATAACCGCATCGGTCGGCGTCGATCCCCTCCGTCGTCGCGCGCCATTGCGCGTCCGTACGGCCTGGTACCGGTCAAGCCTAGGTCACCTCTCCATGTTGCAAAAATGCATTATTTCGATACATGCGTTCTGAATCGGAGAACGTGCGATTGTGAGATCGCAGACCCGACAGAGGCCGCGCCATGGCGCCCGCTCCGCTGCACGATCGTCCCGTATATTTACCGGAAATTTACCCCTGCTCGTGAGCGCGGGTATCATTTGCTTAGAATTTGACGGCTACCGTGAACCTACGGAAATACTCCGAAATACGATTGGCCCCATGTCCGTCTCCGAGTTCCTCAGGCAGCGTGCGGTGGAAGTCACGGTGAACGGCAGCTACTCGCTGCCGCGCTGGTATGATTGCGAGGGCAAGTTGCGCACCTTCGCCTGCCGCACCAAGCGTGTCTCCCCGTTCCGCATGATCGTGGACGTGCCTGTCGTCGGCAAGGTCGGCGAGCGCGTGACCTCCTATTTCCAGGACTTCGGCGAATTCCAGTGCACCATCAGCGCGACGCTCAAATCGGGCTTCCTGATGGAGCTCGACATGACGCGGGCGCGGCGCGCCTGGATGTCGGAAAAACTGACCTGGCTGGAGAAGAAGCAGAAGGACGCGACCATTCAGGACCTGCGCAACGACGCGCGCTTCGTTCCGCAGGTTTCGCACACCTTCTTGACGCTCGCCGACGGCAGCATCCATCCCTGCTTCATCATCGACGTCTCCACGGCCGGCGTCGCGATATCCTGCGAGTATGATCCGCCGGTCGGAACCGCGCTGGCGGTCGGTGCCTGCGTCGGACGCGTCATCCGCAAATTCGACAACGGCTTCGCGGTCAAGTTCGCCGAGAAGCAGCAGCGGGATGACCTCGTCCGCCTAATCGTGCGCTCGCCCCTGCTGCAATCGGCCTGAGCCCAGAGCCTGCCGATTTTAACTCTTTCTTAACTAAATACTGGAGGTGGCGGCCCCTGCGCGATAGGGTGTGGCTCAGCACGTCCGCAATCATTGCTGGCCCTGAGTATTGGAAGTCCCGGAATGTCCATCACTGAGTTCGCCTCGGCCGAGATCGCCCAACACACCACCACCAAGCCGCAGCTTCCGCCCGGTGTCGTCACCGAAGGCCCGCTCGTTCAGGCCAAGCTACGCGAGAGCTATCTCCTCCTCGGCATTCTCTATGTCGGCGCTGTCGCGGGTATCATCTGGGCGGTCACGCAAGGCGTCGGTAAGGTCGAGCTGTTTACGTTCGCCTGGATGTTCGCGCTGACGACGTTCGGCATCGGCGCCGGCATGCATCGCCTGTTCGTTCATCGCAGCTTCCGCACCGGCCCGATCATGCGCGTGTTCTTCTGCGCCATCGCGCAGATGGCGGTGCAGGGCTCGATCGCCAAATGGGTCGCCAATCACCGCCGCCACCATCTCTATGCCGATGACGTCGGCGATCCCCACAGCCCGCAATTCGACGGCTTCGGCAATCGCTATGTCAGCGCGCTCAAGGGCTTCCTGCACGCCCAGGGCAGCTGGGTGTTCGACCAGGCGACGACCGACAACGAATACTACGCCAAGGACATCCTGGCCGATCCGATCGCGATGTTCTTCGTGCGCACGCGCTGGGTCTGGTACGGGATGTCGGCCGTCTTCATCCCCGGCTTGATCGGTTACACCTTCGGTGGCGTGCACACCATGATCGGCTGCGTGCTGTTCTCCGGCCTGTTGCGTGCGTATCTGCTGATCTTCGTCAGCCAGTTCACCGGCTCGATCTGCCACGCCTACGGCTATCGCCGCTTCGAGGTCGACGATGCCTCGACCAACGAATTCGTGACCACGATCCTCACCTTCGGCGAGGGTCTGCACAACAACCATCACCGCTTCCCGCGGGACGCCTATATCTCGCACGCCTGGTGGGAGATCGATCTCAACGGCCTGATCATTCTGGGCATGGAGAAGATCGGCCTCGTCCACGACGTCTTCCACGCCTCGCACCGTCAGCTTGAGCTGGCGTCCGAAGCGGAGGCGCAGGCGGCTACGACAGCGCGCTGAGGCGGCAGGCGGCGGCCCTCCTCCGGCCGCCTTGCCTTCGCACCGCTGCCCTATCGCGGCCCCATTGCGGGATCAGCTTCTGACGGTCCGCGCCTCGCGCCGGATGTCATTTGCAGGCTTGCAATCGGGGGACCGAATGGCAGTCGACAAGGTCACAGTCGCCAAGATCACCGTTGAGAAAATCACGGTTGAGAAAATCACTTGGGACAGGGTCGGCCGGGTCACCCAGCCCGGACGCTACATGTACACGTTCGGCTGGCTGACGATCACTGCCGGCGATCTCGATATCTGGAAGCAGTATCCGCAGGCCGCCTTCACGCTGCTGGCGCACCATGCCGAGCCGGACGAGGCGGTCGGCGAGGAATTCCATCTCGGCGCCTTCGACATCGCCCCCGACGCCCCGCCGTCATTTACCAAGCATTGAAGTGGGACTCGGCGGCCTTGCCGGAGCCGGCGGTTCAAGCCTGCGCGAGCTGCGTTTCGCGTGAGGCCCGGCTGCGCGGCACGCAGGCCGCCTCGGGAACGCATGGCATGTGCATTGCCTTATCAATGCCATGGTACAGATCCCAGCCGTCGACCAGGCCTTCCTGCTGCTGCTCCTTGTCTCCTGCCTCGGCACGTGCCTCGTGCGCGCCTTCTGGGAGCTGGAGCAAATGCGGGCCCGTCGGGTCGTCTCACCGCCGCGTGGACGCACAACGAAGCGTGACTAGCCCGATCCGGCCGGCTCCGCGCTGCCCCGACGCAGGCGATCCCGGCTCTGGACTCGCGGCTCGCGCACGTGCACCGTGAATCGAAGAAACCCGCGCATTACCTTGATCTGACTTACCAATCGCGATCCGATTGCGGCCGCGCGACGGCTGGCAGGGACGACGATGCGGGTTCTCTGTCATGCAATTGATTGCGCTCGGATTCTACACGTGATGGCGGCGCGGATGAACGCTGGCTGTCGCACCCGTTAAGCGAGGCGACAGCAAGCGCATGACACATGGTCGCATCGGTAGACGTAGATAAGCGGATCAAGGGAACCTATTTTCGGCGCCGATGTACCTGATTGAAGCCTTGCCCACCGTCATCGGAACCGCCGCCATTGCCCCGGCGCTGCTGATGCTGTGGCTCGTCATTGCCGCCGAGGAGCGCCCGGGACCGCCGGCCCAGGTCTGGACCGCCTTCCTGCTGGGCGCGGCCAGCATTTCACTGCTGGGCCTCGCCCGTGCGCCGTTCGCCAAGATGATCGCTGCCCCCGACGACCCCTGGGCGGAGCTGGTCATGCATTCGGTCTTTGGAGTTGCCCTGCCCGAGGAAGCCGTGAAGGTGATCGCGATCGTGCTGGTCTCCTCGACCAAGCGCCGGACTTTTGCCAATCCCATGGACACCGTGGTCTATGGCGCAGCCGTCGGCCTCGGCTTCGCCGCTTACGAGAACCTCGCCTACCTCGTGCAACACGCCGAGATGTGGCGCTCGCTGGCCGCCTTGCGCAGCGTGCTGACCGTGCCGTTCCACGGCGCGCTCGGCATCATCGCCGGTGCTTATCTGACGATCGCACGGGCCGGCACGGCGCTGGGCGCGAACCGACACCATCGCGACTGGGCCCGCCTGTCCAGCCGCTTGCTGATCTTCGCAGGGCCCCTCGCGCTGCATTCGGCCTTCGACTTCCCGCTGCTCACCCTCCAGCGCATGCCGGATCTCGATCCCGGCTTGCGGATGTGGCTGGGCGCAGCGAGCCTGCTGATCGGCTTCAGCTCGATCGGTTTCGCCATTCGCCTGGTGCGGCGGGTGGCGCGCCATCACGCGCCGCGGACCGATATCGCGCGTGAACGGCTCAGCCAGCTGCGCCGGATGTGGGCATTGCTGCTCGCCGGCGGCGGGGTCGGCTTTCTCGGCCTCGCCTTCGTGTTGACCTCGATCCATCACTGGCTGATCAACCCAGAGCGCAATCTGACGCTGGCCCTGATCCCGATCGGTTTGGTCTCGATCCTGCTCGGCCTTGCGCTTCTGATCGTCACGATCGCGATCTACATTCTCGGCCGCAACCGCGTTCGCACCAGCGGCGAAGGTTTTTCGTCGGCGCACGGCGGCGGCTGAGCTGCGGGATGGCAAGCGCGGTGCGCTCATACTAGATTAGGCACGCAACTCTCGACATGGAGCCTGCCGATGACATCGCCCGAGGATTTTTCACGGCTGCAATCGGCGATGAGCCAGACCGTGAAAAAGCACTGGAAGGCCTTCCTGTTCGAAGGCATTTTGCTTGCCGTGCTCGGCGTCGCCGCACTGATCCTGCCGCCACTCGCAAGCCTCGCGATTACGATCTTCCTCGGCTGGATGTTCCTGATCAGTGGTATCGGCGGGCTGATCGTGACCTATTGGGCGCGCAGCACGCCGGGCTTCTGGTGGTCGCTGATCTCCGCTGCGCTCGCCGTGCTCGCCGGCATGCTGCTGCTGGCCCGCCCGATGCAGGCGGTGCTGACGCTGACCATCGTGCTCGGCGCCTATTTTCTCGCCGAAGGCATTGCCACCATCATGTATGCGCTGGAACATCGCCGCGAACTGAGCAGCCGCTGGTCGTGGCTGCTGATCTCGGGCCTCGTCGACATCGCGATCTCGTTCTTGGTGATCACCGGGCTGCCGAGCTCGGCGGAATGGGCCATTGGCATCCTAGTGGGCATCAACCTCCTGTTCGGCGGTGCCACCCTGATCGGCATGGCGCTAGCCGCGCGCAACAGCAACACCTGAGGCGCCTCGTCGCGCCCGGCGCCGTTTGGGGGGTGACAACCCGCCGACGGCGCGCTATATGGCGTTCCATGATCACCCTCGTCACCAGCTATTTTTGGTACTTTAGCTACGACAGCTCGCTGGCGGCAGGAGGATCGCGCTCAATCTGAATATTGAAGCAAACGTCCGAACAAGCCGCCAGACCTGGCGGCTTTTTTATTGGCCGGCAGGTTCTCAACAAACAGGAGCCCGCCGTGCTGAGCACGACCGACGATCTTCGTATCCGCGAACTGAAAGAGCTGAGCACGCCGGAAGAGGTGATGCGGGAAGTCCCGCGCACGCTCACAGCAACGCGTGTGGTGATGGCGTCGCGCAATGCCATCCATGCCATTCTCAAGGGCCAGGACGACCGCCTGCTGGTCGTGGTCGGCCCCTGCTCGGTCCATGATCCCAAAGCCGCACTCGATTACGCCGAGCGCCTCGCGAGCCTGCGCGAAGATCTCGCCGACCAGCTCGAGATCGTGATGCGGGTCTATTTCGAGAAGCCGCGCACCACCGTCGGCTGGAAGGGCCTGATCAACGACCCTGATCTGGACGGCAGCTTCGACATCAACAAGGGCCTGCGGCTGGCGCGCAACGTTCTGTCGGCGGTCAACAATCTCGGCCTGCCCGCCGGCACCGAGTTCCTCGACATGACGACGCCGCAATATATCGCCGATCTCGTGTCCTGGGCCGCGATCGGCGCGCGCACGACGGAGAGCCAGATCCATCGCGAGCTGGCCTCGGGGCTGTCCTGCCCGGTCGGTTTCAAGAACGGCACCGACGGCAACGTGCGTATCGCGGCGGACGCGGTGAAGTCGGCTTCGCATCCGCACCACTTCATGGCGGTGACGAAGCTCGGCCGCTCCGCGATCGCCTCGACCGCGGGCAACGAGGACTGCCACATCATCCTGCGGGGCGGCAGCACGCCGAACTACGATGCGGCAAGCGTCGCGGCGGCCTGCAACGATCTGGCGAAATCCGGCGTCGCGCCGCTGGTCATGGTGGATGCGAGCCACGCCAATTCGAGCAAGAAACCGGAAAACCAGCCGCTGGTCATGGCCGACATTGCGGGCCAGATCTCCGGCGGCGAGAACCGCATCATGGGCGTGATGATCGAGAGCAATCTGGTCGCCGGCCGCCAGGACGTCGTGCCGGACAAGCCGCTCACCTACGGCCAGAGCGTCACCGACGGCTGCATCGACTGGGCGACCACGGCGGCCGTGCTCGAGCAGCTCGCTGACGCGGTCGAGACCCGCCGCAACACGCAGCGCGCGGGGCTGCACGAGCGGACGGCGTAAGGCCAGAACGAACGCGGGCGGGGCGAGCTGTCGCGCCCTGCCCGCCGGCTCAGTCGCGGATTAGCAGCCGCGGCAGATGCTCTTGATCTTCTTGTCGAGCGCCGCGTCTTCCTTGTTCACGGGATTATTGGGGTCGCTCAGATTCTTCTCGCTCGGCACGTCGCTGGCGCGCGGCTGGCGATGACCGACGGGTGCCTGCGGCAGCGATCCCGACGCGGCGCCGCCCGATGTCGATCCCTTGGAGCCGGTCTGCGCAATGGCCACGCCGCCGCCGAGCAAGACCACGAGCGCTGCTGCCAGCATGATCTTCTTCATGTCCGATCCTCCATTCTCAAACCGGCCTTCTCTCTACCTGTCACGTCTCAGGCGGGTAGAAATGAACGTCGCCGCAATAGTCCACGATACGATAGCGCGTTTCCGCTTCCGCTTCACGCGGGTCGACTGCGGTATTTTGCACCGCCAACACATAATTCGGTCCGACCGGCGATTTGCCGGCGCCGCCGGGGATGTCGATGACATAGTCGGGCTGACACAATCCTGACACCCGTCCGCGCAACTGCCGCATCAAGTCCTGGCCCTCGGCCAGCGTCGTTCGCAGATGCGCCGTGCCCGGCGCGAGATCGCCGTGATGCAAATAGTACGGCTTGATCCGGCATTCGACGAAAGCTCGCATCAAATCCTCCAAAGCGGCGACGGTGTCATTGACGCCGCGCAAAAGCACCGACTGGCTCACCAGGGGAATCCCGGAATCGACGAGCCGCGCGCAGGCAGCGCGCGCCGATCCCGTCAGCTCGCGCGCGTGATTGGCGTGCAGCGCCACCCAGGTGGTCGCGCCCTCGACCTTGAGCGCCGCAACCATCTCGTCGCTGATGCGCGCAGGATCGGCCACGGGCACGCGGGTGTGAAGGCGGATGATCTTGACATGATCGATACCGGCGAGGTCGGCCATGATCTCGCCCATCCGCCGCGGCGACAGCATCAGGGGATCGCCGCCTGTGAGGATCACTTCCCAGATTTCGTTATGCGAGCGGATGTAGTCGATCGCCGTACGATAGGCGGCCTCCGAGAGCGCGTTCTCCTTGCCCGGGCCAACCATCTCGCGGCGGAAGCAGAACCGGCAATAGACCGCGCAGACGTGGACGAGCTTGAACAGCACGCGGTCGGGATAGCGATGCACGATGCCTGATACCGGCGAGTGCGGATGATCGCCGATCGGATCGGCGTTCTCGCCCGGCTGCATCTCCAGCTCCGCGGCGGTCGGAACGAACTGCCGCGCGATCGGATCTTCGCGATCGGAACTGTCGATGAGCTCGACCAGCGCCGGCGTAATTGCAATCGCATAGCGCGCAGCGACGCGTTCCAGAGCGGGAAGCGCCGTCGCAGGTGCGAGGTCCGCGGCCACAAGCTCGGCCGGCTCGCGCAAGGTGCGTGCAAGATTGGTCTTCGTCATGTTTCACCCGCAGGCGGCGTCCACACCACCTGATCAATTCGCGCTGCGCCGCTCGCCAGCATCACCAGCCGGTCGAAACCGAGCGCGACGCCGCTCGCCTCCGGCATCATGGCCACAGCGGCCAGAAAATCCTCGTCCAGCGGATAGGCTTCGCCATAGCGGCGGCGCTTCTCCGCCATCGATTCCGTGAAGCGCTTGCGCTGCTCCTCGGCGTCGGTGAGCTCGCCAAAGCCGTTGGCGAGCTCGACGCCGCAGGCATAGACCTCGAAACGTTCCGCGACCCTGGGATCGTCAGCCTTCGCCCGTGCCAGCGCCGCCTCTGGAGATGGGTATTCGAACAAAATGGTCAAACGTCCCTGCCCCAAATGCGGCTCGACATGCTCGACCAGGACCTTGCTGAAGATGTCCGACCAGGTGTCGTCCTCGGCCAGGCGGACCTTGGCGGCGGCCGCCCGGCCGAGCGCCGCACGGTTACCCTCGTAGGCCGAGATTGTCGACAGCAGGTCAATGCCCGCGAACCGCTCGAACGCCCCCGCGACCGTCAAAAGCTCCGGCTCGGCGAAGGGATCGGCGGTCCGGCCGCGGAACGAGAACGTCCCGATCCCGGTCGCCTGTGCGGCCCGGGCGATGACGACCACGGTGTCGGCCATAATGGCATCATAGGGGGCGCCTGCCCGGTACCATTCCAACATGGTGAATTCCGGTAGATGCAGATCGCCGCGCTCGCGGTCGCGGAACACCCGGGCAAACTCGAAAATCCGCTCTTCACCCGCCGCCAGCAGCTTCTTGCAGGCGAATTCCGGTGAAGTCCGCAAGTAGCGGCCGGCCCGGCTGCCATCGGGGCGCATGATCTCGGTCCGTGGGGCGTGCAGATGGGTTTCATTGCCCGGAGAGACCTGAAGGACGGAGGTTTCGACCTCGACAAACCCCTGCTCGGCGAAAAAGCCCCGTAGTGCCCCGGTAATGGCCCCTCTGGCCTGAAGGAACGGCCGCCGGTCAAGGTGCCGATCGGGCGACCAGAATGGCGAAATCGGCTTGTCCCCAACCATCAGCCGACCACCCCGCAGGCCAGCAAAATGCTGGCATTCAACGACAAAATGCGTATGTTGCGGCCCGAAACGGGCGCCGAGGTCTGATTTGAGGCCCCAAGTCCCCCATCAATTTGACCACGTCCTGGCCGGTGCCGGGCCAAGCAAGCAGGAAATACAGCTTTGAGAGTCATCGCCAGTTCTATTCGCAAGGGCAACGTCATCGAGCAAGACGGCAAGCTTTATGTCGTCGTGACCGCCGAGAACATCCATCCCGGCAAGGGCACTCCGGTCAGCCAGATCGAAATGCGCCGAATCTCGGACGGGGTAAAGATCTCCGAGCGCTACAAGACCACCGATCAGGTCGAGAAGGCCACGATCGAAGAACGCAACTACACCTTCCTGTATGAAGATGGTGACGGCTACCACTTCATGAACCCGGAGACCTATGACCAGGTCCAGGTGTCCAAGGACGTTATCGGCGACGCGGCGGCCTATCTTCAGGAAAGCATGACGGTCAAGCTGTCGCTGCACGGCGCCAATCCGGTATCGATCGCCCTGCCGCAGCGCGTGACACTGGAAGTGGTCGAGACCGAGCCCGTGACGAAGGGCCAGACCGCCTCCTCGTCCTACAAGCCCGCCGTGCTCTCGAACGGCGTGCGTACCACGGTGCCGCCGCACATCGCCGTCGGCACCCGAATCGTGGTGATGACCGAAGACGGCTCCTACTCCGAGCGCGCCAAGGACTAAGCGAGGGATCAGGGCAGGTGCCGCCGGGGGGCGAGACAGTGGTTGGGAACAGTTTCCGCTTCGTCTCGCTGCTTCTGGCAACGCTTTCGCTCCTCACCGCTACTCCGCTCGCTGCGGATGATATCCGCAGCCCCTCGCTGACGGCCCTGCGCGTCGACTGGCGCGCAGCGCTCGACCAGCTCCGCACCGAGATCAACAGCCGCCCCCGGATCGCGGGCGACTTCATCTTCGCACCCCGCCGTTCGATGCCACGCTACGATCCGCGCGCGATGCCTGCGCTGGTGCAGCTCAACGCGGTGTCCTCGCAATTCTTCACCGGTATTGCCCGCAGCTCCGTGCCCGTGCTGCTGCCGTTCGACGCCGCCGCCTACCTCGAAGCGCAGCACAACGGCGCGCCACAGGGTCAGTCGCTGTCGCGCTATCAGGCGGATTTCAACCCCGCCGACGTGTTCGATGCCGGCCCTGCCGGTTACAGCGCGACCTTCTCGCTCGATCCCGGCGCGGGTGACGGCATGCCGAGCCGCGTCTATACAAGGCCGGTAGACGTGCAGATCACGGGCTCGGCGCTCGTTTACGACATCGCCGATCCCGCCGGCGGCAAGGGCGAACCGGTCAAGCCGCTTGCGACAACCTATCCCGACCTGCGCAAGTTCATCCGGGAAGGCTATGTCCGCTACGCCTTCAGCCGCTTCGGGATCGCCTATGTCGTCTCCATCCAGTGCCTGGACAGCGCCGCAAAGCCGCGGCGGCTGGCCTGCAAGGAAGCCTATCCCGTAGCGGAGCGTTTCCTGAAAGCGCTCCGCATCGCCGGCGGCCAGCGCATGCGGCCGCTCACGGACATGGCCTCCAGCATCATCGATCGTCCTGCAGCGCGTTCGCCGGACTTCGCCTACCGACCGAGCGGTGACCTCATCCCGAACACCGGCTATCGCAACAAGGCCGGCCATCCCGATGTGATGGCCTATGCCCAGATCCGCTTTCCGCTCGAAAAAGCACCGGCATTCGTGCGCTCGCAGTCCTACGCCAAGCGCGACAAGACTGAGGGATCGACGTCGTATCCCTGGCGCGACAATTTCTGCGAATCCCGCAGTTTCGAGGTCTGGCAATGCGGCGGTGGCTATGGCCACCAGGGCGAGGACATCCGCGCCGCCGACTGTCCACCATCCGGCGAAGGCCGCGCCCCCTGCGATCCCAAGCAGCGCGGCGTCGTCGCGGTGCGCGACGCCATCGTGATCCGTGCCGCCAAGGACCAGGCCGTGACGCTTCAAGTCAACGGCCGGACCGAGCACATCCGTTTCCGCTACATGCACATGAACCCGCACGTGATGAACGCCGATGGTCTGCTCAACGGCCGCCTCGTCGGCGAGGGCGAGAAGATCGGCGTGGTCTCGAACTATCTCGACCATCCCGCCGGCACCTCGATGCACCTGCATTTCGACGTCCAGGTGTTCACGCGCGACGGCTGGATCTGGGTCAGCCCCTACCTCACGCTGGTCTCGGCCTATGAGCGGCTGATCCGCGCCCGCGGCCGCGAGCTCGGCCCGGAGATCGCGGTTACGACGCAGCCGGTCGCGCATGCGTTGCCGCAGGACGTGATCAGGCCAGACCTGCGCGAGGGATCGGCCGGCGAGGAAAATTGACGATCCGACTCTGTGCGGTGTGAGGAAGTGTCGCAGCAGACACCGCCGGCTCGGACCATGAAGGGATAGACTTGATGAGTGTCGGGCTGCTCGGTCTTCTCGACGATATCGCGGCGATCGCAAAGCTGGCGGCAGCCTCGCTCGACGATGTGGCGAGCCAGACCGCCAAAGCGGCCACAAAGGCGGCTGGCGTGGTCATCGATGATGCGGCCGTCACGCCGAACTACGTGATCGGCTTTGCCTCAAAACGCGAACTGCCGATCGTCGGCAAGATTGCGGTCGGATCGCTGCGCAATAAATTGCTGATCCTGCTACCGATCGCCCTGCTGCTCGGCTATTTCCTTCCCGCCGCGGTCACGCCGCTGCTCATGCTGGGCGGAGTCTTTCTCTGCTACGAAGGGGCCGAGAAGGTGCTCGAAGCCGTGATGCCGCATCATGCGCACCACCACGAAGCTCAGCTCCAGCCGATTGCGCTGAATGCCCTGTCGGTCGAGGACGAGAAGGTCGCGAGCGCCATCAAGACAGATTTCATACTGTCGGCGGAGATCATGGCGATCACGTTGGCAGCTCTCCCGGCGGGCAGCATCTGGACACAGGCGCTGGTGCTGGCGCTGGTCGGGCTCTGCATCACTGCCGGCGTCTACGGCGTGGTGGCCCTCATCGTGAAGGCGGATGATGTCGGGGTGGCTCTTGCGCGCTATGACAGTGCCTCAATCATCGGCGGGGCGATCCGCTTGCTTGGACGCGCGCTCGTTCGCGGCATGCCCACCTTCCTGACGGTGCTGAGCACCATCGGCACGGCCGCGATGATCTGGGTCGGCGGCGGCATCATCCTGCACGGCATCGAACAGTATGGCCCGGCCATAGTCGGCCGCACGGTCCACGCCGCAACAGAGGCTGCGGCGCACCTCCTTCCATCCGTTGCCGGTATCATCGAATGGTCGGTCGAGGCGGCCATCTCCGGCATCATTGGGCTGCTTGTCGGTGTGCTTGCGATTCCGGCAGTCGAATACGGTCTGTCGCCCGCATGGAAGCGGTTGAGGCGATCCTAGCCCTCCCGTTCGCTGCGTCTATTCCAACAGCGTCGTGAGCTGCGCGCCCTCGTCCGCCACGAACACCGCGATCAGTTCCGCGGGCTCCGTCGTGCTGGCATTGGCCGAGACCAGATGTGTGGAGCCCGGCGGCTCGAAGAAGGACTGGCCGACCCCGAACGTCTCGACCGGGCCGCCGCCGAGCTGGGAGCGAATCTCGCCTTTGGTGATGTAGGCGGTGACCGAGCCGGCGTGACGGTGCGGCCGCGAGAACCCGCCGGGACCGTAGAACACACGCACAATGGTGACACGCTTGCCCGGGACGTTGGGCAGCGCGTAAGAGCCGATCGGCTCGACCTTGTCGAGCGGCGAGCTCTCCGCGGCAGTCGCGCAGAGCGGCGCCAACGCGCCGGACACGGCGTCCATGGTCACCGGCAGCGCCTTGCCGATCGCAAGCGCGCAAGCGAGGCCGCCGACGACGGCCAGCGCCATCGAGCGGGATGGCACTGGGCGCTGCGTAGCGTGCAAACTCATTGCCGTCATGACAACCTCCCTTGGTTGCTGTCAGGATGCAGCGGCATTCGCTGCGACCGGCCGCTTCGCCGGCGTCCAGCGATATGCGGCGCCAAATCGGTTCCAGACGTTGATCGAGGCGACCGCCGAGGTCAGGTACATCAGCTCGCTCTCGGAGAACTCGCGGGAAGCCTCCGCATAGACCTCCTCACTGACGCCGTCGGGCAGGAAGGTCAGCGCCTCGGCCCAAGCCAGCGCGGCGCGCTCACGCGCGGAAAAGATCGGCGCCTCGCGCCAGACCGCGACCAGATTGAGCTTGTCGACGGGCACGCCAATGCGCTCCGAGAGCAGGATGTGGTGCTGCACGCAGAAAGCGCAGCCGTTGATCTGCGAAGCGCGCAGCTTGACGAGTTCGAGGAGCTGCTTGTCGAGTCCCGCCTTGGCCGCCACCTGGCCGAGCGCCAGCACCAGCTCAAACGCATCCGGCGCGATCGTCTTGAAATCCTCGTATTCGCTGCGGGCGTGTGACATTGCAGTCCACCTTGTGCTGTTATAAGAGGACTTGTATCTTATAAGAGCTCTTATATTATGCGCAAGACCGCTGACGTCACAAGATCGAAGACCGCGCGTAAGGCGCCTGCTGACATCGCTGCCGTTCGGGTGCCCGCTCCCGGAGAAGGCAAGCGCGGCGAGCAAGGTTACCTCGGTTATCTGCTGCGACAGGCCCATGCCGCGGTCCGTCTGACGATGGAACGGACGCTCGCCGACCTCGGCGTGACGTCGCCGCAATTTGCCGTGCTGACCATGCTGAACGCCTATCCGGGTCTCTCGGGCGCCGACGTCGCCCGGCTCACCTTCCTGACCCCGCAGACGGTCGGCGTGATCATTCGCAACCTCCAGCGCGACGGTGCGATCGTGATGACGCCTCATCCGGTCCATGGCCGCATTCAGCAATGGACGCTGACGCCGCGGGGAACGACGTTGTTGAAGGCATGCAGGGAGCGCGTGATCGCGCTGGAGAAGCGCCTTGCCCGGGATCTGGATGCCAAGGCGGAAAGCTCGGTCCGGCGTTGGCTCGCCGGCATCGCGGCTGACCTGCAGGACGACTGACCGGCCTCTAGTCCCCGCCGCACCCGCCGTCGCCGCCATCAGCGTCCGAGAAGTTGCTTGCAGCACCGTCGCCCTGGATGCCCCGGCCAAAGTTCTCGGCGATGATCATCAGGATTAAGACGAAGAGGCCTGCGCCGAACGGCCACGGATTGGCACGGATGATGTCGAACAGTTCCGTCATGCGCGCATTCTGCGCAGAGGGAAGCGAACCGACCGTAAAGCTGCACGCTCAAACTTGAGGGGCACCCGGCCAACTGCAAGGACGTCCTACCCGTCCTTCAATGTTTTCTTAACCTCACCGTCGGGCCAGGTTTCGCCCGCCGCGATCACACGTACGCGGCTTTGGTCGGCACCATTCACCAGAACATGCGAACTCACCCGGTCGGGGCTCCGCTCCAGGTGCAGATCGGTTTCGGGCTTCCAGCTCAAGGTCGTGGCGAGATCGCCGGGAAAAATCTGCCATTGCGATCCGTCGTCGAGCTCGACGACGTGGCTTTCCGCATGGGCACGTATCTTCATTCCACCCCGAATGCTTGATGAACAGGCTGCGGAGTCGGGGCCCCGGACCGGCCGGGGCCCGACTTCGTCAGTCGTGGTCGTGAATCACAGTCTTGCTGCGATTGCCGAATTCATCTTCCTTCTTGATGACGGTGGTGCGGTCGGCGGGCTCGCGCTCCTTGATGACCGTCGTGCGATCACGATCGCGGTCCCGCTCACGATACTCGTGGGACTGACCGACCGTCACACCGGCACCGCCCGGGCCGACGTGAACGCCGACTTCGCCCGCAACTGCAGGCGCCGCGACGGCGGTGATCATGGCGGCGGCAAACAGATATTTCCTCATCTTCTCCTCCTCGTTGTCCTCAAGGGAATGCAGCAGTGCGACGGTTTGTTCCGGCAGACAGCCTGTTCCCGCGTTCCAGGAACCGACTCACACGCGCCAAGTTTCCGGCTAGAATGCTCCCATGAAACAAGCTGATTCCTCGGCCCGTCACACCCGTCGCGCCCTGCTCCGATCGACGCTTGGCGCAGCCGCCTTGCTCGCCGTTCCGACGAACGTCCTCGCCGCTCCTCCGGGCTTCGATGAATGGCGCGAAGCATTTCGCGCTCGGGCGATGGCGAAGGGCATTTCGGCCGCGACCTGGCAGCGCGCGATGGCGCGGGTCGAGCCCGACATGAGCGTGTTCAAGCAGATGCGCAGCCAGCCCGAATTCCACGAGCAGCTCTGGCAATACATCAACCGCCGCGTCTCGGACTGGCGCATCATCAACGGCAAGATCGCGCTGAAGAACAACGAAGCGCTGCTGGCGCGGATCGAGCGCGATTTCGGCGTCGAGCGCGGCACGCTGCTGGCGCTGTGGGGTGTCGAGTCGGCCTATGGCGATCCGCTGGTGCAGCAGAACCACATGACGCCGGTGTTTCCCTCGCTCGCCGCACTCGCCTGGAACGAGCCGCGCCGCAAGGCCTATTGGGAGACCGAGCTGATCAACGCGCTACGCATCGTCGACAAGGGCTGGAGCACGCCGGAGCAGATGCAGGGATCCTGGGCCGGCGCGATGGGGCATTCGCAATGGATGCCTGAGGTCTGGCTCAATGTCGGCATCGACTATGACGGCGACGGCAAGGTCTCGCCATTCGGCAAGCCCGACGACGCGCTGGGATCGACCGCGAAATATCTCGTCAACCGCGGCAAGTGGCACCGCGGCGAGCATTGGGGCTACGAGGTGCGCGCGTCCGCCAATATGAGCGGCAGCCGGACCTACGCAGCGTGGGCTTCGGCGGGTGTTGCCCGCGCAGACGGCCAGCCATTCCCGCAACCGAACGCATCCGCGCAGATGTGGACGCCTGTTGCGGGCGGACCGACATTCCTGCTCGGACCGAATTTCTATTCGGTGAAGAGCTACAATCCCTCGATGAACTATGCGCTGGCGATCTGCCATCTCGGCGACCGCTGCCTGGGCGCGCCGCCCTTCATCCAGCCCTTCCCCGGTTCCGAGCGGGCCCTGACGCTCGCCGAAGTACAGGAGATGCAGACGCGGCTGACCAAAGCCGGTTTCGACACCGGCGGCACCGACGGCCGCGTCGGCAATGACACGATGAAAGCGGTGAAGGATTTTCAGCAGCGCGCGGGGATCACGCCAGCGGACGGCTATGGCGGGCTGAAGGTGCTGGCGAAGCTGCGGCAGGGATCGTAATTCGCCTCAGTGCCGGTACTGCGGCTCCTCGGCGTCGAGCTGGCGCCGGATCGCTGCCAGATGCAGCCGCGCGGATTCGGAATCGCCTTCGCGCATCTGCCTGTAGGTTTCGGCCGCAATCGCGGGATCGACCGGCAGCACCTTGCGGCCCGTCGACATCGCCAGCACCTGCACTTCGGCGGCACGTTCGAGGTAATAGAGATCGTCCCAGGCTTCCGCGATGGTCGGAGCCAAGACCATCACGCCGTGATGTTTCATGAAGACGATGTCGGCATCGCCAACGTTTGAAGCGATGCGCGCGCCCTCGCGGTTATCGAGCGCAAGACCATTGTAGTCGCGGTCGACCACGGTGCGGCCGTAGAATTTCAACGCGGTCTGGCCGGCCCAGATCAGGGGATCGCCCTCGGTCATCGATAGCGCCGTGGCATAGGGCATGTGGGTGTGGAAAGCGACCTTGGCACGCGGCAGGCGCTTGTGCATCTCGGCGTGGATGTAGAAGGCGGTCGCCTCGGGGACACCCTCGCCGTCAAGCACATTGCCGTGGAAATCGCAGATCAGCAGCTTTGACGCCGTCAGCTCGCGGAAGGCGTAGCCATAGGGATTGACCAGGAAGAGATCGTCATGGCCGGGCACGACGGCCGAGAAATGGTTGCAGATACCTTCTTCAAAACCATTGCGCGCGGCCATGCGGAAGCAAGCGGCGAGCTCCTCGCGCGCGGTGCGGATGGCGTCGGTGGCGAGATCGGGTCGGTTCGAGCGGACGGGCTCAGGCGCGGAAGAGGTCGAATGAAGGCTGTGCGCCATGGCGAAGGACACCTTTGTCGGTCGGGAGCTGCCCGCCTTGTACAGGGATGGCGCGTGCGCGTCAGCCCCTGCACGCGCCACCCTGCCCTTCGCGTCTTGCGCGGCGCTTATTGCCGCCGCAGCACGCCACCGGCGTTCATGCCGCCGTCGATGACAAGCTCGGTGCCGGTGACGTAGCGCGAGGCATCGGAGGCCAGATACAGCACGCCAAAGGCAATCTCTACCGCCTGCCCGGCGCGAGCGAGCGGCGTCACGAGCCGGGCGCGCTCTTCGGGATCGATCGGCGCGTTCTGGCCGGCACCCGTGGCACCGGTCGGGATCTTGCCCCAGATCGGCGTGTCGATGATGCCGGGATGCACCGAGTTGACACGGATACCGTCGCCCACTGCCGCACACTCCATCGCGATCGATTTGGCGAACAGCCGCACCCCGCCCTTGGTCGCCGAATAGGCCGACAGTCCCGGCGAGCCGCGCAGGCCGGCGAGCGAGGACATCATCACGATCGAGCCGCCGCCGGTCTTGCGCATCAAGGGCAGGCAGTGCTTGACCGAGAGAAACACGCCATCGAGATTGATCGCGTTCTGCTTGCGCCAGTCACCTAGCGTCATGTCGACGATCGAGGGCACCGCAATGCCGATGCCGGCATTGGAGACCATGATGTCGAGCCGGCCGTAGCGCTTTGCGATCTCGGCAACGATCTCGATCCAGCGCTCCTCGGAGGTAACGTCCTGCTCCAGAAAAATCGCCGTGCCGCCGGCTTTCGTCACTCGCTTGGCGAGCTCGGGCCCGCGCAGCTCGTCGATGTCCGAGATGACGACAGTAGCTCTCTCGCGCGCGAACAGCTCGACGATTGCTTCGCCAATGCCGGAAGCACCGCCCGTCACCAGCGCAACCTTGCCCTCAACCTGCCCTGCCATATTCACTCCCTTTCTTTTTTTGTTGTTTAGGGCCGTTGTTATCTAATCACGGATGGCCCCTGGTCCGGTAGCGCAACATCGATAACGCGAAACTGCACCCGCTCGGCGCCTTGGTAGCGATCGACCGACAATGAGCCCGCGACATGCAATTGCTGGCCGCGATTGGCGAGCAGCGCGTTGCCGAGCTTCTGGCCGACCGAACGGAACGCGATGCCGTTGACGATGGCGCCGTCACCCGACTTGAAGCGCAGGCGAAGATGCGCCTGGCCGACCTCGTCGGCAAAGACGAGCTGATGCGCCGGCAGCGCCAGCACGGCCTCGGGATTGCCGCTGCCGAAGGGGCCGGCGCGGTTGAGCGTGGCCGCCAGCTCCGGGGTGACCGCGCGCGCGGAGACCGCACCGTCGATGTAGAGCTCATTGACGTGGCGCGCTTCGGCGACGTCCTGCGCCAGCGCGCTCTCGAGATAGGCGCGGAATTCGGCGAGCTTCTCTTTGCGCAGCGTCACGCCCGCGGCCATCGCGTGGCCGCCGCCCTTCAGCAAAACCCCGTCGGCGACCGCCTGCCGCACTGCCTTGCCGAGATCGACGCCGGCGATCGAGCGGCCCGAGCCGGTGCCGACGCCGCCGGGCTCCAGCGCAACGGCAAAAGCAGGCCGCGAAAACTTCTCCTTCAGGCGGGAGGCGACGAGGCCGACCACGCCGGGATGCCAGCCCTCGGACGCCGTGACGATCACGCCGAGCTTGTCCTCCAGCCCGATCGAGGCCAGTGCTTCGGCTTCGGCCTGCGCTTCCGCGGCCTGTTCGATGACGCGGCGCTCGCTGTTGAGACGGTCGAGTTCGGCGGCGATCCGCGCGGCCTCGACGCTGTCGCCCTCCAGCAGCAGCCGCACGCCGAGATCGGCACGGCCGATGCGTCCGCCGGCATTGATGCGCGGACCCAGCATGAATCCGAGATGCCAGGCTTCCGGCGGCCCGTTGAGGCGCGCGACATCCATCAGCGCGGTGTGGCCGACATGGTCGCGCCGCCGCATCGCGATCAGGCCCTTGACGACGAAGGCGCGATTGAGACCGATCAGCGGCGCCACATCGGCGACGGTGCCGAGCGCAACATGATGCAGCATGCCGAGCAAGTCGGGCTCGGGCATCTCCGCGTTCCAGAAACCGCGCTGGCGCAGCTCGCGATTGACCGCGACCAGCGTCACCAGCACGAGGCCGACGGCGGCGAGGTGGCCGAGGCCCGAGAGATCGTCGAGCCGGTTCGGATTGACCAGTGCGTCGACCTCGGGCAGCTCCGTGCCGGCCTGATGATGATCGATGACGACGACGGACATGCCGAGCCGCTTGGCCTCGGCGAGCGGCTCGATGCTGGTGGTGCCGCAATCGACGGTCACGAGCAGCGTGGCGCCCTTGGCCGCCAGGCCGCGGACCGCTTCGACATTAGGGCCGTAGCCCTCAAAGATGCGGTCGGGAATGTGGATCAGCGGATCGAGCCCGCAATGACGCAAATGCCAGGCCAGTAGTGCCGCCGAGGTCGCGCCGTCGACGTCGTAATCGCCGAAGATCGCAACCTTTTCGCCTTTCGCAGCCGCATCCGCGATCCGCTTCGCGGCCGCCTCCATCTCCGTCACAGTATAGGGGTCCGGCAGGAGCTTTCGGATGGTCGGATCCAGGAAGTCGGCGACTGCGTCGATGTCCACGCCGCGGCCGGCCAGCACCCGGGCCAGCAGCTCCGGCAACTGGTGCCGCTGCACGATGGCAAGCGCCTTGGCCGCCCCGCGCGCGTCCAGCCGGTCGCGCCAGAGCTTGTCGGTGAGCGAGCGCGCCGCGCCCAGGAACGCCTGGGGCGCTTCGACGGGCAAGGCGGTGGCGGGCGGCGTCATGACGAGCAGCTATCTGTTGGGAACTCGGGGTTCGGGCGATCACGCTAGGCGCCCGGTCACTGGCTTACGAGGATTGGCCGGGAAACCCCGGCGATTTGCAACGGCTCGGGGGCACAAAGCGGTGGATGGCCGGCCGAAAGGCCGGAGTGACTACCATTTAGGCATTCCGCCGAACAGCAAATTAAGCAGGCGTTAGGCGGAATCTTCGAAAAAGAATCGTATTCGATCTGTAAGTCGTTGTTCCCCGTTCATTGCAGATCAGGCCTCATTGCCAAGGGAAGTTACCCGATGTCTGCTGCGCTGGGTCTGAAAGCCAAGCCGATCGCGAACGGAACCGCCGACTTCGCCGATGATGATTCCGACATCTCGGCTCTGATCAATCGTCTGACCGCGGAGGTCAACCAGATCGCGGTCGACAAGACCAAATCGATCCAGCAGATCACCAACCAGATGAAGATGCTGGCGCTGAATGCGCTGATCGAAAGCTCGCGCGCCGGCGCGCAAGGCGCGGGCTTCGCGGTGGTGGCGCAGGAGGTGCGCGGGGTCGGCCAGCAGGTCGAGACCATCGCACGCGAACTGGAGTCTCAGCTGACGAAGCGCACCGGCGATCTGGTCGCCTCGATCGACCGCATGAGCCAGCGCTCGCGCGGCGAGCGCATGGTCGATCTGTCGCTCAACGCCATCGAGCTGATCGACCGCAATCTCTATGAACGCACCTGCGACGTGCGCTGGTGGGCGACCGATTCCGCCGTGGTCGATTGCGCCGCCTCGCCCGGCGCCGCAGCCGTCTCCCATGCCTCGCAGCGCCTCGGCGTGATCCTCGGTGCCTACACCGTCTATCTCGACCTCTGGCTCTGCGACCTCGACGGCAATGTCATCGCCAACGGGCGCGCCGACCGCTTTCGCGCCGTCGGCCAGAACGTCGCCCACACCAAATGGTTTCGCGAAGCGACGAACTTGCGCTCCGGCGACGATTATGTCGCCGGCGACGTCGAGAACCAGCCGCTGCTCGGCAACGCGCAGGTCGCGACCTATTGCGCCAGCGTTCGCGCCGGCGGTCATGCCAATGGCGCGCCGATCGGCGTGCTCGCGATCCATTTCGATTGGGAGGCGCAGGCCCGCGCGATCGTGCAAGGTGTGCGCGTCGGCGACGGCGACAAGGCCCGCGTGCTGCTGGTCGACTCGAATTTTCGCGTAATCGCCGCCTCCGACGGCCAGGGCATCCTGAGCGAGCGCATCCCGCTGACGCTCAACGGCCAGCGCTCCGGCTTCTATCAGGATCGCTCGGGCACGATGATCGCGTTCCATGCGACCCCGGGCTACGAGACCTATCGCGGGCTTGGCTGGTACGGTGTGATCGTCTGCGGGGCGTGAGGCCGTAGCCTGCCGGTCCGCAAGATCTGTGAGCGCCCTCAGTTGGCGCCGTCCGCAAACGCGACCGGCGCTCCTTTCGAAACAGTCGCTGCGACGCGTTCGGCGTCCCAATTGGTGAGACGTACGCAGCCGTGAGATTCCGCCTTGGAGATCTTGTCCGGTGAAGGCGTGCCGTGAATGCCGTAGCCTTCGGCGGACAGGCTGATCCACACCGTGCCGACCGGATTGTTGGGGCCGGGCTTGATGATGAAGGGCTTGCGGGAATGGACGCCCTTGAAATGATAATCCGGATTGTAGCGGTAGTAGGGATTTCGGCTGACCTCTGTGATCTTGAGCGTGCCTGAAGGCGACGGCTTCTCTTCGCTGCCGACGGTCGCCGGATAAAATCCGATCAGCGCATTGGATTTGTCAAACACCTTCACCGTCTGCCTGACCTTGTCGACCTCGATCCTGTCAGTCTTGGCGGGCGCGGTGCCGCCTCCACCGCCGGTGTCCACCACGACGATGGTCTCGCCGACGCGATCGAAATGGCGGCCGGGATTGAGCGCCGTCAGCAATTGCTCGCTCATGTGAAATTTCTCGGCCAGTCCCTCCCGCGGAGTGGTGAACCCCAGCGACGGGATGCCTTTCATGTCCTCCATTCTTGAGGGTAGCCTGCGCAGGAAAGGACCCGCCACGTCCTGCCTGGTAATGACGTAGGTCGCCGTCACCGGCCGGTCGTCCGCCCGCAAAGCCTTCCAGATGTCCTCCGTCGGAGCGTCCGAACCCGGCAAGTGCTGCGCTTCCGCATAGGCCCGCAGCGCCTTCTTCGCGTTCTCGCCGAATCTGCCGTCGATCTCGCCGGGCGAGAAATGCGCCCTGTCCAGCAGGACTTGCAGCCGCACCCCTGCCGGGGTCGGCTTCTCGTTCGACAAGGTCCTCTTCGATGGCTCGGCGGACTCGATCGCAGCCGGGTTCATCTCGGCCGCGAACGCAGGCGGAGCAGCCAGCACGAAGAGGAGGAAATAGAGAATGACGCCAATCTGACCACCGCCGGAGATCGCGCAGGCGCTATTCACCATGCTTCGCGTCGCGACGTCGCCCATCGGCGAGCTCCGAGTTGGAGGCGTTCACGACAATGCAACGCGCCCCGACGGCCGAAGTTTCGCCGGGAAGGTCCGCACGCGCCTGGAATCGTTGCTTTCGCTTCGGCAAAGCGCGCTCGTCACCAAAACCAATTCCACTTGCTAGCTCGTCTGAACCGGAGCAGCATCCGACTGTCGGCGCAGGCCGAACACAACGCGCGAACATCACACAACAAAAGACAAAAGCAGAGGAAACGCATGACAATCGATGTCTCTCGTCGATCCCTACTTGCCCTTGGCGCTGGCCTTGGTGCCAGCGCCATGCTCGGCAGCAGCGCGCTTGCGCGTGCTCCGAAACTCGGCACCCAGACCCCCTACTGGCACCGCTTCATGCTCGGCGATGCCGAGGTGACCGTCGTGTCCGACGGACCGCTGCCGCTCGGTGATCCCTCCGGGACCTTCACCGGTGTTCCCAAGGAAGAGGTCAAGAAGATGCTCGCCGACAATTTCCTGTCGCCGGACAATGTCGTGCTCGAGCAGAACTCGCCGATCGTGAATACCGGCGACAAGCTCATCCTGTTCGATACCGGCATGGGCAGCTCCAAGATGTTCGGCGCCACCACGGGGCGGCAACAGAAGAGCATGACCGAGGCCGGCATCAAGCCGGGCGATATCGATGCGGTGGTCTGCTCGCACGCCCATATCGACCACATCGGCGGCATCGTGGACGACGGCGGCAAGCCGCTGTTCCCGAACGCGCAGATCTACATCTCCCAGACCGATTTCGACTTCTGGACCGATGAAGGCAAGCTTGGCAGCCCGGCCAAGGACTTCGTCGTGCACGCCCGCAAGAACCTGCTGCCGGTCCGCGACCGCATCGTCTTCTTCAAGGACGGCCAGGAATTCCTGCCCGGCGTGCAGGCGATCGCAGCGCCCGGTCACACCGTCGGCCATACCATCTTCATGGTCTCGTCGGCCGGCAAGTCGTTTGCCTTCCTCGGCGACCTCTCGCACCATTCGGTGCTGCTGCTGGAGAGGCCGCGGATGGAATTCTCCTACGACACGGACCCGAAGCAGGCAGCGGAGTCCCGCGTCAAACTGCTGATCATGCTTGCGGCCAACAAGACGCCTGTCATGTCCTATCACTTCGCTTGGCCGGGCTACGGCCACGTCGCCAAGGCCGGCGACGGCTTCCGCTATTTTGCCGAGCCGATGCAGATGACGTTGTAGTTCGTCAGGTCCGGGCAGCACGCGCTGCCCGGACCATCTGCTTGCCGTCCCACACCGCATTCCGGTTTTTCATATCTAATAACCCGATAGAATCGGCCGATATAATTCGTTTGTCAAAATCATCCTCCTGCGTAGCTTAGGCAGGCGGCTATCGCTCGCGGCCCGAACGGCCGCCACCAAGAATGGCGAAGCACGAGGAGGATGAAGATGACGACGACGCTGGATGCATCGGAGCTGCCTTCGCGCTCGCTGCTGCCTTTTCTCGATCGCGAGCACACGATCGCAAGGCCGGGCTACAGCCGATGGATGGTGCCGCCCGCGGCACTCTGCGTGCACCTGTGCATCGGACAGGCGTACGCCTTCAGCGTCTTCAACCTGCCGATGACCAAGCTGATCGGCGTCACGCAATCGGCGCCCGGCGACTGGAAGCTGACCGAGCTCGGCTGGATCTTCTCCATTGCGATGGTGTTCCTCGGACTGTCGGCCGCGGTGTTCGGACGCTGGGTCGAGGAAGGCGGCCCGCGGCGCGCGATGTTCACCGCCGGTGTCGCCTGGGCGAGCGCCTTCCTGATCTCGGCACTCGGCGTCTACCTCCACAATCTCTGGATCATCTATCTCGGTTACGGCGTCGTCGGCGGCTGTGCACTCGGCATCGGCTACATCTCCCCCGTCTCGACGCTGATGAAGTGGTTTCCCGACCGGCCAGGCATGGCGACGGGCATGGCGATCATGGGCTTTGGCGGCGGCGCGCTGATCGCCTCGCCCTTCTCGGTTTGGCTGATGAGCAAGTTCGCCAGCACGACCGACGTCGGTGTGCTCGGCGCCTTCATCACGCTCGGCTGCGTCTATTTCGTTTTCATGATGGTCGGCTCCGCAATCGTGCGGGTGCCTGCGCCGGGCTGGAAACCAGAAGGCTACGTGCCGCCCGCTACCGCGACCAAGCTGATGACGAAGAACGACGTGTTCGTCTACCAGGCGATCAAGACGCCGCAGTTCTGGCTGATCTGGATCGTGTTGTTCTGCAACACCACGGCCGGCATCGGCGTGCTCGGCCAGGCCTCGGCGATGAGCCAGGAGATGTTCCCCGGACAAATCACCGCGGTCGCGGCCGCGGGTCTCGTCGGCCTGATGAGCCTGTTCAACATGGGCGGACGCTTCAGCTGGGCCTCGTTGTCCGACTTCATCGGACGCAAGAACACCTATTTCGTCTACATGGTGCTCGGCTTCGCGCTTTATGTGACGGTGCCCTATGCCGGCGCGAGCGGCAATGTCGTGCTGTTCGTGCTTTGCTTCCTGATCATCGTCAGCATGTATGGCGGTGGATTTTCCACGGTGCCGGCCTATCTGCGCGACATGTTCGGCACCCGCTATGTCGGCGCCATCCACGGCATCCTGCTCACGGCATGGTCGATGGCCGGCATCGCCGGACCGGTGCTGATCAACTATATCCGGGAATACAACGTCACGCACGGCGTGCCGAAGGCGCAGGCCTACAATACCACCATGTACATCATGGCCGGACTGCTCGTGGCCGGCTTCCTCGCCAACCTCTGTGTCCGGGCCGTCGACAAGCGTCATCACATGAAAGACGACAACACAGGTCTCGAGCCGGCCCGCGCTTGAGGCGCGGCGGACCAGAAGGAGCGACCATGACAACGACATCGCGAAGCGAAGCGTCATTCTCCCAGCTGCTGCTGAGCTGGGTCGCCTATCGAGTGTCCCAGATGACGGCGACCAAGCCCGCCCATCGCGCCAGCGAAATCGCGGCCGCCGCCGCGGTGAGCAACAACCCCACGGGAGCATGACATCATCATGCATCATGCCCAGACCGTAAAAACCACGCGGCTGCAACTGGCGTTGGCCTGGAGCTTTGCAGGCATCCCTTTGCTCGCGGGCGTCATCCAGACCCTGCTCAACGCGATGAAGCTGTTTCAGTAGGCGCGAATCCATGCGCTCGACGGACAGGCCCGCAACGCGCGTCGGCGGCGGGCGGCAATTGATCGCCGATGAGGGCTTTACCATCTGCATGCTGGTCGCGGTGGTCGTCGCCGCGGTTCTTGCATTCGGCTTCGATGCGACCGCGGACACTGTCGTCGCAATGCTTGCGATCGGCGCGGGAACGGCCCTCGCCGAAACCCGCTTGCACCGGCGGCGCTAGGGCCGTCCGGCCGCTGCGAGCGGATTGTCAGCGGCGTTTGCGCACGTTTCGCGCCGGCGTTTCCATCACGCGCAGCGCTTGTTCGGCGGCGAGGTCGCGCATGATCGCGATCGCGCTCTGCACATGATCGTCCGACTGGTCGACAGAATAGACCACATAGGCCGGCATGGAGAACTTTGGTGCGCCGGCCACCAGGTGCAGGCGCCGCGCCTTCAGCAGCGGCTCGACGATCCGGTACGCGAAGTAGCCGGAGCCGCCGTTTGCCAGAACATGCTGAAGCCCAAGCCAGCCGATATTGGCAGTCAGCGCGGGCCCCGCGAAATTGGGGAAAACGGCGCTGTGGCGGGCATAGAACTCCGGTCCCCAGTCGACATAGACATAGCCATCCTGCGGCTCCGGGTCGCTTTTCGGATTGGTCGAGACCAGCACAAGCTGCTCCTCGATCAGCAATTCGACCTTGAGGCCGGGGCGACTCTGCGGCGTGTACATCACGCCGACGTCGATGCGGCCCTCGACCAGCCCCTGCATCAACTCCGGCTCGAGCGCGCTCTCGGCGCGGATGGAGATTTGCGGATTGGCCTCCTGCATGCGCGGGAGCCAGAGCAGCAGAAACTCCTCCCATAACCCGATCCGGCCACCGACGACCAACGCCCCGCTAAAGCCCCGAGGGATGCCGACGTCGTGCCGGGCCTGCTCGACAGTGCGCACCAGGGTCGAGGCGTGACGCTGGAACTGGCGTCCGGCTGCGGTCAGCGTCGCACCGGCTTTGTTGCGCACGAACAGCGTACAGCCAAGCAGCTGTTCGAGGGTGTGGATCCGGGTGCTGACGGTGGACTGGCTGACGTGAAGCCGCTCGGCGGCGGTAATGAAATTGCCTGTCGCGACCACCGTCAGGAATGTACGCGCGAGCTCGGTATCCAAAGGGCCACCTCACATCGACATAATCGATATGAAATGCGCTCTCTTGAGGGATGTCAAACCAAGAGGTTGCTCAGCAGCCCAGCTTGTCGGCGATCCCGCCAAAATCCTTCGCGACAATGTCCCACTTGCCGGTCGCCTCGAAGTCGACTTTCTGAAGCGGGCCGTATTCGGTCGGCCTTGCGACGAACGCGGTCCTCAGTCCGTTCTTCTGTGCGGCCGCGAGATCGCCGTTGTGGGCGGCGACCATCATCACCTGCTCCGGCTTGAGGCCGAGCAGCTTTGCTGCGCCGAGATAGGTCTCGGGATCGGGCTTGTAGTGCTCGAACAGCTCGGCCGACATGATGAGGTCCCATGGCAGGCCGGCGAACTTCGCCATGTTGGTGAGCAGCGCGACATTGCCGTTTGACAGCGGCGAGATCACGAATTTGGTCTTCAGCCGGGTCAGGCCGGCAACGCTGTCGGGCCAGGGATGGAGCCGGTGCCAGCCCTTGGTGAGGTAATCGAGATCGGCCTCGGTCAGGCCCTTGATCGCGAACTGCTCGACCAGCTTCTCCAGCGAGCGGCGATGCAGATCATCTAACATGACGTAGCCGCGCTCGGGATGCTGGCGCACATCGTCCATCGAGGCCATGTACATGCCGCGCCAGCCGTCGACCAAGGCGGTCCAGTCGGCGCTGATGCCGCGGCCCCTTCCCCACCACATGAAGTCGGTGATGAGGCTGGTGCGCCAGTCGACGACGGTGCCGAACACGTCGAACACGAGGGCTTTGACGGCGGAAAGATCGGACATGGGCGCTTCCTCCACGCTCGTCATTCCGGGATGCGCCGTGAGGCGCAGGCCCGGAATCCATACTCCCGATCGTGGTTATGGATTCCGGGCTCGCGACTTCGTCGCGCCCCGGAATGACGGCAGTTGTTACTGCTTTTGACTCTAGTCCAAGTGGAACTTCGCCAGCTCGCGGTGCTCGGCCTTGATGTAGCGCACGGTGCCGGTGACGGAGCGCATCACGACCGTCTCGGTCTCGATCACGCCATCCTTGCGGAATTTCACGCCCGAGAGCAGCGAGCCCGTGGTGACGCCGGTGGCGGCGAACAGGCAGTCGCCGCGCGCCATGTCCTCGATGCCGTAGATCATCTTGGGATCATTGACGCCCATCTTGGCGGCGCGCTCGCGCTTCTCGTCGGAATCGAGGATGAGGCGACACTGCATCTGGCCGCCGATGCAGCGCAGCGCTACGGCCGCGAGCACACCCTCAGGCGCGCCGCCGGTGCCGAGATACATGTCAACGCCGGTATTGTCGGGATCGGCGCAGTGGATCACGCCGGCGACGTCGCCATCGGTGATGAGGCGGACGGCAGCGCCGGTCGAGCGGACGCTCTCGATGATGCCGGCGTGGCGCGGGCGGTCGAGCACGAGAACGGTGATGCCCTCGGGCTGGACACCCTTGGCCTTGGCGAGGCGGCGGACATTGTCGGCCGGCGTCGCATCGAGATCGACGACGCCTTTGTCGTAGCCCGGCCCGATCGCCAACTTCTGCATGTAGACGTCGGGCGCGTGCAGCAGCGTGCCGCCATCGGCCATTGCCATGGTGGCGATCGACCCCGGCATGTTCTTGGCGCACAACGTCGTGCCCTCGAGCGGGTCGACTGCGATGTCGACCTGCGGGCCGGCATTCATGCCAACCTTCTCGCCGATGAAGAGCATCGGCGCCTCGTCGCGCTCGCCCTCGCCGATCACGATGGTGCCTTCGATCGGCAGCTTGTTGAGCTCGCGCCGCATGGCATCGACCGCGGCCTGGTCGGCTGCCTTTTCATTGCCGTGCCCGCGCAGCCGCGCCGACGACACCGCCGCCCGCTCCGTCACGCGCACGATCTCCAGCGTGAGAATGCGCTCGAGCAACGCTTGCGGCGGCACTGAAATATGGGTCGACATCGGCTAACTCCTCAACAGTTTTGGACGGAAATCTCCGCCCGCATCAACTCGTAACACCCACAGTTCGTTCGAACCGTGTCAGTTCTTCTCGATCCTGATGACCTGCGGCCGTCCGCTGATCACTTTGTCCTTCTGCACGGCAGCGAGCGCGCGGCGTACCGCGTCCTCATGCGTGGCGTAGGTGATCAGGATGACGGGCACGGGAACCGCCTTGCCATCGGTGGACGCGGCACCGCCATTGGGATGACGCTGCACGATCGACTCGATCGAAATCTTCTGCTCCGCGAGCCGGGTCGCGATCGCGGCCGCCGTGCCCGGGAAATCGCGCGCCAGCAGGCGGATGTAGTAGCCGCCCTCGTGTCGCTCCATCGGTGCTTTCTTAGTCTCGTGGAGCTGCGAAATCGGCCGGCCGAACGGATTGGCGCGGATGCCGCGCGCAACGTCGGCGATGTCGGCGACGACGGCGGACGCGGTCGCAGCACCGCCCGCACCGGGGCCGACCAGCGTGATCGGTGGAATGCCCTCGCCATCGATCGTGACCGCATTGGTGACACCCATCACCTGCGCGATCGAGGAGGACTTTGGAACCATGGTCGGATGCACGCGCTGCTCGATGCCCGTGGCGGTGCGAACGGCAACGCCGAGCAGCTTGACGCGATAGCCAAGATCGGCCGCCGCGCGCAGATCTTCCGGCGCGATGGAGGAGATACCTTCGACATACACCGCGCTTTGAGCAACTTTCGTGCCGAAAGCGAGGCTGGCGAGAATGGCGAGCTTTTGCGCGGTGTCGTGGCCGTCGACGTCGAAGGACGGATCGGCCTCGGCATAGCCGAGCCGCTGCGCATCCTTGAGGCATTCGGCGAACGACAGGCCCTCCTGCTCCATCCGGGTCAGGATGTAATTGCAGGTGCCGTTGAGAACGCCATAGACGCGGTTGATTCCGGTTCCGGCAAGACCCTCGCGTAACGTTTTGATGACAGGGATCGCGGCGCCGACGGCTGCCTCGAAATTCAGCGCACCGCCGTGCTTTTCAGCGGCCTTGCCAAGCTTCAGGCCGTGCTTGGCGAGCAGCGCCTTGTTGGCAGTGACGACCGACTTGCCGGCATTGAGCGCCGCCTCGACGGCGGAGAGCGCGGGATCGCCGGCGCCGCCCATCAGCTCGACGAAGCAGTCGATGCCCGGATGCGTGGCGAGCGCCATCGGATCCCTGGCCCATTCGACGCCGCGCAGATCGACACCACGCTTCTTCGCCTTCGAGCGCGCGGTGACGGCAACGACGCGAATGCCGCGGCCGCTGCGGCCCGCGAGCACGCGGGCCTGGGTTTCGATCAAACGGACAACTTCGGCGCCCACGGTGCCGAGCCCCGCTATGCCCACTTTCAGGGGTGCAACCATGATGCTTTGGAAAACCTGCAGACGAGAATTAGCGCCGATTGGCGAGCGGAACGACGTTGTGCAACGTTTCGATGCCGCTTTCAAGGAAGCGGCGCACGCCGCGCGCGGCCTGCCTGATCCGTTGCTCGTTTTCCACCATGGCGATGCGGACATATCCTTCACCATGCTCGCCAAAGCCGACGCCGGGCGAGACCGCGACGCCGGATTTCTCCACCAACAGGGTGGCGAACTGCATGCTGCCGACGCTGCGGAAGGCCTCCGGCAGCGGCACCCAGGCGAACATCGAGGCCTCCGGCGCCGGGATCTCCCAGCCGGCGCGGCCGAACGATTCCACCAGCGCGTCGCGGCGCTTGCGGTAGGTGTCGCGCATCTCCTTGATGCAGTCATCGGGACCGTTCAGCGCGGCGGTCGCGGCGACCTGCACGGGCGTGAAGGCGCCGTAATCAAGATAGGATTTGACACGGGCGAGCGCCGCGATCACGCGCTCATTGCCGACCGCGAAGCCCATGCGCCAGCCGGCCATCGAATAGGTCTTCGACATCGAGGTGAACTCGACGGCGACGTCGATCGCGCCCGGCACTTGGAGCACGGAGGGCGGCGGATTGCTCTCGTCGAAATAGACTTCGGCATAGGCGAGATCGGACAGGATCAGGATCTCGTGCTTCTTCGCGAACGCGACGAGGTCCTTGTAAAAATCGAGGCTCGCGACATAGGCGGTCGGGTTCGACGGGTAGCAGACGACCAGCGCGAGCGGCTTCGGGATCGAATGCACGATCGCCCGCTCCACCGCCTCGAAGAATTGCGGCGTCGGCTCCGACGGCACCGAACGGATCACGCCGCCCGCCATCAGAAAGCCGAAGGCGTGAATCGGGTAGCTCGGGTTCGGGCAGAGGATGACGTCGCCCGGCGCGGTGATCGCCTGCGCCACGTTGGCAAAGCCCTCCTTGGAGCCGAGCGTCGCCACCACCTGGGTGTCGGGATTGAGCTTCACGCCGAAGCGGCGGGCGTAATAGCCGGCCTGAGCCCGGCGCAGCCCGGGGATGCCGCGCGAGGCCGAGTAGCGGTCGGTGCGCGGCTTGCCCAGCGTCTCCTTCAGCTTCTCCAGCACATGCGCGGGCGCCGGCAGGTCCGGATTGCCCATGCCGAGGTCGATGATGTCGGCACCCGCGTTCCGCGCGGCCGCCTTGGCCCGGTTGACCTGCTCGAACACGTAAGGCGGAAGGCGGCGGATGCGGTAAAACTCTTCCATGGCTCTCTGGGCTCCGGGCACCCGGTCAGGACAGAATCGACCGACCACGACGGCCGATCGGGACAGCCCTCATTCCGTCGTAGAAATCACTCGAAATCAAACGCTTAGAGCAATCTTCGACGGCGGGAGCTGAAGTCGTTCGCCCTGACTCTCGGCTGAACATTGGTCTTTTAGCACGGCAAGGCGGGGGCGCCAGCGATTACCTTGCAGCGCCTCATTTCGCATCTTTGGCGGCAGTGGCCTGGCGGTCGCGCGCGGCGGCGAGTTCGGCCTCGATCTTGGCACGCTGGTCCGGCGGGATGGTCGCCTGATCGCGATCCGGCGGCAGGTCATGCACCGGCAGGTAAGTGCCAGGCTCTCTCGGATGGGCCTGCGCATCGGCCGGCGTCATATCCGCGAGCTGGCTCGAGCAGCCGCCCAGAGCGAACGCTACCAGCAGCAACGCGCCGCAAATCGGCAGCTTCCTTTGCAGGTCCCTCAACGCCAACACCCGGGGAAATCCCCACCTCGTCCCAATGCAAGCGGCCGGAGACTAACCCGACGACCTGCCAAGCTCAAACCATTGCTGCCCACAAATGGCACGAGCGAGAATACTTCCAAGGCCCACTGCTCGAAGGGGTGCACCCGGATTGTGACAAAACCAAGAAGCTTTGTCGCAGTGCAGCACATGTTGCAGCTTGTTTAACGCCAAACATGCCAGCTTCGCGGTGACGAATACGGAATGAATCGTTACTGTTCTGCTCATGAGTACCGCCACGACCGACAGACCCAAATCCGAGACGAAGTTCGATGCGGAAGCCTTCGCGATGAATGTCGCGCGGGCGATGGAGAGCGGCGGCAAGGCGCTCGCCGCGTATTTGAAGCCACGCGAGAGCGGCGAAGTGCAGGATCGCCCGCCGGCCGAGCTGACGGAGGTGGTCAAGACCTTCACGTCGGTCGCCGAATACTGGCTGTCGGATGGCTCGCGCTCGTCCGATCTCCAGACCAAGCTCGCCAAGGACTACCTCGACCTCTGGGGTTCGGCGGCGCGCCGCATGGCCGGCCAGGATGCCCCGCCCGCGATCGCGCCCTCGCCGCGCGACAAGCGCTTTGCCGATCCGGAATGGAAGTCGAATCAGTTCTTCGATTTCGTGATGCAGCTTTACCTGCTCACGACCAAATGGGCGCAGGAGCTGGTGCGCGACGCCGACGGGCTCGATCTGCAGACCCGCCGCAAGGCGGAGTTCTACATCCAGCAGGTCACCAACGCGCTGTCGCCCTCGAACTTCGTGCTGACCAATCCGGAAGTGCTGCGCGAGACGGTGGCAAGCAGCGGCGAGAACCTCGCACGCGGCCTGAAGATGCTGGCCGAGGACATCGCGGCCGGCAAGGGCATGCTGAAGATCCGCCAGTCCAACCCGGACAATCTCGTCGTCGGCGTCAACATGGCGACGACGCCGGGCAAGGTGATCTACCAGAACGAGATGATGCAGCTGATCCAGTATGCGCCGACCACGGAGAACGTGCTGCGCACGCCGCTCCTGATCGTGCCGCCCTGGATCAACAAATTCTACATCCTCGATCTCAAGCCGGAGAAATCCTACATCAAGTGGTGCGTCGATCAGGGCATCACCGTGTTCGTGATCTCATGGGTCAATCCCGACAAGCGGCTCGGCACCAAGAGCTGGGAAGACTACATGAAGGAAGGCGTTCTGACGGCGATGGACGTCATCGAGCGCACGACCGGCGAGATGAAGGTGCACACCGCCGGCTATTGCGTCGGCGGCACGATGCTCGCGACCACGCTGGCCTGGCTCGCCGAGAAGCGCCGCCAGCGGGTGTCGTCGGCGACCTTCTTCGCGGCCCAGGTCGACTTCACCCATGCCGGCGATCTCCTCGTGTTCGTCGACGAGGAGCAGATCGCAGCCCTCGAGCAGGACATGAAGGCGGCCGGCGTGCTCGAAGGCTCGAAGATGGCGATGGCCTTCAACATGCTGCGCTCCAACGATCTGATCTGGTCCTACGTCGTCAGCAATTACCTGAAGGGCCAGCAGCCGAGCGCGTTCGACCTGCTGCACTGGAATTCCGACGCGACGCGGATGACCGCGTCGAACCATTCCTATTATCTGCGCAACTGCTATCTGGAGAACCGCCTGTCCGCGGGCACGATGGTGCTCGACAACACCCTGCTCGATCTCTCCAAGGTCAAGGTGCCCGTCTACAACCTCGCGACCCGCGAAGACCACATCGCCCCCGCGGAATCGGTGCTGTACGGCTCGCAATTCTTCGGCGGCCCGGTGAAATATGTGCTGTCCGGCTCGGGCCACATCGCCGGCGTGGTCAACCCGCCCGCCTCGAACAAGTACCAGTACTGGACCAACGACAACATCAAGGACGTCAACGTCGCCGAGTGGATGAAGGGCGCGGTGGAGCACAAGGGCTCGTGGTGGCCGGACTGGCGCGAATGGCTCGGCACGCTCGATCCCGAGGAAGTCCCGGCGCGCGGCGTCGGCAGCGAAGCCTTCCCGCCGATCGAGGACGCCCCCGGCAGCTATGTCAGGGTTCGCGCCTAGCAGGATTTCTTTGCGCATGGCGCAAACTTGCGCGCTTGCGTATAAGCTCGTTTTCAGCACAGTGACGAATAAGGGGACCGGACTATGACGCGCGAATTGTTCTGGCTGACGCTCACGGTGATCCTGACCGGCATCCTCTGGATTCCCTACACCATCAACCGTTGTCAGGTTCGAGGCCTCACCGGAGCCATGGCCAATCCCTCACGCGGCGACAAGCCGCAGGCCGAATGGGCGAACCGGTTGATGTTCGCGCATGACAATGCCGTCGAGAACCTCGTGCTGTTCGCGCCGCTGGTGCTGATCCTCAACGCGATCGACTATTCCACCAAATGGACCGTGCTCGCCTGCGCCGTCTATTTCTGGTCGCGCGTCGCGCATCTGATCGTCTATGCAATGGGAATCCCGGTGTTCCGCACGCTGGCCTTCACAGTCGGATTCCTCGCCCAAGCCGTGCTGGCGCTGGCGATCTTCAGGGTCGTTTGAGCGCGCCTCGGGCCGGCAATGCCGAGCGACGCCAGGCGGGATTTTGTCCAATTCCACGACCTCTGCGCCGACACGATCCTCTCGATCGTCGGCCGCGCGCACGCGCTCGCGGCGGCGTGGGAGGACCGCGCCATGCCGCAGAGCCTCGCCGGCAAGCGCCTCGCTCTCATTGCTGATGACGGTGGCTGGCGCAATACGACGGCCTTCGATCTCGGCGTCAGGGCGATGGGGGGCCTCTGCGTACAGTCTCCGATCCGGTTCAATGTTCACGAAACGACGGCCGATCTTGCAGAATATCTCGACAACTGGTTCGACATTCTCATCGTGCGCACCCGGGAATTGTCGACCCTGCGCGAACTCGCATCGATCGCCAGAGCTCCCGTCGTCAATGCCAGAACTCGGTCAAATCATCCCTGCGAAACGCTCGGCGATCTCGCCTATGTCAGTGGCCGGCGAGGAACGCTCGACGGCCTGAAGGTTGTCGGTGTTGCTCCCGATGCCAACATCTTGCGGTCATGGGTCGAAGCTTCGCTTTCGCTCCCGATCCAGGTGGCCCAGCTCTATCCGGAAGACTGGCAGATCAAGGACATCGCAAGCCCGAACTTCAGCGCGGGCACCAGTCTGGACGCCCTGTTCGACGTGGACGTGATCATCACGGATTGCTGGCCTGACGGCGCACGTGCGGATCAACTCATTGAATACCAGATCTCGGCATCCCTCCTCGACAGATGCCGTCCCGACGTCATTTTCCTGCCCTGTCCGCCCGTGAGCAGAGGCAAGGAAGTCAGCGCCGATGCGATGGGACACTCCGCAAGTCAGAGCACCGCGGCGAAGGCTTACCTGCTCCATGCGTAAAACGCGCTGCTGGAATGGCTCGTCACATAGCCGGCGCTGGCGGTCACCACGCGCTTCAAACGTCAGACCGCAGCCTTGCGAACGACGAGATTCAGCATGTTGGCGGGCGTCTCGTCAAAACTCTGGATCACGGAGGTCTCCGACGACAGCGTGATCCATGGACCCGCGCTGGCGTAGGTCGCTTCAAGCCACTCGGGCGACGCATAATTGTAGTAGCGCCCGAGGCTGTCTCGTCCGTCGCCCTCGCCCATCTTGTAGCTGGCGTAGAACAAACCTGACGGCCGGAGCGCGCGACGAATCCGCATGAGGATGCCGGCGAGTTCGTCGCGCGGCACGTGCAGCAGGCAGGCGCTTGCCCAGACGGCGTCATAGGCCTCGTGCGCATCAAGCTCGTCGAACCGCATCGCCTCGACGAGATGACCGAGCCGCTGCGAGGCGATCTCCGCCATTTCAGGCGAGCCGTCGGTTGCCCGCACCGAAAAACCTTCGGCCAGCATCACCGCCGAATGATTGCCGGCACCGCAGCCGAGTTCGAGGATCGAACCGCCTTGCGGCAGCAAGGCGAGAAAACCTCGCAGCCGCGTCGAGGGCGCCTTGGCCCAGTCGGCATAGGACTGGGCGTTGCTCCGATAGAACTCGAGCGTAGGCTCATCCATCTGTCTTCTACTCCGGGAGGCAGTCTCGTGTCCCGGACAAGGCGCAGCACGACAGTAATGCGCCGCAGAGCGGGACCCAGAAGGCCGCACGCATGGGAACATCGAAGCGTGGGTCCCGGCTCCGCAGCGCACCGCCAAGAAGTGCTGCGCTGCGTCCGGGGCACGAACGTGCCCTACTCCTCCGGCAAGCCCAGCATCAGCCGCATGTTCTGCACGGCTGCGCCCGAGGCGCCCTTGCCGAGATTGTCGAGCCGGGCAACCAGCACCGCCTGGTGATATTTGTCGCTGGCGAAGACGTAGAGCTCCAGCATGTTGGTCTCGTTGAGCGCCTCGGGCTCGAGCTTGCCGCCCTTGGTCGTCTCGTTCTGGAGCGGCATCACCGAGACGTATTTCGAGCCGGCGTAATGCTTGGCCAGCGCGGCCTGCAGATCTGCGCCGCCAGGCTTGCCCGGCAGCGTGTCGAGCTGGAGCGGGACCGAGACCAGCATGCCCTGCCGGTAGTTTCCGACCGACGGGATGAAGATCGGCCGCCGCGTCAGGTTCGAATAGAGCTGCAGCTCCGGCAGATGCTTGTGCTCGAAGCCGAGGCCGTAGAGCTCGAACGACGGAGCGCTGCCATCTTCGAAGCTCGCGATCATCGACTTGCCGCCGCCGGAATAGCCGCTCACCGCATTGACGGTGACGGGATAGTCAGGCGGCAACAGGCCGGCGTCCACGATCGGCCGCAGCAGAGCGATGCCGCCGGTCGGATAGCAGCCGGGATTGGACACCCTTCTGGCAGCCTTGATCTTGCCGGCCTGGTCCGGCGTCATCTCCGCAAAGCCATAGGCCCAGTCGGGCGCAACCCGGTATGCGGTCGAGGCATCCAGCACCTTCGGTCCCGACGCGCCCATGCTGTCGACCAGCGCAACGGTTTCCTTCGCTGCATCGTCGGGCAGGCAGAGGATCACGAGATCCACTTCCTCCATCAGCGCTTTCTTCGCCGCGGGATCCTTGCGCTTGTCGTCGGCGATGGTCTTGACGACAACGTCGTTCTGGAGCTTCAGCCGCTCGTTGATGCCGAGCCCGGTGGTGCCGGAGGCGCCGTCGACGAAAACGGTTGCGGGCTTCTTCGCCGCGCCGGCGGCCGGGGCTTTGGTGGTTTCCGTGAGGCTCATGGTACGCTCCTTTCGAGCTTGTTGGTTTCGGCCGCAAAGGCTTCGGGCCTGACGTCCTGCATCAGTTGCGCTATCTCTCTGGCGTCGGCAGCGGGCTGCGCGCCGAGCGCATTGGCGATCGCCGTATAGTCGGCGTCCGACTTGTGCTGGTTGAGCTTGAAGCTGCCTTCGACCTCCTCAACGCTCATGACCAGACCCACGATCCCTTTCTTCATTGCCTCGAGCCGGCCCGCCGTCATCTTGCCCGACGTCCACGGCTTCTTCGGCAACAGCCAGTTCTCGAACTTGTCGCTGAGCGTGTCGATCTGCACCGACAGCTCGTCGTCCGACAACAGCCGCACCGGCCCGCTCAGATGCACCGACTGATAGAGCCAGGTCGGCACCTGATCCGGCGAGACGTACCAGTCGGGCGATACATAGGCATCGGGACCGCTGACCGCGAGCAGCCAGGAGGTCGCGCCGCCCGCAAGCTTTAGCAGCGGATTGTGACGGGCGACATGAAAGGCGGCCTGCGGCGTGCCGTCATCAGCATAGGTCAGGTAGAACGGCAGCGGCGAAGCGACCGGCCTCTTGCCATCAAAGGCACACATGATGCCGAAGCCGCGCTCCTCGGCGAATTTCAGGCTCGCGGCGCGGTCCTGCTTGAAAAAGGGTGGCGTGTACATCGTGGTCTCCTGCTGGGCCTCTTTGGGGCCGCCGGATCAGATCGCGCTGACAGGAGAGAAGAATGCCGCGGATCGGATCCAGCGGCAAAGACGATGATCTCAAACGCGATCGACCGCCCAAACCGCTAAAGCGCGGCGGCGGCGACGGGCGAACAGGATGGTCGCAGCGTTGATCATGGCGCGCGGCTATAAGGCCAGCGGGTTCCAGGGTCAAGTCCGAATCGATCCGGCATGACGGCAGGATGCCGCAGCTGGTGACCGCAGGATACCGCGCTGATGTCATCGGCGCCGTGGAATTTCCGTTTAGCATAGGGGTTTCCGAGAAAGACCGACGCGCCACGACCCCGCCGGTCCGTGCCTCTCGCAACCCAGCCCAGGACATCGCCATGACCGAGATCACTCGTCGCGCCACACTGGCCGGCGCCGCCGCCTCGACGCTGCTGCCCTTTATGAAGACGTCCCCCGCGAGCGCCGCAGCGCCTCCGGCCACAACACAGAATGCGAGCTTCTACCGCTACAATGTCGGCACCCACCAGGTCACAGTGGTCTGCGACGGCGTCGCGACCGTCAACCTGACGGACAATTACGCGGCAGGCGCCAGCAAGGACGACATCAACAAGATCTTCGCCGAGAACCATCTGCCGACTGACAAAGTCACCCACACGTTCAACCCCGTGGTCGTCAACACCGGGCCGAAGCTCGTCGTCATCGACACCGGTCTCGGGCCCGACCAGTTCACGCAGAGCAAGGGCAAGGTCGGCCAGTTCCACAACAACCTGGCGGCCGCCAGCATCGACCGTGCGGCGGTGGACACCGTCATCATCTCGCACTTCCACGGCGACCACATCAATGGCCTGCTCGCGGCCGAGAACAAGCCTGCCTTCCCCAACGCCGAGATCATGGTGCCGGCGGTGGAGTGGAAATTCTGGATGGACGACGGCGAGATGAGGAAGGGAATGGGCAATCCCATCCTCGAGAGCAATTTCAAGAACATCCGCCGGGTGTTCGGCGCGCTCGGCCGCGAGGTCACGCAATACGAGTCCGGCAAGGAGGTCGCGCCCGGTATCACCTCGGTGGCGAGCCCCGGTCATACGCCGGGTCACAACTCCTTCATCGTCGCTTCGGGCTCCGAGAAGGTGCTGGTGCAGGTCGACATCACGGCGGGCGCGGCGTTCCTGTTCGTGAAGCATCCCGAGTGGAACATCGCCACCGACGTCGACAAGCCGTTGGCGCAGGAGACGCGGCGCAAGCTCTACGACATGGCGATCGCCGAGAAGATGCCGATCCAGGCCTTCCACGCCGCCTTCCCCGGTCTCGTCCGCGTCGAGAAGGACGGCTCGGGCTATCGCTGGATCCCGTCGATCTGGAACGCCTCGCTCTGAGGTTAGCGAAGCGGCTGACCGGGTGGCTTTGCTGCCCGGTCAGACGACGCGCCAGAGCCATTCCATGATCTTGGCGATCACATCGCCGAACAGCAGCAGCGCCGCCGACCAGACCAGAGCCGAAACGAAATTGGCGGCCTGAAAGCTCCAATAGGGCATCTCGAAGATGCCGGCCGCGAGCGGTACCGAGGCGCGCAAGGGGCCGAAGAAGCGGCCGATGAAGATGCTGGGCACGCCCCAGCTCCGCACGAAGGCCTCTCCCCTGGGCAACAGTTCCGGATAGCGCGACAGCGGCCACATCTGGGCGACCTGCTCCTTGTAGCGATAGCCGAACCAGTAGGAGACCCAGTCGCCGAGCGCGGCACCGATGCCACCGGCGATCCAAACCGGGTAGAAGCTGATGCCGCTCGCTCCGATCAACGCGCCGATCGCGATCAGCGCACCCCAGGCCGGGATCAGGAGCGAGATAAAGGCGAGCGATTCCCCGAAGGCCAGCAGGAATACGATCGGGCCCGCCCAAGCCTGGTGAGCGCGCACGAAGTCGGCCAGCGCGTGCGCGTACTGCTCCATTCCAGATCGCCTTCCCGCCCCGTCACGGTCCTGTCAGATAAAAAGAACTGGTAAGCCAAGGACTTGTGTGACATCAAGTCACAAAGCCCGGTCCGAACCGGGCTCAGGCGTCACATTGCCGGGAACTGATGGGTCTGCGGCGTAAAATCGCCGGGATTGGCTCCCACCCCACACCCGTCTGGCCGGCACGCGGTGACCTTTGCGGGCCAGCCGTGGCATAGTCAGCCTAACCGATTCGCCGCTTCCGTGGCCCTCAAAACACATCAAGATATATGTCCAAGCAGTTGAAGCCAAAAGCAAAAGACGACTTTTTCGGCGCCGATGAGCCGAAGCCCCGCGCGGCCGCCAAGACGGCGCCGCGCGCAGGCGGCGCGGAAGCCGACTATACCGCGGCCGACATCGAGGTGCTCGAAGGCCTCGAACCGGTACGGCGCCGGCCTGGCATGTATATCGGCGGCACCGACGAAAAGGCGCTGCATCACCTGTTCGCCGAAGTCATCGACAACTCGATGGACGAGGCGCTGGCAGGGCACGCGACCTTCATCGGGGTCGAGCTCAGCGCCGACGGGTTCCTGACCGTCACCGACAACGGCCGGGGCATCCCGATCGATCCGCATCCAAAATTCCCGAAGAAGTCGGCGCTCGAAGTCATCATGTGCACGCTGCATTCGGGCGGCAAGTTCGACTCCAAGGTCTACGAGACCTCAGGCGGCTTGCACGGCGTCGGCATCTCCGTGGTGAACGCCCTCTCCTCGCTGCTCGAGGTCGAGGTCGCGCGCAGCCAGAAGCTGTATCGCATGACGTTCGAGCGCGGGCACCCCAAGGGTAAGCTTGAAGATCTCGGCAAGATCAACAACCGCCGCGGCACCCGCGTGCGCTTCAAGCCAGACACCGAGATCTTCGGCGCCAAGGCGGCGTTCAAGCCGCAGCGCCTGTTCAAGATGACGCGCTCGAAGGCCTATCTGTTCGGCGGCGTCGAGATCCGCTGGAACTGCGCACCCGAATTGCTCAAGGGCGTCGAGGACGTGCCGGCGGAGGCGACGTTCCACTTCCCGGGCGGTCTCAAGGATTATCTGGCGGCGGCGATCCACGCCGACACGCTGGTGCATCCGGATATCTTCTCGGGCAAGTCGGGCCGCAACGGCGCGCACGGCGCCTGCGAATGGGCCGTCGCCTGGACCGCGGATGCCGACGGCTTCCTGTCCTCCTACACCAACACCGTGCCGACGCCCGACGGCGGCACGCATGAGTCCGGCCTGCGCAGCGCGCTGCTGCGCGGCCTGAAGGATCACGCCGAGCGCGTCGGCCAGGGCAAGCGCGCGTCATCCATTACGTCGGAAGACGTGATGGTGGGTGCGGCCGTGATGCTCTCGGTGTTCGTGCGCGAGCCCGAATTCCAGGGCCAGACCAAGGATCGCCTGGCGACCGCCGAAGCGCAGCGCATCGTCGAGCAGGCGATGAAGGACCCGTTCGACCATTGGCTCTCGGGCAATCCGAACATGGCCAACAGGCTGCTCGACTTCGTGATCGACCGCGCCGAGGAGCGGCTGCGCCGGCGACAAGAGAAAGAGACCGCGCGGAAAACCGCAGGCAAGAAGCTGCGCCTGCCCGGCAAGCTCGCCGACTGCACCGACGCCGGCACCGACGGTTCCGAGCTCTTCATCGTCGAGGGTGACTCGGCCGGCGGCAGCGCCAAGCAGGCACGCGACCGCAAGACGCAAGCGGTGCTGCCGCTGCGCGGCAAGATCCTCAACGTCGCCTCCGCCGGCAAGGACAAGCTGACGGCAAACGCCCAGCTCTCCGACCTCGTGCAGGCGATCGGCTGCGGCACACTCGCGCATTATCGCGAAGAGGATCTGCGCTATCAGCGCATCATCATCATGACCGACGCCGACGTCGACGGCGCCCACATCGCTTCGCTCCTCATCACCTTCTTCTACCGGCAGATGCCGCGGCTGATCGACGAGGGCCACCTCTTCCTGGCGGTGCCACCGCTCTACAAGCTGACAGTCGGCACGAAATCGGTCTACGCGCGTGACGACGCGCACAAGGAGGCGCTGATCAAGAGCGTGTTCAATGCCAACGCCAAGGTCGAGGTGAACCGCTTCAAAGGCCTCGGCGAGATGATGCCGGCGCAGCTCAAGGAGACCACCATGGATCCGGCCAAGCGGACCATGCTGAAGGTGGTCCTGCTCGCCGACGACCGCGACACCACGGCGGATTCGGTCGAGCGGCTGATGGGCACCAAGGCCGAGGCGCGCTTCGCCTTCATCTCGGACAAGGCCGAGTTTGCCAATGAGGATCTGCTGGACGTCTGAAGCCGCGTTCCATCGCGCGGCTGAAAGGCGCCCGTCAAAGGCCCTGGCTTCAGGTCGGGGCCTTTGTGTTTGGTGGTGGCATTCACAAGCCCGGCGACTCGGCCAACGACTCACCGGTCCCACCGGCGAGGCAGGATTGCCTCCATTTCGAACAACGCCGAATTCACTAAGGAGAAGTTACCTGAATTGAATCTTCCAAAATCAACTCAAGTATTTGAAATGTCTCGACTACTTATGACTTCGGCGATCTTCGCCAAAATCACTTCCCGAGCCGCGTTTTCCGGCGACTGTGCCCGCCCGGCAACAGCATTTCGGAGGGAAACGTCTATAGTCCGGGCATCAGATCAATCGGACTTCAGTGCGCTCGCGCCTGCCAGACAGACCAAAGCTTGGGGATTTTAAGATGAAAAAGACTTTGCTCGCACTGACCGCGGTTGCCGCGATGACCGGCTCGGCCTCGGCGGCCGACCTCGGCGCCCGCCCCTATGTGAAGGCCCCGATGGCGGCACCTGTCGCCAACTGGACCGGCTTCTACATCTTCGGCGGCGGCGGCGGCGGCCTCTCCAATGCTGACCAGAGCATCGTGGATACGGTCACCGGCACGCCGTTGACGATCACGCAGCGCCAGGGTGGCTCCGGCTGGTTCGGCACCGTCGGCGCCGGTTACGACTGGCAGTTCAGCGGCACCTGGGTAGCCGGTGTGTTCGGCGACGCCCAGTTCGGCAGCATCCGCTCCACCATCCAGGATCCGATCTTCGGCCTCACCGGCAACCAGAAGCTGGAAACCTCTTGGGCCGCGGGCGTGCGCCTCGGCTGGCTGGTCGCTCCGAACGTTCTCTCCTACGTCAACGGCGGTTACTCCGGCGCCCACTTCGGCCAGACCAACTTCACGGACCTCGCGGGCAATCCGTCCGGCATCCATCTCTCCAGCTACGACCGTCACGGCTGGTTCATCGGCGGCGGCGTCGAGAACAGCCTGAACATCTTCGGCATCACTTCGCCCGGCTGGTTCATGAAGACCGAGTACCGCTCGGCCTTCTACAACGCCAAGACCCAAACCGAACTCTTGGATGGCACCAACACGCCGCTCATCAACAGCGTCCGCGCCAATAGCTGGAACCAGACGATCTCGACCTCGCTGGTCTACCGCTTCAACTGGACCGGTCCGGTCGTCGCGAAGTACTGATCTGATCTGAATTCAACTTCAGACGTCAAAGCCCCGGCAGTGCCGGGGCTTTTTCGTTTTGGGCTTCGCCCTGCGCCCGGACATGCGTTCTCCTCGGGCTCTGCATCCCCAGCCATTGTATCCGAACCGAAGCTGCGGCTAGTCTGGCTCCAAGTTTTCGTGACTGCGGCGGTTCATGCCGCGAGCCACGACAGAAGCAAACCGATGGGGAGGAATGCATGCGCAGATTTCTGCTTGTAGCAGGCCTGTTTGCCCTCACCGTCGGGCTGCTCTGGATCGGACAGGGCACGGGCACGGTTCCCTGGCCGCGATCGAGCTTCATGGTCAACCAGCTGCAATGGGCGGGCTATGGCGCAGCCATGGCAGGCTTCGGGCTGGTGCTGATCTGGCAGAGCAACCAATAGAAGAAACCAGGACGTGAAAGCATGACATCCAACCGGTTCGATCTCCGCGGCAAGGTCGCGATCGTCACAGGCGGCAACGGCGGCATTGGGCTTGGCCTCGCCCACGGCCTCGCCGATGCCGGCGCCGACATCGCGGTGGTCGGACGCAACGAAGCCAAGTCGGCTGCCGCCGTGGTCGACCTCAAGGCGCGCGGCGTGAAGGCGATCGCCGTCACCACCGACGTCACCGACAAGGCCGCCATCGCCGCGATGATCGACCGCGTCGTCAGGGATCTCGGCCGCATCGACATCCTCATCAACAACGCCGGGATGAGCATCCGCAAGCCGCCGCACGAGCTCGAGCTCGACGAGTGGAATACGGTGATCAATACCAACCTCACCAGCGCCTTCCTATGCTCGAAGCTGGCCCATCCGGCGCTGAAGGCATCCGGCAACGGCAAGGTGATCAACATCGGCTCGATGATGTCGATCTTCGGCGCGAGCTTCGCCACCGCCTATGCGGCAAGCAAGGGCGGCATCGTGCAGTACACGCGCGCCTGCGCCAATGCCTGGGCGCCCGACAACATCCAGGTCAACGCCATCTTGCCGGGCTGGATCGATACCGACCTCACCCGCGGCGCGCGGCAGCAGGTGTCTGGCTTGCACGAGCGCGTGCTGGCGCGCACGCCTGCGGGGCGCTGGGGCGACATCGACGACTTCGCCGGCATCGCGGTGTTCCTCGCCTCGCCCGCCTCGAACTTCGTCACGGGCACCGCGATCCCCGTCGATGGCGGATTCTCGGTGATGGCCTGAGGCTGACTCGCACCCGGCAAACCAACACGCAAAAAAGAAGCCCCGGACAGTGCCGGGGCTTTCAGGTTTGGTAGTCTCGTCTCTTGTAGCTACTTGGTCGTTCGTTGACGTGCTCAGTAACGGGCGATGACCGGCGCGTCGAACTTGTAGCTCGCGCGCACGACGGCCCACTGGATGTCGCGCGGCTTGGCGTCGAAGGTGTAGTTCCCCGACGTGCCGCCGAGCTGATAGGTCTGGCTGCCGAAGGCCGCGTAGTTGTACTCGAGGCCGACGATCCAGTTGCGGGTGATGCCATATTCCCAGCCGGCGCCGACGGTCCAGCCGTTGGCCCAGTGGGTCTGACCGCCCGAGCCCGTCGCCACTCCGACCGTGTCGGTGACCGACAGACGGTTGTTCACGCCGGCATAGCCGCCCTTGATGTAGAACAAATTGTTCTGCACGGCGAAGCCGGCGCGGCCGACGACGGTCGCGAGCACGTTGGCGCGCCAGGTGAAGATATCGTCAGCGGCACCGAAGACCGTGTTCACGACGGTCCCCTTGTTGTCGAGGCCGGAGATCGTGCCTTCCATGCCGAACACGTAATTGTTGGCTTGCCAGTTGTAGCCGATCTGGGCGCCGCCCATGATGCCCGACTTGCGTTGGCGATAGCCCTCACCCGGGGCGAGATCGGCGAAGGGGGCGCCGACGCCGTTGTTGATGAACTGCTCGTTGGTCCAGGCGCCACCGATGTGGCCGCCGACATAGAAGCCGGTCCAGTTGAACAGCGGCTCGGCATAGGCCGGCGCCTTCGTGTAGCGCCCACCGAGATCGGCGGCGGACGCAGCGCCGGTCGCAACCAGAGCGGTCGTGCAGGCGAAGGCGGCAATGAATTTGTTACGCATGGTACACCCCGTGTCCTTTGATGGGTGCACGCTCACACGCAGGTCTTACTCAAATTTGAATCAACAAAGTTAAGACGCCGGATTGGCGGATTCGTCGCCTTGAATGCGTTGGCGCTGTTGCGCGCACGCAACGCACTGCGCGCCATTTAACGCGGTATTATCCCTATCAACTCGTTGCGCTACGATGCTCGCGCGGATTCGACCGCACGTGCTCGGGCCGCACGCCCAGCGCAAGCAGGCGCGCCGGAATGCCCTGGAGCCACGGCAGCGCGGTGACGAGGCGCACGACCAGCGGCACCTTCAGCGGCCGATCGCCGCCCTGCAGGGCGGCGCTGATGATGTGGTTCTGCACGACCACCTGCATGGCTTGCGTCATCTTCACCGGGAATTCGCGCCGGCGGCGCACGGCGTCGAGCTCGTCCTCGGAGGGGCAGCCGTGCGCAAGCTTGTCCGCGAGCAGATTGGCGGTCGCGACCGCATCCTGCACCGCGAGATTGACGCCGACGCCGCCAATCGGCGACATCGCATGCGCGGCGTCGCCAATGAGAAGCAGGCCCGGACGCGTCCAGCGAGACAGACGGTTGATCGCGACGGTGAGCAGCTTGATGTCGTCAAAGCTCTTCACGTCGGCGACGCCGATCTTCAGGATCGGCGCCATCCGCACGACCTCGTCGAGCAGCGCCTGCAATCCCCTCGCCTTCACCGCATCATGTTGTCCCTTGCCGATGACATAGGCGCATTGCCAGTAGTCGCCGCGATCGAAGGTGACCATCATCCTGCCGGGTTCGACGCGCGCGAACAGGTTCTCTGTTTCGTCCGCCCTCCGGCCGACGCGGAACCAGAGCACGTCCATCGGCGCGCCGATCTCCTCGACGGCAAGCCCCGCACGCTCGCGCACGATCGAGTGCCGGCCGTCGCAGGCGATGGTGAGGTCGGCTTCGATGTCGATGGCACCGTCCGGCGTCCTTGCGCGAACACCGGCGATGGTCTCGCCGCGGCGGATCAGGTCGACGGCTTCGGTGTTCATCATCACCTGCAGCGACGCAAAGCGCTTGCCGGCCTCGCGCAGGAAATTCAGAAAGTCCCATTGCGGCATGAAGGCGATGAACGGGTATTTGGTATGAAGCCGGCGGAGATCGGCGATGCGCATATGCGTGCCACCGAACAGGCCGTCCATCGTCTGCAAGCGCTGATGCGGCAGCTTCAGGAAGTCGTCGATCAGGCCGAGTTCGTCCATCACCTGGAGTGTCGAGGGATGCACGGTGTCACCGCGAAAGTCGCGGAAGAAATCCGCATGCTTCTCCAGCACCACGACGCCAATCCCGGCGCGCCCGAGGAGATAGCCGAGCATCATGCCGGCAGGTCCGCCGCCCACGATGCAACACCGGACCTTCACGGAGGAACCTTGTGCTGACTGCGACGTATCGGGTTTCACGACCGGATCCTCATTTACGACTTAAGTTTTCTGTGCAGTGCAGCAAGCAAGATTCATTTGCCGCAGTTGCGAATGGTCGTTAGCGTCGCAGAACACTACGATTGATTTCAGGACATTGCAGTGCGGACGATCCTCATACTGGTCGGCATCTGGATCCTCATCAACGTGCTTTTCGTCGTGATCATGTTCCCGCCGCGCAGGCCGCGGAAATCGGATCCGCGACGGACCGGCACGCTTGCGGCGGTGCGCATCAAGCAGAACGGCTATCCTTACGAGCAGCAGGAGAAGCTCCTGCTCCGCCACGTTATCATCGCGATCGCGATGGGCGCGTTCTTCTCGCTGACTCCGCCCTTGATCGAGGCCATGGACTCCATCAAGCGCCTGATCAGGAAGCGCCGCGATTAGCCGGACGTCGCTGCTCGATACCTCAATTGTTGCTGCGGTTCGCGCTGCGAAAACTCTTGATCTCCGACACGCTGCCGTCGCGATAGGTCAGCTCCACCGAGACGAACTGCGTGGCCGGGGCGAGCTTCATGTAGAGCGGCATGCCGGCAGAGATCGCGCTGGGATCGCGCATGTCGCAGCCCGGCATCTTCAGCACCTGGTTCGGGACGGCGGTGTCGATGCCGATGCGCACCTCGCGGATGGCGCAACGGTAGGACACGAGGTGCGTGTAGTAGACCAGCAGCCCGTTGAATTCGCGGAATGACAGCCAGCTCGTCGCGGTCATGTCGAGGATCTTGCGCTGGTCGCGGACCAGCGCGGCCTCGGGGTCGAACCTGATCGGGAACGGCCCCTGCATGTCGCCGGACTGATCGACATAGCGCACCTCGATGGTCCCGGCCTGCGCATCCGTGGGCAATTCGATCGAGGGGTTCGGCATCCGCTTGCGCGTGCGCGGGTCGAGCGTGTCGATGAAACCGGTCTCGCGGAAATCGCCATTGCCCGCCATGCGCCAGGAAATCCCGAGCGTCGGATCGGCGAAGGAGAACACCACGCTCCAGCCGCCATTGTGCCGGGAGAAGCTGGCGATCGGCGCGTTGGTGGTCTCCTCCTTCGGCAGGCGCGGCACCGACACCGGCGGCAGCGCCGCGAGCTTCTGCGGCGCCGGATCAGCCGGGCGCGCGGCCGCATCCTTTGCGGTGCCGCTGAGGAAGACGTCGTCGACCATCTGGTCGAAATAGACCGGCACCTGCCTGTGCTTGACCGTGTCGGCCATCTCGCTGACCGCCCGGCGGGTGCGCTGCGCCACCTGGACGAGGTTCTCGCCGGGCTGGAGCAGCTCCCTGGCGAAGGTGCGCGTGAACACCGAATTGGGATTGGCATCGTCGTTGGAGAGACGATCGAGCGCGGTCTGGCGCGGCCCCGCGGAGAACACCGAGAACACGCCTTCGGGCAGTTGCACCATCGGCGCAAGCCCGCCGCCGCCGGCGACCGCGCGGGTCCCCCTGCGCTCGAACGGGTTGTTGCGGCAGGCATCGAACACCAGGATCGAGGTCCGCGCCTTCTTGTTCTGGAGGCGTTCGACGATGCGGTCGGCCAGAATGGAGGCGTCGCGCACCAGCTCTTCCTGTCCTTCCGTCGCCGCCGGCACGTCGGTCGGCAGCAGATAGTTCTGGCCAGCGATCTCGAAACCGTGGCCGGCGTAGAAGAAGAACGCGGTGTCGCCGGGCTCAATCGTCCGGTCGAAGGCGAGCAGCGTCTCGGAGAATTGCTGCCGGCTCTGGTTCTCGGCAACCATCACCGAGAAGCCGAGCTGCTTGAGCGTATCGCCCATGGTGCGGGCGTCGTTGACCGCCTTGAGCAGCTTCGGGACGTTCCTGTAGTCGTTGTTGCCGACGACGAGCGCGACGCGCTTTTCGGCATAGGCGGGAAGCGCAAAGCCGCTCAGGCCCGCCGCGAGGCCGAGGGCCGCCAGAATTCTGAAAAGCCGACGCATCATCGAAAAATTCCCGTTGCAGAACGGCCCTGCGCCAGTTCTCTCGAATGGCGGTTCGTGGCACCCCCGCCTTTGATGTGATAGTCGGCCCAGCCATAGCGACGGTTCAAGGCCTAGAACAGGCTTGAGCGGTCGGCTCCATCACCTGGCCTATGGCAGATTCTGCCGGAATCTGCTTTTTTCTTAGACGATTTCCTGGGCAATTGCGCTGCAAGCGGGGGCTGCCGTGTATCGCTGGTGTACCGACGAAGTCGAGCCGCACGACCGCTTCGACTATTGGCGCGAGGTGCGCGCCAAGGGCTTGTTCGGCGTCACCGTCGAACTCGAGCGCGAACGACGCGGGGACTTCTGCGGCGAATTCTCGTTGCGCCAGCTCGGTGGCGGCGGCCTCGTCGAGCTGAAGGCCTCGCATTACACGGTCGAGCGCAGCAACTCCGACATCGCCCACACGCCCGGCGACGCCATCTGCGTCTACCAGCAGCTCGGCAGCGGCGGCTGGTTCGGCGGCATGCGCGGAAGCGACTTCGCGATTCCCAATGGCAGCTTCGCCACCAGCCATACCGACCTGCCCTATCGTACTGCGCCGCTCGGCGCAGGCGGCTTCCACCTGCGGATTCTGAAGATCCCCGTCAGCGCCCTGCCCACGCGGGACGAGCGGGTACGTGAGCTGACGCCGCGGACCTTCGACGATCCCACCCTGGCGCCTCTATTAGGCGCCTGCTTTGCCGATCTCGGGGAGGCTGCCGCGGGCGACGACGCGGCCGCTGACACGACCTCCCTTGTCCAGGCTCTGGCGCAGTTGGCGCTGATCGAACGTGGCATCGTGCGCCCCGGCAGCCGGCTCGGACAGGCTGCGCTGCGCACCGCCCGCCTCTCTCAAGCGCGGCGCCTGATCGCGCGCCATCTGCCAGACCCCAATCTGGCGCCGGCGATGGTGGCTGGCCAGCTCGGTGTGTCCGTGCGTCACCTGCACATGCTGTTCGAGACTGCTGCAAAGAGCTTCTCGCAGACCGTGACGGACGAACGCCTGAAACAGAGCCGCCGCCTGATGCGCGAGGCGCCGGACCGGCTGATCGCCGACATCGCGACGTCCTGCGGCTTCGAGAGCCTGGCGACGTATTACCGGGTCTTCAACGCCGCCTACGGCATGGCCCCCGGAGACTTTCGGGCCCAGGGGGCGGAGGGACACACTAGCCGCTGCCATTGCAACTTCCCTGGCGCCGCCGCGCAGCCAATGCGGAGCCGGAAAACCTGAGCCGACGCCGTAATTTGGGTAAAAACCTAGAGTTTTTAGGCTCTTCCCGCGCCCGCTCCATTGACTTTGGCCGATTCCGCCCTATGTTCCGGGGCGACGCGGCTCAGATCGAAGAGCGATTCCTGAGCCTTGCGCTTTGTTCGCGTGAGTCAGCACCCCCAGCTTGTTTGAGAGCGCGCCGTTTCGGGGTGGAACGCGACAGCCTTAATCACTCTCGATTCCGAACGGCGGTTTCGACCAGAGGCTCAATGTCCTTTTCAGATCTCGGACTATCCGAAAAAGTCCTCGCCGCAGTCGCGGCCACCGGTTACACCACCCCCACCCCCATTCAGGAACAGGCGATCCCCCACGTCCTCGCACGCAAGGACGTGCTCGGCATCGCCCAGACCGGCACCGGCAAGACCGCGGCCTTCGTGCTGCCGATGCTCACCATTCTCGAAAAGGGCAGAGCCCGGGCGCGCATGCCGCGCACGCTGATCCTGGAGCCGACCCGCGAGCTCGCGGCGCAGGTGAAGGAGAACTTCGACCGCTACGGCGCCGGCCAGAAGCTCAACGTCGCCCTCCTGATCGGCGGCGTCTCGTTCGGCGATCAGGATGCCAAGCTGACCCGCGGCGTCGACGTGCTGATCGCCACGCCCGGCCGCCTGCTCGACCACACCGAGCGCGGCGGCCTGCTGCTCACCGGCGTCGAGCTGCTCGTCATCGACGAAGCCGACCGCATGCTGGACATGGGCTTCATTCCCGACATCGAGCGCGTCTGCAAGCTCGTCCCGTTCACCCGGCAGACCCTGTTCTTCACCGCGACCATGCCGCCGGAAATCCGGCGCATCACCGAGACCTTCCTGCACAATCCGCAGAAGATCGAGGTGTCCAAGCCCGCCACCACTGCCGTCACCGTGACGCAATGTCAGGTCCCGGCCGGGCGCGAGGCGCATGAGAAGCGCGAATTGCTGCGACGCCTGCTGCGCGAGGCCAAGGATCTCCAGAACGCGATCATCTTCTGCAATCGCAAGCGCGAGGTCGCGATCGTTCACAAATCGCTGCAGAAGCACGGCTTCAGCGTCGGCGCCCTGCACGGCGACATGGACCAGTCGGCCCGTACGGCGGCGCTCGAACAGTTCCGCAAGGGCGAATTGCCGCTCCTCGTCGCCTCCGACGTCGCGGCCCGCGGCCTCGACATTCCCGAGGTCAGCCACGTCTTCAATTTCGACGTCCCGCACCATCCCGACGATTACGTCCATCGCGTCGGACGTACCGGCCGCGCCGGCCGCACCGGCACCGCGATCTCGCTCGTGACACCGCTCGACCAGAAGTCGATAGTGGCCATCGAGAAGCTGATCGGCCAGAGCATTCCGCGCGCCGAGGGCGACTATTCGGTGAATGCCGAGGCCGGCGATGCATCCGAGCGTTCGCGCGCGCCGCGTGGACGGGATCGCGAACGCTCCCGCGGCGGACGCGGCAAGCCGCAGCGCGGCCGCGACCGTAGCCATGAACCGCGCGAAGCGCGTGGCGAGGCAAGACACGCTTCTGAAACAAGGCCTTCAGCGGAAGCACGGCCCGGCCCTGAGGCAAGACCGGAACGCGAAGCACGGCCTGCACGCGAGGCAAGGCCTCCGCGCGAAGCCAGGCCAGCATCCGAGCCGCGTCACGGCGCGCGTCCGCAAGCCAATGCCTCGCATGTGCCGTCGATCGGCCGTCCCGAGCCACGCCGCCAACGCGAGGCCGACAGCGAGCCGGGCGATCACTCGCATCTGCCGGCATTCCTGCTGCGGCCGGTTCGCTCTCCCGCCGGCGCCTGAAGCGCGAGGCGCTCCAGATTTCGGTTGAAATAGATCTGGAGTGCAATTTTTTGGATGCGTCGTGAACGTAAATTTACGGGGCGTTCACGATCGCCCGTTAGCCTACGAACATAATTTAAGCATTGCTGCGGTCGCCGGCGCATCGACCGCTGTGGGGTATGTTCCGTGGTCAAGGTGCTCGACGAACACGAACGCACGATGGCGTTCGCCGAAGTGGCGCTCGGTCAGATCCGGTCGCTTCGACAGACCGCAATTCCCCGCAATTACGAGATCTGGTACGTCTATGCCACCGGCTACAACGCACCCCTCAACAAGATCATCAACGAGACGCTGGCGCGCCACGGCAAGCTGACCGAAGGCGATCTCGAACAGATCTACGAGACCTACCTCTCCCACATCAAGACCACCGACCGCATCGACAAGGTCGGCGCACGCGTCATCGGCGAGATCGATGACGTGATGAAGGTCTTGAGCGAAGCGCTCGGGATGACCGGCTCCTACGACGCCAGCCTGTCGGGCGCGACCGCGAAACTGTCGTCAGCCGAGAGCCGCGACCAGATCAAGTCGATTGTCGAGACGCTGCTGCGTTCGACCGGCGAGATGCGCGAGACCAACAAGGCGCTGGAAGATCGCCTGACGCTGTCCAAGAACGAGATCAGCAATCTCCAGGAGAGCCTGGAGGCGATCCGTGCCGAGAGCCTGACCGATCCGCTCACGGGCCTCGGCAACCGCAAATATTTCGACCGCATGATCGGCATGGCCGTGCAGAGCGCGCTCGCCTCAGGTGAGCCGCTGTCGCTGTTGCTATTCGACATCGACCACTTCAAGTCCTTCAACGATTCCTACGGCCATCTCACCGGCGACCAGGTGCTGCGCCTGGTCGGCCTGTCCATGAAGCAGACCATCAAGGGCCAGGACATCACCGCGCGCTATGGCGGCGAGGAGTTCGCCGTCCTGCTGCCCAACACCGCGCTGCGACAGGCCCTCACGGTGGCCGATCACATCCGCCGCGCAGTGATGGCAAAGGAATTGAAGAAGAAGTCCACCGGCGAGATCCTCGGCCGCGTCACCATTTCCGTCGGCGTCTCCATGCTGAAGCAGGGCGACGACACCGACGCGCTGATCGAGCGTGCGGATGCCTGCCTCTACGCCGCCAAGCGCAACGGCCGCAATCGCGTGATCTGCGAAGCCGATCCGGAATTTGCGATCGAATCGCACAGCCGGGTGGCGTGACACGGAAGCCGCGCTCCGAACTGCGCGCGCTTGACATTCTCTTGTGGCGAACGACATCTTCCTTGCCGCCTTGCGGCACCTGACCGCGAGGACCTGTCGTCTTGCCCGATCCGCACGATTTTCACGTGCCACAGCCGTCCTACACCAGAGACGAGTTGCTGAGATCGAGCGACGGCGGCTATTTCGGTCCGGGCAACGCGCAATTGCCGGCACCGCCGATGCTGATGATGGACCGCATCACCGAGATCAGGCGCGGCAAGCTGGTGCTCGGAATTGCCGATGGCCGGGTGCTTGCGGACGGCACCTGCGTCTGTGTAGCGAAGGATATGCGGGTTGGTTTGACCAAAGCCGCGGAGTGAAGTGCCGCAGTCTCGTAGGGTGGGCAAAGGCGCATCGCGCCGTGCCCACCATCTCACCGACATCACCGTCCTGAATGGTGGGCGCGCTTCGCTTTGCCCACCCTACGAACCGCTTTCTTGGAGGGGCTCTTCGCCGGCCGCTTCTTGGCAACAGGTTTCTTCACCGCCGCCTTTTTCCCCTTCGGCCGCTTCTTCACCTTGGCACGCTGGGCGGCGGCGAGTGCTGCCCTCGCCCATCGTACGAAATCCTCGGAATCGTCGAACAGGCGCGCCGGCAGCTCCCAGTAGGAGTTCACCACCACGGTCTTGGCGCGGGTCGAATACTGGAACGGCTTTGAGCCTTCGGCTTCGAAGTCCGGGATGGTCACCTCGTCGGCGCGGAAGAACAGGCCGGCGCGCAGAGACAGCGCGAAGTTGATGCCGTCGGCGGAGATGCCGTAGCCGGAAAACATCTTGCGAATGGTGACGGGGCCGAAATCGGCGAACAGGTCGATCAGAAATTCGCGGTCCATAGGCACCGTCTCTCGTGCCCCGGAAGCAGCGCAGCGTGTAACGGTGCGCTGCTGAGCCGGGGCCCAGTCGTCTTTACCGGTGACTATAGCGTGGGTCCCGGCTCTGCGCAGCAGCGCAAGGGCACTGCAGCGCGTCCGGGACACAGGAATAGTGGGAAGGCGCTACCCGTCGATCTTGGCCGGGCGCAGCTCGACCGACTCGCCGCAGCCGCAGGCGGAGACTTGGTTGGGGTTGTTGAAGACGAACTGGGCCTGCATCTTGTCCGCCCTGTAGTCCATCTCGGTGCCGAGCAGGAACAGCACGGCCTTGGGATCGACCAGGATCTTGACGCCCTTGTCCTCGACGACCTCGTCGGTCGGGCGGATATCGTGGGCGTATTCGACCGTATAGGACTGGCCGGCGCAGCCGCCGTTCTTCACGCCGACGCGCAGCCCCACGATCTCGGAGTCGGCGCGCTGGGTCAGCTCGCTGATGCGCTGGGCGGCGGCATCCGTCAGCCGCATCACCTGCGGGCGCGGCCGCCGCGGCTTCGGGGTGGATGCTGGTGTCGAGCCTGACGATATCTGGGTCATGTTATTTATGTGGTCCGTTGCGGAGCGAATTCAATGCGAGCTGAGACCGTCACCACATGTTGAGGACGAGGCGGGCCTCGTCGCTCATGCGCTCGGGCGACCACGGCGGCTCCCAGACGACCTTGACGTCGACCACGCCGACGCCGGGAACACTGGCGACCGCGTTCTCGACCATGGTCGGCAGCTCGCCGGCGGCCGGGCAGTTCGGCGTCGTCAGCGTCATCTGGACGTCGACGGAACGGTCGTCCTTGATCTCGACCTTGTAGATCAGGCCGAGCTCGTAGATGTCGGCCGGAATTTCCGGGTCGAACACGGTCTTGAGGCCCGCGATGATCTCGGTGGTGAGACGCTCGGTCTCCTCAGGCGGCAGCGCCGACTGGGTCTCCATCGGATTGGCTTTGATTTCGGCCGTGTCACTCATGCGAACAAATCCCGCGCCTTCAACAGCGCCTGTGCCAGATGATCGACTTCTTCCCGCGTATTATACATGCCGAACGAGGCCCGGCATGTGGCCGTGACGTTGAACCGCTCTAAAAGCGGCATCACGCAATGGGTACCGGCGCGCACCGCGATGCCCTGGCGGTCGATCACGGTGGCGACGTCATGGGCGTGTGCGCCCCTGAGCTCGAACGAGATCACCGGGCCCTTGCCCCGCGCCGTGCCGATCAGCCGCAGCGAGTTGATCTCGCGCAGCTTCTCCTGGGCGTAGGTAACGAGGTCGGCCTCGTGCGCGGCGATGCGTTCTTTGCCGATCGAATTGACGTAGTCGATGGCGGCGCCAAGGCCGACGGCCTCAACGATGGCGGGCGTGCCGGCCTCGAATTTGTGCGGAGGATCGCCATAGGTGACGATGTCGCGCGAGACCTCGCGGATCATCTCGCCGCCGCCATTGTAGGGGCGCATCGCAACGAGGTGGTCGTACTTGGCCCAGAGAATGCCGATGCCGGTCGGCCCGTAGACCTTGTGGCCGGTGAAGACATAGAAGTCGCAGCCGAGATCCTGGACGTCGACCGGCAGATGCACCGCACCCTGGCTGCCATCGACCAGGACGGGAATGCCGCGCGCATGGGCGATCTTCACGACGTCCTTGATCGGCACGATGGTGCCGAGCGCGTTCGACATCTGCGTAATCGCGACCAGCTTGGTCTTGGCCGTCAGCAGCTTCTCGAACTCGTCGATGAGGAAATTGCCCTCGTCGTCGACCGGCGCCCATTTGATCACGGCACCCTGACGTTCCCTGAGGAAATGCCAGGGCACGATGTTGGAGTGGTGCTCCATGATCGAGATGACGATCTCGTCGCCTTCCCCGATATTCGGCTGTCCCCAGGACGAAGCGACCAGGTTGATGGCCTCCGTCGCGTTGCGGGTGAAGATCACTTCTTCGGTGCGGGGCGCGTTGATGAACTGCGCCACCTTGGTGCGACCGCCCTCATAGGCCTCGGTCGCGGCGTTGGCGAGATAATGCAGGCCGCGATGCACATTGGCGTACTCGGACGTATAGGCCTGCGTCATGCGGTCGAGCACGGACTGCGGCTTCTGCGCGGAGGCCGCGTTGTCGAGATAGACCAGCGGCTTGCCGTAGATCTGCATGGCGAGCGCCGGAAAGTCCTGGCGCACGCGCGCAACGTCATAGGCGCCGTTCTTGACCGCCGGATGCGTGCTCATGACCGCCGCTCCAGCCAGCGCTCGGCAATGCCGATCACGTACTCGCGCAGGCCGTCATCGGCGATCTGCTCGATCGCTTCGCCGACGAAGGCCTGGATCAGCAGCGCCTGGGCCTGCTTCTCCGGCAGGCCCCGCGCCTTCAGATAGAACAACAGGCTGTCGTCCAGCGCGCCGGCAGTGGCGCCGTGGCCGCAGGAGACGTCGTCGGCGAAAATCTCGAGCTCGGGCTTGTTGTCGGCCTCGGCTTCATCCGAGAGCAGCAGCGCCCGGATCATCATCTTGCCGTCGGTCTTCTGCGCGTCGGGACGAACGATGATACGGCCCTGGAACACCGAATGGGCGCGATCGTCGATCACCGCGCGGAAGACTTCGCGGCTGACGCAGTTCGGCACGGCATGATCGACCACCAGCGTGGTGTCGCCATGCTCGGTCTTCTGCAACAGGTTCACGCCGTTGACCGAGAGTTCGCTGCCCTCGCCCGCCAGCGTGATGAAGCCTTGCAAGCGGCTGACGGCGCCGCCGGTGGTCATGTTGAAGATGTTCAGTTTCGTGTTCGCACCGACGGTGACGAACTGCGAGGTGATGTTCACAGCATCCGGCGCGTCATCCATCAGGCGGATATGAGCGACGTCGGCGTTGTCACCGACCGAGACGATGACGGCGTCGTTGACCTGGTAGGCTTTGGCACCGGCCGCGACGAAGCTCTCGATGATGGTGGCGCGAACGCCGTTCCCGATCGCGACCTGCGAACGGGTAAAGGCCGAAGCGGAGGCAGCGGTCGCGACGTGGAGGATCTGGATTGGCGCGGACAGCTGCGCGCCGTCGGCGATCGACAGCACGACGCCATCGGTTGCCATTGCCGCGTTCAACGAGATCACCGCATCGGTCGAGGCGGCGTTCAGAAGCCCGGCGTCCTTCTCCAGCGTGTCCCGCAACGTCTTGAAGGCGGCCTCGGAGGCGAGCGCTTTCACGTCGGACAGATCGGCTGCGAACACGCCGTCGACCAGCACCAGCTTGCGGGCGCCCTCGATCGCATGCGCCTTCACGGCGTCCGCGGCAAGTTTCAGCGCAGCCGCATCGGGCGCGGCTGCGAGCGGCAGCACCTCGCCGACCAGCGCGCGCAGATCGGTGTATTTCCATTCCTCGATCCGGCGGTGCGGCAGGCCGAGACGCTCATAGGTCTCGAACGCCTCACGGCGCGCCGCGATCACAGAGGGCGAACCCGGCAGGCGGCCTTCGGCGCTGGTGAAGAGATCGCTCACCGCGCGGCCCTTTCCGGTCTTTGCCACAGCAACGTTCATTGCAAAATTCCTTACGCGTCCTCGTACTGGGCGTAGCCGGACGATTCCAGCTCCAGCGCCAGGTCCTTGGCACCGCTCTTCACGACCCGACCGCGCGACATGACGTGCACGAAATCGGGCACGATGTAGTTGAGCAGCCGCTGATAGTGGGTGATGACGACAATGGCGCGCTTGGGCGAATGCAGCGCGTTGACGCCGTCGGCCGCGATGCGCAGCGCATCGATGTCGAGGCCGGAATCCATCTCGTCGAGGATGCACAGGCTTGGCTCGAACAGCGCCATCTGCAGCACTTCGTTGCGCTTCTTCTCGCCGCCGGAGAAGCCGACATTGACGCCGCGCTTGAGCATGTCCTGCGGAATGTTCAGCGACTTCGAGACCTCGCGGACCTTCTTCAGGAAGTCCGGCACCATCAGCTCGGCCTCACCGCGCGCCTTGCGCTGCGCGTTCAGCGCGGTCCGGAGGAAATTCATGGTGGTGACACCGGGAATTTCGACCGGATACTGGAATGCCAGAAACACACCCTTGGCAGCGCGCTCCTCGGGAGCCATCTCGAGGAGGTCTTCGCCCTTGAACAGGATCTGGCCGTCGGTCACCTCATAACCGGGCTTGCCGGCGATGACATGAGAGAGCGTCGACTTGCCGGAGCCGTTCGGCCCCATGATCGCGTGGATCTCGCCCTCGTTCACGGTCAGCGTCAGCCCGTGGAGGATCTCACGTTCCTCGACACGAACCTTCAGGTCTTTCACTTTAAGCAAAGCCATTGTCTTGTTTCCATCTATCTCCTCATCCTGAGGAGCGCCGCAGGCGCGTCTCGAAGGATTGAGGCCAACAATCTTTCCGATATCCATCCTTCGAGACGGCCGCTTTGCGGCCTCCTCAGGATGAGGTCGGCGTTAGCCGACCGACCCTTCAAGCGAGATCGAGATCAGCTTCTGCGCTTCCACCGCGAACTCCATCGGCAGCTGCTGCAGCACGTCCTTGACGAAACCGTTGACGACGAGGCCGACGGCTTCTTCCTGGCTGAGCCCGCGCTGGATGCAGTAGAACAGCACGTCCTCGGAGATCTTCGAGGTCGTCGCTTCGTGCTCGAACGTCGCCGACGAGTTCTTGGCTTCGATATACGGCACGGTGTGCGCGCCGCATTTATCGCCGATCAGCAGGGAATCGCACGCCGTGAAGTTACGCGCGCCGGTTGCTTTCCGGTGCGCCGTCACGAGGCCGCGATAGGTGTTCTGCGACTTGCCGGCGGCGATGCCCTTCGAGATGATCCGGCTCGACGTGTTCTTGCCGAGGTGAATCATCTTGGTGCCCGAGTCGACCTGCTGATAGCCGTTCGAGATCGCGATCGAGTAGAACTCGCCGCTGGAATTGTCGCCGCGCAGAATGCAGCTCGGGTATTTCCAGGTGATGGCGGAGCCGGTCTCAACCTGGGTCCAGGAAATCTTGGAGCGGTCGCCGCGGCAATCGCCACGCTTGGTGACGAAATTGTAGATGCCGCCCTTGCCCTCCGAATTGCCGGGATACCAGTTCTGCACCGTCGAATATTTGATCTCGGCGTCGTCATGCGCGACGAGCTCGACCACGGCGGCGTGCAACTGGTTCTCGTCACGCTGCGGCGCGGTGCAGCCTTCGAGATAGGAGACGTAGGAGCCCTTGTCGGCGATGATCAGCGTGCGCTCGAACTGGCCGGTGTTGCGCTCGTTGATGCGGAAATAGGTCGACAGCTCCATCGGACAGCGCACGCCCGGCGGCACGTAGACGAACGAGCCGTCGGAGAACACCGCCGAGTTCAGCGTCGCGTAGAAATTGTCCGAGGTCGGGACCACGGAACCGAGATATTTCTGCACCAGCTCGGGATGCTCGCGGATCGCCTCCGAGATCGGCATGAAGATCACGCCGGCCTTCTTCAGCTCCGCCTTGAAGGTGGTCGCAACCGAGACCGAATCGAACACCGCGTCGACCGCGATCTTGCGGCGTGCCGGGTCTTCCTCGCCGGGCTTCGGCTCGACGCCTTCGAGCATGGCGACTTCCCGCAAGGGAATGCCGAGCTTCTCGTAGGTCTTGAGGATCTCCGGATCGATCTCGTCGAGCGAGGTGATCGTCTTCTTCGGCTTCGGCGCCGAATAGTAATAGAGGTCCTGGAAGTCGATCTTGGGATAGTCGACGCGGGCCCAAGTCGGCTCGGTCATGGTCAGCCAGCGCCGATAGGCTTCGAGCCGCCACTGGAGCATCCAGGCGGGCTCGTTCTTCTTCTCGGAGATGAACTTGACGGTCTCTTCCGACAGCCCCTTGGGAGCCTTGTCGGACTCGATCAGGGTCTCAAACCCATAACGATACTGGTCGACGTCGATGCGCTTCACGCGCTCGACCGTCTCTTGCACGGCTGGCATTCTATCCTCCGCTCGCGGTTTCAAGGACCGCGGTGGATCAAAGTCGGACGAGTATTACGATGTTTTTTGGCCGAAAGCACGGGCTTAGAACCGTTCAAGCCGTGTTTCGTCGCTTAGCCCTTAAGTAGGGTATTACCGAGCTTTCGCCAAGCCTCTAACACCCGATTGATGTCATCAAGTTCCGTGGACCAGCCCAGACTGAGACGCACCGCTCCCTGGGCTACGGTGGCATCGTACCCCATCGCCGCCAGCACGTGGGAAGGCTGCACCTTGCCCGAGGAGCAGGCCGAGCCGGAGGACACGGCGACGCCTTCGAGGTCGAAGCCGATCACGGCGGTCTCGGCCTTCAGGCCCGGCGCGGTGAAAAGAACGGTATTTGGCAATCGCTTCACGTCGTCCGCGAAGACGGTCGCACCGGCAATGGCGCGAATGCCGTTTTCCAAACGATCCCTGAGGGTTGTCATCCGCTCCGCATCTTCCGGCAGAGCCGCAAGCGCGGCTTTGACGGCTGCGCCGAAGCCGGCGATGCCGGTGACATTCTCGGTTCCCGCGCGCCGGTTCAGCTCCTGCCCGCCACCCCGCAGCACCGGCTCCAGCCCGGCGATCCCCTCGGCCACGACCAGCGCGCCGACGCCTTTAGGGCCGCCGATCTTGTGCGCAGAAAAGGTCGCAAGGTCCGCGCCTACCGCGTTAATATTGAACGCAATTTTGCCCAGCGCCTGGATCGCGTCGACATGCAGGAGGCCACCAGCCTCGTGGACGATCCGCGCCGCCTCCGCGACCGGCTGGAGCGCGCCCGTTTCGTTGTTGGCGGCCATGATGGAGACCAGCGCCGGCGGACCATTGCCGAGCAGCGCCTCCAGACGATCGAGGTCAACCACGCCGGAGCGCGTGACCGGGATCAGACCGACCCTGTCGGCCGGGAACCGGCCGCCTGCCAGCACCGAGGCGTGTTCGACGGCCGAGACCAGCAGCCGCTCGACGGGGCCGCCGGGTGGCCCCCGCAGACCGGGCGACAGCGCCAGCGCATTGGCCTCGGTTCCAGCCGACGTGAAGACGACGTTCCGCGGCAGCGCGCCGACGGCTGCGGCAAGCGCGGCACGGGCGTCCTCGACCAGCCGTCGCGCCTCGCGCCCCTCGGCATGGACCGAGGACGGATTGCCGACCAGCTCCCAGGCGGCCAGCATCGCGGTTCGCGGCTCGGCGCGGAGCGGCGTGGTCGCATTCCAGTCGAGATAAACGCGGCTCGGCATGAACGTAATATATTACCTTACGAGACGGGACGGTGAAGGCGCGCCGATACCGGACATGGGCGCCTGTGGCGCGCTTGGCAACCACGCTTCCGAGTGCCGATAGCGCAATGACGCCGCCATGACACGCTAACACCTTGAGCCGATTGCGGGATGTTCAAGATGCTTGCTTTTTGACCCTAGCCTCATGTTAGAACGCGCGCGTCAGTTCACCGCGCGCCGCTCGCGCATCATCCGAGGGCGCCGCTCCACCCTTCCATTCGCGGCTTGATCGGCCTAGCTGCCGATGAAGTCCGCACAATCGGTTGATTGCTGAAGACCGTCTTCAAGAGATCAATCAAGAGATCATCATGCCTGAAGTCATTTTCACCGGCCCCGCCGGCCGTCTCGAAGGCCGCTATCACCCGGCCAAGCAGAAGAACGCGCCAATCGCGATGGTCCTGCATCCGCATCCGCAGTTCCACGGCACGATGAATCATCAGATCATCTACCAGTGCTACTACGCCTTCGCGCATCGGGGCTTCTCGGTGCTGCGCTTCAATTTCCGCGGCGTCGGCCGCAGCCAGGGTTCGTTCGACCACGGCACCGGCGAATTGTCGGATGCGGCCGCAGCCCTCGACTGGGCGCAGACGATCAATCCCGAAGCACGCGCCTGCTGGGTCGCCGGCTTCTCCTTCGGCGCCTGGATCGGCATGCAGCTCCTGATGCGCCGCCCCGAGGTCGAGGGTTTCATTTCGATCGCGCCGCCGGCCAATCTCTACGACTTCTCGTTCCTTGCGCCCTGCCCGTCCTCCGGCCTGATCGTGCACGGCGAGAAGGACGCGGTGGTGCCACCCAAGGACGTCAACACGCTGGTCGAGAAGCTGAAGACGCAGAAGGGCATCGTGATCGACCAGCAGGTCATCCCCGGCGCCAACCACTTCTTCGACGCCAAGCTCGAGCCGCTGATGGAAACCATCACCGCCTATCTCGACATGCGCCTCGCCAACGTGCGCTAAGCGAGCTTCAGCGCGACGATCCCCATCAAGACGAGCGCGATGCCCACAAGCTTCATCGCGCTCAAGGTCTCGCCGAACAGCACGACACCCATGACGAAGGTGCCGGCTGCGCCAATACCGGTCCACACCGAATAGGCGACACCGACCTCAAGTACCTTCAACGCGCGCCCGAGTAGAAAGACGAAGGCGGCGAGCAGCATCAGCGAGACGATGCTCCATCCCGCGCGGGTATATCCTTCCGCATATTTCATCGAGATCGCCCAGCCGACATCGAGCGCGCCAGCGACCACCAGCATCAGCCATGCCATGGTTTGCGACATCGGCCTGCGCTCAGGCCGCGAGTTTGAGCAGATGCGCGTCATGGCGAACGAGAAAGGCGCGCAGCAATTGCGGATAGTCCGCGCCGACCGCGGTGCGCACGCTCGGACGCTTCGCCAGCTCGGCGCGCCATGCCCGCACCTTCGGCACATCCGTGAAGATGCCGTGCTCGGTCAGTTCGTCGAACAAATCGAAATAGCGGAAGATCGGCGCGAACACCGCATCGACCAGGCTGAACGCCTCCCCCGCGAAATAAGGCCCTGCCCCGAGCGCGGCTTCCACGCGCGTGAATTTGGCCGCCAGCGCCTGCCGCTTGCTTTCGAACGTCGCAGGATCAGTCGTGGTCTCCAGCCCCCAGAGATCCCCGAGGATCGCCGAGCCGAACTCCATCCAGGCGCGATGCTCGGCACGCTTCAGCGCATCCGCCGGATGCAGCTTGAGGCCTGCTTGCGTCTCCTCGATGTATTCGCAGATCACGTTGCTCTCGAACAGCGCGACCTCGCCCTTGGCGGTCGTCACCACCAATACCGGCAGCTTGCCGAGCGGCGACAGCTTGAGAAACCAGTCGGGCTTGTTGGCGAGATCGATATCGATCCGCTCGAACGGGACGCCCTTTTCCTTCAGCGCGATCACGGCGCGCTGCACATAGGGACAAAGCTTATGGCTGATCAGTTTGAGGGGGGTAGTCATGGCAACGATCCCGGCGGTTGATGCAACTGCATCAAATATAGATGCAATTGCATTCACTCGTCAAGATCCATGCATCTGCATCAACCGACCTTGATCATCGGCCTGGACGTCAGGGCCGCGCCATGACCCCGCCCGTCATCGGCATCGGCACCCCCGTGGTCGCCGGATAGGACAGCGGCAGGCCCTTCAGGCCGCGGGCGGCGAGGAAGCCGAAGGCCTGCGCCTCGATCGCGTCGGAGGCCCAGCCGAGCGCCTCGGCGGCCTCGACGGTGGCCGATCCCACCCGCTCCCGCAGCATCCGCAGCATGGTGAGGTTGCGGGCGCCGCCGCCGCAAACGATCCAGCTGCGCGGCCGCCGCGGCAACAGGGGAATGATGCGGGCGATCGCGGCCGCGGTGAAGGCTGTCAGCGTCGAGGCGCCGTCGGCCGGCGCGACCTCACCGAGCCTCAAGGCGGCAAAATCGTTGCGGTCGAGCGATTTCGGCGGCGGGCTTGCGAAGAACGGCAGTTCCAGCGCCCGTGCGATCCAGGCTTCGTCGGCCTTGCCCAGCGCTGCAAACTTTCCTTCCGCATCGAACGCCTGGTTCATGGTGCGGTACATGAAATCGTCGAGCAGCGCGTTGCCGGGCCCGGTGTCGCAGGCGATCAACGTGTCGTTGCCGTCGATATAGGTGATGTTGGAGACACCGCCGATATTGACCACGACGATCGGCCCCTCACGCTCCAGCGCGTTAGCGAGCGCCCGGTGGTAGACCGGCACGAACGGCGCCCCCTGCCCGCCGGCCTCGACGTCGGCGGCGCGGAAATCATACATCACGGGGATATGGATCGCCCTGGCCAGCGCCGATGCGTCGCCGATCTGCACCGTCAGCCGCCGCTCGGGACGGTGCAGCACGGTCTGGCCGTGGAAGCCGACGATGTCGATGTCCTCAGGCTTCATCCGGTTCTGGGCGATGAAGGCGGCGACCGCCTCGGCATGGGCGAGCGTCACCGCCCGTTCGGCCTCGGCCAGGATGCCCGGCCGGGCATTGCGCTGCGGCAGGTGCACGGCCTCGCTCAGCGCCTGACGCAGCAGGTTGCGCTCGGCCGGGCTGTAGGGCCGATAGCCGGACGGTCCGAACGCCTTCACGTGCTTTCCGTCGGTTTCGATCAGCGCGACGTCCACCCCGTCCAGCGAGGTGCCGCTCATCAAACCGAGTGCCGTCAACATCATCTTGGGTCAGCGTCCTCGATAGACCCGCTCCGACATGCCGATCTTGTGCCAGAGGGGCACATCTTATAATGCCACAGCGCCAAGTGGCGGGCTGCAATCAGGTTCCCATGTAAGACCCCTAAATTGCCCCCAAAACAGTAAACCAAGACTTGTCAGGCCGGCCGACAAATGACCGCATTCAAATCGGATTTTCTCAATATCCTGAAGGAGCGTGGATTCATCCACCAGTGCTCCGATCTCGAGGGGCTGGACGCGCTTGCCGCCAAGGGTGAGGCGACCGCCTATGTCGGCTACGATTGCACCGCCCGCTCGCTGCATATCGGCAACTACCTGACCATGATGATGCTGCACTGGCTCCAGCAGTCCGGCAACAAGCCGATCACGCTGATGGGCGGCGGCACCACCATGGTCGGCGATCCCTCCGGCAAGGACGAGACGCGCGCGATGCGCACCGTCGCCGAGATCGAGGCCAACAAGGAATCGATCCGCGGTGTGTTCGCAAAGGTGCTGCGCTACGGCGAGGGCAAGAGCGACGCCATCATGCTCGACAATGCCGACTGGCTGACCAGGCTCAACTATATCGAGATGCTGCGTGACGTCGGCCGGCATTTCTCGGTCAACCGCATGTTGACCATGGACTCCGTGCGGCTGCGCCTCGAGCGCGAGCAGGAGATGAGCTTCATCGAATTCAATTACATGGTCTGCCAGGCCTACGACTTCGTCGAGCTCGCCAAGCGCACCGGCTGCAAATTGCAGATGGGCGGCTCGGACCAGTGGGGCAACATCATCATGGGCGTCGACCTCGGACGCCGCATGGGCACGCACCAGCTATTCGCGCTGACGACGCCGCTGCTGACCACGGCGTCGGGCGCCAAGATGGGCAAGACGGCGCAGGGCGCGGTCTGGCTCAACGCCGACCAGTTCTCGCCCTATGATTTCTGGCAGTACTGGCGCAACACCGAGGACGCCGACGTCGGCAAGTTTCTGAAGCTGTTCACGACGCTGCCGATGAGCGAGATCAGGAAGCTCGAGGCGCTCGGCGGCTCCGAGATTAACGAGGCCAAGAAAGTGCTCGCCACCGAGGCGACCGCGCTGCTGCACGGCCGCGATGCCGCGACCGAGGCGGCGGAGACCGCGCGTCGCACCTTCGAGGAAGGCGCGCTGGCGGAGAGCTTGCCGACGGTGGAAATTCCGCGCGGCGAGCTGGACGCCGGCCTCGGCGTGCTCAACGCCTTCGTCAAGGCCGGCCTCGTCGCATCCAACGGCGAAGCCCGGCGCCAGATCAAGGGTGGCGGCCTGCGTGTCAACAACGAGCCCGTCACGGACGAGAAGATGGCACTGTCGCCGGCCAGTCTGACGCCGGAGGGGGTGATCAAGCTGTCGTTCGGCAAGAAGAAGCACGTCCTCATCAGGCCTGCATAGGCGTATGAGCTTTTCGCTGCTTGTCAGGGCGCGCCGAAACGCGCTCCCTGACCGGCAATGGACCAGAACACGCCAACGGAAACGACCAAGGAAACGAGCAGAAAAAATACAGCTGCGGCGCAGCAAGGCGCCGTGCGAACCGCGCTCGTGGTGCTCGGGTTGTGCTTCACACTCGCGGTTCTCGGGCGGGGCCTGAGCGAGAGCTTCACGGTCTTCCTCAAGCCCATCTCCGAAAATTTTGGCTGGGATCGCGCGCAAATCGTCTCGATCTATTCACTGACCTGGCTCATGAGCGGCCTCACCGCGCCCTTCGTCGGACGCCTGTTCGACCATTCCGGACCGCGCATCGTCTACGCGCTCGGACTGTTCCTGGTTGGCTCGGCCTTCCTGATCGCGGCCCACGCGCAGCATCTCTGGCAGCTCCAGCTCTCGATCGGTCTCTGCGTCGGCATCGGCGTCGCCTTCATCGGCAACGTGCCGAACTCGATCCTGCTCGGCCGCTGGTTTGGGCGACGCCTGCCGACCGCGATGGCGGTGGTGTACTCGGCGATGGGCGGCGGCGTGCTCGCCCTGCTGCCGGCCTCCCAGCTCCTGATCGATCATCTTGGCTGGCGCGACACCTACCAGCTGTTCGGCTTCGGCACCTTGGGACTGCTGGTGCCGCTGCTGCTGCTGCCGTGGCGGTTGTTCGCCTCAGGCTCGCCGCATGTGACCAAGAAGACCGATCCGGATTTCGTCGACAACGGCTGGACGCTGGTGAGCGCGATGCGCCACCATGCTTTCTGGGCGCTGTTCTCGACCTTCTTCTTCACCGCCGTCGGCATGTATGCGATCGCAGCCCAGATCGTAGCTTACCTGATCGACGCCGGCTTCCCGCCGCTCCAGGCCGCCACCGCCTGGGGTTTTTCGGGCGTAGTGCTGGTGTTCGGCATGCTGGGGGTGTCCGCACTCGACGGCCTGATCGGGCGCCGTCCGTCGGTGCTCCTGAGCTACGCGATTTCGATCCTCGGCATCGTCCTGCTGTGGTTGTTGCAGTACTCACCGAGCATCCTGTTGCTCACCGGCTTCGTCGTCTGCTTCGGCAGCATGATGGGCTCGCGTGGCCCGCTGATCAGCGCCACCGCGATGAGGATTTTCCAGGGCAAGCGGGTCGGCACCATCTACGGCACCATCTCGATCGGCAGTGGCCTCGGCTCGGCGTTCGGCTCCTGGAGCGGTGGCCTGATCCACGACGCGACGCATGGCTACAACGCGCTGCTCATGTTCGCGCTTGCGAACGTTGTCCTCGGCATGATTCCATTCCTGGTCGTGCCTGCATTGCGGCGGTAGGTATCGCAGAGGTAACCTGCGAGCATTCGCGTTACCGGAAAATTACTGACCGAGGCAATGCGGAACTCACGCAAAAATTGCGAGTCCGCGGGGCGCAAATCCCTGCCTGCGGTGTTTTGTCTGACATGACGAAAATGTCAGCTCAAATTCAGCTTGGGCGGCTTGCGGGGACGAACCGAATGCGGTCCAAGTCGCAGCATTGGATGGAGGGCATAAACCAATGAACTTTCCCTATCTCGCTCGCTTTCAACCGGTTCTCTTGAGCCTGTTCCGTTTCGTCACCGGCCTGCTGCTGTTCCAGTACGGCGTCGCCAAGCTGTTCAAGTTTCCGGCGGTTCCCTACTTCGCCGAAATCCCTCCGCTGATCTATGCAGCCGGTACGCTTGAGCTGGTGCTGGGCGCGACCCTGATGCTTGGCCTCTTCACCCGGCTCTCAGCCTTCATCCTGTCAGGCGAAATGGCCTTCGCCTATTTCATGGGCCACATGTTCAAGAGCGGCTCGCCGGTGTTCCTGCCGCTGCTCAATGGCGGCACCGCGGCGATTGTGTTCTGCTTCGCCTGCCTCTATCTCTCGGCGGCTGGCGGAGGCTCGGTCAGCGTCGATGCGCTGATGGGCAAGGACAGCGATGTGCCGGGCGACGCCTACGCACGGCGCTGACACGCCGGCAATTGCCCGCAACTCATGAGAAGGCACCGGCAAGTCTGCCGGTGCCTTCTTAGTGGGGCCCCAGCACATTCCAGATGATGGCCAGCACTGCCACGAGCAACACGGACATGATGATGCGATGAACGAATCGGTTCATTGCCGCTCCGTCCAGGCTGGATAGCCACAAAGATCCAAGATCATTCTTCTCCGCTGCGCGAGCGGGCGCAGGCCGGCACACGGCGTTTCGGCCTGCATGCTTGCGCACGCGGCTGCGCATGGTGCGCGCGCGGCAGCACGCCGCATGCGTCCATTCATGATTGGTAAGAACTTCATGCTACCGACGCGGGAATAACAACCATTCCGTCGAGGCCATGATGCAGCTGCTGAGTCATCTGAAGATCCGTACCAAGCTCGCCAGCATGGTCTGTCTCGCGGCACTTACGATTACGGCCATCATCGCGGTATCGGCCGTCCTCAGCAAGAACCGGATGATGGAAGACCGGGTCCAGCAGATGAAGACCGCGGTCGACATGCTCTACAGCCTCGCCCAATCGGTCCAGGACGACGTCGCCGCCGGCAAGCTGACGCAAGCCGAAGCCAAGGCCCAGTTCCACATGCGCGGGCGGCGCATGAGCTTCAACGGGGGCCAAGGCTATCCCGTCGTCTACAATCGCGACGCCTCGCTGCTCGTGAACGGCGCCAATCAGCAACTGGAAGGCAAGATCACCGGCGCGAAAGACTCCAACGGCATTCTCATCGCCGACGCGATCATCAAGGCCGGGGAACAGAATGGCGGTGGCGTGACCTCCTACCTCTATCCCCGCCCCGGTCAGACCGAACCCGTACGCAAGACCGTGTTCGCGCGCAATTTCGCGCCTTGGGACGCAACCATCAGCTACGGCCTCTATGTCGACGACATCGATGCCGACGTGCGCTCGCTGACGCTCGAGCTCGCCGCGGTCGGCCTCGGCCTGATGCTGCTGATGGCAACGCTGTCCTGGCTGATCGCCCGCGACGTCCTCGGCGCGCTCGACCGGCAGAAGACCCGCATGCAGCAGATTTCCGAAGGCGCCATCGACGGAGCGGTCGAGGAGACCGACCGCGGCGACGAGATCGGCCGCATGGCCGAGACCCTCGAAGTCCTCCGGCAGACCGCCTTGACGGCGCGTACGCTCGAGGCCGAACAGGTTGCCGCCAAGACCCGCAACGAGCAGGAGAAGCGCGACGCCCTGATCTCGCTCGCCGATCGCTTCGATGCGTCCGTCGGACAGCTCGTCGGCCTGATGGCTTCCAGCTCAGGCGAACTCGAGACCACCGCCAAGTCGATGTCGTCCACCGCCGAGGGCACCAATCGCCGCGCCGCCGTGGTCGGCTCGGCCGCCACCGAGGCCAGCCAGCGCGTTCAGACGGTCGCGGCCGCTGCGGAAGAACTGTCCTCCTCGATCACCGAGATCAGCCGTCAGGTCGCACAATCGGCTGAGGTCACCGGCCGCGCGGTCGACAGTGCCCGCCGCACCGACACCATCGTCCGCGCGCTCTCCGACGGCGCCCAGCAGATCGAGCACGTCGCCGAGCTGATCTCCAGCATCGCAGCGCAGACCAATCTGCTCGCCCTCAACGCCACCATCGAGGCCGCCCGCGCCGGCGAAGCCGGCCGCGGCTTCGCCGTCGTCGCCTCCGAGGTGAAGTCGCTCGCGAGCCAGACCGCGGAAGCCACCCGCGAGATCGGCGACAAGATCGCCCAGATCCAGGGCGCGACCAAGGAAGCCGTGGACGCAATCGGCGGCATCACCGCCACCATCGAAGAGGTCAGCCGGATCGCCACCTCGATTGGAGCTGCCATCGAGGAGCAAGGCGCCGCCACCGCCGAGATCGCCCGCAGCGTGTCGCAGACCGCGGAGGCGACCAGGGAAGTCACCACCAATATCGGCGGCGTCAGCACGGCGGCGAACGAGACCGGCAACGCCGCCGGCATGGTGCTCGCGGCCGCCTCGAACCTCTCCAAGCAGGCCGAGCAGCTCTCCGGCGAAGTCGGGACGTTCCTGGCCGGCGTGCGCGCAGCGTAAGGCTGCACCAGATCATCTGAAGAGGTCATCGTGCCCGGGCTTGTCCCGCCTGCGCGGCCGAAGCCGCTTCGGCGAGGCGAAGGCCCGGGCATCCACGTTCTTGGCGCTGTGTCGTGAGGCGTGGATGGCCGGGACATAGGCGAGCGGAAGCGACGCCGTCCTTCGGACGGCTATGCCCGGCCATGACGCCGGAGACAGCCGCCCCGCCCTATCGCCGCGCGAGGCTGCAACCGCTCGAGAGTTGACGCGTCGATCCGGTCGAGCCGTCGTTCGACTGCGAGGGGAATTCTTCGAACGGCGAGTTCTGCTTGCCGGTGTTGAACTCGAAGATCTTGCGGAACACACCCGGCACCATGGCCGAGACCGGATTGACGCGCATCACGGGCGCGGCCGGCGTGCCGACGACCTCATAGGTCACGCCGATCAGTCCTTCTTTATCGCCACCACCAAGGAACAACCCAAGGACCGGAATCTGTCCGAACATGTTGTTCAACCCGTACATCGGCACGAAGGTGCCGCTCATGCACACCTGGTTGCCGGGATAGTCGATCGAGCCCTCGATGGTGGCGCCGATCATCGGCCCCTTGACCACGCCGTCGCGAACGGTGAGCGCACCGTTCTGACGGGTAAACTCCGCACGCAAGGCGCTGAACGAAACCCCGTTCCCGGTGCCGTTGGGCGCGCCTGCCGCGACGCGCTCGAGCTGCGCCTCGCCCTTCACCGTGAAGTCGCGCACGTTGATGAGGCCCTCGCGCGTCGCGTTCGGCTCGGATGACGGCGGCTCCATCGCCACCACCATCTGGCCACCGACCGCCTTGGTGTAGGTGTCGGTGAAGCGCAGCAGCGCACCGGCATCGTTGGTCTGGAGATAGATCACCTCGCGGTTGCCCTGGGCGCGGCCGCCGCGCAAATCGGCGGCGATCGGCGTGTCCTTGCCGATCTTGCCGTTCAGCGTGAAGGCCTTGATGGCGCCATTGCGCTTCGACATCTTGGCGTCGACGCTGCGCATCGCTTCGCCGTTGAAGCCGGCGACCGCACCGAGCTTCACGTCGATGTCGAAATCGACGTTCTTCATCTTGTTCTTGGCGTCGTCCTTGGAATTGCCCGAGATCGCCGACTTCAGGAAGCCGCGGCCGTCAAAGACGTCGCCGCGCATCGTGCCCTTGATCACGCCGTCCTGGCCGCGCTCGACCTTCAGCGAAGCCTTGTCCCCGTCGGACGGCGAATAGGTCGGGAAGTTCGCGTTCATGAGGTCGCCGTTCGGATCGACCTCGAGCGAGCCCTTGATCGAGGCACCGCCGCCTTCGATGACGATGTCCTCCAGACGCGTCGATTGCGCGGTCGGCACCGCCTTGAAGCTGGCCTTGCCCGGCCTGCCCGGCAGCTTGACCCATCCGGGCAGGATGTTGTCGAGCCTGACCGAGGTCAGGTCGGCCTCGACGCCGAGCTTGGTCGTCGCGTCTGGACCGCCGGCGATCTTGCCGGATAGCTTGATCGGCAGCGATCCGCTCACAGCGGGGCCCAGATCGAAGCCGAGCCGCGCTCGGCTCGCATCGTCCAGCGTCGCCTGCAATCTGACGTCCGCATCGCCCTCGGCCGGCTTGCGATAGTCGAGCGAAGCGGCCTGCCCGTTGATCTTGACGTCGCCCTTGACCTGATAGCCCTGGTTGTTCGCGGCGATCTTGAGGTTGGTGGCCTCCAGCTTCTGGTTCATCACCAACTTGTCGGCGGCAAATCCGTTGAGGTCGGCGTTGACCGTGTAGACGGTGTCGGCCTTGGTCAGCTCGCCCTTCACCGGCAAGCCGAGCTGGATGCTCGCCGTGAACGTGCCCTTGCTGGTGTTGGGATCGATGACGGTCGACGACAGATCGCTCAGGCGGTCATTGGAGAGCATTTCGGCGGCCGCGGGCACCGGACCCTCGACGCGGAACCTGGTCCGCGACGGCGACGGTTTCGGCGCCATGTCAGGGACCTCGAAGACGAAATCGGAGATCGTGACCTTGCGGCCTGCCGGCGTGTCGGCGATGCCCTGCCCGATATTCACCGTCGCGGTGCGTCCGGTCACGCGCGCCTTCAAATCGGCGTCGTGCACCACCGGCATGCCGTCCACGGGACGGACCGCGACACCGCTCGCCACGATGTTGACCGAGAGGCCGTCGTCGGGAATGGGCGGCCCCTTGCGCGGCAGGTTCTTCGTCGGCGAATTGACGCCGATCTCGATGCGCTGGAGCGTGCCGCGCTCGATCCGCTCGATCACCCATTCGCGCAACTCGGGAACCACGAGCGTCGGCCACATCCGCTTCAGCGCGGAGGCCGACATCGGCGTTCCCGCAAAGCCCAGCGTCAGCCGCGGCTCGCCGGAATAATCGATGGCGCCGGTGCCGGCGACGCCGATCTCGCCATTGCTGATATCGGCCTGCGTCAACAACAGGCGCTTGTGGTCGGTGTCGAAGCGGAAGCCGATCGCGATGCGGTTGAAGACGAGCGGCGGCTCATTGTCGATGCCGCCGAGCAGGATCGAGCCGCCGCTGAAACCGAGCTGCCAGTCGTTGATGTTGCCGTTGGGCGGCTCGAGATGGGCCAGAAGCGTCAGACGGTTCGCGCCGGAGAGGATCTTGAACGGCGCGACCAGCACCCGCCGGTTGGCGTCCCACTCGACGTTGACCTCGGCGGAGTCGATCGCCATCGGATAATCTGGCGTGTCGGTGTCGATGATGTTGCCGGCACCGACCACGATCTTGCCGCGGAAGAAGGTCGGCACCCCATCGCGGCCGAGCTCGCCCTTGAGCTCGCCGGTCAGCGGCAGATCGGCGGTATAGGTGAGATCCTTCACCCGCAGCGCCAGGAGGATGTTGGAGGTCGAGACCTTGTCGGCACGGATGTCGACCGAGCGCACGCCGTTCTCGGCCGGCCCGATCGTGGCGCGCAGCGACCACGGACGGGCGCCCTCTTCGCCGACGCTGAGCGTGACGCCGCCACGGCTCGGCCGGCGCAGGCTGAGGCTGATGTTGTCAAACGTCCATTTGCTGCCGCGCTGCTGATCATCGACGATCAGATTGCCGTTCTTCAGGCCGATCTCGTTGAGGTTCTGGCCGTCGAGGCCGGTCATGCTCAGGCTATCAAGCCAGTCCAGGCCCTGAAGAATGCCGCTCTGCGCAGCAGCCTGCGGCGCGGCTTGGGATGGGTCTTGGCTCCCAGGCGCCGCGGCGAATGGCGGCGGCGGGACGCCATTGCGCGGGAATGTCGGCGGCAGGCCCGCGTCCTTCTTGGAGGCAACGCCGGTTGCGAGCGGCTTTGCGGTGTCACCGGCCGACACCGTGACGGTGCCGTCAGGCGCGATCCGGATCGCGAGCTCGGCATCGACGAGGTTGAGGCTTTCCGCGCGCAGATGCCCCATCAGCAGGCCTGCACCCGACAGCTTGACCTCGGCCTTCGGCGCGGTGGCGACGATGACGTGATCCTGGTCGCGCACGACGATGTCGCGGATGCGCACGGCGATACGGACCCGACCGGCCCGCTCGATCTGGGTGCCGCCGACCTCGACCGTGTTGCCGTGGCCGATATTGTCCTCGATCGCCGCCGCGAGCCACGGCGTCGCAATGTCGAGATTGATGGGCCCCGCGCCGAGCCGCCACCACAGCGCGCCGAAACAGCCGACGAAAATGACGATGAGCGCCCCGACCACGATGGCCAGCCGCTTCAACCAGCGACCGTCACCCCGCCAGCGGCGCAACACCCCAAACCCGTCACCGAAGCGATGGAGCCCCGAATTGGAACGCGACAACAATCGGCGCGCCCGATGGCCCGCCGCCGCTTCCTGATCCGGATCCCAGTCGGCGTCGTCCCATTCCTGCGGCTGTTGCTGACCGCCGCGCCGATCAAAATCCCGATTGTAATCCTGGGGCGACGTATTCCTTGCCATTGCCTCTCGATACGGGCGCCCATCGTAGGATTGAGCGCCGCCGGGACCGCAGCCGTCCACGGGAAGCGAAGCTCCCTGCGCCGGCACTGCCGCCATGCCTCGAATATTGCCTCGAGTATTCCTGCTGTTCGTCATTTCGCCCCGGGAGCGCGTTCAACGAGCAGTGGGGTGGTGCGTGGAATTTCTTGTAACCATACTCCGGCGTCGTCAGACTTGCCCAGCCGAGGGCGCGATTCCGGCATACCGGAGGAGAGCTGCAATACCGCTTTGGTTGACCCGCCGAAAGCGTCGAAAGGAAGGCGTATGTCCAAGAAATCCCGAAAGAAATCGTCCAAAACGCCCTCCGGCATTGCAACGGCTGAAAAGAAGGCCCCGGCCAAGCGGGCAACGACTCAAGCAAAGTCCGCGAAAGCACAGCGGACACCGGCGAGCAAATCAACCGGGACCATAGCAAAAGCAGGATCACATAAGGCCGCATCGAAACAGTTAAATTCCTCCAGACCGGCCTCCGCGCCCGCAGCGGCGAAACCCGCCCTGACCGAGGGCCAGAAGGCGCCGGCCTTCCGCCTGCCCCGCGACGGCGGCGATGTGGTCTCACTGGCGGACTACGCCGGCCGGAAGCTCGTCCTGTTCTTCTACCCCCGTGCCGACACGCCCGGCTGCACAAGGGAGGCGATCGACTTCACCCGGCTGGCCGACGCCTTCACCTCTGCCGGCACGGCGGTGCTCGGTATCTCGGCCGATCCGTTAAAGGCGCAGGAGAAGTTCCGCGACAAGCACAAGCTCGCTATGCCTCTCATGTCGGATGAGACGCACGAGATGCTGGAAGCGTACGGCGCCTGGGGCGAAAAATCCATGTATGGCAAGAGCTTCCTCGGGATTCTTCGCACCACGGTACTGGTAGGCGCCGATGGCAAGGTGGCCAAGATCTGGCGCAATGTCCGGGTCGACGGGCATGCCGATCAGGTGCTGGAAGCGGCAAGAAGCCTTTAACCAATCCTTTAAATTCGAGCGGTTCCGTTTCCGGAAAATTAACCATGAGCGGCCCAGATTGCTGCGGCAATTAGGCCGTCCGGACTCATCCGACCGGCGCGGGAGTGCCGATGTCGAAAAGTTCTGCCCAATATTCGCAGTACACCCAACATCACCCGCACGACCACGGACGCACCTTCCATCGCCGTCCTGCCGCCGCGGCGGTGGTCGCCATGCCCCTGGCCGACGCCGATGATGCCTACACCATCGCGCATCACGGCAAGCAGGTCCGCCTCGGGCCCGTGGTGTTCTGGATCGTGGTCGGCACGGTGGTGCTGCTTGGGCTGTGGTCGGCTGCGACCGCCACCTATTTCGCCTTCCGCGACGACGTCTTGACCCGGCTGATCGCGCGCCAGGCCGAGATGCAATACGCCTATGAAGACCGCATCGCCGAGCTCCGCGCCAAGGTCGACCGCACCACCAGCCGGCAATTGCTTGACCAGGAACAGTTCGACCAGAAGCTCGACCAGATCATGAAGCGCCAGACGGCGCTGGAGTCCCGGGCCACGGCGCTGGGCGCCATGCCCGACGTGACCGGATCGATCTCCCGCTCGGCCCCGCAGCGCGGCGATTCGGGCCAGACGACCACGCAGGGCACGCCAAAGCCGTCACCGATCAGCGACACCGTGACCTTCGTGGCGCCGCCCGATCGCGAAGCGCGGCTCGAATCGCGCGCCCCGACCGTTGCGGCACCGCTGACCAGCCAATTCGCCAGGAACCAGGGGTTCGACAACGTCCTGGTCCGGCTCACGGCCTCGCTTGACCAGGTCGAGCGTCGCCAGATGGCGGCGCTCAGCGCCGTCGAGGAAGGCATGGATTCACGGATGCGCCGGATGCGCGGCGTCGTCAGCGATCTCGGTCTCAATCTCGCCAGCCTCGAAGCCGCCGTGCCGCGTAGCGCGATGGGCGGACCGTTTGTGCCGGTCAAGCTCATCGCCAATGCCGGGCCGTTCGAGAAGCAGCTCAATCGCATCAATGTCACACGTGCCGAGATGGATCGTCTCAACCGCACGCTGGCGCTCGTGCCCTATCGCAAGCCCGTCATCGGCGAGGTCGAGTTCACCTCCGGTTTCGGTGTGCGCAGCGATCCCTTCCTCGGCCGGCCCGCGATGCATACCGGGCTCGACTTCCGCGCCGCCACCGGCGATCCCGTTCGCGTCACCGCCAACGGCAAGGTGGTCTCGGCCGGCTGGTCCGGCGGCTACGGCCGCATGATCGAGGTCGACCACGGCAACGGGCTTGCGACCCGCTACGGCCATCTCTCCGAGATCAACGTCAAGGTTGGCGAGATCGTGAAGATCGGGCAAGTGGTCGGTCTGGTCGGTTCGACGGGACGCTCGACCGGTCCGCATCTGCACTACGAGACCCGCATCGACGGCGAGGCGGTCGACCCGCAGAAATTTTTGCGCGCCGGCGTACGCCTGAGCGCAGGCTAAGTCCGCGCCATTCACTTTCAGCGCAGCGCGCAGCCGCCTTGACTATTGGCCGCGCTCGTGGCCGACCTCGCCGGTGATGACGTCGCCGAACAGCTCCCAGGCCTGCCCGTTGAAACGCATCAATTGCATCTGCTCGATGGGGAAATAATCGTCGGGTGAGGTGTTGACCATGATGCCGGGCAGCATCAGGTCGGTGTGGAAATCCTTCAGGCTGGTGGCCTGCTTCATGACGTTCTCACGGGTGAGATTGTCGCCGCACTGCTTCAGCACCTGCGCCATCGCTTCGGCCTGGACATAGCCGTAGATGTTGTTGGCGTTGGTCTTGTCGCCGTCGGGATAATATTTGTCCATGAACGCGCGCCATTTGACGACTGCGGGATCCTTGTCCCAGGTCGGGTCGGTCGGGTCCTTCAGATAGACGGTCGAGATGATATCCTTGGAATAGTCGAGCCCTGCGGGCTTGAGCACCGAGGCGACCGAGGTGGCGGTGTTCGCCAGGAAGAATTTCGGTTTCCAGCCGAGCTCGCCGACCTTCCGGATCGCCTGCGCCGATCCCTTCGGCGCGGCCCAGGAGAAGAAGATGTCGGCGCCGGAATCGTGTAGCGCGACGATCTGCGAATCAATCGAGGGGTCACTCACCTCGTAGGATTTGTCGGCGATGATCATGCTCGCCCTGTCGCCGAGCCCGTCCTTCAGCCCCTTGAACTGGTCCTTGCCGGCGTCGTCGTTCTGCCACAGCACCGCAATCTTGCCGTTCGGGAAGTTGTCGCGGATGTATTTTGCGTAGATCCGGCCCTCGCTCTGGTAGTTCGGCTGGAAGCCCATGGTCCACGGGAAATTCTTCGGGTCGCCGAACTTAGTCCCTCCGGAGGCCACGAAGAGCTGCGGCATCTTCTTGGCGTTCATGTATTTCATGATCGCGGAATTGGAGGGCGTTCCGAGCGGCTGGAAGATCAGCAGCACCTCGTCACTCTCCACCAGCTTGCGTGCCTGCTCGATCGCCTTCGGCGGCGAATAGGCATCGTCATAGCTGATGAAGTTGATCTTGCGGCCGTTGATGCCGCCCTGGTCATTGATCATCTTGAAATAAGCGGCCTCGGTCTTGCCAATCACGCCATAGGACGACGCCGGCCCGCTATAGGGCATGATGTTGCCGATCTTGATGTCGGTGTCGGAGGCGCCGGGATCGTATCTCTTCTGCGCCAGGGCCGGTGCCGCGACGAGCACGCCGGCAGCGAGCATGGCGAGGGCAGCAAGGTTTTGGCGACGACCCGGCATCGTTCTCTCCCCTGTGTTTTGTAGTCTTGTTTTGCCGGGAGTGTCGCAAGGCGGCGTGCCGCTGGCAAGCGTCGCGATTTTCCGCAAAGTGAAACGGCGGATGCGGAACTCACACGGCGCGCCGCAACAGATTCAGAATGCGCCCGTCGATCACGAGCAGCGCGCTGCCGATGACGATGGCGCCCGCGATCTCGCGCATCGAGATCGGCTCACCCAGCACCAGCCATCCAAGAAGAATGGCCGTGACGGGAATGAGCAGCGTCACCAGCATCACATTGGTCGCACCCGAGCGCAGCAAAACCTGAAAGAAGACGATGTAGGCGAGCGCCGTCGACAGGGCGGCAAGGCCGAGCACGGCGAGCCAGGTTGTGAGGCCCGGCATCGGAAGGTGCCACGGCTGCTCCACTGCGCCGGCGACAACCGCCATCATCACTGTCGAGGCCATCAGTTGAAACGTCGCCGTGCCAAGCGGAGCTGAATCCTTCAACAGTCGTCGCGCCGCCAGCGCCGCAAAGCCATAGCTGAGGGCGCCGCCAAGGCAGAGCAGGATGCCGATCCCCTGCCCGGCCCTCGTCTCGATCCCCCATCCGCGCAGGATGACCACCCCGGCGAGGCCCAATGCCAGGCCGGCCACCCGCCGCATCTGCAAGGCCTCTTCGCCCGCCACTGCCATCACCATCACGGCGAACAGCGGCGTGGTCGCATTCAGGATCGACGCCAATCCGCTCGGGATGAAAGTCTGGCCGATCACGATCAGCGAGAACGGAATGACGTTGTTGAGCAATCCAATCGCGAAGAATGGCTTCCAGCCGGTCAGGCCGTTGGGAAAACCGATGCCCTGGATGCGGAGCAGCGGCAGGAGAATGGCTGCACCAAGCGCAACGCGCAGGAACACCAGCGTCAGCGGCGGCAATTCCCGCAGCGCCGCGCCATTGAAGAAGAACGAGCCGCCCCACAGGATCGAGAGCACCGCGAGCAGCGACCAGTCGCGCGCGTCGATCCGGTTGTCGTTGTACGGCATGGCGTCCAAAGTCCGGTCAGACCTACCGCCTAGGTAAGTTCGGCAGGAGACGCCACCCGATTTCCGATGAGTCTTTTGAGGTCTTGCAATCGGGCGACCGGCGCCGCCCGATGTCGCAGCTCCGGCTAGGAAGACTTCTTCGGCCGCGACACCAGCTCGATCATCTTGCCTTCATCGTCGTCAGGCATCGCGGCCTTCGCTTGCGCATAGGATTCGACCACGGCGCGCGAGACCAGCGGCTTGTCGGCCAGCAGGCTCTCCGCGAGCTTGACCGCGTAGGCGGCATCCTTGTGCCGCAGCGCCGCCGTGAACGTCGCGCCGGAAAAATCGCGGGCGACCATGCGCCTGGAGTGGCGCTGCACTTGCGGGCTCGCGGCGACGCCCGCCTGGATCGACTCCAGCACCAGGTTCATGTCGAGCCCGGCCTGCTCGGCGATGGCGAGGCCTTCGGCAAGGCCGGCGATCTGGATCGCCCCCATCAGATTGTTGATCAGCTTGTAGACGGTGCCGGAGCCCACCGCACCGAAATGGCGGATGGTCGAGCCGATCGGCGTCAGATAAGGCCGCGCGCGCTCGAGATCAGCCGCATCGGCGCCAACGAGCAGCGTCAGCTTTCCGCTCGCGGCCGCATCCGGCAACCCGGTCACGGGACAATCGATGTAGATCAGCCCGCGCGCATTGAACTCGCGGCCCATCTCGCGGGCGTGGTCATAGGAGACGGTGGAGCATTCGATCGCGATGGTGCCGGCTTTCGCCGTCTTGGCTGCGCCCTGAGGCCCGAGCCAGACCGCTCGCGAGGCCTCGTCGTCGGCGACCATGGTCACGATGGCGTCGGCATCGATCGCAGCATCCTCCGGCGAGGTCGCCCAATGCGCCCCGCGCGCAATCAGGTCTTCGGCCTTGGCCTTGCTGCGATTCCACAGCGTCACCGTGAAGCCGGCATCGAGATAACGGCCGGCCATGCCGTGACCCATTCGCCCGAGACCTATGAACGCAACCCTGGTCATCTAATTCTCTGTCTCTTGAGAGCCGATACGCCGATCGTTCGGTCGAAGGAATGGCGGCACTGGAGCATTGGTCTCGCCGAATTCAGTGATTGGATTCGCGAGCAAACGAAACCTACTGAGTGTTCAAGAGGTCCTTCGGCTCTCGCGGCGTGATCAGAACGTACCGAAACCAGCCGCGCGATTTGCTGATCCGGCACCCCTTTCGAAAACCATTGGACAGGTCAATTTGCGAGAGTCGCCTGGTGAAGAGCGATCCGAGTTCCACCTCGATGATCTCCGCATATGGAATAGTCATCAATTTGAAGGTGGCAAATCGTATCGTCAACGCGGCATCGCCGATGTCGTAGTTGAGACGACGGCTATCCCGCTGCTCGTGAAATCTGCGCTCGCGCTCGCGCGCCGCGGCCTGCTCGTCAGCCTGTCGCGCAAGCTCTGCCAGCGTCTCTTCCCTCGTCATGGTTCTCTCCGAGGTTGGTCAGCCGAGCCACGCCGTTCCGGCACTGTTCAGGTCTTTGCTAGTCGACGTCCTCGATGTCGGCGCCGGGGGTGCCGAAGGCGCGCTGCGCCAATGTCGCGGCCATGAAGTCGTCGAGATCGCCGCCGAGCACACCGGAGGTGTCCGAAGTCTGCACGCCCGTGCGCAGATCCTTCACCATCTGGTAGGGCTGCAGCACGTAGGAGCGGATCTGGTGGCCCCAGCCGATATCGGTCTTGGCGGCCTGGTCGGCGGCGGCCTTCTCCTCGCGCTTCTTCAGCTCGATTTCATAAAGACGCGCACGCAGCATGTCCCAGGCCTGCGCCTTGTTCTTGTGCTGGGACCGGCCGGCCTGACAGACCACGGCAACGCCGGTCGGGATGTGCGTCAGGCGCACCGCGGATTCGGTCTTGTTGACGTGCTGGCCGCCGGCGCCGCCCGAACGCATCGTGTCGACGCGGACGTCGGATTCCTTGATGTCGATCTTGATGCTGTCGTCGATGACCGGGAATACCTGCACGCTCGAAAACGAGGTGTGCCGCCGCGCGTTGGAATCGAACGGCGAGATGCGCACCAGCCGGTGCACGCCGGCCTCGGTCTTCAGCCAGCCATAGGCGTTGTGGCCGGAGACCTGGATCGTCGCGGACTTGATGCCGGCCTCTTCGCCCTCGGATTCTTCGAGGTATTCGACCTTGAAGCCGTGGGTCTCGGCCCAGCGCGTGTACATGCGGAGCAGCATCTGCGCCCAGTCCTGGCTCTCGGTGCCGCCGGCACCGGCATGGACTTCGAGATAGGAATCGAAACGATCGGCCTCGCCCGACAGCAGCGCCTCGAGCTCGCGCCGCGCCACTTCCTTCTTGAGGTTCTTCAGCGCGGCTTCGGCTTCAGCCACGACCCCCGCATCGCCCTCGGCCTCGCCGAGCTCGATCATGCCGATGTCGTCTTCGAGCTCCTGCTCGACCTTGCCGATGCCCGAGAGCGAATCCTCCAGCGAGGTGCGCTCCTGCATCAGCTTCTGGGCTTTCTGGGGATCGTTCCAGAGATTGGGATCTTCTGCGAGCTTGTTCAGCTCAGCGAGGCGCGCCGTCGATTTCTCGACGTCAAAGATGCCTCCTCAGCAGCCCGACAGACTGCTTGATCTCTTCTACCAACCGTTCGATTTCGGCGCGCATGTTGCTCTCTGGTCTCGCGGAGTCCCGCGTGCATTGGAGCTGGGATGTAGCGGCGGTGGCTGCAAAGCGCAACCGCCGCCGCGAAGAACGTCCCTGTTGTCCTAGGCCCTAGTACAGCCCGCCGGTGCCCGGCCGCATGAAGAAGCCGGAATCCGGCTGCTGCTGCTGCGACGCCGGCATGCGGCCGTCGGCATCGGCAACGCCGATGACGGAGTAGTTATCCGGCGGCGCCGTGCCCGGCTTGAAGGCCTCCAAAATGGTTCCGCCGGTCTCGCCGGGACCGGCGCGCATGCCGGTCTTGGAGGCGACGCGCACGAGCTTGATGCCGGCCGGCACCTTGAACGGAACCGCGGGCTTGTCGGCGAGCGCGAGCTTGAGGAAATCGCGCGCGATCGGAGCAGCCAGATGGCCGCCGGTCGCGGCGTTACCCTTACCGAGCGCGCGCGGCTTGTCGTAGCCCATATAGATGGCGACGGCGACGTCGGGCGAGAAGCCGACGAACCAGGCGTCCTTGGCCTCGTTGGTGGTGCCGGTCTTGCCGGCGATCGGCTTGCCGACCTCCTTGACCACGGTCGCGGTACCGGCCTGGACCACGCCTTCCATCAGCTCGGTGATCTGGTAGGCGGTCATGGAGTCCAGCACCTGCTCGCGGCGATCGATCAGCTGCGGCTCGGTCTGATTCTTCCAGCCACCCGGCGCGTCGCAACCGCGGCATTCGCGCTGGTCGTGCTTGAAGATGGTGCGGCCGTAGCGGTCCTGGATACGATCGATCAAGGTCGGCTTCACCCGGCGGCCGCCATTGGCGAGCATCGAATAGGCCGTGACCATGCGCATCGCCGTGGTCTCGCCGGCACCGAGCGCGTAGGAGAGATAGTTCGGCAGCTCGTCATAGACGCCGAAGCGGCGGGCATATTCGCCGATCAGGGGCATGCCGATGTCTTGCGCGAGACGCACCGTCACGGTGTTGAGCGACTGCCGCAGCGCATTGCGCAACGTCACCGGTCCCTGGAATTTGCCGGACGAGAAGTTTTCCGGCCGCCACACGCCGGCGCCCTGGCCCTGGTCGATTTCGATGGGCGCGTCGAGCACCACGGTCGACGGCGTATAGCCGTTGTCGAGCGCGGCCGAATAGACGATCGGCTTGAACGACGAGCCTGGTTGCCGGTAGGCCTGCGTGGCACGGTTGAACTGGCTCTGGTCGAACGAGAAGCCGCCGACCATCGCGAGCACGCGGCCGGTCCAGGGATCCATCGCCACCATCGCGCCGGACACTTCGGGGATCTGGCGCAGCCGGTACTGACCGTCGACAGGCTGACCGTCCTTGTAGAGCGGATCGGCATAAATGACGTCGCCGGGCTGGAGCACCTGCGAAACCGCCGCCGGCGCCCGGCCCTTCGTGGCGCCTTGCGCGGCGCGCGCCCAGCGCACCCCGTCGACGGTGACGATGCCGGTCTCACGCTGCTTGCTGATGGCGCCGCCGAGCTCGCGGCTCGGCTGGAAGCCGATGCGTGCGGACTGGTCGCTGGTCTCCAGCACCACCGCCATCCGCCATGGCGAGATGTCGGAGAGCGACTTGATCTCGGCGAGCTTCACGCCCCAGTCGCCCGAAATATCGAGCTTGCTCATGGCGCCGCGATAGCCCTGCTGCTCGTCATAGTTCACGAGGCCGGCGACCATGGCCTTGCGCGCCATGACCTGGATCTTCGGATCGAGCGTGGTGCGGACGGACAGACCGCCTTCGTAGAGTTTCTTCTCGCCGTAGCGCTCGAAGATGTCGCGGCGGACTTCCTCGGCGAAATATTCGCCGGCGAAGGTGTGGGCGCCGTTGGAGCGGCTGGTGACGGCCAGCGGCTCCTTGCGGGCCTTGTCGGCGTCGGCCTGCTTGACCCAGCCGTTCTCCACCAGACGGTCGATGACGTAATTGCGGCGCTCGATGGCGCGGTCGCGGTTGCGGACCGGATGCAGCGTCGCGGGCATCTTCGGCAGCGCGGCCAGATAGGACGCTTCCGCCACGGTCAGCTCGTTCACCGACTTGTCGAAATAGACCAGCGAGGCGGCCGCGATGCCGTAGGCACCGAGGCCGAGATAGATTTCGTTCAGATACAGCTCGAGGATCTTGTCCTTCGAGTAGGTCTTCTCGATCCGCATCGCCAGCAGCGCTTCCTTGATCTTGCGGGCGAAGGAGACCTCGTTGGTCAGAAGGAAGTTCTTGGCGACCTGCTGGGTGATCGTCGAGGCGCCCTGCGGACGGCGGTTGGAGCCGTAGTTCTGGATGTAGACCACGCCGGCGCGCGCCATACCGGTGTAGTCGATGCCGCCATGCTCGTAGAAGTTCTTGTCCTCGGCCGCGAGGAAGGCGTTGATCACGAGCTTCGGTACCGCCTGGATCGGCAGATACAATCGCCGTTCCTTGGCGTATTCGCCGAGCAGCGAGCCGTCGACCGCGTGCACGCGGGTCATCACCGGCGGCTCGTAATCCTGAAGCTGAGAGTAATCCGGCAAATCCTTGGAGAAATGCCATATCAGGCCTGCCACGGCCCCGACACCGACAAGGAACAGCACTGTTCCCGCGGCGAACAGGAAGCCCATGAACCGCACCAGCAAGCGCATTATGTGTTTATCCGTTCAAACTCTGGATCAGCTCAGTATCAGCACCCCAAACAGGCGCCAACCTCACGTCGCGAATTCACCGGCCTACTCAATACCATCAGTGCCGGACCCAAGACGCCTGCCGAACGGGATTCTCCTCGATTCCGGAACCCCCTGCGGCGTTTTTATAAAGCGCCCGCTGTGGCCAAACTAGGGCTTTTGCGGCGGCACGAAAAATCCCCTCTCAATTCGACGGCCCGGCGGTCGCCATCCGCTTGGTCAGGAACCCGTCGATCGCCTGCGCCATCGAGCCTACGGCACGGGACCGCCAGCCCTCGGACACCAGATGCTCGAGATCTCCCTTGTTGGAGACATAGCCGATCTCGACCAGCACCGAGGGCACGTCAGGCGCCTTCAGCACCCGGAAGCCGGCCGACTTCAGCGGATGCTTGTGCATCCGCACGGTCGACTTCATTTCACCCATCAAGAGGCGGGCAAAACGGCTTGAAAAAGTGCGAGTTTCCCGCTGGGTGAGGTCGATCAGGATGTCGGCGACATCGGTCGGCTCCTCCGTGAGATTGAAGCCGGCGATCGCGTCCGCCCGGTTTTCCGCATCCGCCAGTCGCTGGGCCTCCGCGTCCGAGGCCTTGTCGGACAGCGTGTAGATGGTTGCGCCCTGAGCATCGCCCTCGGCACGCGGCAGCGCGTCGGCATGGATCGAGACGAACAGCGCCGCCTTGAGCCCGCGGGCCACTTTGACCCGGTCGTTGAGCGCGATGAAGGTGTCGTCGTCCCGCGTCATCACCACGCGGTACTTGCCGGCTTTCTCCAGCCGGTCGCGCAGCGCCAAGCCGAACGCCAGCACCAAATTCTTCTCGCTCTCGCCGCTCGACTGGGTGCCATTGTCGATACCACCATGGCCAGGATCGATCACGACGATCGGGCGGCCATCGGCCTTCTGCTGCGCGGCTTCCGGAGTTGCGGTGGCAGCAGCCGTTGCGGGCGGCGCATCGGCGATCGCGGGCCGCAGCTCAGGGCGATTTTCCGGAGCGAGCGTCGGAACGAAGGCGGTGCGGTCGACCTCCTCCAGCTCGATCACCAGCCGGGCCGGCTGGCCGTTGGCGGCCTCCAGCACGTAGGATTTGGCGATCTTGGCCGGCCCGGACAGGTCGAACACGATTCGCGAGCCGCCTGGCATGACCAGCCCGTAGCGAAAGGCCTTGACCAGTCCGCGCCCGGTCCCGGTGCCCGCGGGTAGCTGAAAATTCAGCTGGGGCACGTCGACCACCACCCGATAGGGGTCGGCGAGCGTGCCTGCACGGAAGGTAACGGTCTGATCAATGTCGAGAATGAAGCGGGTCTGCTTGCCGTCGCCGGCCAGTCGGGCGGCCGAGGCAACTGGAAAATTGGCTGCCGCAACAGAGGGTTGCGATTGTCTTTCCGCCGCGCTCAGGCGCGAAGAATCGGCACATGGCAATACTGCAGCGCACAACAGCGCGCATCCCAGCAAAACCCTTTGATTGGTGCGGCTCGCCACCGATTCCGTGCCTCCGAGCAGCTCTTTTAACGCAATAGAACCACAGGGTTAAACGATCCTTAATCACGACCGCGCGAAACTCGCTCACTGTGACCGCCGTGCGACGCTCCCTTGCACGGTTGGCCCATTCCACGTATGTACGGAGTGCTGACGGCCGATATTTCCGGTTGTGTCGCATTCAGCCTCCCGGTGCAGCGCCGGAACTCTCAAGGTTTGGGAATTCCAGCGTTTTTCCGTTCGCCTCTAAGACCAGCGCGGTGCGCGGCAGCGAGGTGGAGCGGGTCAAGCTCCGGCGGCGGACGGTCCCCGGTTACCGCTGTGTTTCCGGGACGGTTCTGACAGCGGCGTAACCCGTTACCCGGTCCCTTAATCCCAAGGGAACGGTTCGTAATCCCAAGGCGAGCGCGCTCGCGCCATGCCTGGCCAGCAGCAACTGATTGAGGGGCGGCCCCGCCGCCCACTGTTTCATACGGGCCGACGCTTGATGCGCCAGACTGTGCCGACGAATTCTGAAGGACCGTTCGCGACGCTGCGGAGTGACAATCCCGCGCGCCGCTTCGGTCCTAAAGCTTCCGATTCGGCGAGGCGCGAGAGACGGCGTTTCGGCCTTCCCCTCACCCCCGAATCAGGTGGACCGTCGCGTCACCCGGCAGCGCAGATCGCGCCCACGGTGAACCGCGCCCGCCGCCGCCAAGAGTTAAGACATGCCCAACAAGATGTTGATCGATGCCACCCACCCGGAAGAGACCCGGGTTGTCGTGGTCCGCGGCAATCGCGTCGAAGAGTTTGATTTCGAGACCGCGCAACGCAAGCAACTGCGCGGAAATATCTACCTTGCCAAGGTCACGCGGGTCGAACCCTCGCTCCAGGCGGCCTTCGTCGAATATGGCGGCAACCGCCACGGCTTTCTCGCCTTCAGCGAAATTCATCCCGACTATTACCAGATCCCGGTCGCCGACCGGCAGGCACTGATCGAGGCCGAGGAACAGGCCCACCGCGAGGCGGAGGAAGAGACCGAGAACCGCTCGCAGGGCCGCCGCCGCTCGCGCCACCGCAGCTCCCGCCGCCGCGGTCATGGCGAGCGCGTCCGCAGCGACATCGTCGAGGGCGCCGGCTCCGATCCCGCCGCTCAGCCGATCGAGGGCGAGGCCCTGCCGGCACATGCCGAGGGCGCTTCGCACGACGGCGAGCATCTGCACGCCGATGCCGGGCATCACGGCGAGCACGAGGGTCACGACCACGATCATCACGACCACGATCACGGCGAGCATCATCATATCCATGACCATGACGACCATGGTCATGAGGGCGAGCGCGATCATCACGGTCATGCCGACGAGACGCCCGCGCCTGTCGCAGCCGTCGGCGCCGAGCCCGTGGTTGCTGCCGAGCCGCCGGAGGCTGCCGCCTCCGAAGCGCATGCCGAGGCTCTGGCCGAGGCCCTGACATCAGCCGCCGAACCGGCCGATGCCGTGTACTCCGCCGGGGAGAGTGCCGAGTCCTCCCATGCCGAGTTCTCCCATGGTGAGTCCTTGCATGCCGAGTCCGCCGGCCTCACGGCCGAGGAAGAGGACGACGAGGACGAGGACGAGGAGGACGCCGAAGAGGAAGTCGTCGAATCCGTCGGCGGCGACGACGTGCTGGAGGAAGTGCCGGAGCGCACCTTCCGCCCGCGCCGCCAGTACAAGATCCAGGAAGTCATCAAGCGCCGCCAGGTGATGCTGGTCCAGGTCGTCAAGGAAGAGCGCGGCAACAAGGGCGCGGCGCTGACGACCTATCTCTCGCTCGCCGGCCGCTATGCCGTGTTGATGCCGAACACCGCGCGCGGCGGCGGCATCAGCCGCAAGATCACCAGCGCCCAGGACCGCTCCCGTCTCAAGGAAGTGGTGCAGGATCTCGACGTGCCCGAGGGCATGGGCATCATCCTGCGCACCGCCGGCGCCGCCCGCACCAAGCCCGAGATCAAGCGCGACTTCGAATATCTGATCCGGATGTGGGAGACCGTGCGCGACCTGACGCTGAAGTCGCAGGCCCCGACCCTCGTCTATGAGGAAGGCTCTCTAATCAAGCGCTCGCTGCGCGACCTCTACAACAAGGAGATCGACGAGATCTCGGTTGCCGGTGAATCCGGCTACCGCGAAGCGCGCGATTTCATGAAGATGCTGATGCCCGCCAATGTCGGCGCGGTGAAGCAATATCGCGACGGCCAGCCGCTGTTCTCACGCATGGGCGTCGAGAGCCAGCTGGATGCGATGTTCTCGCCGACCGTGCAATTGCGGTCCGGCGGCTACATCGTGATCAACCAGACCGAGGCGCTGGTCTCGATCGACGTCAACTCGGGACGATCGACCCGCGAGCACCATATCGAGGACACCGCGCTCAAGACCAATCTGGAGGCGTCCGAAGAGGTCGCCCGCCAGCTTCGCCTGCGCGACCTCGCCGGCCTGATCGTCATCGACTTCATCGACATGGACGAGAAGCGCAACAACCGCGCGGTCGAGCGCAAGCTGTCCGATTGCCTGCGGCAGGACCGCGCGCGGATCCAGGTCGGCCGCATCTCGCATTTCGGCCTGCTCGAAATGTCGCGCCAGCGCATCCGCGCCAGCGTGCTGGAATCCTCGACCGATCCCTGCCCGCATTGCGGCGGCACCGGCCATGTCCGCTCGGTCTCCTCGGTTGCGCTCCAGCTGCTGCGCGGCCTCGAAGAGATCCTGATGAAGGGCGCGACCCACAATCTCGTGGTCCGCACCCGCACCGATGTCGCGCTCTATGTGCTGAACCACAAGCGCGGCCATCTGCGCGATCTCGAGAACGGCTTCAAGGTCACGCTGTCGGTCATCGCCGACCCCAGCGTCAGCGGACCGCAGGCCTATCTGATCGACCGCGGCGAGCAGGTGCATACGCTGGAAGCCGCCAAGGCGCTGCTCGCGGCGCAGGCGGCTGCGAGCCCGCCGCCCTTGGTCGAAGAAGCCTACGACGACGAGGAGTTCGATCCGGAGACCGAATCCGAGGTCGAGACCGAGGAGACCGAAGGTCTCGCCGAGGAGCAGACCGCAGGCGACGCCGCCTCCGAGCAGGACGGCCAGCGCGGCCGCAAACGCCGCCGTCGTCGGCGCGGCCGCAGTGGCCAGCGCGACGCCGAGGCGCGTGAGGATGGCGCTTCCGCTCTTCCCGAGGCGGCCATGGCGGCCGGCGAAGCCGAAGAGGATGCCGAAGCCGAACAGGACGGCGAGGAAGGCGAGGAGCAGGCGGCTCGTGGCGAGCAGCAGGGCAGCGCCGACCGCCGCCGCCGGCGTGGTCGCCGTGGCGGACGCCGTCGGCGTGGTAACGGCGAGGACGGTCTCGCCGGCTCCATCAGCGACGAGCTCGCCGCCAATGCGCCATCGGAAGCAACCGACGCGGTCGCCGATTTCGACGAATCGGGCGGCGAGGCTGCGCCCTCGATTGCGCATTCCGAAGCGATCAACGCTGTCGAGCCGCAGGTCGCTCAGCCTGAGCCTCGCGCCGCCGAGGTGCAGGCGGCACCGGCCCAGCCCGCGCCGGCTCCGGCCGTCGCAGAGGAAGAGCCCGCCGACGACAAGGCCGCGCGACGCCGCTCCACGGTCCGGGAAAAGGTGAGCTTCCTGTCGAGCAGCCCAAGCGAGCCGGCTGCGCAGGCAGCCGAACCGGTGGCCCCGCCCCCGGCACCTGAGCCGACGCCGGAATCAGCAAGCGAAACTCCGGCCGCGCCGCGTCGCGCCGGCTGGTGGTCGCGCCGCTTCGGCGGCGGCGAGTAGCAGCGAACGCCCTCATGCAAAACGCCCGGCACAGCCGGGCGTTTTTGTTTCGACGCTCTCTCCACTCATGCGTTTGCCGATCAGCTCGGTGCATTGATATATGCTAAATCGTTTTCTCGGTTTGGAAGGGATCGGCATTTGGCAGAGCTTTGCGACTCCAGCGCGGTTGAGCTGCGCCGTCTGCTGACCGCCCGGACCATCTCGCCCGTCGAGCTGCTGGAGTCCTGCCTGTCGCGGATCGCGACCATCAATCCCGCCATCAACGCCGTCGTGACGTTGGATGTATCAGGCGCGCGCGCCGCGGCGAAGGCGACGGAAGCCGCCATCCTGCGCGGCGAGGATCGCGGCGCGTTGCACGGGCTCCCGGTCCTGATCAAGGATACCCAGGACACCGCCGGGATGCGCTCGACCTATGGCAGTCCGCTGCTGCGCGACAACGTGCCGGCCGCCGACCAGGGCTCCGTCGCACGATTGCGCGCGGCCGGCGCCATCATCTTCGGCAAGACCAACACGCCGGAATGGGCGGCGGGCGCCAACACCCGCAATCCCGTGTTCGGCGCGACCGGCAATCCCTTCGATCCCTCGCGCTCGGCGGCCGGCTCCTCCGGCGGCTCGGCGGTTGCGCTCGCCTGCGGCATGGCTCCGCTCGCCTCGGGCTCGGACACCGGCGGCTCCTTGCGCAATCCGGCCGGCTTCTCCGGCATCGTCGGCATGCGCCCGTCCTACGGCCTCGTTCCGAGCGAGAAGCGCGCCTTCGGCTGGTCGAACCTTTCGACCGACGGGCCGATGGCGCGCAATGTCGCCGACACCGCCCTGATGCTGTCGGTGATGGCGAGCGATGATGTCCGCGATCCCCTGGCCTATACGCTGCCCGGCGAGCCCGTGCGCGGTCGCGCCGAACGCTGGGCCGCACCGCGTCCCGCAGAACTCGGCAAGCTGCGTCTCGCCTTTACGGAAGATTTCGGCTTCGCGCCGACCGAGCAGGCGATCCGCCGCGTATTCCGCGCGCGCGTGAACAAGCTCGCGCCGCTGTTCGCGGACTCCCGCGAGGCGACGCCCGACTGTTCCGGCGCGGACGATGCCTTCGCCGTGCTGCGCGCAGGCATGTTCCTGGCGACCCATGGCAAGAACTACAAAGAGCGTCCCGAGATGCTCGGTCCCAACGTTCGCGCCAATGTCGAGGAAGGTCTCGGCTATTCGCTCGAGGACCACGCTCGCGCCACCACGACCCAGACGCGGATCTACCGCGCTTGGCAGAGCTTCTTCGAAAAGCAGGACGTGCTGATCAGCCCGACGATCACGCTCAGTCCGCGGCCGTGGTCGGAGCCCTATCCCGCCGAGATCGACGGCGTGCCGACCAAATCCTATTTCCACTGGCTCGCGCTCGCCTATGCCGTGACGCTTCCCGGCCATCCCGCGATCAGTATTCCGCTCGGCTTCGATGAAGCCGGCCTGCCGTTCGGCCTCCAGATCGTCGGTCCGCGCGGGGGCGACGCCGCCGTGCTGTCGGTGGCCGCGAGCCTCGAAGCGGCGTTCGCGCATGATGCACAATTGTGCCGGCCGGTGCCTGACCTCGCGCGGCTCGCCGCGGCGCCGCCGTTATCGGCCACGCCGGGCTTCCTCGCCTGGGAATGACCGACCTCGGCTCGCCAGACGGCCTGACAGGAGAAATTTTTCGATGCAAAGCGCAATCGTTCTCGGCGGCGGCATGGTGGGCGTCGGCGCTGCGCTGCATCTGCAGCGGCGCGGCTGGTCCGTCACCCTCGTCGACCGCAGGGAGCCGGGCCGCGAGACCAGCTACGGCAACGCCGGGATGATCCAGGCGGAAGCGGTCCGCCCCTATCCGATGCCCCGCGACCTCGCCACGCTGCTCAAGATCGCGACCGGCCGCACCAACGACGTGCGCTACAGCCTGTCCTCGCTTCATCGCCACATCGAGCCCCTGCTGCGCTACTGGTGGCATTCGGCACCGAAGCGGCATCGCGAAGCGATCGCAGGCTGGGCGCGCCTGATCGCTTACGCAACAAGCGAGCACGACATCCTCATCCGCGAAGCCCATGCCGACAATCTGATCCGCCGCGCCGGCTATCGGGCGCTGTTTCGCGACGCCGCGTCGATGGATCTCTCGGTCAAGGCGGCGGAGGAAGACCAGCGCGAATTCGGCGTGAATTTCCGCGTGCTCTCCGGCAGCGAGCTTGCCAAGGCCGAGCCGATCCTGCGCGACGATCTCCCCGGCGCGATCCACTGGCTCGACACCTGGACCGTGTCCGATCCCGGTGCGCTGGTCACGGCCTATGCCGAACTGTTCGAGCGCCTCGGCGGCGCAATCGTACTTGGCGATGCCCAGACGGTGCAGCAGACCGCGACCGGCTGGTCGGTCGATACGGACAACGGACGCATCGACGCCGCCAACGCCGTCGTGACACTCGGGCCATGGTCGCCCGATCTCCTCACCAAATTCGGCTATCGCATCCCGCTGGTGCGCAAGCGCGGCTACCACATGCATTACAGCGGCGGCGCGTCGCTCGACCTGCCGCTGGTCGACAAGGGCAACGGTTACGCCATGGGTCCGATGGCCAAGGGCATTCGCATCACCACTGGTGCGGAGCTGACGGGTCCGGATGCGCTCGCAACGCCGGTGCAGCTCGCCAGCGCCGAAGCCGCCGCACGCGAGCTGATCGACCTCGGCAAGCGCGCCGAGCCCGACCCGTGGTTCGGCACCCGCCCCTGCACGCCCGACATGCTGCCGGTGCTGGGGCACGCTCCGCGCCATCCCGGTCTCTGGATGAACTTCGGCCACGGTCACCAGGGCTTTACGCTGGGACCCGCGACGGGACGCCTGCTCGCGGAGATGATGAGCGGCGAAACGCCGTCGATCGATCCCGCGCCATATCGGCCGGAGCGGTTCTAGCTCTCGGCGCTTGCGGCGAGCACCGCGCGTGCGCCGAAAAGAAAGGGCTGATCGAGGATCTCGACCAGCCCTGTTACTTTAGGACCTGACGGCGCATCGCACCGTTACGGGCCCGGCAGATCAATCCGTCGTGACAGCGGTTTCCATGTCGGTCGGGTCGATCTGCTTGGCGAGGTTGGCGTTGAGCTTGTCGCGATCGAGCTCGCCCTCCCACCAGGCGACGATCACGCAGGCCACGCCGTTGCCGCAGAGATTGGTCAGCGCCCGGCACTCGCTCATGAACTTGTCGATGCCGAGCACGATCGCCATGCCCGGCACGAGCCGAGGGTCGACCACGGCGAGCGTCGCGGCCAGCGTGATGAACCCCGCCCCCGTGATGCCGGAGGCGCCCTTCGAAGTCAGCATCGCCACCACCAGGATCGTGGCCTGCTGGCTGAAGGAGAGATCGTAGCCGAGTGCCTGCGCTATGAACAACGTCGCCAGCGTCATGTAGATGTTGGTGCCGTCGAGGTTGAACGAGTAACCCGTGGGCACCACGAGGCCGACCACGGATTTGGAGCAGCCGAGACGTTCGAGCTTTTCCATCAGGGACGGCAGCGCGCTTTCCGAGGACGAGGTGCCGAGCACGATCAGGAGTTCGTCCTTGATGTAGGCCAGGAACTTGAAGATCGAGAACCCCGCCATGCGCGCGATGATGCCGAGCACGACGAAAACGAACAGCGCCGCGGTGAGGTAGAACGTGGCGATCAGCCCGATCAGATTGAGGATCGCGCCGGTGCCGAACTTGCCGATCGTGTAGGCCATCGCGCCGAACGCACCGATCGGCGCCGCGCGCATGACGATGGAGATGACGCCGAACACCGCATGCGCGGCGTCGTCGATGAAGCTGCGGATCGTGTAGCCGCGTTCGCCGAGACTCATGACCGCAAAGCCGAACAGCACCGAGAACAGCAGCACCTGGAGGATCTCGCCTTGCGCGAAGGCGCCGACGACGGTGTCCGGAATGATGTGCAGCACGAAATCGACCGACTTCTGGCCGGCGGCCTGCTTGGCGTAGTTTGCGACAGCCGCCTCGTTCGCCGCCGCATTGCCGAAGCCCGCGCCCGGCTTCGCCAAATTACCGACGATGAGTCCGATCACCAGCGCGAAAGTCGAGACGATCTCGAAATAGACCAGCGCCTTGACGCCGATGCGGCCGACTTTCTTGGCGTCCTGGATATGGGCGATGCCCGAGACCACGGTGCAGAAGATGATCGGCGCGATCACCATCTTGATCAGCTTGATGAAGCCGTCGCCGAGCGCCTTGATCCATTCGTTGGTGGCGACCGTCGGCCACAGCCAGCCGACGATGGCGCCGAGCACGATGGCGATCAGCACCTGGACGTAGAGAACCTTGTACCACGGCTTTGCTGCGGGCGGCGCGACCGGCGCCTCCGCCATCGTTGTCGTCGTCATCGTTTCACTCCCCCTCAAACTTAGAGCCAGCCAAGATCAACTTGGCCGGCCCTGTCAATTGGAACTGCTCGGTATTGCGCGCTTTACCGGCCATCGACGATGCGGCGCGCCGCCGGCATCAGCGTCGCCCCCAGCGCGTTCTTGACCAGCGAGGCCGCGATGAACGGCATCAGACCGACCTGCCAGGCCTTCGCGACGCCCAGACCAAGGCCAAACGCCAGCCAGCCGAATCCCGCGGCGAGGATGAGAATGTGGCCGGCGGCCATCGCCGCAAACAGTAGCGCCACGCTGCGATCCCAGCCGCGCTCGGCGAGCCAGCCGGTGACGAAGGCGGCGCCGACGAAGCCGAACAGATAGCCGGCGGTTGGGCCAACCAGCGGTGCAATTCCACCGACGGGACCGGCGAACACCGGCAGCCCCATCGCACCCTCGGCGAGGTAGGCGATCATGGTTGCGCTGCCAAGGCGCCAGCCATAGGCGGCACCGATCATCAGCACGACCAGCGTCTGCAACGTCATCGGCACGTAAGGCAGCGGCAGGTTTACCTTGGCTGACAGCGCCATCAAGGCGGTGCCGAGCGCGATCAGCACGAAGGCGCGCAGTGCGCCGACGGTTTCACCGGGACGGGCCGGCCACATCAAAGCGGCGAGAGGAGAATGCGGCGTGGCGGCGGACGGGAGGGAACGGTCAGACAAGATGCACTCCGCAAGGCTGGGGTCGAAACGGCTGGCGAAAACTGGCGGCTATTTAAGCCAGTGAGCGATCCGGTCAACTGCCTCCCGCATCTCTTCGGGCGAACGCGCATAGGAAAGCCGGATGAATGAACGGCCATGGATAGGATCGAAATCGAGCCCGGGCGTGGCCGCGACATGCGCCTGCTCCAGCATCTGCTTGGCGAACTCGAAACTGTCAGGAGTGAAGTCCGAGACATCCGCATAAAGATAGAATGCGCCGTCGGCCGGCAGGAACTTGCTGAGGCCTGCCTTGGGCAATCCCTCGATCAGGATGCGGCGGTTTTCCTGATAGCCGTGCTTGATCTCCTCCATCTCGGCCGCACCGTCGAAGGCGGCCTCGGCTGCGATTTGCGACAGCGACGGCACCGAGATCGACAGGTTCTGCTGGAGCCGCTCGATCGGCCGCACCAGGATGTCAGGCACGACCATCCAGCCGACGCGCCAGCCCGTCATGCAAAAATACTTCGAGAACGAGTTGATCACCACCGCGTGCCCTGAGAGCGACGCTGCCGTCACCGCGGGAAACGCGTAGTCGAGCCCGTGATAGATCTCGTCCGAGATGAAGCGAATGCCGGCGTCTTCCGCCGCCGCGATCAGGCCCGACAGCGCCTCGCGGGACATCATCGTCCCCGTCGGATTGGCGGGGCTGCCGACCAGCACGCCCTTCAGCGGCGCCTTGCGATGGGCGGCCAGCAGTGCCTCGCCGGTCAGCGCATGGCGCGTGTCATTGGTGGTCTCGATCAGCACCGGCTCGCAACCGAGCGCGGTGAGGATGTGACGGTAGGGCGGATAGCCCGGCACCGTCACGGCGACGCGGTCGCCGGGTTCGAACATCGACAGGAAGGCCAGGATGAATCCGCCGGAGGAGCCGGTCGTCACCACGATCCTGTCAGGACTGACGTCGCAACCATAGGCATCGCGATAATGCCGCGCGATACACGCGCGCAGGCCGGGAGTGCCCAGTGCGGACGTATAATCGATCCGCCCCGCCTCAAGCGCCGCATGGGCGGCCGCAATCGCGGTCTTGGGGGCGCCGGTTGCGGGCTGGCCGACCTCCATGTGGATGACATGGCCGCCGGCCGCCTCGATTCGGGCCGCTGCGTCCATCACGTCCATCACCATGAACGCGGGAACATCGCTACGGCGGGAGGGCTCGAGCCACTGCCCCAACCGGTTCCTCAATGTCGCATCGTGCATCGATTTCTGCTATTTCGCTGGCGAACCGGTCGGTCCGATCCGGGATACGGGGCTCTTGCGCCCCAGACTGGCCGCATTGTAGGGCTCATAAGGGTACGGCTGAGAAGGGCATATCGCGTATCCGGTCCGCCGCCAATCGCCAAAACCAATCACGAAACTGCTTGACCAAGACCGTTTGACCCAGACCGCCTGATGTTGCTCCAGATCGCATTGCGCAAGAAGGCCTCCGCCCTCGCCGCCCTCGTCACGGCTGCGGCGATCGCGCTGACGCCGTTTTCGGCCGCGCATGCCCAGGCCAAGGGGCCGCCGATCCTGCGCGACACCGAGACCGAGCAGTTGCTGCGCGAATATACCCGCCCGATCCTGCGCGCCGCCGGTCTGGAAAAGCAGAACATCCAGATGGTGATCGTCAACGAGGGCTCGTTCAACGCCTTCGTCGCGGACGGCCGCCGCATCTTCGTCAATTACGGCGCGATCCTCCAGTCGGAGACGCCGAACCAGATTATTGGCGTGCTCGCGCACGAGACCGGACATCTGGCCGGCGGTCATCTGTCCAAGCTGCGCGAGCAGCTTGCCAACGCCCAGACCCAGATGATCATCGCGATGCTGCTCGGCGCCGGCGCGATGGTCGCGGGCACCACGCGCGGCAGCAGCAGCGCAGGCAACAACGGGCTCGCAAATGCCGGCGCCGCCGCGATCGCGGGGCCGCAGGAGATGATCCGCCGTACGCTCCTGTCCTATCAGCGCCAGCAGGAAGAGAATGCCGACCGTGCCGGCGTGAAATTCCTGACTGCGACCCAGCAGTCGCCGAAGGGCATGTACGAGACCTTCAAGCGCTTCACCAGCGAGAGCCTGTTCGCCGCGCGCGGCGCCGACCCGTATCTGCAGTCGCACCCGATGCCCGCCGAGCGCGTTGCCTCGCTACAGGAGTTCGCCAGCTCCAGCCCCTATTGGGACAAGAAGGACGATCCCGCGCTCCAGCTCCGCCACGACATGGTGCGCGCCAAGATCTCCGCGTTCATGGAGCGGCCGGAAACGGTGTACCGCCGCTATCCCCAGACCAATGACAGCATGCCGGCGCGCTATGCCCGCGCCATCAGCACCTATCTGCACGGCGATCTGCGCAGCGCGCTCGCCCAGATCGATGCGCTGATCCAGATCCAGCCGAACAATGCGTATTTTTACGAGGTGCGCGGCCAGGCCCTGCTGGAGGGCGGCAGGCCGGCCGAGGCGATCCCTGCCCTCCGCAAGGCGGCGCAGCTCTCCAACAACGCGCCCCTCATCGAGATGTTACTTGGGCAGGCACTGGTTGGATCCGATAATAAGGCCTACACGGACGATGCCGTTCGGATTCTCCGGGCCGCGGTGGCGCGGGAACCGGAGGCCGCTCTTGGCTACATGCAGCTCGCGATGGCCTATGGCCGGAAGGGCGACTATGCCGAGGCCGATCTGGCGTCGGCGCAGGCCGCTTATCTGCGCGGCGACAACAAGACCGCCCGCGAGCTCGCCACGCGCGCGAAAACCCGTTTCGCCGTCGGCACGCCCGGATGGGTCAAGGCCGACGACATCGTGGCGGCCAAGCCGCCGCGTAACTAGATCGACGACAACGACGCCTGACACCACGACGCCCGGCACTACGACGTCACGACACCGAGCTTTGAGTCCGCCGGGACGTTTTCCGAAACCTGCTTTGGATCAGAGGATTTGCCTATGCCTTCGCTGCGCCTGCTTGCTCCCGCGCTGTTTGCGCTCGCGATGTTCGGCGCAGTCGCGCCCGCGTCGGCCGACAGCTTCTCCAACACCCAGCGCACCGACATCGAGGCGATCATCAAGAACTATCTCGTCACCCATCCCGAGGTGCTCGAGGAAGCGATGACCGAGCTCACCAAGCGCCAGGCCGCGGCCGAAACGCAGAAGCACGAGGCCAGCATCGCGCAGAACTCGGAGGCGATCTTCAACTCGCCGCGCCAGGTCGTGCTCGGCAACAAGGACGGCGACGTCACCTTCGTCGAGTTCTTCGACTACAATTGCGGCTACTGCAAGCGCGCGATGGACGACATGCTCACCATCATGAAGGCCGATCCGAAGCTGAAGGTGGTGCTGAAGGAGTTTCCGGTGCTGAGCCAGGGCTCGGTTGAAGCCGCCCAGGTCGCGGTCGCTGTACGCATGCAGGATCCCACCGGCAAGAAATACCTCGACTTCCACCAGAAGCTGCTCGGCGGTCGCGGCGCCGCCGACAAGGCGCGCGCGCTTCAGGCGGCCAAGGAAGCTGGCCTCGACACCGCTCGAATCGAGAAGGACATCGCCAGCGCGGAGGTGCGCGCCACCATCGAGGAGAACTTCAAGCTTGCGGAGGCGATGGGCATGAACGGCACGCCGAGCTACGTGATCGGCAAGCAGATCGTGATCGGCGCCGTCGGCGTCGAGGGCCTGAAGGAAAAGATCGGCATTGCCCGCTGCGGCAAGGCAACCTGCTGACCACGCGCTTCACAACTCACTCATGCAACAAGGCCGGCTGAAATGCCGGCCTTTTTTCTTGCGGCAAATTCTTGCGGAAAGAAAATTGGCGCAATCCTGCGAAGTCATTCATCTGGCGTTTAGGAAACTAAAGCCGCGGAACTGCCGAAGTTCCGGAACAACTCAAATCGCCTTTCGTTGTCGGCGCGGGCAATGACGCAAATGACACGTGAGGAGAATTTCGATGTTGAACCGCTTTATGATCTCGGTTGCCGCTGTAGCACTCGTCGCAGGCACCGGTCTGGCGAACGCGCAGGGCAACATGGGCCGCGACAGCGGCGGCAGCGCCGGCGGCGCGCAGATGCAGCATTCACAGCCTTCCGGCGGTGCCGCTGAACGCGGCGGCGCAACGGGCAAGGACTCCGCGGGCCACGAGAAGGGCACCGTGGGTCAGGCCGGTGGCTCCAGTACGATGAAGTCCGGCGACGAGAAATCGTCCGGCGCGATGAAGGATGAACACTCGGGCGGTGCGATGCACAAGAACGCGGCCGAGGACAAGGCCGGCGCCACCAAGGGCCAGCGCACCGACGAACGCGCGCAGGGCCAGATGGACAAGTCCCAGCAGGACAAGTCCAAGAGCATGAGCCAGGACACCAGCAAGGACGCGACGAAGTCCGGCACCAAGGACCAGAAGGCTGAGGGCAGCAAGAGCGGCACCTCGACCAACAATGCCGACAGCCGCCAGGGTACCGGCACGAGCACCAACCAGAACGCTCAGGGTCAGACTGGCACCAGCACGACCCAGAACGCGCAGGGCCAGAGCTCGACCTCGACGACGGTCGGCCAGGCTGGCGCCGGCGCCAAGCTCTCGACCGAGCAGCGGACTCAGATCACGTCGGTGATCCGTGAGCAGCGCGTCGCCCCGGTCAGCAACGTGAACTTCTCGATTTCCGTCGGCACCCGCATTCCGCGCGAGGGCATCGAGTTGCACACCCTGCCGCCCCGCGTCGCCACGATCTATCCGGAATGGCGCAGCTATCGCTACGTCCTGGTCCGCGAGCAGATCGTGATCGTCGACCCGAACACCTACGAGATCGTTGCCGTTCTCGACGTGTAAGGCTTCGGGCCATTAACCTCTCAGGGGCGGGCAGCAATGCCCGCCCCTTCGCCGTCCGGCCGACAGCCATGCTTCGGACTGGTTAACAAGCAATTTCCGTAGCTTCCGCACAGGTTTTTGCACCCCGGATGAGGTGCCTGAAGCCCCCTGGGAGGTCCTTCAAGGCTTCCCCTCACGCGCTTTGTTACCTATAACCCCCGCCACGCCGAAGCACCTCTTGCGGGATTGGAATGGCCGAACCAGCAACCGACACGATCCTCGTTCTCAACGGGCCGAACCTCAACATGTTGGGGACACGCGAGCCCGAGAAGTACGGCCATGCGACGCTGGCCCACGTCGAGGCGCTGTGCCGCGAGACGGCGACGGGCTTCGGCCTCAAGGCCGACTGCCGGCAATCCAACCGCGAAGGCGAACTGATCGACTTCATCCACGAGGCGCACGCCCGCAAGATGAGAGGCATCATCATCAATGCCGGCGGCTATTCGCACACCTCGATCGCGCTGCACGACGCCCTGCTCGCGGTGCAGATCCCGACGGTCGAGGTCCACGTGACCAACATCCACGCCCGCGAGAGTTTCCGTCACCACTCCTACACCGCACGCGCGGCCTTCGCCTCGCTCTGCGGTTTCGGTATCGAGGGTTACCGCCTCGCCATCCAGGGCCTTGCCGCCAAGCTCGGCATCAAGCCCAAAGCCTGACGCTCCCTCCTCACACAGAACATTCGGATCAAGCAACATGGCGCGCCAGCCAGACGACAAAGCAGCCGCAAAGTTTTCCAGCGAGGATTCCGCGCTCGTCCGCGAGCTCGCTTTGCTGCTCGACGAGACCAGCCTCACCGAGATCGAAATCGAACGTGCGGGCCTGCGCCTGCGCGTCGCCCGCAATATCAGCGTCGCCGCGACCATGCCCGCCCCCGTGGGGCATGCGGCCCACGCGCCGGTCGCCGTTGCTGCCGCACCCGTGGCTGCGGCTGCGGACCTGTCGAAGCATCCGGGCGCCGTGACGTCGCCGATGGTCGGCACCGCCTATTGGGCGCCGGAGCCCGGCGCCAAGCCGTTCATCGAGGTCGGCAGCAAGGTCTCGGTCGGCCAGACGCTGCTGATCATCGAGGCCATGAAGACCATGAACCAGATCCCTTCGCCGCGCGCCGGCACGGTGACGCAGATCCTGGTCGAGGACGGCCAGCCGGTCGAGTACGGCGAACCGCTGGTGATTATTGAGTGACGCGAATGGGGAGTAGCGAATAGCAAATGGCATCGCCGTTCACTGTTCGCCACTCGCCACTCGCCATTCGCGACAGGACACAATGTTCGACAAGATCCTCATAGCCAATCGCGGCGAGATCGCCCTTCGCATCCTGCGCGCCTGCAAGGAGCTCGGCATCGCGACCGTCGCCGTGCATTCCACCGCTGACGCCGATGCCATGCATGTGCGCCTGTCGGACGAGAGCGTCTGCATCGGGCCACCGCCGTCAAAGGACAGCTATCTCAACGTGCCCGCGCTGCTCGCGGCATGCGAGATCACCGGGGCGGATGCCGTGCATCCCGGCTACGGTTTTCTCTCCGAGAACGCGCGCTTCGCCGAAATCCTTTCCGAGCACAATCTCCAGTTCATCGGCCCCAAGGCCGAGCACATCCGCCTGATGGGCGACAAGATCGAGGCCAAGAAGACCGCCAGGAAGCTCGGCATTCCCGTGGTGCCCGGCTCCGACGGCGCGGTCGGTCCCGACGACGACGCGCTGGCGATCGCCAGGACGATCGGCTTTCCCGTGCTGGTGAAGGCGGCGGCCGGCGGCGGCGGCCGCGGCATGAAGGTCGCGCACAGCGAGGCCGACCTCCAGGTGGCGCTGTCGACCGCGGCCAACGAGGCCAAATCCGCCTTTGGTGACGCGTCCGTCTACCTCGAAAAATACCTTCAGAAGCCGCGCCACATCGAGATCCAGATCCTCGGCGACGGCCGTGGCGGAGCGATCCATCTCGGCGAGCGCGACTGCTCGCTGCAACGCCGCCACCAGAAGGTCTGGGAAGAAGGCCCCTCGCCCGTGCTGGCCGCCGCGGCCCGCGCCAGGATCGGCGAGACCTGCGCCAAAGCGATGCGCGAGATGAAATATCTCGGCGTCGGCACCATCGAATTCCTGTTCGAGGACGGCGAGTTCTACTTCATCGAGATGAACACCCGCATCCAGGTGGAGCATCCCGTCACCGAGAGCATCACCGACATCGACCTCGTGCTGGAGCAAATCCGCATCGCCGCCGGCGGCGACCTGCCGGCTAAGCAAAGCGAGATTCAGATCATCGGCCACGCGATCGAGTGCCGCATCAACGCCGAGAACCCGCAGACCTTCCGGCCCTCGCCGGGCCGCATCACGCAATATCACCCGCCGGGCGGGCTCGGCGTGCGCATCGATTCCGCAGTCTATCAGGGCTACACGATCCCGCCCTATTACGACTCCCTGGTCGGCAAGCTGATCGTGCACGGCAAGACCCGCGCCGAATGCCTGATGCGGTTGCGCCGGGCGCTCGACGAGATGGTGGTCGAAGGCATCGAGACGACGCTGCCGCTGTTCCGCGATCTGGTGCGCCAGGACGACATCATCAACGGCGACTACCACATTCACTGGCTGGAACAGTACCTCGCCGGCAAGGCGGAACCTGCCCCGAGATAATCCTCTTTGCCTTGGAACCCCTTGGCCTCGATCGCGTTCTGACGCGGGGACAGTTCCAAGGGGGCGATTTGACTTCCGCTGCAAGTAACCGAGCGAGACAGTCGTGACGGCCGGGGCGCAGCGACGGCGCGCATTCTGGCAGATCCTGCTGTTCTCGGCGGGCCTTCTGGTGCTGACCGTGATTAGCGCCGGCTCTGTCTACCTCGTCAACAAGGCGAGAGACGACAGCAAATGGGTGATTCACACCATCGAGGCCGAAAACCAGATCAACACCCTGCTGCTGGAAATCCGGCGTGCGGAGAGCGCCGCCCGCGGTTACCTCCTGACTCAAGGGGCGGATTTCAAGGCCGACCATGAGAAGGCCGTCGCGGCGATCATCCCCATACTCGACAAGCTCACCCGCCTGACCGGCGATAATCCGGCGCAACGTGAGAGCATCGAGAAGCTGAGCGCGGCGATCGAGACCCGGCTCGGCCAGTTCGCGCAGGAGATGGATTTCATCCGCCAGGGCCAGCCGGACAAGGCCGCAGCTTTGGTCCGCGAGATTGCCTCGACGGACACCACAGCCGCGATCGGCAAAGTCGCGACGGAGATGATCCAGGAAGAGGAACGGCTGTTCCGGCTTCGCACCGCCAATTCCGACCGCAGCCAGACGCTGGCGGCCTCGATGACCGGCATCGGCTCCGGCCTCGTCGTGCTGCTGGCCCTGATCTCGATCTGGCTGGTGCGGCGCTCGGCCGGCGCCCGTAACGAGGCCGAAGCGCGCCTGCGCGATACCAACGTCAATCTGGAGGCCGTCGTCGACGAGCGCACGGCGGACCTGCGCGAAGCCAACGACGAGATCCAGCGCTTTGCCTATATCGTCAGCCACGATCTGCGTTCGCCTCTCGTCAACATCATGGGCTTTACCAGCGAGCTCGAGGAGCTCGGCGGTGACATTTTTCGCCGCATCGGGAGCCTCACCCAGGCGGCGAGCGACGCGCCGCCGCCGGCGGCCGGCGAAATCGCGCTCGAAGGGCCTGACCAGCAATTGTCGGCGGATTTTTCCGAAGCGCTCGGCTTTATCAAATCCTCGATTGCCAAGATGGATCGCCTGATCTCGGCCATCCTCAACCTCACCCGCGAGGGCCGGCGTGAGTTCCAGCCGGAGAAGATCGACACGCGCGAGCTGATCGAGGCCATCGTGTCGACGCTGGCCCATCAGGCGTCCGAGGCGCAGGCGGAGATCCGCGTCGAACCGCTGCCAAATCTCGTCAGCGACCGCCTTGCGCTCGAGCAGATTTTCTCCAATCTGATCGATAATGGCATCAAGTATCTCAAGAACGGTGTTCCCGGCGAGATCAGAATCCGCGGGCGGACCAAGCTCGGCTACGCTATCTTCGAGGTCAACGATAACGGCCGGGGCATCGATCCGAAGGACCATCAGCGGATTTTCGACCTGTTCCGCCGGGCGGGAACCCAGGACAAGCAAGGTCAGGGCATCGGTCTTGCGCATGTGCGGGCACTTGTGCGCCGCCTCGGAGGCACGATGTCCGTATCATCGGAACTGAATGCGGGCAGCACCTTCACCATCACGCTGCCGATCAATTGGAACGCCAGCAACCGGAACGCCGACAAATGACTTTGCCAGTCACCATCATCATGATCGAGGACGACGAGGGACACGCCCGGCTGATCGAGCGCAACATCCGTCGCTCCGGCGTCAACAACGAGATCGTCGCCTTTGCCAACGGCACGGACGCGATGAAGCATCTGTTCGGCGCCGACGGCTCCGGCCTCGTGCAGAAAGGCAACGCCCTCCTGATCTTGCTCGACCTCAACCTTCCCGACATGACCGGGATCGACATCCTGAAGCAGATCAAGGAAAACAAATATCTGAAGGCCTCGCCCGTGGTGGTTCTGACCACCACCGACGATTCCCACGAAATCAAGCGCTGCTACGAGCTCGGCTGCAACGTCTACATCACCAAGCCCGTCAACTACGAGAATTTCGCCAACGCCATCCGGCAGCTCGGCCTGTTCTTCTCGGTCATCCAGGTCCCACCCGCCACCTCATGAGCCAGCGCACGCCAACACTGCTCTACATCGATGACGACGCGGCGCTCGCGCGCCTGGTCGATCGCGGCCTGACGCGGCGCGGCTACAAGGTCATTCATGCCGCAAGCGGCGAGGAAGGCCTCGATTTCATCCGCGGTGCGGGGACGAGCGGCGGCATCGACGTCGTAGCGCTCGATCAGTACATGCCCGGCCTCGACGGACTGGAGACGCTCGAGCTGATCATGGCGATACCAGGCGCGCCGCCGGTGGTTTTCGTCACGGCCTCGCAGGATTCCAGCATCGCGGTGACGGCTCTCAAGGCCGGTGCGGCCGACTATCTCGTCAAGGACGTCAGGGGCGACTTCATCCCCCTGCTTCACGTCGCCGCCGACGGCGCGCTGCGCCAGGCCGAAATGCAGAAGGCGCGCGAGGAAGCCGAGGCCGAGATCCACGCCTCGCGCGACCGCTACGCGGCCCTCGCCGCCGAGCGTGAGGTGCTGCTGCGCGAGGTCAACCATCGTGTCGGCAACTCGCTCCAGATCATTGCCTCGCTGCTGCACCTTCAGGCCAGCTCCGCGGGGCAGGAAGAGGTCAAAGCGGCCCTGACCAATGCGATGGGCCGCGTCGCCGCGGTCGCGCAAGTGCACCGCCGCCTCTACACCTCGCAAGACCTGAAGAGCGTCGTGCTGAACCAGTATCTGGACTCGCTGCTCGAGGATCTCCGCCGCTCGGCCGAAGGCAACCGGATGTCGCGCCTGACAGTGAAGGCGGAAGCCATCGAGATCGATCCGGACCGCGCCGTCGCCGTCGGCATCATCGTCAACGAGCTGGTGATGAACGCCGTGAAGTACGCCTATCCGGACGGCGCCGGCCCCATCCATGTCGATCTGAGTTCGCAAGGCGAGGATCTGCTGCTGTCGATCAGCGACGACGGCGTCGGCGACAAGGTCAAGGCCGATCCGCGCTCCACCGGCATGGGCCAGCGCATCGTCGCGGCGATGGCGACCAAGCTCGATGCCACCGTCGAGCGCGACCCCGCCCATTCCGGAACGCGCGTCATGCTCAAGTTCCGCCGCGTCCCGGAAGCCCCCGGCAAGACCAGCAGCGTCGCCGCGAGCTGACGCCCCGTCCCCATCGCAACCGCGCCGTGATCCTGTTATTGTCGCACCATGAATTCGCGCGACTCCGCCTCGTCTGAAATCACCCCGGCCGTGCTGCTGCGCGCCTATGCCTGCGGCATCTTTCCGATGGCCGAGAGCGCCGAGGATCCGACCCTGTTCTGGGTCGAGCCTGAACTGCGCGGCGTCATTCCGCTCGAGGGATTTCGCGTCTCCTCGCGGCTCGCGCGTACCGTGCGTTCGGATTTATTTCGCGTCACCGTCAATACCGCGTTCAAGGCGACCATCGCCGGCTGCGCCGCGCCGCAGGCCGGACGCGAGGACACCTGGATCAACAGACGCATCCGCGACCTCTATGGCGGCCTCTACGAGCTCGGCCATTGCCACAGCGTCGAGGCCTGGCAGGGCGACGACCTCGTCGGGGGGCTTTACGGCGTGAGCCTGGGACGCGCCTTCTTCGGCGAGAGCATGTTCCACACCGCGCGCGATGCCTCCAAGGTCGCGCTGGTGCATCTGGTCGCGCGGCTGATCCATGGCGGCTTCGAGCTGCTCGACACGCAATATGTCACCGAGCATCTGAAGAGCTTCGGCGCGGTCGAGATTTCGCGGCGGCGCTACACCGCGCTGCTCGACAAGGCGCTCGCCGGCGATCCCGGCGATTTCCTGAGGCTCTCTGCCGGCGAAGCAATCCCGGGCGCGCGCGCGCTCGAGATCATCGCCGCAAAGTCATAGCCAGGACATTACCGGCCAAAGCCGGGAATACCGAACAGACCCGGCCGCTGCTCGGGCGGCGGGGGCGGCGGCGGTGCCGGTTGCTGCTGCTGGATCGGCGGCAAGGGCTGCGGCGGACGCTGCTGCACCTGCTTGGGTGGCGCGGCCTTCTTCTGCGCGGGCGGCGGGGCCGACGGCTTGCTCCCGGGATCGGGCGCGGCGGTCGCGATGGTCTGCTGCGGCTCTTTGCAGTCGGTGAGCCAGATGTCGTAGATCGGATGCTCGACGCCGTGCAGGCCGGGGCTTGCCGCGTACATCCAGCCCGAGAAGATGCGCTTGACCTCACCCTGCAAGGTGATCTCGTCGACCTCGACGAAGGCATCGGTGTTGGTGGCCTCCGTCGCCGGCCGTGTGTAGCAGGCATCGGTCTTGACCCGCAGCGCGCCGAACTGGACGGTCTCGCCGATCTCCTCGTCGAAATTGATGATGCGCCCGGTGATCTTGTCGAGGCCCGAGAAGGTCGCCTTCTTGTTCACGATCTTCTGGGCCGGCGGCTCGGTCACGACCTCGTCGCCCGGCTGCAGGCTTGCCGGCGTCTGCGGCACTGGCCCACCCTTCTGCAGGGGCTGGCGTTGACCGGGCGCGCCCGGCTGCGGGGCTCCCGGCGCCACCGAGGGCGGCTGGTTCTGCGGCGCGGCGGTGGAGCCCGGCGGTGGCGCCAGAGGCTGGCTCTCGACCGGCCCCGGCATCACGTTGCCTTGCCGGCCCGGCGGCGGCGGCATCGGGCGCGACGGCAGCACGCGGCCCTGCGGCGGCAGCTCCGGCACCTCTTCGTCGTCATCGGGGATTTGCTGCGGCAGGGGCTGCCCGCGCGGAATGTTCCCCGGCGGCCGCAGCGGCGGGGGATCGGAGAAGATCGTGCCGATTTGCGCCTGAGCCGGCGTCGCAGCCGTCAGCGCGGTGGCGGCCAAAAGCGCCGCAAGACCTGTCAGGGTAAAGGTTCGAAACATCTCGCGCGGCTTCAACAGCGAATCGGGCTTGTTGCACATTCTACAGGGGATACCGCCGCTCGCAGGCCATCCGGTTAACACGGCGAATACGGCGGGGGAAGGGCGGCATCCCCGCCCTTCCCGGCCCGGTCTGGCCAGATCGGCCCCCGGGTGGGATAGTCGGAAGGCTCCTCCCAGAGGCCGAAGCGGGCACCTCCCCGAGTGCCGACGTCCGACCATCACCAGAAACCGCAGAGGTCGCCTCCCATGCCCGTTGTGCTCGATCCCGACGCCGCCGCCGTCTACAAGGCCTTCCAGGAGGCCGGCCGCCCCGCCTACGAGACGCTGACCGCGGGCGAGGCGCGCGCTTATTACGCCGAGGCGCGCTTTGCGACCAATCCGGAGCCGCCGGAACTGGCACGCGTTGCGCCACTGTCGATCCCGGCGTCCCATGGCGCGATCCCGGCCCGCATCTACGAGCCGAAGGCGCCGCGCCGGCACGACGGCTTGTCACCGGCGCTGGTGTTCTTCCATGGCGGCGGCTGGGTGATCGGCGATCTGGAGTCCCACGACGTCGTCTGCCGCCAACTCGCCGTCGCAGGCGCGCTGATCGTGATCTCGGTCGACTACCGCCTCGCGCCCGAGCACAAATTTCCCGCCGCCGCCGATGATGCGATCGCCGCCACGAGATGGATTGCCGCGAACGCGCGCGAGCTCGGCATCGATGCCTCGCGCCTGTCGATCGGCGGCGACAGTGCCGGCGGCAATCTCGCTGCCGTCGTCGCACTTGCTGCGCGCGACGAAAATGGCCCGGCGATCGCGGGCCAGGTGCTGATCTACCTGGCGACCGATTTCGCCATGACGCACGGCTCGCACAGCGAGCCCGAGACCAGCGTGCTGCTCACGCATTCGGTGATCCGCTGGTTCCGCGACCACTATCTGAACGGCGCCGCCGACATTCACGACTGGCGCGCCTCGCCGGCGCGTGCGCAAAGCCTGGCCGGCCTCCCGCCGGCCTATGTGCTCACGGCCGGCGCCGATCCCCTGCGCGACGAAGGCGATGAATATGCCGCGCGTCTGACGCAGGCCGGCGTGCCCGTGGCCACCAGGCACTATCCCGGCCAATTCCACGGCTTCCTCACGATGGGAAAATTGCTGCCGCAGGCCAACGTTGCGGTGAACGAGATCGGTGCGTGGCTCAAGTGCTTGGGCTGACGCACTGTCCCTCATGCCCCTCGCCCTTCAGAACATCTTCGCCCTGCCGCTGCGCGCACTGACATGGCTCGGCGGCCAGGGCACCCGCGCGGTGGCGGCCGTCGTGTTCATCGCGGTCGCGGTGCCGCCGCTCGGCGCGCTGCTGCGCCCCTACGTCACCGAGGCGATCTTCGTCCTGCTCTGCATCTCCTTCATGCGGGTCGATCTGGCCGCGCTCGCCGGCCATCTGCGCCGGCCTGCGCTGGTCGCGACGGCCACCGCCTGGACCACGATCGGCGTGCCCGTGATCGTGGGCCTGACCGCCTACGCGACCGGCCTCATCGATCGCTCGCCCGGCCTCGCGCTCGCGCTGATGCTCCAGGGCATGGCCTCGCCGATGATGGCCGCGCCGGCGCTGGCCGCCTTGATGGGCCTCGATGCCACGCTGGTGCTGGTGACGCTCGTGAGCTCGACCGCACTCGTCCCCTTCACCGCCTCGCTGTTCGCGAGCCTCTTCCTCGGCGGCATGCTCAGCATCTCGCCGCTCACGCTCGGCCTGAAGCTGCTCGGCATTCTCACAGCATCGCTGCTGACCGCGACCGTGATCCGATGGGTGTTCGGCGCGGCCGCGATCCAACGCCACAAGCAGCCGATCGACGGCTTCAACATCGTCATCCTGCTGATCTTCGCGGCTGCGATCATGGGCGATGTCGCCAGCGATCTCGTCGCCCGGCCGATCTTCACGATCGGCTTCGCAGCTCTCGCCTTCGCGATCTATTTCACGCTGCTCGCCGTCACCACGCTGCTGTTCCGCCGCATCGGCTATGAGCGCGCGCTGGCGCTCGGACTGATGGTGTCACAGCGCAATCTCGGCCTGATGCTGGCCGCGACCGCCGGCGCGCTGCCGCCGACCACCTGGCTCTATTTCGCGATGACGCAGTTTCCGATTCACCTCGCGCCTTACATGCTGATGCCGATCGCTCGGAGGCTGACGGCACGGTCGCAAACTTCCGGCGGTGCGGCAACGGGCACCACCGCCAGGCCAGGCTGATCGGCACACAAGATATGGCTTGGTTGGTTTGCCTTCGGGAGCCGACAATTTGCACTCGCTTTTGACGATCGGCTAAGGGCCCAGAAGTCGACATGCCAATAAGATCACCCCGCGGGATAAGGGGCTGGATGTCCCCTGTGCTGACAGGACCCAAGTTATGCTAGGGCATGAGCGACGCCGTATAAGCGGCCAGTGCGATCATGTCCTCGATGCTGAGATTTTCAACAACCGGTTTCATGAGTTCACTGTTCGCGCCCTTGCGCGCGCCGGTCTTGAAGTCGAAAAGCTGTCGGAACGCATACGTCGGCGAACGGGCCGCGATCCTGGGCGCCACGGCCGTCCCCTTGAGGTCGGCACCGTGACAAGCGGCGCACTGGACGCGCAGATCGTTGCTCGCCGACAACGTCCGCCCCTTCGCAATGCTGCCTAGAGGGACATAGGCTATGAAGCGAGCGCGCGAGTCCCGACTGGCAAAATATTCGACGTTCTCCGGAATCTCGATGATGCGCTGGCCGATTGGCTCCTTCTCGCCGTCATCGATCCGAGCCAGAAACAAGTCCCTGACATGTGTCTTCGGGACGGTATCGGTTTCTGTGACCGCAATATTCGATCTTGGTTTGATTGACGCAAAATAGTCCGCGGCCTCCCTGAGTTCCTGATCGGTTACCGCTTTCGACGCCTTGATCATCAGGTCGGTGGCGACGCGCGGCACCGAGTTCGTGCGCAGGCCCGTCTTGAACTCCACGGTTTGCTGGATGATGTATTCTGCGGAAAGACCAAACAGGCTGGCATTCTCAGGGCCGCCCGGTCCGTCCACCCGGTGACAGACGCCGCAGGCGAACACGTCAGGCTTTCTCCCCGTTGCCACGATCGCCGGCATTGGTGGATGATCCTCGGGATGCCAGTCTGGCGCGGCGAACAGATCGCGCAGTTGCGTGAGCGTAAAGCCGATGGTGCTGTCCGGGACTTGCCTGATCGTGCCGTCATCGGGTGCTCGTTGAAAATTCGGCGGGTTTACAGGATAGGCCCATGCCGGCGGGTGGTCTTCGCTGTGAGCGGACGACGCCGCAGCGGCAAGCAATACGAACGAAAGCGTCAAAGGCGCGCTGCAAACTCTCATCGCCCTCGACCTCCGTGCGTCGGCGAAGCCAAATTTTTCTGCGAAGGCAATGTTCTTGCGAAGGCGAAGATCGGAGGCGGCGCCCTAACGCTCGCGAGGCGACGGACACTGCAACTTCTCCGGCCTCATTCCAGAAGAGCATTCAACGCCGGGGGCTCGATTGCGTCAATAAGAGATTCAGCCGCCTGGGTGGGCCTGGGTCAACCTCTGCCCAAGGCGCACTCCAAGGGCAGGCCTGCTGCAGCCGGGTGCGCTGGAAGCGCTATAGTCAACGAGAAGGAGATTTGGGCGCGGGAATTTGGTGAACCCCATTGCCAAAGCCTTGTAGATCGCCTCTCGCAATAGCGGGCTGGCGGTCACGTCGGCTGTGGGTCAAACCCCGAATTATCGGACTTCCAGTCACACCTCTGCCGGACCCACTAAAGCGGACGTTCTCACTTCACGAGTACGCCCTAACCCGCCCGCGCCGCGCGGCGTAGCGCCTGCGGCGGCTGGCCGAAGGCGCGGATGAAGGCGCGGCGCATGCGCTCGGGATCGCCAAAGCCGGTCGCCTCTGCGACGAGCTCGATCGCCTCGCGCGAGGACTGCACGCGCTCGCGCGCGACCTCGATCCGCAAGCGCTCGATCGCCTTGGACGGCGTTGTGCCGGTCTCGGCGGCGAAGGCGCGGGCAAAATGCCGGGCGCTCATGCCGGCGCGATCGGCGAGATCTTCGACCGTCAACCGTGCCTCGAGGTTCTCGCGGGCCCAGGACAGCAGCGCGCCGAAGCGGCCGTTCGGCGTCTTCAACTCCAGCAGCGAGGAGAATTGCGACTGGCCGCCGCTGCGGCGATGATACAGCACGAGCTGCCGCGCGACCTGCTGCGCGATCTCCTCGCCATGGTCCTCCGTGACCATCGCGAGCGCAAGATCAATGCCCGCGGAGATGCCGGCCGAGGTCCACACATTGCCGTCGCGCGTGAAGATCTGGTCCGGCTCGAACTTCACCTTCGGATAGCGCGCGACGAAATCCCGCGTGCGGCCCCAATGGGTGGTGGCGCGGCGGCCGTCGAGCAGGCCCGCTTCGGCGAGCACATAGGCGCCCGAGCAGACGCTGGCGACGCGCACGCCGCGCTTCGCCAGCCGCTGCACGAAGGCGCGGGTGACCTCGCAGCGCGCTGCGTCCGTCACGCCGGCGCCACCCGCGATCACCAGCGTCGTGATCGCATTGGCCGATCTGAAGTCGCGCGCCATCATCTCCACGCCGGACGAGCTGCGCACCGGTCCCGCGTTCACCGCCAGCACGCGGATCCCGGTCGTCGTCTTGCCCGTGCAGCGTGCCGCGATCTCGAACACCGAGATCGGGCCGGCTGCATCGAGCAACTGGAAATCCGGAAAGATCAGGATGCCGATCATGGTCATGTCCGAAAGCGAGGGAATTACGCCATTTCAGACAGAAGGGCATCATGAGAGGCTGCTCCCGTCAAGCTCATAGTTGGAGGCTCTCATGTCGACACCGCTCCAGATCGGACTACTGGTGTTCCCGCGCGTCACCCAGCTCGACTTCACCGGCCCCTTGCAGGTGTTCTCGTCCGTTCCCGGTGCAAAACTGCACCTGATCTGGAAACGGATCGAGCCGGTGCCGAGCGATTCCGTGCTGACGCTGACGCCGACCACGACATTTGCCGACTGCCCGCAGCTCGACGTGATCTGCGTACCCGGCGGCAGCGGCACCAACGATCTGCTCAATGATGAGGAAGTGCTGGATTTCCTGCGCCGGCAGGCCGAAGGCGCCAGATATGTCACCTCGGTCTGCACGGGAGCGCTGGCGCTCGGCGCTGCGGGCCTGCTGAAGGGCTACCGTGCCGCCACCCATTGGAGCGCGATGGAGATGCTAAGCCAGTTCGGCGCGACGCCGACCAGGACGCGCGTCTGCGTCGACCGCAACCGCATCACCGGCGGCGGCGTCACCGCAGGGATCGATTTCGCGCTGACGCTGGTGTCGATCCTGGTCGACCGCACAACGGCGGAAGCGATCCAGCTCGGGATCGAATACAATCCCGCCCCGCCGTTCAATTCGGGCTCGCCGGACACCGCACCGGCCGAAGTGCTCGCCTTGCTCAGAGAGCGCGGCGCGCAAAACCAGGCGCGCCGCCTGGAGGCGGTCAAGCGCGCGGCCGAACGCGTGATGTAGCCGTGTCCCGGACGCGGTGCGGCACGCAGTGACGCTCCGCAGAGCCGGGACCCAGCTTGCCGCCCTGGACCCCGGCTCTGCAGCGCACCACTTCGTGCTGCGCAGCGTCCGGGGCACAAAGCATTCGTGCAGGCGCACGAAAGAAAAAGGCCGCCCGGTTTCCCGGACGGCCTTTCCTGTCTCACGGCGGCTGCACATTTCATCGGGCGATTTCGGAGCTTCCAGACCGGGGGCCTATCTCCCGATCGAGTCCTGGTCGGCGGCCGCTGCATCTCGGGACAGTCGCGAACTGTTGCCCGAACCGAACGCGATGGTCTCCCATCTCCGTAAGATGGGACCATTGAGCCGCATCGCTCGCCTCGCGGCAACAGGCGCGCAGCCCGAATCCCCGCTCTTCCCGTTGTCCACAGCGCGTGAGGCGGATGCGACTGCATCCAATCGAACGAGGAAGAAGTGCGGGCGACTAGCCGGGCGTCCAGGGCTGGTAATCGCCGGTCGCCTTCGGACGCTTGCCGCTGGCGAGGGTCGAGCCCGAGGGACGGTAGGCGTTCGCCGTGCCGGTGAGGTTCGGCTGGTGCGGCTTTTCCCACTCGCGCGGCTGGTAGTTGTCCTCGGTCGGCGGGGTGTCGACGGTATGATGGATCCAGCCGTGCCAGGACGGCGGAATGCGGCTCGCTTCGGCATAGCCGTTATAGATCACCCAGCGCCGCTCGAAGCCGAGCGTCGGATCGATCGCCCCGCCGCGGGTGCGATAATAGAGGTTGCCCTGCTCGTCCTGGCCGACCAGCTCACCGTACCGCTTGGTCCAGAGCTGGGTGCCAAACGTCTGGCCGTTCCACCAGGTGAAGAACTTGAGGAAGAATTGTTTCATGCGGCAAGGGCCCTGCTTCGTGAGGTCCTGATGCCATCCGGGCGGCGAAATGTCCAGTTCGGTGGGTGCGGTCGCCTCCCGCGTAAGTGCCCGGGCACCGGCACGAACACCGCCGCAAATTGGGCGCGATCCGTTTATGCCGGGTACATTGGCCGCATGAAAATCTCCTCGCCTAACGCGCACAGCCGCGTGACCCCAGGAACCGCAGGCCTTTCAAGAGGTTTTCTTCCGGGAAAAGGAGTTTAATCATGAACAGTCTGAGAGTTTTAGGTGCGGCGGCAGCCGTGGCGCTGGTTCTTCCGTTGGCGACACCCAGCTTCGCCCAGGGCCGTGGTGGCCATGGCGGCGGCGGTGGCCACTTCGGCGGCGGTGGCGGCGCCCACATTGGTGGTGGTGGTGGTGGCGGCGCCCATTTCGGCGGGGGCGGCGCGCGCATGGGCGGCGGCGGCTTCGCTGGCGGAGCACGGATCGGCGGCGGCGGCGCCGCTTTCCACGGTGGCGGCGGCAATTTCGCAGCTGGTGCGGCTGTGCGTCCGGGCGGCGGCAATTTCGCAGCGGTGCGTCCGAGCGGTGGCAGTTTCGTAGCCGGCGCGGCGAGCCGACCGGCGTTCTCGCCCTCCTTCAGCGGTACGCGCAGCGTCGCGACCGCGGGCAACTGGCAGGGCGGTAGCGGCACTTGGAGCGGTCGTCACTGGCATCATCGTCGCGGCGGCGGCTTCTGGCCCGGCTTCGCGGCGGGCGCAGCGATCGGCGGCCTCGGCTCGTACGCCTATTACGGCGGCGGCTATTACGATGATCCCTACTACTATGGTGACAGCTATTATGACGAGCCCACAGTGGCGGTCGTGCCCGATACCGGCGGCGATTCCGCGGCCTACTGCGCCCAGCGCTACAGGTCTTACGACCCGGCTTCGGGCACCTATCTGGGGTATGACGGCCTGCGTCATCCCTGCCCGTAACACGGCTTGACGCAATCAACACGTACGGCGCCGATTTTATCGGCGCCGTCCATGCGTTTGGGCCGGCGGTTTGCCGATCTCCAGCTTGCGATAGAGCTCCAGCCAGCGTCGCTCGCGCGCCGTCAGTGGCTCGCCTGCGAACGACCACGCCGGCAGTCCCTCCTCGTCGAGCGGAGCCATGGCGTCGAGCCGCTCGAACTCCGCAAGGCTCCTCCGGCGTCGGCCGAAACTACGCGAACGGCGCCGCAACCGTCATCATCCGGCCGGGTGACGCATCAATGTCCCGAATCCGTGTCCGCGATCCGCACGCTGCCGATCGCTGCGATCAGGCCGGCGAGTTCGGACTGGCGAGAGGTCGCAGTTTTCGCGAAGACGTGGCGCAGATGCGTCTTGATGGTGTTGGGAGAGAGTCCCAGGGATTGCGCAGTTTCGCGGATGGTGTTGCCTGACGACGCCGCCAGCGCGACACGCGCCTCGGCGTGGGTGAGGCGGTAGGCGTCCATGATGACTCCAAGCGGAATGGATCGCCGGTTGGCGGGGTCGATGATGAATAGCAGCACGGCCGCATCCTTCACGCCGGCGTCCGACAAGCGTCCGAGATCCTTGCCGCGGATCGACGAGACCAGAACGGTCAAGAGCCGGCCGTCGCCGCTGCGCGGAAGGCCCATCGTGCCACCGGCGCCTCCCTGGAGTGCGACCCGGATCAACTCGTTCAGCCGCTGCGAATGCGGAGGTGAATGAGTTCCGATCGGCTGATGCAGCCGCAACGATCCCTCCTCCTCCATCCGAACCGCGGTCCCGTTGGCGAACAGCACGCGCGCCTTGCGGTCGAGAACCACCACACCGTCGGCCAGTCGGTCGAGGACGTTGAACGCTGCATGCTGCATGGCCAAATAGCCGTCGATCCGAAATCCCAGCGTCAGCGAACGGCAGAGATGCGGTGACAACCAGTGCAGAAGCCGCTGCTCCTCGCCATCGAACGGCCCTTGCCCCGCGCTGCGGCACATGTTGAAAGCAGCACGAAAATCATTCTGCGCCGCCAGCGCTATCATTCCGTTGTGCGCAATCTGCTGCGGCCGCAACACCTCGTCGTAGAACGCGGATTTCTGAAGCTCTGCGAGCGGGACCGCTTCGTCGGACATCACCAGCTGCCCGGTCGGCTGGTGCTCCATGTACTGCGACCACGGATTCTGCATGTGCCTCGCCTGATAGGCGCGGTTGCACTCCTCGTTCAGGCGACCGTTGAAATCGAAATAGATCCGCTGGGCAGTGACAGACTGACCAAACAGGATGCCACCCTCGCTGTGCGTCAGATCGGCAATCTGCGTGAGTGCATGCGGCCATACATCGTTGTCGGCCGCGGCGTCATAAATCAGGTCGAGAACCTTCTCGACCTTGTCACCCAAGAAATTCATCATGCTCCGCCTGAATCGATCAACAACCAAACGCTGCTTTAACAATCTAAGGAGGTAGCATGATAAATATCACGGCTTGCGCCGTGACGCCTCACCCGACCGGGTGACGGCGCATCCGTTCTCCAGCCTTCATTTTCACCTCTCCCGGCTTCACGATCTCTCGCTGCCCACAACATCAGCTCCGTGCCTGCCAGGCAGGCAATAATTCGACCGGCACCGTTACTTCCGAAACGCATCCATCTGCGAGCGAGATCTCCGGCAAGCCCCGCATCTTCTTCGCAGCCCACGCTCACGGCGCGGCAGTTTCGTGCGGCCTGTGTGCTTTGCGCGCCACGGTCGCCGCGGAAGTAGAACCGTCTCACCCAGGTGGGCGACGCGACGAAGCGCACCATTCTTTATCCACGTGGCCAACGGCTTGCGCCGACGTGAATCGAGGTGGCGGCCCGTGCCTGGAAGAAGACTGGAAAGAACAATGCCAAAGTCGTGCCGAGATATCTTCAATTCCGGCGGGGGCCTTTGCGCTACGCCACGCTGCCGCATCCTCGCGCGATACATCGCAGGCCTCCTGACGATCTCGGCAACGCTGCTGGCGAGCCAATCGGCACGCGCCGATTGCACACCGCAGGCGGCCGGCCAACCGAACCTCATCGCAACCTGCACCGGAACGACGATCAACCAGGGCGGCGGCGCTCCGGGCACGAGTGCCGGCGCCAACGGCTACGGCACCGCTGCAGAGACCGCGACTGTCACGGTCGAAAGCGGAGCTACGGTGAGCGGCACGGCAGCCAACGCGCGAGGCATCTATCTCGGACAGGGAACGGTGATCAACAAGGCGGGGGCCACGATTACAGGTGACCAGTCCGGCATCTCGACGGGCGGCAGCAACGCGCTCGCGGTGACGAATTCGGGAACCATTCTTGGGAACGACTACGGGATCGATGGACACGCGCTGACCACCATTACCAACAACGCGAGGGGGACGATCACCGGCACCTCGTACGGCGTGTCCGGCTTCGAGCTGGTCCTCGACAATTACGGGGCTATCACGGGGACGAATTACGGTGGAGCGGCGGCTTTTCTTGCCGGCACGATCACAAACTATGCCGGAGGCACCATCACGGGAAGGTCTTACGGTGTAACGATCAACCAGACCGGCCTCGTCAATAATTACGGGACGATCTCCGGCGTGGGCCTGGGCGTACAGGCTGCCATCGGCGTCGGCGCCAATTCGATCATCAACAACTTTTCTGGTGGCATCGTCACCAGCCGCGGCCAGGCAGCCATCGCCGTCGGGGCCGGCAGTGCGATCTACAACTACGGGTCCGTCAGCGGCCTCCTTTACGGCATCCATGCGAACCCGGGCGCCGCCGGCGTGACGGTCTACAATGCAGGCAGCATTAGCGCCACGGTGCCTGACGGCAACATAGGTGCCATCGGCGCGATCCTGTTCGAAGGCACCGGCAACAAGCTGACGATCGCACCGGGATCGAGCATCTCGGGAGCGGCGATCGGGACGGGCAACGACACGTTCGAGCTCGGTGGCAGCGGCGCGGCGACCTTCGACATTTCACAGCTCAGTCCGGCCGGAAAATATCGCGGTTTTGGGACGTTTACCAAAGCCAACTCGTCGGTCTGGACCCTCACCGGCACCAGCACCTTTGCCGGCCCGGTCCAGATCGACGGCGGCACGCTGCTGGTCAGCGGCGATATAGCGTCGGCGAGCGGCGTCACCGTCAATTCCAGCGCTGTGCTTGGCGGAACCGGCACGGTCGGCAATGTCGCCGTGAACGGCGGCACGCTCGCGCCAGGCCAATCGATCGGAACGCTGAACGTGACGGGCAGCCTCTCGTTCACGGCGGCCTCGACCTACCTGATCGAACTTTCGCCCTCGTCCGCCGACCGCACCAACGTTGCGGGCACGGCGACGCTCGGCGGCGCGACCGTACAGGCAGCTTTCGCACCGGGAAGCTACGTCAGCCGGCAATACACGATCCTCAGCGCCGCGGGCGGCCTCAACGGCAGCTTCGGCGCGCTCAACACCAATTTGTCGCCCAACTTCAGCACGAGCCTGAGCTACGACGCCAACGACGTCTATCTCGATCTCGTCCTGCACTTCGCGATCCCCGGCGGCCTCAACACCAATCAGCAGAACGTCGGCAGCGCGCTGACCAATGCCTTCAACGCGAACGGCGGCATTTCCAGCATCTACGCGGCCCTGAGCCCGGCCGGCCTGACCCAGGCCGCGGGCGAGACCGCCACCGGCAGCCAGCAGGCGACCTTCAACGCGATGAACCAGTTCATGGGCGTCCTGACCGACCCCTTCATCGCCGGACGCGGCGAGAGCGCGACGCCGTCCGGCACATCATCCTTTGCCGGCGCCGATGACAGGCGCAGGGCGTCCCGGCCGGAACGCGACGCCTATGCCCTCATGTTCGCGAAAGCTCCAATCGCGCGAACCTACGATCCCCGCTGGAGCGTCTGGGCGGCCGGCTTTGGCGGCTCGCAGACGACCGACGGAAACACGGCGCTCGGCAGCAACAATACGACGAGCAGCCTTGCCGGCGTCGCGGTCGGCGCCGACTATCGCTTTTCGCCAGACACAGTTGCGGGCTTTGCACTTGCTGGCGGTGGCACCAGCTTCTCGATCGACAAGAGCGGCCACGGCCGATCCGACCTGTTCCAGGCCGGCGCGTTCGTTCGGCATAAATCCGGTCCCGCCTACGTTTCGGCTGCGCTTGCCTACGGCTTTCAGGACATCACCACCGATCGGATCGTGACGATCGCCGGCGCCGACCGCTTGCATGCCGCGTTCAATGCCAATGCCTATTCGGGCCGCATCGAAGGCGGATACCGCTTCGCGACACCGTGGTTGGGCGGCCTCGGCCTTACCCCATACGCCGCAGGCCAGTTCACCACCCTGGATCTGCCGGCTTACGCGGAATCGGCCCTGGTGGGCACGCCGGCATTTGCACTTGCTTATGGCGCGAAGAGCGTCACCGACACTCGGAGTGAGCTTGGCCTGCGCAGCGACAAAGCCTATGCCCTGGACAATGCCATTCTGACTCTGCGCGGCCGGCTCGCATGGGCGCATGATTTCAACGCCGACCGCTCGATCGGTGCGACGTTCCAGGCACTGCCGGGCGCGAGCTTCGTCGTCAACGGCGCGGCCCAGCCGCACGATTCCGCCCTGACGACGGCTTCCGCCGAACTGCGGTGGGTGAACGGCTGGTCCGCTGCCGCCACGTTCGAAGGCGAATTCGCCGAGACGGTTCGCAGCTACGCCGGCAAGGGCGTGGTGCGTTACTCCTGGTGATGACGACATCGCAAGTTACTATGCTTGTCGCCTGACGGTCTGGCGCGCTCGCGGAACCGAAGCTTGTCTGAACTCCAAGCGATGCAAATTTGAGCACGAACTGTCACCTGCCTGGATTACATTTGGGTTGAGCGCGCATTCGTCCGGCGCGGCGCCTGGTCGAGCTGTTGCGCCTGTTTGCGATGTTTCCGCCAAACCGTCCCGCCGACGGCTGAATTGCTCAGCACGGGATTCTCAAAGGGCGAGCAGCGTTTCCTGGTCGGTTGATTGTCTCGACTTTATGAAAAGTCGAGCAATTCCCCGTCCGCATGACCTGCCGAGGCGACCGGGCGCCGAACGCCAGACGGCGCCTTCCCACACAGTCGGGAACCCGCGCCGCTCTATGCACCGCGCCGTGCATATCTATGCTGATCCAATCCCAAATTGACCCGACGCGCGATTCACCTGTATCACCAATGACTGTGGGGACTTCGATTGCTGGGAAATGTCATGCCGCGTATCCTCGTGGTAGATGACGATCCGATGGTCGGCGCGACCATCGAGGTCCTCCTCCAACGTCAGGGCTTCGATGTCACGATGGCTGACGGCGGAGAAACGGGGCTGGCTGCGCTCGAGGCGCAGACGTTTGACGTGATGCTGGTCGACATCTTCATGCCGCATATGCGCGGCTTCGAATCCATTCGCATCTTTCACGAGCGCGCGCCGGCGATCCCGCTGATCGCGATGTCCGGCTATGCCTTCGCCTCATCGGCCTCGCCCTCCCCCGATTTCCTCCGCATGGCGCTGGAGCTCGGCGCGACACGCTGCCTGCGCAAGCCGTTCACGCCTGACGCGCTGCTGACCACGATTCGGGAATGCCTCGGCGAGGCGGCACGGCCGAAGGACAAGAAAGAAGCACCTTGATTCCAACGCAGCGCGTCATTCTCGGTGCTGGACTTGCCATCCTCCTGCTCATCACCGCCGCCTCGATCGGTCTCGACGTCAAGTCGCGGTCGGATGCCGCCTGGGTCAATCAGACCGTCCAGGTGCAGAAGAAGATCTCCGACCTGCGCGTGCTGATGCGTCGCGCCGAGAGCGCCGCGCGCGGCTACGAACTCTATCGCAGCCCCGGCTTCAGCGACGAGTTCCAGGCGATGCGTGCCCAGATCGCGCCGGCGCTCGCCGACCTCAAGCGGGTCGTGCGCGACAATCCCGATCAGGTCGCGCTGCTGGAGGGGACCGAGGCGCTGGCGCTGCGACGGATCGAGATCGCCGCCCATGTGATGCGCCTGCGCGCCGAGAACGACCAGGCCGGCATTGCCGCGGTCCAGAGCAAGGCCGAGGGCCGCGGCCTCATGGACGCTGTGATGGGCAATCTCGACCGTTTGAGCGCCGAGGAAGAGCACCTGCTCACCGTGCGCTCCCAGGATTCGCGCCGCACCGGCATCGTGCTGCTCGGGATCGACGTCGCCGGCGCGCTGGTGATCCTGCTGCTGGTGGTGATGGTGATGCGCGAGAGCCAGCGCACCACCGGCGCGCTGAAGAGCACGCTGCTGGAGACCACGGCGGCCAATCAGCAACTCGAGGCGGCGGTGGCCGAGCGGACCGAGCATCTGGTCGCCGCCCATGACGAGCTGCGCCTGTCGGTCAACGTGCTCCAGAGCACGTTCCACAGCATGGCCGAGGCGGTGCTGGTGATCGACGCGAAGGGCAATGTCCTGCTGTCCAATCCGGCCGCGGAGCGCATGCTGCTGCACCGGGCCGGCATGAACCTGGGCAATCTGCGCGCGCTGTCCGACGTCTATCACGGCGACGGCGTCACGCCGCTCGAGGCCGACGGGCTGCCCTCCGTGCGTGTGCTGCGCGGCGAGCCGTTCGAACAGCTGGAGATGATCGTGCGGCCGCACGGCGGCAACTCTCCCCGCCATCTCATGGTCAGCGGCCGGCCGATGCGCGATGCGCAAGGCGACATCTCCGGCGCGGTGCTGGTCTATCACGACGCGACGACCTCGCGCGAGACCGAGCGGCAGCTGCACCAGTCGCAGAAGCTGGATGCGATCGGCAAGCTGACCGGCGGCGTCGCGCACGACTTCAACAACATGCTGACCGTGATCTCGGGCAATACCGAGACGCTGGTGGAGAGCCTGAAGGGCCAGCCCGAGCTGCAGCGCGCAGCGCGCCTGATCGACGATGCCGCCGAGCGCTGCGCCGAGCTGATCCAGCACCTGCTCGCCTTTGCGCGAAGGCAGCCGCTGCAGCCGCGCAACGTCGAGATCAACGGTGCGATCGCTGACATCGCAAAGCTGCTGCGCCCCACCCTCGGCGAGCAGATCCAGATCGAGACCGTGCTCGAACAGGGACCGATGACGGCGCATATCGATCCGTCCCGGCTCACCAACGCCGTGCTCAACATGGCGATCAACGCCCGCGACGCCATGCCGAACGGCGGCAAGCTGCTGCTCGAGACCCATCGCGTGGTGCTGGACGAAGCCTATGCGCAGGCCCATGCGGAAGTGCGGGCCGGCCCTTACGTCATGCTCGCGGTCAGCGACACCGGCACCGGCATGTCCACCGACATCCAGCAGAAGGCGTTCGAGCCGTTCTTCACCACCAAGGAGGTCGGCAAGGGAAGCGGCCTCGGTCTCTCCATGGTCTACGGCTTCGTCAAGCAGTCCGGCGGCCATATCAAGATCTACAGCGAGCAAGGCCACGGCACCACGATCAAGCTCTATCTGCCGCCGGGCGAAGGCGTGATCGAGGCGGCCGTCCCCGCGGCGCCGCAGGCCGAAGGCGGCGCCGAGACCATTTTCGTGGTCGAGGACGACACGCTGGTGCGCAACTTTGTCACCGCGCAGCTGCAGAGCCTCGGCTACAAGACGGTTGCCGCCGCCGACAGCCGCGCCGCGCTGCAATTGATCGCGGCCGGCCAGGCCTTCGACCTGCTGTTCACCGACGTCGTCATTCCCGGCGGCATGAGCGGCCGCGAGCTCGCCGACGAGGTGGCCAGGCTCCGGCCGGGCGTGAAGGTGCTCTACACCTCCGGCTACACCGACAATGCCATCGTCCACCACGGCAAGCTCGACGACGGCGTGATGCTGCTGACAAAACCCTACCGCCGCAACCAGCTCGCCGAGATGATCCGGAAGGCGCTGGGCGGGGTAGCGGTAAGCTAGCTATCGCGTCGCCAGCACCACCGCCGCCAGCGTGAAGATCAGCGCGGCGATCTGGCCCGGTCCCAGCGGCTCACCCAAGGCCAGCGCGGAGGCGACGACGCCGATGACCGGCACCGCCATCGTGCCGATCGCCGCCACTGACGCCGGCAGGCGCGAAAGCGCCGCGAACCAGCTGACATAGGCGATGCAGAACTGCACTACGGTCGAATAGAGCAGCAGCCACCAGCCGAGCGGCGTCACCAGCGACAGATGCGTGGTCTCGACCAGGAGGCCGATGATCGAGATGGGCAGGCAGCCGATCCCGATCTGCCAGGCTGCGGCCGTGAGCGGCGGCAGGTGGATCGGATACTTTTTCGAGAACACGGTGCCGACGGCAAAGCCGAGCGCGCCGCCCAGCGCCATGACGATGCCCGGCAGCTTCTCGACGCTCGCGGCAAAGCCGTTGCCGCCCATGATCGAGCCGAGCCCGATGAAGGCCATCACCAGCCCGAGCGTGCGCAGCAAGGTCGGCCGCTCGCCCAGCACCGGCCAGGCGATGATCGAGGCCCAGACCGGCATGGTGTAGGCGATCAGCGCCGCCTCGCTCGCGGGAAGCCAGAGCAGCGCCAGGCCCATCAGCACCATCCAGCCGGTGACGTTGAGCGTGGCGGCGGTGATCAGGCGCGGCCAGATCGCCGGATCCACCTTCAGGCTCTGCCGTCGCATCACCGCGAGCGCCGCGAGCAGGATAGCCCCGAGCACGCCGGTGACCCCGCGCAGGGTCAGCGGCGGCAGTTCGGCGAGCAGGAATTTCGTCACCGGCCAATTGAAGCCCCAGCCGATCGAGGTGATCGCGAGGAACATCAGGCCGGCCGGGGCGATGCGCGCTCGCGCATCCCGGCGGGTCGAATCAAGCATGTGGGTATCCGGCAGAAATCGAGGTCAGCTTGGCCCGGATTCGGCTCCCGGACCACCACCCCGGCGGGCATGCCTGCCCTCACCTTCCGTACCGCTACGTGAGTCCCGCCGAGGCAAGCCCGTTGCCTAAAAATATACCTGCCCTGTGAAGAGCGGGTGGAAGGCTCCGTACCGTCACGGCAGACAAATTTTTTCGGTTGGGAATCCCTGAGGACTCACTGATACTTGGCTCCACAACAGGCTCGGCGCTTGCCCCTGTTATCCCCCGCAATCCACCATATTTAGTATTTGATTCAGGAACTCGCACTAGTTCTTGACGGGCGCAACGGAGAGTCCTAGCTTTCGAACCGTTCGGCGCGAGTGAGTTTGCGTCCCGCCGGCACTCCCCCAAAGGGTCTCGCAAAACTGCACTCCGCCAAGCCAGACGAAGGCAGCGGGATGAGGGCTTGTCTGCCCGCGGATCGCGGACTTTTCGGGGCGCCAGAACGGGCCGGCAACAGGCTCGGATGGCATCGGTAGACGTTGTGATGGTGTGGGGCGTTGAACGCATGTCGGGCCCATCCCCTTGGGGGCGGATGGGTCTGGACGTGCCGGCGGATGAAAGGTGCGCGCACCTGACATCTCCGGGAGAAACTGAGCCGGATCCACCGGCCTGAACTGCGAAGCCTTTGGGCCGATGAGGTCCTTAGGACTCGCGAACCGAAATAGCGACCCGGGCGCCCAGCGGAGGCGGTCCGGTACATAAAAGGACGGGGCAAGACCATGCGGATTGAGCGGCGCCACACCACTGCGGGACAGTCACCTTACGCGGGAATCGATTTCCGCCTGACCACGTCGGAGATCAGGAATCCCGACGGCTCGGTCGTGTTCAAGCTCGAGAACGTCGAGGTCCCGACCGAGTGGTCGCAGGTCGCCTCCGACGTGCTCGCCCAGAAGTATTTCCGCAAGGCGGGCGTCGCCGCGCGCCTGAAGAAGGTCGAGGAGGAATCCGTCCCCTCCTTCCTGTGGCGCTCCGTGCCCGACACCGAGGCGCTTAGCCTTCTGCCCGAGAAGGAGCGCTATGTCAGCGAGCTCTCGGCAAAGCAGGTGTTCGACCGCCTCGCCGGCTGCTGGACCTATTGGGGCTGGAAGGGCGGCTACTTCACCTCCGATGAGGACGCCCAGACCTTCTACGACGAGCTCCGCTACATGCTGACCATGCAGATGGTCGCGCCGAACTCGCCGCAATGGTTCAACACCGGCCTGCACTGGGCCTATGGCATCGACGGCCCCGGCCAGGGCCATTATTACGTCGACCCCTTCACCGGCAAGCTGACCAAGTCCAAGTCGGCCTACGAGCATCCGCAGCCGCACGCCTGCTTCATCCAGGGCGTCGGTGACGACCTCGTCAACGAGGGCGGCATCATGGACCTCTGGGTCCGCGAAGCCCGCCTGTTCAAATACGGCTCCGGCACCGGCTCCAACTTCTCCCGCCTGCGCGGCGAAGGTGAAAAACTCTCCGGCGGCGGCCGCTCGTCCGGCCTGATGAGCTTCCTCAAGATCGGCGACCGCGCCGCGGGCGCGATCAAGTCGGGCGGCACCACCCGCCGCGCCGCCAAGATGGTCGTGGTCGACGCCGATCATCCCGATATCGAGACCTATATCGACTGGAAGGTGAAGGAGGAGCAGAAGGTCGCGGCGCTCGTCACCGGATCCAAGATCAACCAGAAGCACCTCAAGGCGGTGCTGAAGGCCTGCGTCAACTGCGAAGGCTCGGGCGACGATTGCTTCGACCCCGAGAAGAACCCTGCCCTGCGCCGCGAGATCAAGCTCGCCCGCCGCAGCCTCGTGCCCGACAATTACATCAAGCGCGTCATCCAGTTCGCCAAGCAGGGCTACAAGGACATCCAGTTCGACGTCTACGACACCGACTGGGATAGCGAAGCCTACCTCACCGTCTCCGGCCAGAACTCCAACAACTCGGTCTCGCTGCGGGACGATTTCCTGCGCGCGGTGGAGACCGACGGCGACTGGAATCTGGTGGGCCGCACCACCAAGAAGGTCACCAAGACGCTGAAGGCGCGCGACCTCTGGGAAAAAATCGGCTACGCCGCCTGGGCGTCGGCCGACCCCGGCCTGCACTTCAACACCACCATGAACGACTGGCACACCTGCAAGGCGTCCGGCGACATTCGCGCCTCCAATCCGTGCTCGGAATACATGTTCCTGGACGACACGGCGTGCAACCTCGCCTCGGCGAACCTGCTGACGTTCTACGACATCCCCTCCAAGCGCTTCGACGTCGAGGGCTATGAGCATCTCTGCCGGCTCTGGACCATCGTGCTCGAAATCTCGGTGATGATGGCGCAGTTCCCGTCGAAGGCGATCGCCGAGCTCTCCTACGAGTTCCGCACGCTCGGCCTCGGCTACGCCAATATCGGCGGCCTCTTGATGACCATGGGTCTTCCCTATGACTCCAAGGAAGGCCGCGCGATCGCCGGCGCACTGACCGCGATCATGACCGGCATCACCTACAAGACCTCGGCGGAGATGGCGGCCGAGCTCGGCACCTTCCCCGGCTACAAGAAGAACGCCGCGCACATGCTGCGCGTGATCCGCAACCACCGCCGCGCCGCCCATGGCCAGTCCAACGGCTACGAGGCGCTCAGCGTCAACCCCGTGCCGATGGACCTGGTCTCCTGCCCGCAAGCTGACCTGGTCAGCCACGCCCAGGCCGCCTGGGAGGCCGCGCTCGAGCTCGGCGAGAAGCACGGCTATCGCAACGCCCAGACCACGGTGATCGCGCCGACCGGCACGATCGGCCTCGTGATGGATTGCGACACCACCGGCATCGAGCCTGATTTCGCGCTGGTGAAGTTCAAGAAGCTCGCCGGCGGCGGCTACTTCAAGATCATCAACCGCGCGGTCCCCGCGGCGCTGCGCGCGCTCGGCTATCGCGAGAGCGAGATCGCTGAGATCGAGGCCTACGCCGTCGGCCACGGCTCGCTCTCCAACGCGCCCGGCATCAACGCCTCGACGCTGAAGGCCAAGGGCTTCACGGACGAAGCCATCGCCAAGGTCGAGAAGGCGCTGCCGACTGCCTTCGACATCAAGTTCGCCTTCAACAAGTGGACCTTTGGCGAAGACTTCATCCGCGACCAGCTCGGCATCGGTGCCGAGGCGATCGCGGCCCCCGGCTTCGACCTGCTCCAGGCCGTGGGCTTCACCAAGCGCGAGATCGAGGCGGCCAACGTCCACATCTGCGGCGCGATGACGGTGGAAGGTGCCCCGCACCTCAAGGCCGAGCACTATCCGGTGTTCGACTGCGCCAACCCCTGCGGCAAGATCGGCAAGCGCTATCTGTCGGTCGAGAGCCACATCCGCATGATGTCGGCGGCGCAGCCCTTCATCTCGGGTGCGATCTCCAAGACCATCAACATGCCGAACGACGCGACCGTGGAGGACTGCAAGTCCGCCTACATGCTGTCGTGGAAGCTGGCGCTGAAGGCCAACGCGCTCTATCGCGACGGCTCCAAGCTCAGCCAGCCGCTCAACTCGCAGCTCATCGCCGACGATGAGGACGAGGACGATGCGGTCGAGGCTCTCTACGAGAAGCCGATGGCGGCGCGTGCCGCGCACGTCTCGGAAAAGATCGTCGAGAAGCTGGTCGAGCGCATCATCGTGATGCGCGAGCGCGAGAAGATGCCGGATCGCCGCAAGGGCTACACCCAGAAGGCGGTCGTCGGCGGCCACAAGGTCTACTTGCGCACCGGCGAGTATGACGACGGCCGTCTCGGCGAGATCTTCATCGACATGCACAAGGAAGGCGCCGCGCTCCGCTCCTTCATCAACAATTTTGCGATCGCGGTCTCGCTCGGTCTGCAATACGGCGTGCCGCTCGAGGAATATGTCGACGCCTTCACCTTCACCCGCTTCGAGCCGGCGGGTCCCGTGCAGGGCAACGACAGCATCAAGTATGCAACCTCGATCCTCGACTACGTCTTCCGCGAGCTCGCGGTGAGCTACATGTCGCGCTTCGATCTCGCCCATGTCGATCCGACCGAGTCGAACTTCGACGCGCTCGGCAAGGGCGTCGAGGAAGGCAAGGAGCCGGAGGAGCCGAACCACCAGGCGACCCGACTGGTCTCGCGCGGCCTCACCCGCTCCCGCACCGACAATCTGTTCGTGATGCGCGGCGGCTCCACCGCGGTCTCGCAAGGCAATGACAGCGCCCCGACCGGCGGCTCCAAGGTCACTGCCCTCGCCGGGCACGGCGCAGGCCGTGCCGGCGACGTCCTGGAAGGCGCGGTCGCGCTCAAGCAGGAAGTGGCCCACGACCTCTCGCCCACCGAGAAGCTGGAGCAGCTGCAGTGGAGCAAGGCCGGCACCGCGCAGACCGCAGTGCCCAGCAAGGCCGAGCGCCGCGCGGAAGCGAAAGCCAAGGGCTATGAGGGCGAGATGTGCAGCGAGTGCGGCAACTTCACGCTGGTGCGGAATGGGACCTGCATGAAGTGCGATACTTGCGGCAGCACGACGGGGTGTTCGTGAGGGGGTAAATCATCATCGAAGAGATGAAATGGGAAGGCCGCTCCAACGAGCGGCCTTTCTTTCAACCCAAGCTATTGAGGCTCCATGACATCAGCCCCAAAAAACAGTCTAGCAGCGCTATTCGAGGGATACAGCCCGCCTCCTCCCCGTACTGCTTTCGGCAACAACCTTGCGAACCTCTTAGCATCACCTACCATTTTGGAGGCAACAACAACTGGTGGAGCAGCACAGGATCTCGGTCTTTTCGGAGTTAGCGCGCTCTTCGGTCACAATCAGCCACCGCTGCCAACTCTGCCGTACAACTGGTATTATGTCATACCCCGCTTCACTAGATTTCTCTCCAATCTCGCGGTTTCGGAGAAGCATCGAGACGCGGGCCTAAAAAAATACACTAACGTTATCGCAAGTCTAAACCGGCGCTACTATGATCATAGCTCCGATACATTAAACGGCATCGTCATCGGCTCATGGGGCAAGAGCACACAGATTGCACCGCCCCGCGACGTAGATGCGTTGTTCCTTCTTCCCGATCACGTATACCATCGCTTTCAGCAACGATCGGGTAATCGACAATCCCAGCTGCTGCAAGAAGTCAAGGAGGCCCTACTGGCGACCAACCCGCGCACGCTCATGCGCGCCGATCGTCAGGTCGTGATCGTACCGTTCGATGCGGTTACCGTCGAGGTTGCAGTCGGATTCCGTTGTACCGACGGCAGCGTTATTGTTTGCGACTCGAAAGGAGACGGTCGCTATACGATATCAACCGCACTAGAGGAATCTGCAGCCTTGGATGCATCCGATCGCGCATGGAATGGCAACACGCGCGCTCTGATCCGTATGCTTAAATGCTGGCAGGACAATTGCTCCGTGCCGATGAAGTCCTTCGTAATCGAGAGACTCGCTCAGGACTTCCTGTTGACATGGCAATTCCATCAACAAGGTGTTTTTTTCTATGACTGGATGGTGCGTGATTTCTTCGCTTACCTGATCGCGAACGCGAACGGATATGTGGTGATGCCCGGCGGCGAGATTGTCCAGATCGGCTCTGATTGGCTAAGCCGGGCGCAGATGGCGTACCGCAACGCCGTCAACGCATGCCTGAACGAGCGCGAGAACTATCAGTGGCTCGCCGGCGAGGACTGGCGGAGACTCTTCGGGACGACAATCCCCGAGGGTGTTCTGTGAACGTGCAAGGCCCCGATGTCAGAACCACCGCTCTCAAAGCAGAGTGCCTTAATCAGTTCCAGAATTGCGGCTACACGGCTTTGACTTTCACCATTTGGCTGCGGTTTCTGCGTTGGATCAAACTTTTCTCATTGTTTTCTCCTGTCATGTTAGGTGCCGTTGCTACGTGGAACATCGTCGGTGAGTCGATGCCGGCCATGGCGGCGGTCTGCGCTTTCCTAGCGGTGCTGATACCTCCGACATTTCAAGCCGCCAAACTCGACGCGTCGATTAAGCAGTACACGAGCATGGCAGGCGAGTTTACCAATTTGCGTGACCGCTTTCGTTTGATATCGGAATATTCATCACTCAAGCCATTCGATGAGTTCGAATCCGCGTTCAACTTTCTTCTAACAAAGCTAGAGAAAGCAAGAGCGCGTCCATTAACCCCGCCGCACGTCTGCTTTCTGCTTGCGCGCAGGCAGTGGCAAGCCGGCTATTATGAACCTGACCAGAATCATCGTAGCGGTACCCCGTAGGATTGGATTACGGTGACACTTAACTGGACCACCGCAATCGCGGTGATGGTTGCGCCTCGGACAGACGGCCGCCAAGCCCGGCTCGACCGGTTACTCGGTGGCCGCTGCGCCAAGACAGGCTACGAGGCTGGCTAGTAGCAAGGGGGATAAGGTTCGTAGCCGCAACGGCGATAGCCTCCGTAGGCCCCGTAGGCTGCCGCACCAACCGCAGCCGCTCCGACGCCCACGGCAACTCCACGGCGTACGGCTGCACCACGATAGACGCCACCGCGATAGACACCGCCGTGATGAACACCAACCCGACCAACCCCGACGCCTCTCCGATACGCGGAGGCGTCGGTCGAAACAGTCACGAGGCAGGCAATGCCAATGATGGCGGATGCGGCAAGTGAAACGATGGTTCGGCGCGACATGTCCACTCTCCTTCCTGGATTGGAACGGTGCGTCAGCGTAATTCGCCAAGGAGCGGGTTTGTTGATTTAGAACAATGCGGGCCGTTGCGATCTGGCTGCCGGGTTCACGACGAGACAGTGAAACTGTCACGCTGACCTACATAGGGATCAGCGGGAGCCACACCGATTTCGGTCATGTACCTGGCGCTCGCGACGCATGCCGGTTCGGCAACGCCCACGCTCCACCTCCGCGACCGCCATATTTTCTCCTTCGCTCGCGCGTTGTGTTGGACAGTGGCGAGGCCTATCGTCCCAGCGATTGGACAGCCGCACTCCCAGTGACGCCCGACTGGATGGAAAGCGCATCAGTGCCTGAAGCGAACGACCCCAAACCTGATACTGAAAAGCCTGATGCCGAAGAGCCTGCTGCCCCCAAGGCGGACGCGGTGCGCGCCGAAGGCGGGCTCGCACGGGCCTATGACCAGATCAAGAGCGCAGAGGAAGACCTTGCGCGGCTGGACCGGCTGGTTTCCGGAATGGAACGCGGCAACGAAGGCCCGCGGATCTCGCAAGCAAGCGCCGGTCCGGAGGCGGCCGCGGCTCCCAGGGGCAAGGCTCCGGCACCGGATAGCAAGGTTCGCGATCAAGGCCTGAAGCAAGGTCGGCCCATGCTGCGCACTTTGGTTGGCCTCGTGCTGGCGATCGGCATTCTCGGTGCCGCCTTCGCTACGCAATATCGTGATGAGGCCAGGTCGATCACCAAGTCGATCATGGCGCGATGGGCTCCGCCGGCAGCAAACCAACCCCCGCAGGCGTCCGCGGTCGAACCTCCTGCGCAGCCGCCGGCCGTGCTGCTGGCTGCTGCGGATGGGCCAACGCCCGTACCTGCGCCGCCGCCCGGCAAGGAAACGGAAAGCGTTCCAGGGTTTGAGGCTCCAAGACCTGACGCTCCAAGACCAGCCGCCACGACGCCCGCCCCGTCATCGTCTGATCTTGCGCAATCGCTCAAGACCATCACCAACGAGCTTGCGAGCATCAACGCAAAACTCGAGCAACTGAAGAGCCGCAACGAGCAGACGCTGCGCGAGCAGGCTGACGCCATTCAAAAGCTCAAGGCGGCACAGGAGAAGGATGCGGCGGACAATGCTCGCCTCGCCGCACAGGTCCAGGCGCTGCAAACGCAACAGACGGCTCCATCCGCGTCTGCATCCGCGAAACCCGTCGTGCGGAGCACGACGAGCAACGACACGGCTGCGCCAGCGCGGCCGCACGTGCAAGCGACCGCACCCCGGCGGCCCAGGCCGCCGCCGCGAGGACCCTGGATGCCTCCGCCCTATATGATGGACCCTTACGGCGATCCGGATTGGTGAGCCGCTGTCACCCTAATCGTGTCCGCCGCAATCGCAGGTCTGTTCCAGATGCTCATCAACAGCCTGCCGCCGAATTGCCTTTGCGGTCCCACCCTTCCCTTCTAAACTCCCACCTCCACCGGCATGGGTTCCGACGGGCCTGGTAGACGCGGAGTCAAGTTATGCCCACAGCGGAGAGCTTCCCGATCGAGAAGATTTTCGTTCCCACGAAAATGAAGAAAGCCATCAAGCCCGAGATCGTCGGGGAGATCGCGGAAAGCATTCTGGACATCGGACAACAGGCCCCCATTTCCGTTCGGCTCGACGGAGACCGCCTCGTTCTGGTCGAGGGACTGCATCGGCTCGAAGCCTGCAAGGCGCTCGGCGAGACGACCATTCTCGGCGTCCTGGTCCCGGCCGAGCTTGCTCAACCCAAATCGCTGCTGTCCGAGCGACCCGAAGTCGAGGCAGAGCGCATCAAGATGGCGCGGTTGAAACAGTTGCGCCTGGAGAAGGAAGCCGCGGAGGCATCGATGGCTGCCTTCAGGGGCGTCCACGCAACGGAAGCGCCGCGCACCCGCTCGACGACGGGCCGCGACAATCCGAAGGCATCGCCCGGCCGGACTGCGAAATTGACACCGAAAACATTGTCGGACTGGATCACGCAACAAAAGGGCAGTGGCGGCCGCTATTGATGGCCGGCTGCAGGTCTTGAGATCACAGATCGAATTGCGGTGACGGTGCGCGAAACCATCACGATATATCCGCCCGTCTCCTCGCGCCAGAGCGATAGCCGCAATCCGCAGATCGCGACTATCTCTCTTCGCCGATCAACCCAATCGTCTCACGCCGCTTTCGCCTGCTCCGGCGATGCCGTCTCCATCGCGCGCAGGTAAAGATCGAGCAGGCCTTCGCGCTCGTCGCGCTCGTTCTTGTCTTCCTTGCGCAGCTTGATGATCTCCTTGAGGATCTTCACGTCAAAACCCTCGCCCTTGGCCTCCGTGAACACTTCCTTCTTCTGCTCGCTCAACTCCTGCATTTCGGTGTCGAGATTCTCGACCCGCTCGACGAAGGAACGGATTTTGCCGCCGGGAATGGTGATGTCGGACATGGTGCCTCTTTGCTGATTGAGGTCGTGAAAATGACCGCAAAGAAATGACCAATGTGTTAACCTCGCCGCCGCGCAGTGCCCGTTGCAACGCCGAGGGAGCCGTTCCATGCCCGAGCTTCGCTTCGATGACGGTGCCGCCTATGAGCAGGTGATGGGAGTCTGGAGCCGTTCGGTCGGCGAGGTCTTTCTCGACTGGCTCAAGCCGGCACCTGGGCTGCGCTGGATCGATGTCGGCTGCGGCAGCGGCGCCTTCACCGAGCTCATCGTTGCACGCTGCGCCCCTGGCGCCGTGCACGGCATCGATCCGTCCGAGGGACAGCTCGCCTTTGCCCGCACGCGTCCCGGCGCGCGCGGCGCCGTGTTTCAAACGGGCGACGCGATGGCGCTGCCGTTTCCAATGGCAAGTTTCGATGCCGCGGTGACGGCGCTGGTTCTCGTGTTCGTACCGGATGCATCGAAGAGTGTCGCGGAGCTGGCGCGGGTGGTTCGTCCCGGCGGCCTCGTCGCATCCTACATGTGGGACATGTTGGGGGGCGGCTTTCCGCTCGATCCGATCATCAACGAGATGCACGCGATGGGGCTGTCGCCAACGCGTCCGCCGCATATGGAAGCATCCAGCCTCGCGGCGCTTCATGGGTTTTGGCGCGCGGCCGGGCTGCAGCAGATCCAGACCCGCGAGATCACCGTGCAGCGGACGTTTGCCGATTTCGACGAGTTCTGGAACGTGGAGACGAAGGCTCCTTCCACCGCGCCTGTCATCGCCGCGATGCCGGCGGCCGACGTCGGCGAGCTCATGCAGCGTGTCGGGGCGCATCTCGCCGCTGACACCGACGGCCGCATCACCTGCAGCGCCCGCGCGCACGCGATCAGCGGACGCAAGCCGGGCTGAAGATGTGAGTTGATCGCGAAAGACCTATGGGTTTCGGTGCCAGTGCACTGGCCCATCGATTGGATCGTTGCACCGTCACCGCAACTCCAGCATCAACACCGCGTCGAGATCTGAAGCTCCATCAGCGCCATGCGCTGCAGGATCATGGGGTCTCGCTCGCCCTCCTTCGCGGTGCGCAGGATGGTTTCCGCGATGGCCTGGATATGCGCGGAGCTGACCGGGCCTGGCAGTGACGCAACCGCCGTATCCAGCGCAGCTTTCATGATGCCGATCGTTTCAGGCGAAAACGATGCATTGGAAAAGTCTAGCATGGCTGCACCGATCCGGCGGTAGCCACGGGTGTCCTCGTCGCCCGCGTCTCACCAGCGCCTGATGCTGCTGCGTGAGCATGGGTCACCAGCGCCGGCCCCAGCTGCCGCGCCAGCTGCTGCCCCATCCGCCGCCACCGCGGAGCAGCCGGACGACGAGGAGCAGCAGGACCGCGCCTATGGTCGCGTTGACGATCGCGCTGATCATGCCGCTGCCGAGATGCACGCCGAGCTGCGGCAACAGCCAGCTGCCGACGAAGGCGCCCAGGATTCCGATGATGATGTCACCGACAATCCCAAAGCCGGTCCCGCGGACGATCTGGCCCGCGAGCCAGCCGGCGACCAGACCTACAAACAGGATGACCAAAAGGCTTTCGCTCGACATGTTCATTTTGTGACCTCAATCGCTTGGTTCGAATGTCTGCTGATCCGCGCAAGCTGGTCGACGAGGGTCGTCAGATGTTGCGGTAATGGGTCGTGCTCGCCCCGAAGCCTGGTCCGCAGGCGGTCCGCTATTTCCTCGCAGATCGCCAGGCTGGAGCCGTGGTCGATCTGAATGGCATTGCGAACATCGGGGCTGTTCATGACGATTTCCGGTTGGTACGCACGGAAGATTCAGGCTTCGCGCCGAGCCGACCGGCTCTCGCACCGGTGTCTGTAATGACGCTGCTGGGGTACAGGGGAAGCTCGGAAGTTCGATCCGCTACGCTCGGGGATCACTGACACAACAGCTGCAACGACCGAGGGTTCCCCTGACCACAACTTATATTTGAATCCGGCCAGTCGCTTCCAGGTGAGTCCGAGGAAATAGACCCCGATTGGCGCCGATTCTCCTGCATTTTGCAGACTTTTCGAATATCGAGGCATTAATCGCCATTAAACCAGAAATAGAAACGGAACTACAGCCGGTTGAGGCCGTTCACTCCCCATGGCTGACGTTCGTCGGCATCATATTCAAATGAATTGGAAAAGATCAGATGAGACATACTTTGATGGCTTCTGTCGCCGTTGCGGCCTTGCTTGCTGCGACCGGTGTTGCGATGGCGCAAGGCGTCAACCAGAACGGAGCAAAGGGTTCGGAGTCCCCCGCTGCCGTTTCGCCGAAAGCCGAAACCGCGGCGCCGATGAATGCGCCTCCGGCAAAGGGAGCTCCCACCGCGGCACCCCACGGCTCGCCGGCACAAGCAACGCCGCAGCACGCACAGGGCGCGCCTGACGCAAAGCACTCGGGCGACGTCAAGGCCGATGGCAAGGCGAAGACCACGGAAACAATGGCCCCGGCGACCACTTCGAAGGACGTGACGAAGCCAACCGCCGACAGCAAGAAGACCGGCGAGATGAAGGCGGATGGGACGATGAAGGCGCCCGATTCGGCCACCACATCGAAGGACATGAAAACCCCGACCGCCGAGAGCAAGCCTTCGGCGCCCGAGGGCAAGACGACCGGCAATGCTGCTACCACGGCGGTCGCGGCACCTCCCGCCGAAAAGCGGACCCAGATCACTTCGGCCATCAAGCAGGAGAAGGTCGAGGAAGTCACCAACGTGAACTTCAACATCTCGGTCGGCACCATCGTCCCGGCAGGCGTCCGCTATCATGCGCTCCCGAGCCGCATCGTCGAAATCTATCCGGAGTGGCGCGGATACGAGTTCATCCTGGTGCACGGCAGGTACGTCATCCTTCGTCCGCACACCCACGAGATCGTCTATATCATCGAGGGCTAAGCCGACGGATCGCGCAAACCGAAAGGGCGGCCTCACGGCCGCCCTTTCTCGTTCGGCCCGACGCGACTGGCATAAACGCCAGGCCTGAACGCACGAAGGCCGCGGATTTCGCCGCGGCCTTCGGAAATCTGTGGTTGTTTGTCTCAGTAGCGGTCGGTGCCGATCCCAACGCTCACGCCGGGAGCACGGAAGCCGATGCCGCCACGTTCCTCGTAGCCGCTGTTGTAGCCGCGGCGCTCGATGTAGCGCTCGCGAGGCGCGTAGCCATAGGACTCGCGAACGATAACCTGTCGTTGGCCGCGCTCGCGCCAGCAACGGCCGTCTTCGTTGCAGACCATGCGAACGTTCTGAATGTTGCTGTCCGAGCTGATGGATCGATCGGCAATGAGAGGCGCAGCGTTAGCGGCAGTCGCGAGCAGCGCGCTTGCGGCTACGGCGAAAGAGATTGCAATATTTTTCATGATGTTCTCCGGAGGGTATGTGTCGTGGATGCAACGGCCCGTTCGCCGCTTGGTTCCCCTCTCCGAAAAAGATCGCTGGAGAGGCCACGACTCGGCGACAGTGAATCCCGGCTTCCCCCCGTCACATGCTCGACCACCCGTGTATGCGTTCACGCCTCTCCCAGGCCGAGAATGAAGCTTTCAAGATCGGGCGCGAGCTCGTTTGTGTTCGGGAAATCGGCGAACATGTCGCCACCGTTCATCGGCTCGCGCTCGTGCTCCCAGTAGAAGACCTTGCCGTAGCTGTCCGCCTCCAGACTCAGCAGAAACAGGTCGCCGCCGGGATCGGGCGCGAAGGGGCAGCTCAGCCGGGGGATTCGATTCATGCTCCGATACACATCGTAATTGTCGATGACGCCGTAGCTGTCGGTCGGATCGGTCGTGAACAGCACGTCGAGAACGGTGCGGTCGTTGCGCCAGGGCAGCTCGACGCCGCAACGCTCGAAACCGCCGCCGTCGGATTGCGCCAGCAGCGCCTTGTAGGGCGCGGGCAGCGGCGCGCCGATATGCTGCTCCAGCGCACGGATGGCGGCGGAAGGCGCCGGTGGCCGTCGGTCGTCCATGAGATCCAGATAGTTCATGGGCCTAAACTTCCAATTCCGTGGATCATCAAGCCGCCCCTGTGGGCGAGCTCCCCGCGTATGCTACGTGTCAGCTGCATGGTCTTCATGTCTTGATGGTGGTGTCATGTACGATTGTCCGGCGGACGGCGCTGAAACGCACCAGGCCCTACCGACCAGCATCTCGATGTGACGGGTTTCGCAACGGATCAATCCTGCCGGCTTCCCACAAGACCCATGCCAAGAAAACGGAAACCTCTCCGCCTTCGCAGCGCCCGGCGGGCCGCTCGGTGGGCACGAAAGACCTTCGCTCGCGCACCACGATTGGTCCGCATCGCCAGCACGGTGGCGGTGTTGCTTGCGGCCTTCGCGCTGCTGAATATCGCCTATCAAATCATCCGCAAGCCGACCGAGCTGTTCGTCCTCGTCGGCAATTCCCTCGACAAGTATCCATTAGAGACCTGGCGGCAGTACGGCCCCCTCTTCCGCACCTACTCCACGGCGACGATCACGCCCGAATTGCTGGCAGCACTTGCGCAGGTCGAGAGTTCAGGCAATCCGGTGGCGCGCACCTACTGGCGGTGGCGATGGAGCTTTAATCCGCTCGCGATCTACCGGCCCGCCTCCAGCGCCGTCGGCCTCTTTCAGATGCTCGACGGCGCCTACGCCGACGCCGCGCGGTTCTGTGTCCGCGGCAACGCGGTCACGGAGACCGGTTGCGGGTTCACGAGCTTCTATGTTCGCGCGATCCCGCGCCACGCCATCGAGCTGGCATCGGTGTATCTGGACCGCAATGTGGCTGACGTTCTTGCTCGTGCAGGCGATGTGAAGGCGAGCGCCCAGCAAAAGCAGGATCTGGCCGCCTTCATCCATCTCTGCGGCGCAGGTCCCGCCACGGCCTATGCGCGCCGCAAGTTTCAGATGATCGCCGACGAGCGCTGCGGCGATCACCTCGTCGCGGGCTATGTCGCCAGGGTCAACGCGATGAAGCGGCAGTTTGTGCGGCTGGCTGGTGACAATGACTAGCCGTAGGATGGGTAGAGCACTTGCGAAACCCATCATGTTTCCGCAGAGGCAATGCGGGATGGGTTTCGCTTCGCTCTACCCATCCTACAGGTCTATTCCGCGTCCGCCGGTGGACTTCACCACCAATACGGCCACCGCCAGCCCTCATAGCGGACATACGACGGCACCAGCGGCGGGCCGTAGGGATCGACGCGGTCGTCCTCGGGGCGATAACGATAGCGTGGAACGATATTGTAATCCCACGGCGTCGGCCTGAGCACGGGCGCCGTGATCACAAGCCTCGGCTGCGGTTCACGAACGATGGCCTTCCGCGTCCGGGCTTCGGCACCTGATATCCCCTGGGTGCACAGCACCAGCGCCGTTCCGAGCGCGCAAATGATGGTCTTTGTCTTCATGCGTTGGCCTCCTTGCCAGGAGAGTGCAAAAGGACGCAAGGCAAGGCAAGCCAATTTCGCGCGACCGGCTTGCATGATCGCTGTCGGGGCGGGAGGCCGTAGGATGGGTAGAGCCCTTGCGAAACCCATCATTGCATCACCAGCGCGGATCGGTTTCGCTTCCTTCGCTCTTCGAGCTATGGCGGACAAGTCGCTTGCCTCATCCTGCCTACTCCCGCGCGCGCCGCACCGCCTCCTCCAGCTTGATCCTCTGCTTGTCCCACCGGCCCTGCTCCGCCTCGGCGCGCTCCTCGAGCGCGGCCCGCTCGGCCTCGATCTGCTCCGCCCGCGCTTCGTGCTCGCGTCTCGCCTTGTCCAGCGCGGCCTGCGCTGCAGCGACGGCCTTGTCCCGGCGCGCGCGCTCCCTGGCGCGGGCAGCCTCCTCCTTGCGGCGTTCGGCGTCCCGACGCCGCTCTTCTCGCTCGAACGCAGCCGCGGCCTTGCGCGCTTGTCGGTCGTCGATCTTGCGGGACGGCTTTCCTGCGCTCCTGGCCGCAGGCTTCCTGGACTTGATCTTGCTCTTGGCTTTTGACCTGGATTTAGGCCTGGCTTCGTCCTCCGCGGCGAGATCGGTCGGCAGCGCGGCGTGCTCGGTGAACGGCCCGTCCGATCCGACCGGGCGCCTGAGCACGACGCCCGGGCTTGCCATGGTCGCGGCGACGATGTCGGGGTCGTCGGTTTCCTTGGCGGCGCCCTGGTGGAACAGGTTGGAGCTGGCGCCCCAGGCCTCCAGCGCCGCCTTCATCGACGGTGCGGCGATCGCCTGGTCGTAGAAGCCGAGCGAGGTCTGGTAGGTCTTCAGTTTTCTGTTCGGTTTGCTTTTCGGTTTTGCTTGCAGTTTTCTCGGCATCTCGCCCCGCGGACTGGCGACGCACAGGCCCAGGTCGCGAGCCGCGCCACCATGCCATCATGCCCCTGTTTTGCCCGACGAGTCAAATTTGATTCGGTATCGCCGAAGTCGACGGAAGCGCGGCGCGGAATGCTCCCGCCGGCCGCAGGCTCAAATATTCGGAGTTACAGAACTCTGAAATCCCTCATGTTTCCTACTGTGCATGGGGTTGTTTTCGCACATTTTGTTTCGAGGCGCGGAGCGGTGTAGCCCGGATGGAGCGAAGCGTAATCCGGGGCCGGCGTAGCTTGGGGCAACACCCCGGATTTCGCTTCGCTCCATCCGGGCTACGAATAGTTACGCGTCGACGTCCTCCGGCACCGGTCCGGCCACCAGACCGTCGAGGCCGACCATCAGGAGATCGGCGATGTGCATGAGCTGGTAGAGCGGAATGTCCGCCTCGCCTTGCTCGGCCTGCGCCACGAAGGCGGGCGTGACGCCGAGGCGCTCGGCGAGCTGGGCCTCGGTGTAGCCGCGCATTTCGCGCGCCGCCCTGACGCGCGCGCCGATCCCGAGCCGGTGCCGCGACTGCTCGTCCGCGGTCATCATCGCGGCCTGCTCGTCCGCGCTCGCATAGCCGTCGGCGAACGCCCCGCCGATCAGCCTTTCCTTGCGCCAGGCCAGCCGGCAATCCTTGCGCAGGCCGCTCGCGAAGATCACCGCAAACCGCTCCGGGATCCAGGCCGAGCTGTTGAGCTGCAGCCGGGCGCCGCTGGCCGAGACATCGCGGATCGTGCAGGGCACGCTGATGGTGCTGCCGCTGCCATTGTCGAACGCGACGATACCGGTCCTTTGGGTGTGATGCCTGGTCGCTGCGCGATGATCGCTCATGGCCGTATGTTCCCTGATGTCAGGACATGGATACCGCGGAATTTTTCCCGATTTCCTAAGGTTCCACGGCTTCAAGAAGGACCGGCAGCCATGGTAAAGGATTTGCTTCCAATCCTTCTTTTCCGGCGGAATGCGTGCGGCGCGCCCGTTAGCTGCGAGGCAAGCGATGACCGAACCGATGACATGCCCGAACTGCCAGTCCGAGCACGCCTATCAGGACCGCGATCTCTGGGTCTGTCCGGAGTGCGCCCATGAATGGAGCGCTGCTGGGGAAGCGGCCGCAGCCGTCGCGCAGGAGGCCGGCGTGCGCGATGCCCATGGCAATCCGCTCACCGACGGCGACAGCGTCATCGTGATGAAGGACCTCAAGGTCAAGGGCTCGTCCTCGGTGGTCAAGGGCGGCACCAAGGTCCGCAACATCCGCCTCCAGGAGGCCACCGACGGCCACAACATCGCCTGCAAGATCGACGGCATCGGCGCGATGAATTTGAAATCGGAGTTCGTGAAGAAGGCGTGAGCGATTAGCCGCCAAGCAGCGCGTCATACCCCTTGGCGCTGAACGCCAGCAGACAAAACCCGTGCCCGAAGGGATCGGCGAGCATGGCGATCCGCCCATACGGCGCATCGCGCGCCGGTGCCTCGAGGATCGCACCGGCGGCGAGTGCGCGTTCGACGGCAGCATCGACATCGTCGACGACGACGTCGAGATGCAGCGGCGTCCAGTGCCGCTCATAGCGGCGGCGGTCTTCGCCCGCGCCCACCGTGCCGGCCTGTTTCGTCAGCAGATAAAGCGGCGCCGGCCAGCCGAGCAGTTCGACGAAATCGGTACCGAACCGGCGGCCGACGGTGAGGCCGAACGCGGCGGTGTAGAAGGTGGTCGCAGCGGCGACGTCGGGGACGTCGATGTTGAGCAGGAAGGTCATGGCGGACAGCGTAGCCCGGCCGGAGCGCGGCGCAATCGGCGATGGTGCCGCAGGGTCGCTCGGATGCGCCCTACCTCTGCCGCTGCGCCAGATAAAACCCGCACAGCACCGTGACGAGGCCCGCCGCCTGCAGCAGCGTCGGTCGCTCGCCGAGCAGCAGCCAGCCGGTGAGCAGCGTCAGCGCGGGCACGCAGGCCGGGAACACAGCGGCGCGGCCGACGCCGAGCCGCTGCACCGAGACGGCGAACAGATACAGCGCGGCGGGCCCGGCGAGCACGCCCTGCGCCAGCGCCTGGATGGCATTCTCCTTGACGCCCAATGCCGCGACATGGGCCAGACCGGCGGTCGCAAGATAAACCGGCAATAGCAGCAGCGACAGCACGTTGATGACGAGGGCGGCCGACACGGCGGAGACGCGCCAATGCCGCAGCGCTGCACCGAAACCGGCGAACATCAATCCGGTGAGCACGAAGGTCAGATCGCCCAGCACGCCGTCGGCGCCGATATGGCCGATCGATTCAGCGCCGATCACGCCGAGGCCACCGACGATGACGAAGGCGCCAGCAAGGCGCGAGGCGGAGACTTTCTCCTTGAGAAACAACGCGGCGAGCAACAGGCCGCCGAGCGTCGCGCAGGACGGCTGGATCACGCTGCCGTGGCCGAGCGGCACGAACAGGAATCCGGCATAGGAGATCAGCGACATCACGGGGCCGCCGAGCACCATCAGCACAAGGCCCCTGCTCCAGCCGATGCCGCAGAGATCCGAGATGCCGGCGCGCAGCACCAGCGGCAGGAACACAATTCCCGACCAGACATAGCGATGCACCAGCAGATCGACCGGCGTGAAGCCGACTTTGAGCCCATGCCGCGTGCCGGCAAAGCCCAGCGCCCAGAACAGCGCCGCGGACAGGCCGCAAACGACGCCGAGCAACGCCGGCGCCGCATCGTTCTTCTGAGTGAGAGCGTCAGCGCCGCTCGTTCGCTGATCCATGGCGCAAGCCTTATGTCAGCGCGCGGGCCGGCTCAACCCGCACACTTGCAGGTCTGGCACGCGGTCGCCTGAGCATTCAGCCTCCTCGCCGAACACCATCCGCCATCCCTTGCGCGTATCCATGTACTCCCTGACCTCGCGGATCCTGTCGCCGGCCACCGTGAACACGAAGCAATAGTCGATCTCGTACGGCTTGCCGCCGGGAAGCGTGGCGCGCATCCGCTCCTCCACGATCACGACATCGCCGTCGGCATAGACGCCCCGAAACGCGATATCGATCGCGGAGAACAATTTGTGCATCTCCACCGCGATGAAGCGCGCGATTGCTTGCGCACCCATCATGTGGTCGGTGTGGTCGAGCGCGACCGCGGTAGCGTTGCCCTTCGGCGCGATCCATTCGGCATCGTCCGTGAACAGCGCCGCAATGCGATCCGCATCGCGCGACGAAAAGGTTTTCCAGGCGTTGAGGACGATGTCTTTCGAACTGGTCATGATGCGCTTCCCTGCTTGCTTTGAGCGCCGCGTTCTAGGCCGCTGCGTGCCCGGCGGCTCGCCACAATCGGACTCGGTCATCCCTCAGCTCTTCCGTCCGCGCAGGCATGCGCTATCATCCGGCCATGCTGAGCTTTACGACCTGTAACGCCGCGCGGCTGCGCCGCGATCCCCGCTACGACGGCCGCTTCTTCACGGCAGTGAAGACCACGGGCATTTATTGCCGCCCGGTCTGCCCGGCCAAGCAGCCGCTGACGCGCAACGTCGTCTATTATCCGACGGCCGCGGCAGCCGAAGCCGCCGGCTTCCGGCCGTGCCTGCGCTGCCGTCCCGAGACCGCGCCGTTCTGCCCGGCCTGGAACGGCACGCGCTCGACGGTCGCGCGTGCGGTGAAGCTGATCAATGACGGCGCTCTCGACGAGGATTCGGTCGTGTCGCTTGCGATGCGGCTCGGCATCTCCTCGCGACATCTGGCACGATTGTTCGAGCGCCATGTCGGTGCGACGCCGCAGCAGCTGGCCGGGACGCTGCGCGTGCAGCGCGCCAAGCGCCTGCTCGATTCCGGCGATCACACCATGATCGATATCGCGTTCCAGGCCGGCTTCGGCAGCCTGCGCAGATTCAACGCCGCCTTCGCCGAACTCTACGGACGATCGCCGTCGAGCTTGCGCACATCAAAGCGTGCGCAGCCCACGTCTCAGAAGAACCCGGGGCTGAGATCGAGCCCGTAGGTCAGGCTCAGCACGAACACGAACAGCCCGGCGGCTGCGAACAATGCGAGATGCCTGACGATAAATTCGCGCGGCGAACTGGCGACAACAACGGCTTTTTGCGCAACGGGCATGACAGCCCTCCATTATGAAAACGCTTCGTTATGAAAACGCCTCTTGGCCGCCCATCGGCGGCGCCCGCATCAGGCGCCGTGATCTGCAAAGCAAGTATTAAGGAGATCACACTCGTCTTGAACGGCGGTACACAACGAGGGCCCCAAGCGATTTTTTTTCGGCGTCGGCTTCTCGATCCGCGCATGGGCGACGAAAAAACCGCGCTCCCTGGAGGGAACGCGGCTCAATGCGATACGACGCCTTCTTAAAACCCGAATCCTGCGATAGGCACGATGCGCTCGCACCGTGCCGTCGCCGGAAGCTTAGGTCTAGCGGGCGGAGCCCGTGGTCGCCGTCGCGGTCTTCACTTTGCGCGGCGTCAGGACGCTGGCCTGGAGCGCCGTGACGCTGGTGGCGGGCGCGGCCACCTGCTGCTCGACATGGGCGGCACCGAGCACGCGGACCTGCATGGGCGAAGCCGCAATGCCGTTGGCCTCATAGGCCGGCAGCTCGGCGGCGAAAGTGGCAGTCGAGCCCGCGATGGCGAGGACAGCGGCTGCGATCGACAGAATCTTCTTGTTCATTGATGATGCTCCTCAAGGAAGGTTCGGAGCACATGTAATCCTGATTTGCTGCGTTGCGACATGCATTGCTGCATCGCAACATCACGCCCCATGCATGGCGATATGCTTAATGCGCCCAATGCTTGGAGGCTTTAAGGGCTACCGCGGCTTGGAGGGCTGGGAGCGCCCGCCAGCGGTTCAACCGCCCATGACATTGCCCCAGCCGTCGAAAACATAGGTCTTCCAGGCCACGGTTCCATCATCGCGCGACCGGCTGGCGCGGCGATAATCCTCAGCCTGATCGGCGGTCCAAGTGATGATCGCGCCCGAAACGCGATCATGCAGGATGGCGGGCTCGGTGGGATCGAATGCGTCCATGGGACGAAGCGAGGAGTGCGTCATGTTCGACCAACGCGCCGGCTTCGGCAAGGTTGCCGCGGGCAACCGGGCAAAAACAGCGCGCCCTCACCGACACCCGCCGTTCTCGAGGCGGCGTGGAGTGACGCCCTATTTCAACGCGGTCGCCAGCGATTGCAGCTTTGCGACGAGATTGGTGCCGAGCGCATAGATGATCTCGATGATCGCCAGCGCGATGCCTGCTGCGATCAGGCCGTATTCGATCGCGGTGGTGCCGGATTCATCGGCGGCAAATTCGGCCAACAGGCATTTCAATTTCACGCTCGCGTCCTTCCCAGCTCTACCGGACGTTGCCGGCGCGGGAGAGATACCGAATCGCAATCCAAGATTGCGTAAATTCAACCGCCTCAATTTGACGACAATGCCTTTGCGGAAGCCTCTCGGCGGGGCGCCGCCTCGGAATCGCAGGGAACTCGAGTTGCTCCTCGGCAACACCTGCCCGAAAAGCCCTTTTTCGCCGATTTGCGCCATTGCGCCGCCACACCATCCTCCGAACAATTGACGCATTGCGTGCCTGGCTGTGCAAGATTGGTTCGAACAGAACCGTTTGGAGGCAGGGATCATGAACGATCGGCGGTCTCTTCTGGTGGCGGTCTCGTGCCCCTCGGCCGTTTTCGCCGGCTGGCTGGCGCTTTCGCTGTCTGCCTACGTTCCGGCCCTCATCGAGAACAGCGGCGCCAATGCGGCTGCGGTGTCGCGCGCGAAGGATCTCACGCGTCTCGAGCTGGCCGATGTCCCGCGCGATGCGGCGATCGCGGACCGTGTCGCGTTGGCGGCCGACATCGCGGCCGTCGCTGCTGCTGCACCGTCCCCGGCAACCGCTGAAGCGGTGCCCGAGACGCCCGCCATCAAGCTCGCCTCGGCCGATCCGGCGCTGATCTTGCCGGCGGAAGCCCCACCTGCACCGCAGCTTTCGCCCGAACCAGCGCCCGTTGTCAGCGATGCCGCACCAGCTTCGGCTCCGGAGCCCGTCATCAAACTCGCATCCGCTGATCCCACCGAGATCGTGACAACAGACGCGCTGTCACCCGCAGCGATCGCAACCGGTCCTGCGCCCGCCGCGAGCAAGGCCTCGCCGCCCGCCGACACCGTCGCCGTGCTCGACGAGTGCTTCGTCATGGATGCCTGCATCGACCGCTATCTCTGGGCACTTTACCAGCGCACGGCCAAGGAAGATTCGATCAAGGTCCAGGAGCGGCGCGCCGTCACCGTCAAGCGCAAGGGCAAGATGGTCACGGTGATGCGCAGCTTCACAAAACTGGTCGACCAGGATTTCGGCTGGAAGGATCCGAAGGCGGCCGAGCACGCCGGCATGACGATGATGGACTACGTGATCGGCGGCATGGACAAGAGCTTCAAGCGAAAGCTGTTTCGCACGCTGCTCGCCGCCGAAGCCGCCGGCCTCTCGCCGGGCATCACCAGTGCGTTCCGCGACGACTACCGGCAATCGATCGCGAGCGGCCTGAAGGCCGCGTCCGACCGCTCCTACCATGGCGGCAGCACGCGCGGCGGCTACGGTCACGGCATGGCGGCCGACATCGTCAGCACCCAAGGCAACAACCGCGCGCAGCGCTGGGTCTCGACCGAAATCCTGTGGAAGTGGGTCGACGCCAACGGCAAGGCGTTCGGCATCGGCCGGCCCTATCTCGGCCGCGATCCGCCGCATGTCGGCCCGATCGATGGAGCGGAATATATCTCGAAGCGTGGCACCGCGGACCGCAAGGACGTCGCCAACGCCAAACCGAAGAAGGCGCGGGCCGTGGCCAGCGCCAAGCCGCCAAAGGCACAGGCCGCGCGCGAGCAGAAGGCCAGGCCGCAGAAATCGGCGCAATCAGCCGCGAAGCGCGCGACCTGAGCCGTTACGGCTGACGCCCCGGCAGCGGCACGAGGCGCATCTCGGCGGCGCCGGTTTCCTGCGTGCGCACCAGCACTGCAAAGACGGTCTCGACCGCGAGCCGCACCGCGGCCTCCATCGCTTTGCCCTTGGCCAGATGCGCCGCGATCAGGCCGGTGAGGAGATCGCCGGTACCATAGGGGCGGATCGGCAGCCGCGGTGTCGCAAAGCGCGACAATTGACCGTCGGCGCACAGGATCGTCTCCACCTGTCCTTCCGGCGTGTCGGCGAGCGTGCAACCGGTAGCGACGACGTCGATGCGGCTCTTCCCCGTCAGCGCCGCGCACGCCGTGCGCAATCCCTGCGTATCCGCGATCGAGATACCCGACAGCAGCTCGAGTTCGAACTGGTTCGGCGTGGTCAGGTTCGCGGCCGGCAGCAGACGGTGCCGCATCACATCCAGAATGCCGTCGGCGACATAGACGCGGCCATCATCGCCCATCACGGGATCGCAGAGATAAACCAGTTTCGAATTCCGCATCAGCGCCCGCTCGACGAAATCGGCGATCACAGCGGCATTGCCTGGGGAGCCGAGATAGCCGGTGACCAGCACCGCGGCTTCGTCGACGAGGTTGCGCTCCTCGACGCCTTTCAGGAGATCGGCGACGAGTTCGGTCTCCAGCACCCGCCCGCGCAGGCTCGGATAGCGCGGATGGTTCGACAGCAATGTCGTCGGCACCGCCGCGACGTCCACGCCCTCCGCCTGCATGGCATAGGCCGCCGCGCTGTTGCCGACATGGCCGTGGACCACCTGGCTTTGAATGGAGATGACGAGCATGGAGAGGTTCCGTAGAGTCAAACGACGGATGAGGCAAGCGCAACTAGAGTGCCTTGGCCTGCAAACGCCGATTTCAGCAATGCCTCAGCGCCGGCAATTCGATGCCCAATCCGTTGCATCCGGCTCCCCCTGTCGCAGGCTCGTCACTCACACGTGATACCTGCCTCGGTAAAGTGATCTACCGCGTACGAAACATACCTACCACGCGGTATCTTTTGCGGATATGTGAGCCCGTCATGGCCTCCGCCTTTCATGCCTACGCAGCGCTCGCCCTCGCCATCGTGTTCGAGGTCACCGCGTCCGCGTTTCTCCAGCAATCCGCGCAGTTCACCCGGCCGTGGCCGACACTGGCGATGGTGCTGTTCTATGTCGCCTCGTTTTACGCATTGTCGGTCGCCATCCGCGTCATCCCCCTGAGCATTGCCTATGCGATCTGGGGCGGCGTCGGCATCATACTGACCGCGACGGTCTCCTTCGTGCTGTTCCGCCAGATGCTGGATGCCGCGGCCTTCGTCGGCATCGGGTTGATCGTATCAGGGGTCGTGGTCATCAACCTGTTCTCGGGGACCACGGTGCATTGATGCCGGCGAGCGCCTATACCCGCGCCAAGCAGCCCGAGCAGGTGCGGCGCGCCCTGCTCGACGGCGCGGCAGCCATCGCCATGGATCACGGCGTCTCCGGCGTGACGGTGCAGGCGGTCGCGGCAGCGGCCGGCGTCACCAAAGGCGGGCTGTTTCATCACTTCGGCAGCAAGCAGACGCTGATCGAGGGCCTGTTCGCCGATCTCCTCGCCCGCGTCGACGCCGAGATCGACGCCGCTATCGAGGCCGATTCCGAGCTGCGCGGCAGTTTTACGCGCGCCTATGTCAATGCCGTATTCACCGGGAAAACTTCGGCTTCGCCACGCCCTGGGCGGCGCTGAGCATGGTCGTCGTCACCGATCCGTCGCTGCGCCGGCTCTGGAACGATTGGATGAAGACGCGCCTGAAGCGCCATCGCGCGACCGACGCAACGCCCGAGCTCCAAATCGTCCGTCTCGCCGCAGATGGCGCGTGGCTGTCTTATGTCACGACGGGACAGACGCGTATGAGCGCGGATTTGCGCGCCGTGCACGACAGGTTGATCGCGCAGACGCGTCGGGCGCGCGTAGTGGCTCCGCGCACCACTCCGTAGCCCGGAAGGAGCGCAGCGCATCCCGGCTACAAAGACCTCAAGGCGCGGTCTTGATCTTCGCGCGCAGCGACGTCGCATCCACGATACCCGGCAGGAAGCTGAAATTCGCCGAGGTCTTGCCATCCGCCAGCGTCGCGAAATTGTGGCAGCTCACGCATGAGCCGAGACCTGCAGCTCCATCGCTCAGATAATTCTGGATGTAGGTTTCGAGCGTCATGTTCGAGAGCATGCCGGGCACCGCGTTGGCCGGGACCGGATTCGGCGGGGTCGGCGGCTCGACAACGCCGCCCCATTGCGTGCCGACCAGCATGTAGTTCTGGAGCACGCTCTTGAGCGAGCTCAGCGCCATCCGCCATTGCTCGTTGAGGGTGCTCGTCGTCGAATAGATCCGCCAGCAGCGCACCGCCTGCGGCTGCGCGGTTGCGCTGGACGTGCCTCCTTGCGCATAGGGCTTGCGCGGATTCCACGGGAATGCCGTCTTCGCGATGCCTGGCGATTGCGGCGAGATATTTGTGCCGAGGTTCGACGGCGCGCCGGTGTTGAAGAACGAGAAATGCGAGCCGGGCGCCGGACTTGCCGGCCCGCAGCTCGGCTGGTTGATCCAGTTCGTGGCCTTGTCGGTGCCGCAGCCGTCCGCGACGTTGCAGGGAGCGTTTGCGAGCGGCGCGTTGTCGACGTGCTCGAAGGTCGCCCAGATCCATTGCGGCCGCAGCGCCGGATTGTTCTTGTTCACCGGATTGCGCTGGAGGATGTGCATGCCGACGAGCCCCACCCGCTCGCTGCGGCAGAACGGACGGCCGTCGCGCACGAGATCGCCGGAGACCGCCAGCAGGATGTTCTGCGTGAAGAACTTTGACGGATCGTCCTTGGACGGATCGAGGATGCGCCAGGACACCTTGATCTCGATCGAGCCATTGTTGCCGTCCCGCACCGTGGCCGACGACGTAAACTCGGCGCCGCCGGGATTGTTCTTGATGAAATCGAGCTGGCCGGCCCTGGTCGTCAGCGTCTGCGACTTCTGACCGCCGGGCGCACGCAGATACTGCGCCTCGATCTCGTTGACGCGCCGCTCGAACAGCGTCCAGTTGCCGTTGATGTCGATCAGCGGCTTGTTGGTCGCGGCTTGCAGATATTCCTCGTTGTTCGGCATCGGCTGGCCCTTGCCGTTCGAGCCGATATGGAAGATCGGAAACGCCAGCGCCTGGGGACAGCCGGCGATGATAGGTGCGTTGCCGAACAGCGAGGAGACCGTCGGATAGGTCTGCCAGACCCGCCGGCCCGGCTGCGTCAGTCCCTGTGCCGCGGGCTCCTTGACGCCGCTCGCCACCCAGTTGAGCGCGACGAACATCTGCCAGGACATATTGTCGAACGGCGATTGCACGTCGGCCTTCTCGTTCTGCGGCGGCTGGCCGTAGAGGCCATTATAGCCCTGTGTCTCCGCAAGGCCTGGATCGGGCCCGATATAGGCCGGCACGATCGCGCACAGCCCGTTGCTTCCATCGGCGCAGAATTTGGCCTGCGGAATATAGGGTGGTGCCGCCGCCTGCGATTGCGGCGCTTGCGCCTGCGCGGCGGGCCGCGCCGGCACCGCCAAAATGACCGCAGCGAACGCCAGCGGCATCAGGGCCAAAGACTGCCAATGCTTCATGGGAGGTCCTCACCGGATGCGAGCTCAACCGCCCCGCCCGCGCCCGAGCTCAAAATCAATGTGCGACAAAATCCCGAGATCCGCCCGACAGGACGTTTCGGTTGCTGTTTCTGCTTAAACTACTTTAGGTTTAATACCACCTCTGGGCGGCCGCCACAATCATTCTATTCCTGATTGAGAATGGGAGCGCGATCGTCGCGTACTGCGACGACCGGCTTGTCACCCCTTCGGCGAACGCGGCGCGGATCTGGACGGCTTTGCGCCGGGCTTGGCTACGGCGTGTGGAGGCGGTCCATCGACCGATTCCAGATACGCCGCGAGCGCCTTGGCGGAGTCGGAGCTGGTCGCGTAATGATCCCTGAGGAACCAGGTGAGCGTCAGGCTGAAGCGCCCTTTCGCCAGGCCGCGCGGGCTGCGATGGCAGGCCGCGCAGCCGTCCGCGAAAAGCTTCGCGGGCGGTTTGCCGGCATCGAGATTTTGCGCCGACGCAACCGTTGCCGTGAGTGCGGCGGCGGCTGCGAGAGTCAACAGGGGCGCGATCACCTCGCGCCCCGGTCGAAACAGCCAAATCAATGTCGTCCCCTGCCCCGTCGCGCGGTCACGCCGCCGATAGCTGATCGAATTCGGGCGGAGTATAGGCCTTGCCGTCCTGGTCGGTGATGACGACCTGCCATCCCTCGCTCGCCCATACTTTTGCCTTCGCCACGATGAGCAACCGGCTCTCGCGGGCAAAACTGCACTTCTCGTTGTCGCGTTCTGCGATCATCTTATACGCCAATGCGCATTCCCCTTGCGTTGCCCTGCACCCGCTGCCGTCGTGGCAGCGAGCTTTGGCCGCAATTCGCCGACAGCGTGGCAATTTGGTGCCCTCCACGGCAGCGTTGTGCCTTGGTTCCCGCCGGACGACGGAGACCGATCTTGCGTATCATGAATCCGATTCTGCCTGTCACGGGCTGGCGTGGCGCCGCTAGCGCGAGCGCAGACCCAAAGCCGCACGATCCGTCGGCATCGCGGTCGATCCCTATGCCGCACAGACCCGCCGGCCGGGCTCGGTCCATCGCCGCCGCGACGGAACCGCTAGCGCCCGCGCTCAGTGCACGCGGATGATGTGCGGACGGCCGAGATCGATCAGCCCCTGTACCGCCGAGAGGCGATCGTCCAAGGCTGCGATGGTGAGCAGCAGATTGTTGCGGCGCTCGTCGAGCATGCCCATCTCGGCACCACTGAGCTTTGTGCGCGTCCGCTCCTTGTGGATCACGTCGAGGGATTTGCGCAGTCCGGCGATCAGGCCGGTCAGCTGTTTGGCCTCCTTGGTCATGGACTTCTTCGCGACATTATGGCGGCGCGTCTCCGCCTGGCTCTGTCTCATCGTCATCCTCCCGTGCCCCGCTGCCCCGAGTGGATGCTTACAGCTTTGAGTACACATATTACGATCGATGAAATCTGCCCGCGCAGAACTTTCTTAAATTGTACGCGCACGGAACCCGAACCCGGCCCAACAGAAAGCCCGGCGCGAGGGCCGGGCTTTCGCTGGCAAAGCTAGTGCTTCTGGTGGCCGCCACCGGGGCCGCCGGCCGGCGCGCCGCCGCCACGCGGGGCGGCGTTGTTGATGTGCGCAGCACCGCCGCCACCGCCGTGCGGCATCGCAGGCGCAGCCGCACGCGGCGCCGGCATCTGCGCGCGGGCATTCATCGGCGAACCATGGCTGACGTTCGGCTGAGCCATGTGGGGCGCCGCAGGACGCGCAGCTGGCGCGGCCGAGACACGCGGCGTTTCATGCGCACGCGCCATCGGCTGCGCACGCACCGCGGCGCGGCTCTGCGCCTGCTCGTGCATCACGCGCGCCTGCGCATCGCGCGGATTGCGGGTCTGCACGTTGGTGCGCTCACGGACGATGCGCTCTTGGGTAATGCGCTCGCTTCGTCCGGCGCGGGTCCGGTCGGCCGTCACCGCAGCATCGCGCCGGGCGATCGCGGCGTCACGCCGTGCGGTCGCGGCGTCACGCCCGCTGATCGCGGCAGCGCCCCTGACGTCTGTCTTGCCACGCACGCCTTCGCGTCCCAGCGCGATCGCAGCGTCTCGCGTCGCCGCACGGCCGACCCGGGCCGCACGCGGATCGATCGTCATCCGCGTCGCAACGTGCTGATGCGAGGTCCAGTAATTATTCCAGTAAGCATGGCGGCGATACCAGGGACGTCCCGCGTAGTAGCTCGACCAGTACGAGGTCAGCACGAACGGAGCGACCGGCACGTCGATCTCGTCGGCATAATCGGGGAGATAGACGTAGTGGTTGCGGTAGAGATATTCGAGATATTGCGACGACACCCAGCCGCGATCGTCGGAGAAGCTCACGTCGCACCAGGCATTGCCGCGCAGGCATCCATGGATGTTGACGCGCGCGCCCCCGGGGACGCGATCGACCAGGGGAAAGCCCGCGCCCGGTCCGGCGCGCAGGCCGGTCGAGACGGTAACGATGCCCGGCGCGGCCAGCGCGGCCGTCGGGACAAGCAGAAATGCTGCAACCAAAGCGCTTTTGAGCCTCATGGCGAATTCCTCCTCTGTCGAGTCGGAACGCACCAGCGGAACGGGCGTTCCGCGCACGATGGTCGAATCCGTCGAAAGGCCGAGACGCACGCCGCGCACGGTTCAATATTCATTTGCCGTTCATCGGCGCGACGCGCAAGAGAGCTGTTGAGCGTCACTTCGCTTGCGTCATGAACCCGTCGAAGTACGACGCAAGCGCAGCAAAGTCGTTGATCGGCAGTACAGTCGCGACGTACTGGTCCGGCCGCACCACCACCATGCAGCCCGCCTCGCGATCAATGCCGCGCATGGCGAACACGTCCTGGCCGCCCTTGAGGTCCGGACAGAACATCTTCTCGTAGTCGATCAAGCCGTACCGCCCCTTGCGCGGGAGCAGCAGCGCCGGCATCGCCTCCAGGGCGAGCTCGCGATGATCCTGCTGGAAGACCGCGCGCAGGTCGATCACGCTGTCGATGTCGTGGCCGGCCGGCGTATAGCGCCTGACCGGCGATTGCGTCGCCTCGGTCAGAAAATTGCACAAGCCACGAACGGCCGAGTCCGTCGCCGCAGGGTCTTCCGCGGGCGAAAACGCATAGATGCGGAAGCGGCCGTCGGCCTGCGATGCGTGGCCGAGATGAACCGGCTTGGCATCTCCTAACCGAATGACCAGCGCGGAGTGAAAGCGCTTGCCGATGACGAGGCCTTCGGCGAGCTTCTGATGAGAAGTTGCGCCCGTCAGGACCGATGGGCGGTAATGCGTCGCGGTCCCTGCCGTGTAGCGACCGTGCCTGACAAAATAATCCTGTGTCTTGGCGGCATCCGCCCCACCGGCCTTGGCAGCGGACGCCAGAATCCCCGCCCATTCGCGGTCGAAATCGATCAGCTCTTTCGCGACCGCCTGTCGCTCGGCCGAATAGGAATGCAAGAGGCTCGGCGCACACTGCTTCCGCAGCACGGCGGCGAGCTTCCAGCCGAGATTGAAGGCGTCCTGCATCGAGACGTTCATGCCCTGGCCCGCCTTCGGGCTGTGGGTGTGGCAGGCATCGCCGGCGATGAAGATGCGCGGCAGGCGTGTCGCGATCTCGGCCTCCGGCACGTCGTCGAACTTGTCGGTGAGGCGCTGGCCGATCTCGTAGACCGACCACCAGGCGATCTCCTTCACGTCCAGCGTATGCGGCCTCAAGATCCGCTGCGCCTTCGCAATCACGTCATCGGCGGTGATGTTGCGGCTCCCCACGCGCTCGCCGACATCCAGTTTTGCCAGCTCGACATAGAGGCGGACCATGTAGCCGCCTTCGCGCGGAATGATCAGCAGGCTACCATCGTTCGCCGACTGGATCAGGGCCTTGAATCGGATGTCCGGAAAATCGGTCACCGCGAGCACGTCCATCACGCCCCAGGCGTGGTTGGCGGAATCGCCGTGCAGCTCGCGGCCGATTGATTTGCGCGCCGTGCTGCGCGCGCCGTCGCAGCCGACGACATAGCGCGCCCTGATGGTCTCGACCTTGCCCTCGTTTCCGGCATCGACGCGTTCGAGTCGCGCGGTCACGGCATGGTCGGCGGTGCCTGCGGCCGGATCGACCTGAAGGTCCAGCAGGCGGCGGCTGTAACAGGGCTCGAGCTTGGCCGGCGATTTGCGCATGACGTCGAGAAAGCCGTCATGGATGCGGGCCTGGTTGAGGATGACGTGCGGGAACTCCGACAGGCCGTCCTCGACGTCCTGCACGCGGCCGCTGCGAATGATTGCGTCGGACCTCCGCTCGTCCGGCTTCCAGAACGTCGTCTCGTTGACCCAATAGGCCTCCTTCAGCACGCGTTCGCTGAAGCCGTAGGCGTGGAACATCTCCAGGGTGCGGCAGGCAATGCCGTCGGCCTGCCCTACCAGCAAGCGGCCGGCCTTCTGCTCGACGATGCAGGTCTTGATGTCGGGAAATTGCGCAAGCTGGGCGGCGAGCGTCAGGCCCGCGGGACCGCAGCCGACAATGAGAACATCGACCTCTTGAGGCACGGCGCCGACAGCGCCCGGGGCGTGAATGCGCTCGGCGGGATCGGCAATTTCAGGATCGCCCGGCTGAAATCCATTGAGATGGAATTGCATGAGCAGCTCTCCCGGCAACGTTCTGTTTGGATATTGATCAGTATGCTGACTATCAGTATACTTGTCAACGTTCGCCTGGTCCCTGCCTCGAGGAGAATTCGATGAAAGACAACAACGACATGCCCGGGCATCTGGCGCGCCGGTTCCAGCAGATCGCAGTGGCGGTGTTTCTGGCGGAAGTTGAGGACGCCGGCTTCGACCTCACGCCGGTGCAATATGCCGCGCTCGCGACCATCAAGGCCAATCCGGGGCTCGACCAGGTGACGCTCGCCGGCTTGATCGCCTATGACCGCACCACCATCACCGGCGTGATCGACCGCCTGGTTCAGAAGAGCCTCGTCGAGCGCCGCGCCTCCAGCCGCGATCGCCGCGCCCGCGAGCTCGAGGTCACCGATGAGGGCCGGCGCACGCTGCGCAAGATCACGCCGGCAGTCGAGTCGGCCCAGCGCATCATGCTGCGCGGCCTCAGCGCGAAGGAAGGCGAGGAGCTGATGCGGCTGTTGCGCAAGGCCATCACCGCCGGCAACGAGCTCAGCCGCGCCCCGCTGCGCGAGGCGCAGGCCTAGAGCGCCTTCGAGCGATGTGGACACCGGCTCGCGTCAAGAAAACGCGTCAAAAAGCTAGAGCCCCGTATTTCTATCAGTATGTTTCGCAAGGCCGCGAAACCAGGAACTAACCTTCGGCTGCTACGGTCGGCGCGATTTTGCGTTTAACGCGCGATTAACTTTGTCGTTCGGGAGTATCGGATGTTCAGGTTCCACGTCGCAGCCGCGGTCCTCGCACTCTCGACCGCTTCTGCGCTCGCGAACGGACATGGCGGCGGCGACCCTCCTCCGCCGAAGCCCGAAGCAACCGTCGCCCCGGCGAAGGTGGTCCTGACCAAGCAGGGCCCCAAGCTGGTCGATCTCAAAGGCATGACGCTCTACATTTACGAGCGCGACACCACCGGCAAGACGTCGACCTGCAATGGCAAATGCACCGAGAGCTGGCTCCCGCTGCCCGCAACGGCCGAAGCCAGGGCCGTTGGCGACTTCACCGTGATCAACCGCGACGACGGCAGCAAGATGTGGGCTTACCGCTATCGCCCGCTCTACACCTCGCCGGCCGACAAGGCGCCGGGCGATGCCAATGGCAACGCCACGACCCTTCAATGGCGCATCGCACGGCCCGAGAACTAGGGCGAGACCGGCCCCGGTCGGCTCGAGCCGGAGGCACCTACGATCTTCGCGCGTGCCGCCGAATCAGCCAAGGCGTAGTTCACATCCGGATTCCAACGCAGCGCTGCATACAGGATCATTCCAAACAGGATCGATCCGTAAAAGCCGAGCGTGGCGAGCCGCCATTTCCGTACAATACGGCGGTCGTTCGCATTCAATGGATCAAAGAATTTTTGCATGATGCCTCCAATGGCAACCGGCCATTGAGGCATAGCGCAACCGTCGCGGATCGGATGTGAAGCCGTTCACCTTTGACGGATCGACCAACCCCGGCGCATTCACGCTTGAGTGAGCGGGCAGCAGACGCGCCCGTTCCGCTTACCCGCGCCAGCTGGGTCCCGTCCCGACCCGCGCGTTCTGTCCGGGCGGCAACACTACGACCATCGAATTGAGCTTCACCCGGTCGTAGAGATCGATCACGTCCTCGTTGCGCATCCGGATGCAGCCCGACGAGATCGCCTGCCCGATATACTCGGGCTGGTTGGTGCCGTGGATGCGGTAGAGCGTGTCCTTGTTGCCGACATAGAGATAGATGCCGCGCGCGCCCAGCGGATTGGCGGGACCGCCGGAGACGCGCGCCGGATAGGGTCCGAGCCGCGCCTGAATGTCGGCGGTGGGAACCCAATCCGGCCATTCCGCCAGACGGCCGACGCGCGCGACGCCTGAGAAAGCCATCGCTTCCTCGCCCACCGCGACGCCATAGCGGATCGCCTTGCCCTCCGGCAGCACGAAATAGAGATAGCGCGCATCGGTATCGACCAGGATCGTGCCCGGCTGCTCCTTGCGTGGATAATCGACAATGTGGCGGAGATATTGCTCGGGCACGTTCGCCTTCGCGTAAGGCGCATGCGCGAGCAACTGACGGTCGCGCGGCGTCATGCTCGCGTCCGTCGACGGCGAAAGCGTCGTCTGCATGCAGCCGCCGAGCTGCAACAAGGCAACGACGAGCAAAGCGAATAGAGATTTTGGCACCACCGGCCCCCCGATAGCGAATAGCAGCGCCCCCAGCGCCGCCAGATGCTGCCCAAATCGTGCTGAAAACAAGGCAAGATGGAACAATTGCACGTGTTCGGCAACCCGGGTTCCATCACCACAAACGGCGGAAGAGCGTCGCAGCATCTCCATCCCCTCGCCTTGCTTTGGTCAAACCCGGCTGGACTCGTGCGCCATGGGGCCAAACTCGTTAAATCCAGATCGGCTCACCTCAACAGATCGGCTCGCGCCAATGCGAACGACCAGAACTCGAAACACCAGGTCTTCAAAGGAGCTGCGATGCTCGCGACGTTGAACCCCCGGCAGATTGTCGATGAGATCGTGAAGGACACGGTCAAGGACAACGACCCGCATGACGCGGTGCAGATTTCGCCCGACATGGTGCCGGCCTCGCGCCCGATCAGGGCCGCGCCCGCGCTGGCGCCTGAGATCGTGAGCCGTCCGGAGCCGAAATTCGCGCCGGAGCCCAGAGTGAATCTGGAGCCCAAATTCAGTCCCGTCGCCGAACCGCAGGCGGCCGCGCCCTCGGTCGATACCGCCGTGCGTGTTGCGGCAAGCGATGGCCGCGGCCGACGGAAGCGATCGGCCGCCGGCAAGTGGCTGCGCGGCGCATTCGTCACGTTCCTGTTTGCGGGAAGCAGCGCGGCTGCGACGATTGCCTGGGAGAAACACGGCGACACAGCCAGGCAGATGATCGCGGAATGGACACCCGCGCTGAAAGCGCTGCTGCCTGCGACATCGCAGACCGCGCCGGTCTCCGCCGCACAGGCCGCGGCGCCCACGGAGCAAGCCGCAGCGGACCAGGCGGCCGAACAGCCCGCGGTGCAAGCTGCGGCCGCTCAGCCTGCGACGCCGCCCCCGACTCAAATTGCCGCCGCCGCGCCCGCCGCAACATTGCCCGCCGACGCGACGCAGTCGGTGCAATCGATGACGCGCGATCTCGCCGCGATGGCGCAGCAGATCGAAGCGCTCAAGGTCAACATTGCCGAGCTGAAAGCCGGCCAAGAGCAGATGGCGCGCGAAATGGCGAAGCCGCCCGCACCGAAGCCGCTCGCCGAAACGAAGCCCACTGATCCACGTGCGCGCATGTCCGCGCTTCCGCCGCGAACCGCGGCACCAACGCCGCCGCCGGTTCGCAAGCCGAAGCCGGTCGCGTCGCAGACCTACATGCCGGCTTATTCGCCCGCGCCGCTCGCACCGCCGTCGCAAGCCGCCGCGGTCCCGCCGCCAGCTCCGCCGGTCGCCACGACGCAAGCCGTTGCTGATGACGACGGACCTGTCGTGCGTCCGCCGATGCCGCTGCGCTAGAGCAACGGCACGATCTCGCACAGGCTGTCCGACTCGATGTGATGCGTTGAGTCCGGGTTACTACGGGAAGCGATATTTCAATCGTCTTCCGTCAAGAGAAAAGGCCGTCGGGATCTATGCCGGCGGCCTTCTCTTGCAGCTGCCGGTTCCCGGAGCCCGGTTCTGCTGCAATTCCATGCCTTATGATCATGCCGACATATCTAATAAAAACTTAATGCGCTCGAATGTTGCACATCATTTCTGCGCCATAAGCACAGAGATTGCGCGATCCGTTCATTCGATAGATATCGACTCAGTGGTATCATGCGAGACGTGTTGAGAGGTCCATTGAATCTCAGAACGTCACACCGGGGAATTCGGATGCCTTACTACTCCTTCGATCTCGTGGTTGGTGAAGAGTTCAAGAACCAGGGTGGAATCATCCTCGAAGACATCGAGGTTGCTTCCGATCGCGCCGATCAATTGGCTAGCGAGCTGTCGCAGGTGAAGCCGGAGCTTCAGCAGAAGGGTTGCGCGGTGCGCGTCACCGACCGCGATCACAACGAGGTCTATCGCACGCCGCTCGACCCCGTGCCGGCCTGGCAGCGGTAGCTAGTCTTCGAGCGTCGGCGCTTCGAACCAGTTCGTCAGCGACAGCCCGCCGTCGACGACGAAGGCTGCGCCGGTGACGTAACCTGACAGCTTGTTCGAGAGCACCGCGAGCGCCATCGGCGCGAGGTCCCCGGCTTCGCCGAGGCGCCCGAGCGGAATGTGTTTGGCCAGCGAAGCATCCGCGACGAACCCGCCGGCCGCGATCGCGCCGGGCACCAGCGCATTGACGCGGATACCGTGCCGCCCCAACGTCTTCGCGAGCTCCTTCACCAGCATCGCCATTGCCGCCTTCGCGGTCGAGTAATGCGGCAGGTTGCGCGGCGTGCCCGCATGCAGCGAGGTGAGAAACAGGAACGAGCCGGGCCGCTTCGTTACGATCAGCCGTTGTGCCAGTCCGCGCGCCAGATGAAATCCGGCGTCGAGATTGACGGCGTGCATCTCCTGCCAGGTGTTGCGATCGACCGCGAGCGCGTGGTCGGCCTCGCGCCGTGGCGGCGATGCGCTGTGCACGAAATACGAGACCTCGCCGAGCGCCGCCCGTGCGGCAACCAGCAGCTCGTCGCAAGCCTCCAGCCTCGCAAGATCGCCGACCCACGGCACGGCCAGTTCAGGCTTGCTGCTCGCGCCGATCGCGGCGCTCACCCGCTCCGCGCTGACATCGGCAAACACGGTCCGGACGCCCTCGCTGACGAGCGCCTGCGCGATCGCACGGCCGATACCGTTGCCCGCGCCGGTGACGAGCGCCGTGTCAGTTGCGGGATCGAACGGCTTGCTGAACAGGCTCATGTCGCTCTCCGAGGCCGGGATTCGGACCACGATAGCGCACCGCAGCGCGACGCGACAAATCCGCCTCGGCACCATTGCGGAGCGGCCCGCCGGACGCTAGCCTCGCAAAAAAATGGAGGAGATACCGAGGATGCGCACCCCTTTCCTGATCGCAGGCCTGTTGCTGGTCGCCGCGCCGGCCCAAGCGGCCGACCATCCACGCTCGAACTATGTGACGATGGTCTTGCAGGCCTTTGCCGCCAGGGTCGAATGCCCGGGCACGGATCTCGTCTATCAGGACCTAGTGCAGAAGGCGCAGCAGATGCAGCTGCCCGACGGCACTACCGAGAAGGTGCGCAAGGCGATCGCCTGGATGCACACCGGCGGCAAGATGGGCGAGAAGCAGGACGACGATTTGATGGCCGAGGTCGCGGTCGCGACGCAGGCGACCGACATGGACCAGCGCCGCCTCGGCATGCCCGGCTGGTGCGAGGCCCAGAAGGTCAACCTCGCCGGCCTGATCCGCGCCAAGGGCGGCTAACGGAGCAGCTTTCGCAGCATTAAGCACACCGTGACGGAGCCTCGGCTCCGGCCAAAAATCGTCACAATTCTCGACAGCATGCGGCCTCTTCGAATGCGAACAGGAGAGCCCTCATGCGGAAGATCCATTTCGTTTTCGCTGGCGCGATCGCGGCCGCCACGGTGCTGACTGCGCCCGTGCTGGCGAAGAATTCCGACGCTCAGAAAGGCGATGAAAAATCCGTCTCATCGCGCTGTAGCGCCTATCAGCAGGCACCGGACGGCACGTGGGAGCCGCTTCCCTGCAAGGCCACAGGCGAGCGGGCGCAGCCCCAGACACAGAATCGAAGTTCGTCGCAGGGCACCGATCGCGGCGAGCGCTGAGCACGCTCGCGCTTATATGTGTCAGCTATGGGCCGGCCCGCGCATGATCTTCATCGCATCCGCGATGTGACGCCATTCCCGGGCCTCGTCGGCGTCGCCGCGGCCCTCGCAGGCCTGCGCCTGTTCGGCAGCCTTCGCGATCGCCGCAAAACCATGCTGTTCCAGCATCTGCCGCGCGAGGGTATGGACCTGGACCTCGGACATCATGGGCGCTCTCCCGTTTGAGGACACCGCGGCGCCCGGCTCGGCGCTCCGCGGCTCCCGAACAACGATCTCGTCGCTATGCCCGTTCCGCTCAGTGCCGATCACATCGGCAGTCTCCTCCCGGGGACCTAAAAAATAAAGGCGGCCCGCCATGCCCGGCGGACCGCCTTTTCACCCACCCCAAAACCTCGTCGGCCGCGCCCCCTACGCGACCGCCGCTTTCTTGCGCTCGAAATCGTTGGGCACCTCGATATCGACCTCGAGGGTCGAGACCTCGTCGCCGCGATCGAGCCGGACGATAACTTTGGTCGGATCCAGTGTGACGTGCCTGGAGACGACGGCCAAAATTTCTTCACGCAGCACGCCGAGCAGATCGGGCTGGCCGCGCAGCCCGCGTTCATGGGCAAGCAGGATCTGCAGCCGTTCGCGTGCGACGGGTGCCGAGGCCTTATTGCCGCGGAGAAGCCGAAGCAGACCCATGCTCATGCAGCCCTCCGTCGCAGCAGGCGATCCATGAAACCCTTGCGCTCGGTCGGCACCTGCATGGCGACAGTATCGCCGCACAGCCGCCGCGCCGCGTCGATATAGGCCCGCGCCGGGGCGCCGTCCGCATTCGCCAGCGTCACCGGCGTGCCGACGTTGGAGGCGCGCAGCACGTCCTGGCTCTCGGGGATGATGCCGAGCAGGGGTGTTGCGAGGATTTCCAGGATGTCATCGATGGTCAGCATCTCGCCGCGCGCCGCACGCGAGGGATCGTAGCGGGTGATGAGAATGTGCTTCTCGACACGCTCGCCCGTCTCGGCCCGCACCGTCTTGGAATCGAGCATGCCGATGATGCGGTCGGAATCTCGCACCGAGGACACTTCCGGATTGGTGACGATCACGGCCTCGTCGGCAAAGCGCATCGCCATGGAGGCGCCGCGCTCGATGCCGGCCGGGCTGTCGCAGATCACCCAGTCGAAGCGGCTGCGCAGATCGGCGATGACCTTGCCCACGCCCTCTTCCGTCAGCGCGTCCTTGTCGCGGGTTTGCGAAGCCGGCAGCAGCCAGAGATTCTCCAGCCGCTTGTCCTTGATCAGCGCCTGCGGCAGCTTTGCCACCCCCTGCACCACGTTGATGAGGTCAAACACGACGCGGCGTTCGGCACCCATCACGAGGTCCAAATTGCGCAGGCCGACGTCGAAATCGACGACGACGACCTTGTCGCCGCGCTGCGCCAGCGCAGCCCCCAGTGCGGCGGTGGTCGTGGTCTTGCCGACCCCGCCCTTGCCTGATGTCACGACCAGTACCTTGGCCATCTCGAATATCTCCTTCTGGTCAGTTCAGCGCGGTAATTCGCATGGTGTCGCCCTGCAGAAAGGCCTGGGCCGGCTTGCCGCGCAAGGCGGCGTCGATATCGTCGGCGGTCTGATAAAATCCATCGATTGCAAGCAGTTCGGCCTCGATCTTCTGGCAATAGATGCGCGCGCTGGTGTGACCGTTCACGCCCGCCATGGCGCGGCCGCGCAGCGCGCCGTAAATGTGGATGGAGCCGCCGGCGACGACCTCGGCGCCGGAGCCGACCGACCCCAAAATGGTGACGTCGCCCTCGGGGAAGATCACGGTCTGGCCGGAGCGCACGGGGGCGTCGAGCAGCAGCGAGGTCGGCTTGGTCTCGGCCTTCGCCTCGGGCTTCTTGGGCGCACTCGGCTCGACCACGCAGCTGCGCCCGCCCGAGAGCAGCGGCGGCATCGTGGGGGTCAGCCGGTCCTCCTCCACGCCCTCGATGCCGAGCACACGGATGTTGCGGTCCTGCAGGCTGGTGAGCAGATGGCCGATGCCGGACTGGCTGAGATCGACCGAGGACAGGTCGATTACCACCGGCCGGCCGGCAAAGAAGCCGGGGGAGCGCGCGATGGTTGTGTCGATTTCCTGCAGCCAGTCCTGGATCGGAACCGTCGGCACGAACACGAAGGCCACGTAAGAGCGCCCGCGCAGGCGAACCATTTGGCGTTGAGGTTTTACTGCAGCCTCCATAGCGGCCGACTCGATCCCTGTTATTGAATGGTTAACGATGCCGCCGATATGGTTAATGGCTGGTTAATTTCTCCGTGGGGTTACGTGGGTGTGGGCCCAGTATCGCCGCACGCGTGACCCGGACGCCCCCCAACGCGTGAGCGTTGCGGCGCAGAGCCGGGACCCAGGCCACACGGCTCGGCTCTCGGCCGATATGGGCCCCGGCTCTGCAGCGCATCGCCGAAGAGGCGCTGCGCTGCGTCCGGGGCACGAGATCAGAATCCGGCACGTGCCCTTCGCAATGACGGACGCCCCCCTACTTCTTCACCTTGCTTGCATCCACCTTGATGGCGGGGTCCAGCATCTTCGTCGTGAATGCCGTGGTCACATCGAACGGCTTCTCCATGCCGAGATAGGTCTGGACCAGCTCATAGTCCTTCTTCATCCGATCGCCGTCGATCCAGCCGAGAGCCTTGGTGGTGGTGAACTCATCCGTCATCAAGAATTTGATGCGCTCCCACTGGCGCTCCTGGTTCTCCTTGTCGAGGCCGGAGACCTGGTCGAGCAGCGCTTTCAGGCACGGCGCAGCGTCGGCGACGCAGGCCGCGAAGGCCCTCTGGGAGATGCGCACGAACTCCTCGACCAGCTTCGGGTTCTTCTGGAGATAGGCGCCGTTGACGATCAGCGAATTGCCGTACGGATTGAGTCCGATGTCCTTCCAGTTGACGTAACCAAGGTCCGGACCGAACTCGATCACCTTCAGATCGTGCTCGTTGTAGAAGTCGCTGATGATATCGACCGTATGGCTCTTCAACGCCGCGATCTTCGCGGTCGGCCCGATATTGACGAAGCTGACAGCATCCGGCGCGATGCCTGCCGCCTTGGCAAAGGCCGGCCACATCACGCGGGAGGCATCGCCCGGCGGGTTGCCGATCTTGTGGTTCGGGAAATCCTTGACGCCGTTCACGCCGTGGCTCTTCAGCCAGTAGAAGGTCTGGCCGGTGTTGGCGTAGATGCTCATCAGGGCAACATCGTCGGCGCCCTTGCTCTTCGCCACCAGCATGGTGGCGAGATCGGCGATGCCGAACGGCGAGCCGCCGGCGCCGACCTTGGCGGCGGAGACGCCGGAGCCCTTGCCGACCTCGATGGCGAGATCGATGCCGGCCTTCTCGTACCAGCCCTGCGCCTTGGCGTAGTAGAATGGCGAGTGATCGGCGGTCGGCGTCCAGTTCAGGATCAGGTTGACCGCCTCGCCCGCGCTCGCCGGCACCGCCGGCAAGCCGATCGCCAGAGCCAAAAAAGCCGCCTGCAAACGCTTCATTGCATCTCTCCTCATTGCCAGCGACCCGGCTTGTCGCTCTCCCCGTGTGAGGATACCAATGCAACAAGCCCGCCCTCCACTTGTCAACTGTTTGGTTGGAAATGCCCGCAAAACGATCTGGCGACACCGTGCCGCAGCGGCGCGATCCCGTCGCCACCCGCAAGAAGCTGCTCACCGCGGCGCGCCTGGAATTCGCCCGCCACGGCTTTGCGGGCGCCCGCGTCGACGAGATCGCGACGCGCGCCGGCGTCAACAAGCAGCTCGTCTATCACTACTTCGGCGACAAGGACGCGCTCTATCTCGCCGTGCTCGAATGGGTTTACGCCGATATCCGCGAACAGGAGCGCCAGCTCAATCTCGAAGGCCTGCCGCCGGAAAAGGCGATCCGGAAGCTGATCGAGGCCTCGTTCGATTATCTGGCGACGAACCCTGATTTCATCGTGCTCCTGAACGACGAGAACCGCGGCGGCGCGCGTCACGTCCGCGGTTCGACCCGGCTGGAGGCGATGCATTCGCCGCTGGTGAAGAGCGTGTCCCACATCCTGCACGAAGGCGTGCGCGCCGGAATGTTCCGCAAGGGGATCGACCCGATCCAGCTTTATATCTCCATTGCCGGCCTCAGCTATTTCTATCTGTCCAACACGCCGACGCTGTCGGCGATCTTCGGCAAGGACCTGTCGAGCCGGGCGGCAAGACGCGCCCGTCGCCGGCATGTCGCCGATCTCGTCTTGCATTCACTCCGGCCGTAATCAACCAGATGGTTGAAACTTCCCGCAAGGCCGGTTAGGCTCGACCCCGGCGGCATCGTCGCTGCCGACAACAGGGAGCAACCGGTGGCAGGAGACGCAGCCCGCACGTCGCGCAGCTTTGCGATCATCCTGATCGTGCATCTTGCCGTGCTCGTGCTCTGGCAGGTCGCGGTCGACGCCTTCCACGTCCCGAAATTCATTCTGCCCTCCCCGCTGGCGACGGTGCAGACGCTGGGAACCGCAGGTTATGCCTGGGGCGCCAATACGCTGGTGACGGCGATCGAAATTCTTGGCGGCTTCGCGCTCGGCGCCTTCGTCGGCGTCGCGCTTGCCGTGATCTTCAGCTGGGCACCGCTGCTGAGCCTCGTGCTGCTGCCGCTGTTCGTGACGCTGAACATGATCCCGAAGGTCGCGCTCGGCCCGCTCTTCATCGTCTGGTTCTCCTACGGCATCGTGCCGAACATCCTGATCGCGTTCAGCATCTGCTTCTTCCCGATCCTCCTCACCACCGCACGCGGCCTGCGCGAGGTCGAGCCGGATCTGCTCGATCTCGTCAAATCGCTGCGCGGCTCGCGCTGGACGCTGTTCCGCAAGATCCAGCTCCCGGGATCGCTGCCCTATGTGTTCTCCGGCATGAAGGTCGGCGCCATTCTCGCGGTCGCCGGCGCCATCGTCGGCGAGTTCATCGCCTCCGAGCGCGGGCTCGGCTACCTCATGATCCAGGTTCAGTCGTCGCTCGACACGCCGGCGATGGTGATGGCCGTCGTGCTCCTCACGCTGCTCGGCGTCGCCCTGTACGGCCTGGTTCTCGTCCTCGAACGCATGTTCGTGGTCGGCGATGCCAGGCAGACCTGAAGACCAAGGACCAGATCCATGCTGCTCACCCGCCACAATTTGCCGAAGACGATCCCTGATATCGCAGCGCTCGACGATCTCCTGTGCCGGCCGACGCAGGCGCTGATCGACGACCTCGGGAAAGTCGAGGGCGACATCATGATCCTCGGCGTCGCCGGCAAGATGGGACCGACGCTGGCCGGGCTCGCGACGGCCGCCGTGCCGGATCGCCGCGTGATCGGCGTCGCCCGCTTCAGCGATCCCAGTGTCAAGGACTGGCTCCTCGTGCGCGGGGTCGAAACCGTCAATTGCGACCTGATGGACGAGACCGCCATTCACGCGCTGCCGAAGGCGCCCAACATCGTCTTCATGGCCGGCCGCAAGTTCGGCGCCGAGGGCGATCTGTCGCTGACCTGGGCGATGAACGCGCATGTGCCGGCGCTGGTCGCACAGGCCTTCCCGTCGTCGCGGATCGTGGCGTTCTCGACCGGCTGCATCTATCCCTTCGTCCCCGTCGAGGGCAAAGGCGCGACCGAGGACATGGCACCGAACCCGCCCGGCGAATACGCCCAGTCCTGCGTCGGCCGCGAGCGCATGTTCGAGTATTTCTCGCGCAAGTTTTCGACGCCGGGCCGGCTGTTCCGCCTCAATTACGCGATCGACATGCGCTACGGCGTGCTGCACGACATCGCGACAAAGGTTCTCACGGGCACGCCGATCGACGTCAGCATCAGCCACGTCAATTTCATCTGGCAGGGCGATGCCTCCGCGCAGGCGCTGCGGTGCCTGGCGCATTGCACCGCGCCGACCTCTCCGATCAATGTCAGCGGCCATGAGATCCTGGCGGTCCGCGACCTCGCCGCGAAATTCGGCGCCCGCTTCGGCCGCGCGCCGGTGCTGACGGGCAAGGAAGAGCCGACGGCGTGGCTGACAAACACCTCGCAAGCGGTCGAGCTGTTCGGCCTGCCCGTCGTCGACACCGAGCAGCTGATCGCCTGGACCGCCGACTGGGTCTCCCGCGCCATGCCGAGCCTCGGCAAGCCCACCAAATACGAGGTGCGCGATGGTCGCTACTGACGGCCTGCCCATCATCAAGCTCGGCGTCGAAGATGCGATCGGCGGCTTCGCACTGTCGACGGAAGCGCGCTGGAACCAGACCGAGGAGGATTGGCGCGTCTTCCTGCACGAAGGTGTCGTATTCGGCATCCGTGACGGCGCGCGGCTGGTCGCGACAGCTGCTTTGCTGCCCTACTCCGGCAACAACGCCTGGATCAGCATGGTGCTGGTGTCGGCGACGCATCGCCGCCGCGGCCTTGCCACGCGCCTCGTCGATGCCTGCCTGGAAACGGCGCGCAAGAACGGACTGACGAGCTGGCTCGACGCCACGCCGGACGGCGCTGCCGTCTACGGGCCGCTCGGATTCACGTCGACCCTGCAATTGCAGCGGCTGAAGCTGGTGAGACCCGCGCGCGCCGAGGCGCCCCCATCTTCATCCGCAACCATCGATGCGCTACGTGCGCGGGACCGGCGGGGCACCGGTTTTGACCGGACCGCCCTCCTCTCCGCCATCGCACAGCGCTCCGGCTCGCGTATCGTCTCCGCGAATGGAGCCATCGCGCTGGTTCGCGACGGCCGGACCGCTCGCCATATCGGTCCGTTGTTTTCCGATCATGCCGCAGCAGCGCTGGCCCTGGTCGATACGATCGCGCGATCCGAAACCGGCCCGCTTCTGATCGATGCCATCGTATCGCAAGCCGCGTTCCTGGAGGGATTGACCGTTTCAGGCTGGACCATCGAACGCCCCTTCCAGCGCATGCGGTTCGGCCCCGCCACTGCCATGGCTGAGGAAATGCCATTCGCCGTCGCCGGCCCTGAATTCGGATAGGACATCATGCACCACAGCCAGATCAACGCCGATATCCGCAAGCTGATCAGTGAGGGCGCCGTGCTGCCGGCGCATCCGCTCGCGCTTACCGCCGAGCGCCAGCTTGACAAAAAGCATCAGCGGGCGCTGACGCGCTATTACATCGACGCCGGCTCAGGCGGCCTTGCCGTTGGGGTGCACACCACCCAATTCGCGATCCGCGACGTCGGCCTCTATCGTCCGGTGCTCGAGCTCGCCGCCGAGACCGCCGCAAGCTGGACCAGGCGTCCGCTGGCGATGGTCGCCGGCCTTGCCGGCCCGACCCGGCAGGCGACCGCTGAGGCCCGCACCGCGCGCGACATCGGCTACCACGCGGGCCTGCTCAGCCTCGCCGCGATGAAAAACGCCTCCGAGGACGAAATCATCGCGCACTGCACGGCCGTCGCCGCCGAGATCCCGCTGGTCGGCTTTTATCTTCAGCCCGCCGTCGGCGGCGTCATCCTGTCGAGCCGGTTCTGGCAGCGCTTTGCCTCGATCGACAATGTCATCGCGATCAAGATCGCGCCGTTCAACCGCTACCGGACACTCGACGTGCTGCGCGGCGTCGCGGCCGCCGGCGCGCTCGACCGCGTCGCGCTCTACACCGGCAATGACGACCACATCCTGCTCGACCTGATGCTGCCGTTCGATCTGCGCGACAACGGCGTCACCACGCGCACCTATTTTAGGGGCGGCCTGCTCGGCCACTGGTCGGTGTGGACGGCCAGCGCCATCAAACAGTTCGAGCGCTGCAAGGCGGCGCGGCACAAGGACACCGTCCCGGCTGACCTGCTCGCGCTCGATGCCCGTGTCACCGATTGCAACAGCGCCTTCTTCGACGTCGCCAATAATTTCCACGGCTGCATCGCCGGCTGCCACGAGATCTTGCGGCGCCAGGGCCTGATGCAGGGCTTGTGGTGCCTCGATCCGAACGAGGGCCTCAGCCCCGGCCAGAAGGACGAGATCGACCGCGTCTGCCGCGAGCATGCCGACCTCAGCGACGATTCCTTCGTCGCCGACAACCTGACCAAATGGCTGGCATGAGCTCCGAGCCGTTCATCAGCCTGCAAGGCGTCCGGAAAATCTATCGCAGCGGCGGCGCCGAGTTTCTCGCGGTGTCCGACGTCACGATGGACGTGCAGGAAGGCGAGCTGGTCTCCCTCGTGGGTCCGTCCGGCTGCGGCAAGACCACGGTGATGAAGATCTTGGCCGGCCTGCACGGCGCCGACGGCGGCACCGTCAGAATCGGCAACGCAAAAAGCCCGTTCGATCCGACCCGCGACATCGGCATGGTGTTCCAGCAGGCGCTGCTGCTGAAGTGGCGCACCATCCTGGACAACGTGCTGCTGCCGGCCGAGATCGTCGGCCTGCCGAGCAAGGCCGCGCGCGAGCGGGCGCGCGATCTGCTGGGCCTCGTCGGGCTTGCCGGCTACGAGCAGAAATATCCGCAGCAGCTCTCGGGCGGCATGCAACAGCGCACCGCGATCGCGCGCGCCTTCATCCACGATCCGAAGCTGATCCTGATGGACGAGCCGTTCGGCGCGCTCGATGCGCTGACGCGCGAGCAGATGAATCTGGAGATGCTCCGGATCTGGCGCGAGAGCGGCAAGACCATCGTCTTCGTCACGCACTCGATCCAGGAAGCGGTGTTCCTGTCCTCGCACTGCGCCGTGCTGACCGCCGGCCCTGCGAAAATGGCCGATTACTTCCCGATCGACCTGCCCTTCCCGCGCGATCTTCCGCTCAAGACCACGGATGCGTTCGGCGCCTATGCGCGGCGGATCTACGAGAAGCTGGGCTTGGGCGCGGCCTAAGACGGCCACGCTCGTTCTGCACGATCGGTTCGTAGCCCGGGATGGAGCGAAGCGTAATCCGGGACGGTGCCGTTGGCGTGCGAGATCCCGGATTGCGCTTCACTCCATCCGGGCTACGAAGCCGGGCGCGGCGCAAGCACTGCGCCCCTCTCACACTCAGCTCTTGTTGCGCATCTTGCCGAGCAGATAGTTGTCGTAGAAATTTTCCGCGATCTGCGTGTAGAACAGCAGCTCCTTCATATAGGCGTCGTGGCTGTCCTTGGTCCGCTTGAACAGCTCGCTCTTGGCGGCGAGTTCGTTGAGATGGTCCTGGGTCGCCGTGTAGCAGGCCTCCAGCACCGGCTGCGGGAACGCCTTCAGCTCCGCGCCATTGGCGATCAATCGCTTCAGCGCCGCCGGATTCACGCTGTCGTATTTCTCGAGCATCCAGGCGCCCGCAGCGGACGCGGCCTGATTGACGATCGCCTGGTACTGCTTCGGCAGGCTCGCCCACTTCTCGTCATTGACGATCATGTGCAGCATGGCACCGCCTTCCCACCAGCCGGGGAAGTAGTAGTATTTAGCCACTTTCTGGAAACCGAGCTTCTCGTCGTCATAGGGACCGACGAATTCAACTGCGTCGATCGTGCCCTTCTCCAACGCCGGATAGATGTCGCCGCCTGCAATCTGTTGCGGCACCACGCCGAGCCTTGCCAGCACATGGCCGCCCATGCCGGCGATGCGGAATTTGAGGCCCTTGAGATCGTCGACCGTCTTGATCTCCTTGCGGAACCAGCCGCCCATCTGGGTGCCGGAATTGCCGCAGAGGATCGCATGCGCCTTGAACGGCTTCAGCGCTTCGTTGGTGAGATCGGCGCCGCCGCCGAAATGCCACCAGGATTCCTGATGCCGATGGTTCATGCCGAATGGCGCGCCGGTGGCGTAGGCCAGTGCCGGCTCCTTGCCGATGTAGAAATAGAGCGGGGTCTGCGCCATGTCGACAGAGGCTGTGCTGACGGCATCGAGCGCCTGCAGACCGGGGACGAGCTCGCCGGCCGCAAACGTCTGGATCTGAAACTTGTTGTCGGTGGCCTCGGCAACATACTTCGCAAAGGTCTGTGCCGTGCCATAGATGGTGTCGAGCGACTTCGGGAAGCTCGAGGTCAGGCGCCATTTGATCTCGGGAGCGCCTTGCGCGATCGCGGGTGCAGCAACCAGCGTCGTCGCGCCGGCGACCGCCCCGCCCTTGAGGAATGTACGGCGTTTCATGGTGGGGTCTCCCTCTCAGTCAGGCTTGAAATCGGTGGCGCATGCCACGCTCTTCGCGGACCGTTTGCCCGTTCCTGCCAGGCAGTTCAACCCATGATAAAGGAGGAGCGGCCCGTCAAATCAGGGCCGCCGTGGATCGTTCAGGCGTCCTCGACAAAGATCGACAGCGCACGCTGCAAGTCCTTGTAGGCGCGCGGTCCAACCTTGGCCGCGAGCGCCCTGTCACTTTCGGCGGCCGCCAGCCTCAGCCGGCCCAGCAGCGCCGTGCCGGCTTCGGTCAAATAAAGCACGTAGTAGCGGCGGTTGATCGCCGACGCAGTGCGCCGCACCAGGCCCCGGCCTTCCAGATGGTCGACCAGCCTGCCGAGCCCGGCCCGCTCGATCGACAACAGCTGCGCGACGGCAAGCTGGTTGACGCCAGGATTGGCATCGATCACGCAGAGCACCGAAAACTGTGCGGGACTGATTTCGAAGACCGCCAATTGCCGGCTGAATTCTTTGAACACCCAGAGCTGCGCCCGCCGAATGCTGTAGCCCAGCAGCTGCGAGAGGTCCCCGAGGGCAAGCGGTTTCACCTTGGCCGTCTTCGCGCCGGATACCGGGCGCGGCGCCGATCGTGACGGCTTTGTCACGCCTGCCGCCCGCGGCGGCCGCGCGATCCGTTTCCTGACCCGTGCCTTGCCTGGCTGCATCGACGCGCATCTTTCGCGAAGCCGGTCGCGGTGCTTCCGGCCGGTTTGAGGATTCGGACGCCGAGTCTAACGCAACCTCGCTGGATCGAGAAGCCGGCTGGAATCTGGTCTCGCGCGCATAGCTTCTACGACAGGTTGCACGGCAATATCGCGTAATGCGTCATGTTGACACGGCAACATCGCTTCCCTTAGGATCGTGCGAGCCCGCCGTCACGTGAGCGGGTTCAAGGGGAGCGAACGTCTGTGTCGTCGTCAGGGGGTGGGCGCCATTCCGCATGCCACATCGCATCGCGGCGCCATGGTTTTGCACGCAGCCGAAGCTGCGTTGCCGCTGATCGCGGACGCGCGCGCATTTCTCCCGACATCGATCCTGCAAATGAATCCCGCCGCCCAACGTCTCGCCGGCCGGCGGCACGTCCGGCGTTTTCGTTCGATCATCAATGATGAAACTGGGAGGGCATGACATGAAACGATTTTTCCTCGCGTCGACGATCGTCGCCACGTGGGCGTCTCTCGGGGCCCAGGCCGCTGCGCACGGGCTGCCACCGAGCGGCGTCGCGCCGCGCGCGTCGTGTACCGCCCTCACGGGGCTCACCCTGCCGAACACGCAAATCCTGAGCGCGACCCAGAAATCGGGTTATTGCAACGTGATCGGCATCATCAACAAGCGGGTGTCGACGCAGGACCCCGATCACTTCACCTACGGGATCGGCTTCGCGCTCAACCTGCCCAACACCTGGCACGGCCGTTTCGAGATGATGGGTGGCGGCGGCACCGACGGCAGCCTCAATGCAGACCCGCAAGGCGCGGCCGGCGTCGAGCTCGGCCAGGGCTGGGCCGTGGCCGCCGATGACGGCGGTCACGAAGACAGCGCCGCCAACGTCGTTGGCGGCCATCAGGACGACGACGTCAATGCCGGCGGCTCGGCGCATTTCGCGGTCGACGCCCAGGCGCGCAGGGACTACGGCTACAACGGCATCGAGAAGACCGCGACGATCTCCAAGCAGATCATCTCTTATTTCTACGGCCTCGACACCGTCTATTCGTACATCATGGGCTGCTCGAACGGCGGACGCGACGCCATGATGGCGTCGCAGCGCTTTCCCTGGCTGTTCGACGGCGTGATCTCGCAAAATCCCGGCTTCAACCTGCCGCAGGCGGGCCTCGCCGAAGCCTGGAACGAGCAGGTGCTCGGCACCCTTTCAACCAGCAAGGACGTCAACGGACAACCCTTCATTCCCGACACGTTTCCCGCGCAGGATCTCCAGGTGGCCTCGGCCGCGATCCTGAGCGCCTGCGACGCGCTCGATGGGCTCGTTGACGGCATCGTCGACAATTATCACGCCTGCACCGCCAAGAAGGTCTATCCGGCGCTCGCGCGCTACACATGCGGCACCGGCTCGCACGGCAGCACGCCGCATGGCGGCACCTGCCTGACCGCCGCGCAGGTCAACGCGCTAAAGAAGATCTATGCCGGGCCGGTCAACTCGAAAGGCGAGCGGCTCTATTCGAACTGGTTCTGGGATGCCGGCATCTGGACGCCACCCACCGCGCCGGGCGCGGGCTGGCAACTCTGGAACGTCGTCACCGCGCCGGTGCCTGGTGTCAACACCGCCATCAACCTGACGCTCGGCGCGGGCGCGATTCCGATGATCTTCCAGACGCCACCCGTCGTCACGCCGGTCAACGGGCCCAATGGTCAGGAGGCCTTCGTCTTCCGCTTCAACTTCGACACCGACGCGCCGAAGATCTTCACCAGGACGGCGGCCTATCCCGAAAGCAGCATGGACTTCATGGCCGCGGTCTCGACCGATTTGCGTCCGTTCAGGGCGCGCGGCGGCAAGCTGATCATCTCCTCCTCCGTCAACGACGGCATTTTCTCGGGCGCTGCGATCGCCCGCTGGTATCGCAACATGGACAGGCACATGAGCGGGCGCGCGACCGATTTCGCGCGGCTGTTCATGGTGCCGAACATGGCCCATTGCGGCGGCGGCGCGGCCACCGCGAGCTTCGCCGGGAATGAGCTCAAGGCCATCACGGATTGGGTCGAGAAAGGCATCGCGCCGGAACGCATCGTCGCGGCCAACACCAATGCGACCTCGCCCTATCCGGCCGGCGGGCTTTTCGATCCGCGCATTGCCATGAACTTCCCGACCGGCGGTACCAGGCCACTCTGCGTCTATCCGAAGATTGCAGCCTACAAGGGCAGCGGCATGACCAACGACGCCGGCAGTTTTGCCTGCATCGACCCCGGCTTCAGGCCGGGCGGCGACCACGACTTCCACGATGACGACGACGGGCGCGGCGACCACAGGCACTGATCACGTGCAGGCTCGCTAACGAGCTCAACAAGCGCGGCGCGCGCTTCCGCCGCGCGCCGCAGGCGTAAGAGTGCGCACGATCGCCCCCCCCAATTTCGTCATTGCGAGCGCAGCGAAGCAATCCAGAGTCTTTCCGCGGAGACAGCCTGGATTGCTTCGCTGCGCTCGCAATGACGGAGCATGGGTGATGGCGCGTTACTGCAACTCGCATCTGCACGCGCGGATACGCCACTAAGAACGCCCCTTAGAGCAGCTTCGCGCTCACGAACAGCGCGCGCACGGCGTTGGTCGCCTGCACTGCGAGCATGGCGTTGTCGGCGGCGCCTTCGAGCGCCGCGACCGCGTCTTCATGCAGCGAGCGGAATTCCATCCACTCGACCGACTTGAAGTTGGTGAGGAATTGATAGGCCTGGCCGACGGTCGCGATCGCCAGCGTGTCACCGTTCAGCTTGATCTTGAACGTGGTACGCAGCGGGGTGTCGGAGCTTTGGGGATCACTCATGGGCTGCTTCTGGACGAGGACGGCTTAACGAAGGGGAAACGGCAGCCCCGCCGCAGCAGGCAATATCAGGAATTGGTGCTCGCGCGCTGCGAGGCGGTCGCCGGTCCGCTCAGGCTCGGCACCACGACCAGGCGGTTGAACTCGCCGTTGTCCCAGGCCTTGAGGAAGCGATCATAGTCCTTGATCGAGACGCAGCCGTTGGAATCGCCGCGCGGCCCGAGCATGTAATTGTGGGTGAGCAGGCCGACGCGGCCGAGCGCGCTGGTGCCCTCGGTCGGCGTCAGACGCAGCGCGCGGACGCCGTGGAACAGCTTTTCGCGCGGCTTCAGGTCGTAGATCGCAGGCGGGGTCGCGCCGACCATGCGCTGGTCGACGTGGTCGGGGTCGTCCATCAGCGCGCCCATGCCCGAATGGGCTTCCAGCGCGACGCCGCTCGGCAGGTAAAGTGCCTTGGCCTTGATGTCGTAGACCGCCGTGCGCGAATCGTAGCCGAGCGCGGCAAGGTCCGGCGCCTTGCCGAACAGGCCGCTGTCGGGCGTCAGCGAGGCCAGCTTGATCTTGTCGGTGAATTTTTCGAAGAAGTTGCGGTTATCGACCCTGGGGTTGGTCTCCGCATAGGCTTGGCTGGAGGCGATCTGGGCGGCGATGTCCGCCTGGGTCGGGCGCGAGCGCGGGATCGGGACGGCGTCGGCGCGCTGCGACGGCCTCCTCTCGTCAACCACATGCCGATCGTCCTCGGTCAGGGTCGAACGCCAGTCGTCGCCCTGGAGCTTCTGGGCGAGCATCGCCCTGGCGTCACGCAGCTTGAGCTGGACCGCGCTCATGGCGGATCGCTCCAGTCCCCGCAGGCCGGCGTCGCGGGCGGGCTGATTGCTGGACAGCGAGGCGAAACGGTCGTCGAACGAAGGGGCATTGGCGGGGGGAAGTGCGGCGGTGACCAACGGGGTCGAATCACCCATATCCGCGACCCAAGCGGCCGCGCCCACCGCCAGCGCGAGAGCGCCCAACGACAGCAATATCGTTTCCGCTCGCCCGATACGGCGGCGCGACAACAGCCTCTCGGCGTGTGCGGCGTCGGAAACCATCAGATCCCCAAATCGACCCCCGGGGGACCCACCCCCACCCGGAGACTCTATACCAGCTACCACATTGGGAGCCAAAAGTTAGGCATAATCACGGCCAGTTAGGCACCCCCGGGGGTATCCAATGACCGATCCTTTCGACCTAGACCGGTTCGTCCCGGCCCAAAATCAGGTTTTTCGCGACGTTCAGGGCGAGCTGACCCGCGGACGGAAGCAGAGCCACTGGATGTGGTTCGTCTTCCCGCAAATCGCCGGCCTCGGCCTCAGCGCGATGTCGCAGCGCTACGCCATCGGCTCCCGCGCGGAGGCCAGGGCCTACCTCGCCCACCCCGTCCTCGGCCCGCGTCTGATCGAATGCACCCGCCTCGTGCTCGCGGTCGAGGGGCGGACCATCAACGCCATCCTCGGCGCGCCTGACGACGCCAAATTCCGCTCGTCGATGACGCTGTTCGGCGCGGTCTCCGACGAGCCCGTTTTCGGCGAGGCGCTCGCCCGATATTTCGCAGGCGAACGCGACGGCGCCACGCTGGAGATCCTCGACAGGCTGGATCGGCGGCTAGTCTAGACGCGCGTGCGATCAGCGGCCCTGGAAGACGGCCGCACGACGTTCGATGAAGGACTGAATACCTTCCTTCGCGTCGGCGCTGCCGAGCACGCGATCGCGGATTGTTGGGATACAGGCGATCGCCGCCGCCTCGCCGCTTTCGATGTATTTCGACGCGGCTTCCTTGGTGACCTGGATGCCCAGCGGCGCGTTGCGCGCGATGATGGCGGCGAGCGCCATTGCCCGCTCGACCTGCTCTCCCGGCGGCACGACCTCCTGGACGAGGCCGATCGCGTGGGCGCGCTCGGCGGAAAACTCGTCGCACAGAAACAAATGGTACATCGCATCGCCCCAGCCGGCGCGCGAGAGGAAGCGGAAATGCGCACCACCAAGCGGCGCGATGCCGCGCTTGGCCTCGCCGGCGAGCATCAGCTCGATGCCGATCGTGAACACGATGCCTTGCACGGCGGTAATGACCGGCTTGCGGCACCGCTTGGCAAGGCCGAACGGATCTACATTGCCTTCCGTGATGTTACGCTTTTCCGCAGTCGGACCGAAGAATTTCGGCATGTCGAGACCGGCCGTGAAATCCCTGCCCTCGGCGCAAATCACGCCGGCGCGATAGGCCTCGTTGTCGTGCAGCTCAGTCAGTGCATCGGACAATTGCTCCATCATAGGCGGCGTGAACGCGTTCTTCTTCGCGGCGTTGTCGATGACGATCTTGAAGACATCGCCGTGCGCTTCGGTGCGGATCTGACCTTCGCTCATTTGGCTCCCTCCGGATTGGTCGGTCGGTGTCGGTAAATCAGGTCGGCGGCTGAATTGCCGCGCGGATGGCTTCGATCCGCACCGGCGTGAACACGCCGGAGTCCAGGAGCTGCAGGATCGAGAGCACGCCGCCGCGCGATCCCCAGCTTCCCTCCTCGATGATCTCGAAATTGACCCACCAAGCCGGCGCAGGCGCCTGCATGCCGCAGGCCTCCGCAAGCCGCGCCAGCACATTGCGGATCACCTCCGCTCGCACTTCGGCAGGCCAGGCGGCGTGCATCACCGCGATATTGACGGTCATGACATCGCGCGGCGTCTCCTGGTCGGACAGGAGCCGGCCGCCGATCGCCATGCGGTCGGCCGGCAGGTCATGGAAATGCACCTGAAAGCCCATTCGTGCCGCTGGCGCATGCTGGCCGATCTCGGGCTCGAGCACGGCATCGGTCAGGCTTTCGGCGAGGCGGCGGCGCTGCGCAAGGCCAAGTCGGCCGGCCGGTGCGGTCACGGTGATGATCGTCAACGTATCCCTTTCCACGAATATGTCATGCGTCATATTTCATCGCCGCTTGCCTATGTCAAGTGTCATAGTCTAGACAAGACAGCCAACTGCGGAACGTCCAATGCCCACCACCACACGCGACAAGATGATCGCCGGCGCCGCCGACCTGATGAGCCGGCGCGGCGTCAACGCCACCAGCATGCGAGATGTCGTCCGCCATACGGCGACGCCGCGCGGCTCGATCAGTCACCACTTCCCGGACGGCAAGCGGCAGCTGATCGCCTCAGCCGTGATCTTCGCCGGCAAGCAGGTGTCGATTCCCCTGGAGAAGGCCATGAATGAAAGCGGCGTGATCGGAGGCCTCAGAGCTTTCGTCGCTTCGTGGCGCCGCCAGCTCGAAGCGACCGGTTTCGAGGCCGGCTGCCCGGTGCTCGCTGTCGCCGTCGATCGCTATGTCGGAGAAGCCTCCGACAAGGACGACGAGACGACGCAGCAGCATCTGCTCGATCTCGCAGACGGCGTACTCGCAGATTGGCGGCAGAACATGTGCGCAGCCTTGCTGCGCGAAGGCGTGGCTGCCGAGCGCGCGCAGCGGCTCGCAACCCTCGTCGTCGCCTCGATCGAAGGCACGGTCGCGATGTGCCGCGCGGCTCGCAGCGCCGACGCGCTCGATCAGGTTCAAGAGGAACTGGAGACGATCCTGTCCTCCGCCCTCGCCGGCACCACCGGATAGAATGGAGACGCACCGATGGATTTGTCCCGACAACTCGAGCTCGCCCGCCATCTCGCCAATCTTCGCCGCGAGGGCCGACAACAAAGCGGTCTCGCGGAGCGGCTGGTGCCACCGGATGCCGAAACGGCGTACCGCGTCGCGCAGATGGTGGAAGAAGAACTGGGCTGGGACGTCGTCGGCTGGAAGATCGCCGGCATGAAACCCGGGCTCCAGCGCCAGCTTCGCATCTCTACGCCGATCTACGGGCGAGTGTTCGCGCCGCTGATCAAGAGCTCGCCCGCGCGCGTCGAGCACATCAAGCAATGCAGTCCGATTCCGGAGGTCGAGTACCAGGCACGTCTCGGCGCCGACCTGCCTCCGCGCGCGAAGCCCTACACGGTGGAAGAGGTCGGCGATGCCGTCGCTTCGCTGCATCCCGGCATCGAACTCGCCGAATGCCGCTTCGTTCACGACGCGGCGTTTCCGCCGATGCCCGCGATCATGGCCGACGGCTCTGGATCGGGAACGATCGTGCTTGGAGAGCCCATCACGGACTGGCGCAACCGCGACATTGCCAATCAGGAGGTCGTCCTGAATTGCAACGGCGCCGAGAGACGCCGCGGTAGCGCTGCGGAGGCGATCGATCATCCGCTGGTGCCGCTCGCCTGGCTCGCCAACGAGCTGTCACGGACTGGCATCCGCCTCGAGGCCGGCCAGACCATCAGCACAGGTACGCTGACCGGCATGCTGCGGCCCAAGCCGGGCGAGACTTACATCGCCGATTTCGGTCCGCTGGGAACCGTAAGCGCGACCTACAACTAGACGAATGGACGCATGCGCGCGGCGCATGGCGGCCACCAGCGTAAACCCGGGATTAACATCGCCTGCCTATCTTCCGTGCAAACACTTCTCCCGCGCTATTGCCGGACAGATCATGAAAATCGGTACGCTGCTGACCGCCGCCATCGTCTCGCTCTCGACCGTCGGCGGCGGCCTCGCCGTCTATGTCGCGGTGACGAAATACCAGACAATGGAGCGGATCACCGAAGCGCAGGGGCGGCTCGCGATCGTCCGCGCCGTCAGCGACATCCCGCGCTATCTCAACCCCGAGCGCGGCTTTGCCACCAACATCCTTTACGGTCCCGCGACCTACGATCCGGCGCAGCTTTCCGAGCACGACAAGCTGCGCAAGCAGACCGATGGCGCGCGCGACAAGATAAATGCGCTGCGCAAGGAGCTGCCGGGTCCGTTCGACGACGGCAACACCATCGGCGGCAGCATCGACGGCATCAATTCGAAATTCACGTCGCTGCGCGAGGCCATCGACAAGGCGATGGCGGGACCGCCAGAGGCACGCAAGGACGCGGCCAAGAAGATCGTCGCCGACAACGCCGTGCTCAACGGCGGCGTGACCGCGCTGCTCAACGAGCAGGTCCGCCGCATGGCGATCCTCAACGGCGATGCCTACCGGCAGGCCAGCTACGCCAACATCGCGATGACATTGCGCGATGTGGGCGGCTTCAACTCCAGCCTGCACAAGAATCTCGTCGGCGGCAAGAAACCGGCGACCGACACCGAGAAGGCCGAGATCAGCCGCTCGCAGGGCCGCAACGACCAGATCGTGATGTCGCTGCTGGAGCTGCGCGGCAATCCCGCAACTCCGGCCAACGTCGCCGCCGCACTGGAGAAGTTCAACGCGATCTATATCGAGGAGTTCGGCCGCGAACTCAAGCTCGCGAAGGAAGGTGCGATCAGCGGCAAGTACGAACACGACGTGGACACCTATTACGCCGCCACGCAACGCGGCCTCGGCACCATCATCGAGGTCCGCGACGCCTTCTACGACAATGCCGAATCTATCCTCGCCGGTGCCGCCGCCGCCGCGCGCACCAGCTTCACCATCGCACTCGTCGGGCTTCTCGCCGTACTGATCGCGAGCGCCGGCCTCGTCGTGACGGTCCGCCGCCGCGTCTGCGCCCCGATCGTCGATCTGACGAGCCGGATGTCGCGGCTCGCCGACGGCGACGTTGCCGAGGAGATTCCCGGCGCCGAGCGCTCCGACGAGATCGGCGCGATGGCCGCCGCCGTCCAGGTGTTCAAGGACAGCATGATCCGGGCCGAACGGCTCGCGGCGGAGAAGCAGGCCGAGAACGACGGCAAGATGCGCCGCGCCCAGGCCCTCGACGGGCTCACCCGCGCGTTCGAGGCCAAGATCACCGAGCTTGTCGGCGGCTTGTCCCGGGCTTCATCCACCATGGAAAGCACGGCGCAATCGATGACCTCGACGGCGGCCCAGACCAACAGCCAGGCCGCGGTCGTCGCCGCCGCCTCCGAGCAGACGTCGACCAACGTGCAGACCGTTGCCAGCGCCACGGAAGAGCTGACCTCCTCGATCGCGGAGATCGGCCGTCAAGTGGCTCAAAGCACAGAGATCGCGGCGCGCGCCGTCGACAACGCCCGCCGCACCGGCGACACCGCACGCGCGCTCGCCGAGGGCGCCCAGAAGATCGGCGACGTCGTCACGCTGATCCAGAGCATCGCCGAGCAAACCAATCTGCTGGCGCTGAACGCGACCATCGAGGCCGCACGCGCCGGCGATGCCGGCCGCGGCTTTGCGGTGGTTGCTGCCGAAGTGAAGTCGCTGGCGGGCCAGACCGCCAAGGCCACCACCGAAATCTCCGAGCAGATCTCGGCGATCCAGGCCGCGAGTGACGAGACCGTCGCCGCGATCCGCAACGTCGCCGACGTCATCGGCGAGATCGACCAGATCGGCACTGCGATTGCCGCGGCGATCGAGGAGCAGGGCTCCGCCACCAAGGAGATCGCCCGCAGCGTCCAGGAAGCCGCGCGCGGCACTCAGGAGGTCAACACCAACATATCGGGCGTGCAGCGCGCCGCCGACCACACCGGTGCGGCCGCAAGGGAAGTGCTGGGCGCGGCCGAGCAGCTCTCGACCCAGTCGCGCGACCTCGCCGGACAGTTCGACCGCTTCCTCGGCGAGGTCAGGGCCGCTTAATAAGGCGGCGCCTTGCGCGCCCGCTGCGCCTTCGCCGCCTCGATCCACCAATTGAGATCGTCGGCAAAACGCGGGAACGAGCGCTCCAGCGCCTTGCCGCCGTCGCCGATCGGCTCGGCCGCCTCCGACAAGGTCTGCGCGATCGGTCCGACCCCGATCGTGCTCGAGATCACCACCATGCCCATCTCCGACAGCGTGCCGTGCCAGGCCGTCGCGGCGCGCGCGCCGGACAGCCGGCCGGCGGAATAGCTCACGATCGCGGCCGGACGCCAGAACCATTCTTCGAGGAAATGGTCGGTGAGATTCTTCAGGCCGGGCTGGATGCCCCAATTGTACTCGCCAGTCACAAACACGAAGCCGTCGGCGCTGCGGATCTGCCCGGCCAGCTTCTCCAGCGCCTCGGGCGCAGTCCCCTTGGGATATTCCTTGTACATGCGGTCGAGCATCGGCAGGCCGATCGCCTTGGCGTCGATGAACTCGACGTCGTCGCCGCGGCCGCGCAGGCCATTGATGATGAAATTCGCAAGGCGAATGCCCATGCGGTCGGAGCGGTAGGAACCGTAGAGGACGAGGATGCGATTGCTCATGCGATCAGACTAGCACGAAACCCGCGCGCGGGGACGCTTCCCTTGGTCGCGGCGATTCAGTGCGTGGCGCGATAACTGGCGCGGTGCGGGATGGACCGGCACGCCAGCCCTTCGGCCAGCAGCTTCATGTCCTCGCGTCTGCCGCTGCGGATCAGCCGGCCGAATTCGTCGGGTGTGAAGGGAAGGTTTGGATCATCATCGATCGGGCGCCGCATTCGCGGGCCGAACAACCGCCGAACCAGGCTAGCCAGCCGCCGCATGTCAATTCCCTCGCGCCAGCAACAAACCTCTCAATCCGCATATTGTTCCTCCTGCACCTTCGAGATTGCAAGAGGTCGCAAGGAGTCCGCACCAAAAATTTCTCCAGAGAATAATCGTCTCTTCGTCGTGCTAGTCGGCAAAACCCACGTAGTGCACGAACTCCTCGTTATACTCGCGGTCCGAGCGAACCGCGTTCGCGGCAAAGCCGTCGTCGGGATAGCCCATCGCGACGCAGGTCATGATGACCTCGTCCTCCGGGATTCTCGCGACCTCGCGCACGATGTCGGAGCGCATGATGCCCTGCCCGTTGATCACCGAGCCGAGTCCACGGTCCCAGGCCGACAGCACGATTCCGTAGCAGAGCGCGCCGAGATCGAAATGGCAGACCGCGCCGGGGTCGAGCACGCGGTCATAGGTCAGCACCAGCGAGACCGGCGCGTCGAACTGGCGAAAGCCGCGCAGCACCCAGTCCTGGCGCATCGGCTTGTCGTCGCGCGCGATTCCCATCGCGCCGAACAATTTCTTGGCGATGTCGACCTGGCGAGTGCGATGTACGCCCTGGTACTCGCCATGGCTGACGATGTCGCGCATAACCTTGGCGCCGCCGACCATCTCCTCCATGTTGCGGCGGCGCAGCTGTTCCAGCGGGCTGCCCGTGAGCACATGGACGTGCCAGGGCTGAGTGTTCATCGACGACGGCGCACGCTTGGCGCTCTCGATGATCGCCTCGATCACCGCGCGCGGCACCGGCTCGTTCCTGAAGCCGCGCACGCTGCGGCGCGACTGGACTAGCGTTTCGAATTCCACCTCTTCAACCTCCCTGCCCGTTCGTTCGGCGACCGGTTGCCGACGTCATGCGCAAAATCTATGTTGATCCGCAAGCAAGACCAAGAACCCCGTGAGGAGACCACCATGGCCGTGCCGCTCGATCCCGTCATCGCCCAGATCATCCCGCTACTGCCGCTGCGCGATCCCACCGTGATGACGCCACAGAGCGCCCGCGATTCCTTGCGTGCACTGGCTGCCTCACGCGCGGCCGTGCCGCCGCCGCCCGTCGACACCGTGCAGGATATCAAGGTGAAGGGCGGCGCCGGCCTGCTCGATGCGCGTGTCTACCGCATCGGCACCAATCCCGCACCGACGGTGGTGTTCTTCCATGGCGGGGGCTGGGTCGCAGGCGATCTCGAGACCCACGACCGGCAGGCGCGCAACCTCGCGATCGAGACCGGCGCGGTCGTTGTCTCGGTGTACTACCGGCGACCGCCGGAGACGCGCTTTCCCGGCGCGTTCGAGGACGCCTTCGCCGCAATGCGCGACGTATTTGGCCGCGTCGCGGAATTTGGCGGCGATGCCAAGCGCATCGGCGTGGCCGGCGACAGCGCCGGCGGCAATCTCGCGGCCGCGACCGCGATCGCCTGCCGCGACGCCGGCATCAAGCTCGCCGCCCAACTGCTGGTCTATCCCGTGACCGACGTCCTCGGCAGCTATGCCGATGCGCGCGAGAACGATCGCTTTCCGTCACGCATGGAGAATGCCGACGGCTACTTCCTCACCCGCGCCACGATGGAATGGTTTTGCGGCCACTATCTCGCCGATCCCAAGCACGCCGCCGACTGGCGCGTCTCGCCGCTTCGTGCGGCATCCCTTGCCGGCATCGCACCCGCGATCGTGACCACCGCCTGGTTCGATCCCTTGCGCGACGAGGGCGCGGCCTATGCGCGGGCTCTGGAAGCAGCCGGCGTGCGCGTCAAGCACCATGAAGGTCCCGGCCTGATCCACGGCTATTTCGGCCTCGGCGATTCCTCGGACGTCGCGCGGGCCGAGGCGCAGCGTGCGCGAGCCGATTTCAAGGCGCTGCTCGCGCAGGGGACGTGACGCACGGCCCGCAACGGATTCACCTTTGCAACATCAGCCGGCGATCAACCCTTGGCCGCCGGCACCTCGAAGAATCCCGTTGCCTGAACGAGCCGCCCGTCTTCGCCAAAGCGGCCGAAGCTCTCTCCCTTCACGAATGCTGTTCCGGCGCCGTCGTACATCGTCCAGCGGAAGAGGCCCTGCGCGTGGTGCTCGAGGAAGCTGTCATTCCTGAAATAGGCGCCGGGAAACTTGAGCTGGGTCTGACCGATGCGCAGCATCAAGGCCTCGCGCCCCTCAATCTGCGAGCCCGGATCGGTGTACACGCAGTCGGCGGCCACGCTTAGCTCGAGCAGCCGGCGGCGCTCGTGCTCGTCGACGGGCCCCCACGCCGATTGATAGGTGTTCCAGGTCTTCAGTCGCGCTTCGTCGTTCATCCTGCCGAACCTCTCGTGGCTGCATGTCGTTTTTGACGTATTGACAATTATCGAAATTTTGTCAATCTCCGGCCTGTGCGATTTCTCGCGCCCCTGAGGAGTGATGCCCCAGCACACGGTTTCGAAAGAGGAGCTTGCCACCGCGGCGGCGACAGAAGTGTTTTCGCGCTACGGCTACGCCCGCACGACCATGGGTGACATCGCCGCGCAGGCCGGGATATCGCGGCCGGCGCTCTATCTGCTCTTCCCCGACAAGGATGCCGTGTTCGCGGCGGTGATCTGGAGGATGGACGCGCAGAAGCATCGCGACATCAGGGCCGCGATCGCCCGCCTCGATGGTCTTGACGCCAAGCTGCTCCACGCCTGCAAGTCCTGGGGAACCCATGGGTTCGATCTGATCGAGGCGCATCCCGACGCGGCAGATCTCTTCGACCTCGGTTTCCCCGCGGTCCGGAAGGTCTACGACAACTTCCAGGTCCTAGTCGCCGATCTCATTCGCGATCAGGTGCAGGCCGCAGGGATCGCGGAGGATCCGGAAGTGCTGGCGCGATGCCTGGTGTTCGGCATGCGCGGGCTGCGCGAAACCGCGAGAAGCGGCAAGGAGATGCGGCGGCTGATCACCGTTCAGGTTGGCATGCTGGTCAGAAGCATCGGCGGAGACATCTAAGATGCGGCGGCCGAAATATCGACGCCGTCCTGCTTGATTGCGCCACGATTCCCGGCTCCAATCCGTCTGCCAATTTTTGGTTTAGGGAGACACCCATGATGAAGCGGATTTTCCTCGCTGCGATTCTTGCCACCTTCGCGGCAGGCTCGGCATTCGCCCAAGAGACCTGCGAGAGCAAGGCCGTCGGCAAGGACGGCAAGCCGCTGGCCGGCGCCGCCAAGACCTCGTTCCTGAAGAAGTGCAAGGCGGATGCCTGCGCGCCCAAGGCCGTCAGCGCCGAAGGCAAGCCACTCGCCGGCGCCGCCAAGAACAGCTTTATGAAGAAGTGCGAGGTCGGCGCGTAACGCACTGCTTCTTTGGCGAGCAATCGTTAGACGAACTGCCACATGGCCGGGCTTGTCCCGGCCATTCGTGTATGTGTTTCCGTGTACCCAGCGTCCAGACCAAATCATCCGAAGTATCGCCACGCTGGACAGGAGGCCTCGACTGACGGATCATGCAGTGCTGAGCGAACCGGGGCGCATCGTTTTCTGGAAAGGGACGTCAAGATGTGGCAACTGCGAGTGCGTCATCAGATCATGGCGATAATGAGCTTGCTCTTCGCGCTGCTCATCGGACTTGAGGCCGCGAATGCGCGCGGCCCCGGCCTGCCCAACGTCATGGTTCTGGCAACCGGTGGCACGATCGCCGGCACCGGCGCGAGCAGCACCACCGTCGTCGGCTATACCGCAGCCACGGTGGGCATCGACACCCTCCTGAACGCCGTCCCTGAACTGAAAACGGTGGCCAACATCAAGGGCGAGCAGGTTTTCCAGATCGCCAGCGAGAACATGAACAATGACTACTGGCTAAAGCTTGCCAAGCGCGTCAACGCGCTCCTGGCGCAGGACGACGTCGATGGAATCGTGATCACCCACGGGACCGATACGATCGAGGAAACCAGCTATTTCCTGAACCTGGTCGTCAAGAGCAAGAAGCCCGTCGTCATCGTCGGCGCGATGCGGCCGTCGACAGCGATCAGCGCGGATGGGCCGATCAATCTCTTCAACGCGGTGATCCTCGCAGGCAGTGACGAGGCGATCGGCAAGGGCGTGCTGGTCGCTCTCAACGATCAGATCAACGCGGCGCGCGACGTCACCAAGAACAACACCTCGACGGCAGACACCTTCCGTACGCCGGAGCTCGGCTTTCTCGGCTACATGCAGGGCAACAAGCCGTACTTCTATCGCCAGTCGACGCGCCGGCACACGGCGGACTCCGAATTCGACGTCTCCAGTCTCGATGCCCTCCCGCAAGTCGACATCGTCTACGGCTATGCCAACATGAACCGGGTCGCGGTCGACGCCTTCGTCGGCGCCGGGGCCAAGGGGATCGTGCATGCCGGCGTGGGTGACGGCAGCCTGGCCCGGCCTGCGGTCGAGCCGGCTCTCGACGAGGCCCGCAAGAAGGGTGTCGTGATCGTTCGCAGCAGCCGTGTCGGCAACGGCATCGTCGCGCGCAATGGCGAGGCCAAGGACGACGAACACGACTTCGTCGTCTCGGATACGCTCAATCCTCAAAAGGCGCGCATTCTGCTGATGCTGGCGCTGACCAGGACGACCGATACCAAGGAGATCCAGCGGATGTTCTATGCGTATTAGAGCGTCCGACGCGCGGTCGCTCCACGAACTCGTCATGCCCGGGCTTGTCCCGGGCATCCACGTTCTTGTTGCCGTGTAGCAAAGGTCGTGGATGGCCGGGACAAGCCCGGCCATGACGGCGAGGCGGTGGTCAATCCCGCTTGAAACGGTAATCAAAGGCGGCGCCCAGCGGCTTGATCAGTCCGGCCGTCGGTGCCGGGAAATGGATCGGCAGGATCAGCGTGTCGGTGTCGGCGACGGAAGCGAAGAACTTTCGCCGCGACACCGCCGACTGCTTTGGATCCCAATCGGGCATGGCCGACCAGTCGGGCTCGCGGCACTGGATCTGGTGATGCATGAGGTCGCCTGCGACCACCGCGCGGCTACCCTTCGAAGAGATGTTCACGCAGCAATGACAGGGCGAATGCCCCGGCGTCGGCGTCAACGTGATGGTGTCATCGAGCGCGTAATCGTCGTCCACCAGCAGCGCCTGGCCGGCCTCGACGATCGGCAGGCAGTTGTCGCGAAATACGGTCCCCGGCGGATTGCTGCCCTTGGCATGCTCGGCCTCCCAGGCCGCATACTCGCCCTTGTGGAAGACGTATTTCGCGTTCGGAAACGTCGGCACCCAGCGCCCGTCGCGCAAGGTCGTATTCCAGCCGGTGTGATCGATGTGCAGATGCGTGCAGAACACGTAGTCGATCTGCTCGAAAGAGATGCCGAGCGCGAACAGTTCGTTGCGCCAGCGCTCCTTGCCCGGAAAATCGAACGGCGGCGGATGGCCTTTGTCCTCGCCCGTGCAGGTGTCGACCAAAATGGTGTGGCGCGGCGTGCGCACCACGAAGGTCTGGTAGGTGATGACCATCATGCCGCGCGCCGCGTCAAACACCTCCGGCTCCAAGCTCGGCAGATGGCGCTTGAAGACGCCCTCGTCATAGGCCGGGAAAAAATCCTGCGGCCGCCGCCACGGCCCCTCCCGCTCGATCACCGCATCGATGGTGATGTCGCCGATCCTGAGCTGCTTCACGGTTCACTCCCCAATTTTCTCAAGCGTAGCGAACGAGTTCGCAGCCTTCAAGACGCATGAGCGTCTGCTTGCGCTGACGAGTTCCCATCACCGGCGCGACGAAAACCTCACTTGGACTCTCGCGACAGCTTCACGCAACGACGCAGATGCGTCGCGCAAGCGTCATACGCGCGTCGTCGGCCGCGCTCGATAATCTCCGTGTCATTTCAGGCTACACGCGCACAGATTGCGCAGCAAAAACATGGGGCGTTCTCGTGAAAAAGCTCTTCTCCCTGATATCTTCAATTTCGCTCGCGGCAACGCTGGCGGGCACGGCTGTGCCGGCGCACGCCGATCAGGATAACAACGGCCGTGACCGCGGCTTCGACAACGCCAGGGATCGCGACCATGATCAGGGCCGCCATCACGGGCATCGATCGCCGTCGGTGGTCGTCATCTCCCTCGATGGTGCAAGGCCTGATTTCATCCAGCAGTTCATCGAGGAGGGCGTGCTGCCACGCGACGGCGGCCTGGCCCGACTGAGCCGCCACGGCGCCGTGGCGCTCCAGAACATCACGGCGTCGCCATCGCTCACCGCGGTCTCGCATATCGAAATCGCCACCGGCTCGACCGCTGTCCACAACGACATCCCCTCCAACACATTCCAGGCGATCGTCGGGCCGATCACATCGAGCCTCAGCGGCTTCGCCGCTCCGATCGGGGGCTATCGCGAGAGCCCGCTTGGACCTTCGCCGCGGCCGACGGCACTGCCGCTGTGGGTGCAACTGCGCCAGCAGGGAAAGAAAGTGGTCACCGCCACATGGCCGGGCGGCGATGGCGCCGACATCTCTATCAACGGCACGGTGGTGCAACCTGCCCAACCGATCCGCATCACCGACTACACCGTGCCGTTCGGTGCATTTGGCGGCCTCGGTGCCCAGGGTTTTTCGCTCTCCCGGTCAGAATTCGCCCCCGATCCGGCGGTGGCCACGGCCCTCCAGGCGGCCGGCCGCTTCTCGTTCAGCCCGGTGCTGGCGACGTCCACGCCGATCGAGACGTTTTCATGCGCGTCGGCGCCGACCGCAACCTGCACCAGCGCAGCCACGCAGGACCTGAAATACGCGATCCGGGTTGCCGCACTCGATACCACCAATGACAACAAGGTGAACTACGACACGCTCGTCTTTTTCGACGTCACGCGCGGCATCACGGCGGGACCGTTCCCGCCGCCGGCGACCGGACCGGCCTACGCGAAGTTCGGCGGCGAGAACGCGCCGTTCTTCTTCGATAGTAGCGGAGCCAAGGTCGGCGCCGCGTACTTCGTCTCGCAGCTCGCACCTGATCTGTCGGTGGTGCGCTTCGCCCGTTACGGCGCCAACTTCATCCCGCGCAACGCAGCCGTGCTGGCCGACGTCGACGACATCAACAACAGCATCGGATTCTGGCGGCCGCAGGCCGACTTCCGTATTCCGGAGCGGCTGAGCCCGGGCTTCACCGACTTCCCTGACATTGAGGTCGAGGCAATGTACGAGGACATGGTCAAGACCTTCGTGCGCTATCAGACCGAGATCGGCGAGCGCGCGATCAAGAACAATCCCGACGCCGACCTCGTCATGATCTATATCGAGCAGCCCGACGGCTCGGAGCATCAGTTCCTGCTCGCCGACCCGCGCCAGGGCACCAATCCGAAGGACCCGAACTCGATCGGCGCTGGCCAGGACCCCGCCAAGGTCGCCCGCTATAAATCCTATATCCGCTTCGCCTATCAGACGGCGGACAAGGCTGTGAAGCGGATCGCCGACGCGGCGGGGCAAGACAGCAACGTCATCGTCGTCTCGGACCACGGCTTCGCGCCATTCCATACCTCGGTCAGCATGGCCAACATCCTGAAGAATGCCGGCATCGACACCACCAAGCTCGCGATCCGCACCTCGGGGCCGGCGGTCAACATCTATGTCAACCTGCAGCAACGCGAATTGAATGGCACCGTCGATCCCGCCACCTACACGGCGCTGGTCACGCAGATCACCGATGCCGTGAAAAATGCTGTCGATCCCAACCCGAAGTTCAACGGCTCGCTCGAGGGCGGGCGGCTCTTCAGCGTAGTCGAGACCCGTCCACTGCAGTGCGAGGCCGGAATCGGGCAATGCACCAGCAAGACCATCGGGCAGGATTTCGGCGATGTGTTCGCGCTGATGGCTCCCGGCTACAATTTCGACGGCATCCAGAACCCCGGCGTGGCACGCCTCGGCGATGCGCCGTTCAACGCGGCGACGACCACGCTGTCGATGCCGAATTTCTACGGGGCCCACGGCCATGATCCCAAACTGCCGGTGATGAGCGCCACCTTCATCGCCGCCGGCCCGCAGATCCGCAACAACAGAACGATCCGCCGCATGCGCAATGTCGACGTGGCGCCGACCATCATGCACCTTCTCGGCGTCAGGCCGCACCAGGTCGATGGCGAGGTACTGCGCGAGATTTTGCGGTAGAGACACAACCCAACGGATGGACGCCGATCGGCGTCCATCCGGCGACGTAATCGTAGCCCCGATGAAGCGAAGCGCAATCCGGGGCCAGACCATCCACGCCGCACGATCGCCGCACCGCAAGCGAGTTCATTGCAAATCTCCCGATTTGGTTGTAGCCCGGATGGAGCGAAGCGCAATCCGGGAAAGTCCCTCGCATGGTTCGCTATCGGCGCAATTTTGTTCCGGGCGGAAGCTACTTCTTTACCGCGACACTGAATGACCGAAGATCATCCGCGCTGGTCGATCACATCGACAAGCTGCGCGCGGCCTTTCGCGCCACGCGCGCCGAGCGACCATTCACGGTCGATGCGATCGTCATCCTGCCCGACCATCTCCACGTCATCATGACCTTGCCGGAAGGTGATGCAGATTTCCCGGGCAGATGGCGGCGGATCAAGAGCCTGTTCACGCATCGACTGGCCGCGTCCGGCGCCTCGATCTCCCGCAATCGTCGCGGCGAGTTCGCCCTGTGGCAGCGGCGATTCTGGGAGCACACAATTCGCGGCGAGACCGATTTCGAACGCTGCGCCGATTACATCCATTACAATCCCGTCAAGCACGGCCTGGTCGCGTCGCCGGTCGACTGGCCGTACTCCTCGCTGCATCGTTACGTCCGCGTCGACATACTGCCCGCTGATTGGGGAGGAGTGGGCGAGATAAACGGCAATTTTGGTGAACGAGGAAATTGAACCCCCGGATTGCGCTTCGCTCCATCCGGGCTACGAAATTCCATCGAGGTCTGTAGCCCGGATGGAGCGCAGCGTAATCCGGGGCCGGACCATCCTCATCGCTCGGCTATCCTCGTGGCACGAAACCCGGATTGCGCTGTGCTCCATCCGGGCTACGGATTACAACTACGAGCGCAATCCCGGCGCTTCCTGCCCCGTGCGCGCGACATACTCGGTGTAGCCGCCGCCGAACTGGTGGATGCCGTCCGGCGTGAGCTCCAGCACGCGGTTGGATAGCGTCGCCAAAAAGTGCCGGTCATGCGAGACGAACAGCATGGTGCCTTCGAAATCCGCCAGCGCCGTGATCAGCATCTCCTTGGTGGCGAGGTCGAGATGGTTGGTCGGCTCGTCCAGCACCAGAAAGTTCGGCGGGTCGAACAGCATCTTCGCCATCACGAGGCGCGCCTTCTCGCCGCCTGACAGCACGCGGCAGCGCTTCTCGACGTCGTCACCGGAGAAGCCGAAGCAGCCGGCGAGCGCGCGCAAAGAGCCCTGCCCGGCGGTCGGAAACTGGTCTTCCAGCGACTGGAACACGGTGCGTTCGCCGTCGAGCAGATCCATCGCGTGCTGGGCGAAATAGCCCATCTTGACGCTGCCGCCGACCGCCACGGTGCCCTGATCCGGCTCGCTCGCACCGGCAATGAGCTTGAGCAGCGTCGATTTGCCGGCGCCGTTGACGCCCATCACGCACCAGCGCTCCCTGCGGCGGATCATGAAATCGAGTCCGTCATAGATCCGCTTGCTGCCATAGCCCTTGTAGACGTTCTTGAGCGCCACAACGTCTTCGCCCGAACGCGGCGCCGGCGGAAAATCGAACGCCACCGTCTGGCGACGGCGCGGCGGCTCGACCCGCTCGATCTTGTCGAGCTTCTTGACCCGGCTCTGCACCTGGGCTGCATGCGAGGCGCGCGCCTTGAAGCGCTCGATGAACTTGATCTCCTTGGCGAGCATGGCCTGCTGGCGCTCGAACTGGGCCTGCTGCTGCTTCTCGTTCTGCGCCCGCTGCTGCTCATAGAACTCGTAATCGCCGGTGTAGGTGGTGAGCGAGCCGGAATCGATCTCGATCACCTTGGAGATCACGCGGTTGATGAACTCGCGGTCATGCGAGGTCATCAGCAGCGTGCCTTCGTAATCGTGCAAGAACTTCTCCAGCCAGATCAGGCTTTCGAGATCGAGATGGTTGCTCGGCTCGTCGAGCAGCATGACGTCGGGCCGCATCAGGAGAATGCGCGCCAGCGCCACGCGCATCTTCCAGCCGCCCGAGAGCTTGCCGACGTCGCCGTCCATCATCTCCTGGCTGAAGCCGAGGCCGGACAGGGCTTCACGCGCGCGGCCGTCGAGTGCGTAGCCGTCGAGCTCCTCGAAGGCGTGCTGCACCTCGCCATAGCGCGCGATGATCTCGTCCATCTGGTCGGCCTTGTCGGGGTCGGCCATGTCAGCCTCGAGCTGGCGCAGCTCGGCCGCGACCTCGCTGACGGGACCCGCGCCATTCATCACCTCGGCCACGGCGCTGCGGCCGGCCATCTCGCCGACGTCCTGGTTGAAATAGCCGATGGTGATGCCGCGATCGGTCGAGACCTGCCCCTCGTCGGGCAGTTCCTCGCCGGCGATCATCCGGAACAGCGTGGTCTTGCCCGCGCCGTTCGGGCCGACGAGCCCGATCTTCTCGCCCTTGTTGAGGGCGGCGGAGGCTTCGATGAACAGGATCTGGTGGCCGGCTTGCTTGCTGACGTTGTCGAGGCGGATCATGGGGTCTTTTTGGGGGAATTGTTGCGTTGCGGCGTAATAGGCCATGCGAGCCGCCAGGGGAAGCCCGGCCGGGCCCGGTTGTCCGGCCAATCGCCGAATTCCTCCAATTCCCTGGAAGCTTACGGCTTGTAGACCTCGACCGTCTGCATCATGCCCATCTCCTCATGGTTCATCATATGGCAGTGGAGCATGTAGACGCCGGTGAAATCCAGGAAACGGGAGCGGAACACGACCACGCCGCCCTTGCGCTCCACGATCACGGAATCCCGCCATTCCGGCACCGCCAGCGCCTTGCCGTTGACCGAGACCACCTGGAACGGGTTGGTGTGGATGTGGAAGACATGGTCATCGTGCTCATGGGTGTTGACGATGGTCCATTCCTCGACCGCCCCGAGCTTGACCCTCTGGTCGATGCGGTTGGGGTCGAACTTCTTGCCGTCGACGAAGAACTCGAATTCCTGCCAATGGCCGGCGGCATCGGCCTCCGGCGCGGTCGCCGACAGCACCACCTTGCGGCGGTTGGTGATCTCCGTGTCCTTGATGGTGGCGAGCGGCGCCGGTGGCAGGGCGCGCGGCAGCTTCATCTCCATCGGCTCGCCTGAGACCACGACCCGCGCGAGCGGCCCGACTGGCGAGGGGTGGCCCTGATCGTAGGGCGCCGCGTTGAAGGCGTAGGTGCCGGGCGTGCCCGCTTTCACCAGGATGTCGGCACGCTGGCCCGGCGCGATCAGGAGCTGCTTCATCTGTTGCACGGCGCCGAGTTGGATGCCGTCATAGGCGATCGCTTGCAGATCATGCTTTTCCAGGTCGAGCAGCATGTCGTCCTGATAGGCGGCATTGAGGAGGCGCCAGCGCTGCACCTCTCCGGGGCGCATCTCGATCACCGGCCGCCGCTGGCCGTTGATGGCAAGAAAACGCGTCGCCGTCTCCGGAAACAGCGTCTCGAAATTCTCGACCATGCCCTTGGCGTCGTAGACCACCTGGGTCAGCACCATGAGGCGCTCGCGGGCTGTGGCGATCTCGGGAACGTCGGCGAAATCGCCCTCGATGACGACGGCGCCGACCATGCCGGAGGACATCTGGATATCGGCGCTGCCGTGGTGGTGCGGGTGATACCAGTAGGTACCCCTGGTGTGATCGGCCGGCAGGGCGATTTCGATGTTGTAGCTGCGGCCCGGCGCCATCGAGCGCATGACGTTATCGGCGATCCCGCTCGGGCTCGTATGCGCGCCGTGGAAATGGAAATTGGTGTTGTTGAACTGGTGCGGATGGCTGATGTCGGCCGGCAATCCATCGCGGTTCGGCGGCAGGTCGTTGATCAGCTTGATGCGCAGCGTTTCGCCGGGCTTCATGCGCAAGGTCGGTCCGGGGCTGCCGCCTTCATAGGATCTGACATAGAGCCTGACGCCGCCGATCTGGCGATAGGCATAGCCGACGCGCAAGGTCGTGCTCAGCACGCCATTGACGGACCGCCGCACCTCGGGCTCGACCAGCAGCTGGTCCATGGCAGGAACGGGCGTTTCAGCGACCATCCCCATGGTCGGCGACATGTCCGAGGTGTGGGACATGCCCGCATGATCGTGCACGGCGTGCTGGGCATTCGCCGCACCTGCGAACAGCGACAACGCTCCCACCTTAAGACCGTAGTCGAGCAATTGGCGCCGCGAGAGCTTTGTCATATTCGCCGTGACTGGAGAGATATCGTTCGGATCGTGCTGCATTTGAGTTTCGCCCCCGTTGCCAATCCGTCTTCAGTTCGATTCGAGTCTAAAGCAAAAGCGAAACGACGATCCAATCCGGGAAGCACTGGACATTCACCGGTTGTAAACGCCCTGCCCCTCTCTATCGTCGCATGACGAATCACGACGGATATGGGCTAGCATTGGCGTACTCTCCTGGCATTGATGCCGCCAGCATCATGATGTCCCCGAAACCTTGCACAAGGATCTGATCATGGGGCCTTCGCGACGCGAGTTCGTGAAGTGGTTGTCGGCGGGAGGCATCTCGGTCAGCCTGTCACATCTGGCGTCCGCGGCGGGCGTGCCCTTCGCAGCCCACGAGACGCTGCCTGGACGCGGCAAGTTCAATCCCGCGACCAGGGGCACCGGCCGTGTCGACGGCGTCGCCAAGGTCACCGGCGCAAAGCTTTACGCCTCCGACTTCCGGGCCAACGATCTCGCTGGCTGGCCGCAGGCCACCTCGCACGCCATCCTGGTCCGCGCCAATGACGCCACGCACGTCTATACCGGCATGGACCTCGCCCGCCTTGGCGGCGCGCTCAAGCCGTCGGTGGTGATGACCGCCGCTGATCTCGACCGGATCGGGACGCAGGTGCCGCAATTCTATGCGGGCGACCTGTTCTGTCCGGTCGGCACGACGCCGCTTTATCTGGGACAGCCGGTCGCGCTTTTGATCTTCGAAAAGTTCGACGCCTTCGACCAGGCGCGTCTCGCGCTGCGCGACGGCACGTTCGTCCAATTCGGCGAGGAGACCGGGCCTGTGGTCGTCCCCGATTACGGGGCCTTCCGCTTCACCCGCCTGGCGGGCCCCTCGCCTGACAAGCCGGATGTTTATTCGCCGATCCAGGCCGGTTGGGTCTCGCCCAAGAAGGTGCAGAGCGCGGCGCTGCCGGTGTGGTCGCCCCTTGCGAAGGACATGCCGGCGGATTACGCCAAGGCGGCAAAATATGGCGAGCAGATCCGCGCCGAGCTCGCCGCAAACGACGCCTCGCTGCTGGTGCTCGACCGCGAGTTCGAGACGCAATCGGTCGACCCGATGTTCCTGGAGCCGGAATGCGGGCTCGGCTGGTACAACGGCAAGGACGGCAATAAGGGCGGCAACCTCGAACTCCTGCTCGGGGTACAGTCGCCCTACGAGGCGGCGGAGTCGATCGCGCATCTGTTCGGCAAGGCCCGCGCGCCCTACAAGCCGTCGCACATCAACGCGCAGTTCGCCCATGTCGGTGGCGGCTTTGGTGGCCGCGATCACACACCTTTCATTCTCTATGTTGCGCTCGCGGCAGTCTGCTTTCCCGGCAAGCCCGTGCGGCTGGCGCATGATCGCTATCAGCAGTTTCAGGGCGGCATCAAGCGCCACGCTATCAAGATGCGCTCGCGCATCGGCATCGATCGTGCCACCGGCAAGATCAAGGCGTTCGCAGCCGATCACGTGCTCGACGGCGGCGGGCTCGCCCATTTCTCGGCCAGCGTGGCCGTCGTCGCCGGCACCGGCGCGATCGGCATCTACGACATTCCGAAGGTCGACGTCAGGACCGTCGCGGTGCACTCGCGCGGCGTGAGCGCGGGCTCGATGCGTGGCTACGGCATCCTGCAGGCCGAGACGGCGCTGGAGGTCTTGATCGACGAGGCGGCATCCGAGCTCAAGCGCGATCCGATCGAATTCCGGCGGCGCAATGCGCTGCCCCAGAACGGCCGGACCATGACGGGCAATCCCTACATCGTCTCGGTGCGCACGCCCGAAATCCTCGACAAGCTCGAGCAGCATCCGATCTGGCAGCAGCGCGCACAGTTCAAGCAGACCTCGTCGGATCGGCTGGTCGGCACCGGCGTCGCCTGCGTGACGAAAGACTATGGCTCCGGCGCGGACGGCTCGCTCGGACGCGTGGAGCTTGGACTCGACGGCAAGATCGCGATCTATTGCGATCATGTCGAGATGGGCAACGGCATCGGGACGGCGCTGGCCAACCGGGTCGCAAGTCATCTCGGCGTCATTGCCGACGAGGTCTCGGTCGCCCGCGTCGATAGCTATGACGTGCTCGGGCTGGTCACCTCAGGCGATCCCGCCACCATGGACCAGAAGACCCAGGATGCGGCGGAGAAAAATCCGCGCTGGGTGCCCGCGATCAGTTCGCCGACAAGCTCCTCGATCGGCGCGCATGTCGGCACCCATTCCGCCGGGGAAGCCGCCCACGTCATCTTCCGCTTCGGCCTGTGGCCCGCGGCGCTTGAGCTGTGGCGCATCGCCAGGACCGATCCGCGCGCGCGGCAATGGGACGTCGCAAGCTGGCAGAACGGGCAGCTCACCATGCCCGGCCTCGAACCGCTGGCGCTGCCGGTCCTGGCCGCGACAGCCCATGCGCGCAGCTTCGTCACCGGTGCGGTGGCGCACAGCTTCTCCCGCTGGGCGTGGTCGCGGGCCCGCTTTCCGCTGTCCGGCGAGCAATACCGCGCCGACATCGACGCGCTGGCGATCCGCAAAGGCAACGGCAAGTTCGAGCGGATCAACCGCACCAGCGTCAAGTTTCCGCCGACCGACAACAACCGGATCGGCACCGCCTACACCTCGATGTGCGGCACGGTCGTCCGCGTCGAGATCGAGCGCTCGACGGGTGCCTTGCGCATCGCCAAGGCCTACAGCGTGTTCGAATGCGGCACCGCGCTGGTGCCGGAAGTCGTGATGGGCCAGGCCCAGGGCGGCTTCGCGATGGGCGTCGGCTATGCGCTATTGGAGACACTGCCGCCGTTCGAGGGCGGTCCCGGCAACGGCGAATGGAATCTCGGGCGCTATCTGGTCGCGCGCGGCTCCGACCTGCCGCTCCGCGACCTCGAGATCGAGATGCTGAAGCCGCTAGTACCGGACGAAGCGCCAAAGGGCATGGCCGAAGTCGTGATGATCCCGATCGTGCCGGCCCTCATCAACGCCATCCATGACGCCACCGGCCATCGCTTTCGCGCGCTGCCGGTCACCGCAAGCCTATTGAAGGGAGTGCTCGCGTGACGACCCTCAGCCTCACCATCAACGGCCAGAAGCACGGTCCGATGGACGTCCGCGACGACCTCTCGATGAACGATTTTTTGCGCGAGATGCTCGGGATGACCGGCACCAAGTTCGGCTGCGGCGCCGCGCAATGCCTGAGCTGCGCCATCATCGTCGACGCACCCGACGGCACCAGCACCACCAGCCCCACCTGCGTCGCGCCCGCCGTGAACTTTGACGGCAAGTCGATCCGCACCGTCGAGGGGCACGCCAGGGACGGCGAGCTCTCGGCCCTGCAAAAAGCGTTCATCGAGCACTTCGCCTTTCAGTGCGGCTACTGCACCGCCGGTTTCCTCAACGAGGGTCAGGTGCTGCTCGAACGTCTCTCGCGCACGCCGGTCGCGCGCGAGGCGCTGGAGCAGACCATTGCGGATGCGCTCGACGGTCATCTCTGCCGCTGCACCGGCTACATCAAATATCACGAGGCGGTGCGCGACGTGATCCTCGCCGATTCAGCCCGCTACCTCATTGCCACCAAGTGAGCGTGCCTGGGGGCACACGAGCCATGATCTGCGACGCACGATTCAAGACGATTGCGGTGATCGCGGCACTCGCGAGCAGCCTGTGCGCGGGCTACGCGGCGTCGGAGACGGCGAGCCATGCGCTCGCTTCGCCCGAGAGCTTTGCCGCGATCAGCGACACCGAAAAGCGCTCGGCTGCGATCTTCACCGAGCTCGGCCGGGTGCTGACGCATCCGCGTTGCACCAATTGCCATCCGGCCGGCGACAGGCCGCACCAGGGCGACAATGCCCGCCTGCATCAGCCGCCGGTCACGCGCGGCGCTGACGGCCATGGCCTTGAGGCGATGCGCTGCAACACCTGCCACCAGAAGGCCAATTTCGAACCCGGCCGCATGCCCGGCCATCGCGATTGGCATCTGGCCCCGCGCGAGATGGCCTGGGAAGGCAAGACCGTCCGCGAAATCTGCGAGCAGATCAGGGATCCCGCCCGCAATGGCGGGCGCAAGGTGGAAGACCTGATCGACCACATCGGCAAGGACACCCTCGTTGGCTGGGCCTGGAAGCCCGGCTTCGGCCGCTCGCCCGTGCCGGGTACGCAGGCGCAGGCCGGCGCGCTGGTGGAGGCTTGGGTGAAGGCGGGAGCTGCGTGTCCTGCGCCGTGAGCTCGTGCCGGTTGACGTACTGCACCGCGTATTCGTGCTTCTCCGCTGCCCTCGGGGTTTGAGACCGGTCAGGATCCGAACGCGGCAAGACCTGCCGATGCGACCTGCGCGTCCTGGGTCGATTGCATGCCTGAGACGCCGATCGCGCCGATTACCCTTCCGTCGCGCACGATCGGAAGGCCGCCTTCCAGAGGCGTCAGATTGGTCATGCCGAGAAGCCGCAGATGAAGGCCGCCGTCGGCAAGCGCGGATTCGAACGCCCCTGTCGACCGCCTGAAATCGACCGCTGTTTTCGCCTTTTGCTGAGCGACGAGCACGCTGCCGTGCTGCGCCTGATCGAGACGGTATAGCAGAACGAGATGGCCGCCGCTGTCAGTGACGGCGATCACCATTGGCCAGCCATGACGTTGCGCTTCGGCGCGCGCCGCGCCGGCGACGAGCACTGCCTCATCGAGCGTTATAGGGGCACCATAGAGCGGCGTCAGGGCCGCGAGAGGTGCGTTTGCCGCATTGGGGTCAAGTTTCGTCATGGAGAGCTCCAGGTCGTTGAGAGCTCATCAACAACATATCTCACATCTGCTGATAATATCTGATACTGAGGAGACATTATCTCACTTTCCGAGAGAATAACCCTGACCTCGCTGGCGGACTACACGACGTTTCTGGCTATTGTTGATGAGGGTAGCCTGACGTCGGCAGCAGCTCGTCTCGGCAGATCGCTGCAGGCGGTGAGCCGGTCGCTGGCGAGGCTCGAGCAGGATGTCGGCGTGGAGCTCGTGTCGCGCACGACGCGGCGCCTGCATCCGACGGCGGCAGGGCTCGACTTTGCCGACCGCATCCGCCTCGCACTCACGACCATCGAGGGCGCCCGTGAAGATCTCCTCGCCCGCGATCGCCGCCTCGCCGGCATCATCCGCATCGGCACATCCAGCCTGTTTGGCCCCGAATATGTGACCCCCGCGCTCAGCCAATTCTTGATGCGGAATCCGGAGGTCGACATCGAACTCGTGTTGTCTGACGAGCATGTCGACCTTGTCGCTGAGAAGCTCGATTTCGTCGTGCGCATCGGCAACCTGCCGGACTCGAACTTGCGGGTTCGCCGCCTCGGCGGATTGAATTGGGCGGTCTTCGCGTCACCGGCTTATCTCGCCACGTACGGTCGTCCCGAGCATCCACGCGAGCTATCCCGTCATGAATGCGTGCTGCGGACCAGCGACGACGACAGATGGGTATTTGACGGCAACAACCGGCGCATCGAGGTGCATGGCCGCTTTCGATCGGAAAATGCCGCCGTGCGCAATGCGGCCGTGGCGTCTGGCTTTGGCATCGGGCTCGCACCGCTCTGGCAGGTGCGCAGGCTCATCGAGCAGGGAATTGTCGAGCAAATCCTCGTCGGTCACGAGCCGCCGCCTATTCCCCTCCAGATCGTCTGGGTCAAGCGGGGTGCCGGCGCGTTGCCGCGGCGCGTCCGTGCCGCGATGGAATTCCTCGTGACGCGGCTCTCTGCCCTGCGGATATGAGTTGCGGCTTCACCGCATGGCCCCCTCGAAATGGCCTGGAGGACACGACGCCCTGATCTTGAAGACGGCGTTTCGGACCGACGTCCTTTGAACCCGCTTTTGCGTGGCCAAGACTTTGCATGGCCAAGACTTTGCATGGCCAAGACTTTGCACGACCAAGGCTTTGCGCGACCAAGTCTTTGCACGGCCAAGGCTCGAAGCGAAGATCCCTCCTCCGGCCCCGGCGAGCCGCATTGAAGTCGCCAGTTCCGCTCGCCATGTGTAGAGGACCGCTTGGAGCACAAAATGAAAAAGCTTCTCACGTGTGTGGCGGCCATGAGCTGCCTGGTCGCCCTTCTCTCTATCGCGCAAGCCCGCTCCGCATTCGACGGCTCCTGGGACCTCGTTTTCGTGACGCAAAGAGGCACTTGCGATGCGACCTATAATTTCACCGTCAACATCACCAACGGAACAATCACACATCCGAACTTAGTCAGGTTCAGAGGCTACGTGGCGCGTTCCGGCGCAGTTCGGGCGTCGGTGACAGTCCAGGACAAATTCGCGTCCGGCTCAGGCCGGCTCTCTGGTAACTTTGGCCGCGGGAGCTGGAGTGGCCATTCGGGAAGCGCACGTTGCTCAGGCCATTGGACTGCGCAGCGAGCTTGAAGCGCTGACCCAGCCCGCAGCTGGCCGCAGGGAGCAGAGGACGGCTCCGCGCCACCTCACGGCCGCTGCGCGCCAGATGCGGCATCGGGCGCGTTACTGATCAACGGGTGTGCCGGCCGGGACATGGGCGCCCGACGCGATCCATTGGTCGTAGGTCTGGAACTTCACGCCGAGCATGTCGTACGAAACTCGCAGGTAGCCGTCGCTGCCGCGCAGCACCGCGGTGGGCATGATCGTCTCCACTTCCTGCGCCATCACGCCGACATGGGATTTGTTGCCGCCGTTGTAGGTGAAGCGATAGAAGCCGATGCCGTTTTCGAGATGACCGATCAGGAAGATGTCGTGCTTGAGCATCATGTCCGATCGCCGGACGACACGCCGGGTGGTCCGCCGTGCAACACCTCGCACGCCGACCACTGGTGCGACGACGGGCGCGACAACAGGACGGACGACGCAGCCCGCGCGGTAGACACCAGCGGCACAATAGACAACAGCATTTGCCTCGGGTGTCTCGATGGCCATGGTTGCGGAGAAGGCGGTAATGCCGAGCGCAGCGAGGAGGATCGAGCGCATCATTGTCTCCTTCGTTCAATTGTTGTCAGGGAATTTCTCGCCAAAGAATAAAGAATAGGATCAGATTTTCGCCCGGCGAGCAATTGTTCTCCGAGGCGATACCTTCCGCGCCTCAATTCACAGACCATCGCCGCATCGACAGACTGTGACAGAGATGCAGACTAACTATCGTCGCTGGCCCTCACGGACAGGTTGTGCTAAGAAAAAAATACTGGAGGTGCCGCATTGCAAACAAAAGAGGCTCCTCAAGCGACGCACCTTCAATTGCGCTTAATAGCTCTTTTTCTGGCGACCTTGTCTTGAGTTCTACAGACGCCACGCCGCGTTTGATGCAGCTGGTCATGCACGCCCTCTTGCAGGCATCTGGCATCGGCTTTGCTGCCCCTCTCTGCAGAGGAGGCGTTCAAATGTCGGCGAAACGCGTCCGTGACCACATTCCCGTTGATGCATGACGATTGTGACCCCGAACGCGAAACGCTCACCGCTATGAAGTTCGCCCTGGCGGCCGATGGGCTGGAGCGGCAACGCTTGGTCCGCCTGGCGATGGCTTGGCAGGAGATCGCCCGGATCCATCCAACCTCCGGCCGCAGCGAGAAGGCTGCGTAGGGCATGCCCCCATAAGGGCGCAAGTGTCGGCCTTGGTGCTGTGGCACTGGACAGATCGGACGGTAAGTGGATGTGCTCTAGCTTCGCCCTGGCAATACGATCCTGAATTCCCAACCAGCGCTACCTGAGGATCAGCACATGCTGACCTTGCCACCGGGGCGTAGCTCCCGACGCGAATTCTCGGTAAGCTATGACTTCCGCTCCAAAACTCCGTACTTTAAGGCGGCGGGTTTGGATGAGAATGTCAGTTTTCCGCACTCGAGCCAAAGGGACGGCGCAAGTCCTGGGTTTTACCGCGTTGGTTCGGTCGTGTTGTCGTCTGACGTGGGTGCCGGTTTTGGTATGTCTCTCCGATCCCGTGCTGGCTAAGGATCCTGGCGACAGCGATGATGCCTCCAGGCCGACTTCGTGGCCCAATATCTATCTGGACTTGAGAACGAACTACGCCACGGTGCCGGCCAATACACTTTCGATCGGCTTCAGCAGTCCTTCGCTGTCAACGGCCATCGCGGCGCTTCGAACCCTGTCGGATCTGTCGAGTTCTCCGCGACTTTCGAGCTTTCCGGCTCGTTCCTCGCCCTCAAGCCAAAGCATCGCGCTGGACGTTCCGCTGACGGTCGATGTTACCGACGCCGTCTCGTTGTACGGCGGTGTCACGGCGAGCGCGTCGCAAAGTGGGACGTCTGATTGGTCGTCCCTTGCGATCTCCAGCTGGAACGTCGGTTTCCAGGCTGACCTTTATCAGCAGAATGGCGGATCGATACCAACGATTACACTGCAGACCACCATCACGAGATCGGTGCCGGATTCGGCGCTTGCGACGACGTCCTTCAACAACATTGTGGAGTTCGATTATGCGCTGAACGAAGACGAGACCAACGGGTTGCTGGCCGGGGCCCAATACACGAGGATCAATGTCGACTCTCCACTCGCAACGATCAACCCGAACACCATTGGCTATCTCGGCGGCTACTATCAGTGGCCCAACAACTGGAAGCTCACGGGCCGCGCGGGCGTTCAATCATTCGGGGGTGCGCAGCTGCTGAACCTCGCGACAATGCCATCCTTTACTCAGCCCATTGTACGGCTCGACCTCGACCGGATGGACGATAACGATAATCGCTTGTTTGGCGTCACAGCCCAGATTGCATGGACCCCAAAGCCCGCCTATCAGCTGACGATCAGAACGCCGCTATACTTCGTCAGAAACTGAGACGCCGGGCGGGCCCATCTTGTTGACGACACCGCGCGGAGACGGATCCAATCCCGCTGCCAGATCGCCGCGCCGACTGAGTATTGCTTTCGTGCCGACCTTTTTCCTCACTGCAGCGGCTCGACGTTCGCTACTATCCGCTTGTCGAGTTGCTGCAGGTAACGGTCCACGCGATGCGGTCAAGGTAAGCATCGGCACAGCATCCGGCTGCAAACAATCCCCGGCGGCGTCTCACAGCTTGTTTCGGTTCTTGCTCGCTCCCCTCAACTTTGGAGCGTCCGGCGTCGATTTCACCCAATCTGCCATTTGCATGCAGGTGAGCAGGTCGACATAGCTGTCACTGCCGCCAGCCGTCGCCTCGCCTTCGCATCGGTTTCGAAGGCTATCGGAGTTCGTGAGCCATACGGAATTGAGCTGTTGCAGCGCGGAATTCTCGTCGCGCATGCAATCATCATAGCTCTGCGGCAGATCCAGGCCCATCGCCTTATCCGTGGCTACGGTCGCCTTGCACGTCGCCTCGACATTCAGCTGAGGGACGCGTTCGCTGACTGGAATTGTTGTTTGGCCGCCCATCATCGCCAAGAAAAGCAATACACTCTTCATGCAGAACTCCCCGGTTGAGATCTCACCGAAGCAATTTCATCGGACGACAATCGTGCGGGTATCGTATTGATTTGAATCAAGAGAAGTGAATGGATTGTCTCTCCGTGAGAGCGTAACGCGCACGGGCGCAATATGGAAGCTAGAATTCTGTCAACCGCTCCGCTGAACGGCAGCGACGCTTACGTTCCGTTGTGGTCGCTGCCTCCAGTCATGCGAGGAGCCGACTTGTTGAACGTTGAAAGTGCAGCGGTCGATTAAGACAGCACATCGTTTGCCTTCACGAACCGGAATGCGACAATTCGCCTCGTCACACTCGGATCACTTCCACAACACGAACACCCCCACGCTGCGAGGGGTGAGTAGTTGAGAGTGCGAGAGATGTAGGGGGACAAAATAGAACACCATGGCTGGTTCTCGCCCTTCCTGAGTGCTATACTCTAGATAGCTCGTGGAGGTAGTCGAAGCAAAACGCTTCCAAGTCGTCGCTCAATTTTTACCTTACAACGAAGTAATTCTGGCCCTGATAACGATTGCTGCAGACGTCGAGCGGCGGTTCTCTGCAAACGAAGCCGTATTCCTTTCTTGCGCCCCTTCTCGCATCTGACGCGAGAGTGCTTCCACGCGACCGATCTGTTTTTGCGAAACAGGAATGGAAAGCCATGCGCATCACACATCTGAATCATATTTTCGGCATGCTTGCCTTGGGCACAACGTTATACACCACCAACGCGGCGCTCGCCCAGAACGCGGCAGCGCCGCCTTCAATGAAGACGATCGGTGCGCCATCTGGCGCAGCCAAACCCGAGATCGTGCCGTCGCTGTTCGTGCTCAACTCCCGCGGTGCGACGTTGCAGGGCGACACACTCACTTTGACCGGCGTATCACCCAGCTCGATCATATTTGCCGACCGCCCGGTAAGATCCGCCGGCCACCAGCCGACCGCTGACGTGATCGCGGAGTGGGGATCGGGTGAAGACAGTTTCGCCAAAAATCCTCCGAACGCGACCGTCTCCGTGCTGGGCAAGGACGGCTCGGTCAAGGATGCCGTCGTGGTCCTGAAGAATCCGAAGATCGAGGGCGACAAGCTCACCTTCAACGTTCAGACCCTTGAAGGTGATCTTGCCGGCGCCGACGGTGGGGCCGCCCTCTTCATCGACATCATCGGCCGGCCCTTCACGCCGATGTCGTTTGCCGGCGTTGCGCGGCGCAGCGCGTTCCGTGGCGCGATGTATGCCGGCGCCGTTGGCGCGGCTGCATATGGCGCGGCAGCTTATGCCGCACCGTATGCCCCCTATTCCTACGCTCGCCCGGCCTGCGGCTATTATCCATACCCGCCCTGCTATTGACGGCAATGCACGGGGAAGCGGCAGCTTCCCTGTTTTCGATTGAGTTGAACGAAATGGCACCGGCGCCAGGGTGCTCAGTGGCAATGTAGAAGGAGTGTTCGACATGTTCCGACGAATTCTGCAGCTGACCTTATGTCTATATCTCGGTGTTGCGGCCGCACCCGCGGCACTTGCCCAAGGCGGGGCACCGAAAATCACCGAGGAGGAGGCGCACGCGATCGCCGTGGACGCCTATGTCTACTTCTACCCCCTCCTGACGATGGACATTACGCGAAAGCAGGCCACCAACGTTGAGCCGGGCAAAGACTCGTTCAAGGGCCCGATGAACACCTTCGTCAACGTGCCCGAATACCCGCCGGCGAGTTACAAGGGCGTGGTGCGGACCAACTTTGATACGCTTTATTCAGTTTCATGGCTGGACATGACCAAGGAGCCGGTCGTGATCTCGGTGCCGGATACCAATGGACGCTATTACCTCCTGCCAATGCTGGATATGTGGTCGAACGTGTTTGCCTCACCGGGCTGGCGCACGACGGGTACCAAGGCGGGGACTTTCCTGGTCACGTCACCCGGCTGGCGGCCCGATCTGCGCGACAGGTTTGCCGAGGAGTTCAAGCTGCCGAAGGACACCGTGCGCATTGACGCGCCGACCCCTTATGTCTGGATCATCGGCCGCACCAAGACGGACGGCCCAGCGGACTATGATGCGGTCCACAAGATCCAGGCCGGCTACAAAGTCGCTCTGCTTTCCGAGTTCGGCAAAACGCCAAATCCGTTAGAGGTCAAGATCGATCCCAGCGTCGACATGAAGACGGCGCCGAAGCTACAGGTCGATACGATGTCGGCCGGAGTCTACTTCGCGCAAGCGGCCGAGTTGCTCAAGCTTCACCCGCCGCACATCACCGATCAGCCGATCATCGCGCAGATGAAGAAAATCGGGATTGAGCCGAGCAAGAGTTTTGAAATCAGCAAGCTCGATCCGGTCGTGCAGCGGGCACTGGAGACTGCGCCGCAGGCCGGGCAGAAGCTGATGACGTGGAAGGTGCCGACGCTGGCGCGCGTTGTAAATGGCTGGTCAATGAACACCGACACGATGGGTGTTTACGGCAACTACTATTTGAAGCGGGCCATTGTCGCGCAGTTGGGGCTTGGCGCCAATCTGCCGGAGGATGCCGTCTATCCGCTCAATCTCGCCGACGACACCGGCAGGCCGCTTGACGGCGCCAACAAGTACACCATCACCTTCGAGAAGGGCGCGGTGCCACCGGTCAATGCGTTCTGGTCGATTACCCTTTACGACTCGGAGGGATTCCAGGTGGGCAACGTGTTGAACCGCTTCGCCGTCAGCAGCTGGATGCCATTCAAGACCAACGCCGACGGGTCGCTCGATCTCTATTTTCAGAACGAGAGTCCAGGCAAGGACAAGGAAGCCAACTGGCTTCCGGCGCCGAAGGGAGCTTTCAATCTGACCATGCGGCTTTACAGCCCGAAAGCCGACGCCCTGACCGGAAAATGGAATCCGCCGCCGGTCGTGAAGGCACAGACCGGAACGGTGGGCCTGTCGGTCCAGTGAAATTGATTTGAGCGCCGGCGCTTCGGCGCCGCCGTGTGTGCATGTAGCGTCCCAGATGAGGATCGGCATCATGTTGACAAAACGCGATCTACTTCGTTCCGCAGCACTGACTGCACTGACGGTTACGACAATGACGCCAATTCCGGCGAGCGCGCAGGCCAAGGTGGAATGGCCTGACATCCGCGAGGCCAAGAACATCGCCGAGGAAGGCTTCATCTACGGCCTGCCCATCGTGATGAACTATGCGGTCATGTACGAGTACGCGGTCGACAAGAACTCGGGACAATTCAAGGCGCCGTTCAACCAGATCAAGAACGAAGCGCGCGTCTTTACCTACAAGGACACGTCGGTCGTCACCAAACAGCGACACGCCCTACTCATTCCTCTGGATGGATTTACGGGCAGAGCCGATCGTGCTGTCTGTGCCTCCGGTGGAGACGGGCCGCTACTATTCGGTGCAACTCGAAGACGGTAACACCTTCAACTACGGCTACATCGGCACCCGCACGACCGGCAGCCAGCCGGGCGACTACATGGTCGTCGGCCCCGACTGGAAAGGCGCCACTCCGCCCGGCATCAAGAAGGTGTTTCAGTCCACAACGCAGTTCTCCGTGGCGGGCTACCGCACTCAGCTGTTTGGAGCGGACGACATGCTCAATGTCGAAAAGGTCCAGGCTGGCTACAAGGTGCAGCCGCTTTCAACGTATTTGAATCAGCCAGCGACGGTCGCCACGGTCGCGATGAACTTCCCCAAGATCGACAAGGAGATGGTGAAGACGAATTTCTTCGAATATCTCGACTTTGCGCTGCAATTCGCGCCGGCCGGGCCTGAGGAGACGGAAATTCGCGCCAAGCTCGCGCGTATCGGCGTCGGTGCCGGCAAGACGTTCAATTTCAAGGACCTCCCCCTGACGCACAAGCTCGAGATCGGGCTTGGCATGAAGGAGGGCGAAGCCAAGGTCGAGAAATACGTTGAGGATCAACAAAAACATGTCAACGGCTGGAAGGTTGGCTCGCTGTTCGGCGATCGTGCATTTTTCAACGGCAATTGGCTGCTTCGCGCCGCCGGCGCAAAGGCTGGAATCTACGGCAATGACGCTGCAGAGGCGACATATCCAATGACGAAGACCCTCGCCAATGGTGAGGCGCTCGACGGCAGCAAGAACAATTACACGATCACCTTTGCCGCCGGGCAATTCCCGCCGGTCAACGCGTTCTGGTCGGTGACCATGTACGACGGCAAGACCCAGCTGCTGGTCGAAAACCCGATCAACCGCCATCTGATCAATTCGCCGATGCTGCCGAACATGAAGAAGAACGCCGACGGCTCCATGACGCTATATATCCAGAAAAAGTCGCCGGGCGCCGACAAAGAGTCCAACTGGCTGCCGGCGCCGAACGGCGACATTTACCTCGTCATGCGCCTGTACTCGCCCAAGACCGAAGCTCCCTCGATTCTGCCCCCGGGCGAAGGCACCTGGAAGCCGCCGGCGATCGTGGCGGTGGCGAACTAACGATCACGCCGGCCGCCGTCATCGCACGGTGATGGCGGCCGACCTTCCCGCGATCACACCCCGAGCGCGGAGCCAATGGATACACCCTCCGTCAGTCGGCTGTCGCAAGTCATTTCGCAGGCAGCGGCTCCCGCCTTCCTGCTCGGCGCGCTTGCCGCTTTCATCGCCGTGCTGATATCCCGGCTCAACAGAATCATCGATCGATCTTCCTGAACGCGATCCCCGAGATGGATACGACGAGGAACCGGCTTAAGGCCGACGTTCCGCGTCTCACTCGACGTGCAGCCATGTTGAACCGGGCAATCTACTGGGCGGTGGTCGGGAGTATCGCTATCAGTATCCTCATCATCGTCGCGTTCACGACTGCGCTCCTTAGATTTCAGCATGAGCACGGAGTTGCCATCCTCTTCATTGTTGCCCTCGGCGCCTTCACGACGGCGCTGGTTGATTTCGCCCGCGAGGTGAGGATTGCGCTCAGTGAGCACGATCATCACGGTTGAGCCCGTTGCATTCAGATCGTTGTTGAAGCGGAGGTGAATTCAATGAACGGCTGCAACAAGCGTGAGGGCCATCGCCTGGCGGGAGCCAGCTCAGGCTCGGCATGCCCGGCACCGGCACCGTGTTTGCGGACAACGCCGGCGTCATCGGCCTGATCATGTCGCTCCTGGTCTGGGTCAGTTCGTATGCCGCATACCACCATCAGCAACCACCGATGCTGTTTTGCAATCGGGCGATTCCAGACTACTGATGCCGTTTTGCGACGACGACTTCAGGTAGTATGTGCGCAACCGAGGCTCCTCACCTCGCCTGTGGTTGCAATGTGATCTCAGCCATTTGGGCAGACAAATGACACGCGACACATCCAACGGAAATCTCGGCGTTGGCTCGTCCACTCAAGTCTCAGCGTGGCGCTGCTTCATGACCTACGTGACGGGCGACATTCCCATCGGGGCATACGTTCCAAACCGCCTCGCCAATCTCGGCATCGGCCATGGCGCCATCGATGGCGGCGGCGGCTACACCTACTTCAGTCCGCAAGCGGGGCACGAGTTTTCGGCCGTCGCCGGATTTATCTACAATTTCAATAACAACGACACGCAATATCAGAACGGCACTGATTTTCACGTCGATTGGGGCGCTTTCCAGTTTCTCTCGAAGCAGGTCTTTGTCGGCCTGGTGGGATATGCCTATCAGCAGATCACAGACGATTCCGGACAGCACCCGCTCCTGGGTGGTTTCCGGTCACGCGTCCTCGGCGTAGGTCCGCAGATCGGATTTCTGTTTCCGGTCGGGGACGTGCAGGGTTACCTGAATCTGAAGGGATACGGCGAATTCGCTGCCGCAAACCGCCCGGCGGGTTGGAATACCTGGCTGACGTTTTCGATTTCGCCAATGGCGCCCCCCAGCACGGTAACGCCGACGCGGCGCTCTCCGCATTGTGTCACTTGCTGACTTTGCCGGAGGCGACGCATGAGGCCTGCTTCACGCAAGCAACGGACATCTGCACTCTGAGCAAGCGCCTCAAGCCCGCCGCATCAGCTTGAGCGAAGCCGCCAGCCGCAAACTGCGCTTGCCTGCGAGCGCGATGCCTTCGAGTTCGCCACTCTCGGCCGTGCAGGTGCCGGAGAAGCCGATCCCGACCTCGCAGCCGCCAAAGACCGGGTTTTCGCCCTTCGCCGGCGTATGCTCCTGGTTCAGCATCTCGCCCTTCCAGCGGCCGTTCGCCGACGAGTAGGCACCGAGATAGTAGAAGAACGCATCGCCGCCGAGGATGCGGCCGTCCATCAGCAGCATGACGCCGGAGAGGCCGGCCTCGACGCCGTCGAGCGCGCGGAGGTGGATGGAGTACAGGCCGTTGACGATGCCGCCGGGACCGACCGCGCCGCGCGGCGGCAGCGCCTTGTCGTCGAGTGGCGCAAGGTTCGCCCAGAACACGCTGCCCGGCACCGGATCGGCCTTGCCCTCGAACAGGATCGTCGACCCCTCCGTCCTGCCGCGCACCTTGATCGCGGCGACATCGGTGCCCATCAGCGGCTTATAGTTGGGATCGTCGTTGTGGCGCTCGGTGATGACATTGGCTTCGATCGCTCCGTCCCTGACCTCATAGGTCCCGAGATGCGCGAAGGCGGAATTGCCGCCCAGCAGCTTGCCATTGTGCATGCACATGATGCTGCGGCCGAAGGCGCCATTGATGCCGTATTCAACCTTGTAGAGTCCGTCCAGCAACGCAATTGACCCGCAAAGATAAGAAAGAATCGCGGGCTACCTAGCACCCTCGCGGTGCCAAGGCCACCCGGCTTTTCCGCGCAGGGGCTGCTCGTGGAGCCACTCGCCGCAGGATGCCATCATGCCCCTGTTTTGCCCGACGAGGCAAGATGTTTTCGCAAAATCCGCAATCGGCGATCTCGGCCGGCAAGTGAATTCGGCGACCAAGCGATTTCAACGACTTGGCTACTGTGCATGGGGTTGTTTTCGCGGTTTTTGTTTTGGCCGGTTCCGGATGGCCCTCCTCAAGCGTCAGTGACGCTGCACCTCATGTCGTGCTTCTCGGCGGGCTTGGGCGGCTTCGAACCCGCCTGCGCCAAGGCGCGACAAAGCGGCATGGATACGCCGCAGCCATCGGGCAGAGACGAGCTCAGCGCCATCATCGCCAGCGCCGCGAGCAGCCGCTGCTGGACGCCGCGTACGAGCTCTGGCCCAGCGCTACCGTCTTGACACGATCGAGGGCCGTCCGACCGCCGAAGAGGTCAGCATCAATCGCGCGCTCAAGCCGGAGCAGTCCGGCGCGAAATATCGCTACGAGCGCGACCATGCCCATGAAGGGTCGATGTTCGGCTATCTGAAGCGCGCCCATCCCCACGCCGAGGATCAAGCGATCCGGCAGGCCATCATCACCGCCGTCAAATTCGAAGACGCCTACAACAAGCATTTCGACTGGAACGGCGACTTCTGGGATTGCGTGGTGCGCGCCGTGGCGCAGGCCGCGCGAAAATATCCGGGCTATCTCGATACGACCTATCGGGACGCCCGTAACGATCTCGCCTACTACATGAAGTGATCAGAAGCACAGCGTGGTGACGAGCTTGCCCTGCTTGTCCTTGATCGCATAGGGACAGCGTATCCGCTCCAGCGCCTTCTTCGCATCCTCGTCGCCGAGCGCGGCGGCGCGCTCGTAATAGGCCTTCGCCGCGTCCTTGTCCTTCGGCCCGCCGCGGCCGTCCTGCGCGAAGGCCCCCATGCGCTCCAGCGCGCCGGCATGGTTTTGCGCGGCGGCCTTCTCGAACAGGGCGCGCGCCGCGACATCGTCCTTCTCGCCGCCATTGCCGTTGGAAAGCATCAGGCCGAGCTGGTACTGCGCTTCCGCATTGGTCTCGGCGGCCCTGCCCAGCAAGGCTCTCGCCTGCGCGGGATCGGCGGGCGCGCCGCCTGTGCCGCCGAGCGCCGCAAGATTGCTGACGCCGCGGGGGTTGCCCGATTGCGCCGCCTTCTCGAACAGTTTTCGCGCCTGCGCTTCATCCTTCGCAATGCCGGAGCCGGTGCCGTAGGCGACGCCGAGCTCGACCATCGCCGCGCTCGATCCCTTGTCGGCCGCCTTGCGCCAGGCGGCGATCGCCTCGCCTGTCTGCCGGTTGGCCGCATAGGCGCGGCCGAGCGCGAACATCGCCCGCCGCGACGAGCTTGCTGCCTGCTTGCAGAACTTGATCGCGGTCGCGACGTCGGAGGCCGCGATCTCGCTCACGCCCCTCACGTCAGCCGGCTTGTCCGGATCGCTGGGATCGGCGGCCACCCGGTCGCACAGCACGAGGTCGGCCGATTGCGCATGCGCCGATGGCGGCGCGGCAAGCGCGAGGATGATGACAAGGAGACAGATCCGCATGGCCATTACGTTGCGTCCCCGCGCCGGCAATTTCAAGGCTCGAGTCCCGATTGGCGCAGCACCGGGACGGCCTCGGACGAAGCCAGATAGCGCAGCAGCCGGTCCGCCGCTTCGGCGTGTTTGGCGTGGGCCATCCGGCCGGCGGAGAACACGGCCGGCATCTGCAACTCGTGCGGGATCGGGCCGACGATCTCGATGCCCTCGACCTGCTTCAGTTCGCTGATCTGCTGCACGGCCAGATCCGCCTCGCCGCTCAGGAGCCGCTCCGCCGTAAACCCCTGTTCGACGATGACGGCCTTGGCGTTGATCTCCGCGGCGATGTCTATCCGCACGATCAGCTGGGCGAAGTAGACCCCGCTCGCGCCGAGCCGCGAATAGGCGACGGATCGCGCCGCCAGCAGCGTTTTGCGCAGCGCGGATTCATTGCCGATATCGGGATGCGCCTGCCCTGCCCGCACGGCGATGCCGACGAAGGACCGCGCGAGATCGGCCGCGCCGCCCGCGACCACGCGGCCCTCGCCGATCATCTCGTCGAGCCCTTCACGGGTGAGGATCACGAGATCGGCGGCCTCGCCGTCGCGCAGGCGTTTCAGCAGCGCCAAGGTCGGCGCGAAGTCGGCATCGACATGGATGCCTGTCGAAGCCTCGAAGGCGGAGGACAGGCTGGGCATCGCGCCCATCAGGCCGAGCGTCGAGAGCATGCGAATTTTTTCCATGAGCAATTCCTGTCGCGATCAGGCGGGATGCATCAGCTTGAGCGCGGCGGTCAGGCGCAGGCTGCGCTTGCCGGCCAGTGCGGTCGCCTCCAGCACCGCCTCCTCGCGGTCATAGGTGCCGGAGAACCCGATGCCGACCTCGTGGCCGCCGAAGATCGGATCGTGCTTGGCCGGCGTGTGCTCCTGGTTGAGGATCAGGCCCTTCCAGCGCCCGTTCGCGGCGGTGTAGCTGCCGAGATAGTAGAACGAGGCATCGCCGCCGAGGATGCGGCCCCGGTTCAGTAGCATCACGCCGGTGAGACCGCCGTCGAGGCCGTCGAGCATGCGCAGGTGGATCGAATAGAGCCCGTCGGCGATGCCAGCCTCGCCGACGCCGCCGGCGATCGGCACCTCATCCTCGGTGATCGGCGTCATCAGCGACTGGAAGGGAACGCCGGGCAGCTCCTTGAGCTCGCCCTTGAAGCGATAGAGATCGCCTTCAGCCCAGCCTTTCGCAAGCAGCGTCGCATCGTCGGTGCCGGCCATGGCCCGGTAGTTCGGATCGGGGTTGTGGCGGACGGTCTTGATGACGATGTCGACGCCGCTGTCCGTCTTCTCATAGCTGCCGATATGGGCGAACGCCGAATTGCCGCCGAGCATCTTGCCATTGCCGGCATGCATCACGCTCCGGCCGACGCTGCCGCCGAGCTGAAATCTCGTCTTGTAGAAGCCTTCAAACACCAGCCGTCCCGGGCTTACGCACATCCATGCGCAGTCTATCCCGCTTTCGGCCGCGAAGGACAATTTTCGCGCAATCGGGGCCCGTGGATCCTGGAGATGGCCGTCATGAAGATGCAAAAAATCCGCCGGAGCTTTTCAGCTCCGGCGGATTGAGAGCCAACCCGGGCCAGCCCCCCAGCCCGGGCGGGGAGGATCTCAGGCGACTGCCTTCTGTTCGGTCGGCACGGATGCGATCGTCTTCAGGATCTGCGAGGCGATCTGGTATGGGTCGCCCTGCGAGTTTGGACGGCGGTCTTCCAGATAGCCCTTGTAGCCGTTGTTGACGAAGGAGTGCGGAACGCGGATCGAAGCACCGCGGTCAGCAACGCCGTAGCTGAACTTGTTCCACGGCGCGGTCTCGTGCTTGCCGGTCAGACGCTTGTCGTTGTCCGGGCCGTAGACGGCGATGTGGTCCATCAGGTTCTTGTCGAAGGCGGCCATCAGCGCCTCGAAGTACTCCTTGCCGCCGACGGTGCGCATGTACTCGGTGGAGAAGTTGGCATGCATGCCCGAGCCGTTCCAGTCGGTGTCGCCGAGCGGCTTGCAGTGGAATTCGATGTCGATGCCGTACTTCTCGGTCAGACGCAGCATCAGGTAGCGGGCCATCCACATTTCGTCAGCGGCCTTCTTGGAGCCCTTGCCGAAGATCTGGAATTCCCACTGGCCCTTGGCGACTTCCGCGTTGATGCCTTCATGGTTGATGCCGGCCGCCAGGCAGAGGTCGAGATGCTCCTCGACGATCTTGCGAGCGACGTCGCCGACGTTGGAGAAGCCGACGCCGGTGTAGTACGGACCCTGAGGCGCCGGATACCCCGAGGCCGGGAAGCCGAGCGGACGGCCGTCCTTGTAGAAGAAGTATTCCTGCTCGAAGCCGAACCAGGCGCCGGAATCGTCGAGGATGGTGGCGCGCTTGTTGGAGGCGTGCGGGGTCTTGCCGTCGGGCATCATGACTTCGCACATCACGAGCACGCCGTTGGTGCGGGCGGCATCCGGGAACACCGCGACCGGCTTCAGCACGCAATCCGAGCTGTGGCCCTCGGCCTGCTGGGTGGAGGAGCCATCGAAGCCCCAGAGCGGGAGCTGCTCGAGCGTCGGGAACGACGCGAATTCCTTGATCTGTGTTTTGCCGCGCAAGTTCGGAGTCGGCGTATATCCGTCGAGCCAGATGTACTCGAGCTTATACTTGGTCATTGAGCCTCTCTGTAGATGATGCGAAAGGCGGGGGCCCGCAGGGCCCCTGCACGTTTGTACCCGGCCATCATCGGCCGGCGCTTTACAAGCATTTTACATGCCAAAAGGCCGCAGCAGGGAAGCTGTCCGTCCCCAAGCCGGGGGCACGACGCTGCCGAGGAATTGTCTGCAGCCGCGTGCGTCATAGACGCGCACCTTCGCGTGAAGCTGCACCGCAAAAAACCCGCGAAAAACGCCTGATTCTAGGGCAGCCAAGTGGTTGCGGAGGTTGCCGATGAATCGCGCATCAACGTCCGGCAATTTTCGTAAAGCGCCCCGCCCCTGCTTGGCAACCTTTGGAATGGCCCACGCGTTAGTCACTGACGCAGTGCCCTAGGGGGTGCAGACGGTCTCCTGCCTACGAATTGGGCGGCAACTGATTTCCTTTTCAGCACTTTCCAATCCAGGGGGCGGGGCCGATATGGGGATTCCGGTAACCACAATCGAACGAGTCGGGCGCACCATGGAGGCCAAGGCGCTTCGACTGAGGAGCAAATCGAAATGATGAACAATGGTCTGAGCCACGGATCAGCAACGATCTACCAATTCCCTGTCGGGGGCCGCGCAGCTCTCGCCGGACGCCGTCATGGCGACGCCCGCCTTCCCGCCGATCATGCCTCGCTTCCCGCGAACGCCTCGATCTGCAGCGATAGCTGGTACCATCAGGACGCCGTCGACGAAGCAAAGCCCAAATGGGAACGATGATGCCCTTTCGCCGGTTTGATACCGCCGCGCTCGCTGGAGCGACCGGCAGTTTGAAGAAGGGTCGAAACAACGAGGTTTCGGCCCTTTTTGATTCTGGCGGGAATGCCGTCGTTCAGATCACCGCGCAGTCCGTCACCGGCCGCTTCAGATGCTTGACCGTGGCGGCCCCGCTCTTGGGAATCTTCAGCGTGATCCCCGCCCCCGAATAACGCGCGCCCGAGACCGTCAGCCGCTTCGCGAGAGTCACAGGTTCGCCGTCGATCTGAAGGAAGGCGCGCTTGTCCTCGTCATAAAACCCCACGATGAACTGCGTACCATCGGCGCAGCGGTAGGTCCGGAACGTCTGCGCCTCGGCCTGCTGCATACTGACAATTCCACCCGACAGCATGGTGATCCCCCAAAGAATGGCCTTGTGCCGGTCCATGATCGCCCCCTGTATAGACCTCAAGGACACCCGTCGTGCGTCCAAGGAAAACATAACCCCAAGCTGATCTCATGTCAGATTCCCCTGTCCGCCACCTCGCCCTGCAAGGCGCCAGCAATTTCCGCGACCTCGGCGGCTATCCGACGTCGGACGGCCGCATCACACGCTGGCGGCACATCTTCCGCTCCAACCATCTCGGCCAGCTCACCGCCGCCGACGTCGAGATCGTCCGGCGGCTGGGCGTGCGAAGCGCGTTCGATTTTCGCGGCGTCGAGGAGCGCGCGGCCGGCGTCTGCGTGGTGACCGAGATCGCCGTGCACTCGCTGCCGATCGAGCCGACGGTGGTCGCCGCGCTGCGCGCCGAGCTCGCCAAGGGCGCGCTGACTGCGCCGGTCGCGATCGAGCTCATGCGCGAGTCCTACCGCAACTATGTCCGTCACAACACGCACAGCTTTCGCGCGCTGTTCGGCCATCTGCTGGAAGATCGCGCGCCGCTCGTGATCCACTGCACCGCCGGCAAGGACCGCACCGGCTTTGCCAGCGCGCTGATCCTGCATGCGCTCGGCGTGGCCGATGAAATCATCGCCGAGGACTATCTGCTGACCAACCAGCACTACAGGCGCGACGCAACGGCCGCCACCGACCTGCCCGACGACGTACGCAATGCCATCGGCAGCGTCGAGGCCTCTTACCTTGCGGCTGCGTTCGAAGCCGTCGGCAGCGAATATGGCGACCTCGAAGCCTATTTGCGCGACGGCCTCAAGCTCGGCGCGGCCGAGCGGACCGCGCTCAAGGAGCGCTATCTCACGTCGTAATCAGGCACGGGCATCTTTGTGTTGCACCGGTCGCCGTCAGGATCGCCGAGCGCAGAGCTCGCGTGACTTGCATGGTGCTCCAGTCACTCTGGTGCAGCTTCAACTCGTCGTCCGGAGCGAGCAGTTGCTCCAACGACGCGTTGTTGTGCTGGTTCCAATGCCGCATCAGCGCCCAGCGCTGGAACAAATTGACCTTGGCGCCTTGCGCCGCGGTCCGGATCGCCGAGACCATCTTCTCCGAGAGCTCGGCATTGTCGCCGAGCATGGCCGTCACGTATTGCGGGTCGATGAGAATGACATCCGTGGTGGGATGATCGCGCAGGAGCGCCAATCCCTCGGCGATCTTGGCCACCACCTCATCGAAGTCGAATTCGTTGCTGCGAAACACGGCGTTGGTTCCGACCTGCCAGAGCACCAGCGAAGGATTGTCGGCAAAGATGTCGTCGTTGAACCGAGCCACTTCTTGCGGTGCCTCTTCGCCGCCCTTGCCACGGTTGAGCACGTCGATCCGGATGTCCCGATGAAGATCGTCATCCTTGTAGTGCTTTCTCAAATACAGCTCGAGCCGCGCGGGATATGCAACGACGTTGCCAAGTCCGGCCGTCGAGGATGACCCCATCGCCACGATGCGCACGGGCCCCCTTCCGCCCAATGCCTTCCTGAAGTTCGCCAGCGGGTACTGCAAGTCAACGATCGCAGCAGGAAACTCGAGGGTCGGCAAATTGTCGGTCATGAAACAATCTCCTCGATCTAAGGTTGCATCCATAGCCCAATTTGGAACCGACCGCCATTGCAAGTCCAATTTGAGCGGAGCAATAGTCGGCGCCAGTGAACGACGGAGAGTCTCGTGCAGGGAAAAGTCATTGTCGTGACCGGCGCAGTCGGCGCGCTGGGCAAGGTGGTCGCCGAGACCGCGCTGGCGCGCGGTGCGCGCGTTGCAGGCATCGACCATGCGCCGTCGCAGATCCCCGCAACGCCCGAGCGTATCGAGATCGGCGGCATCGACCTCTCCGATGCGGCGCAGGCGACGACGGCGGTCGAGACGGCGGCGAAGCATTTCGGCCGGCTCGATGCGCTGATCAACATCGCCGGCGGCTTCGCGTTCGAGACGGTCGCCGACGGCGACATCAAGACATGGCAGCGCATGCACGCCTTGAACGTGCTGACCGGGCTCAACACCTCGCGCGCGGCGCTGCCGCACCTCGCCGCGTCGAAAGCTGGCCGCATCGTCAATATCGGCGCCATGGCCGCGCTTCAGGCTGGCTCCGGCATGGGCCCCTATGCCGCGTCGAAAGCCGGCGTGCATCGCCTCACCGAGGCGCTGGCCAGCGAGTGGAAAGGCAAGGTCACGGTGAACGCGGTGCTACCCTCGATCATCGACACCAAGGCCAACCGCGCCGACATGCCAAAAGCGGATTTTTCCGAATGGGTCACGCCGCAGGAACTCGCCGAAGTGATCTTGTTCCTCGCCAGCGATGCCGCCAGCGGCGTCACGGGCGCGCTGATCCCGGTTGGCGGGCGGGTATAGTCAATCCGGCACCAGCAGCCGCAGATTGCCTTTGAAGCGGATGCTCTGCTTGCCGGCGAGCGCGATGCCCTCGCCATACGCGGTTTCGTCGTCGTAGGTGCCGCTGAAGCCGATGGTCACGACCTTGCGACCCCATACCGGGCGCTCGTCGAATGAGGGCGAGTGCTCCTCATTGGTCAGCTCGCCCTTCCACTTGCCGCCGGCGGAGGTGTAGCTGCCATAGGCGAAGAAGAATGAATCTCCGCCCCGCATGGTGCCGTCGCGCAGCACCATCACGCCCTGATTGCCGCCCTGGACGGCATCCAGCATCTCGATGCGGATGTGATAGAGCCCGTTCCTGATCGTCATCTTCGTGGAGCGCCGACTGTCCGGTGGCAAGATAACCGCACCATCGGTTCCCGATCAATTGGTGCAGAGTCTCAAATCCGAACCCGGCTAAACTGCCCGCAACTGATTCTCCGATCGGACATTCCTTGGAAACCGCGCTTTACCTGCCCGTCAAACGTTTCCTCGAAGAGCTCGGCTTCTCCGTGAAGGGCGAGATTGGCGGCTGCGATCTCGTTGGCCTCAGCGCCGGCGATCCGCCGGTCGTCGTGATCGGGGAGCTCAAACTCGCCTTCAATCTCGAGCTGATCCTCCAGGCGGTCGACCGCGCGCCCGCCGGCGACGAGGTCTGGATCGCGGCAAAGATGTCGATCCGCGGCAAGGGACGCGAGAGCGATGCGCGCTATCGCAACCTCTGCCGCCGCCTCGGCTTCGGCATGCTCGGGGTCACCGACCGCGGCCAGGTCGAGGTGCTGGTGAAGCCGCCGACGGCCGCGCCGCGCCGCGAGCCGAAGGTCCGCTCGCGCCTGGTCGCCGAGCATCAGCGCCGCCAAGGCGATCCCGTGCTCGGCGGCAGCACGCGCGCGCCGATCATGACGGCCTATCGCCAGCAGGCGCTGGCTTGCGCCTCGGCGCTCGCGGCAGGCCCGCAGCGCGTGAGCGAATTGCGCGAGCGCTGCCCCGACGCCGGCAAGATCTTGCTTAACAATGTGTATGGCTGGTTCCAACGCGCCGACCGGGGAATCTACGGGCTCACCGATGCCGGTCATGCCGCGCTGAAGCGCTGGCCGCAGCAGCAGGTTGCTGGCGATGCCGGTGTCACGTCACCGCCATGACACCCGACCGGTGCATAGCTGTGATGCCACACGGATTTCATATTGCAATGCAACATCTCCAGCACTAGGTATCCCGGCATCGAAACGAGGCCGTTATGAGCGCAGACTGGAATACCAAATATGGCACGCGGCGCGTGCGCCACGATCCTCCGACCTTGGACGAGGCGATCTTCGCCGCCGTCGGCATCACCGACGACCAGGAGCAGCAGGCCGAGATTGCTGCAGCTCTGATGGGCATGCCGCTCGAAACCGTCCAGGCCGAGGTGAAGAAGCAAGCCCGCACCAACAGCCGCATCACCGCCACGCGCGTGATCGCCGGCGAACAGGGTGCGCAGCGCTCGGTGGTGGTCGAACGTCGCGTCGTGCGCCGCTTCGGCAACGACAAGCGCACCGGTACCTGAGCGCCTAATTCCTTGTCCCAATACAAAAGCGGACCGGTTTTGCCGGTCCGCTTTTTTGATTCCGGTCCGCGTCTCTATTCAGGCGGCGCGATTGCCGTACATCGCGGAGATCAGCTTCCAGCAGGTCGAGTTGAAGCTGAGAAGTGCGCGGCTGGCCGTGAATGGCGAGGCCGCGAGATCGGCAAGCTCGGCCTCCGGCGTCTTGGCGAGATCGATCGTGCCGGTCGATTCGCCGTGGCGGAACTGCAGATGCGCGCCGAACTTCCTGGCGAGCGCCCGCATCGCGTGATTCTCGGCGCCCGTGGTGATGCGCAGGCGCTTGTAGCCCTTCCAGCGGGCTTCCGCGATCAGCCGACTGAACAAGATCGTGCCGACGTTCTGGCGGCGCGCGGAGGCTTCCACGCTGAAGGCCACCTCGGGCAGCGAATCGTCCTCGGGCGGATGCAGCTCGGCCGCACCGCGGACCACGCCGTCGACGATATAGGCGACGATCACGGTGCCGTCCTCGGCGCAGCGCGCGGCGTACCGCTCGATGAAGCTGTCGTCGAGAAAGCCATTGAAACGGTCATGCCGGCTTTCGGCATCGAGCCTGAGCAGGTGATCGCGCAGAAGCGGCAATTCTTCCTGCTGGCTCAGGGTCCGCACATAGCCCGGAACGGACGTTGCGCGAGTCGTCTCTTCAAGTACCACGTCAAAACTCCTCTTGGTGTCCCTCGAGGAGGCGTTCGAATCCCTAGGCTTCCAATATTGTGCGTCGCAACAAATTTTTCAAGACGGAACCTGCCCAAGTTTCGGGCAGCGGGATCGACTAATTCGTTAACAAAATCAAAGGCCCGTAGTCTTACAGGACGAGCTGCGTCTGGGTCACCAATGCGACCAGCTTGCCGTCCTCGGTTTCCAGCCGGGTGCTCCACACCTGGGTCCGCCGGCCCCTGTGGATCGGCGTGGCGGTCGCGATGACCGTGGTTCCCTCCTTGGCGCCGCCGATGAAGTTGGTCTTGCTCTCTAGGGTCGTCGTGCCCTTGGCATCCTCAGGCAGGTTGATCACGGTCGCCGCCGCGCCAACGGAATCGGCCAGCGCCATCACCGCGCCGCCATGGATGGTGTGGTGGAGCGTGCAGAGGTCGGGCCGCACCGTCATCCTCGCCACCACGCGATCCTTCCCGGCCTCGACGAACTCGACGCCCTTGAGCTCGGCGAACGGCATCTTCATCGCTTTAAGTTTCTCGAGCGGTGTCATCGGATCTCCTCCCAATTCATTGTTATCTCAGCGTGAATGGCTTCGCACGGCAAAGCAATGACGTCCGAGGTAATTACCGTGCCGACATCGGCGCCCGCATTTGCGCATGCTTCGCCTTGCCCGCAACGATGCCCGGGGTGCTCACGTCACCGCATTCACGATCTGATATCCCGGCTGTCGCCACACCTCTCCCGCAATCACCGCTTCGATGATCTCCGCCGCCCGAACGATCTCGCTTTCACCGATATACAGCGGCGTGATCCCGAACCTCATGATGTCGGGTGCGCGGAAATCACCGATGACGCCGCGGGCGATCAGCGCCTGCATCGCGGCGTAGCCGCCATCGAAGGCGAAGGAGACTTGCGAGCCGCGACGCTCATGCGCGCGTGGCGTCACCAGCTTCAAAGACGGGCAGCGGCGCTCGACCTCCGCAATCAGGAGGTCGCCGAGCGCCAGCGAGCGCGCGCGGACCTCGGCGATATCGACCCGGTCCCAGATGTCGAGCGAAGCCTCCAGCGCCGCCATTGCGAGCACCGGCGGCGTGCCGACGCGCATGCGTTCAACGCCGCCAGCAGCCGCATAGCCAAGCTCGAACGCAAAGGGCTTTGCATGGCCCATCCACCCCGACAACGCGGCGTGCGCCCTGTCCGCATGGCGCGGCGCGACGTAGAGAAAGGCCGGCGCGCCGGGGCCGGCATTGATGTATTTGTAGGTGCACCCGGCGGCGAAATCCGCACCGCAGGCGGCGAGATCGACCGGCAATGCGCCCGCCGAATGTGCGAGATCCCACACCGTGACGATGCCGAGCGCATGCGCCTTCGCGGTCAGCCTCGCCATGTCGTGGCGGCGGCCGGTTCGGTAATCGACTTCGGTGATGTAGAGGACAGCGACCTCCTCCGACAATGCGGCCTCGATCTTCTCCGGCGCGACCAGGCGCAGTTGATGGCCGCGCCCGAGCGTCGCGATCAGGCCTTCGGCCATATAGAGATCGGTTGGGAAATTGCCGGTGTCTGACAGCACCACCTTGCGCGAGGCGTTCATGTCGAGCGCGGCCGCAAGCGCCTGATAGACCTTGAGCGACAGCGTATCGCCCACCATCACGGAGCCGGCTTCCGCGCCGATCAATCGCGCGATGCGATCGCCCACGCGACGCGGCTGGACATACCAGCCGGCGCTGTTCCAGGCGCGGATCAGCTCGTTACCCCATTCGGCGGTGATGACGCGGCTGACGCGCTCGGCAACACCCAGCGGCAGCGCGCCGAGCGAATTGCCGTCGAGATAGATCACGCCGTCAGGCAGGTGGAACAGAGCCTTGGTGTCGTCGTAGACGCGAAACCCGGTCATGGACATCTCTAAAGAATGGTGCGGACGCGCCAGAGCTCGGGAAACAGCTCGATCTCCAGCATGCGCTTGAGGTAGCTGACACCGCCGGTGCCGCCGGTGCCGCGCTTGAAGCCGATGACCCGCTCAACCGTCGTCACATGGTTGAAGCGCCAGCGGCGGAAATAGTCCTCGAAATCGACCATCTTCTCGGCGAGCTCGTAGAGCATCCAGTGCGTCTCCGGCGCCTCGTAGACGATACGCCAGGCCTGCAGCACGCCCTCGTTGAAGCTGTGGGGCTCGCGGACGTCGCGTGCCAGCACGGCAGCCGGCATCTTGAGCCCGTTGCGGTCCGCAAGCCGGAGCACCTCGTCGTAGAGGAGCTTGGCGTCGCGAGCTCTGCTTCGAGCAGCTCGGTCGTCTCCACATCGTGCGCGTGCGGCTTGAGCATGGCGCGGTTGCGGTTGCCGAGCAGGAATTCGATCAGCCGGTATTGACGCGACTGGAAGCCCGAGGATTGGCCGAGTTGCGAGCGGAAGCGCGTGTATTCGCTCGGCGTCATCGTGCGCAGCACGTCCCAGGCGCTATTCAACTGCTCGAAGATGCGCGACATCCGCGCCAGCATCTTCATCGCGGGCTGCACCTCGTCTTTGGCAATGGCGCGGCGGGCGGCGCTGAGCTCGTGGATCGCAAGCCGCATCCACAGCTCAGTGGTCTGATGCTGGATGATGAACAGCATCTCGTCGTGCGCTTCCGAGAGCGGATGCTGCGCGCCGAGGATCGCATCCAAGGCCAGATAGTCGCCGTAAGACATGCGCCGGGCAAAATCGGTCTGGGCGCCCTCTTTGGTGGGATCGTAATCGCTGGACGTCATGGCTTGCCCTTTCGATCGATCATCCCTCGCCTCGTCAGTCGAGGCCGATCAGGCGCGCGGTGATCGGCGACGACGGATCCTTCAGTCCGTCGATCACGGTGAAATGGTTCAGTCCGGGATCGACGACGAGGCGCGTCGGCACATCGAAGCCGGTCCAGACATTGGCCATCAGGTCGGACTGGCGGATGAATTCGGGCCGCTCGCTGCCGCCGACCCAGGCGGTCACAGGCGAATGCCCGCGCGGCAGATGGAGCGCCGCGCTTTCGAGCGCGGCCTCTTCCATGGTCATGCGCAACGTCTCGTTCATCTTCGTCTTCAGCAGCGGACGCAGATCGTGCAGGCCGCTGATCGACAGCGTGCCGGTGATACGATCGTAGACGGAGGGCTCGAGCCGGCTGTCGTCGCACAGCATGCGCGTGACGAGATGGCCGCCGGCCGAATGCCCGGCGAGCCGGATCGGGCCCGAGACGAGCGAGGCCGCCTTGGCGGTCGCGGCGGCAATTTCAGCGGTAATGTCGGAGATGTACGCGGCGGGCGCCAGGGTGTAGCTCGGCAGCGCCACCGTCCAGCCGTGATGCCGCGCGCCTTCGGCGAGATCCGTCCAGGTTGATTTGTCGAAGCGCATCCAGTAGCCGCCGTGCACGAACACGACGAGGCCCTTGCTGTCGCCGTTGGGCAGGACCAGGTCGAGACGCTGGCGCTCACCGGGGCCATAGGCGATGTCGGCACGAAAATCTTTCAGCCCAACCCGATAGGCCGCCGCCCGCTCCGCCCACTGCGCCGGCATCTTGTCCGAGCCCGGGATATGGGCGGAATTGGCGTAAGCATCATCCCAATCGCGCATCGTGACTTCCTCGGCGGACTCAAGGCATTGCGAACGAGCACCAGTCTGCCACCGGTAAGGCCGGCATCCTAGTCCTTCTTTTAAGCTTAAAGTATTCGGGAGAGCCGGTGGATTGGGCAACAGGCGCCGCTGGCAACGAAACCCGCCCGCATTGCGAGCGCAGCAAAGCAATCCAGAGTCTTTCCACGGCGGCAGCCTGGATTGCTTCGTCGCAAGGGCTCCTCGCAATGACGGCGGAAAGAGCAACGCCCGTGGTTACGCCTTCTCCACTCCGGACCAATCCGCGATGAACAGCGCCATCGCCTTGGTCGTCTTCTTCAGCGAGTCCAGCTCGACGAACTCGTTGAAGCCGTGCATCTCGCCGCCGCTGGCGCCGAAGCACAGGCTCGGGATGCCGTAGTTGAGGCCATAGAAGCGTGTGTCGGTGAGCGCGGTGAATACGAGGTCCTCGACCGCGCCGCCATAGACCTTGTCGAAGGCCTTTGCGAACGCCGCCTCCTGCGCGGCGGAACCCGTCAGCTCATAGCCTTCCGACAGGAAGCCCGACCATTCGATCTCCGGCGGGTTGTTGGCGAGGAAGCGGTGGTTGCGCGCGGCCGCGGCAATGCAGGCCGCAATCTCTTTCTGGTGATCGGCGACCGACCAGCCTGGCAGCACCGCAATCCGGCAGTCGACATCGCACCAGGCCGGCACGCTGGAGGCCCAGTCGCCGCCCTTGATGATGCCGGGATTGAAGTTGATGGGATGGTTCAGCGTCTTGAAGTGGCGATCGGCCTTCGCGCGCTCGTTCCACTCGATCTCGAGCTTCTGGACCGCCTGGATCAGATGATAGGCCGCCATGATGGCGTTGGCGCCGGAGCCCGCGAAGGCAACGTGGGTCGGATGCCCCTTCACGCGGAGGCGGAACCAGATCACGCCGACCTGCGAGCGCACCATCTTGCCGCCGGTCGGCTCCGGAATGAAGCAGGCATCCGCCCGGTAGCCGCGCTGCAGCGTCGAAAGCGCGCCGACACCGGTGCTCTCCTCCTCGATCACGGACTGGAAGTGGATCCGCGCCGTCGGCTTGAGGCCTGCGGCCTTGATCGCATCCAGCGCATAGAGTGCGCCGATGGTGCCCGATTTCATGTCGCAGGCGCCGCGGCCGAACATCTTGCCGTCCTTGATGACGGGCGAGAACGGCGGCGTGTCCCACAATTCCAGCGGGCCGGCGGGCACGACGTCGCAGTGGCCCTGAAGGATCAGCGATTTGCCCGTCTCGGTCTTGGGACGGTACGTACCGACCACCGAGCGCGCCTTCGAAAAATCATGCTCGATCGGCCCGAAGCCGCGCAGGTCCTTCAGATCATCGACGTTGATGTGCCAGTCGTCGACCTCATAGCCCCGCGCGCGCAGGAGGTCCCCGATCATGTCCTGGCAGGGCCCCTCCGCCCCGCGGGTCGAAGGAATCGCGACGAAATCACGTGTGGTCGCAAGCTGGGCCTCGAAGCCGGCATCGACGGCGTCAAGAATCCTCTGCTGCGTTTGCGCATTCATCAGGCTGCTCCAGGCGTTCAACAATCGAACAGCGCGCAAGCTAGCCGATTTCAACCGTTCGGGTACTCTGCAAAATAGGCATCCCGCAATGCATCTTCGAGCAGCCGGCCTTCCGAATAGCCATCGAGCGTCGCAGGCCGGGTGACGCCGTCGAGCAGGCGCGGGCACGGCTCCGGTGCGCCGAGCACGGTGCGCACCGGAATGCGCTCGGCATAGATCGGCAATTCGTAGTCCTCGTCGTCGTCGGCCACACCCTTGGCGCGGATTTTTGCGGAGGCCTCCTCGATCTCCATCGCGATGAAGGACGTTGCCTTGATCTCCTGCGTGTTGCTCGCCCGCAGGCTCGCGGTGCGATCCGGGAAGAAGCGGTCGACCATCGCGATCGCGGCGCGCTCCTTCTCCTCGGGATCGGTGACGAGATAGGCCGTGCCGAACGCCATCACGGCGCGGTAGTCGGCGGAGTGGTTGAAGCCGCAGCGCGCCAAAACGAGGCTGTCGAGATGGGCGACCGTCAGGCAGACGCGCTCGCCCCTGGTCTGGTTGCGCAGCATGCGGCTGGCGCTGCTCCCGTGCCAGTACAGCTTGGTTCCTTCCCGCCAGAAGAAGGTCGGCGTGCAATAGGGTTGGCCGTCGATGACGTAGGAGACGTGGCAGAGCATCGAGGAATCCAGGATGCGGTGAACGGTCGCGTGATCGTAGAAGCCTCGGTCGTGACGGCGCTTCACCTGGTTGCGCGCTGATGTCGGATAGGAATTCTGGCTCTCGGTCTGGCTCACGGCCGCTCCTGTCGAGGATTGGAACAATTCCAGAGCCGTTGTAGCGGCCGATTTGGTCTGCGATAGTGCCAATTCCATGCAAAAAATTCCGACCAATTCTTCCTCGCCCACCAAGACTGAATTGCCGCTCGACCTCACCGGGGCGCATATCACGCTAGGTGCCTCCGCGGCGCACCGGCTGTACCAGGCGCTGTGCGAGATGATCGTCGCCGGCCTCGTCAAGCCGGGCGAGCCGCTGCCGCCCTCGCGGACGCTGGCCGAACAAACCGGCTTCCGCCGCAACGCTGTCGTCACCGCATATGAGCGCCTGATCGCCGACGGCTTTGCCGACGCAACCGTCGGCTCCGGCACCTTCGTCGCCGCCCGCATTCCGGCTCGTGCGGCCAAGCCGAAGAAGCCGAAGATCGTGGTCGAGGCGCCGCGGCAAGGCGCATTTTCGCTCGGCTGCACCCATATCGACGAACGCGCCGTGCAGCGTTTTCGTGCCTTCGTCGGCCGGCGCATGCGCGCCTTCGGGTCGGAGCATTTGCACTATGGCGATCCCCGCGGCAGCCGCGAGCTGCGCGCAGCGATTGCCGACCACCTGTTGTCGGCGCGCGGACTCCGCTGTGATCCCGATCAGATCATGCTGACGTCAGGCACGCTGCACGCGCTACGCATCGTGCTGAGTGCGATCCTCAAGCCCGGCGACCAGGTCTGGTGCGAAGACCCCGGCTATCCCGCCGCGCGCAAGACCATCGCGCATTGCGGCTACCGCGCCGTGGCCGTTCCGGTTGACGAGCACGGAATGCGTGTCGCCAAGGGCCGCACTGCGGGCCCCAACGCGCGCGCGGCCTATGTGACGCCGTCGCACCAGTTTCCTCTGGGCGTGCAGATGTCGATGCCGCGGCGGCTCGAGCTGCTCGATTGGGCGAGGCAAGCCGGGGCCTTCGTGCTGGAGGACGATTACGACAGCGAGTTCCGCTATGACGGCGCGCCGCTGATGTCGCTCGCCGGCATCGACCATCTCCAGCGCGTGATCTACATGGGCACCTTCGCCAAAACGCTGTTTCCCGGCTTGCGCATCGGTTACTGCGCCCTGCCCGAGCGCCTGATCTCCGATGTGACCGCTGCGCGCGCCGCGCTCGATCGCTTTCCCGGCACGCTGATGGAGGGCGCCGTGGCCGACATGCTCAATTCCGGCGCGTTCGCCGCGAACCTGAAGCGCGTGCGAAAACTCTATCGCGAGGCGCGCGATGCGCTGGCCGAGACGCTGGAGGCAGCGTCCGACGGCGCGCTGTCGGTGCCGGTGCCCTCGCAAGGGCTCCACCTTGTCGCCCGGTTCGATCCGTCTGTGGATCTGTCCGTGGCCGCACAGGCCAAGCAGGCCGCCGCAGCGGAGGGTTGGCTATTGGCCGACACCTATTCGCGCGCGCGTCCCCTGCCCGGATTCGTTCTGGGATTTTCCGGGCACGCAGTTCCCGAACTCGTGGCATCGGCGGAACAGTTGGCGCGAGAATCGCGCGCTGCCCTGCGTGCGAAGGTCAAATCGGCCCGGCGGGCGTGACGAAGGTTCCCTATCAGAATCACGATCCGGTCCCTACATTGCTCCATCGATGCCGGGACCTTTCGCCATGCTTCTCCGCCGGACAGCCTGCCTCTCGCTCCTGATTTCGGTCGCGCTTGCGACGACGGCGCATGCCGCCACCGTCGGACGCGAACAGGACATTACCGATCTCAAGCTCGGCCAGCGCGTGCAGGTGGATGACGGAACCTGCCCCGCCGGGCAGGTCAAGGAAGTGCGCGGCGCCAAGATGACTGACAAGGGCGTGGCGCGAACTGCCGCCTGCGTGCCGCGCTACGGTCCGAAAACGAAGTGACGGCTCAAGACTTCGCCGGATCGAACATGCACTGAAGGGTCGGCCTGGCGATCTTTGTGAAGGTTGGGCCGATCTCGCTTTGCTTGGAGGCCGGCACCCAATCGGTCTCGATCGTCGGCACGCCGGTCTCGCTGATGCCGCGCAGCAGCGCCTCGCGCAGATCGCGGTCCTCGACGGCCGCGGCGGCATGATCATGCAGGCAGCCGCAGACCTCCTCCGGATGCTGCCAGCGTCCTAGCATGCGCGGCGCACACTGACGCACAAACTCGCTGCGGGGATCCGGAAGTCTGGAGGGAGTGCGCACCTGTGCTTCCGCGGCGCTGATCGTCAGGAGGGATATGAACGCCGCGGCGCAGAAACGGACCATCATGACGGCCTTTATCGGCTGATTTTTATTGCTGACGGTCAGAAGCGCGCGGCGACCACGATCGGCTGCGGCGCCATGGTGGTGACCGGCGAGCCGCTGTACTGGAAGGTGCCGACACCTGGCAGGTTGCCGTCCGGCGAACCCGCGAACGAGGAGCCGACGAGCACAAAACCGAAGGCAAGGATGAAGCTGAGCGCGCGCATGATCGTGTGTTCCAATCCGTGTCCGGCGGTGCGCCGTCGTCGTTGTGAAGCTGATAACCACGGGCGGTTTCGCGCGTGATGCGCCAAAAGGGGAAAATGGTTTCGTCTCCATGAGAATTGTTTCGTCCGGTCCGGCGCGACGACATATTGGGCAGAAAACCCCAATCATTTCAGATGGGTCGCGCCGCCGCTCAAAGCCAACTGCCAAGCTTCCTTCGGGCGCGGAAATGCACGCTGCACCGCGCACGGTCACATTCATGCCTTCCGCACTTCACATGCATTTTACGTTTTTCTGCTGAAGAGGGCCAAACGAGGCTGGGCCCGTCGAACCGGGCACGCATCGGCTGCGACCCAAGCCATCGAGACCGAGACGCCCGAATCACACCATCGGGCGCGTTCACGTGAGGGAAGGCCAATATCATGGCGCAAGATCGCGCAACGGCGCGCGACGCGGAGCAACATACGGACCGCGGAGATCAGCGGCCTGCTCGCGGCCGCGCCCCTTCGTCCGGCGAAATGGCGCAGCAATCGAGCCGCGGCTACGAGGCCACGCCGCAGGCGTTCGGGCGACTGACCGGCTCGCACCTCGCCAAACCGCGCGCCGGCCGCGCCGTCGTCACGGAGTGAAGAACTCGCCGCACTTCTGGACGTTCGCGTCCGCCGGCCCCCACGGCATGACCGGCACGGTCGAGGTCGAGTTCTTCGGCGAGCCCTCGATCAGCCTGTCCGAATAGACCATATAGACCAGCACATTGCGCTTGGCGTCGCAGCCGCGCACGATCTGCATCTTCTTGAAGAACAGCGAGCGGCGCTGGCGGAACATGTCGTCGCCCTGCTCCATCTTGGTCTTGAACTTGATCGGCCCGACCTGGCGGCAGGCGAGCGAGATGTCCGAGACCTCCTCGGCAAGACCGAGCCAGCCCTTGAAGCCACCCTTTTCCGGCACGGTGAAATGACAGGCGACACCCTCGACTTCGGGGTCGTCGAGGCCATAGGTCGCGAGCTTGTCGTTCGGGCTCATCCATTTGAACACGGTCGAGCGGCGGAAGATCAGATCGGGCTCATCGGCGGCCGAGGCGGAAGCCAATGGCACGGCCAGAGCCAGGAGGAATAATGCGAGGCCTTTCAAGCGGATGCTGGAAAGACCGGGGAAACGGGATGACATGAAGTTCTCCGGTAGCAAGTCCCCGTAATGTAGGGAGGCGACGGCCGCTCAGGAAGACGACAGGCCGCCCGTCGCGGCCTCCGTTTACCGCTCCGTGAGGCTTTTTTGCTACGTGTTGGACAAATGTAGCTGATGGCAGAACTGCCTTGCTGGTGAACGCGTATACCCTCTGCGAGACTAACGTCTGATTTGAATTGTGGATTCGAGGAATGAATAGCGTGAACGGGTCCCGTTTTTCGGCCGCGCCGGCCCGGCTGTGGCAGGTCGCCATTTTGACGGCGGCGGGTGCGATTGGTATGGCCAGCCAGGCGGATGCGGCATTTTATTACTGGACGGATTATTCCGACGGCTCCTACGGCCGGCAGGAGCGGCATCCGGAGGAGCCGCGACAGAAGCCGCAGAAGCGCAATGCGGCCGGCAAGAAAGAGGTCGTTGTCGAAAAGGAAGCCGGCACGAAACCGCAAGGGCCGCTCGTTATCGCCGTCTCGATCGACCGCCAGAAGGTCACGGTCTACGACAGCAACGGCATGTTCGCGGAATCGCCGGTGTCGACGGGCATGAAGGGCCATTCGACGCCGATGGGTGTGTTCAGCATTATCCAGAAGCACAAATTCCACCATTCCAACATCTATAGCGGCGCGCCGATGCCGTACATGCAGCGGATCACCTGGTCCGGCGTCGCCATGCATGCCGGCGTGCTGCCGGGTTATCCCGCTTCGCACGGCTGCATCCGCATGCCCATGTCATTCGCGATGAAGATGTGGAACTGGACCAGGATGGGTGCACGCGTGATCGTTACACCCGGCCAGATGTCGCCGCAGACCTTCTCGCATCCGCTGCTCGCCTCGGTGCGCCTGCCGCCGCAGCCCGCGGCCAGCCTCGTGCCGCAGAGCAATGTCGACGACAAGGCCGACAAGGGCGCCACCGACACCAAGGTCACGGAAGCCAAACCGGTCGAGACGAAAACCGCCAGCGCCGATACCGCGCTGGAGCTGCGCTCGTCGGTCGGCCACACCGTGATGTCGGATGTGACCACCGGCAATGCAGCGGCCCGCGAGGACGCCGCCACAACGGCAGGCAAGGTCGAGGCAAAGCCCGGGACCGGGACTGCCGAAGCCTCCGACGCGGCCAAGCCGGAGTCCGAAGAAAAGCCCGCGAACATTGATGCGAAGCCGGTTGAGGTCGCGGAAGCGCCCAAGGCTTCGACAACGCCCGACGGCAAGGTCGAGGCCAAGACCGAACCTACCAAGACCGAACCTACCAAGACCGAAGCGGCCGACTCCACGAAGAAGCCCGATGCTCCGGCCTTCGCCGCCTCGCCCGATGCCAAGAAGGACGAGAGCCGCATTGCCGAGCCGGCACCGGCCGCAAAGCCGGAAGCGCCAAGGCGGGCCGGCCAGATCGCGGTCTTCATCAGCCGCAAGGATTCCAAACTCTACGTGCGGCAGAACTTTGCGCCGCTGTTCGAGGCCCCCGTCACGATCGCCGCGAGCGACCGGCCGCTCGGCACGCATGTCTTCACCGCCGAGCTCAACAAGACCGATGCCAATGCGTTGCGCTGGTCGGTGGTGTCGCTGCCCGTCTCCGCGCGCTCCGCGGCGCGCGAGGACGACAGCCGCCTGACGCACCGCCCGCGCGGCGCCGCCGTGATCCCCGTCGCAGCCAAGCCTGTTACAGCCAAGCCCGTGGTCACGCCGGACAGCCCGGCCGAAGCCCTCGACCGCATCTCGATCCCCGCCGACACCATGGCGAAGATCAACGAGATGCTGACGTCGGGCGGCTCGATCATCATCTCCGATCAGGGCATCAACCAGGGCGAGACCGGCGAAGGCACCGACTTCATCGTCCGCCTGTACTAGAGCTCCGTCGCGTCCGATAACGCGGTGTTGACGAGGCGCGTCGCGCCTGCGGAGTAAAGTGCGCCGGGATCATTTCGGGGGATGCCGTCATGATGAATCGCAGAGCCATGCTCGCGGCGGCGCTTGCAGGCACATTTGCGCCGGCAACGCGGTCGTTCGCCGATGGCGGCATGAGCCGGATCCCGGCCTACGCCTTCTCCTTCGCAGCGTTGTCCGGCGACGACATCCGCCTCGCCGCCTTCACTGGCAAACCGCTGCTGATCGTGAACACCGCTTCGCTGTGCGGCTACACCCCGCAATATGCCGGCCTGCAAGAGATCTGGAGCGAGTTCAGGGGGCGCGGACTCACCGTGATCGGCGTGCCCTCCAACGATTTCGGTGGCCAGGAGCCCGGTGGCACCGGCGAGATCACGGAGACCGCGCACCACCAATACGGCGTTACCTTCCCGATCACGGCCAAGGCAGTCGTGGTCGGATCGAAAGCGCATCCGTTCTACAAATGGGCGGCTGAGGCGCGCCCCAAGGAAGTTCCGCGCTGGAACTTCCACAAATACCTGATCGGCCGCGACGGCCATATCGCCGAGGTCTTTGCATCCGCAGTCGATCCAACCGACACGCGGATCAAGACGGCCATAGCCAAGGCGCTGGCCGACAGTTGACGCAATCTGATCCAATCGGGCTGGGCACAATTAGAGCGCGGTGCCAAACAGCCGTTGCAATGGCGAGGGCCCACCATCTAGGCTAGGATCGTTTGGGGCAGGATGGTTTTGCCGGAGGCGAAAAAGCTACGGCGGAACAACGGGATCAATCTCGAGGACAACACCATGCGTGTGGCGGCAGGACTGATTTTAGCGAGCGCGATGTCTCTGGCGATGAGCGGCGCGGCGTGGTCACAGACCCCGGCTGCGAAGCCTCCGGCCGCCACGCAGGCTGCGCCGGCGGCGACACCGGCTGCGGCAGCGCCCGCTGCAGCTCCGGCCCCCGCTCCCGCCGTCGCGCAGCCGGCCGGCTTCGTCAATCCGCCGCCGCCGCCCAAACAGGCGCCTCAGCCGACGCGCGCAGCCTGCAACACACCGGGCGCGCTCGGCGTCGCCCGCACGGTCGAGATCGACACCACGGGTGGTCCCGGCTTCGGCTTCGAGCATTTCAAGGATCTCGACTTCCTGCGCGACCACGAGGTGGTGCTGACCTTCGACGACGGTCCCTGGCCGAAGAACACGCCGGCGGTGCTGAAGGCGCTGGCCGACGAATGCACCACCGGCATCTTCTTCTCCATCGGCAAGCACGCCACCTACGAGCCCGAGATCCTCAAGCAGGTCTACGCGGCCGGCCATACCGTGGGTGCGCACACCTGGTCGCACGCCAACCTCAACAACAAGAAGCTCACGGAAGCGCAGCGCAAGGAAGAGATCGAGAAGGGCTTTTCGGCGGTGAAGTGGGCGCTCGGCGGCATCTCGCCTTCGCCGTTCTTCCGCTTCCCGGCGCTCCAGCATCCGCCTGAGATGGTCACCTATCTCGGCAACCGCAACGTCGCGATCTTCTCCTGCGATATCGACTCGTTCGACTTCAAGGCCAGCAAGCCCGAGAAGGTGGTCGAAACCGTGATGAAGAAGCTCGACAACAAGGGCAAGGGCATCATCCTGATGCACGACTTTCAGAAGCACACGGCGGAAGCCCTGCCCGAGCTGCTCAAGCGCCTGAAGGCCGGCGGCTACAAGGTAGTGGCGATGCGCGCCAAATTCCCAGCCTCGACGCTGCCGGAATACGATCAGGAGCTGCTCAAGGACGCCAAGCTGCCGACGGTGAGCCAGCGCCCGGTCAACTCCGTGGTAACGACTGTTTCCGAATAGAAGGCAATTGTCTTTCCGTTTCGAAGGCTACGTCATCATCTCCGCGGACGGCATGCTCGCGGACCCGATGCACGTCATGCCCGACAGCCTGAAATTCGAGGGCGACAAACTGTTCTTCGAGCAGGCGCTCGACCGCGCCGCGCTGGTCGTGCACGGCCGGCACTCGCACGAACAGCAGGCGAATTCGGCGAAGCGCAAGCGGCTGGTCCTGACTCGCAAGATCAAGGCGCTCACCGTCGATCCCGAGATGCCGAACGCGACATTGTGGAATCCGGATCATGCCGGCTTCAAGGAGGCCTGCGCCTTCGCCGACGTGGCTTGCGGCACCGTTGCGATCATCGGCGGCCCTGTCGTGTTCGACATGTTCATGGACCGGTACGACACGTTCTGGTTGTCGGAGGCCCCGCATGTGCAGCTGCCCGACGGCGAAGGCTGTTTTGTGGGCGTGCCGGAGCGGACGCCGCACGACGTGCTGGCCTCACACGGGATGAAGCCGGGCGCGCCCTACCTGCTCGATGCGGCGCATGACGTGACCGTGACGCCGTGGCGAAGAGCCTACACGTCCCCGTAAGCCGCCTCGGCCGGGCGCGTGGTGCGGCCATAGCCCATGATCATGAACAGCGCGCCGATGATCGAGAGATTCTTCAGCGCGTCGACCAGCATCTTGGCGTTGTCGGGCGCCGGCTGATTCCAGAAATCGTAGAACAGGACGGTCGCGACCGCGAGGTAGATGATCATCAGCAACGCGAAGAAGCGCGCGCCGAAATTCAGCGCGATCATCAGGCCTGCGACGATCTCGAGCGCGCCGACGGCGATCGCCAGAAGCTGCGGCGTGGTCATGGCGGTCGCCGTCTCGATCTGCCTGGCGTAGGGCGCAATGACGTCCGGCACGACGACCTTGGTGGCGATGAAGTCCGCCGTCGCCTGGATGGCGAAGAGCTTGGTTGCGCCCGTGTAGATGAACAGCACGGCGAACAGGATCCGCCCGAAAGTCACGAACGCTGGCATGATCGGCCTCTTGGCTCAGGCTTTTGAAATCGGAATTTCGACGAACGCACCGGGCGATTATGGAGAGTCGTGCGCCGGTTTACAAACGGGGAAATGGCGAAAGCGTTTGAAAGGATTGAAGCGCCGAAGTCCGTTCCCTCGCCCCCGCAAGCGGGGCGAGGTGAAAAACTCACATCTCAGGTAAACAACGTCGGCTGCTGCCGGGCCGCGCGTTCCTGCGCTTCCACGACCGCAACGGCCGTCATGTTGAGAATGCCGCGCGCGGTGACCGAGGGCGTGAGGATATGCGCCGGGCGCGCCGGGCCGATCAGGATCGGACCGACAGGCAAGGCATCCGCCAGCGACTTGATCATCTGGTAGGCGACGTTGGCGGTGTCGAGGCTCGGCATGATCAGGATGTTGGCCTCGCCCTCGAGCTTGGAGTGCGGCAGCACCATCTTGCGTGCCGCGGCCGAGAGCGCGGTGTCGCCCTGCATCTCGCCGTCGGCCTCGATCTCCGGATGCTTCTCCTTCAACAGCTGGGTCGCGCGGCGCATCTTGCGCGAGGAGTCGGTGTCGTAGCTGCCGAAATCCGAATGCGAGACGAAAGCGATCTTCGGCTTGATGTTGAAGCGCTGGACGTGGACTGCCGCCAGCGAGGCGATCTCGGCGAGCTCTTCCGCGCTCGGATTGGGGCGCACCTGCGTATCCGCAATGAAGAAGGCGCCCTTGCTGGTGATCAGCAGCGCCAGCGCGGCATAATCGCTGATATCAGGCGAGAAGCCGATGATCTCGCGGACGTGGCGCAGGTGGTGCATGTAGCGGCCTTCGACGCCGCAGAGCATCGCATCCGCCTCCCCGCGCGTCACCGCGAGCGCGGCGATCACCGTGTTGTTGGTGCGCACCACCGTGCGCGCCGCATCCGGCGTCACGCCGCGGCGGCCGGCGACCTCGACATAGGACTGCACGTAGGAGCGATAGCGCGGATCGTCCTCGGGATTGATGAGGTCAAAGTCCTTGCCGGCACGGATCGAGAGGCCGAAGCGGTTGATGCGGGCGTCCACCACCGACGGACGTCCGACCAGGATCGGCCGCGCCAGATTCTCCTCCAGCACGACCTGCGTGGCGCGCAGCACGCGCTCGTCCTCGCCTTCGGCGTAGATCACACGCACCGGCTGGGTCTTGGCCTTGGCGAACATCGGCTTCATGACGAGGCCGGAGCGGAAGGCGAAGCGCTCGAGCAGCGCGGTGTATTCGTCGAAATTGGTGATGGGGCGCGTGGCAACGCCCGACTCCATCGCAGCTTTCGCCACCGCCGGCGCGATGCGCAGGATCAGGCGCGGATCGAACGGGCTGGGGATCAGCGAGCCCGGCCCGAAACCTTGCGTCTCGCCGGTATCGAAACCCTGCGCGACCGCATCCGACGGCGCCTCGCGCGCGAGCTGCGCGATGGCTTCGACGGCGGCGAGCTTCATCTCCTCGTTGATGGCGCTGGCGCCGACATCGAGCGCGCCGCGGAAGATGAAGGGAAAGCAGAGGACGTTGTTGACCTGGTTCGGGTAGTCGGAGCGGCCGGTGCAGATCATGGCGTCGGGGCGCACCTTCCGCGCCTCCTCCGGCATGATCTCCGGAGTCGGGTTGGCGAGCGCCATGATCAGCGGCTTGTCGCCCATCGCCTTGGCCATCTCCGGCTTGAGCACGCCCGGTGCCGAGAGCCCGATGAAGATGTCGGCGCCGCCGATCACGTCGCCGAGCGTGCGCTTGTCGGTCTTCTGCGCATAGATCGCCTTCCAGCGGTCCATCGTGGTGTTGCGACCTTCATGCACGAGACCGTCGATGTCACAGACCCAGATGTTCTTGCGCTGCGCGCCCATCGACACCAGCAGGTTCAGCGTCGCGATCGCGGCAGCCCCTGCCCCCGACGCCACGATCTTGACGTCCGACAGCTTTTTGCCGTTCAGCCTGAGGCCATTGGTGATGGCGGCGGCAACGATGATCGCGGTGCCATGCTGGTCGTCATGGAAGACCGGGATCTTCATGCGCTCCTTCAGCTGCGCCTCGATCTCGAAACATTCCGGTCCGCGGATGTCTTCCAGATTGATGCCGCCGAAGGTCGGCTCGAGTGCTGCGACCGTCTCGACCACGCGCTCGATGGTGTCGGCCGCGATCTCGATGTCGAACACGTCGATGCCGGCAAATTTCTTGAACAGGACGGCCTTGCCCTCCATCACCGGCTTGGACGCCAGCGGGCCGATATTGCCGAGGCCGAGCACCGCGGTGCCGTTGGAGACCACGGCGACCAGATTGGCGCGCGTGGTGAGCGTGGCGGCCTCAGCCGGATTCTTGGCGATCTCGGTACAGGCGGCGGCAACGCCCGGAGAATAGGCAAGCGCAAGGTCGCGCTGGTTGGCGAGCGGCTTGCTCGCCTGGATCTCGAGCTTTCCGGGGCGCGGCAGTCGGTGATAGGCCAGCGCCGCCTGGTGGAGATCATCAGAATAGGACGACATGCGGTGTCTCGCCTCGCGTTACCGGCCTCAAAATGCATCATCCGGAGCGGCCGTCCAAAGCGGGCGGTATTCCGGGCCGTGGAAACGGGATGAAGCACGGCAGGCGCCCCGGTGGCAACATCGGATTGCGGGCCCATCAACAGGGTGACCGGTCAAATATCTGACAGCACTAGCTTTCCCTAGACCGCGCGGCCTTTCCAGAATATGGCAGGTTGCGCAGTGCAAAACGAGCAACTGGAGCTGAGAATGAAGCGAATCCTGATCGGCCTGGTCGCGGCAGCCGTACTCGCCGCGGGCGGATGGTTCGGCTTCAACCTCTACATCCAGCATCGCGCCACCGCCGAGGTCGAGGCGGCGTTCGAGCAGATTCGCAAGCAGGGCGGCAAGGCGAGCCACGGCAAGATCGCCTTCGATCTGCCCACGCGCACCCTCACGATCGAGAACATCGCTGTTACACCCGGCAAGGAGCCGCAGGCGCAGATCAGGATCGCCGCCATCAAGGGCACGGGCGTTCGCCAGATCGACGAGAATAGGTTCTCGGCCGACGACATCGACATCACCGGGCTTGAGGTTGTGCTGGACCAGATCGGCGCTGCCAAGCTGAAGCTCGCCTACAAGATCCCGCAACTGGTCATGCGTGACTATGCCGGTGCTGCTCACGCAGGTCAGGTGCCCGCGGACGGCTCGCTGGTCGACATGTACCGCTACGTGCTCGGCCAATATGCGAGTGTCGCTGCATCGTCGCTCACGGCCCCGACCCTCACGATCAGCTTCGATTCCGGCGCCGCCGGCAGCGGCGAGGTCACCTATTCCGGACTAGCGATCCAGAACCTGAAGCACGGCAAGATCGACACGATGAAGGCGGACCGCGCCGTGATTTCGGTCGACGTGAAACAGCCCGGCAGGCCGGACAAGCTGACGGGGGAATTGTCGAACATCATCGTCAACGATTTCGACGCGACCGCGATCCTCGCCGCGCTCGATCCGCAGGCGGCCAGCGACGACAGCTACCGCCGGGTGTACCGGCAGGTTTCGACAGGCCCCTATGCACTCAAATCAGCACAGGGGATGCGAGTCGATGTCGACGGCTTCATCATGGAAGACATCGCCGTGCAGCCGTCGAAATTCCGGCTGGCCGAAATATTCGTCGCGCTGCCACGGGATCAATCGGCCACGCCGGCACAGGCACGCGAGCTGCTGGAGAAGCTCGCCGGAATCTATGAGGGTCTTCGCATCGGTAAGGCCGAAATCGGCAAGATGTCCATAGGCACGCCGCAAGGAACGGCCAAGGTCAATGCCGTCCGATATCGCGACGGCGAGTTCGCGGTCGAAGGCGTCGACACGCCGTCGCCGCAGGGACAGTTCAAGATGGAGCGCTTCGCGCTCAAATCCTTCAGCACGGCGAATTTGATGCGCTGGGCAGCAAGCCTCAGCAATCCCGGCCAGGCGCCCTCGCCGGATCAGATGCTGGGCCTCTTCCGAGTGCTCGAAGGCGCCGAGATCAGGGGCGTGTCGGTGCCGTACAAGAACACCAAAAAGCTGGTCACGATCGACACGCTGAGCCTGGACTGGGGGCAGTTGATCGGCTCGATCCCGAGCAAGGTACATGCGGTCGCCAAGATAGTCATGCCCACCGATCCATCCGACCCGAAGCAGCTTACATTGATCCTCAGCGGGATCGACAAGCTCGCGATCAACCTGGATCTCGGCGCGGCGTGGACAGAGTCGTCCAACAACTTCGTTCTGACGCCCGCGACGCTCGACATCGGGATCGCAAAAGTGCAATTGCGTGTCGCGCTCAGCAACGTACCACGCGAGGTGTTTTCGACCGATCCCGCCCAGCTTATGGGTCAGGCGGCCCGGATTGAAGCTGTCGCGCTCGAGCTCTCAGTGCGCGACAATGGTTTCGTCGATTCCGCGGTGGCGCAGAATGCACGAGGGCGAAATGTCAGCCGCGACGCCGCGCGCCAGACCCTCGTCGACAGCGTCAGGGTGTACCGAGCGGATGTCGCCGCCGCCAATCCGGAGGCGGGCACGGCGGTGGACGCGATCGCAAGCTTCATCGAGACGCCGGGCCAGACGCTCGTCATCAAGGTCACGCCCCGCGCCAAGGTACCGCTGATGCAATTGATGCAGCTCTTCAATGCCGACCCGGAGGGCACGCTCGCGCAGTTCAATATCGAAGCGTCAACGGGGCTGTAGGCAGGCTCTCGTGTCCCGGACGCGCTGCAGCGCGCGAGCGCTGCTGCGCAGAGCCGGGACCCAGAACGCGGCACTGATTGCCCTTGGAGGCGTGGGCCCCGGCTCTGCAGCGCACCGCTGAAGAAGCGCTGCGCGGCGTCCGGGGCACGAGACCACTCACTTCTGCGGCAGGTTCACCTTCACATGCAGCTCGCGGAGCTGCTTGGTGGTGGCGTCCGACGGCGCGCCCATCAGCAGGTCCATGGCCTGCTGGTTCATCGGGAACAGCGAGATCTCACGCAGATTGTTGGTGCCGCAGAGCAGCATCACGATGCGGTCGACACCCGCGGCCATGCCGCCATGCGGCGGAGCGCCGTACTGGAAGGCGCGGTACATGCCGCCGAAGCGGTCGACCACTTCCTGCTCGCCGTAACCTGCGATCTCGAACGCCTTCACCATCGCTTCCGGCACGTGGTTGCGGATGCCGCCCGAGGCGATCTCGTAGCCGTTGCAGGTGATGTCGTACTGGAACGCCTTGATCGTCAGCGGATCCTGGCCCTTCAAGGCATCGAGACCGCCCTGCGGCATCGAGAACGGGTTGTGCGAGAAGTCGACCTTCTTGTCGTCCTCGTTGTACTCGTACATCGGGAAGTCGACGATCCAGGCGAGCTCGAACTTGTCCTTTTCCGTCAAGTCCAGCTCTTCGCCGACCTTGTTGCGTGCCAGGCCCGAGAACTTCCAGAACTTGTCGGGGTCGCCGGCGACGAAGAAGGCGGCATCGCCCTCCTTCACACCGAGCTGGTCGCGGATCGCTCTCGCTCGAGTAACCCCCATGTTATTTGCAATGGGGCCGGCGGCCTCGCCGCCTTCGCGCCACATGATGTAGCCGAGGCCGGGCTGGCCTTCACCCTGCGCCCAGGAGTTCATGCGATCGCAGAACGCTCGCGAGCCGCCTTTCGGTGCCGGGATCGCCCAGACCTGGTTCTTGGGGTTCTCGAGCATGCGCGCGAAGACCTTGAAATCGGAACCGCGGAAATGCTCGGAGACGTCCTGCATCTCGATGGGGTTGCGCAAATCCGGCTTGTCGCTGCCGTATTTGCGCAGCGCCTCGGCGAATGGAATCCGGCGCCAGTTCTTGCTCACCGGCTTGCCCTTGGCGAACTCCTCGAACACGCCCGTGATGACGGGCTCCATCGCCGCGAACACGTCTTCCTGCGTGACAAAGCTCATCTCGACGTCGAGCTGATAGAACTCGCCCGGCAGACGGTCGGCGCGCGGGTCCTCGTCGCGGAAACAGGGCGCGATCTGGAAGTAGCGGTCGAAGCCCGACATCATCAGCAGCTGCTTGTACTGCTGCGGCGCCTGCGGCAGCGCGTAGAATTTTCCCGGGTGGATGCGCGAGGGCACCAGGAAGTCGCGCGCGCCTTCCGGCGAGGACGCGGTCAGGATCGGGGTGTTGAACTCGAAGAAGCCCTGCCCCTCCATGCGCCGGCGCATCGACTTGATGATCTCGACGCGCGTCATGATGTTCTGGTGCAGTTTTTCGCGGCGCAGGTCCAGGAAGCGGTACTTCAGGCGGATGTCCTCAGGATATTCCTGGTCGCCGAACACCGGCAGCGGGAGGTCGCCGGCAGGGCCGAGCACCTCGATCTCGCTGACATAGACTTCGACCTTGCCGGTCGGCAGATCGTCATTGTCGGTGCCTTCGGGGCGGCGGCGGGCCTTGCCGTCCATCCGCACCACGAATTCCGAGCGCAGCTTCTCGGCCTGCGCGAACGCCGGCGAGTCCGGATCGACCACGCACTGGGTCAGGCCGTAATGGTCGCGCAGGTCGATGAACAGCACGCCGCCATGGTCGCGGACGCGATGGACCCAGCCTGACAGGCGGACCGTCTCGCCGATGTTGCTCTCGCGGAGCGCGCCGCATGTATGTGACCGGTAGCGATGCATGGTCGTCCCAAAATGATGTCTGAGGAAACGAATCGGACGGCCTGAAACGACCGGTCCGAAGTTGCGGCAGGGTTTACCCGACGAGGCCGGAGGCGGCAACCAAGGGAACGGCTCGTTTTGGGCCCGAAGCGCCCATTTTTGGCCGATCCGGCCTCAAGCCTTTGCCATCTGCTGTTCCAGCCCTATCTTGAGGCCATGACGGTCCATTTTCCTTTTCAGAACTCCTATTCGGCGCTGCCGGACAGCTTCTTTGCCCGCGTCGCACCGACCCCGGTCGCAGCGCCTCGGCTGATCAAGCTGAACCGGGCGTTGGCGGCGCAGCTCGGGCTCGACCCCGATATGCTGGAGACCCCCGAGGGGGCCGAAATCCTGGCCGGGAAGACGGTTCCCGCCGGCGCCGATCCCATCGCCATGGCCTATGCCGGCCACCAATTCGGGCAGTTCGTGCCGCAGCTCGGCGATGGCCGGGCGATCCTGCTCGGCGAGGTCATCGACAAGGACGGCCTCCGCCGCGACATCCAGCTCAAGGGCTCGGGACCCACCCCGTTCTCCCGCCGCGGCGATGGCCGCGCCGCGCTCGGCCCGGTGCTGCGCGAATACATCGTCAGTGAAGCCATGTACGCGCTCGGCATTCCGACCACGCGCTCGCTTGCCGCCGTCGTCACCGGTGAGCATGTCATACGCGAGACCGCGCTGCCCGGCGCCGTGCTGACGCGCGTCGCCTCGAGCCACATCCGCGTCGGCACCTTCCAGTTCTTCGCCGTCCGCCGCGACACCGAGGCGGTTCGCCGGCTCGCTGATCACGTCATCAGCAGGCACTATCCGGATCTGTTCCGTGCCGAGCGGCCCTATCACGCCCTGCTCGGCGCCGTCGTGGCGCGCCAGGCTGAGCTCGTCGCGCGCTGGCTGCTGGTCGGCTTCGTCCACGGCGTGATGAACACCGATAACTCCTCGATCTCGGGCGAGACCATCGACTACGGCCCCTGCGCCTTCATGGACGCCTACAATCCGGCGCAGGTGTTTTCCTCGATCGACGAGATGGGCCGCTACGCCTATGCCAACCAGCCGCGAATCGCGCTGTGGAATCTGACTCGGCTGGCCGAATGCCTGCTGCCGCTGTTCTCCGACGAGCAGGAGAAGGCGGTCGCCGAAGCGCAGGACATCCTCGGCGCTTTCTCGGAGACGTTCAGCGTCGCCTATCAGGCGGGCCTGCGCAAAAAGATCGGCCTGTTCACGATGCGCGACGGCGACGACGCGCTGATCCAGGACCTGCTCGACGCCATGGCGAAGAACCAGGCTGACTTCACCCTCACCTTCCGCAAGCTCGGTGACGCCGCAGGCGATCCGGCTGCGGACGACGCGCGGGCAGAGTTCATGGACCCCGCAGCCTTCGACGAATGGGCCAAGCGCTGGCATGAACGCACTGCGCTGGAGCCGCAGACCGCAGCCGAGCGGCAAGCGGCCATGCACGCCGTCAACCCAATGTTCATCCCGCGCAACCACCGCGTCGAAGCCGTGATCCAGGCCGCAGTTAACGATGATAACTACGCGCCGTTCGAGGAATTGGTAAAGATGCTGGCTAAGCCATACGAGGACCAGCCGGAGTATGCCGCCTACGCCGATCCTCCGCTGCCGGACCAGCGGGTGTTGCAGACGTTCTGCGGGACGTGAGGCGAACTTTTCCGCTCGACTACCACCAATTGGGTTGCAGGGTGAATCACGCCTTCGGCTGATTCATCCTGCGCGTGACGACCTTGTGGACGCCGCCCGCCGCGGGAACCGCTGTCATCAAACTGAAACACACGCGCTCTAACCGCACTGTCTGGGCCGTCCTGCCGGAGGCGCCCATCCTCCAACAGCCCCGACAAGCGCGCCATGCCTTTCAAGTTCATCCACATCACCGACACGCATCTCGCGAACCCCGGGCTGAAGCTCTATGGCCTCGACCCGCGCGCCCGTCTCGATGCGGCGATTGCGGATATCAACAAGCACCAGTCCGACGCCGCCTTCGCGGTCGTGACCGGCGATCTCACCCATTGGGGCGAGCCTGAATCCTACGGTAATTTTGCCGACGCCATGGCGGCGCTGAAAATCCCGTATATCGCCATGGTCGGCAACCACGACAAGCGCGTGGCCTGCCTCGACGGCTTGAGGGCCGCCCCGCGCGATCCCAACGGCTTTGTGCAGGGCACGCGGACCACCGAGCACGGCCAGTTCGTCTTCCTCGACACGCTGGATGAAACCAGCCACGCCGGCGAGATGTGCGCCAAGCGCCTTGGCTGGCTCGCGAGCACACTCTCGGCCGCGCCGGCCGACATGCCGTTCGTCGTCTTCATGCACCATCCGCCCTTCCCGGTCGGCGTGCACGCGATGGACGAGATCGCGCTGGCGCAGAGCGCTGAATTCGCGGAAGTCATCGCGCCCTATCGCTCGCGCATCCGCCATCTCTTCTTCGGCCATGTGCACCGTCCCATCTTCGGCAGCTACGGCAAGATCCCGTTCTCGACCCTGCGCGGCACCAACCATCAGGTCTGGTTCGAGCTCGACGCCTCCGCACCGCACCTCGCCAGCCACGAGCCGCCGGCCTATGGCGTGGTTTTGATCGACAGCGAAAACCTGGTCGTGCATAGCCACGACTTCCTCGACACCAGTCTGCGCTTCCCCTTCGAACCACCCGTGGGAGTGGACGGCCGCGACTATGCGCTCAAGTTTCCGGCGCGGTGAGATGAGCCTCGCTGAACCCGCGGCTCTCCCGGTCGCGACTTCGGCGACACCGCGTCTGCATGTCCTGAAGCGGTTCTCGAGCCGCTTCAAAGCCTCGCTCCCCGCCTATCTGCTGCTGCTGCCATCGCTGGTCTTCCTCGCGCTGTTCACCTATGGCGCGATGGGTCGCGTGCTTATCGACGCGCTCCATCAGCGCGCCACGCCGAAAGCGCCGGTCCGTTTCGTCGGCCTCGACAATATCAGTGCGGTGCTAGCCGATCCCGCCTTCACCGGCGCGGTCGTCAACAATCTCGTCTATGCCGTCGGCACCGCGATCCCGAGCATCGCGCTGGCGCTGTTGTTCGCACTGGCGCTGGCACGCACCAGCGTCGTGACCAGCGCGCTGCGCGCCGCGCTGTTCCTGCCGGTGCTGATCCCGATGGTGGCGGCCTCGGCCCTGTTCCTTTTCATCTTCCTGCCGAACGTCGGACTGCTCGACTATTACATCGGCCGGTTCCTGCCGGTGCTGCCGAACTGGCTCGGCGATTCCGACATCGCGCTCTATGCGATCATGGTGATTACCATCTGGAAGAACGCCGGCTACTACATGCTGTTCTTCCTGGCCGGGCTCCAGTCCGTGCCCGAGGACGTCATGGAAGCCGCCCATCTCGACGGCGCCGGGCCGTTCCAGCGGCTGCGCCATATCATCCTGCCGGAGCTCAAGCCCACCTTCCTGTTCGTCACGGTCATCGCCACGCTCAACGCGGTCACGCAGGTCGACCACGTCTTCGTCATGACCAAAGGCGGGCCGTCGAACGCAACCAATCTCATGCTGTTCTACATCTACCAGCAGGCGGTCGAGCATTACGACATCGGCAAGGCTTCGGCCGCGACGCTGCTGACGCTCGCGGCGCTGATGGGCCTCACCGCACTCTCCTTCCGCACCATGGCGAACCGCGAGGGCGGGCCATGAAGCTGATCGACTGGCTGTTCAGGGACGCGCCGCTCGCCACCCGCCGCGAGATCACGCCGAAGCTCGGCTTCGTGCTGACCGTGCTGCTCGCGATCGTCTGGCTGATTCCGTTCCTCTGGATGGGCGTAGCGACATTTCGCCCGGCGTCCGACGGCATCAACCTGATGGCCGAGCTGATGCCGAACCTCAAACCCACGCTCGACAATATCAGGGATGCCTGGGAGATCGGCGATTTCCCACGCTATGCCCTCAACACCACCATCATCTGCGCCGGCATCCTGCTGGTCCAGTTCGTCACGATCACGCTGGCGGGCTTTGCCTTTGCGCGGCTCGACTTCGCCGGCAAGACGCTGATCTTCTATCTGTTCCTGATGCAGCTCATGCTGGTCCCGGTGCTGCTGATCGTACCGAATCTGAGCCTGGTGGCGCAGCTCGGTCTCTACGACACGCTCGCCGGCGTGATGATGCCGTTCTTCGCCTCGGCCTTCGGCACCTTCCTGATGCGGCAGGCGTTCGAAGCGATTCCGACCGAGCTCGAAGACGCCGCCCTGATCGACGGCGCCAGTCTCTTTCAGCGCATTCGCCACATCTACGTGCCGCTGTCGATGCCGAGCTTCTCGGCGTTCGCGATCATCTCCGTGACCAGCCACTGGAACGACTTCCTGTGGCCGCTGATGGTGATCAATTCGCCGGACAAGCGGCCGCTCACGGTCGGTCTCTCGGTGTTCACCGCGACCGCCGAAGGCACCCAGGCCTGGGGCACCATCGCCGCCGGCACGCTGATGGTGATCGCGCCGCTGCTCGTCACCTTCCTGATCTTCCAGAAGCGCTTCATCAGTTCTTTCGTCACCTCAGGCATCAAATAGGAGATTTCTCGATGCTGTTTTCCCGCAGGCTCATGCTCGGCCTTGCCATCGCAGGCTCTATGGCAGGCGCCCTCGCCTCCCCGGCGCTGGCCGAAGGTCCGACCGAGATCGATTTGTTCTTCCCCGTTCCCGTCGATGGCAAGCTCGCCCGCGACATGGGCACCTTGATCAAGGAGTTCAACGAGGGGCATCCGAGCATCAAGGCAACCGCCGTCTATACCGGCTCCTATGACGACACGCTGATCAAGACGCGCGCCGCGATCAAGGCCGGCAAGCCGCCGTCCGCCGTGATCATGTCCGCAAACTTCCTGCTCGACATGCAGATCGAGAACGAGCTCACCAATCTCGACAGCCTGATCGCGGCCGACGGTACCACCAAGGAGCAGTTCCTCGGCCAGTTCTTCCCGGCGCTGCAGGGCAACGCGGTGATCAACCGCTCGGTCTACGGCGTGCCGTTCCACAATTCGACGCCGCTGCTCTACATCAACGCCGACAAGGCCAAGGAAGCCGGCCTCGATCCGAGCAAGCCGCCGCAGACCTGGGCCGAGCTCACCGACTGGGCCAAGAAGCTCACCAAGCGCGAGGGTGACAAGGTGACCCAATGGGGCATCGCGATCCCCTGCGCCTATGACTATTGCGGCTGGATGATGGAAACGCTCACCATGAGCAATGGCGGGCGCTACTACAACGAGGAGTTCGGCGGCGAGGTCTATTACGACACGCCCTCGATGCTCGGCGCGCTCTCCTGGTGGAACGACCTCGTCGCCAAGCACAAGGTGCATCCGCCCGGCGCCACGCCCGGCCCGGCCGTCAGCACCTCCTTCATCTCCGGCAATGCCGCGATGATGATGCTCTCCACGGGCTCGCTCACTTACGTGCGCGACAACGCCAAGTTCAACTACAAGGTCGCCTTCATCCCGCGCAACGTCCGCAACGCAGTGCCGATCGGCGGCGCCTCGTTGATCGTTCCGGCAGGCCTTGAGGCCGACAAGCAGAAGGCCGCCTGGACGTTGATCAAGTGGATGACCTCGCCCGAGAAGAGCGCCTGGTGGAGCCGCGCCACCGGCTATTTCGCGCCCAACATGGCCGCCTACAAGACGCCTGACATGGTCGACTTCCTGAGCAAGAACCCGGACGCCAAGACCGCCGTCGAGCAGCTCGACGTCGCAAAACCCTGGTTTGCGACCTACAAGACCGTCCCCGTCCGCAAGAACCTCGAGGACGAGGTGATGCTGGTCCTCAACGGCAAGAAGCAGCCGAAGGAAGCTCTGGTCGCCGCGCAGAAGGCCGCCGACGAGACGCTGAAGCCGTACAATGCGGAGACGTCGCTGAAGTTGCCGTAGGCCGGCTCATCGCGCGAACAACATTCGGCGCTCCGCCATGCGGGGCGCCGAAAACGTTTTGGAAGACCCAATCATGATCGACAGAACGGTGGGTCCTGGGGCACCTCATCGGCGGCCGCCTCAAAGCTGATTCCGAGCACGGCTTCAGCAAATGGGCCCGGCCCAAATCCGAAAAGGTTCAATGGGTCGACGCGCCGACGGTGCCCTCCGGGCCAACTGACTAGTCCACCCTGGCAGCCCCGCCCCATTAACCCCGCGTCCACCATCCGGCCCGGCGCGCCGCCGGTAACCACGAGAATTAACAGACCCTCAACGCACCCCAGACAAGTCTAGCAATGTTTCTGAGGGGTTTTGCCGTGGATCTGTTGGTTTTCGAGTTTTTGGGACTCGCGCTGGTCGCCATGTGCGTGCTTGTGGTGGCGCTGCCCTGCGCCCGGAAATCCTCGCAGCGGGTCCGTTACGAGTAGGACTTTCGGCGGAAAAGTGCGATTCCGGCCCAAATGCAAGCCTCGAATTCGTCAAGAGCCCCTTGACATCACAGCGCTTTCGGCAGAACGGCTGATGGTCTCGTCATGGGCCGTTCATGGATTTGATTACCACCACCGCTGACCTTGCGGCTGCCTGCAGCCGGTTGGCCAAGCACCCCGTCATTACCGTCGATACCGAGTTCCTGCGCGAAACCACCTACTACCCGCTGCTGTGCGTGGTGCAGATGGCCAGCGCCGAGGAAGCCATTGTCATCGACACCCTGGCCGAGGGCATCGACCTCAAACCGTTCTTCGAGCTGATGGGCAACGAGGGTGTGCTGAAGGTCTTCCACGCCGCCCGCCAGGACATCGAGATCATCTGGCACCAGGCGGGCATCATCCCGCACCCGGTTTTCGACACCCAGGTCGCGGCCATGGTGCTCGGCTATGGCGACAGCATCGCCTATGACGCGTTGGTCGAGAAGGTCACCGGCCACCGCCCGGACAAGACCCACCGCTTCACCGACTGGTCGCGCCGTCCGCTGACCAAGGAGCAGATGCATTACGCTGTCTCCGACGTCACCCATCTGCGCGACGTCTTCGCGGCGCTCGATGCCGACCTCAAGAAGCGCCGCCGCAGCGAATGGGTCTCGATCGAGATGGAGGTCCTGACCTCGCCCCGCACCTACGACTTCCACCCCGAGCGCGCCTGGGAGCGGCTGAAGACGCGTGTGCGCAAGCCGAAGGACCTCGCCGTCCTGATGGAGGTCGCGGCCTGGCGCGAGCAGGAAGCGCAGAGCCGCGACGTGCCGCGCGGCCGCGTGCTGCGCGATGAGGCCGTCAGCGATATCGCCACCCACGCGCCGAACACGCTGGAAAAGCTCGCCCATCTGCGCTCGGTTCCGAAGGGCTTTGAGAAATCCAAATGGGGCGCCGATATCGTTGCTGCGGTCGAGCGCGGCCTGGCGCGGGATTTTGCGACGTTGCCGAAGCTGGAGAAGCCGCGCAACAACAACAATGGCGCTGCCATCGTCGAGCTGTTGAAGGTGCTGCTGCGCATGACCGCGGAACGCCATGCGGTCGCAAGCAAGGTGATCGCCACCGTTGACGATCTCGAGGAGATCGCAGCCGACGACGAGGCCGACGTGCCGGCGCTGCGCGGCTGGCGCCGCGAGCTGTTCGGCGATGCCGCCTTGAAGCTCAAGCGCGGCGAGCTGGCGCTGGCGATCGAGAAAGGTCGCGTGGTTGGGGTCCAGCGGGCGGAGCGCGTCGCGATACCAACAACCACACCGTCATCCTGAGGCGCGCACCTCGGGGTGACGGAGTTAGATTAGGCACCCGTGACTGCCACAATCCTCATTGCGAGCGCAGCGAAGCAATCCAGAGTCTTTCCGCGGAGGCAGTCTGGATTGCTTCGCTTCGCTCGCAATGACGGAGTCTGACGCGCCGGCTTTCCTTACGCCGGCGTCAGCTTTGCCACGTCGCCCTTCATGTCGTTCAGCACGCCCGATATCGCCGCAACCAGCTCGTCGATCTGGGCCTTGGTGACGATCATTGGCGGGCAGATGGCGATGGCGTCGAGCATGTTGCGCGAGATCACGCCGCGCTCCTGGAGCATGCGGCTGGCGATTCCGCCGACGGCGCCGGGCGTCGTCGCGGCCGTCTTGCGGCCCTTGTCGAGCACGAGCTCGATCGCCGCGATCAGGCCGACGCCGCGGACCTCGCCGACCAGCGGATGGCTGGCGAGCTCGCGCAGCTTGCCTTGCATATAGCTGCCGAGCTCGGCGGCATGGGCGACCAGGCCGCGCTCCTCGATGATCTTGAGATTCTCCAGCGCAATTGCCGAGCCGACCGGATGGCCGCCCGCCGTAAAGCCGTGGCCGAGCACGCCGATCTTGTTGCTCTCGTCCGCAATCGGCTCGAACATGCGGTCGTTCAGGATGATCGCCGAGAGCGGGAAATAGCTCGAGGTGATCTGCTTGGAAACCACGATCGCGTCCGGCTTGATGCCGTAGGTCTCGCAGCCGAACATCTTGCCGGTGCGGCCGAAGCCGCAGATCACCTCGTCGGCGACCAGCAGGATGTCGTATTTGTTGAGAACCTTCTGGATCTTGTCCCAATAGGTCGCCGGCGGCACGATGACGCCGCCTGCCCCCATCACCGGCTCCCCGAAGAAGGCGGCGATCGTATCCCGCCCTTCTTTCTGGATCAGCGCATCGAGCTCCTCGGCCCGCCGCGTGGCAAACGCCTCCTCGCTCTCGCCGGGCGCGCCGTCCTTGTAGAAATGCGGCGAGCCCGTGTGCAGGATGTTGGGTAGCGGCAGGTCGAACGAACGATGATTGTTCGGCAGGCCCGTGAGGCTTGCCGAGGCGATGGTGACGCCGTGATAGGCGCGCATGCGGCTGATGATCTTCTTGCGCTGCGGCTGGCCGAGCGCGTTGGAGCGGTAGGCGATCAGCTTGAGGACGGTGTCGTTCGCTTCCGAGCCTGAATTGGTGAAGAACACCTTGCTCATAGGCACAGGCGCGAGCGCCACCAGCTTCTCGGCGAGGTCGATCGAGGGCCCGTGCGATTTGGCGGAGAACGTGTGATAGAACGGCAGCGCCTGCATCTGCTTGTGCGCGGCCTCGACCAGCCGCTTCTCGTTGAAGCCGAGCCCGACGCTCCACAGGCCCGCCATCGCCTCGAAATAGCGCTTGCCCGACGCATCGAACACATACGGCCCTTCACCGCGCTCGATCACCAGGGGACCGGCCTGCTGATGGGCGCGCGCATTGGTGTAGGGGTGGAGCTGGTAGGCCACATCACGGGCTTCTTGCGAATTGGGCAGCATGGACATTTGCGGAGATCCCTTAAGTCGCCGGTGCGGCCAGCATCATTCACCTGCAGGCTACTTGGCTATTGCGCGGAGGCACAACTTGCAACGCCAATTCGTCGGCAGCAAGCGCTCAGCAGCGATGCACAAAGCCGTACACAAGTCGCTTGTAAAGCAGGCAGTTCTCAGGCCGCGCCGTCATCATCACCGTCGTCGGCGGCGGCAACAGCTTCCTTCACCTCGACCAGCGCCATCGACAGCAGATAGACCGTGGTGGGCAAACCGACACGGCGCGCCGTTTCGACGGCACGCGACAAATCGCGCGCCAGCTCCTTGAGCTGTTCTCCCCGTGCCAATGTCCCACCCCATCCATCCGCCGGTAGCGGCCGCCTACACCGCGACGGCGCCGCTGGTTCTGATCAGTTCGGCGCTGGCGTGAATTGTAGCAAAATTCCCGAGGACATTCACCACCGCATGCTTGTAGGCCGCGGCATCGCCCGTGCCCGGCTGCCGGCAGGCTACGGCATCGCCGACCACCTGGTAGCGATGACTGCGGTGAAACCCGTCCACAGCCGTGGCCAGGATGGTCTCGTCCAGGGAAAAGCCTGCGAGCACACAACGCACATTGCGGATATTTGACATGCAGTCCACGAACCGCGAGGAGCTGTAGGCCGACGGCAGCGGGTGCTCAAACGTCATTTCACCGGGCCGCGGCTTCGCCTCCGCGATCCAATCGGTCAACCTGGATGCCGGATTGAACCAGGCGGCCTGGGCGATGCGCTTCAGATGCATCACCGGCCAGAGGTTGGTACGCCACAGTGTCAGGAGTTCCAGGCAGCGCGCGGTGGCGGTCTCACCATCGAGGATGACGTGGCGACGCCCGGGGGTCAGATATTCGACCTGGAGATCCGCACAAACCAGGATCGGCGGATGATCGGTGATGGAATCCAGCATTATCTTGCGCGGAGCTGCACCAGTTTCAGCGGTCGGCGAGTGCGAGGTCCCGCAGCGGCGAGGTCGCGGCCCGTCCCGCCGACGCGTCGAGGACGCCGGGCCGGTCCCAATCGCCTTCGGGACGGATGATCACATAGGGATCGCTGTCCAGCGTGATGGCGTCCGGCCCCGGCTCGATCTCCAGCAGCATCTCCGTGTAGGAGAAATCCGAGAAGGTGATCTTGCGGTTATGGCCGAGCGGCTTGGCGCCGAAATGAGCCCAGAAATCGACCAGCCGGTCCTGCGCCTGGCCGTAAATCTTGCGAAAGCCCTTGCGCTTCACATAATCGACGCTCGCCTGCACCAGCTTGAACGAAACGCGCGAGCGCCGGAATTGGTGCCGCACCGCAAGCCGCTCCACCTTGGCGAAATCGCCGAAGAACCGCACCCGCAGGCAGCCCGCGGGCTCATTGCCGACGTAGCCGATGAAATGCGCCGCGACCATGTCGTTGCCGTCGAATTCTTCATCGAACGGACAATCCTGCTCGGCGAGGTAAACCGCGGAACGGATGGAGGTGACGAGCATGAGATCGCCGAGATCGCGCGCGAGGCGGATGGTGATGGCGCGGGAGTCGGGCTTCGCGAGAGGAATCCTAGTGCCGTGCATCTGCAAAACTCCTTGCTTGGATGATCGCACCCGGCATGCGCATCGGCTGCCGATGCCAGGGCCGCTCGTAACACCAGAGGTCAGGCTGGAAGCTCGGGACGGGCGCAAAGCCCGTCGCCTTCATGATCTCGCGTCCGGCCACGGTTGACGGCTGCGCATAGCAATCGGCGCCGCGAAATCTTATCTGACGCAGATGAGCCGCAGCCTTGCCCAGACCGGCGATGCCTCGGCCCGTCGCCGCGAGCGCCCAGATGTAGATGGCGGCAACGTCCTCCTTCGCGGAAGCGAGATAGTGCGTCTCGGGCGCGGTGAGGCAGATCTCGTCGAGCAGCAGCGCATCGTGTCCGCGATCATTCAGAAACAGGAAGGCCATGCCGCCGAGCAGACTGCCCTTGCGGCTGAACGTCAGGATGCTGTGGGGATCGAACGCGAAGTACTTCGCGAGCTCGGCAGTCCCGATCTGCACGCCCGGGACCAGTCGCTGCGCCATTTCGGAAAGCGCGGCAATTTCGGAAAATTGCGCGCAACGGACATCAACGTCCGGACTCGGTGGCAAGGCATCGAAATCATGCCTTGCGGCAAACGAGCCCCTTTCCATAGCCATGTCACGCCTCTATCGTTCGAGGCTTTAGTGCCCCGCTACGGCGTTGAGCTTAGCGGCTGGGGATCAGGCGTATGCAGCAGTTATTGCACCGGGGTGCTGCGATGATGCAGCACCGTGAAGAATCCCTGGACGCGTCCTGGGACGATTTGAAACTGTTTTTGGCCTGCGCAAAATATAAAAGTTTCCGCAACGCCGCCGAAGAACTCGCGCTCACCTCCACCACGCTGATGCGCAGGATCGACCGGCTCGAGGAGAGCATCGGCTGCAAGCTGTTCCTGCGCGATCAGAGCGGGCTCACGCTCAGCGATGAAGGCACCGCGATGATCGCCGACGTCGCGCATATGGAGCGTCATGCCTTCAACGTCTTCCGTCGCGCTTCGCGATCGTCGAGCGACACCGCGGGCACCGTACGCGTCGCGGTGACGGAAGGGCCCGGCAATTTCTGGATCCTGCCGCGGCTGATCGATTTTCAGAAGACGTATCGCAAGATCACCGTCGACCTGCGCTGCGCGATGGAGCAGGCCGACGTCGCGCGGCTTGAATCCGACATTGCGATCCAGCTCGAGCCGCCGACCAATCCTGATCTGATCGTCGCCAAGCTCGGCCGGCTGCACATCTATCCCTTCGTCTCCAAGGAATACCAGACCCTCTACGGCCTGCCGGCGACGCTCGCCGAATTGAAGGACCACAGGATCGTCAAGCAGACCGCGCCGCAAGTCGACGACACCGCCTATGCGCGCATCCTCGGACTGAAATCGCTCGAGGGCATCGTCGGCATCAAGACCAACTCCTCGGTCGGCGCGCTCTATGCGGTGGAGCGCGGCGCCGGCATCGGCTTCCTGCCGACCGTCTCGATCGCGCTCGGCGCACCGCTCGTTGCCGTCGATCTCGGCGTCAGCCATCACGCCGATCTCTGGCTCACCTATCACAAGGAGTTCCGCACCTCCGAGCGCCACAAGATCGTGGTCGACTGGTTGAAGCAGATCTTCGATCCCAAGATCCATCCCTGCTTCCGCGACGAGTTCATCCATCCAAACGCACTGGTGCCGATGATGAGGGCCGCCCGCGAAGGCTTTGGATTGACCGGCTATGTCGCGGTGACGCCGGGCTAAGCGCAGACGCGCTGCGCCTCACCACCGATATTCGAAGCCCGCCGTGCCCTGGTGCGACGTCAGCTCGTTGCGGAACTTGCCATCATAGTTAATGTAGAGCCGTGCGGTGCTGGTCAGGCTGAGCGAGGCCGAGGCGCCGGCATCCATGCCGTAGCGGCTCTCGCCGATGCCGGGCACGACGATGCTCTGGCTCCCCAGGCTGACCTGCACCGACCCAAGGTTCTGGTAGAAATTGTCGACGAACTTGCCGTAGGCCGATAGGTCCAGGATCTTCTGCTCGAGGATGAAGTAACGCCCGATCTCCGCACCGATCATCACACGCGCGCGCGACAGCAAGGTCGAGCCGACATTGAGCGGATCAAGCCCGCCCGCCTCCTGGAACGCCACGCTGGTGGCGCGCACATATTCGACCGCACCCTTGGGCACGATGCGCATCTGATCCTTGGTCCAGTAATAGCTGATCTCGGTCAGCGCGCCGTCGACGGCGGCGCGATAGCCGGCGGTCGCAACACCAAAGCCGGTGTCCCGGCTGGAATGGACCTTGCCGAATCCGTGCACCACCGCGAAGGCCCAGGTCCACGGTCCCTTGTCCACCGAGCCGTTGAAGCCGATCTGCGTCAGGTCGAGCGTCGCCGACTGCAGCGCCAGCGGCACGTCGATGTCGGTGTGGCTCTGGTCGACCGAGAAGCCGAGATTGACGCCCGGTGCGACCCGAGCACCGAAGCCGGCAACGCCGCCAACGGTCTTGCGCTTGTCGCCCACGAAGTCGCCTTGCGCATCGGTCCGCACCGAGATGCCGTAGCCTTCGAACCAGGTGCGATAGCGCGGGTCTTCCGTGCTGGCCGATGCGCCGCCCCCGCCGGAATTGGTGCGGAACGCCCGGTTGACGCCGCCGGATGCTTGATTGCCGAGGCGCTCCAGGAAATTCGAGCCGAGATTGAGCGCGCTGCTGCCGGCCGACTGGTCGTAATTGGTCGAGGACGGCGTGGGGACCGGGGTCGGTGACGGCGTGGGCGTCGGCGATGGTACGGGGGTCGGACTTTGCGCGAAACCGGGCGACGCCACGGCCGACATCGTCACGACGAGCACGAACAGCGTCGCAATCGCAGCCGCGATCCGGCGGACACGGTCCAGCCCGATCGTCTGCCGTGTCCCAGAGGGCAGCGCGGTGCAGCACATGACGATGAATCCCGAAGCAAAGTGGCACCGCGCAAAAATGCAACACGATCTGCGGCGCGTGCGGCGATTTGTGCCGAACTGCCACGGAGGGTCAACGGGTTGGGGCGTGATGGTCGAGCCTATTGCGCACGATTGTGGTTCCGTTGCCACAGGTCACAAATTGCAGATGGCGACATTCGGCCCGGTCTTGAAATCCGCGCGCGACTTGCTAACGCGCGATTTTCATGTTGCAATATCGGACACAATCGGAATTGGCGCTCGGCTGTGCGTTTCGCGACATTGAGATTCAAGACTCGAACAGACTTCCGGAAGCCCGTTTGTGGCGTGGCACGCGAAAAGCGGCCGCGTCTTTTTTATATCTAGCGGAGGAGACTACCGATGCCGCAAAAGGGCACCGTCAAATGGTTCAACCCGACCAAGGGCTATGGGTTCATCAAGCCGAACGGCAGCGATAAGGACGTGTTCGTCCATATCTCCGCCGTCGAGCGCGCCGGACTCTCGACCCTCAATGAAAATCAGGTGGTTGAATACGACCTCGTGGAGAACCGCGGCAAGGCGTCCGCGGAGAACCTCAAGGTCTCCTGATTTCTCTCAAGCCAACGCGCGAGAGATCATGACGTTGCCCCCGGCTCTGCCGGGGGTTTTGTTTCTGTTGGATGATATAAACGAAAAACGCCGTTGCTTTGGAGCCGGCCATCACCACCAAGCCACCACCGATGACGACTGATGAGCAGCAACGCTCGGCTTCGGCGCACGATACCGCAGGCACTCATGTCGTGGTGAATACTGCCTTCGACGTTTTCGGGTCGGAGCTTCCCGATGAGACGTTCGAAGGTGTGTTCGATCAGCCCCGGCAAATCTACAATCCGGCCGACCTGCTATTTCGTGGCTCGTGAGCCAGAGACCGTCTTTACCCTACAACCGGCGCGATCAGAAAGTTCTCCGACGCCGCGCTCCCCGCCGTCTTGCAGACATCGCCCTCGATCCGGACCTTGCCGGTCGCGAGCAGCCGCAGCGCCTCGGGATAGATGCGGTGCTCGACTTCGAGGATACGCTCCGACAGCGTGGCCCCGGTATCGTGGTCGCTCACAGGCACCGCCCCCTGCATCACGATCGGACCCGCATCGGTCTCGGGGATCACGAAGTGAACCGTCGCGCCAGACAGTTTTACGCCGGCGCGCAAAGCCTGACCATGCGGGTCGAGGCCCGGGAACGACGGCAGCAGGGAGGGATGGATGTTGAGCATCCGCCCGTACCAGGCTTTTGTGAAGTCGGCCGTGAACAGGCGCATGAAGCCGCCGAGACAGATCAGCTCGATTCCGTGCTGGTCGAGCGCTGCCTGCAGCACTTTCTCGAAACCGGCGCGGTCCTTGCCGAACGGCTTGCTCTCGATCAGCAGCGTATTCACGCCGCTCGCTTTGGCCCGTTCGAGCCCGAGTGCGTCGGCCTTGTTCGAGATGACGAGCGAGATCTCGGCCGGAAAATCCGGCGCGGCGGCGGCCCTGATCAGCGCGGACATGTTGGAACCGCGACCGGAGATCAGGATGGCGACGCGGCGCTTCATCACAGCGCCGGTCATTACAGTGCCATGTCGAGGTGGCCGTTATAGACGACGCGGTGCTCGCCCTCGGCCGGGATCACGGTGCCGAGTTGCATCACCGTCTCGCCGGCCTCGGTAAAGACCTCGATAACCTCATCGACCTTGTCCGGCTCGACGATCGCGATCATGCCGATGCCGCAGTTGAAGGTGCGCAGCATTTCGAGCTCGGCGATGCCGGCCTGCGCTGCCAGCCATTTGAACACCGGCAGCACCGGCAGCCGCGCGAGATCGATGCCGACGCCCAAATCCTTTGGCAGCACGCGCGGAATGTTGTCCGTAAAACCGCCGCCGGTGATGTGGGCGAGCCCCTTCACCGCGCCGGTCTCGCGGATCGCGCGCAGGCAGGATTTGACGTAGAGCCGCGTCGGCGTCAGCAGCGCACCGCCGAGGGTCATGACCGGCGCGAATGGCGCCTGCGCCTCGAAGCTGAGGCCCGATTGTTCCACGATCTTGCGCACCAGCGAGAAGCCGTTGGAGTGCACACCCGACGAGGCGAGGCCGATCACCGCATCGCCCGCGGCGATATCCCTGCGCGGCAGCAGCGTACCGCGCTCGGCAGCGCCGACGGCAAAGCCGCCAAGGTCGTAATCGCCGTCCTTGTAGAGACCGGGCATCTCGGCGGTCTCGCCGCCGATCAGGGCGCAGCCGGACTCGCGGCAGCCTTCGGCGACGCCGGCGACGATCGAGGCTGTGGCCTCCGGGTCGAGCTTGCCGCAGGCGAAATAGTCCAAAAAGAACAGCGGCTCGGCGCCCTGCACCACGAGGTCGTTGACGCTCATGGCGACGAGGTCGACGCCGATCCCGCCATGCAGGCCGGTTTCGATCGCGATCTTGACCTTGGTGCCGACGCCGTCGGTGGCGGCGACCAGGACGGGATCCTTGAAACCGGCCGCCTTGAGGTCGAACAGGCCGCCGAATCCGCCGATCTCGGCGTCGGCGCCCGGCCGAGCGGTGGCGCGCACCATCGGCTTGATCAGGTCGACCAGGCGGTTGCCCGCGTCGATATCGACGCCTGAATCGGCGTAGGTAAGGCCGTTTTTGCGGTCGGTCATGCCCGATTTCCAGTGGGTTTGCGGCTGGTTACGTCGAATTCCGGGGACGCGCAATGGCTCGCATGGCGCTCCCAGCCATACTATGTAGATATCAACGGGTTCAGCCTCAAACGGGCTGGATTCGAGGTCAGGCCGGGTGCCGGGAAGCGCCGCGTGAGTATTCCGAATATCATTACTCTGGGCCGCATCCTGCTGGTCCCGATCATTGTCTGGGCCATCGTGTCGAGCCAAATGGAGGTGGCGTTCGGCGTCTTCCTCATTGCCGGCATCAGCGACGCCGTCGACGGCTTCCTGGCCAAGCGCTTCAACATGGCGAGCGAGCTCGGCGCCCTGCTCGATCCCCTCGCCGACAAGGCGCTGCTGGTCTCGATCTACCTGGCGCTCGGCATCTGGGGCGACATCCCGCGCTGGATCGTAATCCTGGTGGTGTCGCGCGACATCATGATCGTCACCGCGGTGATCGTGTCCTGGCTGTTCGACAAGCCGGTCGAGATGAAGCCGTCGAAAGTATCCAAGCTAAACACAGCCGCTCAGGTCGCCTACGCCTCGCTGGTGCTGGCCGCGCTTGCCTTCGGCTTCAAGCCGGCGCCCTATGACATACTCCTGATGGGCCTGGTTACGGTCTTCACACTCTCGTCCGTCTCGCTGTATCTCGTCGAGTGGCTGCGCCACATGAGCACGGTTGACGGCAAGTGAGCGGGGATACCGCCCCGCAAAAGGCCAACTCGGGCTCGATTGGATCGAATCTTTTAAGCAAGCCGGCCATCCGGCACGGAGCAAATCTAGCGTGGCAGGCCGCGTTCATCCCCGACAATTGGCGTTCTCGCTACCGCATGCGGAGAGCCTCAGCCGGGACAATTTCCTCGAAGGCCCCGCCAATGAAGCCGGTCTGGCCCTCATCGACGCCTGGCCGGAATGGCCAAACCGGATCATGTGGCTCGCCGGTCCGGAGGGCAGTGGCAAGAGCCATCTTGCAGCGATCTGGGCCGACAATGCCGGCGCCCGCTCGGCCGCGGCCAATGGACTGACCGCCGAAGCCGTCCCGGGCGCGCTCGCCACCGGCGCGCTAGTGGTCGAGGATCTCAAAGCCAGAGAGTTCGACGAGCGGGCCTTGTTCCACCTGATGAACCTCGCCCGCGAGGACGGCGCCTACGTGCTTTGCACCGGCCGCCAGGTGCCGGCGGCGCTGGAGATCGAGCTGCGCGACCTACGCTCGCGCCTGCGTGCGGTGCCTGTCGTCTCGCTGCTGCCGCCGGATGACCAGCTCTTCCGCGGCCTGATCGTCAAATTCTGCGCCGATCGCCAGCTCGCCGTGGATGAGAGCGTGGTCGGCTATCTCGCCACCCGCCTGGAGCGATCTTCGGCCGCCGCCCGGCAGGCCGTGGAACTGCTCGACAGCGAAGCCCTCCGCCTCGGCCGCCCGGTCACAAGGGCACTCGCCGTCGAGCTGCTTCGGGATGCCTGACCCGACCGACCGCCTCCGAGGCCGCTTGACGCGGCGGCGCGGCGGAACGTCAATGTCATCGAAACGTCATCGCACTAACACATGCTCCCGCCGGTTTTGCGCTTAAGTCGCAAAGTGGGGCGAACTGGATGGACCGACTTCTCATGGACTCCGCGCAAGCTGTTGAAGTTAAAGAAAAAGCCCCAGAAGCCGAGAGCCTGCCGGCGATCGCCTCGAGCCCCGAGCGATTCATCAACCGCGAGCTGTCGTGGCTGCATTTCAACCGCCGCGTCCTGGAGGAATCGGTCAATCTCAGCCATCCCGTGCTGGAGCGGGTGCGCTTCCTGTCGATTTCAGCGAATAACCTCGACGAATTCTTCATGGTCCGCGTCGCCGGCATCAAGGCCCAGGTGCGCGAGGGCATCGCCGAACGCAGCCCCGACGGCCTAACGCCGTCCGAGCAGCTTATGCTGATCAACCGCACCGTCTCCGAGCTAGCCTCCGACCAGCAGGCGATCTGGCGCGACCTGCGTGGCACGCTGGCCGAGGTCGGCATCGCGCTGGTCGAGGGCAAGGACGTCACCAAGGCGGAACGGACCTGGATCGAGGACTATTTCCTCAGCAACGTGTTCCCGCTGCTGACGCCGCTTGCGATCGACCCGGCACACCCCTTCCCGTTCATTCCGAGCCTCGGCTTCACCATCGCGCTCCAACTCACGCGCGCCGCCGACGGCAAGCAGATGAACGCGCTGATCCGCATGCCCGGCAAGATCGACCGCTTCATTCGGCTGCCGACCGAGGGCAAGGTGGTGCGCCTGATCTCGCTGGAACAGGCGACCGCCCTGTTCATCAACCGCCTGTTCCCCGGCTACAATCTGCACGGCCAGGGCGCTTTCCGCGTCCTCCGCGACTCCGAGCTCGAAATCGAGGAAGAGGCCGAGGACCTCGTCCGCCTGTTCGAGACCGCGCTGAAGCGCCGCCGCCGTGGCTCGGTGATCCGCCTCGAGATCGATGCCAAGATGCCGGAGCAGCTGCGCAACTTCGTGCAGCATGCGCTTTCGGCCGCCGACGACGAGGTATTCCTCGTGGACGGCGTGCTCGCCATGAACGAGCTCTCGCAGCTCACCCGCCTCGACCGGCCTGACCTCGAATTCACCCCTTACGTTCCGCGCCATCCGGAGCGCGTGCGCGAGCAAGGCGGCGACATATTCGCCGCGATCCGGCAGAAGGATCTCGTCGTCCATCACCCCTATGAATCCTTCGACGTAGTGGTGCAATTTCTCCAGCAGGCGACGCGCGACCCCGACGTCGTCGCCATCAAGCAGACGCTCTACCGCACCTCCAGCAACTCGCCGATCGTGCGCGCGCTCGTGGAAGCCGCCGAAGCTGGCAAATCCGTCACGGCGCTGATCGAGCTGAAGGCGCGCTTCGACGAGGAAGCCAACATCCGCTGGGCGCGCGACCTCGAACGCGCCGGCGTGCAGGTCGTCTACGGCTTCCTCGAGCTGAAGACGCATGCAAAGCTCTCGATGGTGGTGCGCCGCGAGGGCGGCAGCCTCACGACTTACGTCCACACCGGGACCGGCAACTATCACCCCGTGACCGCACGCATCTACACCGATCTCTCCTACTTCACCTCGGATCCGACCATCGGCCGCGACGCTGCGCGCGTCTTCAACTTCATCACCGGCTATGCAGCGCCGAGCGATCTGGAGAAGATGGCGGTGTCGCCGCTGACGTTGCGCAAGCGCATCATCGAGCACATCCAGGGCGAGACCGCACATGCCCGGCACAGCCGTCCCGGCGCGGTCTGGATGAAGATGAACGCACTGGTCGACCCCGACATCATCGACGCGCTGTACGAGGCGTCACAAGCCGGCGTTCAGGTCGAGCTCGTGGTGCGCGGCATCTGCTGTCTCAGGCCCGGCATCCCCGGCCTGTCGGAGAACATCCGCGTCAAGTCGATCATCGGACGCTTCCTGGAACACGGCCGAATCTATTGCTTCGGCATGGGCCAAGGCCTGCCGAGCACGAAAGCGGCTGTGTATATCTCGTCGGCCGACATGATGCCGCGCAACCTCGACCGCCGCGTCGAGGTGCTGTGTCCGCTGCAAAATCCCACGGTGCATCAGCAGGTTCTCGAACAGATCATGGTCGCCAACCTGAAGGATAATGAGCAGAGTTGGCAATTGTTGCCGGATGGGTCCTCAACGCGTATGAAGACCGCGAAAGGCGAGGAGCCTTTCAACGTCCACAACTACTTCATGACGAATCCGAGTCTGTCTGGCCGTGGAAAGTCGCTCAAGGAATCCTCGCCGCGCCGTCTCACGCGCCGTAATGAACGTCATCAATCCTGATCCGGGATCGTCGACGTGAAGCGGCCGCGCAAGCGCGGCTCGAGCGTCGCTGTCATCGATATCGGTTCCAACTCGGTCCGTCTCGTCGTCTACGAGGGGTTGACGCGGAGCCTCATTCCAATCTTCAACGAGAAGACGCTGTGCGGCCTCGGTCGCGAGGTGCAGAGCACCGGCCTGCTTGCGCCGGACGCCGTCGACAAGGCGCTGACCTCGCTGAAGCGATTTCGCGCGCTGTGCCGGGTGATGCAGGTGGGGCGCGTGTTCGCGATCGCCACCGCGGCGTGCCGTGATGCCTCCAACGGTCCCGACTTCATTGCGAAGGCCGAGCGCATCTGCGCCGTGAAGATCGAGATCCTGTCGGGCCCGCGCGAGGCGCGGCTGTCGGCGCTCGGCGTGATCTCCGGCATCCACCATCCCGACGGCATCGTCGGCGATCTCGGCGGCGGCTCGCTCGAACTGATCGACGTGCGCAGGAACAGCGTGCGCAGCGGCGTGACGCTGCCGCTGGGCGGCCTGGCGCTGCAGGATCTCGCCCACAAATCGCTCAAGCGCGCCGACCGCATCGTCCGCGAGGAAATCGACGAGGTGCCGCAGCTCAAGGCGGGCAGCGGCCGCACCTTCTATGCAGTCGGCGGCACCTGGCGCGCGCTTGCGCGCATCCACATCATCCAGAGCGGCTATCCGCTCCAGGTCATGCACGGCTATTCGATTTCGGCCGCCGAGGCGCTCGACTTCTCGCGTCGTCTCCGCCGTCTCGCGGCTGCCGACATGCTGGCCGACATCGAGATCGTCGCCGACGCGCGCCGCCCGCTCCTCACCTATGCCGCGCTGGTGCTCGAGCATATCATCCGCGTGGCAAAGCCGAAGACCATCGTGTTCTCGACCTTCGGCGTACGCGAGGGTCTGCTGCACGAGAAGCTGCCGGAAGCCGAGCGCAACAAGGACGGGCTGATCTGCGCGGCCGAAGAGCTGAACCAGTTGCTGTCGCGCTCGGCGCGCCACGCCCGCGAGCTGATCGCCTGGACCGATCGCCTGGTGCGCGTGGTGAAGCTGCGCGAGACCGAGGAAGACCGCCGCCTGCGTCACACCGCGTGCCTGCTCTCCGACATCGGCTGGCGCGTGCACCCCGACCATCGCGGCGAGCAGACGCTGAGCCTGGTCGTCAACGGCAATTTCGGCGCGATCACCCACACCGAGCGCGCCTTCGTCGGCCTCTCCGTGTTCTATCGCTATGCGGGGCTGAGCGAGGAGAATCAGCCACCAGTGACCACGCAGGAACTGCTGACACCGGCCCAGCTCGAACGTGCGCGCCTGCTGGGCGCGGCATTCCGCGTCGCCCACCTGATCTCGGCGGCGCGCCCGGGCGTGCTGCCTGCGACGCATTTCCGCAGCCAGGGCCGCAATCTGATGCTGGTGTTCGAGCATCGCCTCGGCGACATCGTCGCCGACCGCGTCGGCAGCCGCTTCAAGCAGCTGGCGCGCCTGGTCGGCCGCGCCGGCTCGATCGTGCGGCGGTAGTTCACCTCTCCCTTTGGAGGTGAACTGCACGTCCCTCGAAAAGCTCTACTCCGCCGACGCCTTCGCGTGCCGCTCGGACGATTCCAGTGCGGCGGCACTCAGGCTGCGCCGGCGCCAGATGCTGCCGACGACCAGCACCACGATGACGCCGAGCGCCGCGCAGAGATATTCGCCGCCGCCGCCGCCGTGGCCGAACTGCGGCGGGATGCGCAGCGCGCCGAGCATGCTGTCCAGCGAAGCACCGAACGGGCCGTCGAACAGCGTGTGCAGCTTCGGCGCGACAGCGGGGTCGGTCGCGATCACCTCACCCGCAATCCAGCCGAGCAGCGCCGCACCGGCCCAGACCAGGACCGGCAGCTTTGCGAGCAGCGCCATGATCAGCGCCGCACCGGCGACGATCAGCGGCACGCTGATGGCAAGGCCGAGGATCAGCAGCGGCACGCTACCATTGGCAGCGGCAGCGACCGCAATGACGTTGTCGAGACTCATGACGATATCGGCGACGACGACGATCTGAATCGCCTGCCACAGATGCGAGGCGGACTCGACGTCGTCCTCGTCCTCGTTTTCGGGCACCAGCAGCTTTGCCGCGATCACGATCAGCGCGAGACCGCCGACAAGCTTGAGATACGGCAGCTCCATCAGGGTGGCGACAATGCCGGTAAAGATGATCCGCAACAGCACCGCTGCGCCGGCACCGAAGATCATGCCCCACAGCCGGTGCCGCGGCGAGAGACCGCGGCAGGCCAGCGCGATCACCAGCGCGTTGTCGCCGGAGAGCAGGATGTTGATCCAGATGATCTTGCCGACCGCGATCCAGAAGGTCGGCTCGGCCATCTCGTTGCGAAACTGGGTGAAAAATACCCCGATCGTAGCGGGATCGAAGATTTGCCAGAGCCAGTTCACAAGACGTCCTTTCGCCCGAAATTAATTGATCGGCTGATGGATCAGCCGACGATCTCGTTGCCCGAGAAGAACTGCGCGATCTCGATCGCGGCGGTCTCCGGCGCATCCGAACCGTGAGCCGAATTCTCGCCGATCGACTTTGCGTAGAGCTTGCGGATGGTGCCGTCGGCCGCCTTGGACGGATCGGTCGCCCCCATCACATCGCGGTACTTGGCGACGGCGTTCTCGCCTTCCAGCACCTGGACCACGACCGGACCCGACGTCATGAACTCGACGAGCTCGCCGAAGAACGGGCGGGCCTTGTGGACCGCATAGAAGGTCTCGGCCTGCTCCTTGGTCATGCGGATGCGCTTCTGCGCGACGATGCGGAGGCCCGCCTTTTCGATCACGGCGTTGACCGCACCGGTCAGGTTACGCGCGGTCGCATCGGGCTTGATGATCGAGAAAGTGCGTTCGATGGCCATAATCTTGTCCTTGGGAAGAAAGCGGTGGTTCGGAGTTGCCGGGCTTATATCGGCGCCATCGTCATCCGGCAAGCGACCGCCCAAACGGCCTCACAGGCGCTTCGCCGCAGGGTCCGCGTCCGAATTCCAGCATGGATTACAACAATTTCACCCAGATGAACCCAGTCTGAAACCTCCGTCGGGGTTCGGTTCAGCTTCGCCGGCGTAAGGTGAGCCCATCGAAACCCGAGCCCTGATCGCCGAGCCTGATCATGAGGCGGACCGTTTCGGCGGCCTTTCCATCGGCGCGATAGCCCCGCGCCGGCAGTTCTGAGGAGATCATTATGTTGAGGAAACTTTCGCTTGCCGCTGTCGCCGCGGTTGCGCTGGGTGCCGCGCTGGCACCGACCTCCGCCTCCGCTCACTGGCATGGCGGCGGCTGGCACGGCGGCGGCGGCGGTGGCTGGCACCACGGCTGGGGTGGACCGCGCCTTTATGCCCGCGGCCCCGTCGTTTCCCACGGCTATGGCGGCTGCTACGTGCGCCGGCTGGTCCCGACCCCCTGGGGACCCCGCTGGCGGCTGATCAACCGCTGCTACTGAGCCCGACAGCACCTCCCTGAGGTACCTGCCCCCAAGGTGCCTTCCGAGCGAAGCCCCGGCGACCCCTTCGCCGGGGCTTTGTATTTGGGCGGATACGACAAGTTCGTACGACTTTCACGAGAACGCCAGGCAATCTCCGCGAGTGGCGAAACCATTTGGGGGCCAAGGACTTGGTACCGTATCTTTACTTTGAGAACACGGAACCCTGCGATGGCTGGCCTTTTTGCCACTGACAGCGAACAGATCGACCGGCGCACCAGCCGCTCGATTTGCGATGCCGTGGGCGAAAGGCTCCGCCAGAGCCTGCGCCCCGAACCCCGGCTCCCAACGCATCTCGAGCAGTTGCTCGACGAGTTGGAGCGGCGCGAGCGCGATTCGCACTGACCGATCAGCGCCGGCCTGGCCCGACCCGGGCCGACCTCGCCCGAATTGGCGTCACGGAAAAACGGGTTGCGTTCGGCGCGCCTTGCGGTGACAAGGCCGCATGCTCGCTATCACCGACCTCTCCATCCGCCTCGCCGGACGCCTTCTGATTGACCAGAGTTCCGTGCAGATCACGCCCGGATCGCGCGTCGGCATGGTCGGGCGCAACGGCACCGGCAAGTCCACCCTGTTCAAGGTCATTCGGGGGGAGCTGGCCGCCGAGCACGGCTCGGTGACGCTGCCGCCGCGCTGGCGCGTGGGCAGCCTCGCCCAGGAGGCGCCGAACGGCCCCGAAAGCCTGATCTCGGTCGTGCTCAAGGCCGACCTCGAACGCGACGCGCTGTTGCGTGAAGCCGATAGCGCGACCGATCCGCACCGGATCGCGGAGATCCAGACCCGCCTCGTCGACATCGACGCGCATTCGGCGCCGAGCCGTGCGGCCGCCATCCTCTCCGGCCTCGGCTTTTCCGCCGCCGATCAGCTTCGCCCTTGCGCCGAATTCTCCGGCGGCTGGCGCATGCGCGTCGCACTCGCCGCGACGCTGTTTGCGGCTCCCGACCTGTTGCTGCTCGACGAGCCCACCAATTATCTCGACCTCGAAGGCACGCTGTGGCTCGAGGATCACCTCGCGCATTATCCGCGCACGGTGATCGTGATCAGCCATGATCGCGATCTCCTCGAAAGCTCGGTCGACCAGATCCTGCATCTGGAGCGCGGCAAGCTCACGCTGTACAAGGGCACCTATTCCTCCTTCGAGGAGCAGCGCGCCGCGCGCGAGCTGCTCGACGCCAAGCAGGTCAAGCGTCAGGAAGCCGAACGCGCGCGCCTGCAAGCCTTCGTCGATCGCTTCAAGGCCAAGGCCTCGAAAGCGCGCCAGGCGCAGTCCCGCGTCAAAATGCTGGAGCGGCTGAAGCCGATCACGGCGCTGGTCACCGAGGACGTGCGCGAGATCAGCTTTCCCGCGCCGGAGAAGATCCTCTCACCGCCGATCATCGCCGTGGACAACGCCGCGGTCGGCTACGATCCGGCGGCGCCGGTGCTCGGCCGCGTCACACTGCGCATCGACAATGACGACCGCATCGCGCTTCTCGGCGCCAACGGCAACGGCAAGTCGACGCTGGTCAAGCTGCTAGCGGGCCGCCTCGCGCCCTTCTCCGGCCGGGTGACACGCGCCGACAAGCTGTCGATCGCCTATTTCGCGCAGCACCAGCTCGACGAGCTCAACGAGGACGGCTCCGCCTACGACCACGTCCGCAAGCTGATGGGCGACGCGCCGGAAGCCAAGGTGCGCGCACGCGCCGGCGCGATCGGCTTCTCCGGCAAGGCAGCCGACACCAGGGTCGGTAAGCTCTCGGGCGGCGAGAAGGCGCGACTGCTCCTGGGCCTTGCGACCTTCTTCGGCCCCAACATGATCATCCTGGACGAGCCGACCAACCATCTCGACATCGACAGCCGCGCAGCACTTGCAGAAGCGATCAACGAATTCCCCGGCGCCGTCATCATGGTCTCGCACGATCGCTATCTGATCGAAGCCTGCGCCGACCGGCTCTGGATCGTCGCCGACCGCACCGTCACCAATTATGACGGCGATCTCGACGAGTACCGCCGCCTGGTGCTGTCCTCGCGCAACAGCGAGCCCGCCCCGCGCGAGCGCAGCGCGCCAAGCGAGAAACCGCAGCGCCCGAGATCGGACAATCGTGGCTCGCTGAAGAAGCGCATCGCGGAAGCCGAGAGCGAGATCGCGCGCGTCACCGACATCATCGCCAAGATCGACACCGCGCTCGCTTTGCCCGACATTTTTACCCGCGACCCCAAGCAGGCAGCCCAACTGTCAAAGGCGCGCGCCAATGCCGCCGACGCGCTGGCACGCGCGGAAGAGCAATGGCTCGAGGCAAGCACGCAGTATGATGAGACGGTTGGCTAACAATCGGGCAGACATTTGCCTCGCGCACGCGAGTTCCCTCGAGCGGCGGAGCTGAAACGGCTTGCAGATTGCTTTGGCATCGGCGATTCTGGCGCGGTTGCGGAAGGAATGCGGATGCCGCCCGACTTTGAAGAGAGGCGAGACGCACTTGTTGGCCTGATCTATGATGCCGTGCTCGACGGCTCGCTCTGGGGCGCTGCTCTGGAAGGCATCGCCGACATCACGCACAGCGCAGCGGCGCTGATCCACGGCTACCACGTCGATCGCGAGCTGTACACGTTCCACGAACTCGCCCGGATCGCAAGCGGCGCCACGAACTTTATCATGTGGCCAATCCCTGGATGCGGTCGGGCCGTTTTCCGGCAGGCCGGGTGGTGCAATCCGACGACCTGATCGAGCTGCCTCAGCTTAAGCGGACCGCCTTCTACGACGACGTGCTTCGGCCGCAGAACCTCGCGCACGGCTCGATCGTCAACCTGGTGAGCCGTCCGGAATTCCGGGTTTCGCTCAACGTTGAACGCAGCGAGCAGAGCGGTCCCTTCAGCGAACGAGACACTGCGATCTTGAGCTCGCTGCTGCCACATTTGCGGCGCCTGCGAGCTGCGATTGCGCATGCTGGACTACCGCGAGGCGGCACAGAGCGAGCGTGACGCACTTGATGCATTGTCGACTGGAGTTATCACTTTTGATGCGGAGCTGCGTGTTCTGTTCGCCAACTCCGCGGCCCGGACGCGATGCGAAGAACTATCGCTTCGAATTCACGCCGGCCGCGAAATGTCGGGTCCGCCAGCGGTCGTGAACAGCGTCCGTGCACTTGTCGCGGATGCAGTCCGCAACGGCACCGGAGGAACAAGTCGACTGCCGCAGCCGAACGGCAGCGAAACGAGCATCACCGTGACGCCGGTGCGGGGGCGCGCATTTGATCACCCGTCGCATCACAAGACCGCTTGTCCTGCCGCAATCGCGTTCCTCGTCGACATATCGCGCAGCCGCGAGGCGGCGAGCGCGCTGCTGGCGGGCCCGCCACGGGCTGACGCCGGCCGAATTGCGGGTGGCAACCGCGCTCACCCAGACCAGCGGCATGCAGGCGACTGCGGCCATGCTTGGCATCAGCTCCAACACGCTCAAATCCCACACCAAGCGGATATACGCGAAGATCGGAATCCGCGGCCACGCTGAGCTGGTGCAGTCGATTGCCCAAATCGCTCGGACGCTCGATCCCTCGGTGTAACGTCCGCTCAGCCGCGCACGAGGCCTTCGTCACCCTATGGGGTGATGACGAACGACCGGGCGATATGGAGAGTCTGCCCGGACAGGGAGAGCGATCATGATACGGCCTGTGCTTGCTTTGATGTCGCTTCTGTGGCTGGCGCAGCCGCTGCAAGCGGAGCCGATCTACCCGCAATCGACCATTCGCATTGTCCTGGGCTTCAGTCCGGGAAGTGCGCCCGACGTCGCGGCCCGGATCCTGGCCGCACATTTCATGGCGAAGTGGGGCAAGCCGGTCGTGGTCGAGAACATGTTGGGCGCGGGCGGCAATATCGCAGCGGACCATGTCGCCAAATCGGCGCCGGATGGAGCCACGCTGCTGATGGCGGGCAATGCGGCGATCGTGATCAACCCGACTCTCTGCGCAAAGCTGCCGTATGACCCGGCGCACGATCTGGTCGCCGTGGCCCAGATCACGAGCGCACCGAACCTCCTCGTCGTGAACAAGGACGTGCCGGCGGCAAGCGTCCAGGAGCTGGTCGATCTGGCGCGGCGTACCCCCCTCACCTTCGCCTCGGCGGGCGTGGGCACCTCCACCCATCTGGCGGGCGAGCTATTCCAGACGATGGCCGGCATCAAGGTGCAGCACGTGCCGTACCGCGACAGCGCGGCACTCCTCAGCGATCTCACGGCCGGCCGCGTCACGATGTTCTTCGGCAGCATCGCGTCAGTGCTGCCGCAGGTCCGCGACGGTGGAGTTCGCGCGCTGGCGGTCACGTCGCTGCGGCGCTCGCCGGCCGCGCCCGATCTGCCGACGCTGGATGAACTGGGCTTCCGCGGCTTTGATGCCACCGCCTGGTTCGGCCTTATGGCACCTACGGGAACGCCGGCTTCGGTCATCGCGCTTCTGCACGACGAGGCGCAGAAGGCGACAGCAACACCGGCCGCGCGAGAGAAGTTCTCTGCGCTTGGCATGGAAACGGTCACGCGCACGCCGGACGAGTTCGCCGCCGAGATCCGGGCCGAAACGCCAAAGTGGGCGGAACTGATCAGACGGGTGGGAATCGCGCCGATCCAGTGACCGGCGCCGAAAAGCTGTCGATCGCCTATTTCGCGCAGCATGAGCTCGACGAGGACGCCTACGACCACGTCCGCAAGCTGATGGGCGACGCGCCGGAAGCCAAGGTGCGCGCACGCGCCGGCGCCATCGGCTTCTCCGGCAAGGCGGCCGACCGGCTCTGGATCGTCGCCGACCGCACCGTCACCAATTACGACGGCGATCTCGACGAGTACGCCGCCTGTTGCCGTCCTCGCGCAACAGCGAGCCCGCTCCGCGCGAGCGCAGCGCGCCAAGCGAGAAAACGCAGCGCCCGAGATCGGACAATCGTGGCTCGCTGAAGAAGCGCATCGCGGATCGTCATAACGCTTTAGGTTGTTGGTTGCGCATGATCTCTCCGGAAAACCACTTCGCATTTTTCCGCATCATGCTTTAGGTTGGTCAGTTGTGAGATCCACCACGACAACCTGTGGGCAACGGCGAGACATGCGGCTTCGGCAACATTTGCACCTGTTTGGAGCGGCGCTGCTTGCAGCGTTCGGCGCGACCGCAGCGTTCGTCATCCCATTTTGCATGCAGATCGAAGAGCCGATCAACATCCTCGTCGTCACGCAAGTGCTGAACTTGACGATGACGATGTTCATGGTCGCAATCGCTCACGCCGTGCTGCTCGGTCTTCCTCTCTTTCTTCTTGTTCGCCGCATGCGATCGCACGTCGGGATTGCAGCCTGCGCCCTCGGAGGCTTCGCCGTCGCGGCAATACCATTCGGTGTCCTGGCATTGGTGTCCATGCTCGGTGTCCAGAATGCCTGGACCGATGGCAAGCCAACAGTCGTCAACGGCGTGCCGACCCTGTATTTCTGGATTGGGTACATTCGCACCATAGGACTGGCCGGTTTGTTGGGCCTTGTTGGCGGCCTCACTTTTTGGGCTGCTATGCGGTCCGGGACCTCCCGGAGATCGTGGGGTGTGGTTTCCGCTGCCGCCCTTTTGACCTGTGGCGTCATCATCTTACCGATCGTCGTAAGGGACAGAAGCTGCCACAATCTCTTCAGAGACGGGCGCACGTCCGTAGGGCCGCAGGTTTATGCAAATTTGAAGGTGCCTGCCGAAGACTGGAGAAAGCTCGAGCAAACTTTCGCTGATTTTGGTCAGACGCATGCGCTGTCAATTCGCGGCGACGAACAGCTTCGAAACGGACGCAGCACATGGCGCACACTGGACCTGTGCAACGAGGCCGGCATCAGCATCAATGTCTACGACGAGCCGTGGCTCGCACGGGCGCATTCGCCTCGTGCCGATGAAGGCATGATGCTCAGCATCTACTCGCTGAAGCCAGACTCGGACTGGAAACCGCTCGCCCGTCATCTCCTCAACGAGATCGAGACGATCTGGCCCGAGAAAACCATATTCCGGGGACCGAGCGGTCAGATCCTCTCGTTCGAAGATGCCATGAAAGGACGGCCATAGCCGGCCCGTACGCTCGCCTTACGCCGACTTCTTCTTCGGCTTCGGCTTGGTCGCCTTCGGCATCGCCGGCGCTTCGGGCGTACCCTCGATCGAGGACAGGCGGCCGGCGGTGAAGGTGTAGATGCCGGCGCGCGGACCGGTGGTCCAGGTCACCACGGCGACGCGGCGGCCGGCAGCGTCGTTGGAGAGATTGACGGTCGAGGGCGCGCCGATGCCGCGCACCACGTCGCATTCGGTGTGGCCGAGCGCGACCGTGCCGCCCATGGCCGGCGCCGTCGTCGAAGCATTGGCATCAGCCGGCCCAGGGGGCGGCGCCATGCCGGGACAGGCCCCGTCGGCACTCACCATATCCTCGGCGGTCACCGGCTTGTCCGGGGTCAGAGGCGGCGATTCAATCGAGATGCTCTTGATGAACAGCCGGCTCGGCGTGTTGAACCATTGAGCGTCCTTGGACAGCAGATCGGTCCCCGAGCAGCCCGCGACCAGCGGTGCTACGGCAGCCAACGCAACTATGAGCGAGCTGGGAAGCTTTTGATGTCGCACGATAAACTAAATTCCCCGCGTGAAGGATCGACCCTAAGCGTTTGTCCCAACATCACTTTGCGGCACGAAGGTGACCAAAACCATCGTCGCCCGAAAAGTGCAAATTATCATTAATTGCGAACGACCGCGCTAATTTCGCTTCTGCCATCGGCCGCGCTCGTCGGCCTGCCAATAGGTGACATCAAATCCCTTCGCCTTGCAATCCGTCCAGGTGCTGCGGGCGAGCGCGAGCGCGTCCGGATCGTCGCCGTTGAACAGCAGCACCATGCGATCATAGCCATGCGCGTCCTGCGGCAGTGCGGCGTTGTCGACCAGGAAGCGGACATTGGCGCCGTTGGGATTGTCCTCCGCGACCGCCAGCACGATCGGCTGATCGGCGGCATCGCTCACGCACCAGGTCGCGTGCGGCAGGAAGGAATCGTCGCGATAGGTCCACAGATGGGCGTCCAGCGCGTCGGCGCGCTCCTCCGACGTCGACTGCACCACGACGCGCCAGCCGCGCTCGAGCGATTTCTCGAGAAGCGGCGGCAACACGTTCTCCACCGTCATGTTTTGCAGATGGTAGAACAGCACTTCAGTCATCTTGGGTCATTTGCGCTCGTAATGGTCGGCGACCAGCCGGTCGAGCAAGCGGACGCCATAGCCGCTGCCCCAGCTCTGGTTGATGTCGGTCTTCGGCGCGCCCATCGCGGTGCCGGCGATGTCGAGATGCGCCCACGGCGTGCCGTCGACGAAGCGCTGGAGGAACTGTGCCGCGGTGATCGAGCCGCCGTGACGGCCGCCGGTGTTCTTCATGTCGGCGAACTGGGAATCGATCAGCTTGTCGTATTCGGGGCCGAGCGGCATGCGCCAGACCTTCTCCCCGCTTTCGATGCCGGCCGCCAGCAGGCGTTCGGCGAGCTCGTCGTTGTTGGAGAACATGCCGGCATGCTCGGTGCCGAGCGCGACCATGATCGCTCCGGTCAGCGTCGCCAGATCCACCATGAATTTCGGCTTGGTTTTCTTCGCGACGTACCAGAGCACGTCGGCCAGCACCAGGCGCCCTTCCGCGTCGGTGTTGATGATCTCGATGGTCTGGCCCGACATCGACGTGACGATGTCGCCCGGCCGCTGCGCATTGCCGTCGGGCATGTTCTCGACGAGACCGATGGCGCCGACCACGTTGGCCCTCGCCTTGCGCGCCGCCAGCGCGTGCATCAGGCCGACGACACAGGCCGCGCCCCCCATGTCGCCCTTCATGTCTTCCATGCTGCCGGCCGGCTTGATCGAGATGCCGCCGGTATCGAAGCAGACGCCCTTGCCGACGAAGGCGACCGGTGCCTCGCCTTTCTTGCCGCCGTCCCAGCGCATGATCACAGTGCGGCTCGGCCGCGCCGAGCCCTGGCCGACGCCGAGCAGCGCGCCCATGCCGAGCTTGTCCATCGCCTTGACGTCGAGCACCTCGACCTTGACGCCGAGCTTGCGGAGCTGGCCGGCGCGGCGGGCGAACTCCTCGGGGAACAGCACGTTCGGCGGCTCGTTGACGAGGTCGCGCGCGATGATCACGCCGTCGACGACATGGCCGGCCGAGGCGAACGCCTTCTTCACCGCTGTGGCATCGCTGACGGCAAACGAGACGTCAGCGTGCAAGCCGCCCTCCTCACCGTCCTTCTTTTTCGTCTTGTAGCGGTCGAACTTGTAGGCGCGCAGCCGCAGGCCCGACGCGATCGCGACCGCCTGCTCGCTCGTCATGGCGCCATTGGGAAGTTCCGCCACGATGGTCATGGCGGCGGAGCCGGCCGACAGCTTGCTCGCCGCAACGCCGCCGAATTTGAGGAAGTCGTTGCCCTTCAGGCTGGCCGCCTTGCCGGCCCCGATCACGACCAGGCGGGTGGCCTTGACCCCCTCCGGCGCCAGGATGTCGAGGGCCGCGCCGCTTTTACCTTTGAAGCCGGCGGCGGAGGCCGCCCGCTTCACCAGCTCAGTGGCGCCGCCGAGCGCCTTGGCTGTCGCCGGGCCCAGCTTCAAGCCGTCGTCGCAGAACACGACCAGGATGCCACGGGCGGCTGATGACAACGGGACAAAGCCGACCTTGATGGCATCGGACATAGGGAACTCCTCAAAAACATGGGGCTTTTGCCGCTCAGCGGTCCCGGCCACGGGCCGGAGCTGAACGGCGATTCACTGGACTTTCCCCACTATGGGCCACCGGCCCGGCAGATGCCAAGCACCCCGTGGCCGCCAGGCCACAACGAGGGAAATATTAACCATATAATGAGGGTGCCACGGGGCAGCCATTTTGTTGACGGATCAAAGGGATGGTAGTGAGAGAGTTAGCCGGCGGACAAGATGGCTGCGCGACCCTGGGGATCCCTTTGGGGATGGGTCGGACAGCCGGAAATTCCCGGGACTGCATTGGGGCTTTGGTGGGGATTCGTGCGGTAGCGCATGGGGTCAATCGATAGGTATATCTTCCGCACGACGCTGGCGTCGTTTGCGCTGGTCCTGGTCAGCCTCACCGGCGTGATCTGGATTACGCAGGCGTTGCGCGGCATCGACCTGATGACGAGCCAGGGTCAGACCATCCTGACCTTCCTCGGCATCACCAGCCTCGTCGTGCCTGCCCTGGTCCTGATCATCTCGCCGATCGCGCTGATGATCGCGATCTCGCACACGCTGAACAAGCTCGCGACCGATTCCGAGATCATCGTGATGAATGCCGCCGGCTTCTCGCCGTTCCGGCTGTTCTATCCGTTCGTCTACGCCACCTGCGTCGTGGCACTGCTGGTCGCCTTCATCGCCGCCTATCTCGCCCCCGACGGCATGCGGCGGATCAAGCAGTGGGACGCCGAGATCACCGCCGACGTGCTCACCAACATCCTCCAGCCCGGGCGCTTCGCCCAGCTCGACAAAAACCTCACGATCCGGATCCGCGAACGCCAGCCCGGCGGCATTCTCGCCGGCATCTTCATCGACGATCGCCGCGATCCGAGGGAGCGCGTCTCGATCGTCGCCGAGCAAGGCGAGGTCGTGAAGAACGCGAACGGCTCGTTCCTGGTGCTCAAGGACGGCAATCTCCAGCGCTTCGAAACCGGCAAGCGCGATCCTGCGCTGGTGGCGTTCGGCCGCTACGGCTTCGACATGTCGAAGTTCTCGGGCCAGGGCCACGACGTCACCCTCGGCATCCGCGAGCGTTATCTCTGGGAATTGTTCGCACCGTCCGAGGACGACCCCGTCTACAAGCAGATTCCCGGGCAGTTCCGCTCGGCCTTGCACGACAGCCTGTTGGCGCCGATCTATCCTTTCGGCTTTGCCGTGCTGACCTTCGCCTTCCTCGGCGCGCCGCGCACCACCCGCCAGAGCCGCAACTTCTCGATCGGCGGCTCGGTGCTCGCCGTGTTCGGCCTGCGCATGGCGGGATTTGCCTGCTCGGTGATGGCGGTGAAGTCGCCTGGGCCGGTGCTGCTCCAATACGCGATGGTCATGGGCGCCATCGGCATCGGGCTGTGGATGATCATCGGCGGGGTCGTGGTCGAGCCGCCGCCCCGTCTCATGGAGGCCATCAACAGGTCGAACGCGCGCATCGCGCGGCTGTTCGGACGGCCGGCCGCCGCATGAGCATGCTCACCAACACACTCGGGCGCTATTTCGCCGGACGCTTCGTCGTCGCGGCGCTCGGCGTGTTCGCGAGCATTTTCCTGCTGCTGGTGCTGGTCGACTACATCGAGATGGTGCGCAAGACCTCAGGCCTCGCATCCGCCTCCGCGATCATGGTGGCCGAGACCTCGCTGTTCCGGGTGCCGCAGCTGCTGGAGAAGCTGACGCCGTTCTGCATGCTGATCGGCGCCATGACCTGCTATCTCGCCCTCTCCCGCCGGCTCGAGCTCGTGGTCGCACGCGCCGCCGGCGTCTCGGCGTGGCAGTTCATCTCGCCGGCGCTCGGCAGCGCGCTGCTGATCGGGGTGATCGCCACCGTCGCCTACAATCCGATGTCGGCGAACCTGCGCGAGCTCTCCAAGCGCATGGAAGCCGAGCTGTTCGGCTCGGCCCCCGGCGGCGGCATCCAGGACGCCTCCGGCTTCTGGCTCAACCAAGTCACCAATGACGGCCAGGTCATCATCAACGCGGCGCGCAGCGAGCAGCAGGGCGTCCGGCTGACCGGTCTGACCCTGTTCCGATTCGATACGGACTGGCATTTCAAGGAGCGGATCGAGGCGCGCGAGGCGACGCTGGAGGCCGGCCATTGGCTGTTCAAGACCGTCCGCCGCTACTCGCTGGATTCGCCGCCGATCGACCAGGCGACGTTGGAAATTCCGACGGCGCTGACCGAGGCGCAGATCCGCAACAGCTTTTCCACACCCGAGACTGTGTCTTTTTGGCAACTACCGAGCTACATCCGCTCCTCCGAAAGCTCGGGCTTCGCGACAGCCGGCTACCGACTCCAGTATCAGAAGCTGCTGGCACAGCCGTTTTTGCTGGCCGCGATGGTGATGCTCGCGGCCTCCGTGTCGTTGCGCTTCTTCCGGATGGGCGGCGTGCAGAAGATGGTTTTGAGTGGCGTGGGTGCAGGCTTTCTGCTCTACGTTTTGTCGAAAGTGACTGAAGACTTGAGCAAGGCTGAGTTGATGCATCCGATCGCTGCGGCGTGGTTGCCCGTGGTGGTGGGCGGCCTCACCGGCTTTTTGGCCTTGTTGTACCAGGAGGACGGTTAGTGACTGCCGTCCATCGAGGACCCGTGTCTCGTTTGACGCGCCGCATCGTGATGCGCGCGAACGGCTGCGGCTTGTCCGCGCGCAGGTTCCTGCTGGCCGTCGCCGCCGTTGCATCGCTCGGCGTGATGGACGCAGCCCTCGTGGCCCCCGCCTCCGCACAGAGCTTCACGTACAATCCGCTGCCGCCGCGTCCGAAGCCGCCGAAAGTCGCCAACGACAACCAGATGCTGGTTCAGGCGACCGAGGTCGATTACGACTACAACAATTCGCGCGTCTCCGCGGTCGGTAACGTCCAGCTGTTCTACAACGGCACCAGCGTCGAGGCCGACAAGGTCATCTACGACCAGAAGACCAAGCGCCTCCATGCCGAAGGCAACATCCGCATGACGGATGCCGACGGCAAGATCACCTACGCCGAGATCATGGATCTAAGCGACGACTACCGCGACGGTTTCGTCGATTCGCTGCGCGTGGACACCGCCGACCAGACCCGCATGGCAGCGAGCCGCGCCGACCGCTCCAGCGGCAACTACACGGTGTTCGAGAACGGCGTCTACACGGCTTGCGCGCCATGTAAGGACGATCCGAAGAAGCCGCCGCTCTGGCAGGTCAAGGGTGCGCGCATCATCCACGACCAGCAGGAGAAGATGCTGTATTTCGAGACGGCGCAGATCGAGTTCTTCGGCGTGCCGCTCGCCTACATGCCCTATTTCTCGACGCCCGACCCGACCGTAAAGCGCAAGAGCGGCTTTCTGATGCCCGGTTATTTTCCGGGCACGACGAACACCGGCTTCGGCGCCGAAGTCCCGTATTATTGGGCGATCGCGCCCGACATGGACGCAACCTTCACTCCGCGCTTCATGTCGCGGCAAGGTGTAATGCTGCAAGGCGAATTCCGTCAGCGTTTGATCGACGGTGCCTATCAGATCCGCGCCTACGGCATCGACCAGCTCGATCCTGGAGCGTTTGCCGGACAGCCCGGAGATCGCCAGTTCCGCGGCGCCGTCGATACCAAGGGTCAGTTCGCGCTGAACGACAAATGGGTCTGGGGTTGGGACGGCGTCCTAATGTCCGACTACTATTTCTTCTCGGACTACCGGCTCTATCAATACCGCGATCCGCTCGGCTCGTTCCTGAATCTGCCGACGGACGCGGTCTCGCAGCTCTATCTGACCGGCGTCGGCAACCGCAGCTTCTTCGACGCGCGCACGATGTACTGGCTGAGCTATTCGGGTAACCAGAGCCAGGTGCCGGTCGTCTACCCCGTGATCGACTACTCAAACGTGCTCAACTATCCGGTGTTCGGCGGCGAATTCAGCTACAAGACCAATTTCCTGAACCTGTCGCGTGACGCGCCGGTGTTCGATCCGATCACCACGCTCGCCAACACCGGCAGCCTGTGCACGACGGCGTCGGCCGATCCGCTCGCGCGCACGCCCTCGCAGTGCTTGTTGCGCGGCTTCCCCGGCACCTATACCCGCCTCACGGCGGAAGCGCAGTGGCGCAAATCCTTCACCGACCCGTTCGGCCAGATCTGGACGCCATTCGCCAGTCTTCGTGCCGACGCGATCAACTCCTCGGTCTCCAGCCAGCCGGGCGTGTCCAACTACCTGCCCGTCGGCGACACCCAGGCATTCCGCCTGATGCCGACCGTCGGTCTGGAATACCGCTATCCCTTCATCAACGTTCAGCCCTGGGGCTCCACCACCATCGAGCCGATCGCGCAGATCATCGTCCGGCCGAACGAGACCTATGCCGGCAAGCTTCCGAACGAGGACGCCCAGAGCATGGTGTTCGACACCTCGAACCTGTTCAGCGTCGACAAATTCTCCGGCTATGACCGCGTCGAGGGCGGCGGCCGCGCCAATGTCGGCGTGCAGGCCACCACGCAGTTCGACAAGGGCGGCGCCGTCAAGGTGCTGTTCGGCCAGTCCTACCAGCTGTTCGGCATGAACTCCTATGCGGTCCAGGACTCCATCAACACCGGCCTCGACTCCGGCCTCGACAAGCCGCGCTCCGATTACGTGGCGAGCGCCAGCTACTCGCCCAACAGCACCTACACGTTCAGCGTCCGCTCCCGCATGGACGAGCAGACCACGAACGTGCAGCGCTTCGAGGCGGAAGGCCGCGCCAACTTCAACCGCTGGTCGATGAGCGTGATGTACGGCAATTACGCGCCGCAGCCGGAGCTCGGCTATCTGACTCGCCGTGAGGGCATCCTCACCAGCGGCTCGATCAAGGTCGCCGCCAACTGGGTGGTGACGGGCTCGGCGCGCTGGGACCTCGAGGCCAACAAGATCAACCAATATGTGCTCGGCGCCGGCTATGTCGACGATTGCTTCGTGCTGGCGGCGAACTATGTAACTTCGTATAGCTATTCCGCGGGCACGACGCCGCCCGTGCTGAGCCACGCGTTCATGTTCCAGATCGGCTTGCGCACGCTGGCGACCTCAAGCGGTAGCAGCAATTCTGCCGGCCTCCAGTAATCGTCTGAAGGGCCGGCGGCGTGTTCCCGATTGCAGGCTCATCCCGGCCGACATCCGAGCGACAATCATGACGACCCCATTGCCTGTCTTCCGCCTTGTCCTTGCCCTCGCTGCCGGGCTGGTCCTGACCGGCGTGCCCGCGCCGGTGGGCGCGCAGAACATCGTCGTCATGGTCAACGGCGATCCGATCACCGATTTCGACATCGACCAGCGCTCCAAGCTGGACACGCTGACGACGCAGAAGACCCCGACCCGGGAACAGGTCATCAACGAGCTGATCGACGACAAGGTGAAGCTCAAGGAAGGCAAGAAGTACGGCGTCGACCCCGGAATTTCCGACATCAACCAGTCCTACGAGGGCATGGCGCAACGCATGCGCATCTCGCCGGACCAGCTCACCAAGTCGCTCGAGACCAAGGGCGTCCGCCCCGAGACGCTGAAAGGCCGCATGAAGGCCGAGATGGTCTGGACCAGCCTCGTGCGCGGCCGCTTCAAGGAGAAGCTGATGGTCGGCGAGCGCGACGTCGCGCAGGCCGTGCAGGCCCAGACCGGCGACAAGCTTCAGATCGAGGGCACCGAGTACAAGATGCAGCCGATCGTGCTGATCGTGCCGCGCGGCTCGTCCCCGGCCCTCCTGGAGACGCGGCGCAAGGAAGCCGACACCTATCGCTCGCGTGTCGGAAGCTGCGAGGAAGCCAATTCGCTGTTCCGCTCGACGCCCAACGCCACCATCCGCGACACCGTCACCAAGACCACCGCGGAGCTGCCCGAGGCACTTCGCAAAGTGCTCGACGACACTGCGATCGGCCATTTGACCGCGCCCGAGGTGACCAAGGCGGGCATCGAGATGGTGGTGCTGTGCTCGCGCAAGCCGACCATGATCGACACGCCGAAGAAGCGCGAGGTCCGCGAGAAGATGTATCAGGAGAAGTACGAGAAGACTCAGAAGGCCTATCTCGACGATCTTCGCAAGGCGGCGATGATCGAATATCGCAACCGCTGATGGCCAACGACGCGATAAAACCCCTCGCCCTGACCCTGGGAGAGCCCGCCGGCATCGGCCCCGACATCACGATCGCAGCCTGGCTCCGGCGCCGCGAACTGAACCTGCCCGCCTTCTATCTGCTCGGCGACGAGGCGCTGATCGCGCGCCGCGCCAAAGCGCTCGGCGCCGATGTCAGGATCGCCTCCGTGAGTCCCGGTGAGGCCGAAGCAGCCTTCACCGACGCCCTGCCCGTGGTTGCGACCGGCGAGCGCGCGACGGCTGCGCCCGGCACGCCCGATGCATCCAGCGCACCGGCCGCGCTGGCCTCGATCCGGCAGGCGGTCGCGGATGTCCGCGAGGGCCGCGCCAGCGCCGTCGTCACCAATCCGATCGCCAAGAGCGTGCTCTACCGCGCGGGCTTCCGCCATCCCGGCCACACCGAATTCCTCGCCGAGCTCGCCGCGGACGGCGGCCGCGTGCCGCAGCCGGTGATGATGCTGTGGTCGCCGCGGCTCGCCGTGGTGCCGGTGACCATCCACGTCTCCCTGCGCGATGCGCTGGCCCAGCTCACCAGCGAGCTGATCGTCTCGACCGTGCGCATCGTCGCCGCCGAGCTGAAGTCCCGCTTCGGCGTCGCAAGGCCACGCATCGCGATCTCCGGCCTCAATCCGCATGCGGGAGAGGACGGCTCGCTCGGCCACGAGGAGCAGACGGTGATTGCACCGGCGCTCAAGACGCTACGTGGCGACGGCATCGAGGCCAGGGGTCCGCTGCCAGCCGACACCATGTTCCACGAGGCCGCGCGAAACAACTACGACTGCGCGGTCTGCATGTATCACGACCAGGCGCTGATCCCGATCAAGACGGTCGCCTTCGACGACGCGGTCAACGTCACGCTCGGCCTGCCCTTCATCCGCACTTCGCCCGACCACGGCACCGCCTTCGACATCGCCGGCACCGGCAAGGCCAATCCCGCGAGCCTGATCGCGGCCTTGATGCTCGCGCGCCGCATGGCGGCTGCGACAAGCTGATGAGCGCGATCGACGACCTCCCGCCGCTTCGCGAGGTCATTCGCCAGCACGCGCTGTCGGCGCGCAAATCGCTCGGCCAGAATTTTCTGCTCGACCTCAATCTCACCGCGCGCATCGCGCGCGCGGCAGCGCCGCTGGAGGACTCCACCATTGTCGAGATCGGTCCCGGCCCCGGCGGGCTGACCCGCGCGCTGCTCGCGCTCGGCGCCAGGCGCGTCATCGCCATCGAGCATGACGAGCGCGCGATCCCGGCGCTGGAGGACATTTCCGCGCGTTATCCCGGCCGGCTCGAGATCGTGCATGGCGATGCCATGAGCTTCGACCCGCGCCCGCGGCTCGCAGGCCAACGCGCAAAGATCGTCGCCAATTTGCCCTACAACATCGCGACCCAGCTCCTGATCAACTGGCTCACCACCGAGCCCTGGCCGCCCTGGTATGACATGATGGTGCTGATGTTTCAGCGCGAGGTCGGCGAGCGCATCGTGGCGCGCGAGGACGAGGAGGCCTATGGCCGCCTCGGCGTGCTCGCCAACTGGCGCTGCGAGACGAAAATCCTGTTCGACATTTCGCCGTCCGCCTTCGTGCCGCCGCCGAAGGTGACCTCCTCCGTCGTGCGGCTAACACCGCGCGAAACGCCGCTTTCCTGCGATCGCAGGATGCTCGAGCAGGTCGCGGCCGCAGCCTTTGGCCAGCGCCGGAAAATGCTGCGCCAGAGCCTGAGATCGCTGGGCACCGATCCCGCGCGGCTCGCGGCCGCCGCCGGCGTCGATGCGACGCGGCGGGCGGAGACCATTCCGATTTCCGGCTTTGTTGCCATGGCGCGTGAATTGGCGGATATACGAGCCGAAACGTGAGAATGAAAATTCCGGAGGAAAGAAAATGGCGTTGATGCGTCGGCAGTCCCTGGTCAAGTTCGATGCGCCCTTGTGCGAGACCATCGTCGACACGCCGAAGCCGAAAGGCGCCGAGGTGCTGGTGCGCATCGAGCGCTGCGGCCTCTGCCATTCCGATCTGCACATCCAGGACGGCTATGCCGATCTCGGCGGCGGCAGGAAGCTCGACACCACGCGCGGCATGACGCTGCCCTTCACGCTCGGCCACGAGATCGCCGGCGTCGTCGACGAGGTCGGCTCCGACGTGCCGGCAAGCCTCGTCGGAGCGAAGAAGGCGGTGTTCCCGTGGATCGGCTGCGGCCAATGCCGCGATTGCGCCAATGGCGACGAGAACCTCTGCGCGAAGCAGCGCTTCCTCGGCGTCTCCATCGACGGCGGCTTCGCCAGCCACGTGCTGGTGCCCGACGCAAAGTATCTGCTCGACTACGATCCCCTGCCGGTCAACCAGGCTGCGACCCTGATGTGCTCCGGCGTCACCGCCTATGGCGCGCTCAGGCGCCTGGTCGATCGTCCGCGCCAGCGCAACCTCCTGCTGATCGGCCTCGGCGGCGTCGGCATGATGGGCCTGTCGTTCGCGCAGGCGATGTTCAGGCAGCCGATCACGGTTGCCGATCTCAGCTCAGCCGCGCGCGAGACCGCGCTGAACAACGGCGCCGCCAGCGCCTACGATCCATCAGAGCCCGAAATCATCAAGCGTATCCTGAAGGAAACCGACGGCGGCTTCGACGAGGTGGTCGATTTCGCTGGCAGCGAGAGGTCGATGGCGTTCGCGGTCGCGGTGGCCGCGCGCGGCGGCAAGGTCGTGGTCTCCGGTTTGATGGGCGGCCAGTTCACGCTGCCGATGGTGCAGTGGGTCTACAAGCGCCTCACCGTCGAAGGCTTCATGGTCGGCACGCTCGCCGAGGCCCAGGAACTGATGGCACTCGCCCGCGCCGGCAAGATCAAGCCGACGCCGATGCGCGAGGAGCCGATGGGCGACGTCCAGAAATGGATCGAGAGCTTGCGCGCCGGCAAGGTCGTCGGCCGCATCGTGCTGAAGAACTGACGCGCGCGAGACGGCGAGACTCGCGTCTCGCCGTTTCGCTTTCTCCAGCGCATCGCCGCGCACGGAAGGGCGGCGATCGGGCCCCGCCCCGTTTGGCAGTGCATGTGCCTGCCGCTGGCAAATCCCGAAGCCGCCTTCCGGCCGAACCCCAGATCCGCCTCAGACAGGCCCGTTGGATCCGCCGGCTCCGCCCCGGCAAGAGCCGGACGCTAAGCGTGTTCGACGACCGCGAGCCGCTGTTCGCGTTGGCGATGGTAATGCGGCGGTTTCGCCGGCAGCCCGCCGCCTCCGCACCAATCACATCGGATCAGCAGTTGGAACGCCGCGAATGTTCCGTGCGTTGGCATCCCGTGAGGCGACGACGGAGTCAAAGCCACATGGAGACGGGCTTGCTCAATATCGGCAAATGGTACGATCCAATCTCCGAACGCTGGATCGAGCCACGCGAAACACGCGTCGAGGCGACGTCCTCCCATGCGAGCGAGAACCACGTCAGGGAGCTTCAGGAGACGATTGAAATCCAGCGCATCTGGCGCGCGCTGGTCGATTGCTGCGCACGCAAGTGAAACGAGGTTGAGCTGCGCCAACGATCTTGCATCCAGCGATCTTCCTTGGCGCAGCGACGCGCGTCCCTCCGGCTTGCAGACCCCCCGCTATTTTTTCTGATGGCCCTTCCTGGCATCGTCCTTCGGATCCTTTGGTCCGGCCTGCTTGGCCTCGGACTGATTGGCCCGGCTGACATTCGCGCCGGTGGTGTCCATCGTCCCTTTTTCCGTCGCCCCGTCAGTGTTTTCGGGCCGCTCCATGCCTGTTTGTGGGGCGGGCCCCGTGTTCTGGGCAACCGCCGGCCAAAGCGCAGTGAAAAAGGCCGTGAAGACAACGGCAGCAGCTGCGATCAGTGCTTTCATGGACACCTCCGTCAACCGGTGAATGACTTCTCTGCAAGCGAGTTGTTCCTACCCTGCTTTCACCGATGCCTGAGGCGGAAATCGCGGAACCTCGCGCCAACGGCTCCGTTGTGCCTTCATGAGCGATGCACTTCAGACCAAGGCAGCCCCGGCCCTGCGAGCGCTGCGATATTTGGCGATCGCCGCGGGCTGCGCCTGCCTGCTGCTGGCAGCCGTTTGTTTCATCATCGCAGCACAAGTGTTCATTCAAACCGGCGTGTTCGCACAGTCCAACGCAATCGTGGGACTCATCAGCGTCATGCTGGGGTGTTTGGCGCTAATGCTCGCGCGGGTGTGGAAGTATCGTAGGATGGGTTGAGCCGTTGCGAACCCCATCGCTCGCCCAACGTCTTTCACCGAATTCGAATTGAAGGTCGAGCTCGGATTGATCGCCGGCTCAGTCCATCGGGTCTTGACCGAGTCCGACGTGACGGTGGAACGAGGACGCCAGCGTCATCCCCATGTCGCCAGCGTCGCGAAGGATCGGCCACGGATATGCGCGGCAATTCACGCTCTCGTGGACTTACCAAGGGGAGCCCTGAGATCGGCACGGCGAAGGGACACCGCCTCGCGTCACGATCGCGATGGCTTCTTCCGCCATGATTTGAGCAGCGGCCCGCCGGCTCCCAGGACGGGATCTGCTTTCGGCTTGCGGACCTTGGCAATACGCTTGATGGCGTCAGGACGCTCCCTCGTGTCGGTGCACTCGTCGTACGTCCCGTCCTGCGGATACGCTCCGACGACCAGGAAGTCCCGGCTGGACTCGATCAGCCGGTGTCCTGTGCCTGCGGGAAGGACCAGAACGTCTCCGGCCTTCACGCTCACGATCCGCCCCTTGACCCCACCGCATTCGATCCTGGCCGTGCCGCGCGCCACGCCCATCACTTCGTGGACTTGCGAATGATAATGGACGAAGTCGTACACGGTATCGCGCCACGAGCGGCCCCAGCCGTTTCTATCGAACAGCGTGTCGACGATGACCTCCGGCGCAAAACGCCGGGTCTTGAGGTTCACCACGCCGCGATAGAGCAACACGGGAAGATGAGGGTTGTTCGGCACAATGCCATCGTCCCGGAAGTGGATCGCTGTCGGCTTCCGCGTCCGCACAAGTGCCCGCAGCGTTGCCGTGTCCGGATGATCCTCCACGAGCTTCTTGGCGAGATTCTTGATCTGATCCTTGATCGGCATGGGCTCTCCTCGGCCGCAATAGAACGGCTGCCGAGGTGATAAGTTTCCCGAGGTGATCCGGGTGGACCGGTGCTAACCTCCACGGCGTCGTTGAGCGTAGCGAAGCAATCCAGAATCTTTCCGCGGCAGTACTCTGGATTGCTTCGCTGCGCTCGCAATGACGGAGCAAGGTACGTTGTCACGATCCTGCGACATGCTTCTCAAGTCGCAGACGCATCTCCTCGATCTTGCACTTGGGCGTGCTCCCAAATGACGGCACGGCCAAAATGTGTTGAGTTCTAAGAGGCAGGCGCTCCGCGCCCGTCGGGCAAAATACCTCGTCAAGCCCTGCTCGCAAAAATATTCCACTTTCCCGAATTTCGGATTTGTGGCATATACGGGCGATCCCGGCCCTGCCAAAGGGGCGTTCGCGACCGTCACGAGATGCGGGCCGGGTGGCGGTGGACGCGGCAGCGCCGGCGCGAAACGCGTGACGACAGGGCGGGGCAACCGTGAGTCTCACGCGACGCGGACGACACGGCGCGGTTACAGCGGCCTCGTCGGTCGTCGAGGGTGAGCACACGCAAGCCCCCGACGATCAGGCGGGACCGTCCGCGGACGGAGAAGTCGTGTGGTCCTGGCGCCCGGGGTCTGTGCGTCAAGGCTTGCGGTGATGCGGCGGCCCGACCGGGCGAGTGCATCAGCCATCCGCAAGGCGACGGGGGCAATAGTGCATCGCTCCCCGGGGAGAGCACGAAGGACACCGTTAAAACCATCCGCGCAGGGAAGGCCGGGCGACCGGCACACCTGTGGTCCACCCCGTGTGCATCTTCGTAGCGCACGGATCTCGGGTGCCGCCGGCGCCCGGCCTTCCCTGCGCCCTTTGGCTTCCATCGGGCGGCAAGACGACAGCAAGGCTCGGGCAGAACCTGCCGCGGGAACGCGACGCCGTGGCGCCTCGCCAAAGCAGGTGCGATCACCCATGGGCGCCCGGAAACATGGAGCGCGACGAGCAATCATGGAACCCAAAAAGCCTGATTTCGCGGCGGAACGAACACCGCACAGGCCCGATTCAGGCCACATCCTCTCCGGATTTGCGGCTCATTGCCACCCAAGTCTTTGATGACAAAGGGCCGTCAAGAGTTGCGTCATGCGTAAACGGGAGACCAGGATGGGCAACCGCACCGCAAAGTTCATATCCGCGCTAGTCGGCAGCATCATCGCCGGCGCGCCACTGGCGGCCGTGTCGCAGAACGCGCCGACGGCGACGAGCACGGCCAACGCGGCCAGCGATTGCCTCGCCTCACCGAAGGGCGCGGCGCCGCAAGGCCAGCACTGGTTCTATCGGCTCGATCGCGCGAGCAAACGGCAATGCTGGTATCTGCGCGCCGAAGGCGGCAAGGCCACTCAAACCGCGCAGGCTGCATCCGACGCACCGACAGCTGAAACGCCAGCGCCACAGCCGCACGCGGTGCAGGACGCGCGCGCCGAATATCTGACGTCGAAAAGCAATGCGGCTCCGACGCTGCCGCCTGCTCCCGCCGTTGCACCGGCGCCGACGCAACAGGCTGCGAGTCCCGCAGCCGCTAGCGACGCGCAGCAACCCGCCGCCGCGACCCGCTGGCCCGACGCCACCACCACGTCGCCCGCACCGGAGCCGGCGCCTGCTCCCGTCACGGTGACAGCCGCACAGCCGAATGCAAAACCAACGAAATCGCCTGCTCAAGCCGCTGCCCCGGTCGCGCTCGCCGCAGCCGACAGCAGCACCGACAAGCCGACCGGCTCGCTGCAGATGCTGATGCTCGTCGTCGGCGGCGCGCTCGCGCTCGCAGGCCTGCTCGCCAGCATCGTCTACCGCTTCGCCGGCGGACGCGGACGCGTCCGCGTCCAGGCCGCCGACCACCGCCGCGTCAACTGGAGCCATTTCGAGCCGCACGATCGGAACGATGGCCGCGCGCCCTGGCTCAACGTGCGCCCGGCCGAACTGGCGCGCGCGCCGCAGCCGCGCCCGGTGGATTTCGATGCCGCGCGTCCGCAAGCCGCACAGCCCGCGATCCCGCAATCCGAGATCCCGCAGTCGCAAGCCGCCGCGTCGTCTCAAGCCGCACCGCCGCGAGCCGCTCCGCTCGCCGCCCTCACCAGCGAGATCGGCAGGATCGCAGCACAGTCCCGGCCCGCTCACCGCGAGGTCGCGGAGCTCGACGAGGCCGACATATTCGACGGCGAGTTCGAGATCGCGGCCTCGGCGCCCCGGCTCGCGGCCAACGACATCAACGGCGAAGCGCCGGCCGATGCGGATGCGGAAATCGAGGACGCCGTCGACGTCGACGTGATCACGGCCATGCTGGAACGGCTGGCGCAGCAAGGCCCGCGGCTGAAGCAGCCTAGCCTTGAAGCTGACCTTGCAGATTTCGTACGAACCCCACGAGGCCAATCCGCCGCTCGCGCTTGAGGCGCTCGGCCTTCAGGATCGACTGCACCTCGGCAAACGCCTCGTCGACGTCGTGGTTGATGACGATGTAGTCGTATTCGGCCCAGTGGCTCATTTCGTGGCTGGCGCGGCTCATGCGCTTGCGGATCACCTCGTCGGAATCCTGCGCGCGCGAATGCAGCCGCTTCTCGAGATCAGCGGCCGAGGGCGGCAGGATGAAGACGCGAACCACGTCGACGCTCGCTTTCTGATGCAGTTGCTGAGTACCCTGCCAGTCGATGTCGAACAGCACGTCCTGCCCGGCCGACAGTGCCGCCTCCACCGGCGCGCGCGGCGTCCCGTAGAGATTGTCGAACACGGTGGCCCATTCGAGCAGTTCGCCCTGCTCCACCATCGTCTCGAACTTGGGCTTGTCGACGAAGAAATAGTCGCGCCCCTCGACCTCTCCCGGCCGCATCTGACGCGTGGTCGCCGACACTGACATCTTCAGGCCGGGCTCCCGCTCGAGCAACAACCGCGACAGCGTCGTCTTGCCCGCGCCCGAGGGCGAGGACAGCACGAACATCAGTCCGCGCCGCTCGACGCCGTCAGTCCCGTGCCCGCCAATCGTCATCGATCACTCCAGATTCTGGACCTGCTCGCGAAACTGCTCGACCACGTTCTTCATGGCGAGCCCGGTATTGGTCAGCTCGATGTCGTTCGACTTCGAGCAGCAGGTGTTGACCTCGCGATGAAACTCCTGCGCCAGGAAGTCGAGCTTGCGGCCGATCGGGCCGCCCTTGCCGATCAGCTCGCGCGCCTGCGCGATGTGCGAGGCGATGCGGTCGAGCTCCTCGCGGATGTCGGCCCTGGTCGCGATCAGGATCGCTTCCTGCATCAGGCGGTCGGAATCGAAACGGTCGGAGGTGTCGAGCAGGCTCGCGATCTGCTCGGCGAGCCTGGCCTTGATCGCCTCGGGCTTGCGGCCGGGCGAGCCTTCCGCCTTTTTCGCCAGTTGCTCGACCTCGTCCACGCGCTGGATCAGGATCTGCCCGAGCGAGGTCCCCTCGCGCTTGCGCATCTCGACGAGATCGGCGAGCGCCTTGTCGAAGGCGTCCGCGGCGGCAGCACGCGCGGCCTTGTCCTCGTCCTCGTCGCCCTCGGGCTCGGCGACCTCGACGACGCCCTTGATGGCCAAAAGCCCGTCTACGCTCGGCGCGACCGCATCCACCTTGCCGGCGATCATGGCGGCGGCCTTGAGCACGGCGTTGAGCACGTCCTCGTTGACGCGGACTGAGGCGGCGGCATTGGCGCGCTTGACGTTGAGATTGGCGTAGACCGTGCCGCGCGACAAAAGCTCGCCGGCGCGCTTCTTGGCGTGGGCCTCGAGCTCGTCAAACCCCTGCGGCAGCCGCACCCTGAGGTCAAAGCCCTTGGCGTTGACCGACTTCAATTCCCATTCGAACGTATACGGCCCGCTAGCGCCGTGGCTTCGGGCAAAGCCGGTCATGGACGACAGCGCCATCAGATCAAATTCTCCAGAAACACGGGATTCGCGAGGCCATCGGGCCACGCGAATCTTAAGACCATTTTGCAGGAAAGTGGAATCCGCAAAGTCCCGTAGGTGGGTCTGCGCGAACTCAGCGCTGGATTACCGGCGGCGAGGGCTGCACCGCGCCCTGCCGCGCCGGCGCAGGACCCGCCGGGCGAGCCGGCGGCTTCTTCTGGTTGGGCCGCGCCGGCGTGGTCGCCGTCGGCGTATCGGTGGCAGCGCCCGGCGCGGCGGCCGGCGGCGGCGCGTCTTCGGCCGGCTCGACCGTGTCGTTCTGGATCTGCTTCTCGATCGCGCGCAGCTTGGCAACGTTCTTCTGATGCGCGTCGTAGGTCTCGGTGAAGGCATGCCCGCCGGTGCCGTCGGCGACGAAATAGAGGTCGCGGGTGCGGGCCGGATTGGCGGTGGCTTCCAGCGAGGCGCGGCCGGGATTGGAGATCGGGCCCGGCGGCAGGCCCTCGATCACGTAGGTGTTGTACGGCGAGGGCTGCGTGATCTCGCTGCGCTTGATCGGGCGGCCGAGCGTGCCCTTGCCGCCGACGAGGCCATAGATGATGGTCGGATCGGACTGCAGCTTGATCCTCTGCTTCAGGCGGTTGGCGAACACGGCTGCGACGCGGCTGCGCTCGTCAGGCTTGCCGGTCTCCTTCTCGACGATCGAGGCCAGCGTCACCAGTTGCTCCTGCGTCTTGACCGGGGTGTCCTGGCTGCGACGCTCCCAGATCTCGGCCAGCACGCGCTTGTGCGCCTGCTGCATGCGCTGGATCACCTGATCGCGCGGGGTCCCGCGCGGGAATTTGTAGGTCTCGGGCAGCAGCGTGCCTTCGCGCGGCAGCTCCCGCACGCTGCCGGTGAAGATGTCGTTGTCGGACAGCCGCGCCACGATCTGCTCGGAGGTCAGGCCTTCCGGTATCGTGACGGAATGCTGCACCACCTTGCCCTCGACGATGGTGCCGATGACATCGCGCAGCGACGCATTTTTCTGGAATGAATACTCGCCCGGCTTCAGGTCCGAGCTCGCCTTCAGCGCGGCGACGCTGGCGATGAACACCCACGGATTGACGTCGGTCACGCCCTCCCGGTTCAGCGTCTCGGCGATGTCGCGCTTGCCCGCACGCTGCGGGATGTTGACGATCTTGTCTTCCTTCAGCGGCCCCGGCGCCTCGAGCACCTGCCGCCCGTAATAATAGACGCCGCCGGCGCCGATCATGGCGATCAGCAGCAAAGTGATGATGGCGTTGCCGACGATCACGAAGGGATTGCGCGCCCGGTCCGATCGTTTCGGCGGCGGCGGGACCTGCTCGGGCTCGAGCGCTGCCCGCGGACTCCGGGGCGAAATGGGCGGCCTTTCACTCATCGAAGCAACCTGAATCCTGCCGGTTCAATCGCAGCCTGACAATCGCTTGCCGAGCCAAATGCACGCGCCCGCTTCCATGACTATCGCCGAATACGGCAAAACGGTGGATTCGTCGCAACAACAAGCTAATGGACCAGGCGACGGAAGATCACCGACGCATTGGTACCGCCAAAACCAAAAGAATTCGACAACGCGACGTTGACCTCACGCTTCTTCGCAGTATGCGGCACGAGATCGATCACAGTCTCGACCGACGGAATGTCGAGGTTGATGGTCGGCGGCACGACATTATCGCGAATCGCAAGAATGGCGAAGATCGCCTCGATCGCGCCGGCCGCGCCGAGGAGATGGCCGGTCGACGATTTGGTCGAGGACATCGCGACCTTGGAGGCGGCGTTGCCGAGCAACCGCTCGACCGCGCCGAGCTCGATCTCGTCGCCGAGTGGTGTCGAGGTGCCGTGCGCGTTGATGTAGTCGAGGTCGGACGCCGCGAGGCCGGCGCGCTTAAGGGCGGCCGCCATGCTGCGGAAGCCGCCATCGCCATCGGGCGACGGCGAGGTAATGTGATAGGCATCACCCGAAAGACCGTAGCCGATCACCTCGGCGTAGATCCTGGCGCCGCGGCGTTTGGCGTGCTCGAGTTCTTCCAGGACCAGGACACCGGCCCCCTCGCCCATCACGAAGCCGTCGCGGTCCTTGTCGTAGGGGCGCGAGGCCTTCTCGGGCGTCTCGTTGAAGCCGGTCGAGAGCGCACGCGCGGCGTTGAAGCCGGCAATGCCGATGCGGCAGATCGGCGATTCCGCGCCTCCGGCAACCATGACGTCGGCATCGCCGAGTGCGATCAGGCGGGCGGCATCGCCGATCGCATGCGCGCCGGTCGAGCAGGCCGTGACCACCGAATGGTTCGGGCCCTTCAGACCATGCTTGATCGAGACATAGCCGGAAGCAAGATTGATCAGGCGGCCCGGAATGAAGAACGGCGACACCCGGCGCGGGCCACGCTCCTTGAGCAGGATCGCGGTCTCGGCGATGCCGCTGAGGCCGCCGATGCCGGAACCGATCATGGTGCCGGTCGCGCACTTGTCCTCTTCGGTCTCGGGATGCCAGTTGGCATCGTCGAGCGCCTGGCCGGCTGCGGCCATGCCAAAGATGATGAAGTCGTCGACCTTGCGCTGGTCCTTCGGCTCCATCCAAATATCGGGATTGAAGGTGTCGTTGCTGCCGTCGCCGCGCACGACGGTGCAGGCGTATTTGGTCTGCAGATCGGAGACATCGAAGGTCTCGATCGCGCGCGCACCGCTTTCGCCATTGAGGATGCGTTTCCAGGTCGGTTCGACGCCGCAGCCGAGCGGCGACACCATGCCGAGACCAGTAACGACGACCCGCCTCATATCCGAAAACTCCGCATCGAAAGATTCACGGCCAATAACAAGAAACCGGCTGACCGCTGGTCAGCGGCCCGTCCGGTTTCAATGTTGTCCCCGCGAAAATGAAGAGCCTTAGCTCTTCGCGTTCTTCTCGAGAAACTTCGTGGCGTCGCCGACGGTGAGAATCGTCTCCGCCGCGTCGTCCGGAATCTCGCAACCGAATTCTTCTTCGAACGCCATCACCAGCTCGACGGTGTCCAGACTGTCGGCGCCGAGGTCGTCGATGAAGCTCGCAGCGTCGACAACCTTCTCGGGTTCAACACCAAGGTGTTCGACCACGATCTTCTTAACCCGCTCGCCAATGTCACTCATTGCATAACCTCGTGTTGTTCCCTGTAGACCCGACCCCCCGGGACGATACGAGCCGTCGTGGTCGTTGACTGCCTTCGCTTACGAACTTTGATTTGGCCCATCCTAACCGATGCAGGCCCGGCGAATGACGGCCAAGGCTCCGCATCGCCAATATACAGGGTTTCAAAAACCTGCAATGGCGTTCTTTGCCCATCCGTTGAAGGTCCGGTTATCATACTTCAACTGCCTTGACTACAAGCCTCATTTCGCTCCGGAAACGGCCCCTTGCCGCATCCCGCGCCGCCGATATGGGCAGCGCCGAACGAGACGTCAGATCATGGCCATGCCGCCATTGACATGGATGGTTTGGCCGGTGACGTAGGCCGCTTCGTTCGAACTCAGGTAGACCGCGGCTGCCGCAATGTCCTCGGGAATCCCCAGGCGATTGGCCGGAACCTTGGTCAGAATCGTCTCGCGCTGCTTGTCGTTGAGCGCATCCGTCATCGGCGTCTTGATGAAGCCCGGTGCGATGCAGTTCGCCGTCACGCCGCGCTTGGCGTATTCGGCGCCCAGCGTCTTGATCATGCCGATCAGGCCCGCTTTCGATGCGGTGTAGTTGCCCTGCCCCGGATTGCCGGTGACGCCAACCACCGAAGTGATGGCGATGATGCGGCCGAAGCGCTTGCGCATCATTAATTTGGTTGCGGCGCGCGCCAGGCGGAAGGTCGAGGTCAAATTGACGTTGATGACCTCCTCCCAATCCTCATCGCGGAGCTGGACGAAGAGATTGTCACGCGTGATGCCGGCATTGGCGACGAGGATGTCGACCTGCCCCATAGCGGTTTCCGCGGCGGGCACCAGCGCCTCGACCTCGTCGGTCTTGGAGAGATTGCAGGGCAGCACATGGGTGCGCTCACCGAGCTTGCCGGCAAGCTCATCCAGCACTTCCTTGCGCGTCCCCGATATCGCAACGGTGGCGCCCTGCGCATGCAGCGCCTGCGCGATCGCACCGCCGATGCCGCCGGTCGCGCCGGTGACGAGCGCCTTTTTGCCAGTCAGATCGAACATAGAAAACTCCTCTAGGCCTGCTTCGCAGCGGCCAATGCATCCTTGGCGGCGGCAATATCGTTCGGGCCGCCGACCGCAACGCCCACGGCGCCGTCCGCGATGCGCTTGACGAGGCCGGTCAGCACCTTGCCGGCGCCGATCTCGAAAAAGCGGGTGACGCCCTGCCCTGCCATATAGGCAACCGACTCGCGCCAGCGCACCGTGCCGGTGACCTGCTCGACCAGACGGCGGCGAATCTCGTCGGGATCCATGATGGCGCTCGCCAGCACGTTCGAGACCAGCGGCGCCGCCGGCGCCTTGATCGTGACCTTCGCCAGCGCTTCCGCCATGGCTTCGGCCGCGGGCTGCATCAGCTTGCAATGGAATGGCGCGGACACCGGCAGCAGCATCGCACGCTTGGCGCCCTTGATCTTGGCGATCTCGACGGCGCGATCGACCGCAGCCTTGTCGCCGGAGACGACCACCTGTCCGCCGCCATTGTCATTGGCGGCCTGGCAGACCTGGCCCTGCGCCGCCTCGCCTGCGACCTCCATGGCAGCCTCGTAGTCGAGGCCAAGGAGAGCGGCCATCGCTCCGACGCCGACCGGCACGGCCTTTTGCATTGCGAGACCGCGGGTGCGAAGCAGTCGCGCTGTGTCTGAAATCGTCAGGCTGCCGGCCGCAGCCAGCGCCGAATATTCACCGAGCGAGTGGCCGGCGACGAAGGCCGCGTCCCGCCCCACGGAAAACCCGGCCTCGGCCTCCAGCACGCGCAGGGTGGCGACAGACACCGCCATCAACGCCGGCTGGGCGTTTTCGGTGAGCTGGAGGGTTTCGGCCGGACCATCCCAGATGATCGCCGTCAACTTTTCTCCAAGCGCGGCATCGACCTCGTCGAACACGGCGCGGGCCACCGAAAAAGAATCGGCAAGAGCCTTGCCCATGCCGACCGCCTGGGAACCCTGCCCCGGAAATGTAAATGCAGCCGTCATCGGCGCTCCCTGCTTGTCGGGCGTGATCCCTGCGAGAACCGGCAGCCGATTACGCACGGCCTTAGGCCATGGTTCCGGATCATGCTCCAAAGGGGGCCGTAGACACTGTCCGGGGTCGGACTGTCAAGCCAAGATGGGAACTTCGACGGCATTCAACCGTGAACGCGCCCCTTAAAATCCGCCGGCGGTCTGGTTGGCATCGACCGCCGACCCGGCCTGCGCGCGGCGTGCGCTGTTCACCAGTTGCCCCGGCCGGTCGTCGCGGTTCGGCTTTGCGGTCGCAAGCCGCAGCACGGCCGCGTAGCCCGGCTGCACCTCCATGCGGCCGGCATGGCGGCTCTCGCTGAGCAGGCGATGGACCTTCGGCAGATTGTAGCAGGGTACGTAGAACAGCAGGTGATGCTCGAGGTGATAATTCACGTAGTACGGCGCGATGAACAGGCGCTCGAGAAAATTGGCATGGGTGGTGCGGGTGTTGCGCAGGGGATCGCCGCTATCAGGCACGACGGCGTGCTCGGCGATGTTGCGGATGCGGGTGATGACCATCATCCAGGTCAACAGCGGCACCAGCCATAGCAGCGGATAGGCCCACCACACGCCGGCGGCCGCAAGCGCGGCGAACATCGCGGCATTGACGATGCATTGCGGACCGAGCATGTCCCAGAAATGCGCCAGACGCTGGCGCCACGGCCAGTCGTTCGAGCCGAGCGCGTTGAGCAGCTGCGCCTTGCGCTGCTGGTAGCCGGTCTGTCCGGTGATGTCGCGAATGAACTTGCGGCGGTAGCTCAGCTTCGTAATCGGAAACGGCGCCGACAGCACGAGGTCGGGATCGTCCTCCTGTTGCGTGCGCGCGTGGTGCTGCAGGTGGTAACGCCGATAGCTGCGCGTCTCCGCAAAGAGAGGATAGGCGCAGAACCACTGGCTCAGCGTCAGATTGGTCTTCTCGTCGGCCGACAGGCAGCCATGCGCGCCGTCGTGCATCAGGATCGCCAGGCCCAGCTGGCGCGAGCCGATGATCGCGACGGCAAGAACATAGGTGACCGGATTGGGCCACCACGCGACAAGAGCAATTGCACCAATGATCAGCGCCCAGGCGTGCGCGATCAGCGCAACGCCCTTCCAGGTCACGCGCTGGCGCACGTCGGCGAGTTGATCATCGGTCAGGAAATCGCGGGCACGCATGCGAAGCGCGGTCATGGGCCTAATCCTCCTCATTCGAATTACTTGATGCGTCGCGCTCTTCGACCAGACGCAGCCGTGCGGTGTCGCTCGCGGATTTCGCCTGCTCCCCGAGTACGCGCAGCATCTCGGCGCAGAGCGCCTCGGGCGAGCGCCCCATGGCGTAGCCTTCGAGAATGACACCGATGGCGACGGCCCAGAACCGCCGCGAGCTTTCGTCGGGCGCGCGCAGCGAGCGCCAGCCGTGCCGTGCGACCTGGCTCGCATAGGCCCGCGCGCCCTCACTGTGCAGGCGCTCGATGGTACGCTCGACCAGCGGCGCGAGATCCTGGCGGCGCCGCGTCAGTGTCAGGGCTTCGGCGAAGAAGGCAATCGAATCACTCGCCGTCACGGTCTCGGCCAGCGCGTGGGTGTATTGCCGGGGCGAGTGCGCCTTCAGCGCCGCCTGCTCGGTTGCGCGCGCCAGATAGAGCAGGTCGCGGCAGGCGCATTCGACGAACAGCGCCTCCTTGGTGCGGAAGTAATAGGTGATCTGGCTCGGGAACGCGTTTGCGGCGGCGGCGATGTCGGTGATCGCAGTGCCCGACAGCCCCCGTTCCCGGAACAGCGGGCTGGCCGCATCGAGCAGTAGCGAGCGCATCTTGCGGCCGGCCGACCGCGTCGCGCGCGTGGCGTGCTTGGGACCGCCAGCCGTCTTGAGCGGCGCCTGGGTCGACTTTTCCACCATTTGGTTCGCTCCCTTTGATATTTGTATGACATACAAACAAATAAATCAAGCCGCTGCGATATGGGAAGGATGGTCTGATCGGCTTGCACCTGGACCCTCCGGGCCGAAAATGCGGTCTCAGACCTTGCAAAGCCGGCCAAAGGCCGTATAACGCGCGCATCCGCAGACCCCGGCCGGGAGCTGAACGGACGGTCTCAGCAAATCATTCGTGATTTTGGTGTGGCAGGGCCAGTCGGCCCGTCGTCCCGTGTTTCCGCCTTCTGAGCTTAATCCCAGAGTCCTTTCCGAAGGCCTCTTAAGGGCTTGACGCCGGGCGATGCGCCAACATGAGGAAAGGACCATCATGGCTCTCTATGAGCATGTTTTTCTCGCGCGTCAGGACGCGAGCACGCAGCAGGTCGAAGAGCTGACTGCGCAAATGACCGGCATCATCGAGGGTCTCGGCGGCAAGGTCACCAAGACCGAGAATTGGGGCGTTCGCTCCCTCACCTACCGCATGAACAAGAACCGCAAGGCGCACTTCGTGCTGCTCAACATCGACGCGCCGTCCGCGGCGATCGCCGAGATCGAGCGCCAGGAGCGCATCAGCGAGGACGTGATCCGCTATCTCAGCGTCCGCGTCGAAGAGCTCGAGGAAGGCCCGTCCGCGATGATGCGCAAGGCCGACCGTGACCGCGAGCGTGACGACCGTGGCGGCGGCTTCCGGGGCGAGCGCGAAGGCGGCTTCCGTGGCGACCGCGAGGGTGGTTTCCGTGGCGGCGATCGCGACGGTGGTGGCTTCCGCGGTGACCGCGGCCCGCGCCGTCCGCGCGAAGAAGCTGAAACCACCACCACGACGGATGGGGAGTAAGAACAATGGCTGAAGCTGGTGCACGCCGTCCGTTTTTTCGTCGTCGCAAGAGCTGCCCGTTCACGGGCGCCAACGCTCCGAAGATCGATTACAAGGACTCCAAGCTGTTGATGCGTTATGTCTCCGAGCGCGGCAAGATCGTGCCGAGCCGCATCACCGCGGTGTCCGCGAAGAAGCAGCGTGAGCTCGCCCGCGCCATCAAGCGCGCGCGGTTCCTGGGCCTGCTGCCCTACGTCATTCGCTAAGACGAACCAGACCGGCGGCGACATCGTCGCCGGCCGCACTCTTTAAGTTTCATAAGGCTTCCGGGTCGTCCGGTCGCCGATGGTTGGGGCGAGACGCCTCTAACCGCTCGGAAGGAGCGGGACAGCTGATGATGGCCTTTGGACTGATAGCCCTGATCGCCGGCGCAGCGTCGGCCCTGATGTTCGCCTCGATCGTTTCGGGGGCGCTGATCTCGCTCGTCCTGTTCTATCTCGCACCGCTGCCGCTGATGGTCGCCTCGATCGGCTGGGGACCGCTTTGCGCGAGCCTCGGCGGCATCGCCGCTGCGATCGGCCTCGGCGCCCTGTTCGGCCTGCCCTACTGCATCGCCTTTGCCGTCACGGTCGCGCTGCCGGCCTGGTGGCTTGGCCATCTCGTGCTGCTCAGCCGGCAGGTGGGACCTGCCGCGCCGGAGGCCGCCACCGAACCGCAGCCCGAACCCGAGCTCGAATGGTATCCGGTCGGCCGCATCCTGCTGTGGATCGCAGGCTTCGCCACGTTGACCACGATGGCCGCCCTGCTGACGCTCGGCACCGACGCCGACACCATCATGAGCACGCTGCGGCGCGGCCTGATGCGCCTCCTCCACGCCACCGACCCGCAGACGTCGGGCGAAGCCGGCCAGTTCGTCGACGCGCTCGCGCGCATCGCACCGGCCGCCGCCACCATCGTCGCGATGATGACGCTCACCCTCAGTCTCTGGCTCAGCGCCAAGGTGACGGCGACGTCGGGCCGGCTGCGGCGTCCCTGGCCGGACATGATGACGGCCGCGCTGCCGCCGATGACATTGGTCGCGCTCTGCGTCGCGCTCGCCTTCTGCTTCACCGGCGGACTGCTCGCGATCGTCGCGCAGATCACCACGGCGGCGCTGATGATGGGCTATGCGCTGACCGGCTTCGCTGTGCTGCATACTTTGACGCTGGCGCTGAAGAGCCGCACCTTCTGGCTCGGCTCGACCTACGCCGTCGTCGTCGTGTTCGGCTGGCCCGTCATCGCGATGGTGATCCTCGGCCTTGCGGATGCCATGTTCGGCTTCCGCGAGCGCTTCCTGCGCAGCCGCCAGCCGCCGCCGCTGCCAACCTCTTAGATTCAGTTTCGAAATCCAACTCAACCAACACTTCAAAGGAGAACGAATATGGAAGTCATTTTGCTGGAACGCGTGAACAAGCTCGGTCACATGGGCGAAGTCGTGAAGGTTCGCGACGGTTATGCCCGCAATTTCCTGCTCAAGCGCGGCAAGGCGCTGCGTGCCACCGCCGACAACCGTGCCAAGTACGACGGCATGAAGGCCGAGCTCGAAGCGCGCAACCTTCAGTCCAAGGGCGAGGCGTCCAAGGTCGCCGAGAAGATCCAGGGCAAGAACATCATCGTGATCCGTCAGGCCTCGGAAGCCGGCCAGCTGTTCGGCTCGGTCAACGTGCGTGACATCGTCATGGCATTCGAAGCCGACGGCGTGTCGCTGTCCCGTCCGCAGGTGCAGCTCGACGCGCCGATCAAGACTATCGGCAGGCACAGCATCACCGTTGCCGTTCACCCCGAGGTCGAGGTCGAGATCACCGTCACGGTCGCGCGCAGCCAGGACGAGGCCGAGCGCATCAACCGCGGCGAGGACATCTCCACCCGCAACGAAGACCGCGACGCCGCTGCAGAAGCGATCGCCGCCGCCGGCGAGTTCTTCGATCCGGAAGCCCAGCACGAAGACGCCGAGCCGGCCCCGGCTGCGGAAGAGACCGAGAAGTAAGCCTCGCGTTTGCGTAAGGAACGAAGCCCGGTCGCCTCAGGCGGCCGGGCTTTTTGTTTTGGCCGCGACGTCCGCGCTCAGCATCGCGATCGAGGCAAGCGCCGTTGCCGTGTGCTTCTCGACACCGTCGCTGACGTAGAACACGTCGGCCGCGACCACGGAGACCTGACGGCCCGGCTTGATCACCCTGGCACGGCAGATCAGCTTCTCGCCGACCGCCGGCGACAACAGATTGAGCTTGTATTCCGCCGTCAGCGCCGCCTGGCCACGCGAGGTCGCTGCCGCGATGGTCGTGGCATTGTCGATCAGGAAGGCGGTGACGCCACCGTGGAAGAAGCCGTGCTGCTGGAGCAACTCCGGCCGGCGCTCGACCGCGATCGTGCAGGTGCCGCGCGACAATTCGGACAGCTCGGCGCCGACCAGGTTCATAAAGCCCTGCTGGCCGACACTGGCGTGGATGCGCTCGGCTAGCGCTGCGAATTCGGGATCTGCTTCGTTTCGCATGGGCCTCTCATCGATTGTTGATGCGATCGGGCGGGCGCAGTGCACGTATGGCGCAGGCCACCAGCGCGTCGGCCTCGCCGCGCGGATCGGCGCGGTCGCGCCCTGACAGAAAGGCGCGGCAGAAGATCTGCGCCGGACCGATGAGCTGGCTGACGAACATCACCGGCGACATGGGCAGAAGCTCGCCGCTGGCAACCAGCGGCAAACGCCAGCGCTCGATGCCCTCGGCAAGTCGCGCATTCTGCGCGCGCTGGGCCTCGCGGACGTCCTCGCTCCATTCGCTGCGTGAGATCTCGAAGAGGTAGCGCGCCTCACGGCGGCTCGACACCACCCAGTCGAGATGCGCCCGGATCAGCCGATTGATGCCTTGCGCGGCATCGGGGACAGGATCGAGCGCGGCCAGCGCCGCGGCGTGATAATGCCTGAGCACCTCCAGGAACAGCGCGCCAGCGAGGTCCTTCTTCGAGCCGAAAACATGAAAGAAGCTGCCATTGGAGGCACCCGCCCTCGCGCGGATCGCAGCCACCGTCGCGGCGTCGAAGCCGACGCGGTCGAATACGAAAAGCCCGGCCGCCAACAAATCGTCACGCACGCTCGCCGTCATCGACGCCTCTTAGAGCAACACTCTAGAGCGTCGCTCTATTGGTAGTCAAGACGATGCAGAGGCCGCGATGAATGCGGCCGCTGCCAGTCGATCGGAAATGTTGGTTGGCTTAGCGCGAAATCGGCGGCGCAGGCGGTCCCGACGACTCTGCCGGCGGCGGAACCGCAGCGGCCGCGGGTGGCACCAACGGCCTGGCTGCCGGTTCGGAGCTCGCAGCGGGCTTGGGAGCAGCCTCCTCCGCCGGCTTGGCGTCGACGGGCTTTGCAGCAGCCGGTGCAGCCGGCGTAACCTGCGGGACCGGATCGGGCCGCAGCGCCGGAGCATCGCTGCCGCGCGGCTCGACCCTGGCGCTGTCAGGCTTGGGTTCAGCGGGCTTCTCCGCCGGCTTGCTCTCCGGCTTCGCCTCATCGCGACCCGGCTCGACCTTGGCAGTGTCGGGCTTGGCAGTGTCGGGCTTGGGCTCGGCCTTCGGCTCGCTCTTCTTGTCTTCGATGGCAGGCGCGGCGGCATCGACCTTCGGTGCCTCCTCGATCCCGGGCTTGCCGCGACGCTTGCCCTTGCGTCCTTCGGGCGAGGCCTGGCCCTCGGGCTTAACGCCTTCCTTGGCACCGTCCTCGGCCGGCCGCGCCGCGCGCTTCTGGCGCGCGCCCTCGACCGCCGGAGCGGCAGCCTCGCCTTCCGGCTTGGCGGATTCCTGGGAACGCTGGCGGCGCCCCTGATGTTCCGGCGCCTGGCCCGGAGCGGTGTTGGCTTCCTTCTCCTTGGCGCCGTCTTTTTTGTCCTTGCCGTCCCTGGCCTGGTAGCGGCTGTCGGCGGCACCGTTGGAGACGAGATAGGAGGCGAGCACGCCGGCCATGTCGGAGCTGGTGGTGTAGTGCTGGCGCAGGAAGCCGGGCAGCGAGCCCGGCGCCACCGTCTTCAACAGGCCGCGCGGACTCTTGTGGCAGGCATTACAGGTCTGCGCGAAAAGCTGGGATGGGGCTTTGCCGGCCTCAAGGTTCGTTACCTGCGCCAGAACGGTATCGGTCGCGCCGAAGCCCATCAGAAGCAATACCGTCGCGAGGCTGAGCGCTCGGCTCGACATTCCCGTTATCTCCATTGAATTTCCGCGAATGCAGCCGGCGGCGCGGCAGCGGGGTCACCTTTTAGCGGATTGGGCCGCGAATGGAAGCAGGCTCCACGCGCAAGGATGTGATTAAGCGGTTTTGGAATATCCGCTTTGAACACAGCGCATTAGCGGGGCCGGAACACCTTCCCTAGATTTAGATGCAAACGCATAGGAACCAGAGCGGGACCTGAGCGTCGGATGTGAAGCCGGGTTAGTCGCATCTCTTCGGGTTCGCTCGAGAGGAAGGTGTGAATGGACCGTTTGCTGCGTAGTTTTCTAACTCAATTTATCCGCCGCGGGTCGATGACGGTGACCACGGCAAAGGGTTCGAAATTCACCGTCGGCGACGGCTCGGGCGCAGCGGTCGCAGTCCGTTTCGTCACGGCGGAGGCAGAACGAAAGATCCTCGTCAATCCCGAGCTCGGGCTTGGCGAGGCCTACATGGACGGCGAGTTCGTCGTCGAGCGCGGCACCATAGCTGATGCCCTCGCCATCCTGCTCGATCAACCCGACCTATTGCCCCAGTGGGCAAAACCCTGGTGGCATCTGCGCTATCTGACGCGGCACTTGAAGCAGTTCAATCCGCGCTCGCGCTCGCGCCGCAATGTCGCGCACCACTACGATCTGGACGCCCGGCTCTATTCGCTCTTCCTCGATGCCGACAAGCAATATAGCTGCGCCTATTTCGAGACGCCGCAGACGACGCTCGACGATGCGCAGCTCGCCAAGAAGCGGCACATCGCCGCAAAGCTCCTCATCAAGGGCGGCCAGCGCGTGCTCGACATCGGCTCGGGCTGGGGCGGGCTCGGGCTCTATCTCGCCGAGATCGCAGGGGCCGACGTCACCGGCGTCACGCTGTCGACCGAGCAGTTGCAGGTCGCCAATGGCCGCGCGGCCGAAAAAGGCCTGACGGAGTCGGCCAGATTCCAGCTGCAGGACTATCGCGACATTGACGGCCCGTTCGACCGTGTCGTCTCGGTCGGCATGTTCGAACATGTCGGAGCGAGCTTCTACGACGCTTACTTCCAGCGCTGCGCCGAACTTCTGAACGAGGATGGCGTCATGCTGCTGCATTCGATCGGCCGTTCGCAGGGCCCGGATTCGACCAACCCCTGGATCGCCAAATACATCTTCCCCGGCGGTTACATCCCCGCTTTGTCCGAGGTGCTGCCGGCGATCGAGCGCGCAGGCCTTCTGGTCTGCGACATCGAGATCCTGCGCCTGCACTATGCGGAGACGCTGAAAGCCTGGCGGGAGCGTTTCATGGCGCGGCGCGAGGAAGCCGTGCAGCTGTACGACGAGCGCTTCGCTCTGATGTGGGAATTTTATCTGGCGGCCAGCGAAATGACGTTCCGCAAGCAGCACATGATGAACTTCCAGATCCAGCTCACAAAACGTCAGGGCGTGGTGCCGATGACACGCGACTACATCGCGCGCGAGGAAGCCCGGCTCCGGGCGATCGAAAGCGGCGCCAAGCCCAGACTGAAGCTGGCAGGTGAATAGGTCTTAGTGACGCAGGGTCGATATCGGAGAGGACCGGTAAGCGGCCGTTAAAGCCAGTTGCGCCCGCAGCTGCGCGAGAATCTCGGGTGCGACCGGCTGACGGCGGACTTCGGACTGCTCGGCGTGCTGCATGGCCGCGATCAGCCCGGACAGCCAGAGCCGGCTGCCTACCTCGCTTCGCCAAATCTGGTGCTGCCGTTCTGGCCGCATCGCTAGCCTCGTTCCCTGTTGCGGGTCTAGGACAATCCCCTGCCCGCCTGCCTGTTCCGGCTCTACCCCCGAAAGAATCCGGGGAGATGTGATCTGCTTCACATATGTCTGGTCGGGCCTGGCTTAGACCGTCGCCATGAGCAAGCAGACCCAAACCTCATTCGACGTGCAGGACGACCTCCGCACCGACTATGCCTTGATCGTTACCGGCGTCGGGGCGGCCTTGGTCGCGCTGGTCTACCTCCTGCTGGTCTGAACCCGAGCCGAGATCTCGCTGCGTGCGACATTTCGCGCGCTTTTCGATACGTCTGCGCGCCGCTCCATTAGGTTCACGTCATCCGGATTTTTCCGTGGCACGGTCGCGACCACGTCTCGGCGGACGAGTTCCGCGAAAATCCGTCAAGCGCGGCTCGTGCTGCTTCTGCCAATCATCCACCATTTTCACTGAGCGGTTGATAGCGGTCAGCTTTCGCTTCCGCTTTGGATCGGGGCGGCGCTTTATCCCCGCCCCGCATCCGCCCAAGAAAATTGCTAAGCACGCCCGACCATGGCCCTGACTGATTCGAACGTTCTCAAACTCGCGCCTGACGCAGGAACTCCGACCTACCGGAGCGCACCGCACAATATCGAGGCGGAACAAAGCCTTTTGGGCGCGATCCTGGTCAACAACGACGCCTTCTACCGGGTCTCCGACTTCCTGGAGGCAAAACATTTCTTCGAACAGTTGCATCAGGCGATCTTCGACACCGCCAGCAGCCTGATCCGGATGGGCAAGATCGCCACGCCGGTGACGCTGAAGACGTTCCTGCCCGCTGACACCGACATCGGCGGCATGACCATCGGGCAATATCTGGCGCGGCTCGCGGCCGAAGCGACCACCATCATCAACGCCCAGGATTATGGCCGCACCGTCTACGATCTGTCCTTGCGCCGCGACCTGATCGGCATCGGCGAGGACATGGTCAATGTTGCCTACGACGCCCCGGTCGATTTCCAGCCGCGAGCACAGATCGAGGACGCCGAGCGAAAGCTTTACGAACTGGCGGAGTCCGGCCGCTATGACGGTGGCTTCCAAAAATTCTCGCAGGCATTGGCGGTTGCGGTCGACCTCGCGGCAAAGGCGTTTCAGCGCGACGGAAAATTGTCCGGCATCTCGACAGGCCTGCGCGACCTCGACACCAAGATGGGCGGCCTGCAGCCCTCCGACCTGATCATCGTCGCGGGGCGTCCCGGCATGGGCAAGACCTCGCTGGCGACCAACATTGCCTACAACGTCGCACAAGCCTACGTGCCCGAGCTCCAGGCCGACGGCACCATGAAGGCCGCCAATGGTGGCGTGATCGGCTTCTTCTCCTGCGAAATGTCGGCCGACCAGCTCGCCACCCGTATCGTGGCCGAGCGCACCGGCATTCCCTCCTCCCACATCCGCCGTGGCGGCATCTCGGAAGCCGATTTCGAGAAGATCCGCCAGGTTTCGATCGAGCTGCAGTCGCTGCCTTTCTTTGTCGACGCAACCGGCGGTCTGTCGATCGCACAGCTGATGGCGCGGGCACGACGGCTAAAGCGGCAGAAGGGCCTCGATCTGATTGTGATCGACTATATCCAGCTGCTGTCCGGCTCGGGCAAGCGGAGCGAAAATCGCGTCCAGGAAATCACGGAAATCACGACCAGCCTGAAAGCGCTGGCCAAGGAGCTCAACGTCCCCATCATTGCGCTGTCGCAGCTCTCGCGCCAGGTCGAATCCCGCGATGACAAGCGGCCGCAGCTCTCGGACCTGCGTGAATCCGGCTCGATCGAGCAGGACGCCGACGTCGTGCTGTTCGTGTATCGCGAAGAGTACTACCTAGCCATGAAGCAGCCCAACCCTGGCACCGAAGAACATCACAAGTGGCAGCAGGAGATGGATCGCGCACTTGGTAAGGCCGAGGTCATCATCGGCAAACAGCGTCACGGTCCAACCGGCACTGTTCCATTGCAATTCGATTCGATGGTTACCCGCTTCGGCGATCTTGCCGAGGGGAGCCAATTGCCAGATCGTGGTGGCGACTACTAGGTTCCCTGGGTTGAACCGGACCGGCCTCTTGCGTAAAACGGCGCCATGACAATGGCGTCCGACCCGAAAATGATCCCGCAATCCGGCCTTCTCTCCGCGGAGGGCAATCAGGCTGCCGCGCTCGCCGCCTATGGCGGCGTGCTCACCGTCGATCTCGACGCCATCATCGCCAACTGGCGCAAGCTCGAGAAGACGGCGGTGCCGGCCGAATGCTCAGCTGTGATCAAGGCCAATGCCTATGGTTGCGGTGCCGAGCAGGTCTCGCGTGCCCTGAGCAAGGCCGGCTGCAAGACCTTCTTCGTTGCCACGATCGAGGAGGCGCGCACCGTGCGCGGCGCCGTGCCGGAGGCCGCGATCTACGTGCTCGGCGGCTATTTCCAGAACACCGGCGAGCACTACGCCAGGATCAATTGCCGGCCGGTGATCGGCGATCTCAACGAGCTCGCCGAATGGGACGTGTTCTGCCGCCGCACCGGCTGGACCGGGGGCGCCGCGATCCACATCGATACCGGCATGAACCGCCTCGGGCTGACGCTTGCCGAAGCGCAGGCCATCATCCCCCGCATCAACGCCGGCGATCACGGCGTCACGCTGGTGATGAGCCACCTGGCCTCGGCCGAGCAGCTCAACGGTCCACTGAATGCAAAGCAGCTCGCCTCCTTCCGCAGCATCGCCAGCGAATTTTCCGGCGTGCCGGCGGCGCTCGCCAATTCCTCTGGCATCTTCCTGGGGGCGCCGTTTCAGTTCGATCTGGTGCGGCCGGGGGCGGCGCTCTACGGCGTCAACCCGACGCCGGAGGCCGACAATCCGATGCAGCCGGTGGTCGACCTCAAGGCGCGCATCGTGCAGATCCGCAACGTCGAGCGTGGCGAGAGCGTCGGCTATGGCGGCACCTGGACGGCGCGGCGGCCGACCAAGCTCGCGATCATCGCGGTCGGTTATGCCGACGGCTATTTCCGGGCCGCCAGCTCCAATGACGGTACCCGCGGCGCCGAGGTCATCGTCGCAGGAAACCGCTGCCCGGTGGCGGGCCGCGTCTCGATGGACCTGATCGCGATCGACATCACCGACCTGCCCCCGAACGCCGCGCGGCGCGGCCACATGGTCACGCTGCTCGGCGAAGGCATCACCGTCGACGAGCTCGCGCATCATTTCGGCACGATCGGCTATGAGGTGCTGACCAGTCTCGGCCGCCGCTACGCCCGCGTCTACAAGGGCGGCAATGCGGTCGAGCCGCTGGAGCGGCCCACTCCGGCGCCAACCGCCGCACAGCCGCCCTCCCCGCCGTCAGTCGAGCAACCTGCGAGTCCGCCGCCGCTGCGAAGCTGAGCTGTCGGCCGCTTACTTTTTCTTCCGGCTATCCAGTGCCGTCTTGCAGGTCGCGCTGAGCTGATCGCGCTTGCCGTTGAGGCAGGCGACGATGCCGCCGCCCGGTGCGATGCCGGCGCAGAATTTGTCGTAGTCCGCCTTGCACGCACCACGCGGATCGGACGATTGTGCCGAAGCCGCTCCGGAGAACGCGACGAGCAGTGCGATGGCGGCGACGTTCGACTTGGACATTGTCTCTCCGGTGTCGGAAGGCAGAACCGATAGCTCTACATGAAGATCGCGACATTCAACATCAACAACATCAACCGCCGCCTGCCCAATCTGTTGGCATGGATGAAGGCGGCAAAACCTGACGTCGTCGCGCTTCAGGAGTTGAAGGCAAGTGATGGCGAATTTCCGGCGGCGGCGATCGAAAAGGCCGGCTATGGCGCGGTGTGGTGTGGACAAAGAACATGGAACGGCGTTGCCATCCTCGCCCGTAACGCCGAGCCCATTCTCACCCGCGACCGGTTGCCGGGAAAACCTGATGATCATGAAGCCCGCTACATCGAGGCTGCGATTAGCGGTGTCATCGTCACGAGTATTTATCTGCCGAACGGCAATCCGCAGCCCGGACCGAAATTTGATGCCAAGCTCGACTGGTTCGCGCGCCTCAAGCGCCACGCCAAAACCTTCATCAGGCAGGATCTGCCAGTGGTGCTCGCGGGCGACTACAACGTCGCGCCGACGGCGATCGACATCTATCCGACGCGGTCGTGGGACAAGGATGCCTTGATCCAGCCGAAGAGCCGAGCGGCGTTTGCCTCGCTCGTCGAACAAGGCTGGTGCGATGCGATCCGCGAGCTGCACCCGGAGAAGCGCATTTACACGTTCTGGGACTACAAGCGAAACCGCTGGCCGCGCGACGCGGGCCTGCGGCTCGACCATCTCCTGCTCAGCCCTGCCCTCGTCTCACGCTTGGCCAAGGCCGGCGTCGACAAGATGGTCCGCGGCGAGGACGGCGCCAGCGATCACGCGCCGGCGTGGGTGGTGCTGCGGTGACCCCTCACCACAGATTCCGGCCGTCGATCACGTTCACCGGCACCGCGTCGAGATCGAAATCGTCGAACAGGCGCGCGTTCACCGCGACCTTGGGATTGTCGAAATCGGGCTTGCCGGTCGACCAGTCCGGCGACTCCGAATAGGTGCCGCAGCCACACCTCGCGCAGAAATGATGCTTGACCGTGCGGCTGCCCCAGAGATAGGTCGCGACGTTTTCCGGCGGCGACAGCAGCCGAAACTGCGCCGGCTTGTAGTAGGCCCACAGCGCGCCGCGCTTGGCGCAGAGCGTGCACGTGCAGCGCGTCACGCTAGAAGGCGCCTCCGTCACCTCGAACACCGTCTCACCGCAATGACAGCTCGCCTCGATCGGCATCACCCGCTCCCCTGTTTGTCAGGAGATGGTCGTAGCCGGCCCCTGCTGCCAACATGCTGTCAGCAGCGGGACGGTCAAAACAAAAAGATGAAAACAACCCCATGCACAGTAGCCGACCCCTGTCCCGTCAATGACTTACGGGCATTCCGAATTTCAGCTCGACCCGTCGGGCAAAACACTGGCATGATGCCACGATCGAAGGACTCCCGAGTCGGCGTCAGCGAGAGCTTTTCAGGTTGCCCCTTCATCGGGAATATTGACGACAGTGCCACAGGCCTTGCAATGCACGGCGTCGGCATCGTGCCTCTGGAGCCCGCAGGCCGGCAAGCGGTGCCAGGAACGATACGATCGCAACCATGTCAGCCCACGTCGCGAGCTGAGTGAATTTTCGAAAAGGGTGCCGATCGACAAGTAGCCGGGCCGAGAAATCGGCAAGTAAGATGACGCCGAAGAGGACGTCGCTCGGATAGTCCGCAGCAGGGTCAGACCAAATCCTGCCACGACAGACCGGAAGAGCTTCGACGGTCATGCCGCCACCGTGCAAGCCGAACAGGTTTGCTAACCGTGGTTGCCCAAGCGATCTAGGAACGACGAACACGGCGCGGCGTTCAGCTCTCTTTTGGGGGCTGAATGCTCAAACCCGAGGAATGCCGGAAGCTCGCCGAGCGCGCCAACGATGGAAGATCGGCGAGCCGCCTCGCCAATGTGCTCGTGAGTGTTTCCAATACCTATCTCGCTTTGGCGAGTCAGCTGGAACTCCTTGCGTCGGTTGAAAGCCAGGAGAGCGCGAGGATCGCCAGCCGAGACGTCCCAGGCTGAAGCTCTCCTGAATTGGCGACAACCACCACCGGTTTAGTGCTGATCCCAGAGAAGACCCTGCCCGAAGCCTCTTGACCTTCACCGCTGGTCAGCATACTGGTCTGACCAAGATCAGACCAAAGGGACGGGAATGGAGCTCAAGCGGGCCTCCGAAGGCGAAAAAGGGTTCGAGAAGGTGTTCGCCTTCTTGCGCGAGCGCCTGCTTGCCGGCTCGCTCAAGCCCGGCGACCGCCTGATTTCCGAACGCGAGCTGGCAACCCTGCTCGGTGTCAGCCGGCCGATCGTCCGCGAGGCGCTGCGCGCCCTCACCGTGCTCGGCATCGTCGAGATCCGCGATCGCATCGGTACCGTGGTGACGCGGCCGGACGTGTCCGTGCTGAACGACTTCTTCACCTTCGCGCTCGCCCAGCAGGCGGATATGCTCGACGACGTCATGCAGGCGCGCGTGGCGATCGAATGCCAGGCGATCCGCCTCGCCTGCGAGCGCGCCAACATTGCCGATTTCGAACGGCTGCAGCGCGCGCTGGCGAGGATCGGGGAGACGATCGACGAAGCCGACGCTGGCGGCATGGCCGATTTCGACTTCCATCGCTCCATAGTCGTCGCCTCGCATTCGGAGACGCTGACGGTGCTGCACGGCTCGTTGGCGGGCCTTTTGACCCATTCGCATCGCAGCCGCCGCGAACTGGTGCAAGCCTTCCCGTCGATGAAGACCTATCTGATCGACGACCACCGCCGCATTTTCGAAGCCGTCATCGCGCGCGACCCGGAACGGGCGGATGCGACGCTGCGCAAGCATTTTGCCATCGGAGACGAATACCGCAGGCGCGCCGTCGTCGGCGACATCGACAAGACCAGCGCCTCTCGCTGATCGCGGACTAACAAGAAACGGACGACCAACATGGGACGGAACGACAAGGGCAACGTCGGCTTCATCGGCATCGGCACGATGGGCCGCGAGATGGTGCGAAATCTCTTGATGGCCGGCCATGCGGTTCGCGTCTTCGATCTCAACGAGGCCGCCTTGGCCGACAGCGTCAAGGAAGGCGCGGTTCGCGCCGATAGCCCTGCCGATGCCGCGCAAGGCGCCGACATCGTCATCACCATGCTGCCCGACACGCCCCATGTCGAGGCGACCATTTACGGCGAGCACGGCCTGCTGAAATCGCCTCCGCCCGGCAGGCTCATCGTCGACATGAGCACGATCTCGCCGGTCGCCGTCCGCCGCATTTATGCCGACCTGCAAAAGGCCGGCGTCGGTTTTATCGACGCGCCGGTCTCGGGCGGGCCCGTGGGCGCCAAGAACGCCGCGCTCTCGATCATGGCCGGCGGCGATGCCGATGCCTTTGCCAAAGCCGAGCCGTTCTTCCGTGCCATGGGCACGACAATCACGCATGTGGGCGCGTCCGGCGCCGGCCAGACCGTCAAGCTCTGCAACCAGCTGATCTGCGGCATCAACATCCAGGCGATCTGCGAGGCACTCGCGCTTGGCCGGGCCTCGGGCGTCGATCTCAACCTGCTCCGGCGCGTGCTGCTCGGCGGCTCCGCGGCCTCCTGGATGCTCGACAAGCTCGGCCCTGCCATGATCGCGGGCGACGTCGGAGCCGGTTTCCGCATCGACCTGATGCTGAAGGATCTCCGCCTGGTGCAGGAGCACGCGCAGGCGCTGAGCGTGCCGCTCCCCGGCACCGCGCTCGTCACCAGCCAATATATCGACGCGCGCGCCCACGGCGAAGGCAGCAACGGCAATCAGGCGCTGTTCCGCGTCTATGACCGCATGACCAACCAGACAACCGGCTGAACCTGATACGATGAGCCTCCAACTTGACTTTCCCGCAGTGCTGGAACGTTGGCCAAGTTTCCTGGCCGGCGCCGCGCTGACGTTGGAGTTGGCATTCTTCGCGACCGTGCTTGGCGCTCTGTTCGGCACGCTGGCAGCTGTCGGCCGCGGATCGCAAAACTCGCTGATCGCGGGAGCCAGCAAGGTCTATGTCGAGGCGATCCGCAACACCCCGCTACTCGTGCAGATATTCCTGGTCTATTTCGGCCTCGCCAGTCTGGGGCTGAAATTCTCCGCTTTCACTGTGGCCGTGGCCGCGCTGACGATCAATGTCGGCGCCTACACCGCCGAGATCATGCGGGCCGGCTTCGAAGCGATCCCGCGCGGGCAAATCGAGGCGGCCGAAGGACTGGCGCTCTCGCGCCTCCAGGTCTACTGGCATATCATCCTGCTGCCGGCGATCGAGAAGGTCTATCCGGCGCTGACAAGCCAGTTCGTGCTGCTGATGCTGGCTTCCTCGGTCTGTTCGCAGATTTCGGCCGAGGAGCTCACCGCTGTCGCCAACTACATCCAGTCGGACACGTATCGCGCGTTCGAGACCTACATCATCGTCGCCCTGCTCTACGTCATCCTGTCGCTGGTGATGCGTGCCGGCTTCTGGGGCCTCGGCCTCGTGCTGTTTCCGCGTCGGCGCCGGCTCGGCACGCCGTTGTGAGATGACCATGGGCGGACATCTCAACATCAACCATCTGATGTTCCTCGGCCAGGGCGCGTTGTGGACCATCGGTCTGTCCATGATCGCGCTGATTGGCGGTGGCATCGTCGGCTTCGTGATCGCGCTGGCGCGGATCTCGCCGCTCAGATCGTTGCGGATCGCCAGCGCCGTCTATGTCCAGCTCGTCCAGGGCACGCCGCTGCTCGTCATCCTGTTTCTGGGCTATTTCGGCCTTGCCGCCATTGGATTGCAGGTCTCGCCGCTAGCTGCCGCAGGCGCCTCACTGACACTCTATGTCGCCGCCTATCTCGGCGAGATCTGGCGCGGCTGCATCGAGTCCGTGCCGAAGCCGCAATGGGAGGCCGCCGAAGGCCTGGCGCTGAGCCGGACCCAGCGGATGATGAAAGTGATCCTGCCGCAGGCGATCCGCATCGCGACGCCGCCGACCGTCGGCTTCATGGTGCAGATCATCAAGAACACCTCGCTCGCCTCCGTGGTCGGCTTCGTCGAGCTGATGCGCTCGGGCCAGATCGTCAACAACTCGCTGTTCGAGCCATTCGCCATCTACGCGATCATCGCGGTCACCTACTTTGCCATGTGCTATCCGCTGTCGCTATTCAGCCAGAGGCTGGAACGGCGGATGGGACGCGGCAGGTCCAACCTTGCGCCGGCCTGACATGCAGCAGAATGCCCCCTCCCCGGAACCGATCGTGTCGCTCCGCAACGTGCAGAAGAGCTTCGGCTCGCTCCGTGTGCTCGACGGCGTCTCCTTCTCCGTCGCGCGCGGCGAGGTGCTGGCGCTGATCGGCCGCTCCGGCTCCGGCAAGAGCACGGCGCTGCGCTGCATCGACCGCTTCGAGAAGGTCGACGGCGGCGAGATCGTCGTCTGCGGACATCGCGTCGACCGTCCCGATGTGAACTTGCGCGCGCTGCGCCAGGACGTCGGCATCGTGTTCCAGAGCTACAATCTGTTTCCGCACCTCACGATCGAGCAGAACATCACACTCGCGCCTTGCGCCGTGAAGGGCATGGCGGCGGCCCAGGCAAAGGATCTCGCGCGAAAAGTGCTGGCGCAGGTCGGGCTCGAGGAGAAGCTGCACGCCTATCCCGAGCAGCTCTCGGGCGGCCAGCAGCAGCGCGCCGCGATCGCCCGTTCGCTGGCGATGCAGCCGAAAGTGATGCTGTTCGACGAGGTCACCTCCGCGCTCGATCCCGAACTCACCGGCGAAGTGCTGAAGGTGATCGAGCAATTGGCGGCCGACGGAATGACCATGGTGATGGTCACCCACGAGATGGGATTCGCCAAGGGCATCGCCGACCGGATCGTGTTCATGCATCGCGGCAAGGTCCACGAGACCGGACCCGCCTCGATCCTGACGTCGCCGGCGACCCCCGAGCTCACGCAATTCGTGGGTACGGGAAACTTAAAATCATAACAGGGAGAGGAGAACTAGGGATGACCAACAAAACATTGCTGGGGGCGGCCGCCGCGCTGTGCTGCCTCGCCGTGATAGCGGCCACGCCGGCGTCGGCCGACTTGCTCGACGACGTCATGAAGGCGAAAAAGATCCGCATCTCGACGGACCTCGCCATCCCGCCCTCGGGCATGATGGATACTACCATGAAGCCGACTGGCTCCGACGTTGAAGTGGCCCAGCTCCTCGCGAAGGACTGGGGGCTCGAGCTGGAGTTCATCCAGACCACCGGCGCGACCCGCATACCGAACGTGCTGACCGGCAAGGCCGACATCATCATCTCGACCCTGTCGGTGACGCCGGACCGCGCGAAGGTGATCGACTTCACCAAGCGCTACGCAACGCTACAATCCGATGTCGGCTGCCTGAAATCGTCGACGGTCAAGGACTGGCCTGACCTGAAGGACAAGCCGATCGGCGTTTCCCGCGGCACCACGCAGGACACGACCCTCTCCAACATGAAGGACAAGGACCTCAAGATCGCGCGCTATGACGACGACGCCACGATGGTGACCGCGGCGGTGTCCGGCCAAGTCGACTGTGTCGCCTCCTCCGCGACGATCATCAACCAGATCGGCGTGAAGAACCCCTCGCGCGTGTTCGAATCCAGGATTCCGCTGGCGACCTTCGACCTCGCCATCGGCCTCAAGAAGGGCGAGCAGCCTTTGATGGACAAGCTCAACGCCTGGATCACCGAGAACGTCAAGAACGGCAAGCTCAACGCGATCTACAAGAAATTCCACGGGGTGGACCTGCCGCCCGACATGCGTAGCTGAGCCAAACGGAACATCGTGACAGCCGCGTGCGGCTGTCACGGTCCATGCAAAATCAAGAAGGGCAACACATGCGTCTCGTCATCGGGTCCGACCACGCCGGCTGGCCGCTCAAGCAGACCGTCATCGACCACATCCGCAAGCTCGGCCACGACGTCATCGACGTCGGCTCCCATGACGACAAGCCGGTGGATTTCCCCGACATCGCGCGGTCGGTGGCGCAGAAGGTGACCTCGGGCGAAGCTGTGCGCGGCATCATGGTGTGCGGCACCGGCGTCGGCGCCTCGATTGCGGCCAACAAGATGAAGGGCATCCGCGCTGCGGTCTGTCACGACGTCCATTCCGCCCATCAGAGCGTCGAGCACGACGACGTCAACGTGATGTGCATCGGCGCGCAGATCGTCGGCGCCTGGCTCGCCGTGGATCTCGTCTCCTCCTATCTGTCGGCCGAATTCTCCACCGACGAAGACTTCCGCCGCCGCGTGGAAAAACTGCGCATCATGGACGAGCAAGGCTGACGGCCTGCCCGCCATGATCCTGGTGTTCGGCTCGCTCAACGTCGATCTGGTCGCGCAAGTTCCCGTCATTCCGGGACCAGGCCGGACGGTGCTTTCGCCATCCTACCAGACGCATTTCGGCGGCAAGGGTGCCAATCAGGCCGTCGCCGCCGCACGGATTGCCGGGCCGGGACGCGTCCGGATGGCGGGCCGTGTCGGGCGGGACGGATTTGGCGACAGCGCGATCCAGAACCTCAGGGCCAATGGCGTCGACGCCGATCTCGTTGTCAGGGCGGACGAGCCGACCGGCTGCGCCTTCATCACGGTCGATCAGGCCGGCGAGAATGCAATCACGGTGGCGAGCGGCGCCAACATGACCGCGAGCGCCGATGACCTTCCGGCTGAGCTTTTCAGCTCCGACTCGGTGCTGGTGCTTCAAATGGAACTGCCCTTCACCCAAGCGCTGACAGTCGCACGCAGAACCGCATCGGCGTCCGGCACCGTTGTCTGGACTCTCGCGCCCGTCCCGGAGAAGATGACCCCTGAGATGGTGAGCGAGTTGCTCGCCGTGACCGACCATCTCCTCGTCAACGAGCATGAGGCGCTGGATGCCGCCACAGCTATCGGCATCGCGGCATCCGATTACGAAACCGCGGCCGCCGACCTGGCCAAGGCCGGAGGCCTCACCTGCATCGTGACTGCCGGTGCGCAAGGCGCGCTGGCCGTGACGGCCGACGGGGCCCGCCGGCGCGCCCCGGCTCCGCGCATCACGCCGGTGGATACCACGGGAGCCGGCGATACCTTTGTCGGCGCGTTTGCGGCCATACTCAGCGAAGGCGTGTCGCTGCAACGCGCGCTCGAGGCCGGATGCGAAGCCGCCGCATTGAAATGCCTCAAAGCCGGCGCCCAGACCGGCATGCCGATGCGCCATGCAATGAGCTCCCTCGCCTAGGGCGGGATCGCCCGCACGGCTGGCCGCGGCTAAACTCTCCCGATTCGTGGAGACCGTTTTGGCCTTTCTCTTCGTCCTTACCGTCGGCCTCGTCGCCGGCACCATCTCAGGCATCGTCGGCACGGGCTCGTCGATCATGCTGATGCCGGTGCTGGTCTATGCCTATGGGCCGAAGGAAGCCGTGCCGATCATGGCGGTGGCCTCCGTCTTGGCGAACTTTTCGCGCATCCTGGCCTGGTGGCGCGAGGTCGACTGGCGGGCCTGCGCGGCCTATTCCGTGACGGGGATCCCGGCGGCCGTGCTCGGCGCGCGCACGCTGATGGCGCTGCCTTCCCACGTGGTCGACCTCGCCATCGGCATCTTCCTGATCGCGATGGTACCGGTGCGGCACTGGCTGGCGCACCACGATCTCAAGGCCAATCTCTGGCACCTGGCTATCGGCGGCGCGATCATCGGCTATCTCACCGGCATCGTGGTCTCGACCGGCCCGCTCAGCGTGCCGCTGTTCCTGTTCTACGGCCTGTCGAAGGGAGCTTTCCTCGCCACCGAAGCGGCCTCCTCGCTCGGGCTCTATGTCGCGAAATCCCTGACCTTCGAGCGTTTCGGCGCGCTGAGCGGCGAGGTCTTCGTCAAGGGCCTGATCGCGGGCGCCTCGCTGATGTCAGGCGCCTTCGTCGCAAAGCGCTTCGTGCTGCACCTGAAGCCGGACATGTTCCGCCTGATGATGGATGCGATCATGATCGCGGCCGGGCTGTCCATGCTCTGGAACGCCGCTCAAAGCTAACGTTATGGGCAGCTTGCGCGCCGGAACGAAATCTCAAGACCGCGCGTTCCTGCGAGGAAACCCGAGGTGGACGTGCCGCGCTATCATTTCGATCTGGTGGATTCCAAGACTGTAACCGACGAAGGGGGCGCGGAGCCGTCGGACGACATTCAGGCGCTGGATGTTGCGGAAGTCATTGCCAGGCGGCTTCTGAAGGAACGGCCTGAACTGAAGGGCCGTCACTTCTCTATCCTCGTCACGAACCAGGAGGGTGAGGAGATTGGAAAGGTCCCGCTGGATGTGCTGCACTGAAGCCTTGCAGTAGAGCCTTCCCACTAGAGCTTTGCACTGGAGTTTCGGCCGCACATGTCGTTGAGGATCGGAGTGATCTCGGACACCCACGGTCTCCTCAGGCCGGAGGCAGAACATTGCCTTGCCGGAGTGTCACACATCATCCACGCCGGTGATATCGGCGCGCCGGAAGTTCTGGAACGGCTCCGCCGAATTGCGCCGGTCACGGCCATCAGAGGCAACGTCGATGTCGGTGACTGGGCGAAGCACCATCCTGAAACCGAAACGTTACGCCTCGGCGGCCGCTGCTTCTACCTCCTGCACGATCTCCACGCTCTACACATCGATCCGGCGGCTCACGACATTGACGCCGTCATCTCCGGTCACTCGCACCGGGTGCAGATCAACACGATCAACGGAATACTGTTCTTGAATCCCGGAAGCGCCGGCCCCAGGCGCTCCAAATTGCCGATAACATTGGCAACGCTCGATCTGGACGAGGCCGGCCCTTTGCGGCCCGTGATCCACAACCTCGACAGATGAGCGCGAACACACGTGCCGGCGAATCACGCCACGACCTCGCCCAGTTCCTGCTCAACGAGACGGTCGCCTCCACCCACGAGATCCTGAAGCTGCACCAGGTGAATGAGACCGTGTCCGATTGACATGCACAAGACGCAACTGCGGCGCTTGATCACCCGCTTCGTGAATCAGACGGAGAAGAGCGCGTCATTGATGGGTGATTGAGCGGCAGCCGGTTAGGAACCCTCACCTCATCCGGTCATTCAAGGTTGATGGACGAACAGCCGACGAACCTCGCATATCTGGAGCGGCCGCCACAGGAAATCCTGGCCGCTGCGATACGCCAGCGCCGCGCCGTGCTGTTCGTCGGAGCGGGAGTCTCGATGGCTGTGGGCCTGCCATCCTGGCAATCCCTTATCGAGCATCTGCTTGATGATCTTGGTCTCGAACACGATGTCATCGAAGGAATGCATGGCGGCTATCAGACGCTGGCGGAATATTACCGGCTGAAACGCGGCGGCATCGGTCCGCTTCGGAGCTGGCTCGACCGCAACTGGCGGGTCGATCCGGAGAAGATCGCAGCCTCGAAGCTCCACAAGCTGATCGTCGAACTCGATTTTCCGATCATCTATACGACGAACTACGACCGTAATCTGGAGACCGCGTTCGATGTCCTGGAAAAGCCCTATGCCAAGATCAGCAACGCCAAGGAGATTGCGAGCGCGGCCGCCGGCGTTACGCACATCGTCAAATTTCATGGCGACTTCGACGATGATGCCTCGCTTGTCCTGACCGAGACCGACTTTCTCAATCGGCTCGCGTTCAATTCTCCGCTTGATGTCCGGTTCCGTGCCGATGCCCTGGCAAGCACGCTCCTGTTCATCGGCTACAGCATGTCGGATCCGAATATCCGCCTCCTGCTGCATCGGATCTGGCAGACATGGGAGGAATCGGGGCACCGCCAGGACCGACCAAGATCGTTCGCCTTCGTGTCTCAGCCCAATCCGGTGCAAGAAGCGGTGCTGGCGAACTGGGGTATCACCACGGTCGGCGGGCCGGACGATATGACGGCCGATGAGGGGCTCACGCGGTTTCTGGGGGACATTCGCAGGCGTCTCGATGTGAAGACATAGAGCGAGGACGCAGCAACACCGCTATCGCCGGCGCACGCTGCGGATCCCGTTCTTGTCGGGAGCCAAACCTGCGGCATGCTGCATGTCGAGGAAGCCCGCGTGCCATCTTTGTGCCATCGCGGCTTCCGACAGATCGAAAGATTTCTCCGGCCCGGCCTCCTCGGAGCCCGGCCGATAGCTCAGGAGACAAACCAGGTCGTCGCAATCCAGGTCCTGCAACTCGGCGCGCAGCTGGCGAGCTTCCAGGGCGTGACGAAGCCGCTGGAAGGTCTGGTTGCCGAAAGTCAAATCGCTCTTGCGCTCGGCCGCGGCTTCGATCCCGTCGGGGACTTTGCCGTCGCGGGCGTAGAGGTCGATGACATAGAGGCGGAGCGGATTCGCAGTCTCGAGGATAGGCTCGAACGGCGCGTTCAGCGAGAACCCACCATCGCCGAGCCATCTGCCGGCGATCAGCACCGGAGCAAATTCGGGGAGGAAGCCGCAGCTGGCCAGGATGTGATCCATCTCGATTCGTTCGGACCGGGAGTCGAACAGCATAGCGTCTCCGCTCTCGAGGTCCGTCGCGCAAATGGTGATGCGTGGCTCGCCTGCGTTCAGACGTTCGAAGTCGATCAGGTGTTGCAGGCGCTCCCGCGTCGGGCCGAGATCGTACAGGCCGCCGAAGTGAGATGCCGGAATCGGCAGGCGGGGATGAAAGAAGCCGGCACGACCCAGCAGGCGCGTGTTGATCGAGTTCAGCCAGGCCGACAGATGACGGTTACCGGTCGGCGCCGGGGTCGGGGTCGTTGGCCCATGCCAGTAATGGCGCAAGTTCCCGATGCGATCGGCCGCTGCACTGCCTGCGATCAGCGCGGCTGTAATCGCGCCGGCCGACGAGCCGGCAACCCAGTCCACCGGACGGCCGGCAGACGCGAAGGCCTCGAACGCGCCCGCATGGTAGGCGCCAAGTCCGAGGCCGCCGGAGAAGACGAGAGCCGTCAGAGATTGGTCATCGGTCATGTCCGCCTCGGATCCGCTGCTGCGCCAGCTGGGACCGGGACGTCACCGATCACCGGTACGCTCTCCCGCGGCGTGCATAGGAATAACGTGGATTGATCCCGCAGTAGGCGTTGGTTCCGGATGCGCTCGCCATGCACTGCCCGTAGCTGGTGAACTGGCAGTTGCCGGGGTACCCCCAAATCCGACCCTGAAGACAGTAGCGATCGTGCGCGACCGCCGGCGAGGAAACGGCAAAGCTGGCCGCGGTGGTCGCCACGATGGCAGCTGCGATCATCGAATATTTCATGAGAGCCTCCATGCCGATATTGAACGCCGGTTTGGAAGCGGCGTTCCTGCGCGCCGGGGCACCGCAACGCGGATGTTGTGATAATTGCGACAAATGGGGCGCCGGTGATTGCGACGCTCCAATTCGTGCTATCAGCTCATCTTGGACCCTCGACTCGCTGTCCCCATGGCCAAGAACACGCTTTCCTTCGTCTGCCAGAACTGCGGCGCGGCCTATAACCGCTGGCAGGGCAAGTGCGAGTCCTGCGGCGAGTGGAATACGCTCGCCGAGGAGGACGCGACCGGCAGCGTCCCCGTGTCGATCCGCTCCAAGCGCAAGGGCCGGACCTTTGCGTTGGAGAGCCTCGCCGGCAAAAGCCCGGATGCGCCCCGCCTGTCGTCAGGAATGACCGAGCTCGACCGCGTCACCGGCGGCGGCTTCGTCCGCGGCTCGGTTCTGCTGGTCGGCGGCGATCCCGGCATCGGCAAATCGACCTTGCTGACGCAGGCGACCAGCCTGATGGCGCGCGCCGGCCACCGCATCGTCTATATCTCCGGCGAAGAAGCCATCGCCCAGGTGCGGCTGCGGGCCGAACGTCTCGGGCTGTCGGACGCGCCGGTGCAGCTCGCGGCCGAGACGTCGGTCGAGGACATCGTCTCGACATTGTCGGAAGGCGCCGTCCCCCGGCTGATCGTGATCGACTCGATCCAGACCATGTGGACCGACACGGTGGAATCCGCCCCCGGCACGGTCACCCAGGTACGCGCCTCGGCGCAGGCGCTGATCCGGTTCGCCAAAAAGACCGGCGCGGCGATCATCCTGGTCGGCCATGTCACCAAGGACGGCCAGATCGCCGGCCCGCGCGTGGTCGAGCACATGGTCGATGCCGTGATGTCGTTCGAGGGCGAAGGCTCGCAGCAATTCCGCATCCTGCGCGCCGTCAAGAATCGTTTCGGCCCGACCGACGAGATCGGCGTATTCGAGATGACGGGCCTCGGCCTGCGCGAGGTCACCAACCCGTCCGAACTGTTCCTGTCCGAGCGCGATCTCGGCACGCCCGGCACCGCCGTCTTCGCAGGAATCGAGGGCACAAGGCCCGTTCTGGTCGAATTGCAGGCACTGGTGGCGCCGACGTCGCTGGGTACACCGCGGCGGGCCGTGGTCGGCTGGGACCAGAGCCGGCTCTCCATGGTGCTGGCGGTGCTGGAGGCCCATTGCGGGGTCAAGCTGTCCGGCCATGACGTCTATCTGAACGTCGCCGGCGGCCTGCGCATCCACGAGCCGGCGGCCGATATGGCCGCCGCCGCTGCGCTGGTGTCGTCCCTGGTTAATGCACAGTTACCTACCGATGCCGTCTATTTCGGCGAAATTTCGCTCTCCGGCGTGATCCGCCCGGTGGCGCAGACCCCGGCGCGGCTCAAGGAAGCGGCCAAGCTCGGTTTCAAGCGCGCCGTGCTGCCCGAATCGGCCCGGGGCGGCGATGCCGGCGGCGACGCCGGCCTGTCGCTGAACGCAATCAACAGCCTGACCACGCTGGTCGCCGAGATCGCCGCGCGCGGCTCCCGTCGCAGCGACCAGAGCGCGCCGGCGGAGAAAAATGCCACACCGGCAAGATTCCGCCGCGGAGAGGGCTAGGTGGAGGTGACGTCCCCCGCCCCCGCCGCTATACAGCCGTCACAAAAGCAGCATGGGATTGCGTGGTTGCGGCCTTGCCGGGAACGCCGTCTGGCCCTCACTTAGGGCCACGGCCAAGCACCGATTCGCCGAGCACCTTGACGTACGAGCGGACCAGACCAGCCGATGCCAGTAACACTCCTCGACCTGATCCTGCTCGGTGTGATGCTGATTTCGGGCCTGCTTGCAATGGTCCGCGGCTTCATGCGCGAAATCCTGTCGATCGCGGCCTGGGGCGCGGCGGCGATCGTGACGCTGTACTCGTTCTCGAAGCTGCTGCCGACCGCGAAAACCTATTTCAACAACGACACGGTCGCGAGCGTCGTCGTGGTCGCCGGCGTGTTCATCGGTACCCTGGTCGTGGTCTCCGTGATCACGGTCCGGATCTCCGACATGATCCTGGATTCGCGGATCGGCGCGCTGGACCGCACCCTCGGCTTCCTGTTCGGGCTGGCTCGCGGCCTTTTGATCGTCGTGGTGGCCTTCCTGTTCTTCACCTGGCTGGTGCCGGACAAGCAGCGCCCGGACTGGGTCGCGGGGGCCAAATCCCGCGTGGTGCTCCAGGGAACCGGGGATTGGCTGATGGCCCTCTTGCCCGACGACCCCGAGAACACCATCTTGAAGAGATTCAAGAAAAACAAACCAGATGATGATCAAGCTGATTCCGAGCAGCCGGCTTCGGGCAGTGGCGACGGATACAGTAAACCTGCTCGTGACAGCCTGAAAAAGCTGATCGAGAAACCTGCGGCGCGTTGATAAGGCCCCAAAGAGAGGCGCGGACAAGATGCGACACCCTGACCAGGACGCCCAGCTTGATCTCGATCCAAAGGCCCGTTTGGGCACGTCCGCGATCGAGCTACAGGATGACCTGGAGGGGGATACGCTGCGCGAGGAATGCGGCGTCTTCGGCGTCTACGGGCATCCGGACGCGGCCGCCATCACCGCCCTCGGCCTCCACGCACTCCAGCATCGCGGCCAGGAAGCCGCCGGTATCGTCTCGTACGACGGCAGCCGCTTCCACTCAGAACGCCGCCTCGGCCTGGTCGGCGACACCTTCTCCCGCCGCGAGGTGATCGACCGCCTGCCCGGCAACATGGCGGTCGGCCATGTCCGCTACTCGACCACCGGCGCCACCATCCTGCGCAACGTGCAGCCCCTGTTCGCCGAGCTCAATGCCGGCGGCCTTGCGGTCGCCCACAACGGCAACCTCACCAACGGCCTGACGCTGCGCCGCGAACTCGTGAAGAACGGCGCGATGATGCAGTCGACCACCGACACCGAGGTGATCCTGCATCTCGTCGCGCAGTCCAGGCGCAGCCGCTTCATCGAGCGCTATGTCGACGCGCTACGCGCCATCGAAGGCGCTTATGCGCTGGTGTCCCTGACCAACAAGAAGCTGGTCGGCGCGCGCGATCCGCGCGGCATCCGCCCGCTGGTGCTCGGCGAGCTCGACGGCTGCCCGATCCTGACCTCGGAGACCTGCGCGCTCGACATTATCGGCGCACGCTTCGTGCGCGACATCGAGCCCGGCGAGGTCATCGTGTTCGACGAGAACGGCCAGGACATCCACAAGCCGTTCCCGCCGATCGCACCGCGCCCCTGCATCTTCGAATACATCTACTTCTCCCGGCCGGATTCCATCGTGCATGGCCGCTCGGTCTACGAGGTGCGCAAGAGTTTCGGCGCGCAGCTCGCGCGCGAGAGCCACGTACCCGTCGACGTCGTGGTGCCGGTGCCGGATTCCGGCGTGCCCGCCGCGGTCGGCTACAGCCAGCATTCCGGCGTGCCGTTCGAGCTCGGCATCATCCGCAACCACTATGTCGGCCGCACCTTCATCCAGCCGACGCAGGCGATCCGCGAATCCGGCGTGCGCATGAAGCATTCGGCCAACCGCGCCGCGATCGAAGGCAAGCGCATCATCCTGATCGACGACTCGCTGGTGCGCGGCACCACCTCGAAGAAGATCGTGCGCATGATGCGCGATGCCGGCGCCAAGGAAGTGCACTTCCGTCTCGCCTCGCCACCGATCCTCTATCCCGATTATTACGGCATCGACCTGCCCGACCGTGGCGGCCTTCTCGCCGCGACGCATTCGCTGGAGGAGATGCGCGAGATCATCGGTGCCGATTCGCTCGCCTTCCTGTCGATCGACGGCATGTACCGCGCCATGGGCGAGCCCGGCCGCGACCCCGCCAATCCGAAATTCTCGGATCACTGCTTCACCGGGGCGTATCCGACCCACCTCACCGACCAGACCCAGACCGAGCAGCAGCCGCGGCAGCTATCATTGCTGGCCGAGGCGAGCTGACGGCGCAGCCGTCATCCCGGGGCGGTCCACAGGACCGAACCCGGGATCTCGATATTGTCTTGCAACCTCTGGATTCCGGGTTCGATGCTTCGCATCGCCCCGGAATGACGGCGTTCTGGGGGCTTGTCCCGGCTATCCACGCCTGTAAAACCCCGCCATGACAAATCTCGCCAACCGCATCGCTCTCGTCACCGGCGCCTCGCGCGGCATCGGTTTTGCCACGGCCAAGGCGCTGGCGAAGGCCGGTGTTCACATCATCGCGACGGCGCGCACGCAGGCCGGGCTGGAAGAGCTCGACGACGAGATCCGGAAGGACGGCGGCAGCGCCACGCTGGTGCCGCTCAATCTCACTGACTCCGACGGCATCGCCCGGCTCGGCGCGGGCCTGCACGAGCGCTACGGCAAGCTCGACATCCTCGTCGGCAATGCCGGCGTGCTCGGGCCCTCCTCGCCGGTCGGCCATATCGAGCTGAAGGCCTTCAACGACGTCATGGCCGTGAACGTCTCCGCGAATTTCCAGCTGATCCGCTGCATGGAGCCGCTGCTCAAGCAGTCCGACGCCGGCCGCGCCGTGTTCGTCACCTCGGGCGCCGCCAACAAGGCCACCGCCTATGTCAGCCCCTACGCCGCCTCCAAGGCCGCGCTGGAGACGCTGGCGCGCGCCTGGGCGCAGGAGACCGCGAACACGAAGCTGCGCGTCAATCTGTTCAATCCGGGCCCGGTCCGCACCCGGATGCGCGCGACCCTGATGCCGGGCGAGGATCCGGCGACACTCGACACCGCGGAACAAGTCGCCGAGTTCATCGTGCCGATGTGCTCGCCCGACTGGACCGAAACCGGCAAGTTCTATGACTACAAGACCCGCAGCCTGATGAGTTTCCGTTCGCCGGCCTGATTGACTCACATGCCTCCCCACGGTTGACTGCCCGCGCTCAAGCGGCAGCAAGCCGCAAGCCAAAAAAGGGAGGTCGCCATGGCGCCATGGCATCGCGCAGGGCTTTCGCGTGCATTCATAAGTGTGTTTCACGCCTTCTCCGTCCTGATCGCGTCACTCGCTCTCACGCTTCCGCGCGTAGCCGCCGCCGGCGACGTCCCGACATTCGCGGTCGATCCCTCCTGGCCAAAGCAACTGCCGAACAACTGGATGCTCGGTCAGGTCGGCGGCATCACCGTCGACTGGCAGGGGCATATCTGGGTGGTCCATCGCCCGCGCTCGCTCACCGACGACGAGAAAGGCGCGAGCCTCAACCCGCCGCGCTCGAAATGCTGCGTGTCGGCCCCGCCCGTGCTCGAATTCGACAGCGACGGCAATTTGCTGCGGTCCTGGGGCGGACCGGGCCAAGGCTATGAGTGGGTCGGCCGTGAGCACGGCATCGAGATCGACGAGCGCGGCTTCGTCTGGATCGGCGGCAATGCCGACAACGACAACGCCATCCTGAAGTTCACGCTCGACGGCAAGTTCGTCGCGCAGATCGGCAAGATCGCTCCGAGCCTCGGCAGCAACGACACGACGCAGCTCGGCAAGCCCGCAGAGACCGCGCTCGACAAGGACGCGAACGAGATCTACGTCGCCGACGGCTACGGCAACCGCCGCGTGATCGTATTCGATGCGACGACGCTCGCCTACAAGCGACACTGGGGCGCCTATGGCAACAAGCCTGATGACGCCAAGCAGCCGCCCTATGATCCCAAGGCCCCGGTCTCGCAGCAATTCGCCAACCCCGTCCACTGCGTGAAGCTCGCCAATGACGGCCTCGTCTATGTCTGCGATCGCACCAACAACCGCCTTCAGGTGTTCAGGAAGGACGGCAGCTTCGTGAAGGAGTTCTTCTTCGAGAAAAACACGCTCGGCAACGGCGCAGTGTGGGACGTCGCGATCTGGCCCGATCCGAAGCAGACCTATTTACTCAGCGCCGACGGCGAGAACAACGAGATCAGGGTCATCAAGCGCGACGACGGCAGCGTGGTCGGCAGCTTCGGCCACAGCGGCCGCAATGCCGGGCAATTCCACTGGGTGCATGCCATGGCGATCGACGCCAGGGGTAACGTCTATACCGCCGAGGTCGACACCGGAAAGCGCATCCAGAAATTCAAGCTGACCTCCGACGCGCTCAAATAGCGTCTCAACACATTTTGCCCAAAAGTTAACCGACGGATGACGCTACAACGCAGCGTCATCCGGCTTTAGGCGCATTGCCGCCGGCCGCGGGACACGGTAGATCGATCAGCCGGAACAAGGCCCCGCAAGAGAGCCGTCCGCATATTTGACATTGGAGGAAACCTTTTATGACGACGACGCTCGCGCGCCGCTATGCGGCCCTTCTGGCCTGTGCCACCTTCGGTTTTGCAACATCCGCCTATGCGCAGGACAAGACCGTCAAGATCGGCGTGTTGAACGACATGTCGAGCCTTTACGCCGATATCGGCGGCCCGAACTCCGTGGTCGCGATCAAGATGGCGGTCGAGGATTCCGGCCTGCTCAAGAAGGGCTGGAAGATCGACGTGCTGAGCGGCGATCATCAGAACAAGCCCGACATCGGCGTCAACATCGCCCGGCAGTGGATCGACAACGAGAAGGTCGACGCGATCGCGGACACGCCGAGCTCCGGCGTGGCGCTCGCGGTCAGTAACCTCGTCAAGGAAAAGAATGCGGTCCTGCTCAATTCGGGCGCGGCCACCGCGGACCTCACCGGCAAGGCCTGCACACCGAACACGATCTCCTACACCTACGACACCTACATGCTCGCCAACGGCACCGGCAAGGCGCTGACCAAGGCCGGCGGCGACAGCTGGTTCTTCCTCACCGCCGACTACGCCTTCGGTCATGCGTTGGAGCGCGATACCAGCGCCGTCGTCACCGCCAATGGCGGCAAGCTGCTCGGCGGCGTCAAGCACCCGCTCAACACCGCGGACTTCTCCTCCTTCCTGCTCCAGGCCCAGTCGTCCAAAGCCAAGATCGTCGGCCTCGCCAACGCCGGCGGCGATACCACCAACGCGATCAAGCAGGCCGCGGAATTCGGCATTGTCGCCGGCGGCCAGAAGCTCGCGGCGCTGCTGCTGTTCATCAATGACGTGCATTCGCTGGGGCTCAAGACCGCGCAGGGCCTGACCTTCACCGAGTCCTTCTACTGGGACCTGAACGAGCAAACCCGCGCCTGGTCGAAGCGCTTCTCGACGCTGGCGAACAAGAACGCGATGCCGTCGATGACCCAGGCCGGCAATTACGCGATGGTGCTGCATTATCTCAAGGCGATGGAAGCGCTCGGCGGCAACCCGCATGACGGCGCCAAGGTCGTCGCCAAGATGAAGGAGCTGCCGACCGACGATCCGTTGTTCGGCAAGGGCCCGCTGCGCGAGGACGGCCGCCGCCTCATCCCGGCCTATCTGTTCGAGGTCAAGAAGCCCGAGGAGTCGAAGGGCCCGTGGGACTACTACAAGCAGATCGCCACGATCGCGGCGGAGGACGCAGCCAAGCCGCTCAAGGACAGCGAGTGTCCGCTGGTGAAGAAGTAAGGGCATAGCTGCGGTAGGTTGGGCAAAGCGAAGCGTGCCCACCCCTTCTTCGGATCGTGGAGAGATGGTGGGCACGGCGCAAAAGCGCCTTTGCCCACCCTACGCCCCTACGATTTGGTCGCAGCCAGCGTTCGCATCGCGATCGCCACGCACACCACCATCAGCACCGCAGCCAGCAAAAACGGCGCGCCGGGCAGATGCCACGGCGCACTGGCGCCGATGAAGTACGAAAACGTCAGCGTAAACAGGAACGGGCCAACGAGCTGCGATACGCTCTGCACGCTCGCGGTTGCGCCCTGCAACTGGCCCTGCTGATCCGGCGCGACCAGCCGCGTCATCAGCGATTGCGCGGCAGCGCCCGAAATGCCCCACAAGGCCAGCACTGGAATGCCGAGCCAGGACAGCGGTCCGGTCGGCGCAACGCCCAATATCAGGAAGCCGATCGCGCCACAGCACAGGCCGAGCACCAACGCGTTCCGCTCGCCGAGCATGCGCACGATCGGGCCGATGGCGAGCCCCTGCACCACCATGGCGCAGATGCCGACCATCGCGAGCGTCAGCCCCACCGTCTTGGAATCCCAGCCATAGCGATAGGTCGCATAGAGCACGAAGGTCGAGGGCAGCACGACATGTGCGACCTGCGCGATGAAATTGACGACCGAGAGCGCAGCCAGCGCCGCATCGGAGCGTAGCAGACGCAGCGCCCCGAGAGGATTGGCACTTCGCCAGCCAAACGGCGCGCGTTTGTCCCGTGCCAGTGATTCCGGCAAGATCAACAACCCATAGAGCGCATTGGCAAAGCTCAGGGCCGCCGAGGCCCAGAACGGCAGGCGCGGATCGATATCGCCGAGCAGGCCGCCCAGCGCCGGACCCAGGATGAAGCCGGCGCCGAACGCAGCGCCAATCCTGCCGAACACCGCCGCTCGCCGCTCCGGCGGCGTGATGTCGGCGATATAGGCAAATGCCGTCGAGATGCTCGCCGAGGTGATGCCCGAGATCACGCGGCCGATGAACAACCACGCGAGCGACGGCGCCAGCGCCATCAGCACATAGTCGGCGGCGAGCCCGAAATTCGACAGCAGCACCACCGGCCGCCGCCCGAAGCGATCCGACAGCGCGCCCAGCACCGGCGAGAACACGAACTGCATCAGCGCCCAGGCGGTGCCGAACAAGCCGAAGATCCGGGCCGCATGCGCGGTGTCGTTGTCGACGAAGCTCTCGATCAGCTTCGGCAGGATCGGCATGATCACGCCGAGCGCGAGCATGTCCAGCAGGATGGTGACGAAGATGAAGGCGACCGCGCCGCGCCGGACCGGGGCTGCGACCTGCGCCACCGCCTCGCCGGCGTCGTTGCTCACGACGGCCGCTTGCGCTTGTGCGCGAACGGATTGGCCTTCTCGCGCAAGGTGATGCGCACCGGCGTCCCTGGCAGCTCGAAAGTTTCGCGCATCGAGTTGGTCAAATAGCGCAAATAGGACTGCGGCACCGCGTCCGCACGCGAGCAGAACAGCACGAAGCTCGGCGGGCGCGCCTTGTTCTGCGTGATGTAGTTCAGCTTCAGCCGGCGCCCGGACACGGCCGGCGGCGGATTGGCCTGGACTGCCTGCTCGAACCAGCGGTTCAGCGCCGCGGTCGACACGCGCCTGTTCCACAGCGCGTACGCGTCCTGGATCGCCTGCATCAGGCGGTCGATGCCCTCGCCCATCAAGCCCGATACCGCGACGATCGGCACGCCCTTGATCTGCGGCAGCAAGTGGTCGGCATCCCGGCGCAGGCCGGAGATGGCGCCGCCGCCCTTGCTTTCCATCAGGTCCCATTTGTTGACGGCGAGCACGACCGCGCGGCCCTCGCGCTCGATCAGGTCGGCAATGCGCAGATCCTGCTCCTCGAAGCGGTTCTGCGAGTCCATCATCATCACGACGACCTCGGCGAAGCGCACGGCCCGCAACGCATCCGCGACCGAGAGCTTTTCCAGCTTCTCCTCGATGCGCGAGCGCCGGCGCAGACCTGCGGTATCGAACACGCGAAATTCGCGGCCCTTCCAGTTGATCTCGACCGCGATGGAATCGCGCGTGGTGCCGGCCTCCGGGCTCGTCAGCAAACGCTCCTCGCCGAGCAGATGGTTGATCAGCGTCGACTTGCCGGCATTGGGCCGGCCGACGATGGCAACCCGGATCGGGCGCGTCGCGGCCTCTTCCTCGGAGAGCGGCGCGTCGTCCTCGTCCTCGTCTTCCTCGACGGGTTCCGGCATCAGCTTGGCGAGCGCGTCGTAGAGCTCGCCCATGCCCTCGCCGTGCTCGGCCGAGATCTGGATGGGATCGCCGAGGCCTAGCGCGAAGGCCTCCATCGCGCCGGCATCGCCATGCTTGCCTTCGCTCTTGTTGGCGACCAGCAGCACCGGCTTGTCGGCCTTGCGGGCGAAATCGGCGAAAGCACGATCGGTGGGCGTGAGGCCGACACGGGCATCGATGACGAAAAACAGCGCGTCGGCCTGTGCGATGGCGGCTTCGGTCTGCTCCTGCATGCGCGCGATCAGCGAGCCCTTGGCACCCTCATCGAGGCCGGCGGTATCGATGATGGTGAACTCGAGATCGCCGAGCCTGGCCTCGCCCTCGCGGCGGTCGCGGGTGACGCCGGGCAGGTCATCGACCAGCGCGAGCTTCTGCCCAACCAAGCGGTTGAACAGCGTCGATTTGCCGACATTGGGCCGGCCTATGATGGCAATCGTGAAGGGCATCAGTCATTCGTGCGCCGCCGGAGCCGCGTCTGTCAATGCAGTGAAAAATATCAGCGCGAGAAACCGCCGCTCGGCAGCGGCGCCGGGAACGCGCCCTGCGACTGCTGCTGGGTGGTCTGGGTCGGTTGGGCCTGCTGAACCGGCTGGTCCGGCGGCGGCGCGGTGGTGCGCCGGCGGACGATCTTCTGCTTGGGCGGCGGGGTGGCCGCGGGCGGTGCCGCCTCCGGCTGAGCCTCGCCATCGACCTCGCCGGGGGGCGCCTCGGCCGGCGCTGCGGCGGACTGCCTGCTCTTCTTCGCCTTGGCACCCGTGACCGGTTTGGCCTCGGGTGGCGGCAGAGCCGCGACGGCGGGTGCGTTCGGATCCGGCGGCTGCTGTGCTGCGCCCTTGTACATGTCCCGCGGCACGCCCTGCTCGAGGCCGGGAACGCCCTCGGGGAAGACCGGCTTGCGGTCGCCAGGCAGCTTCTTCTTGGTGTCGAGGAAGTCGAGCATGTCGCTTGGATCGAAGCTGGAGCAGCCGCCCAGGACGCTCGTGAAGGCGATCAGGACGGCGGCTGCGATCAAGCGTGGCGTGCGGCGCATATCGTTGTCTCGTCTCAGCTCTCGGGACCGTCAGCTTTTGGCGACGGGCGGCAGCAAGGCCGCAAGCGCCTCGGCGCGCGAACGCAGGCCCGGCGGTGTTTCGCCGTCCTCGGCAATCGCGTCGAGCCATTTGCGGGCTGCGGTCATGTCGTTGTTGCGCCAGGCCGACAGTGCCAGCATTTCGCGGGCGCTGTGGCGGAAGGTGGATTTGGGCGCGGCGGATGGCTCCAGCCGCTGCTGCATGTCGGCATAGGACGCGCTGTCGACCAGCAAGCCGGCGGCGCGGATCTTCGCCAGATCCTGCCACTCGCCGCCGACACTGCGGTCAGTGGCGATATCGTCAAACATCTTGGCGGCCGCCTTGGGATCGCGGGGCGACGCCTCGGCTGCGGCACGCAGCCGTGCCAGGGTGCGATAACCCGAGGGAGCCTTGGCCGCGAGCTCGATGAAGGCGGCCTCGGCCTCCGCGTGCTTGTCCTGGTCGGACAGCTCGGCGGCCTTCTCGAAGGCGGCGCCGGCCTCGGCGGCCTTCTTGCCCTCCAGATATTGGTAGCCGCGCCAGCCGCCCACGGCGGCCACGACCAGCACCATCAGGGCGATGAAGAATATCGAATACTTGTCCCACAGCTTCTTGAGCTGTTCGCGACGTACTTCCTCGTCGACTTCGTCAAATAATTCAGACACTTATGCTAATCCCATGCCCGTCCGGGTGCGCGCGCCAAAGCAGTCGCGTCAGGAATCCCGTCCCCACGTGGCGGCGAGGTACCCTAACGATATGGCGGTGGCAAGGCAAAGCGAGCCCGATCAAGGCGTTAACCACCCGGGTGAGCCCGGAGACCGCCCGCCCGGCTCAGCTTCCCAGCAGCTCCCGCAGTTGTCGCTTCAGCACCTTGCCGTTGGCGTTGCGCGGCAACGGCTCGGCGGCGATCGCCATAGTCTCGGGGACCTTGTAGTCGGACAGTCGCTCCGCGCACCAGGCCCGCAGCGCCTCGCCAGAGACCGGTGCGCGCGTCACGACTACGGCGTGGACGCGCTCGCCCAGCACCGGGCATGCCTTGGCGATGATCGCGCTCTCGACCACGGCAGGATGGCCGGCCAGCACGGATTCGACTTCGGCAGAGTAAACCTTCAGGCCGCCGCGATTGATCATGTCCTTCTGCCGGTCGAACACGCGGACAAACCCCTCCGCATCGACCGAGCCGAGATCGCCGGAATGCCAGAATCCGGCAGTGAAACTCTCGGCCGTGGCCTTCGGATTGTTCCAATAGCCCTTGATGACGGAGGCGCTCTGGATCCAGAGCTCGCCGATCTCGCCATGCGGCAACTCGCGCCCGTGAGCCCCCATCGCGACGATGCGTGCGCCGGGACACGGCAGGCCGACGCTGTCGATATGGCTCGCGGTCAGCTCGCCCGGCATGATCGTCGACGGCGATGTCGTCTCGGTCGCGCCGTAACAATTCGCGAGCTTCAGGCCGGGAAGCGACGCCTTGAGCCGTTCGATGGTCGCGACCGGCATCGGCGCGCCACCAAAACCGCCGATGCGCCAGCTCGACAGATCGTAGCTGTCGAAATCCGGCTGGAGCAGGCAGAGATTATACATCGCCGGCACCATCACCGTGTAGGTGACGCGCTCGCGCGCGGCGAGCTTGAGATAATCGGAAGCCTTGAATTCCGGCATGATGATGAGCGCGCCGCCGCAGCGGATCATGGTCGTGATGTTGGCGACGACGCCGGTGACATGGCCGAGCGGCACGGCCGCGATCGAACGGTCGGCTGACGTCAATTGCAGGCAGGACGCGAACACCATCGAGGAATGGACGATGTTGCAATGAGCCAGCATCGCGCCCTTCGGCTTGCCCGTGGTGCCCGAGGTGTAGAGGATCATCGCGGTGTCCTCTTCATTCACGTCGCAGGCCTCTTCCAGCGGCGCCAAATCTGCGAGCTTGGCAAGGTCCGAAAGCGCAATATCGTCGTCCACAGCGATCCGATGTATCAGATCTGGCACCTCACCGGCATCGGGCAGCCGATCGGCAAGCGCCGCTTCGAAAAGCAAGAGCTTCGCGCCACAATCGGCCAGCATATAGGCGATTTCAGGTTTCTGTTGTCGCGTCGATAGCAGCACCGTCACTAGCCCAAGCTGAGCCGCAGCGAGCATTGACAACACGAATTCAATGCGGTTCCCGAGCAAGAGCGCGATACGGTCCCCACGCCGCAGCCCCTTTTCGCGCAACCCCGCGGAAACTTGCGCCGCCTGGGGCACAACGTCACGCCAACGCAAACGCCACTCGCCGCAGATGAGTGCATCACCCTCCGGATTTCGCGCCGCAGCGCTTGTGACCATCTCCCAGATATTTTTGGGACGGTCCGCAAACGCCGGTACCACCCGATCGCCAAAGCGCGCCTCGAGCCGCATCGGCGGGATCTGAGATTGCGACCAGTCCATCGGAATGCCCTGAGTTTGTTGCTTTTGTCATTTCCGCGCATGGGTGCGCGGTCCTGTCTTGCGCTGACCGGCTCGAGCTAAACTCCTATAACGGGAACACCGATCACGACGGGATGGAACGCAAAGGCCAGTGCCAGGTAGGCAACGGTGCCGACCGCGACCGCGATCAGATCGTTGGTCACGCCACCCACCGGAATCGGCGGACCACCGCCATCGGTGCGCCGCTTGAGCGTAATGCGATCATACACCGCCCAGCCCAGGAACGAGCCGAACAGGATGATGGAGCCGAGATCGCCATTGGCGAGCAGATGCGCGGCGGCCCACAGCTTGATCCCGGCCAGCATCGGATGCTTCAATGTCGCATAGATGCGGCCGCGCAGATATGACGCGACTACCAGGATGATGGCGGGCAGCATCAGCACGAGCGTGATATGCTTCATCGCCTTCGGCGGATACCAGACATCGATCCAGCCGGAGCTGCGGTAATGGGCATAGCCCCAGATGATCAGCGCGAGCCCCGCCAGCGAGACCAGCGAATAGAGGATCTTGTAGGTCCCCTCGCCGAGCCTTGCGATCGCTTGCGCGCGCGCGTCGCGTTTCGTTGTGAAAACATGGGCCGCGAAGAACAGCACCAGCCCCAGGATCATCACCAGCAGGCCCACGACATCCTCCCCCTAAAGCAGCCCCGCCCATGGCGTATCATCGATTGGCCGCCGGTCGCAACTCTCCCGCCTCATGGTGAGGAGGCGCAAAACGCCGTCTCGAACCATGAAGGCGCGGCTGGTGCGACATCGCGGCCTTCATCCTTCGAGACGCGCGTGAAGAACGCGCTCCTCAGGATGAGGGGATGGAGTTGCGTTACTTGCCCAATTGCCGATTATCGACATAGCGGATCGCGATCGGTCGACCGGCCAAAGCACCGCCGAGGCCGCTGGTGAATTTCAGCGGCAGGCAGGCGTTCAGCGATGAATTGATCGCATTGAGATAGGTGGTCCGGGTATCGGCGGGCACACCTGCCGTCGCATAGGTCAAGCGCGGCGGGCCGATCAGGCCACCCGCCTTGTTGAAGCTGAAGCGCACCGCGATCTGCATGCCCGCGCTGGCGTTGTCCGTCGGCGGCGACCAGCAGGTGCGCAGTTCGGCGAAGAGATCACCGATCGTATCGAGATCGTGACCGGGTTTTTGATATTTGGCGCGATCGGCCTCGGACGGGACGCTCTGGATTGTGAGCTGGAGGTTCTGGCCGTAGGGATAGTCGATCTCGGGAATGCAGGGGCCGGGCTCGAGCGGGCTACAATAAGACGGCGTGCACGGACGATCGTCGAGCACGCTGCACGGCTCATGCGCAAACGGGATCGGATTGATCTGGCGGCGTTGCGCGTCAGCGGCAACAGTCGAGATCGCCAGCAGAAGAAAAACGAGGATGCCGCGCCACATGATGCGAACTCGCAATGCCACCTGAATAAACGTGGCATCGCCAAACAGCGCGTCAAGTCCGTGCGCGTTCACATGCTCGCGCTCAAACACGGTGTCCTCGTCCGGCTTGACCGGACGACCCAGTATTCCAGAGCCGGTAATTGTTGAGCCGAGAGGCCGCGGCGTACTGGATGCCCCGGTCAAGCCGGGGCATGACGGCGGAGGATGTAGATGCACGCGCAGCGCGCGTTCACCCTACCCCTTCTTCTTGACGTCCTTGACGTTGGTGAACTCGATACCCTCGGCGCGTTCCCTGGCGTAGCCGAGATAGAACTCGTTCCGGGCGAGATAGACGGGATCGCCGTCAACATCGTCCGCAATGCTGGAGGTGTTGGCGGCGATGAAGGTGTCGAGCTTCTTGCGATCTTCGGACGAGACCCAGCGCGCGAGCTGGAACTCGCTGACCTCGAATTCGACCGGCAGTGAATATTCCGCCTCCAGCCGCGCCTTCAGCACGTCGAGCTGGAGCGCGCCGACGACGCCGACCAGCGCCGGTGCGCCGTCGCGCGGGCGGAACACCTGCACCACGCCCTCTTCCGACATCTGCTGCAGCGCTTCCTTCAGCTTCTTGGCCTTCATCGCGTCGGTGAGACGCACGCGGCGGACGATTTCCGGCGCGAAGCTCGGCACGCCGACGAAGTTGAAATCCTCGCCCTCGGTCAGCGTGTCCCCGATCCGCAGCGTGCCGTGATTGGGAATGCCGACGACGTCGCCGGCAAAGGCTTCATCCGCGACCGAGCGGTCCTGCGCGAAGAAGAATTGCGGGCTCGACAGCGGCATGCTCTTGCCGGTGCGCACCAGCTTGGCCTTCATGCCGCGGCTGAGCTTGCCGGAGCAGAGCCGCGCAAAGGCGATGCGGTCGCGGTGGTTCGGATCCATATTCGCCTGGATCTTGAACACGAAGGCGCTCATGCGCGGATCGGTGGCCTCGACCTTGCGCTGGTCGCTCTCCTGCGCGCGTGGCTCGGGCGCGAACTTGCCGAGGCCTTCGAGGAGATCGCCAACGCCGAAATTGCGTAGCGCGCTGCCGAAATAGACCGGCGTCAGATGGCCCTCGCGAAACGCGGCGAGCTCGAACGGTTTCGACGCTTCGGTGACGAGGTCGAGCTCGTCCTTTACGGCGGAGACGTCGAGATTGGCGTTGAGCTTGCCGAGTTCGGCAATCTCGATCTGTTGCGCCGCGCCGGTTTTGGCGCCGCCGCCTTCGAGCAGGCGCACGCCGCCATTGACGACGTCATAGGTGCCGAGGAAATCGCGGCCGCGGCCGACCGGCCAGGTCATCGGCGTGGTGTCGAGCGCCAGCGTCTTCTCGATCTCGTCGAGCAGCTCGAAGACGTCGCGACTTTCGCGGTCCATCTTGTTGATGAAGGTGATGATCGGAATGTCGCGCAGGCGGCAAACCTCGAACAGCTTCCGGGTGCGCGCCTCGATGCCCTTGGCCGCGTCGATCACCATGACCGCGGAGTCCACCGCCGTCAGCGTGCGATAGGTGTCCTCCGAAAAGTCCTCGTGGCCCGGCGTGTCCAGGAGATTGAACACCAGCCCCTCGAACTCGAAGGTCATGACCGAGGTCACGACGGAAATGCCGCGCTCCCGCTCGATCTTCATCCAATCCGAGCGCGTGTTGCGCCGCTCGCCCTTGGCCTTGACCTGACCGGCCAGGTTGATGGCGCCGCCGAACAGCAGCAGTTTCTCGGTCAGCGTGGTCTTGCCGGCGTCCGGATGCGAGATGATCGCAAAGGTCCGCCGCCGCGCCACTTCAGCGGCAAGCGGGGAACGGGCCGGCGATTCGGCTGATGTGACAATGTCGGACATGGCGGGAGCGTTTGGCAGGGAAAATGGGCCTGATCAAGCCTGATCTGGTGATTGCGGAGCCTTCTGGCCAGCCCCATATCGCCCTTTGGGGAGGGACGGCCCTCCTTTTCACAAATCATCTGCCGCGGGGACGCCCCTGCCTTGAACGGAGGGCCGCCGTGGCCTGGAGCATCCTGTTCGTCGCCGGTCTTCTCGAGATCACCTGGGCGATCGGCCTGAAATACACCGAGGGTTTTACCAGGCTTGTTCCGTCCGTCGTCACCCTCGCGGCCATGGCCGGCAGCGTCATCCTGCTCGGACTTGCACTCAAATCGTTGCCCGTCGGAACCGCCTATGCGGTCTGGACGGGCATCGGTGCGGTCGGCACCGCGACGCTGGGCATCATCCTGTTCGGCGAGCCCGCCACCGCGTTTCGCCTTGCCAGCATCGGGCTGATCGTCGCCGGCATCGCAGGGCTGAAATTCGTTACCTGACGAATATCTGGACCGCCCACCAGGTCAGCGCCGCGACGATGGCCGAAGCCGGGATCGTGATCACCCAGGCATAGACGATCGAGCTTGCAACGTTCCAGCGTACCGCCGAGACACGGCGGGCCGCACCGACGCCGATGATGGCGCCGGTGATGGTGTGGGTGGTCGAGACGGGCACGCCGAGGAAGGTCGCCATGAACAAGGTCGCGGCGCCGCCGGTCTCGGCGCAAAAGCCCTGCATTGGCGTCAGCTTCGTGATGCGCAGGCCCATGGTGCGGACGATACGCCAGCCGCCCATCAGCGTGCCCAGCGCCATCGCCGCCTGGCAGGACAGCACGACCCAGAACGGCACCGAGAATTCGCTGCCGAGATGCCCTTGCGAATACAGCAGCACGGCGATGATGCCCTTGGTCTTCTGCGCGTCGTTGCCGCCGTGGCCGAGCGAATAGAGCGAGGCGGAAGCGAATTGCAGGATTCGGAAGGCGCGGTCGACCGCGAACGGCGTCGAGCGCACCGAGAGCCAGGACACGATCGCCACCAGCATCATCGCGAGCAGGAAACCGACCAGCGGCGACAGCACGATCGCCAGCACAGTCTTGGACAGGCCGCTCCACACCGCCGCCGAAATCCCCGCCTTGGCCATGCCGCCACCGACCAGCCCGCCGATCAACGCATGCGAGGACGAGGACGGGATGCCGAGCGCCCAGGTCACGAGGTTCCAGACGATGGCGCCGACCAGGGCCGCAAAGATCACCTGGGCGTCGACGATCGAGGGATCGATGATGCCGGTGCCGATGGTCTGGGCGACATGCAGGCCGAACACCATGAAGGCGATGAAATTGAAGAAAGCGGCCCAGAACACCGCGAATTGCGGCCGCAGCACGCGGGTGGAGACGATGGTCGCGATCGAATTGGCGGCGTCGTGCAGGCCGTTCAGGAAGTCGAACAGCAGCGCGACGGCGATCAATCCGACCAGGACGGGAAGACCCAACGCAGCATCCACGGCGCGGCTCCTGCTTTAAAGCTTGCGCATGATCTCCGCGCAAACGCGTACCGCGTTTGTCGCGAAGGAAAACCGCTGCACGCCTTTCCGGATCATGCGCTAAACTTGCTCGATGACGATGCTGTTGATCTCATTTGCGACGTCGTCGAAGCGGTCGGCCACCTTTTCGAGGTGGTCGTAGATTTCGGCGCCGACGATGAAATGCATCGCATTGCCGTCGCGATGCTTGAGGAACAGCTCCTTCAGCCCGATGTCGTGGAGGTCGTCGACCCGCCCCTCCAGCTTGCCAAGTTCTTCCGTGATCGCGGTCAGCATCGCGACGTTCGGGCCGATCGACTGCATCAGCGGCAGCGCACGGCCGACCAGATTGGCGCATTCGATCAGAAGGCCGCCGATCTCGCGCATCGGCGCCTCGAAGGTGCGGACCTCGAACAGCATCACCGCCTTGGCGGTCTGCTGCATCTGGTCGATGGCATCATCCATCGAGGTGATGAGATTCTTGATGTCACCGCGGTCGAACGGAGTGATGAAGGTACGGCGCACCGCCGTCAGCACTTCGCGGGTGATGTTGTCGGCGTCGTTCTCGAACTGGTTGACGCGCTGGCAAAAGACCGGCGTCTCCTCTCCCCCGTTGAGCATGCCTTGAAGCGCGATCGAGCCCTGGATCACGGTCTGGGCATGGCGGTCGAACAGGTCGAAGAAGCGTTCCTCCTTGGGCAGGAAGGCGCGAAACCATCGCATCATGGGATAGGCTACCGGTTGGACATGGCCCGGCCCGAACGGGCCGTCACAAAACTGTCATAGACCATTTTCAGCCCGCGCGCGTGTCATCTCACGCCCGCGGAGCCGGATCATCCACCGGATTATCGCGCCATAAAACTTGGTGTGATATCAATGGTTTAGAGCGACCGCCGGAAGTAATGCGCGATTTCGCCGATGACGCCGCGGCGGAAAGTAAGCACGCAGATCACGAAGATCGAGCCCTGGATCACCGTCACCCACTGGCCAAACCCCGCCAGATATTGCTGCATGGCGATGATCGCGAAGGCGCCGATCACGGGGCCGAAGATGGTGCCGAGACCGCCGACCAGCGTCATCAGCACGACCTCGCCGGACATCGACCAGTGCACGTCGGTGAGCGAGGCGTTCTGCGCCACGAACACTTTCAGCGCGCCGGCAAAGCCGGCCAGCGTGCCCGAGAGCACGAACGCCAGGAACTTGTACTGGTCAGTGCGATAGCCGAGCGAGATCGCCCGCGGCTCGTTCTCGCGGATCGCCTTCAGGACTTCGCCGAAAGGCGAGTTGATGATGCGGTAGATCAGCAGGAAACCGGCGAGGAAGCCGACCAGCACGACATAGTAGAGCACGGTCGGCTTGGACAGATCGAACACGCCGAACATGTGCCCCTGCGGGATGCCCTGGATGCCGTCCTCGCCATGGGTGAAGGGGGCCTGGAGGTAGATGAAGTAGAGCAGCTGCGACAGCGCCAGCGTGATCATGGAGAAATAGATGCCCTGGCGGCGGATCGAGATATAGCCGGTGACGAGCGAGAGCACGAAGGCTGCGGCGATGCCGACGAGGATGCCGAGCTCCGGCGGCAGTGCCCACACCTTCAGCGCATGCGCGCTGCAATAGCCGGCCGTGCCCAGGAACATCGCGTGGCCGAACGACAGCAGGCCGCCATAACCGATCAGCAGATTGAAGGCACAGGCGAGCAGCGCGAAGCACAGCGCCTGCATCACGAAGAACGGGTAGAGGCCGCTGAATGGCACCGAAGCCAGCAGCAGTGCCATCACTGCGAATACGATCATCTCGTCGCGAATGGCGCGCGGCGTCACCGGCAGCGTGTCGTCCGTCAAGACTGTCATATCAGGCCGCCCTTCCCGTCAATCCCGTTGGCTTCACCAAGAGCACCAGCACCATCAGCACGAACACGACGGTGTTGGACGCCTCGGGGTAGAAATATTTGGTCAGGCCCTCGATCACGCCGAGCGCGAAGCCGGTGATGATCGAGCCCATGATCGATCCCATGCCGCCGATCACCACCACCGCGAACACCACGATGATGAGGTCGGCGCCCATCAGCGGCCGTACCTGATTGATCGGCGCCGAGAGCACGCCGGCGAGCGCGGCAAGGCCGACGCCGAGACCGTAGGTCAGCGTGATCATGCGCGGCACGTTGATGCCGAAGGCGCGCACCAGCGTCGGGTTTTCAGTGGCGGCGCGCAGGTAAGCGCCAAGCCGCGTCTTTTCGATCAGGAACCAGGTGGCGATACACACCACCAGCGAGAACACGACCACCCAGCCGCGATAGACCGGCAGAAACATGAAGCCGAGATTCATGCCGCCCTTGAGCTGGTCCGGAATGGCATAGGGCAAACCGGAGGAGCCGAAATAGTTCTGGAACACGCCCTGCACGATCAGCGCGATGCCGAAGGTCAGGAGCAGGCCGTAGAGATGGTCGAGCCCGGTGAGCCATTGCAGCATGGTCCGCTCCAGGATCATGCCGAAGATGCCGACGATGATCGGCGCCAGCAGTAGCGCCCACCAGTAGTTGATCCCGCCGAGGCTGAGCAGAAAATAGGCGACGAAGGCGCCCATCATGTAGAGCGCGCCATGGGCGAAATTGATGATGTTGAGCATGCCGAAGATCACGGCAAGGCCGAGACTGAGCAGCGCGTAGAACGAGCCGTTGATCAGTCCCACCAGTAGCTGAGCGTAAAGAGCCTGCATCGATCTCGCACCCGGTCCTTCGGCGTTCCCTGAAAGTCGCCCGCAGGCCTCGAGGCCTGCGGGCGGTTACGTTACTTCTTCAACAGCGCGCACTTGCTCTGGGACAGCGGCGTGAAGGCCTGGTCGCCCGGCACCGAGCCGACCAGCTTGTAGAAGTCCCACGGGCCCTTGGACTCGGAGGGCTTCTTCACTTCGAACAGATAGGCGCTGTGGATGGTGCGGCCGTTGGGCTGGATCTCGCCCTTGCCGAACAGATCGTCCTCGGTCGGCATCGACTTCATCTTCTCCACGACCTTGACGCCGTCACGGGGATTGCCGCCGAGCGCCTCCAGCGCCTTGAGATAGTGGCGCACGCCCGCATAGACGCCGGCCTGCACCATGGTCGGAGGCGCACTGTTCTTCATCTTCGCGGCGAAGCGCTTCGAGAACGCGCGGGTCTGGTCGTTCATGTCCCAGTAGAAGGTCTCGGTGAAGTTGAGGCCCTGCGCGGTCTCGAGGCCGATCGCCTTGATGTCGGTGAGGAACAGCAGCAGCGCCGCGAGCTTCTGGCCGCCCTTGACGATGCCGAACTCGGCGGCCTGCTTGATCGTGTTGGTGGTGTCGCCGCCGGCATTGGCAAGGCCGATGATCTTGGCCTTGGAGGCTTGCGCCTGGAGCAGGAACGAGGAGAAGTCCGGCGTGTTCAGCGGATGCTTGACGCCGCCGACCACCTTGCCGCCATTGGCCGTGATGACGGCCGTGGTGTCGCGCTCGAGCGCCGCGCCGAAGGCGTAGTCCGCGGTCAGGAAGAACCAGGTATCGCCGCCGGCCTTGACCAGCGCCTGGCCGGTGGTGTGGGCCAGCATGTAGGTATCGTAGGTCCAGTGCACGGTGTTGGGCGAGCACTGCGCGTTGGTGAGGTCCGAGGTCGCCGCGCCCGAGTTGATGTAGACGCCGTTCTTTTCCTTGATGACGTTGTTGACGGCGAGCGCCACGCCGGAATTCGGCACGTCGACGATGACGTCGACCTTGTCGACGTCGAACCACTGCCGCGCGATCGCGGTGCCGATGTCGGGCTTGTTCTGGTGATCGCCGGAGATGACGTCAATCTTCCAGCCCTTCGCGGCGAGACCGGAGTCCTCAACGGCCATTTGCGCTGCCAGGGTCGAGCCTGGTCCGCCAAGATCGGCGTAGAGGCCGGACTGATCGGACAGCGCGCCGATCTTGACCGTCTTGTCCTGCGCGGAGGCGACGCCTGCCGCGGCGAAGGTGAGCGCGGTGGTCAGCAGCAATGAGGCAATCGACCTGGTCTTCATGCGACTTTCCTTGGATTTTTTTGTTGGCAGTTCGTTGGTTTGGGCATGGTCTTTTCGGAAACCCGATACACTAGTCCGGATCATGCCCTAGACGCCGAGATAGGTGTGGAGCTTGTCCATGTTGGCGGCAAGCTCCGAATTGGCAAATCCGTCGATGATCTTGCCGTGCTCGACCACGTAATAGCGGTCGGCGACGGTGGATGCGAAGCGGAAGTTCTGCTCGACCAGGAGGATCGTGAAGCCCTCTTTCTTGAGCCGCGCAATGGTGTGGCCGATCTGCTGGATGATGACGGGCGCAAGACCTTCGGTCGGTTCGTCCAGCATCAGGAAGCTCGCGCCGGTGCGCAGGATGCGCGCGATCGCGAGCATCTGCTGCTCACCGCCGGAGAGCTTGGTGCCCTGGCTGTTGAGACGTTCCTTCAGGTTGGGAAACAGGTCGAAGATCTGCTCGAGCGGCAATCCACCCGGGCGAACCACCGGCGGCAACAGCAAGTTCTCCCGCACATCGAGACTGGCGAAAATTCCGCGCTCCTCAGGGCAGAACGCGATGCCCATCCGCGCGATCTTGTCGGAGGTCGCGCGGATGATCTCCTGGTTGTTGAACTTCACCGAGCCGGTCCGCTTGCCGATGATGCCCATGATCGACTTCAGCGTGGTCGTCTTGCCGGCGCCGTTGCGGCCTAGCAACGTCACGACCTCGCCTGCGTTCACGTCGAAATTGATCCCGTGCAGGATGTGGGACTCGCCGTACCAGGCTTCCAGGTTGCGGACCTGAAGGATGTTGCCGCCGGTCGCGGCCTTGGCGGGGGCTTCCGCGGTTGCAGTCTCAGGCATGACCGGCTCCCAGATAGGCTTCCTTGACGCGCTCGTCCTTGGTGAGCTCGGCGTAATTGCCCTGCGCAAGCACCTGCCCGCGCGTCAGCACGGTGATGACATCGGAGAGGTTGGCGACGACGCTCAAATTATGCTCGACCATCAGGATGGTATACTTCGCCGAGATGCGCTTGATCAGCGCCGCGATCTTGTCGATGTCCTCGTGGCCCATGCCGGCCATCGGCTCGTCCAGCAGCATCATCTCCGGATCGAGGGCAAGCGTGGTTGCGATCTCCAGCGCGCGCTTGCGCCCATAGGGCATCTCGACCGCCGGCGTGTTGGCAAACTCGCTGAGGCCGACATCGTTCAACAGGTCCAGCGCGCGGCTGTTGAACCGATTGAGCACGGACTTGGAGCGCCAGAAATCGAAGGAGCTGCCGTGCTGGCGCTGGAGCGCGACACGAACGTTCTCGAGCGCGGTGAGATGCGGAAACACCGCCGAGATCTGGAACGAACGCACGAGGCCCATGCGGGCCACGTCCGCGGGCGCCATCGCAGTGATGTCCTGCCCCTTGTACAGGATTTTCCCGGCTGACGGTTTCAGGAACTTGGTCAGGAGATTGAAGCACGTCGTCTTGCCCGCCCCGTTCGGGCCGATCAACGCGTGAATGCTCCCCCGGCGAACCCTGAGCGCGACATCCCGGACGGCGAAGAAGCCCGCGAACTCCTTGGTCAAGCCTTCCGTTTCGAGAATGAACTCATCGGCCAAACAGATTTCCCCCTGCCCGCAAAATGCGCGTGGCTGTCCTTAAGTTTACTTCGGCTTCCGGAGGCCTTGGAGCCCGTCCCGGAACGCCGCCTCCGGGCGCGGAATATGCCGGAGGTGACGGGGGTTAGGCAAGGCGGAAAGCTGAGCAGATCAGGTCTCCGGCCGGGAGGCTTATGCTCCCTTAGTCGGACGTGATTTGATGTGGCCTGCCCGGCCTCCCGGTTCGCAAAGCACCGGTCATCAAGCCGTCGTTAACGGTCTTTCGTGTCGCGCGCCAGCCTTCATAGAAAATTTTCCCGCAAGCCCGATCATGTCCGGGTTTTTATCGCCGGGAATATTGTCTTGGAATTTGCAAGCGCCGCTCCTTCCGTCGTCAAGTCGATCAGGCAGCGTGATCTCCTGAACACGTGGCTGCGACTTTATGCGCGCGAGCAGATGGCACCGGCGATCTGGGAGTACCAGCCCGCGCGGCTCGAGGAAGAACTGTCCGATCTGATCTATTACACGGTGGACAACTCGGCGCCGACGCCGCGCCTGACCATCCAAAGCGAAGGCACACGCATGTCGCGCGCCTATGGACATACCGGAAAGGGCGTTCTGCTGGACGAATATATCGGGCCGCGGCTTGTCCCCTTCGTGATGCCCATCTATTACGAATGTGTCGTGCGTGGGCTTCCGGTCTACAGCGTCGCCGATGTCGACGACATTTATGGCCGCGTGGTTGCCTATGAGCGCCTGCTGCTGCCGTTCCTGACCGACGGCAAGGTCTGTCACATCATCGCCTCGCTCAAGACCTTCTGCGAGGACGGCGGCTTCGAAATCAAGAATCTGATGCGCGGAAATGACGCGCTGCCGCGCCCGAGACTGACCGCAGTGATCGACCACAACCTCTTCCATCGCGCGCCCGGCCGCATTGCCGCGGCCGACGTGGTCGAGTTCACCGATCAGCCCGGCGTCGCCACCGAGACCATCGAGTTGAGCTAGCTTTCAGCGCGATTTGGCGCCGGCTCACCTGGTCCTGACGTCCTTGGCATAGATGTCCGGCTTGAAGCCGACCAGGAGCTTGCCGCCGACTTCCAGCACTGGCCGCTTGATCATTGATGGTTGCGCTAGCATCAACGCCAGCGCCTTCTTCTCGGTGAGGCCTTCCTTGTCGGCATCGGGCAGCTTCCTGAAAGTGGTGCCGGCGCGATTGAGCAGCGTCTCCCAACCGAGCTTGTCGCTCCATTGCTTGAGCTTGTCCTTCTCTACACCCGCCGCCTTGTAGTCGTGGAATTCGTAGGCGACGCCATGGGCGTCGAGCCAGGCGCGCGCCTTCTTCATGGTGTCGCAATTCTTGATGCCGTAGATGATGTTGGGCAAGACACGGTCCTCGCGCATGCATGATGCTTCCGCTGCAGCGTTGTACGAAACTCCGGTTCGCGCGACAATATTCAAACCGGCCTTCCGAATTCTCCGAACGGACATTCCATGCACGTCACTCACGACCCCGCCGCGGCTGCTTCGCCGACCATCGACTTCAACACATTCCTCGCCGTCGATATTCGCGTCGGCACCATCGTCGACGCAAAACCGTTTCCCGAGGCGCGCAAGCCGGCCTTTCGGCTGTGGATCGACTTCGGCCCCGATCGGCGTGCGCAAGAGCTCGGCACAGATCACCGAAAACCATCCGCTGGAGACGCTGGTGGGGCAGCAGGTCGCGGCCGTCGTCAATTTCCCGCCGCGCCAGATCGGGCCCGTCGTCTCGGAGGTGCTGACGCTCGGCTTCCCCGATGCGGACGGCAAGGTCGTGCTGGTGCAACCGGGCAAGCCGGTGCCGAACGGCGGCCGGCTGTTCTAGCCGCCCGGCCGCCGCGGAATGTTCAACCCGCGCTGCACGGCGGGACGTGCCAGCCCGCGCTCGAGCCAGGCACCGACCGACTTGAACCGGCTGAATTCGACGAGATCGCCCGCGCCGTAGAACCCGATGAGATTGCGCACCCAGCCGAGCATGGAGACGTCGGCGATGGTGTAGTCGTCATCCATGAACCACTGGCGTCCCGCAAGATGCGTCTCCATCACGCCGAGAAGCCGCCTGGATTCGTCCACGTAACGTTCGAGCGGACGCTTGTCTTCAAAATCCTTGCCCGCGAATTTGTGGAAGAAGCCGACCTGCCCGAACATCGGCCCGATGCCGCCCATCTGGAAATGCACCCACGCGAGAGTCTGGTAGCGCCGCGCGGCATCCTGCGGCAGCAGCTTGCCGGTCTTCTCCGCGAGATATTGCAGGATCGCACCGGACTCGAACAACGGCAGCGGCCTGCCACCGGGGCCGTTCGGGTCGAGGATCGCAGGGATCTTGCCGTTGGGGTTGAGCGAGAGGAATTCCGGCGTCTTCTGGTCGTCCTTGCCGAAATCGACGAGATGCACCTCGTAAGGCAGCCCGATCTCCTCCAGCATGATCGAGACCTTGACGCCATTCGGCGTCGGCAGCGAGTAGAGCTGGAGCAACTCCGGATGCCTGGCGGACCAGCGGCTGGTGATGGGAAAGGAGGACAGATCGGACATCGGCGACCCCGGCTGCGTTCGCGAGACGCCGCCTAATCTAGGCGAGCCGGCGAAGGGCGCAAGGCCGGGCAGCCATTACAGCGGACGCAGCAAATGGCTGGTTGGGTAGGTCATGTCGCGCTGCGCGCGTTGCTCGATGAAGAACTGCCCGGTGACGAGCAATGCTCCAATGAAGACGAGCGCGAGCATCGCGGTCGCGAACTGACTGGCGTCATTCATCGCATGTGCTTCTCTGTTCGATCCGCACTGGGAACGCACGTCGATCGCTGGCAGTTCCTCAATGCTTCAAATAAATTGCCACATTTTCCCGATCGCAACTTCGCGACCGAACGCGTCAATAGTTGATCTCCATCCGCAGCCCGCGCGGATCGATCTCCGTTCCGCCGGCGCGCTGCATGCTGTCACGCGCTGCAACCGCACAGGCGCAGGCATCGATGAGATCGTCACGCGCGATGCCGGTGCCGTGTCGCTGTGAGAGCCATTTCGGCAGGCGCACGAAGCCGCGTCGCGCCAGCAGCGCGATGCGCTGCTCGCGACCCTGCGCTGAGGTCTTGTTCGCAAGCCGGACTCGCCCTGCCAGATTCCAGAAGATCAATTCGAGATGCGCCTCTCCGATCGTCGCTTGCCGTCCCGGCGTCATCATCACGTCCACCTCTCGCATCTTCTCCCTGATATTCCAGAGCTGCGCCGACACGCCTCTGCCCTTGCCTTCGTGCCTCCAGTAGTGGCGATTGGCCGTGGCCATGTCCGGAAACGTCCAGAGGTCGCGGCGCGCACCGAGAAACACGGCGGGGCCGATCAACTCACGCGCCTGTAGATCGCAGGCACGATAGCCGCTCGGATTTAATCCGATCGGCATGTCGATCATCGCGCGCGCATGCGGCATCGCGAGCAAACGCGACAAGCCCGGCGAATAGTCGAAGCCGTGATCGCCATGCTCGTCGATCCAGGCCGCGACCCAGCCGAAGCGAAATCCGTCGAGGCCGAAATAGTTTGGCACGTCATGCGTCCGAAGGGGCGCTCTCGCGATCAGCCCCCGACCGCCCGATAGGCCAGGCGCTTGAACTCGAAGAAGAACGGATTCCAGAAGCCCATGTAGCGTTGGGCCATCAGCACGCCGGCGGTATTGGCCGCAGGGCAGATCCACCAATGGGTGCCAGCAAGACCGCCCCACTGGAATTCGCCGGTCGAATTCGGAGGATCGAAGGACGTCGGCGCGAAGGTGACGGCACCGCCGAGGCCAAAGCCCTTGCCGGGAATCGGCCCGAGATTGGCGAAGCGGATGGTCTGGCCCGCGGGCAACTGGTTCGTCATCATCTGCCGCAGCGTGTCCGGCTTGAGCAGCGCATCCGACCCGGGCAGCAACGCGCGCACCAGCACGAGCATGTCGGGCAAGGTCGAGACCAGACCGCCGCCGCCCGAGAGCCGCGGAAACGGCCGCCGATAAGCCTGCGGAAAAGGAAGATTGTCGGCCCGGGTGAGGCCAGGCTTCATCGGATCGAGGACGTCCGCGCCATTATAGAGTGCAACCAGCCTGCCCTGCTGCGCCTCGGGCACGTAAAAGCCGGTGTCGACCATGCCGAGGGAATCGAAGATGCGCGCCTTGAGGAAGGCATCGAGGGATTTGCCCGAGACGACCTCCACGACACGGCCGAGCACGTCGGTGGCCACCGATTATTCCCAGGCTTCGCCGGGATGATAGGACAGCGGCAGATCGGCCAGCTTGTCGATCATGTCAGCGAGCGGCGTCAGCGGATTGAGCACGCCCGCCGCGTTGTAGCCTTTGAACAGTACCGTGCCGGGATCGAAGATGCCGTAGCTGAGGCCGGCGGTGTGGGTCAGGAGCTGGCGGATCGTGATCGGGCTCTTCGCCGGCTCGACATCGGCAAGGCTTTCCGCGCCCCGCTTCAGCACCTTGCGATTGCCGAGCTGCGGCAGGAATGTCTCGATCGCGTCGTCGAGCCCGATGCGGCCCTCCTCGATCAGCAGCATGATCGCGCAGGTGACGAAGATCTTGGTGTTGGAAAAGGCGCGAAAGATGTGGTCGGGCCGGAGTGCCGTCTTTGCCTCGCGGTCGGCGAACCCGACGCATTGCTGCTCGACGACCTCGCTGCCGCGCAGCACGGCCCAGGATGCACCGGGGATGATCTCCTGATCGACGTAGCGCTGCATCGCCGTCCGTGCGGCGGAAAAATCAGGTGTTCTGGCGTCCATGTGTTTTCCCATTGTGGCTGCACGGATATAGCGTGAATTCACGGGATATGAAGCCCAGCGAAGCGGCGGCACTCATTCCTGTTTCATCACCACGGTCACGTGCAGGCGGCGGCGGATTGTCATCCCCTGCCGCTGGTACAGCCCTATCGCCGACGCGTTGTTGGAAAACACGTGCAGGAACGGAATTTCGCCGCGCGCCTCGATACGCCGCGCGACCGCCGCGAGCAGCGCCTGTGCATAGCCGCGCCCGCGATAGTCCGGATGCACGCAGACGGCCGTCATCTCGACGAATTTTCCCGGCTTCATCCGCTCGCCCGTCATCGCGACCAGTTCGTCGCCGGCGCGAATACCGAGGAACGTACCGAGCTCATGGGTCCGTGCTGCGAACGGACCGGGCTTGGTCAGCTCCGTCAGCGCCATCATGGCTGGAACGTCAGAGGCGCCCAATGTGACGATCTCGGCATCGCGGGGTGCACTGTCAGCGGGCGAGCCGATCATCTGCTCGCCGGTCTCGGCCAGCACCACCTTGAAGCCGGCGGGAATGTCGACCGGCTCCGGCGTGAACAGCGCGGCAACCTGCGAGCCCGACAGGAGATCATGGAGTGCGGCAAAGCTCGCCTCGGACATGTCGGCCATGTCGGCAAACGGCGTCATGTCCACGGGATAGCGCAGCGCGCGCGGGCCGCCCTCCGCCAGATGCTTCTGGCTGGTCGTCAGCGCGCTCCAGATCGGGCGATCCAGGAGCCGCTCATCGCTGTCCGACACCGGCCTAGTCCTTGTCGAAGCTGACGATGACGGCGGCATTGGCGATGAGAATGGGGTCGTTGCCCTGTTCCGGGGTCGAGGGAATCTCCAGCCCGCCCTTGACCGCGTTGACGGTCACCGTGCCGTAAGGCAGCTCCTTGGCAACGGCTTCCTTGTCCACCGCCTCGGGGTTGGGCACCGCGATCGTGACGTCGACGAACATGTCGTTCGCGGTCTTCCCGATCATCCGGAAGAAGCCGAGGCTCGAATGCCTGATGGCATCCGACACCGCGCGCTTCGCCGCCTTGGTGGCGTCCCTGCCGTGGACGTCGACGCCCATGCCCATCTCGGTGATACAGCGAACGCGAGTCATGTCTTATTCCTGTTGGTTGGTTAGGTGCTAGTGAATGTCTGCGATCGGGACGCGCGAGACAAGTGCGGTCGTTCCTCTCGTGTCCCGGACGCGCTGCAACGCCGAAAGCGCGTTCACGCGCGTCTTCGACGCGATATGGCGCTGCTGCGCAGAGCCGGGACCCAGTAGGCCACAGAGCTCGCTGATGCATGGGCGCCGGCTCTGCAGCGCACCGCCGAAGAGGCGCTGCGCTGCGTCCGGGGCACGAGATCGCAGTTCTCACGCCTTCGCCTTCTCATGCGCGCAGCTCGTCGACCAGCACCCGCACATTCTCCGAATAGTCGATCGGGATCACGACCAGATGCACGCCACCCTGCTTGAACGACGCATCGAGCGTCGGGACAAAGCTGTCGATGCTCGCGATGCGGTGCCCCTTCGCGCCATAGGCCTTCGCATAGAGGACGAAATCGGGATTGCCGAAAGTCATGCCATAATCCGCAAAATGATCGACCGCCTGCTTCCAGCGGATCATGCCGTAGGCATTGTCCTCCAGCACCAGCACGACGAGATTGAGCTTGAGACGGACGGCGGTTTCCATCTCCTGGCTGTTCATCATGAAGCCGCCGTCGCCGGCGACCGCGAGCACGCGGCGGTCCGGATAGAGCATCGCGGCCATCATTGCCGAGGGCAGGCCCGCGCCCATGGTCGCCAGCGCATTGTCGAGCAGCAGCGTGTTGGCGACACGGGTGCGGTAGTTGCGCGCGAACCAGATCTTGTACATGCCGTTGTCGAGCGCAACGATGCCGTTCTCCGGGATCACCTGGCGGATGTCGTGCACGATCCGTTGCGGCGTCGGCGGCCAGCGTGCTTCGGTGGCGCGATCGGCCAGATGGCCGAGAATCTCCTCGCGCAACGGCAACAGCGCCGCCGCTTGCGGCAGCTTGCCCTCGAGCCGGTCGGCCAGGAGCTCCAGGCTCGGGCCGACGTCGCCGACGATCTCGGCGTCGGGGAAATAGACCAGCTCCACGCTCGCCGGCGTGTAGCTGACGTGGATGACCTTCGGCCCCGCCGGCCCCATGATGAAGGGCGGCTTCTCGATCGGATCGTGACCGATCGCAATGATCAGATCGGCGGCCTCGATCGCATCGTGAACGTAGTCACGTTCGGACAGCGCGGCGGTGCCCATATAGAGATTGGTGCCGCCGGGCACGGTGCCCTTACCCATTTGCGTGGTGAAGAACGGAATGCCGGTCCGCCGCACGAAGCTGGCGATGCCGTGCGTGGATCGAGGCCTGCTGGTCGCCGCACCCATCATCACCAGCGGATGTTTCGCGGCCAGGATCATTTCGGCGGCCCGATCGAGCGCGGCGCGATGGGCGACGGGAATTTCGATCGGATGGACCGGGATCACGGGCGCGGCCGGCACTTCATCGCCGGCGATATCCTCGGGCAGTTCGAGATGCACCGGCCCCGGCCGCTCCTCCATCGCCACGCGGAAGGCATCGCGCACCACGGTCGGAATGCTGGAGGCGCTGATGATCTGCCGCGACAATTTCGTCAGCGGCTTCATGCTCGCGACCACGTCCACGATCTGGAATCGCGCCTGCCGGCTGCTCATGATCGGCTTCTGGCCGGTGATCAAGATCATCGGCATCGCGCCGAGATGTGCATAGGCCGCGCCCGTGGCCAGATTGAGCGCGCCGGGACCGAGCGTGGACAGACAAACGCCGGGCTTGCCGGTGAGCCGGCCATGCGTGGCGGCCATGAAGGCGGCGGCCTGCTCGTGGCGGGTCAGGACCAACTCGATTCTGGAGGTGCGCAGCGATTCGACCAGATCGAGATTTTCTTCGCCGGGAACACCGAAGATGCGGTCGACGCCTTCGTTCTCCAGCGCCGCGACAAACAGGTCCGATCCTTTGACTTTGTGGTCCTGCCCGCTCATGTCGCCTCCGCTCGCTGTGCCGGCCCGTGTTCCACGGCAGCGGGCGCATGGTAGCGGTCTGCGGCACGGGCACAACTCACAACCACACGAGCCGATCCGTCCGACCCGATTGACAGAAACCATTACCTGACTAAAGTCAGACATCATGCTCGACCCCGTCTCCCGCGTTCGCCGCTTCAATCGCGCCGTCACTTCAGGCGTCGGCGCGCTCGACACCTCGTTCCTCGGGCGCGGTCGGCCGCTCGGAGCGGCGCGCGTGCTCAATGCGATCGGGCACGGACGCTCGGATGTGGCGGAGATTCGCGACTATCTCGGCCTCGATTCCGGGTTGATGAGCCGGCTGCTGCGGAGCCTCGAGGACGAAGGGCTGGTCGAGACCAGCGCGCATGCGGACGATGCACGCCGGCGCGTGGCCAAATTGACGCGTTCCGGCCGGCGCGAGTTCGCGGCCTACGAAGCCCTTTCGAACACGCAGGCCGAAGGTTTTCTCGCGCAACATCCGCAGCGCGAGGCGCTGCTGGCGGCAATGGACCTGATCGCCTCGGCGCTGACGCGCGAGCGCGTTGCCCTTGCCGAGATGGATCCGCAGAGCGACCAAGCGCGCTATTGCCTTGGCGAGTACTACGCAGAGCTCGGCCGCCGCTTCAAGCAGGGCTTTGACGTGTCGCTGTCGCGCGATCCTGACGCCAAGGACATGCGCCGCCCGCGCGGCACCTTCATCGTCGCGATGTCGGACACGCTGCCGATCGGCTGCGTGGGCTTGAAGGGAACGGATCACGGCTACGCCGAGGTCAAGCGGCTCTGGGTCGCGCCCGCCGCGCGCGGATTGCGGCTCGGCCGGCGCCTGATGGACGCGACCGAGGAAGCCGCGCACGGGCTCGGCATCGCGCTGCTGCGGCTCGACACCAACAGCGCGCTGCCCGAGGCCGGGCAGCTCTACCGCACCACCGGCTGGCGCGAGATCCCGCGCTTCAACGACGACCCCTACCCGGATCTGTTCTTCGAAAAGCGGCTCTGAGCGGAGCGTCGATTCACCCTCCCGGCGCGTTGTGCTCGAAGCCCGGAGCTTCGCCATGACACGGACCGACCTCGTCAATACCTACCGCAACTATATCGATTGCCTGAACCGTCAGGACTGGCCGGCGCTCGGGCAGTTCGTGCATGACAATGTCGCTCACAATTCGCGGCAGCTCGGCGTATCCGGCTATCGCGCGATGCTGGAGGGGGATTTCCGCGAGATTCCGGATCTGCATTTCAACGTCGACCTGCTGATCTCCGATCCGCCCAATATCGCCGCCCGATTGAAATTCGATTGCGCGCCGATCGGGACATTCCTGGGGCTGGCGGTTGATGGAAAGCGTGTATCGTTCTGCGAGAACGTATTTTACGAGTTTCGTGACGGAAAGATCTGGCAGGTGTGGTCGATCGTCGACAAGGCCGCGATCGAGGCGCAGCTCTGAGGCCGCGCCTCGGCGAGGCCGCCTATGCCGTCGCGGCGACCGCCTCGCCTTGCGGCTTGGCAAACGGCCGGAAATTCATCGCCATCAGGAACGCACCCAAGCCCATCGCCCAGGAGGCGATGTAGAGCCAGGCATAGCTGGAGAAGGCGTCGTAGATCAGGCCGCCGGCGAGCGGCCCCGTTGCCATGCCGAGGCTGCCGGCCATCGCGGTGCCGCCGATCACGGTGCCCATCATCCGCAGCGGAAAATTTTCGCGGATGAGCACGGCGTAAAGCGGCATGGTGCCGGCATAGATGAAGCCGAACACGGCGCCGACGGCGTAGAAGGTCGCGAGCTGCTGCGCGAAGACATAGGCGAGCGCGCCGAACGCCTGGAGCAGCAGGCCCGAGACCAGCACGCGCTTGGCGCCGAAGCGGTCACCCATCAGGCCGAAGGCAATGCGCCCGCCGAGGCCGGCAAAGCCCTCGATACTGTAGATCGTCACCGCCGCGACCAGCGGAATGCCGCAGCTCACGGCGTAGCTGACGGTGTGGATGATCGGGCCGGAATGGGTGGCACAGCAGAAGAAATTGGCCGCGAGCAGGATCAGGAATTGCGGCGAGCGCAGCGCGTTGCCCATCGACATCTCGGCCTGCCCGGCGCCCTCGCCCATTGGTGCGGCCATCGCGTGCGCGAGCGCGGGCGGGCGGCGCACCAGGAAGGAGACCGGGATCATGATGGCGCCGACCACCAGCGCCACGATCTGCATCGAGGTGCGCCAGTCATGGCCGGAGACGAGCCAGGCCGCGAGCGGCGCCATCGTCATCGGCGCCATGCCCATGCCGGCCGACACCAGCGACACCGCGAGGCTCCGATGCGTCTCGAACCATCCGGTGACCGTCGCCATCATCGGCGCGAAGATCGCCGCGCAGGAGGCGCCGACCAGCAGGCCGAACACGAATTGGAACGCCAGCAGCGAGGTCGCATGGCTTGCCGCGAACAGGCTGAGCGTCAACACGCACGATCCCGTCAGCACCACCGGCAGCGGCCCAAATTTATCCGTCAGCGTACCCCAAGCCATGCTGGTGAAGGCCATCGCCAGAAAGCCGATCGTCATCGCGCTGGAAATGCCGGTCACCGACCAGCCGGTGTCTTTTGCGATCGGCTGCAGGAACACCGGCAGCGAAAACATGCCGCCGATGGCGACGCAGCCGAGCAGGCCGCCGGCGGCGACGATCACCCAGCGATACGAGGAAGCGTTCATCTTGGTCTCCCGTCAGTCTGTCTGGATGGAAGACGAATGGGAACAGCCAGGGCCGACAGAGTAGCGTGATTTTTTGCGGGAGCCTCTGTTGCCTTCGCAAATCTTGCACCCGCCATATCAAAAACCGCGAAAACAACCCCATGCACAGTAGACGGCGCCTGCGGGATCAACGACTTACGATGCCGGTTCCTTGCGATGTCACTCTCGCGCGCCGCCAAGCTGCAATTTGACTCGTCGGGCAAAACACCGGCATGATGTCATCATCCCGCCAGCTTGGTTGCATCACCCTCGGACGCCCGCTGATCCAGCGCGCTTTTCGGGGAACAGCTCATGCCGAAGATCGACATCGCCGCCGTGCCGGCCCACAGGGGCTCCGGCTATCCCGCCCTTCGACGCCCCTTGCGCCGAGCGCATCCGGCAACGGCTTGGCAATGCCGGAGGCCTGTCTGATTTCGGCGTAGTCGGCCTTGGACCAATAAGCGACGTCAGAGTGCCTACTCGATCACTACATCGGCCCGCGTCAGCAGGGTCGGTGGCATGTTGATGCCGAGTGCTTTGGCGGTCTGGAGGTTTATAACAAGTTCGTACTTGGTCGGCCGTTCGACCGGCAGATCGGCAGGTTTCGTACCCTTGAGAATCTTGTCCACAAGGGTCGCAGACCGGCGAAACTGATCTGGCAAGTCAGTTCCGTAGCTCAAGAGGAAGCCCGCTTCCGCGTATTCTCTCACCGCAGAGATTGCAGGCAGCCGATTTCTGACGGCCATGACGCCAATCAGGCCGCGATGGTTGAACAGTACTCCATCACTCAGCACGACGAGCACCTGCGCGCGTTCCCTCACCATTGTCGCGAACGCCTGTTCAAGTATTTCCGAGCCGCGCGCCTCGGCCGGGACAAGCGTCAACCCCAACGCTTGGGCGGCTTCCCGCAGCGACGTCAACTGGTCCTGATTGGGCGTAAAGTCCGGATTCCACAGAATGCCCACGCGCGAGAGGTTCGGCAGAGTGTCCTTCAGAAATTCGAGCCGCTTGCCGTTGATCTCATCGCCGGGCTCCGAGCTGAACCCAGTGACATTGCCACCAGGGCGCGCCAGACTGGCGACAAGGCCTGCACTGACGGGCTCGGCACTGTTGGCCATCACGATCGGGATCGTCCGAGTCGCCTTCATGGCCGCAACCGTGGTCGCATTGGTTCCGGAAACGATGACGTCCACGCCGAGCCCGGAAATCTCTGTGGCAAGCGCCGTCAGCCGCCCGGTGTCTCCGTCGGCAAAACAGTACTCGATCACGACATTCTCGCCGACGCGATAGCCAAGGCTCCGCAGGCCCGCTTCGAAGGCTCTAACATTACGAAGTGTTTGCTCCCGCGACGCGCTCGCGAGGTAACCTACCCTGTAGACCCACTTTGCTGGTTGCTGCGCGCGCACGCCGAGCGGCCACGTCGCTGCCGCGCCGCCGATCAGCCCCATGAACTCGCGTCGTCTCATTGAGCACCGCGGAGGAAACGCCGGTCCATGTCCAAAGCCTAGCACTTTGCGACCAGACGGCCAGTGTGATTGGGCAAATAATGATATCCGAAGCTGCGTCTCAATGTCCGAGATGGGTCAAAAGCGTCGATCTAGCGCTCGGCTGCAAACTTCCGGTCTACCCTTCTGAACGGACTGTCGCAGCACCGCTTCAACGGCCGCGAAGGGCCAAAACCTGAAGTAGCCTGCATCTGGACTGCTTGGTATGCTGAGCAAATACTTTCCGTATTTTTGAAGGAATTATTCATGCCAGACCAGGAGCCGCCGAAGTCAAAAGTAGTTCCGCCCCATATTCAATTGATCCAGATGGGTCAGGCCGGTCTCGTCTCCAGGATCATCTATGCTGCCGCCAGACTGGGCCTCGCGGATCATCTCGCGCCTGGACCCAAGAGTGCTGCCGAGCTTGCAGGTCGCATGCAGGTTCACGAGCCTTCCTTGCACCGCTTAATGCGCACCCTAGCAAGCTTGGGCGTACTAACCGAGCAATCCGAGCAACGCTTCGCACTAACCGAGTTGGGTAATGCCTTGAAGACCGGTGCGCCAGGCTCGGCAAAATCCAGCCTGTTGTTTATGGGCAGCCCCTGGAGCCAGATGGGTTGGGATCATTTGGTCTACTCTGTCCAGACCGGCAAACCCGGCTTCGAAAAAGCGCACAGCGTGTCATTCTTTGACTATCTCGCGCAGCATCCAGAGGAAGCGTCGTTATTCAGCGAAATGATGGTAGGTTTCCATAACCAAGAGCCTCCAGCCGTCGCTGCTGCTTACGATTTTTCGGCCTTCAAAACCATCGTCGACGTTGGCGGAGCGACAGGCAACATGCTTTCGGCCGTGCTATCCTTGCATCATGGGCCACGCGGTATTTTGTTTGACAGACCACACGTTGTTAAAGACGCACCCGTCCTGCTTAAGGCCAAAGGTGTCAGCGGTCGGATAGCGATTGAACCTGGGGACTTCTTCGCAGGCGTTCCGAGTGGTGCGGATGCCTATATTCTATCGCACATCATCCATGATTGGGACGAAGACAGGTGTTTGACGATCCTTGGCCATGTCCGCAAAGCGATGGATCCCGCGGGTCGTCTGCTGATTGTTGAGATGGTCTTACCGCCGGGTGACGTCGCCCATCCTGGAAAAATGCTCGACATGGTCATGTTGGTACAACTTGGGGGCCGCGAACGAACCGCGTCGGAGTATGCGTTACTTCTAGGCAAGGCCGGCTTCCGTCTGACGCAGGTGGTATCGACCGAATCTGCAGCAAGCATTGTGGAAGCGGTGGCGGCTTGAGTGAGGGCGGAAGTTGATTGACTTCTGCTTCGGGTCAATCGCGTCGGTTTAGTCCTCCCGCGATTACTTCCGGTCAGCCCCGACGAGCGGACATCTTTGGTGCCCATGGCAAGGTCTCAAACGAGCCACAACCCGACATCGCTATGGTATGAAGGAGATCGTCAACTGACGCGGTCGGGAAGTGATAGGGTTCTGGAATGTCGAGAGGCGCGTTGAAATGGACCCTGCTAGGATGCGCAGTCGTTTACTTGCTCCTGACGCTATACGGGCTCGTCGATAGCGGCGAATCCAAGCCAATTCGGATCATACTCTGGACCGCGATCTTAGGTCTTTCCGTGTATCTGATAGCTACATGGAAATGGCGAAAAACAAATTAGGATAGGGGTCCCACACAGGTCCGCTCAGGGTCACAAGCCGCCGAACACGTTCTAGGCGGGAAACTTCCGCTTTGCGTTGGTAAGCCGAACTCTGTGAGTGCAAGCCCTAGTTCGCCAGTCCCTGCTTGTCGATCCAGTCGCCAACCAGTTTGGCGATGTCGTCGGAGTTGCCGTCCATCATCATATGGGTGTTCCCCTTGATGCCCATTCGGCAGTTCGAAGGTATCAACCTTGCCGCCGGCGGCGGCCACTGCCTGTCCCCGTCTGGTCGGGTTGGCCGCGAGCTTCGACCACACCGGGACCTTGTCGAGGAAATCGCCCCACACGATCAGATGCGGCACGCCCTTGAGTTTCGCGGCGTCGGCCTTCGCAGGATCAGGTGCTCCCGAAGATTCGATCGCGATCAGCGCCTTCACCTTGTCGGGCGCATTGAGCGCTGCGACGCGGGGCAATTCCCGCCTCGCGCTGACGCCGAGGCAACGCCGATCGACTGCAGATCATCGCACCTGACGAGACGTCCGCGCGGCGCCATCGGCAAGGCTTGGTCGCGCAGCGGTGACGCAGGCCTGCTCGACGCAGCGGCTGGCGCGCAGGATCGTCTGCTCGGCGAACATCGGCCCGACGATCTGCAAGCCAATCGGCAGCCCCTCGACAAATCCGCACGGCACCGAGGCCGCGGGCTGGCGCGTCAGGTTGAACGGCCATGTCAGCGGCGTCCAGTCGAACCATTGCGGGAAGCGCGCCGCGTCGGGCGTGTCGATACCGGCTGCGAAAGCAGTGATCGGCACGGTCGGCGTCAGCAGCAGATCGTAATCCCCGTGAAACGCCTGCATCTGCTGGCTCAGCGCCCGCATCTCGACATGGGCGGCTTGCAATTCGCTGGCGGAGATATCCTGGGCCGCGATGATCAATCGCAGCAGGCCCGGATCGAGCGCCGCCAGCTGCGCGCCGGTGAAATCACGCACCAGCGCGGCATGCGATGCCCCCCAGATCACCTCCAGCGCATGCCGCGCGCCGGACAGATCAAGAGCAACATCCTGCAATTCGGCGCCGGCCGCCTCCAGCGCGTCGAGCGCCGGCCGCATGGCGGCCACCACGGCGGGGTCGGCGCCCGGAAAGCCGAGGTCGGGCGACCACGCGATCCGCAGGCCCGCGACGCCGCGCTCGAGACCATCGAGATAATCGATACCGCGATGGGGAATGGCAAAGGAGTCGCGCGCATCCGGGCGCGTGAGCACGTTCAGCAACAGCGCGCTGTCGGCGACATCGCGCGACAGGCCGCCGTAGACCGCGAGCGTTCCCATGGCGCCGGGGAAATTCGGCACCAGGCCGTAGCTCGGCTTCAATCCGAACACGCCGCTGAACGCCGCCGGGATACGGATGGAGCCGCCGCCGTCGCCTCCGGTGGCGAGCGGGACCACGCCGGCCGCCACCAGGGCGGCCGAGCCGCCGCTGGAGCCACCGGGTGTGCGGGAAATATCCCAGGGATTGCGGGTGATGCCGGTCAGCGGGCCGTGGGTGATTCCCTTCCAGCCGAATTCAGGGGTCGTCGTCTTGCAGAAGAACACGGCGCCGGCCTCGCGCAGCCGGGCCACACCGGGCGTATCCTGCGTACTGGGCGCGGCCGGCGTGGCGTGGGAGCCGATGCGCATCGGCCATCCCGTAACCTGCGCGGTATCCTTGATCGCGACCGGCACGCCGTCGAGCGGCCCGAGCGGCGTTCCGCGACGCCAGCGATCGGCTGACTCCGCCGCCAGACGCCGCCCCTGCGGCTCGTCCAGCAGGCACACCGCGTTCAGGACGGGATCCACCGCATGCAGCCGCGCCAGGGTCGCATCCAGCACATCGACCGGCGACAGCTCGCCGCTGGCGAAGCGCCGGGCCAACTCGCGCGCGGAAAGCCAGTTCAGATCATCAGGCATGAGGCATGCTTTGGCGCATGTTCTGGCGGGAGGCGTCTTCGCGCGTTTTGGATCATCGCCTGTAGGTCATAGACCAACTATCGATCAACCGACTATGCAATTTCTAGGGAGAGCGCATTCCAGGGAAGCGCTTGAGGAAAGCATTTGTGCAAAGCACTAGCGCCCTCGGGTTCCTGCTGGCGGGAAGGCTCGAGCTGCGCATGAAAGTACCCGCCCAGCCGCAGGAACGGGATGCTTCAACCATCCGTGAGTGGTAGGAGCGTGCATGACCATTCGCCCGATCGTCCGCTACCCCGACCGCCGGCTCTCGATGCCTGCGCGCGCCGTCACCGCGTTCGACGACGCCTTGCGCGAACTTGCGCAGGATTTGCTCGACACCATGCGCGCCGCACCTGGCATCGGCATCACCGCGCCGCATATCGGCGTGCCCTTGCGCGTCGTCGTGCTCGAGCTCGACGCCAAAGAGGGTCCGCAAACCTACGTCAATCCCGAGATCGAATGGGCCTCGCTGGAGATGATCCTGCACAGGGAAGGCAGCGTCTCGATGCCCGGCGTGAACGACGAGGTCCAGCGCCACGCCCGCGTGCGGATCAGCTATCGGGATCTCGACGGCAACGCGCAGACCGAAGAATCGGAGGCCTTGCGCGCCGTCTGCCACCAGCACGAGATCGACCAGCTCGACGGCCTATTCTGGATCCAGCGGCTGTCGCGCCTGAAAAGGGAGCGGCTGGTGAAGAAGTTCGAGAAGATATCGCGGGGTTGAGCGCGACTGATGGCCCCTCCGCATCCTCGTCGCGGTTGCCTCAGGCCCTCCTCCCGCTCCGCTTGGTGATCGGAGCGTTGCGACGCTCCCGTTTGCCGCGCGCGATCTCGGTTGCCAGCGCGTCGAGCTTCGGTTCCCAGAAATTCCTGAACTGACCGATCCACGCATCCACGGCCCGAAGCCCTGCGACGTCGACCGAATAGAGTCGTCTCTGTGCCTCCGCCCGGACGCTTGCAAAGCCGCTCTCGCGCAGCACCTTGAGGTGCTGTGACACGGCCGCCTGCGTGATCCCGAACTCGGCCCCGATCGCTTCGACGACCTCACCGGACGCCATTTCGCCGGGCGCAAGCAGTTCGAGGATGCGGCGCCGTACGGGATCGGCGAGGACTTCGAAGATTTGCATCAGCTTCCTGTGCCTCGATGCGCGATATCAGGCGGCATCTCGCCGCGATAGAACGCGATGGTGCGGTCCGAGCGCTGCTTCGCGGTGTCAGGATCGACCCCGCTCGCGACATGCGCCGCGCGCCAATATTCGCCTGACGTCGTCATGAAGTCCTTGCCCGCAGGAGAGCCCATCCAGGCCTCGGCCGTCTCATGATCGACCGATGCTCCGGTCGCAAGATATCGCTCAAGTCCCGCAATGGCGAGGTCCCAGCCGATGCCCACCGCGCCTGGACCGAACTGATTCCAATGGTCCTCGATGATTGCGGTGTGCTCCAGCGTCAAACGCGCCTGATTTCGCTCGGCTGCCAGCCTCACATCGATCCAGCTGGTCGCGCCGCCGAATTCCCACGTCGCGGCAAAATGGGTCGGCGGCGTGCACGCCGTGATGGTGCCGCCCGCATTGCCTTTGAGCTGGTACCTTCCGCCAGGCTGGAGGTCGCCCTCGATCGGCAAGAACCAGCGTGGAATGCGCTCTTTGCTGGTCACCGCGTCCCAGAGATCGTCGACGCTGGTCTCGTAGAGACGCGTCAGCGTCACGGTGCTGGCGGCCTTGCCGTCCTTCTCGAAATTCTGCACCGAGCGCGTCACGAGCCCCAATACCTTGGCGACGTCGATCTCCATTGCGTTCCTCCTTGTTGTCTGGGCGATTACAGATATCGGTCTACACTAATATAAGTCAATTCTTATATACAATGCCACTGCGTCAAACCGCCTCGCAGGTGCGGTGAACAAAACCTGTTCAGGCGTCTATTGGTCCGCACTCCGCCAGCTTCTGGCGCAAGACGGAAGGATTCCATGAAAGTTCGCAAATTCGCCATCGCCGACGCTTCATTCGAGCGCTCGCCCGGGCAGGACGGCGAGATCTTCGTCGCCAATTTGATCGACCAGCGCCACGGCGCGCCGATCACCATCGGCTTCGGCCGCTACGCGCCGAACCAGAGCCTCGACGAGACGATCATTGTCGACGATGTGATGGTCGTGCTCGAAGGGAAGCTCTCGGTGTCGAGCAACGCCGGCACCGTCACCGCCGGTCCGGGCGAGATCGTGCACATGCCCAAGGGCGAACAGGTCACCATCCGCTCGCACGAGCAAGGCGCCGTCACCGCCTACGTCACGTATCCGCATTGGCAGGAGGCGCGCGGGTGAGGCGTGATCAGCACAGGCCTGCCGGCAACGGGTTCGTCGATCACCGCTGAGCTGTTCTGATCGGCGGCGCATCAGCGCCGTCGATCGAGCCGAACGCTTCGTCGTCAGGCCAAGCGATTCGAGGCGTCGGGCGAGACCGAACTACTGCCGATTGACCCCCGCCCCGGATGCGACCCTGCTCATGCCGGTGCGGAGCAACCCGGGTACCACCTTCACGTCAGCCTTGCGGCGATAGCGGCGTAGATCAGCTCGAGCTCTCGCCCCAGCGCCGTCAATTGATCATGGCCGTAGCGATCGAACAGCTGCGCGGGCGACGGCCATCTCACCCCAACCGCATCGGCATCCTCCATGACGACGATCTTCAGCGGTGCCTCCAGAAGCGCGGCAGGGTCTGCGCCCAGCAGGCGAACCATGTAGCGCGGGTGAAAGAAGAGGATCTGGCGCGTTCGCGGGATGATATAGCCGCCGCGCTTGAGCAGCATCTGCGGATCGATCTCGTGAATGATCCAGAGATCCGCCTCGCGCAGCACGGTGCAGACGGTCTCGAGGACCGTCTCAAATGACGATCTCGTGGCAATCGCGTGCTGGAACGTATGTCCCTCTCGCGGCCGAGCGTAGTCGACCTTGACCAATCCTGACGGCTGGTCGCTCATCGAACCGCCTCCGCGGCAGCAGGACCGGACTTCACGGCGACCGGGTCGAGCGCGCGTGCCGAATAGACCATCGCCGCCCCGGCGCCGAGGGCGACGGCGACGCCGAGCGCCTCGGATATCTCGTCCGGCTCGGCTCCCTCCTTGAGCGCCGCCTCGGCATGGACGACGATGCAGCCGTCGCAGCGTGCCGTGACCGCAACGGCGAGCGCAATCAGCTCCCGCGTCTTCGCCGAAAGCTTGTGCGTCGTCGCGCCGGCCGAGCTCAGGGTCTTGTAGCCTCTGAGCGTATCCGGCGAGCGTTTGCCCAATTCACCGATGCGGCCCAGCAGCTGCGTGTGGTAGCGATCCCAATCGATCATCACGATCGAACTCCGTTGTTGGTGGAAGCGATGCTCCAGACAAGCGGAGTTGCCGCGCAAAGGAAATTGCCGAACCTCGTTTAGGCCTTATGCGTTTTCGTCTGGGGGCGATCGCCGGGGTCGAGACGGCGGGATTCCTTGCGGATGCCGGCGGCAAGGATTCGCGCCGCCGCCTGCACGCGGGGTGTGCCGCGAACCTCGGTGTGAATGCCCATCCAGATCTCGCGCGCCGGTATGGGCACGGGAGTTTTCACCCGAGCAAGGCCTGCCGCATTGTCGCCGATGTAGCGCGGCAGGCAGGCAAGGCCGGCGCCGGCAAGCGCTGCATGTGCCTGTGCTTCGCGACTGTCCGTTCGCAGCACGGTGCTCGCCGCATAGGCGATCTCTCCGAGCCAGGCGAGATCGGCAATCGCGGCCAGCTCGCTCTGCATCGCAATGATGGCATGGCCCTTGAAGCCGTCCCCGAAGTTCGGCGCACGATGCCGGCTGAGATAGGCCGGCGCGGCATAAAGGCCAAAGGCCAAGCCACCGAGCCGTCGCTGGACCACCTCGCCTTGCTCGAAGCGAACGAAGCGAAACGCGATGTCGGCCTCGCCTCGGGCGAGATTGGCCCGGCGGGATTCTCCGAGCAGCTCGATGGTCATGCCTGGATGGGTTTCGGACAGTTCTGCACAGACGGGAGCCAGAACGCGCACACAGAACCATTCCGCAGCGCTGACCCGAACGACCCCCTCGGCTCCCGCGTCGCGCCCAGAAACCGTTCGCTCGATGGCCAGGGTTTCGGCCTCGATGCGCTCGAGCCTTTCCAGGATCGCAACACCGGACTCGGTGAGCGCAAGCGATCCAGGCAAGCGGCGAAAGATTTGCGTGCCAAGACCGGCCTCGAACGCCGCGATGCGACGACCGACCGTGGGCTGCGTGGTTCGCAAATGCCGCGCAGCCGCAGAGAGCGAGCCGTGCTTGGCGACCGCCAGCACAAATTTCAGATCGTCCCAGTTCAACGAATTCGCCGCCGTCCCCGGTCTGGATCGTCGGCTCGCATCCCGATCGAAACGGCGTTTCATTGGCCAGCGGGCTCAGCCCTGCTCCCTTCGATGATTCGACGCCTGACTAGCATACTTCACGGAATTCTCTCGACCCGCGCCACCATCGCGTTTCCGCCGGAATTCGCCTGCCCTGAGGCGCGCGGGTGAAGCACGAGCAGCACAGGCGTGCCAGTAACGGCTTTATCGATCACCGCAAGCCTGTTCTGGTCGACAGCGCATGGGCGCCGTCGACCAAGCCGGGCCTCGCCGTCAGGTCAGCCGGACCGACATGCCACCGTCAACCGTCATCGGGCTGCCCGTCATGAACGACGCCCGGTCACTCAGCAGAAAGACGGCCGCTTGCGCGATCTCCCTGGGACCGGCCATCCGCTTCATCGGGTGGAGGCCGGCGATGAAGTTCAGGGCGTCCGGATTTCCCTCGCCCGCCGCCGGGGTGACGGTCCCTCCCGGCAGAAGGGCGTTGATGCGAATGCCTTCGGCCGCGTGCTCGGCGCCGAGCGATTGAGCGAGGCCGATCAATCCCGCCTTCGAGGCTGCGTAGGCTGCCATCCCCGGCAGGCCGCCGTTGCTGAAGCCAACGAAGGACGAGGTAAAGACGATGGAGCCACCGCCCCGCTTGCGCAGGACCGGGATTTGCGCCCTCGCGCCGAGGAAGGCGGAGGTGAGGTTCACCGCAAGCACATCGGTCCAATTCTCGATCTTCATCTCGGGGACCGCTGTCATGTCGCCGACGACGCCGGCATTGTTGAAGGCGCCGTCGAGCTTTCCGAAGGTCTTGACAGCGTGTGCGACGAGACTTTCGGCGTATCCGGTGTCCCGAACGTCGCCCGCCAGAAAAGTCGCGCGACCGCCAGCGCTTCTGATGCCATCCACGACAACCTGCAGCTCGGCGGCGCGACGCGCCCCGAGCACCACATCGGCACCTTCGGACGCGAACAATGACGCTGCGGCAGCACCGATACCGCTGCTGGCGCCGGTTATGATGATCGTCTTGTTTGCAAGTTCCACCGTGAGACTCTCCTGATGTCAAAAAGGAGCCGAACAAGACATCAGGCAGCTGCGAGCTGCCACCCGTTTCCTGAGTTGAACGCGATCGCCTGATCAAGTGGGTTGAGAGGATGTCGCAAGGATACGACTCGGCAAGACGCCGGTTCGTTTCAACCCGCACCAGCCGGCGCCATGGCCTTGGTGCTGGCCCGTGCCAGGAGAATGAATGCGGCGACGTGCGTGATCGTCAGCAGCGGTACGTAGATGATCGGGATCGCATAGGCGGCACCCAGCCATCCGGCGTGCTCGGGGAGGCCGACCTGGATGGCGTGGTAATAGTTTAGGATCAGGTCGACCGTCCCTACGACATTGAAGGCGGCCACGAGCGGCCAAAACAGCAGCCGCACCCTCACTGTGAGAAGCGCCAACATCGCCAGCACCGCGGTTGCAAAGTCGCCCCAGGCGGCGGACACCGCGAAGCCGGCCGGCAGGTCCGGACTGACGACACCGGGAAGGATGAAGACCAGCCCGAAGAAGCGGAAGCTGTGCAGCGTGGCGATGGCGCGGTGCGCCTCAATTCCGTCCATCGACTTGAGCCAGGGCCAGATGTAGGCGCCGAAGCAAAGCAGCCAGGCGACATAGCCCAGGACGAGGTGAATCCGAAAGAGAGATTCCGTAGCCATTTAGGTCTCCGACAAGGTCGCGACGTCGAGCTCGGTCCGAATACAGCGGCGCAGCTGGCGCACGAGCGCGAGTGTTCAGGCCCCCGCCATCAGCAACGCTCCTGACCGGCACCCGGTTGTAAGCGCGCTTTCCGCGAGCGACTATTCGCGATAATGTCGACAGGTTATGAAGCGTAACTTCACAATCCGGCGGGGCGCGCTCGACGGTGTCGAGGCGTTCCTGAGCGTTGCCCGGCATCGCAGCTTTCGCAAAGCGGCGGCCGAACTCGGCGTGACGCCATCGGCGATGAGCCAGGCGGTGCGGGCGCTCGAGCTTCGTGTCGGCGCAGCGCTTTTCATCCGCACCACGCGCAATGTCGGCCTGAGCGAGGCCGGCGAACGATTTCACGCGCGGGCAAGGCCGGCTTTCGAGGAGCTTATCGCCGCCAGCGATGTCGCCCGCGACCTCGGACAGCGGCCATGCGGACTGTTGCGCCTCACGGTGCCGCGGGCGGTGGTGCCAATCCTGCTGGAGCCGCTGATCGCATCGTTCTCGCAGGCCTATCCCGACGTCGAAGTCGAGATCGCCGTCAGTGAGGGGCTGGTCGATCTTGCCGCCGAGGGGTTCGACGCCGGCGTCCGGATGGGCCAGTTCATCGCGCCCGACATGATCGCTGTGCGGCTGGCGCCGCCGTTTCCGTTCGTGGTCGTCGGCAGCCCCAAATATCTGCGTCGCCGGGGCACACCCGCGCAGATCGACGATCTGCGCCAGCATGCCTGCATCCGAATCCGCCGCTCGAACGGGACGGTTGCGCCGTGGTCGTTCGTTAGCGGCAACAAGCCGGTCGAGGCTGTCGTTTCAGGGCCGCTCATCGCCTACGATTTCCCGACCATGCTCGGTGCCGCCGTCGAAGGCATGGGCCTTGCGCAAGTGCCTGCGCCGATCGCGACCGGACTTGTCAAGGCCGGAAAACTCTTGCAGGTCCTGCAGCCGTTCGCCCCGATGACGCCTGGGGTGTTTCTCTACTATCCCAGCCGCCACCAGATGATGCCGAAGCTCCGGGCCTTCGTCGATCACGTGAAGCGGCGCTCGGCCACCAGCCATGACGCCCGACTTCAACCGGACGACAGGCGGGCACGCGCCGCGAAGAAGCGCTGAGGCGCGTGCCTTGCGATCGGAAGAACAGGCCGCCCTCGGAGGGCGCTATTTCAACGGCAAGAAAACGTCCGCGACGGTCTCATGCTCCGGCACCTCCGGAAAGAAGCTCAGCCGCTGGCAATAGATCGGGAAGTCGCGCGTCTCCTCGCCGCTGGCCGGAAGCCAGTCGCGATAAAGGTAGAGCGCGGCGGGCTCCAGATTGTCGGTGTAACCGACGACGCGCAGCACCGCGCAGCGCCCGCCGGGGATCTCGCCGGCCTTGATCGCCTCTCCGTTCGCCGCGATCGGCCGGTCGATGCCGACACAGAGGTCGATGCTGTAATCGGCCGGCGAGGCAGGACGCCGCTCGGAACGCCAGACGTTGAAGGTCGGGCTTGTGCTGGGGTGCAGGTTAGCTGCCTTGCGCCACGCGATGAACCGCTGGATGGTGGCACGAAGCGTCGCCGGGTCGCCTCGGTGCTCCATGATCGCGACCTTCGTGGCGGGCACGTCGCGGATCGTCACGTCGTCAGTGGTAAAGGTCTTCTGCATAAGCTTGCTCCTCGCATTGTCGAGAGGCCCGAAGGCCGCAAGCCACGGCTCCCAGTCGGGGGATTTCCGGAACGACGAGGGCGATTGCCCGAACCGTTGCCGAAAGGCGCGGGCGAAGGCATCAGGCGCGTCGTAACCGGCATCCATCGCCACATCCGTGACGGTTTGGGCGTCATTGTAGGCCAGCTGATGCGACGCACGCTTCAGACGGGCCAATTGGACATAGCGATGCACGGACAACCCGAAGGTTGCCGTGAACTGCCGGTGGAAATGGAATTTCGAGAAGGCCGCAACCGCGCTCAAAGTGTCCAGGTCCAGATCAGCGTCGAGGTGCCGGTCGATATGGTCCAGCACCCGCCGCATCCGGGCCTGATAGTGTTGCAGTGCCGCCGTCATCGTCTCTCCTCCGTGGCGGCTCCATTTAGGCGCTGTTGGCCATGATTTGCTCGACCGATCTTGCGATTCGATCAAGCCTGGCCAATTCAAGCTCGAATGACCACACCGATTGCAAGCTCCTTCCTCTACGCGCTAAATGGAAATCTCATTCGCAAACGGAATCCAAGCATGAATGCAACTCTATCCATCGTCGTCCTGGCTGCCGAGCTGCTCATCAGCGCGTTGGGCGCGTTCGTGTCAATTGCCGCGCTTGGCTTGGCGGGAGAGGTCACGCGATCCAGGGATTTGACCGCCTTTGGCTGGGTGCTGGGGGCGATTTACTTCGTCGTCGCCTTTACACCCCTCGTCGCAACCGCATGGGTGGCGCACAGAAGGTTTGTTTCAGACAAAGCGTTCCCGGTGCTCGAAGTCATTTCGTCGCCGTACCTGGTCCCGGTGGTGCTGTGGGTTGGCGCAGCGATTTTCTGCATTGGGTTGCTGGCATTTCAAAACGGCGCGGGGCTGGCGCCGCGGTAGAGAGAGAGACGAAGCGATACTCTTCGGGCTCAACATCCTATTCCAGGCGAGGCGCCGCGCAGGCGCCCACGAGGATGGCGGCGGTCAAGGTATCAAAGAGCGCTGGGACGATCGATGTCGAACACGTCGATCTGTCGGTCCTCGAACAGATCCTCCAGCGCTTCGGGCCCGTTCGCCAGCGCGTAGTCCCGCTCGGCGTCGGAAACAGGGAGCATCTGCAGCCAGGCGACGGACTTGGTCGAGAAGGACTGTGTTTCCAGGTCCCACGAGAACGGAGAGATGAGCATGGCGTGCTTCATGTCGCGCCCTTCGCCATACAGTTCCAGGGCTCGCGGAATGACGACGCCGGGCAAGGGTGTGATCTCGTCCTTCTTGATGCTGAAAGCGCAGGTCGCGATCATATTGGCGCCCTCGGCGCATTCCGTCGCCAGAGCCAGCAGAATCTCGACGCCCAGGGCCTTGTCGCCGGACGTCAGGCCTGTCTTCGCATCAGAGAGCGCCAGGCTGGCATAGGTGGAAACGCCTCCTGCCGGGACGTCCTTGATGATCATGATGTCGACGTCGCTGACGTGGGCGACATCCCAATATTTCGTAACCGTCGGTGAGTTCTGCATAACGTCTCTCAAGTAACGGGCGAGAGATTTGTTGTCTTTCGAAACCGCCATGGCTCCTCACGTCAAAATCCAAGGAATCGCTTGCGAGATATACCCCGATCCTACCCGCCAGCCATCAGCTCCTTCGCCAGCGCCATATAGGCCGGAAGCGTCACGGGATCATTCGCCGCATTGCCGGCCACGGGATGCGATGCATAGCGGGCGATCACCATCTCGGCCTTTGGATCGATGTAGATGCCCTGGCCGTGGACGCCGCGCGCCATGAAGGCGCCGTGCGCATTGTGCGTGACCCACCATTGATTGCGATAGGAGGCGCCGGGCAATGTGGTGTAGCCGGCCGGCCTGAATTTTTCGGGATCGCCGCCGCGCGCGATGTCCCCGACCACGGTCGACGGCACGATCTGGCGGCCGTTGAAGCGGCCGTTGTTGCGCATGGTCTCGCCGAAGCGGGCGAGATCGCGCGACGTCGTCGAGAGGCCGCCGCCGCCGCTTTCGGTGCCGATGCGGTCGACGTGATAATGCGCGTCTTCCTCCGCGCCCATCGGCTGCCAGATTCGCTCCGAGAGCAGATCGGACAGCGTCATGCCGCTGGCGCGCCTGATGATCCAGGCCAGCACGTCGGTGTTGACGGTCTTGTAGGCGAACGCCTTGCCGTGCTCGCCCTGCTTCTTCTGCGCGATCAGGAAATCGAAAATGTTGGTCGCGCCGTCATAGTCCGGCGGGATCGGCGCCATGCCGTTCGCCCGCCGCAAGCCCCACACATCCGAGTTCCTGTCGGTATAGACTTCGGTGTATTCGAGGCCCGTGGTCATATCCATGACCTCGTGCACGCGCGCATCGCCGAACGCGCTCGCCTTCAGCTCCGGCACATAGTCCGTGACGGGCGCCTGCGGGTCGATCTTGCCCTCGGAGACCAGAATGCCCGCGAGCACGCCGGTGAAGGATTTCGTCACCGACATCGCGATATGCGGCTTGTGCGGCTTCAGCGCACCGAAATAGCGCTCATAGATCAGCCTGCCCCGATGCAGCACGGCGATGCCGTCGGTGTAGGTCTCCTCCAGCATCTTCGCGAACGTCATGGGCCGGCCATCCATCGTGGTCGAGGCGACAGCGCCGATGTCATGGTCCTCGCGCGGCAGCACCGACCGAGGCCCCGCCCCGCGCCAAACGTTCACCGTCGGCACCAGCTGGCGGATGTTGCTCCACGCCCAGCGCAGCTCGGGGAAGCTGCGGAACGAGCCGTCCTGGAAGGCGATCGTGCGGTCGGGCGCCGGCGGGAAGCCGCGCATCCAGCCGAGAGTTTCAGGATCGGTTTCGGTTGGTTGAGCGGGGGTGGCGGCGGTGGACATGAACGCATGGCTCCCAGGGGACGATGCGAATTTCGTATCACGGGAGGGAGTGGCGGACATCCAGCGTTTGCGCCGGGGTGCTACGCGATGATCAGGACCGCGGAGGGCCCTCGCCTACCAACGCGCTGTTGCGCTCCCCAGCACGGTTCGCCCTTGCGTGAACGCGCAGGTCCCGCCGTTGCAGATTGGAACGCGCTCATCCGACAAATTGCGCGCATTCATCGCCAGGCGCATGCCGCGATAGTCGTAATGCACCCCGGCGTCAAACGCCGCGATGGCGGGATTTCTGATCGTATTGACCTCGTCCGCCCAGGTCTGCCCGATCCAGCGCGCACCGGCACCGACACCAAAGCCTGCAAGCGGGCCGGTCTGCCAGGTGTAATCGAGGAAGATCGCGGCCTGCTGCAACGGCACGCCGATCGGCACCTTGCCGAGATCAAGGCCATTGCTGCGCGTGACGATGGCATCGGTATAGCTGTAGGACGCGATGCCCTTGAGACCCTCGGCCAATGACAGCACGGCTTCGAGCTCCGCCCCACGCGAACGAACCTGGCCGGTCTGCACCGAGAAAGTGGGAAAGGCCGGATCGACCGTCAGCACATTGTCCTTGGTCAGATTGAACCAGGTGCCTGTGAAGTAACTGTTCCAGCCCAACGGCTGATACTTGATGCCGGCTTCAAGCGATTCACCCGTTGTCGGCGCGAACGGCGTGCCGCCGCGCTGCGGGGCCGTCGTGCCGGTCAGCGGCAGGAACGATGTCGCATAGTTCACATAAGGAGCAAGACCCGACTCGAACAGATACAACAATCCGGCGCGGCCCGTGAACTTGCTGGGCTCGCTATCGCTCGTCAGACCCGTCAGGTCATTGCGGTTCGAAAGCGCGGCAAAATCCTGCCGGCCGCCGACGGTCAGACGCCAGCCGCCCCACGCCATCTGATCTTGTGCGTAGAGCCCGACCTGGCCGAGCGTTTGGCTGTTGCTGCTCATCAGGCCCAGAGGAGTCGTCGGCGCCGAACTGCCATAGACCGGGTTGGTCAGATCGAGCGAAGGCGCCAGGCCCGCATAATAGTCCAGCGTCGTGCCTTGCCGGAAGTAATCAACACCGGCAAGGACCGTGTGCTTGACCGGGCCGGTGACCAGCCTGGCCGCGATCTGATGATCGACGTTGAACGTGTTCAGCCATTCCCGAAACGTCGCCCCGTAGCGGTTGAGCGTGCGGCCGTCGGGCGACAGGCTGAGAGCATCAACCATGTTGCCCTCGAACGACACATGTCCGACCCGGACATGCTGCCGGAACGTCACTGCCTCGTTGAAACGATGTTCGAGCCTGTAACCGATCGAGGCCTGCGACTGCGTGAGCGCGTCGAATGCGGGGTCGCCGAGACGAATATTGGTGACCACGCCCGTCACCGGGTTGCGCAGATAATATGGCCACATCGACGTCTTGCTGCGCTCATATTCGGCCAGCATCGTCAACGTGGTATCCTCGCCCAGCTTGGCGGTAAAGCTCGGGGCAAAAAACACGCGGTCATCCCAGGTTCCGGGAATCTGTGTGCCGCTGTCGCGCACCAGGGCGGTGAAGCGATAGAGCAGCTTGTCATTATCGAGCGCCGGCCCGCTGAAGTCGAAACGTCCCTGATAGCGATCGAAATTGCCGATATCGAGCCCGACCTCGTTGAGCCGCTTCTCGAGGGGCATCTTGCTCACGTAGTTCACCATGCCGCCGGCTTCATTGGCGCCGTACAGGACCGACGATGGACCACGCATCACCTCGATGCGCTCGGCGCCATAGGGTTCGTTGCGGAAATAGGCGAACGAGCCGTTGCCCTGACGCAAGCCGTCCCGATAGTTGCCGTACTGGTTGGCCGCAAATCCGCGGATCAGAAACTGATCGTAGCGCGGGTCGAAGCCGTATGGCTGCGTCTGCACACCGGCGGTGTAGGCCAACGCCTCGCCGACGGTTCGTGCGCCGGTATCGCGAATCTGGTCTTGCGTTACGACCGAGACGGACTGCGGCGTCTCGATCAGTGGCGTATTGGTCTTGGTGCCGGTGGCGCTGCGCGCTGCGACGAAGCCCTGGACCGGGCCGATCGCACTCTGGAGTGTCGTGCTCGACGCCGGAGCCACTGCAACAATCTGCGCCTCCCTGCGCGGATTCGGGCGCCGCGCCGATCGTCGCAGATCGCCTGCGGCACCGGACTGCGCAGTCTGCGCCCGGCGCGCCTGCTGCTGCTTTGGAGCCTCCACCGTGACCGCGGGTAGCTGGGCTTGAGCGTAACTCTTGCCGTCAAGACCTGCATCCAACACCAACAAACTGCAGGTCGCGAAAAAACTCCGCCTCACGGCACTCAAACCCAGCATTCCAATCCCCGGTAAGAAATATCAGCCGCGCACTTATGAGCACACGCAAACGACGAAGCGAAATTGAATGGGTCTAAAGAATGCCGTCTCGCCGCAACTGTGGCATTGCTGCGACTCCGGTTTGGTAGTGCAGCATGCGACAAGTTGTGCGTCGCGCCTCAGCGAATGCACCGGGAAACAATCCCGAACGCTGCGCGAAATAATCCTGCGCGCTGGACTTTCATGCCGGCGACTTCTGATGCCGATCGTCTTCAGCGGACGCTTGGCAGCATTGCCCTTCGGCGCGCTGGCCGCGCACAGCTTCATCAAGATCTAGGCCGTGTACCCATAAATCCGTCGGCGTGACGCGACGAAGGCTACGTCCGCTTATCCCGTTCGCGACCGAGTTGGTGCGGTAGCGCGATATGTCGCGCTAGTCGGAAGCTGACGCCGGTGATCATAGCCCATAGCCTTTCGGAGCTTCCTAACCTAGGGAGATGGAGCTCGCGCCAACTGCAGCGCGGCCTCAACACCGCCTTCCAGGATCTGCTCCGCCTGGACAGTGTCGGGGACGGCCCGCGCGAACTGGAGGGTGCCCACCATGAGGCCGAAGATGGTGGTCGCGCGGCGGCGGCTCGCTGCAGAATCGGCCTCCGGAAGTAATGCGGCCAGCGACGAAACGTAGCTTCGCAGCGCTTTCTCGTAGTCCTGCCGAGTGGACAGGGGCTGGCGGGCGATTTCCGGGAGCAACGCCGCCGAAGGGCACCCTCCCGCCGGGTCTTTGAGGTGAGCGCGGTTGAGGTATCTCCGGATCGCCCCCTCGAGGGCCACGCCCCTCCGCTGATCCTCATCGAGGCGATGTTGTTGGTCGCTGAGCGCGCTCGCCAGCGCCTCGCGAACGAGCGCGTCTTTGGATTCGAAGTGCGGAGAGAATGCGCCTTTGGTCAGGCCGGCCTCGCCCATGATGCCGGCGATCCCAGCGGCGGAGATGCCGTCTCGGCGCATGCACTTCGACGCCACATCGATGATGTGCCGTCGCGTCGCTGCCTTATGACCTTTCTCGAAACGCATCTTCTCTCCACTCCACCAACATCCCGCAGCCGTTAGGCTGCAGCCGCTTCCAACAGGGCTTGGAGGTCGCGATCAAGCTGCTGGGCTACTGCATCGACATTATCGCTGCCAAACTGACCGAAAACGGATGCTGGTCGATCATATTCAAACGCGACACCGCCATCGTCATCCTCGCGCAATAGGACGCGAATGGGCGCATATAGCCCCGCCGACAGTTGATGGCAGGTCATCTTGGACGCGGTGAGCGGATTTCCGATGTCGAACTGGATGGATCGGCGCGTCAGCCCAGCAATAGCCAGGAGTGCCCCATGGTCACGCTGACCGAAAATGGTGGGCGGCGGACCGGCCTCCAACTCTCGCAGCGCGCGCCTGCCTTCACCGTATCGCAGGAGAGTGAAGATCCCGTCGTCGATGCGGGGTGCCAAGGTCGCGAGCTTTGCACGAACCTCCTCGAAAGGCTTTGTTGAGCGGATGGTGACGTGCTCGACCGGAATGGCACGCGTTGAGCGCAGCGCATTGGCCATCTGTTGATCCTCTAATTGGTTGTCGTTGTTTGCAGGTGGCCCCTTCGCCACGCGAAGCGGCCGCTACGTTAGATCGCACTCGACTTGCCGCTCAAGATGCCTTCGATGCTGCGGGCAAGGTTTAGAAGCTCCCGGTCGCGCCCTAAGGGGGCATCCAGCTCGAGCCCAATCGGCAGCCCCGCGCGAGACAAGCCAACAGGAAGGCTTATACCGGGCAGCCCCACGCTGCTTGCCGACACGGTGTGGTTCGCCAAGGCGAGGTAGCTGACTTCCTGCCCCGCGATATGGACGGTCGCCTGCTCCTCGATCAGAGGCGCCGTGCAGGGCGTGGTCGGTTGCAGAATGACCAGCGCCCCATGAGAGACGAACGCCGTGTTGAGCCGGCGCTGGATTTCCGGCCGGCTCACATCGAGCGCAGTCCGATAGGCCTCTGCCGAGGTGGCACCTGCACCAGCCGGCAGTACGATGTGCCCCCACGCCTGCCGAAGTTGGGGCTTAAGGCCCTCGTAAATGGCCTCGAACGTGGTCGGAATGCCATGGCGGCGAAGAAATTCCGAAACTGCGCCCATCGTCTCACGAGCGAAGATGCCCCATGTCGCAGTTTGGACGAGGGAATTGAAGTCTTCGCCAAGGTCTACTTCAACGACCTCGGCGCCGGCCTCCTGCAGCCGCCGAACCACCGCGCGGAAGCGGGTCTCGACCTCGGAGTCCACCAGATCCAGGAACTGTCGCGGCGCGAAGGCCAGCCGGGCTCCCTTCAGGCCGTAGCCGCCGTCGGAGGACTCCGCAGCCCCTTCACCAGTCACGACCTGATCCACCAGAATGCAGTCCTCAACGCTTCGGGCGAATACGCCCGTCGTGTCGAGCGTATGGGAAATCGGCGCAACGCCGTAGCGCGGCCAACGCCCGGTCGTTGGCTTGAAGCCCACGACGCCACAGAACGATGCGGGTACCCGGATGGACCCAACGGTGTCACCGCCCAGGGACGCGGGAACGAGCCCAGCGGCCACGGATGCGGCGGAGCCGCTCGACGAGCCGCCCGACACGCGATCTCGTGCGTGCGGATTCTTCACCTGGCCGTAACGTGCGTTGTGACCGGTCAAGCCGTACGACATCTCGACGAGGTTGTTCTTGCCGAAGACCAAAGCCCCCGCACCCTTAATGGCCCGGACAGCGTCGGCATCTTCGCGCGGCACGAAATGAGAGAGGCCTTCGACGCCCAGGCTGGTAGGCAGTCCTTTCGTCAAATAGCTGTCCTTCACCCCGAGGGGCACGCCAAGGAGCGGGGCCGCCGAGCCGGCCGCACGCGCCTTGTCCGCGTCCCTCGCGGCCTCGAGCACAGCGACCTCGTCGATGGTGATGAAAGCGTTCAGCTCGGCAAGTGCTCGGGCGCGCTGCAGAAGCGCAGTAGTGTAGCCTTCCGACGTGATGTCGCCGTTGCCAACCGCTGCTGCAGCGGCTGCAAGCCCAAGCGAGGTGAGATCTGTGATGTCTCGCGATGCAATCTGGCGTGAAGTGGCGGTCGTGTCTTCCATGAAATCCTCGCAAAAAAGCTGTTTGGTGGCGTCCCGCTGCCGCTAAACAGCCGGCTCAGCTCAATGTCATTACGATCATAATATAAAATTACGATCGTACTTCAATGGTCATTTTCCGTGGAAGGCGGAGCCGCCGGACACATGTACGTGAGGTGCCCAGGTGCCGAATGACGGATACGTCAACAGTTCGAAGAACGACCGTCCGGGAGCAAAGAGTTCTGGTACGTCCTTCATTTGGTCGGGCAATCTGGCCAGCGCGATTGCAGATCCTACGTCACAGTGACGGTGAGCGGCGTTCGTCGGCCGAGCACGATTGGTTTCGACGGGATTTGGTTGATGTCAGCTTCTGCGCGAAAGCGCCGAACAAGGACCGGCCAGGAGGGTTGCGTTCGGCCAGACCCCCGCGATTCAAACTCCCAAACTGGGGTCTCCAATCATGCGCTACGAACTCGCCGACTATGGCTGCGCTTTAATGAGTCCGCGTCCTAGCAGGCGCCCCGAACCAAAATGGGGAGCCCGCATGTCGCGGGCTCCCCTCTTTCGCACATCCCGGCATACGGCCGTTATTGGCCAGCGGGCTGCAGCGCCTTCTGCACGATCGCAGTGTCGACATATTGGGTCATGATGGCGATCTTGCCGTCCCTCAGCTGATAGAGATGCGCGAAATTGGCACGCATGGCCTTGCCCGTCGCCTTATAGGTCCCGGAGTAGACGCCGAAGGCGGCGACGCGGTCGCCGTCTTCGAGATAGGTGTGAACATCGGCGCGGTAGCCGGTCCATTCAGTGGCGAGACGCCGGAACACGCCTGATATGATCGCGTCGGGCCCGACATAGGTGCCCGCGTACGGAAACCCCTCCGCTTCGGTCCACGCGGCATCGGGGGCGAGAGCGGCCAAGAGATTGCGGCCGTTCTCTTCCGACGATGATCCCTCATAGGTGGCGCGGATCAGGTCGAGGTTGCCACCCATCTCAGCCCCACTTCATCTCGCCGGTGGCGACCTTGGCGCCGATGTCGAGCGCAACGCCCATGCCGAGGCCGGGGAAGCGCGCCTCCATCGCCGCCTTGAGCGCTGTGGACTCCTTGGCCTTGGCCAGCTCTTCATCGAACGCTTTCAGGTAGGCGATGGTGTGCTCGACACCGGAGAGGTCGGTCTTCGCATCCACCGAAAGATGGCCGGGCACGACGATCGCCGGCTTGCGCGCCGCGATCTTTTCCAGATTGGCGATCCAGGCGGCACGCAGCTCCCTGGTCGCCGTGTCGGCGGTCCAGACATGGACGCCCGAGAAGATCAGCACGCCGCCGAACACTGCGTCGAGCGAGGGCACGAACAAATAGCGCCGGTTGGCCAGGCCCTCTGCGCTGACGATCTCGATGGTCTCGCCGTCCACGCTGAGCGTCTTGCCGTCGAACGCTGCGGGGATGACCACACCGGCAAGCACCTGCGGCCCGTTCGCCTTGAGCTGCGGCCCCCAGACCGCAAGCTTCTTTTCGACGCTGGCGTTGATGGCCGCCAATGTTGCGGGCGCCGCGATCACGCGGGCCTCGGGGAAGACCGCCTTGATGGCACCGAGGCTGAAATAATAATCCGGGTCCGACTGGCTGATATAGATGGTGGTGAGCTTCTTGCCGGTGGCCTTGATGGCGTCGGCCACAGCCTTGCCATCGGACAGCGTGAAGCCGCCATCGATCAGCACGGCTTCGCTCGGCCCGGACACCAGAACGGGAGCCCGGAAGAAGCCGTTCTGTCCGGCTGGAAAATGCTTCCAGGCGAGGCTGCCTGCGGCATGGCCGAGGCCTGCGGGTGCGAAGAGTGCGGCGGTGCCCGCGGCGAGAGTGGTTTTCATGATGGTTCTCCTTGTCGGCATGTTGGTCTCCTGGTGCTGGTCTGCGATCGCGAAATTCAAGCTGGATGGTCCGGTCTGTGTTGAGTGCGGTGCTCAAGCCGCCTTCAGTCCGCCAATGAGGACGTCCAGGCTGCCGAACAGGGCGCTCGCCTGCACGAGGCGGCGATCATTGCCGGCTCCTACGATCAGGGCCGGAACACCGTTAACGCCGAACCGGCGCATCTCGGCACGCGCAGTCTCGAGGCGCCCGCGGTAAGCGGCGATCAATGCGGCGTCGGGGCTCGCCAGGCGCGCGGCAGCGTCCGGCAAGTTCAACGCGCGCAGCACGTCCGACAAAACGGCGATGTCCGTGCTGTCGCGGCCTTCGACATAGCGGACGAGCTGGAAGGCCTTCAGAGCCGCGAACTCCCGATCAGGCGCCGTGAGCGCAACAGCCGTGAGCGCCAGTGTTGCCGGGCCGGAGTCGAATAGACGCGTGCGGTCGCCCAGCACATCGCGGCGATAGGCTTCGCTGAAGGGCTGGCCGCTCAAGCGCGAAATCCGCTGGTCGTTGCTCCAGGCGTAGGCCGCAAAGCCATCGTCCATCGGACGGGCACCCTCACCGGCGAACAGGCCCGTCGGCGCCAGTGCGACATCGAAATCCGGTCGGGCGACCAGCTGTTCGAGCAGCGTGGAGGCGCCGTAGCACCAGCCGCAGAGCGGATCGAACAGGTAGGTGACGTGAATGGGCGCGGACATGGCGATCTCCTTGAATCGCAATGTGGCACGCGCAAATTGATAGAAAAACATCAACAAAATAAACAGAATGTATGTAATAAACTGACAATAAAATCTCGCCGGGGAGCCAATGAACCTGAACCGACTGGCCTATTTCGCAGCCGTCGTGGACGCCGGATCGTTCACGCGGGCAGCCGAGCGGCTCGGCATCACCAAAGCCGTAGTGAGCCAGCAAGTGGCGCAGCTGGAGCGCGATCTCGGCACCAGCCTGCTCGTGCGCACCACGCGCCGGGTTCATCCGACCGAAGCGGGCCGGATGTTTCATGCGCGCTGCGTCATGATCCTGCGCGAGGCGGAGGACGCCTTCGGCGAGCTCGCCCAGGCAGCCGCTGAGCCGACCGGAATATTGCGGATCACGGCGCCCAACGACTACGGCACGGCCGTCGTTGTCGCCGTCGTCACGGCCTACGCGGCACGCTATGCCAACTGCCGGGTGGAGTTGACGCTCGAAGATCAGACGGTCGATCTCGCCTCAGGCCGGATCGACATGGCGATCCGTGTCGGGTGGCTGGTCGATTCCAGCCTGCAGGCGCGCAAGATCGGCGCGTTCCGGCAATGCCTGGTCGGCGCTCCCGCCTTCAAGGATCGGATCGCCGCCGCGCGCGATCCCGACGACCTCGTGACGCTGCCGTTCATCGCCAACATGGCGCTGCGCGAGCCGCTGCTGTGGCAGTTCTCGCGCGGTGATCTCGACCGACGCGCCCTGCGGCTGCAAGCGAGCATTGCGATCGACACGACGCCGGGGGTGCTCGCGGCAGTGCTTGCGGGGGGCGGCCTTTCGGTGCTGCCGGATTTCCTGGTGGCCGACGATCTCGCGGCCGGGCGCCTCATTCACATCCTGCCGCAGTGGCAACTGCCATCCGGCGGCATCCACACGGTCTACCCCGCGGCTCGCTTCCGTCCGCCCAAGGTGACAGCGTTCGTGGAGATGTTGATCGCGGCTCAGCGACGGGCGGGTTCGGTCGTATGACCCGCATCGCTTTGCCTATTGTTTGAAACAATGGTCGCGGTGCCACTTCAAAAAGTGTGGATGTGGCCGATCCGACGCCCGACGCGGCGCAAGGGCCCGCCCGGTCTTGTTGATGATCGATTGCACGCCATCCAGATCATTTGTCTGGCGCGAGATCAATATCTCCAAATCATCCGCAAAGCTGATGAGACCACGATCAAACATCCAATGAGCGGTGCCCGAAAGAGCAATCCCATTACTGATGATGTCCGGCCCGTTTGCCTCCACGGGTCGTATGTGAGCCGCCGCGACCTCCGCGCGCCCCATTCCATTGATGAGCTTGAGGCCGGTGACGGCGCAACGCTCTTCATAGGCACGCAGCACGATCCGCCGGAAAACTCGATCACGCAGGATTTTCGATATCGTCACGCTAACACGGTCGCGCTGCTGCTCAACCGCGAATGGCACCTGCGGCTGATCGTTAAGATCGAGCAGCGGGAGGTCGCCGTCGCGCCGCGGCAGCACCGGCGCGTTCTCCGCAAAACCAAGCTCGCATATTCTATTGAAATCGTCCGGAGAGATTGGGCGGACTGCGGACTGAGCGCGTCCTGAAATCCGTCCCTGCTCGTTGAGGACGCCGCGCTCTACTGGACCTGTCGGTCCGTTGAAAGGGACCGGATTGGCAAAATCGAGATAGCTTCCCGGTTCAATTAAAGCGAAATACATCCCAGAAGTACCGGGATCGGGAATAACCTGCTGAACCCGTGCAATTGCAAAATAACCGCGCGTTTCAGCGACTTTGCTCGGTTCGTAATATACTATCCAATCGCCGATGCAGGCTTCAACGCGATGAAGATATTGACTGGGAAATTGGTATTGCTCAGCGGGACTGTCATCGTAGATCGAGTCCAATCGATGGATGAATACTCCAAATCCCATGACCTAAGCGGCGCTGCCTCTCCAGGAAACAACATCCAGCGCTGCTGGACGAATAGCAGTCACCACCCTGCTCCCACTCTATTCTTATCAAGCACGATAACGCATCGATCTGTCGAGGCCAACCTTTCCGGCAGCGACCTGCCTAGCGTCAGTCGCGCGATACCGACAACCCTGCGAGAAGCGGCGCGTAGGCGGCGAGACGGCGGGATACGAACTCGGTGAACAGCCGCACACGCTTGGTCTTGCGTGTCTCCCCCTGTGTGAGGAGCCAGAGCGTTCCGTACATGTGCAGGTCGGTGCCCGGCACCCTCGCCAGCATTGGGTCGGCATCGCCGACGAAGCACGGCAAGGTCGTGATCCCCAGACCTTGCCGGACAGCTGCGATCTGCGCCCCGGCGTCCGAGGTCCTGAATGGAACGCCCGTGGTGCGAACCTCGCCCGCGCCGGCCCAGTCCGGGATGCCGTGCATGCTGATGACGATCCACCGGATGGGATCTGGCGCGCCCGCGCGCCACGCGGCCAGTCGATCCCTGGACATGTAGACGGCGCCGAATAGCTCCGGCCCCTTCACGCCGTGAAGATTGAGCGGCAGGGTTTTGCGGTCGTAGACGACGCGGATCGCGACGTCGGCCTCCCGGTTGGTCAGATTGACCAGCTCGCCGAACGACAGGATGTCCATCTCGATATCAGGATGCAGGCGCGCGAAATCGGCGAAGTCCGGCATCAGCAGGTGTGTCGCCAGCGGCGGCGCCAGCGTTACCCGCAGACGTCCGCGCACGCTCTGGTCGCGCCCGAAGACGCGCGTCTCCAGCTGGTGCGACGAGGCTTCCATCTGGTCCGCGAATTCGAGGACCTCCTCGCCCGCCTCCGTCAGGCGGTAGCCCGAAGGCAGCTTTTCGAACATCTGGACGCCGAGGCGTTCCTCGAGCTGGGCGATGCGCCGCAGCACGGTCGCGTGGTTCACGCCGAGGCGCTCGGCGGCAGCCCGCACCGAGCCGCCGCGCGCGACGGCGAGAAAATAGCGAACGTCATCCCAGTCGATCATGGTGCAATCCCGCACCGGAGGGTGCGCCTTCCAAGGCCGTATCCAACGCCTCGTACAGCAATACAGCCGGTCATCATAGCCTGGTGCTCGCAAGCACTGCCCAATTCCGAAATGGCGGACACCGATCATCGCGGCCGGTGCGGCCGGATCGATTTCGCACCACCGATGTGCGCTTTTCCGCACTCAATGCCCCGCGCCTGCAGACCTATGTCGAGGTTCTCGGGGGCGTCCCCGAACAACCGAAGACGGAGTCTGAAAGAGAAGTCATGAGAAAGCTTGAGGGTAAGGTTGCAGTCATCACGGGTGGTTCGAGCGGCATGGCGCTGGCGAGCGCCAAGCGGTTCGTGGAAGAAGGCGCTTACGTCTTCATCACGGGACGGAGACAGGAGGCGCTGGACGAGGCCGTCAAGCTGATCGGCGGGAATGTGACCGGTGTGCGCGGCGACGCGGCCAATCTCGACGACCTCGACCGCCTGTTCGATACGGTCAAGCGGATCAAAGGCAGGATCGACGTCCTGTACGCGAGCGCCGGCATCGGCGACGCCGTCCCCCTCGGCGAGATTACCGAGCAGCACTTCGATGCGGCCTTCGACCTGAATACGCGCGGCACGCTGTTCACGGTCCAGAAGGCGCTGCCGCTGTTTGGCGATGGCGGATCGATCTTCATGACCGGGTCGGTTGCTTCGGTGAAAGGTTTTCCTGGTTACGGCGTCTATGCGGCGAGCAAGGCGGCGTTGCGCTCGTTCGCGCGCACCTGGCTCAACGAACTGAAAGGCCGGAATATCCGCGTGAACGTGCTGAGCCCGGGGCCGATCGCCACACCGATGCAGGACCAGGTTCTCACCGAGGAAGCCAAGCGGATGTTCGAATCCCTGATCCCGCGGGGAAAGATGGGGCGTCCTGAGGAAATTGCGGCGGTCGCGCTGTTTCTTGCTTCGGACGATTCGAGCTTCGTGAATGGGGTGGAGCTGTCCGTCGACGGCGGCTTTTCGGCCATCTGAAAATAGGAGAAACATCATGAGCCACGCAATCATTGGATTCGGCAAGATCGGCCAGGCCCTCGCCCATGCCTTCGCCCGCAAGAACATCGAGGTAACAGTCGCGAGCCGCCGGCCGCCCGAGGCGTTGGCGCCGCAGGCTCGGGCGATTGGCCCCACGGTTGTCTCCAAGTCGCTGCGGGAAGCGCTGGAGGCCGACACGATCATCCTGGCGGTCCCGTTCGCCGAGCATCGCGAGGTTGCGAAGGCCCTGCCGAGCTGGAAAGGCAAGACGATCATCGACGCGACAAACGGGTTTGGAGAAGAGCTGGACGGTCTTCTGTCCTCCGCCGTCGTCGCGAAGGCGTTCACCGGCGCCGGGCTCGTGAAAGGCTTCAATCATCTGATTGCAGCCACCTTGGCGACCGATCCGGTCGTCGAGGGCGGCCACCGGGTCGTCTTCCTGTCTGGTGACGACGAGGACGCAATCGCTCCCGTGGCGGCTTTGGCCAAACAACTCGGCTTCGCACCCGTCAAGCTCGGAAAGCTCAACGAGGGCGGCGCGCTGGTGCACGCACGCGGCCGCACCTGGGGCCAGCTCATCTTCCAGGATTTGATCAGGAAGGAGCAGTAATCGATCTAGGACCGTGTGATCGACGTCGAGAGCCGGTCGCGCGCGCCAACTTCTTCGAGCAGCGCGCGACCGAATATTTGAGGGAGTTACGTGGTGCGCTGCGGGTCAATTACAGTTCTTGAGCTTTCGGTGCAGCCGGATCACTTTTTAGTCGTGCCGTCAGATGGCTGCCCTGCCGACCCGTCGATTTTCTTCGAGACCACGTAGATATCGACGCCGCTCATCGAGCATTCCTCGCTTGATGCTTGGTTTTTCGTGATGACCTCGATCTTCTTGCCGTCCTTGGTGTGAAACGTGATATCGTAAACCTGCTGGTAGAGGTCTTTGCCGATCTTTTCGGATGCGAGACGAACGGCCTTGGTCTGCGCCTCGATCACTGATGGGATATCAATCAGGCCGGCATTCTTGAGGTGCGTGAGGGCCATGTTCGTCGGCCAACTCGCGCAGTCCGGAGACTTCGCCAGAGCCGCCGTAGCCGGCATAGCAAGTATTGCGGCCACCACCACTTTCAACGCGGCGCGCATCAGTGCACCACCTTGATGGTGTGGTCGCCACTTTCAGAGATCTGCTTGCGTCCATGGATGGGCAGGACGGCAACGTACATGCCGTCGCGGTCGCCGCGCTTGTAAAGCTTCTTGCCAGGCTTGAGCTTCTGAAGTCCCGCATCGGTCAACAAGGTATTCTCCGTTCGTTCGCCGCCAGATACCATCATGGACCATGATGGTACAGAACCGACCGAAACGGAGCCCCTAAAAACCTGCCCTCGACAGTACCAGCAAATATGGCGAGATCGGGCGCGGCGGAGTGATACAGAAATGTTATGCCTAAATCCTTGTAGTTCATGAGTTACCCGTCATTTTTACCAGTGCATGCCGTCTCACTTAGTCTCTAGGTCGATATTACGGTGTTGATCTCCAAGCACAAATCCTTGGAGCTGACGGACAAATCCCGCGGCGCATCCGTCGCAACTTTTCGGCCTTGAATTCACAGGAAAATTTGGGTGACGCTGAGGGGTGGCACCTTCAGCAAGTATCGGAATCAATCGGGGCACTAGACGGACTCAAACTTGGAAGAGCCTCCTCTTGGGCTTTCCCCGACGTGCGGCAGATACCGTCATCGCCAGGCCTTACGCGCCGACAGCGCGTCGCCTGACGGCCTACAGCGACGCGGGCGCCTGGAGAGCTATCCGCTGAAGGTACTTCAGCTTGAGTTCGAGCGACGGCCCCTTCCCGTACTTAGGCTTGTAGGTCTTGTGACCCATGAGGTTGTCGATCAGGCTGTCCGGCGCTTCGGCGGCGATCAGTCGGTCCTTGAAGCTGTGCCGCAGCGAATAGACGGTGTGATCCTTGGTCGGGCGAAGATCATTGTTCAGAAGAAACTTGTTCACCACGGCCGACAGATTGGACGACTTGTCGCGATAGCGCGGAAATCCCTGTGGCCTCTTCTTCATCGCGGCTAGCGCCGCACCGACCAACGGGATTTCGCGCTGGGAATCGGCAGTCTTCAGGCGGCGTCCCTCGGGCAGGATCTTCACATACGGGATCGGAGCTTTCAGGACGATGGCTGAATGAACTCGGTATCGTACGGAACACGGGGCCGCTCGATCTCGCCCTTCAGGCGCAGGCCGCAGAAGATGTCCTCCAGGCCCAGACGACGACGTGTGCTGACCTTGATGTGGCTCAGCTGGCCGATATCCTTGTTGGCGGTCTTGGGTTCGGACTCGCCTTCAATCACCCGGCCGCGCCACAATTCGCAGTAATTGATGCCATCGTCAGACGTGATCTCGAAGTGCGGCGCGCGCACCGTTGTCGTTTGCGAGCCCGGCATTGACGAGCGCTTCCAAACGCTCAAGCCGCGCTTCGGGTGCTGCCTTCAGGAGTTGCTGGTTCTCGATGTAGTCAAAGCCAAGCGCACGTGCCTGGCGCCGGGCGGTTTCATAACTGTTGAGATGTGCCTTATGCCCGCCAGCAAGGCTGCTCCAGAACATCTCAAGCTGTTCATTGAGCTGCTCCGCAACGCGTGCAGCGCGATGTCCCGCGCGATCATCGGCGATGCGAATGCGCGTCGAATGCTTGATGACGCCACGCCGATCGAGCTTCTTGAACTCACTCGGTACGCGCCGAACGAAATGCCATGCGCCATTACGCCGTATGAGAAAATTCGGGCATTCAGAAAATCGTGTTGGACGGAATGTTGGAAGTTTTCTGGAACCTAGGGCGAAAAGTCCATGTAACTCGGGACGTTGCGGAATTTCTGGGAAAATTCGGGAACGTTTGGAGCGGGTGAAGCGCTCCGGTTCGAAATGGTGATCGCGCCCTGACTTAGCGAGAGGGAGGATCCGCTGAATTTCCGTCACCCTCGTCTCGGCGGCGCTTTCTGATGAATGCCGCGATGGCATCGTAAGCTTGCAGCAACGGCGGGGTCAGAGAAAAGAAGGAGCCGAGCGCGACGGCAATGATTGCATGCCGAAGCGAAAAACCTTCATCCGCTTCGACCAGTCGGCTGTTCGGATTGATCAATGCTGGCGACAGGTCGCTCTGTCGACTCTCGGCATTCGACCTCCGCGGCTTTCGCGGCGGCATCATGATCACGACGAAGAGAACATTTATCAGCAGCCAAATGCCGAGAACAATGAACAGGGTGCGCATCGGAAATCCGAAAAAATACAGTTGGAAAAATCAGTCACGTCGATTCTACGTATGCTCGTTCACGCCTCCGTCACAATCATCCAGGTGCTCTGCCGTAGCAAGCAGAAAGCGCATTTCCCTCCCTTCGTGAGAGCAATCTTGGCCACCAAGGAGGCGCGGCGGGCATCGCGCCGTTTCAACCGAACGGCCGATAATCAAGCAATCCCGCCGGATTATGGTTCCTTGCGCGGCATCGGCTGCACCTGCTTGCAACGTTGGTCGTGATGACGCCGGGGCAGCGGGCTAACGCGGAATGGTCGGTTGGCTCGACGCCCGGCTTGTGTTCGCCAATGACGGATCGTCGCTCGGCGGGACGGCATCGTGCGGCATGGCCCGGGTCGACAACCGTCCCGAGGACATACTCCGAAGACACAAAACGGCACGGGAGGCGCTTGAATCTCCGTCGCACTGAAGGGGCAAAAAGGTGGCGCCGCTTTCCTCTGCCCCCGGCGATGCAGGTATTATTACACCTAAACAGCGGTTTCGAACGTGGCAGAAAAGCGACAACCCGCATATTTGCACAGTTTTCCCGCATTGTGCCTAGCTTGTGGGATCAGTCCTTGCGAAGCTTCAGGCAATTTCATGGGGGGGCCCCCGACCGAATTTTCGGGAGCGGGCGGAGGTCAAATTGTTCAAGCACACAATTTTCGTTTTTACTGCATTGGCTCTGGCTCCTTGCGGCAGCGCATCGGCCGAGCCGTTCTCCATTAATGACGCGTTGAAGCAGGCGGTGCGCACCAATCCTGGAGTCGGTGAATCGTCGGCCAACCGCCGCGCCACCGAGAGCGAACTTCGACAGACCCAGAGCACGCTGCTTCCGCAGGTGCGCGTAGAAGCGCGCTGGGGCCCCGAAAAATTCGACCAGAGCGCGGCCGTGACAACCGGCACCGCCCTGCCCGTTCCGATCGCCGGAAATGGCTCCTGGCGCAACGGATCGCAGGAATCCGTCGTCGTCCGGCAGATCTTGTTCGATGGCTTCGCCTCGATCCACGACATCTGGCGACAGACGGCGCGCGTCAACGCAGCGGCTTTCCGCGTTCGCGAGCGCACCGAATTGATCGCTCTGGACGCAGCGGAAGCCTATGTCGACGTCGTCCGCTATCTGCGACTGGTGGCGCTCAGCGAGCAGAACGTCGCCAACCACGAGAAGATATTCGCCAACGTCAACACGCGCTTTTCCGGCGGTCGCGCCGGCGAAGGTGATCTCGAACAGGCCCGCGAACGAGTTGAAAATGCGCGCGCGGCGCTCTCTGAATTCCGCCGGAGCCTGGAAGAGTCCCGCGCCAGGTACCGCAAGGTCGTCGGAATCGAACCCATCAATCTTCGTTTCCCGGGACCGCTCGGCGGCTTGCCGAGAACCCGCGACGAGGCGCTTGCAACTACGGTACGATTCAATCCCACCATTCAGGCCGCGCAGGCCGACGCCGATGCGGCAAAGCATGCGTTTCGCGTGACCGACGGCGCTTTTGTTCCGACCTTCTCGCTTGAGGGCCGAGCAACACACAGCGACAATACGTACCCCTACCTTGGCGTTACTCACGACGACTATAGCGGCAAGGTCGTCATGTCCTGGGATGTCTTCCGCGGCGGTCAGGATGTCTGGCGACGGACTGAGATGTCCGAGCGCTACGTCGAAAGCACGGCACGACATGCACGCCTTCAGCGCGATGCAATCGAATCCATCGACAAGGCCTGGGCTGCGCGGACGGAAACCGTGACACGGATCGCCGCGCTGACGCGACAGCTCGAGGCTGATCGCAAGACGATCGCGGCATTCCAAAAGGAATATGAGCTTGGCCAGCGTTCGCTGATCGACCTTTTGAATGCACAGAACCAGTATTTCAACGCGTTGGTTTCGTTGACTTCGGCTCGCGGCGTCGTGGTGTTCGCCGACTACCAGCTTTTGGCGGCGATGGGCACGTTGCTCGAATATCTGAAAGCTCCGCCCCCTGTTGATGCAGCACCGATGGATCTTGGGATTTTCGGAACGCCCGACTACAGGGCGCCGACGCTGCGCGTGAAGCTGCCCCAGACCGGCTCCGAACCGCTGAACGTCCCCGTGCCTGCACCGGAACGGGTTCCCGCCCGTCTGGGCTACGCGAGCGAAGCGCCCGAACCTGATGCGTTCAAGCACAGATGGCCGTCGCGATCCAATCTGGCGGGCCTGGTGGGAGCGTCCGAATGGATCACGCAGCAGCGAAGCACCAACGATCCAGTCATACTGCAAACCTCTCCCGTGACCGCATACACAGCCGATAGAAAGCCGCATTGGCTGGCGACGGCATTCGAGCCGATTCAAAAATAGTCCCAACTCCACAAGGTGCAGTCGGTCCGTGATCGGCAAAAGGCAATTCGAAGATTAACCTTTAGTCGTGCTTTTGCCGATTAACCAAATGATTCAGTGCGCTTTCCGCTATGCTGGAATGACGGTTCGCTTTTCGCTCCGTATTATTTCATTTTGGACATTCGCATTTGTTGTTTCGAGCATCCGAGTCAACGCGCACGCATGGCCACTCCGTTGCAGAGCGAGCCGTTGCGTTTGAACCGAAGCAAGTAACGGGTCGCCTCGAAATCGACGACCCACTTGCATCATCGCTCATCTACCTGGCGTCGTACCACGGCCGTGCCGTCAGCCGTGACGCACTCCTTGGCGGACTGCCGATCCTGGATGGTCGGTTGTCGGTTCCGCTCTATGACCGCGCGGCGCAACGCGCGGGCCTCCAGACCGAAGCCGTCAAACGCGACATTGCCAATATTCCCGCGCTGGTGCTGCCGGCCGTCCTCATCATGAAGAATGGGACGACACTGATCCTCCTGGAGTTCGACAAATCCGGAAGCAATGTCAAAGTCCTCGATCCGTCCCCGACGAACAATATCCCTCAGCTTCAGGCGATCCAGACCATCTCGGCGGGCTACACCGGATACGCATTCTTCGTCAGGGCTACGGTCGAAAGCAATGCACGCGTCGTCGCTGCCGGCGACCTGCCGCGAAGCCATTGGTTCTGGTCGGTGGTCAAGGTTAATTGGCGCAGCTACGGTCATATCGCGCTTGCCGCCTTTCTGATCAATATGCTGGCGCTGGCGACGCCCCTTTTCACAATGAGCGTCTATGACCGCGTCGTTCCCAATGGCGCGCTTCCTTCGCTGATTGCCCTGTCGATCGGAATGGGACTGGCGATTGCGTTCGACTTCATCTTCCGAACCGTTCGCAGCCGCATGATCGATGTCACCGGCAAGACGATCGACGTAATCCTCGCCGCCAACATCTTCGAGCATGTGATGGCGGTGAAGATGGCGCAGCGTCCCGCCTCGGTGGGCATTCTCGCCAATCAGTTGCGCGACTTCGATTCAGTTCGCGAGTTCTTCACGTCCGGCAGCGTGGTATCCGCGACAGATCTGCTGTTTGCAATGCTGTTTGTCGGGATCCTCTTCGTCATCGCCGGGCCGCTGGCCTGGATCCCTCTGGTGATGTTGCCGGTCATGCTCCTGATCGGCCTGGCACTGCAGCGCCCGCTGAACCGGGCCATGAAACGCCAGCAGGCCGAAGCTGCGGCACGCCATGGCGTGCTGGTCGAATCGCTGTCCGGCCTCGAGACCATACGGGCGACCGGCGCCGAATCCCGCATGCAAACGGCTTGGGAGCGATCCGTCGCAGCAACGGCCCGCTCCGGCGAAGACGTCCATTTCTGGGCCTCGCTCGCGCTTACGAGCGCCAATACGGCCCAGCAGCTCACCAGCCTCGCGCTGATCGTCGTCGGCGTATTCCTCATACTCGACGGAAAGCTCACGGTCGGAGCGCTGGTAGCGGCAAACATGCTGGCGGGACGTGTTCTAGCTCCGATCGCCGGGATCGCGTCAGTGATCACGCGCGGAACGCAAACGCTGAGTTCGCTAAAGGCCATCGATCGCATCATGTCGCTGGAGCGCGAGAGATCCCCTGCGCGTGCCTATGTCTCCCGGCAAATCCGCGACGGCGCGATCGCTTTCGACGGCGTCAGTTTCACCTACCCCAATGCGCCCGGCAAGGCCCTCGACAAGGTATCCTTCAAGATCGAAGGCGGCGAGAAGGTCGGCATCATCGGACGTATTGGCTCCGGCAAGACAACCGTCGGGCGGCTTCTGCTCGGCTTCTATGAAGCGCAGGAGGGCCGCATCCTCGTCGATGGCGTCGATTCGCGGCAATACGATCCATCCGACCTGCGGTCGGGCGTTGGCTTTGCGATGCAGGACACCGAACTGTTCTTCGGAAAGCTGCGCGATAATATCGCGCTGGGAAAGCCCGAGGCAACCGACGAGGAAGTTCTGGCCGCGGCACGGCTGGCGGGCGTCGAGGCGTTCGTCGCGGGCCATCCCATGGGCTACGACATGCCCATTTCGGAAGGTGGCCGGAGCCTCTCGGGCGGCCAGAAGCAGGCAATCGGCCTTGCGCGCGTGCTCATCAGGAAGCCGCGAATTTTGTTTCTCGACGAACCAACCGCCCACTTCGACATTCGCAGCGAAGCCGAATTTCTCGATCGCCTGAGGACGCTGCGCGAAGCGCAGATCACAATCGTGATCTCGACGCATCGCCTTTCGCTGCTGAACATGGTCGACCGCCTCCTGCTGTTCGATAACGGCCGACTGGTCGCCGACGGCCCCCGCGACAAGGTTCTCGCGCTGCTGCAGGGCAAGCCGGCGCCATCGACGCCGAGCCAGGACCAGATGCCGGCGGCTGCCGAGCAACCCGCCTCACCCATGGCCAGATCCAATGTCGTCTGATTTCGCATTCGCCAACGATGTTCGGGCCGCCGCCGCGCTTCGCGCGCCGCGGACCTCCCGCATGCTGCTCGTAGCATCCCTTGCCATGCTCGCCGCGTTCCTGACCTGGGCTCATTTCGCCGTGCTGGACGAGGTCAAGCGAGGCAATGGCCGCGTTGTGCCCGCACGTCAGATGCAGGTGGTGCAGTCGCTCGAAGGCGGGATCGTCGGCGATATCCTCATCCAGGAGGGAGCGATCGTCCAGCAGGGCCAATCCCTGATGCGCATCGACGACACGAAATTTGCCTCTGAATTCGGTGAGATCAGGGAACGGCGAGCTGCCATGGCGGCCCGTGTCACCAGACTAGAGGCCGAAGCCAGAGGAAAGGGCGAGCTGATTTTTCCCGACCGGCTTGACCAGGTGGTGCCCGCGGCCGTGGCCACGGAAAGCAGTGTGTTCAAGATGCGCGCGCAGAAACTGGCGCAAGATGTCGACGTTCTGAACCAGCAGGTCACCCGGCTCGGGGGGACACTCAAACTGCTGGATCGGGAGCTGGCGTTGACCCGCAAGCTGTACGAGCAAAAAGTGGTGCCGGAAATCGAGATGTTGCGGCTCGACCGCCAGGCGACCGAGATGAGAGGACAACTCGCGGAGGCCCAATCCAAGATCGCGAGCACGGTCTCTTCCTTCCGCTCCCAGGCGGACGAAGATCTTGCGAAGTCCAAGGGCGATCTGGCCGTGCTCGATGAAAACATCAAATCAGCGCAGGACCGGGTCCGACGAACCGACCTCAAGGCGCCCGTGCACGGGATCGTCAACAAGTTGAACGTGACCACCGTGGGGGCCGTCGTGCAGCCCGGGGCCAACGTGATGGACATCGTCCCCCTCGACGATACGCTGCTGGTCGAAGGCCGCATCAAGCCCCAAGACATCGCCTTCATTCGGCCCGGCCAGGACGCCGTGGTGAAGATCTCGGCCTACGATTCGTCCGTTTATGGCTCGCTGAAGGGCAAGGTCGAGCGTATCAGTGCCGATACGATCGTCGACGACAAGGCCGAGAAGACGCCGGAACGCCAGGAGAGCTTCTACCGCGTCATGGTGCGGACAGAGAAGAACCACCTCGGCACGGAGCAGAAGCCGCTCCCGATCATTCCCGGCATGGTCGCGACGGTCGAGGTGCTGACCGGCGAGAAGTCGGTTCTCGATTATCTGGTGAGGCCGGCCCGTACGCTACGCGACGAAGCCCTGCGCGAGCGTTGAGCCCTCGGCAAGGTTAACGCCGCGCAAAGATCGCGGCGACAATTTGCCGGTCCCTCGAAGCGCGGGATAGACCGTCTTTGCGACAAGGCTCCTGCCTCCGCCTCCGCTTTAACCTCGTCTAAGCGTCGCGGACCTCAGTCTCGATCCGACAACAGGATCGGGGCGTGGATCGACGCAATAGACGTTGACGACGCTCCCGGCGCAGGGACGTCGTCTATGACACCGCATTGGGAATTGCAGCGGGAACGCCTGTGCGCACTTGGCGTGGGGCTGGTTACATTGATCGTTGCCGGCGTGACATCGCCTGCCCGGGCCGATGACGGCTTGACCCAGAACAGCTTGGCTGATCACGGCTTGGCTCAGGACGCCCAGGATACTCTCGCACCCGGCATCGACGCGGCAGCGCGCGCACCTGCAACGTTCTTTCGCATCAACGACGTGCTGGCGAAGCTCGATGCCATGCGCGGCCGTGGGCCGAATGCAGTCCGCGTCGCGGCGCTGACGCCTTCCAACATCGCGACCGACGCGGCCCCTGAGCCCAGGCCCTTGCCGGGGAAGGGCGACGAGCCGTTTGGCCTCTTCACCTTCCGGGCGCCCGAAGGCCTCTTGTGGCAGAAATGGCGGGGCCTCGAGACCAAGTTGAACCGGGACGCAGAGACACTGAAACGGTGCCAGACCGACGCCGGCGATTGCCCTTCCAACGCCGCCCAGTTCCTGCGCTTGATCGGCGCCGTCAAATCGAAATCGGGGCGCGCGAGGCTCGATGAGGCCAATCGCGCCGTCAACATGGTCGTCCGCTACGTGAGCGACTACGCGCAGCACGGCGAAGCCGATCGCTGGAGCTCGCCGCTGGAGACCTTCGCGACGGCAAAGGGTGATTGCGAGGATTATGCAATCGCGAAATACGTCGCACTGCGCGAGGCCGGATTCCCGCGCGAAGATCTGCGGCTCGTGCTGGTCCGCGACCGCGCCGTGCGGCAGGACCACGCCGTGCTCGCCGCGCGCCTCGACGGACAGTGGCTCGTGCTTGACAACCGCCGCTCCGAGCTGATCGAGGATTCAGGGGCGACGAACCTGGCCCCGCTGTTCGCCATCGACCACGCCGGCGTCCACCTGTTCGCCGCCCCCTACGCTCAGCGCCAGTTCGCCGCGTCCACAGAGGCTGCGCCGGCAGCCAGTGGTGAACGGGCTGAATGGGGCGACACGGACATCGCCGCGGGCGGGTCCTGGCCGGGCGCGCTCCCGCTGCTGATGTGAGACGAATGGAAAGCGGCTCTTATCGAGCCGCTTTCCGGTGCCGTCAGCCTTTGCCGGAAGACTAGGCCTGCGCGGCGTGATTCACCTGCAGGTCGTTGTCGATGAACAGCGTCGCCGCAGGGCCGGCGGTCGAGACCCATTGATGGAAGACCTGCCCTCCCGACGAGGTAAAGGTCGTTGCGGTCTCGGTGAAGTTGGTGAGCTGGACGTCATCACCTGTCGATCCGATGACGAAGAGTGTGTTGGCCGTGCCCGTCTGGCCGTTGATCGCCCCTGCGCCGCCCGTGAAGGCAACCACATTGGCAGCGGTCAGCCCGTGCAGTTCGGTGCCAAATGAACTGCTGGCGGACGCCTCCGCGGTGAGCAGAATCGCTTCCAAGTTGGTCAGGTTCTCAGTCGACAGGTCGACGTCATACAGCTGCACACCGCCGGTGAGGTGCGAATTGGCGGAGGAGAGAGCGCCGGTCGGCGCGCCGCTGACCTGGAAGGAGGTGTTGTAGATCGCTCCGTCATCGATACGAAGAATGTCGAACCCGGCGCCACCATTGACGCTGGTGTCGTTCGTATCGAACACGATGACGTCGTTCTTGACGCCGCCAGTGATGACGTCGGCGCCGGCGCCACCGTTCAGGAACGTATTTCCGGCTCCACCGACCAAGGTGTCATTGCCGTCAAATCCATAGACGTAGTTGCCGTTGACGCCGGTGCCGGTCAGCGGGTTATTGGCAGCGCTGGATCCATCTTGCGAATTCACATAGGTGTCGGCGTTGTGGGCACCGTCAGGCACGATCTCCGATGTCAGCGCTTCAGCGGTGTTGCCACTGAGCAAGTATTCGATCTTGGTTGTAACGCCGGCACTGTCCTTGACCATCGCAACGTTGTTCAACGTGAAATCGGTCACGTTGACCTGGCTCGTCGCGGTAAAGGCGGCTTCCATGACGACCTCGAACGTATGCGAGCCGGTGATATTGAAGCCCGCGTCGCCGGCGAAGGTCGATGCCTGGCCAGTGCCCTGGAATGTCATAAGCTGCGCGAACGCATCCAGAGGCTGCGCCTCGTCGATAAAGCTGAGAATCGCTTCCTGAACATTGCTGTTCGTGTTGGTCTTGAAGGCGCCAGCCAACAGCCTGGCGGCCGGAATGGCCGTGCTGTCCAGGAACGTAGCGATGTTGTCGCTGGTCACGTCGGCGTTGACGGCACCCACGCCCCCGCCGGAGAGAATGGCTTCCGTCGATGTTGCGGTGACACTGAAGTTCAGGTTGTCCGGCAGCGTTCCCGTCAGCGGCGCCGTCACGGCGAAGCTTAGATCGATTGTCGCCGTCTGGCCTGCGTTCGGGTTCAGGGCTGCATCATTGGGAACGATGATGTGGATATTGCCGGTTCCGCTGCTGTAGGTGTAGCTGAAGCTTGTGCTGATACCGTTGTATGTGCCGGTAATGGTCCCGCTGGCCGCGAGAGCTGCCGTGAACCCGGTCTGTAGGTGGATATCCAGTACGTGGGTCTCCGACCCGTCGTGCACGTCCCCAAACGTCGTCTTGATCTGCAGCGACCCGGTCTCGCCATTGCTGAATGCCGAGTTGGTGTCACTGGCCGAGTCCTTCACAAAGATGATATGCGACTGGCCGGTTACTGGCGCGGGCGCATCCGCAACGGCGTCGACGTAGATGATACCCGGCGTTGCCGCGCTGGTGGACGTCGTAGCCCCCTGCGCGGCCGTCGCCGTCATCGAAACCGTGGCGTCCACGTCGCTGTTGAGAGGCGGCGACATGAGCACCGCCGCCGTCACGGCCGCACCATCGGCAGCACCGGCGATATTGATGGTCAGCACACCGCTATTGAACGAGGCGCTGCTGACCGAAGCAGTGCCACCGCCTCCCGTGAGCGCGATGTTGGCAGCCGTCGCGTCCACATTCCATCCGGTGAGACCGGAAACAACGATCTGCGTGACGTGCGAGCTGCTGCCGACGGTCGCCGTGAACTGGATTCCCTCTTGCGTGTCTTCGGGCAGGCCGTTGTTCGGCCCAACGGAGACCGTCGGGGAATAGACGACTGGAACGGACGTCGTCCCCGTGGTGAGCAACTGCTCATATTGCGCAGCGCCGCCGACACTATTGATGGAATCGACGATCGAGCCCTGGCTGGTAATCTCCGCATCCGTATACGTTCTGGTAACCGAGCCGCTGCTCGCATTCGCGCCGATTATGACGTGCTCACCATTGCTCAACAGCACATCCAGTGGCGAATTCGGGGTAAACGGGCTCAATCCGCTCGACAGCGTCACAATATAAGTGATCGAACCGCCGAATTCCGAGACGGTCGTGCTGGAGGTCGTCAGCGTCGCCGTCACCGGATCGCTGTCATCGGTGATCGTCGTCGTCACCGTCGCCGGGTTGGTGACGAGGTTCT